>CAKPOF010000015.1 GCA_934169725.1 uncultured Clostridia bacterium | reverse complement strand
CATTTAAAATAAGATATTTATATATTTCTCCCCAGTTATTAACATTAATAACATTTTCTTTTTCTACTTTATTTGAAACATTATTTTTAAAGTATAATGCACATACATTATTATCTGCTGCATTAATGCAAATAGTGTCATCGTCGTCTATCATATAATCTACATTTTCTTCAATCAGTCTATCAATTTTATGATGTTCATTATTAAATATCATAACGTTTTCTAATCCAAGTTTCCTTAATTTTTTCTTTGCAATTTCAGTTTCAAAATCATTTCTTGAGGTGACAACAATAAATTGTAATTTGTAACTATTATACACAAATACTATATTGCATACTTATTAAAAAATATATTAAAATTAAAACAATTAATAACATTATAATTGGAAAAATTATATCTGTTTTTTTATTATATATTTTTTTGTTATACATTTTTAGTGTATAAATCCCTATCGCACAAATATTTATTATTATAAATGGAATCATTTTATATATTGAATATCTGAAAATTGCAATTCCTGGTGATAATGTTCCCTCCGGTAATATTGGCATATAATTCAGCCATATTGTATCATTACCATATATTAAGAATTTTGCAACAATATTAATTACTATAAATATTATTCCACTTAAACAAGTATGTTTTATTTTTTCTTTTTTCATTTTTACTCTCCTCTACAACTTTCTATTTATCGTTATTGTCTATCAAATTTTTCATTTCTTTAAGTTTTGTTTCTAATAATTTTTTATCAATTAATTTTAACTTATATTCAGAAATCATAGTTTGAGACATATTTTTACTAATTGAATATTCATCAACATCTTTATTTTTAGAACTGCAAAGTATAACACCAACACATGGATTCTCCTAATTTTAATTCAAATGCTACCAAACAAGATAATTCTCTGTTATAGAATAATAAGTCAATAAAGAAATCATGATTTCCAACTTGAACTCTATATTCGTCTCCTATAAAAGTAAAATCTTTACCAACTTCTAAATACAGTAAAATCATTTCTTCATTTACTTTTCTGTAAGCATTATTTTTTCGCTTTTCAATCATTTCAATAATTTAATTAAAATTAATATCTAACATATATAACCACATCCTTAAAATAAGTTATTTGTAATTTTAAACAAATTATATCATTTAATTTGATAACTTTATATACTTTCATTGAAATTCGTAAAAATTTTGTATATAATGTTTTTAGAAAGAGAACATAGTTCGTAACCTGTTGTTTATTCGCTCCAACGACGTATCTGTTCGAACTTTTTATAAAACAGAGAAATACAGAAATCAATCAGAAAACAAAATCTGGTTGATTTTTTTGTTTCCTAAAAACAATATTAAAATCATCCAAATGAAAGGATTGTGTTAAAAATGAAGATAATTAAGCAAGGACTAGAATTTGAGAAATGTCTAAAACAAAGATTAGAGTTTATATGTGAGTTCTCAAAAATTAATGCTATCTTTATCAATGATAGCATTAGGAAATTAGAGAAAACCAATCTTACATATATGAGCCACATAGAATGATTATTATTTTTAGTTTTTAATTATTCTAATGATGTGTATATCACTAAAATCAAGATATTTTAATGTAATGTTTGTATAGGCTAAATTAATAGAGACACCAATAGAATATCAAAACCAAGTAGCATTGTATTTATTTAATAATATAAAATTGGAAAATAAGTAATTGAAATAATAAAATCAAGAACAAATTTTTGTTTTTTTGAACGTTCGCTTGTAAAATGCTATAAAATGTTGTAAAATATTACCAACCTTACGCTACGAAAGGCTAGCCCTTTCTAAAGGGCGGAAAGGAGGGTTACATTTTGAATAATGCAGACCTAATTTTGCATTTAGTTGAGGAGTTAATCGCAGAAAAAGAAAAAAACATCAGATTGCAACAAGAACAACGACAGCAACAAATGCAATGTGACAATGCTAAGACTAATATGTAGCAATACATAGTCGAACAGAGTGGGAGTTGCACCTACTCTGTTTTTTTAGGCACAAAAAAAGTATGTGTAGTTGCAATACACATACGATTACACTTTGAACAATTGCGACCTACAATGCTCATTTATTTTGTACTTATATAATAGCACATGTTTTTGAATTTGTCAAATGTAATTTTTCCAAAAATATTGTGAATATTTAGAAAAATCCAGGAATCTATCCATACTAAATTTTCCAAAAAGTATATATTAATGAAAAATACTTTTAATTTTATTAATAATTTTAGTAAAAAAGTTTTCTTTATATTCTACCATAAGCACTGTATCATCCGCAACATCCTCATGCTGTATAGCTTCAATAATTTGTCCCGACTTTCTCTTTTTAAAAATATCATCTGAGTTATACTGCTTTCTTTTTTGTTTTTCTAATTGTACCCTGTCATATTTTTCTTTGGCTAATATTTTTTCTCTTTGAGCATCAGTTGCCCAATAATCTCTAAACAATATAGCAATTATTATTTTAGCCCTTGAAGACACATTTTGTTCATCTAAAGTTTGATCTGGATTATATGTAAATTCATAATTTTTGTTTGCACTTGTTTCGAATAATTTAATTCTTTGTTTTGGTATTTTATTATAGTCTTCTTTGGAAATATGTTTTAATATTTCTAATACCTCGCTATAAGCATTAGCATATTCTATATTTTCCATCATTTTGTCTTTCTTCCAAATCGCCTCTTAATTGGATTTCGAAACCAGTTATCACATCAGATAATTCTAATGTTTCATCTATTTCATTTGCGTCCATAGGCTGAACTCCTTTTATCTTTGTTTTTATATCTTTTTTTGATTTACAATTACATTATATCATGTGTCCAAAATTTGTCCATTGTATTTTTAAATTTTTTTAATTTATATTATATCTTATCTATTTCATCTATTATATAATCAGGTGTATAAGTGATAATATCCTGTTTAATGAACTATGTGCATTTTAAATTTTAATTACTTTTTATAAATATCTCTTGAAAACCATAAAAAATTATGTTAATATGCAAATAATAAACTAATTGATATTTGTATCAATCGTTAAGAGAGAGAAAGTTGTAGATAACTACGATGTTCGCTCCATTTAAAATCAACTTACGGATTTAATTGTTCGTAAGTTTTTATAATAAAAAACATCAAAAAAGAGGAAAGAATTATAAAAATAATTTAATCCTCTTTATATATATTTTTTTAATTTGTCATATATAAATCTAGTTTGTTCATTTAAATATTTATTTTCATCAAATTGTTCTTCAGCATCTGTTTTGCAAAAATCTTTAAATTTTAAAGTAACTAATCTAACATTTTCTTGTATATGAAGTTGCATTTTTTGGTAATTTATCAATACTAAACCAATCTAGTTTCTTTGATTCTTTATCATTTACTTTTAATTTACCACTATAATTTGTAATAACAAAAATTGCTGTAATATCATATAATTTATCACCATTTGGATACTCTCTATAATTCTATTTACAGGAAATCCCCATTGATTATAATCTGTTCTAAGTTGCATAAGAACTTGCTTATTTTTATTAAAAACAAATATCCCAACACCTGCAGTTAATATTTGTCTTAAAAATTTTATATAGTTTTCTTTATCTCCCATAATTTAGTCTTCATTTCGTTTAAAAAATATAATTTATTTGTCTACATTGATACCTTTCTCATTCAACGCATTTGCAATTCTTCCTGCACTATCACCTACAGATATAGAATTGTTAATCCATCTATCATACATTACTTTTTTTCTTTCAATTTCTAATAATCCTCTTGCATCTACACTTGATAATTTCATATTTGTTCTGCCACCTTTCTAAATAACTTTGTATTTTATTTATATCTATTATACTTTTCAGCTTTGGCATGTTTATCATAAGCATCTGTTAAAACTAAATTATCATAATAAATATTATTTTTATCAAGCCAATTTTTTGTCATTTTATATGGTTCTGTATATACTACCAATCATTGTTTATCTATAATTTCTTATTTCTTAATTAATATTTAAACTTACTTCTCTCCTACATAAACGTTTCTATTTCGTCCATATATACATAACTATTCATATTATATTCTAAATTTTCTTCAATCATTTTCCTTGCATTTTCTGAAACTATTGATATTCTTCTTCCATTTATTAATGGATCAATATACCTTATTTTTGCGCCATGACGCACATAGTATTTCCCTTGTGGTTTGTTTTGGGATGCTTTTATTTGTTTTTCTTCTGCATTTCTCCATATATTAAAAATATTTTTGTATTCCGATTCTTCTATAATTTTTACAATATCTTTTTCTTTTTTTGTATATAAGTCTTTTTTTGATATCCTATTTTCTTTTTCTAAGCATCTTAAAACATCTGCAAGAAATTGCATAGAATATCTTGTTTTATGTTGTCTATACATAATAGATAAATAACTTGTAAGTTTCACAAATTTTATAGCCATTTCTTTTGTTCTAAAACCTAATTCTTTTACACTTTCTTCGTTTTTTTGAATTTCTATATCGTTATAAATTTCTTTAATACCTTTTACATCTAATACATTGTATATAAACAAAGCATTAGATAAAGAATATTCTAATCTATCAGCACATAATTTTGGCGTTTCATTATCAGCAATACTATAAATATGATAATTATCTACTTCTGATATATCAATTTTATCTTTTCTCAACAATTCTGTTATTTGTTTAGATTTTTCAATTATTTTTGTTGTTAACCCTTCTGTTGATTCTTGTTTCATATAATCTCCGTTTAAAAAATCTATGGAATGTTTAAATACAGGAGTTGCAATATCATGCAATAGCCCTGATAATGTTTGTTTTTTATCATGTGTAAAATGCCATATAATTAATGCAACAGCAACAGAATGATCTAAACTAGAAAAGAAAAAATCACTTTCAAAAAGCTTAGAATAAATTGTACCACATGTTACACTTATATACTTTTGTGATAACAATTCTTTCGTATTTATATATTCATTTAACCATTCTGGAAACTCTGGTTCCAAAATTCTAAAGTATTTTTTTATTTTCTCATCTAAATTACTATAATAATCTTTCATTAATACTCTTTCTCTATTTTTATTTCTTTTCCTTTTAGGTATTCTAAAATTCCACTTTCACTATTAAAATTAAACTTTAATTTATAACTACATAACATCTGATATTTTTTATTGAATTTTTTATTAATTTCATTTCTTCCATATTTTCCATCACCAATAATTGGATTCCCAATATGTGCTAGGTGAGCTCTTATTTGGTGTGTTCTACCTGTTTCTATTTGTACATCTAATAATGTCGTATTATCTTTCCTTTTTTCTATCACATTATATAAAGTAACAATTTTCTGATAACCTTTTTTAAATGAATCACTTATATATACACGTGCCTTTTTATTGTCTTTAAATAAAAAAGCCTCTATTTTTTCTTTATTTTTTCTAGGAACACCATATACTAAAGCCAAGTAATGTTTTTCAATTTCATGTTTCTTGAATTTATCTAGCATTATATTTAAAGCTTCTTTATTTTTTGCAAATATAACTAATCCTGTTGTATTTCTATCAATTCTATGACATGGTTGTATTTTAAAACTATTATTATATTTCTTATTTATAAATTCAGTTAATGACTGTTCCCCAGTAACTTCAATGTTTATGGGCTTATTAACAACAATAATATTTTCATCTTCATATACAATATCTAATTTAACTTCTTGTGGATTGTATGGAATATATATTTCTATTATGTCATTTTCATATACTATAATATCTTTGTTAGTCCTTTTTCCATTAATTTTTATATCTTTTTTTCTTAATAATTTATTAATTGTATTGTAATTAATATTAAGGTTTTCACTCATTATTACTTTGTTTAATTTCTTTCCATCATATTTTTTATTAACTATTATTTTTTCCATCATGGTCATATTATATCTAATTTTTAATATTGAAACAAGTTTGTTTCTAGTATTTTTTCATATTTTTCAAAGTTTGGTTCATACTTTTCTATCATTCTATAAAAATATTTTGAATGTGTTTTATATTTTAAATGACAATATTCATGAAGAATAACAAAATCTATAACATTTCTATGAAACATCACAATTTTAGGATTTATTGTTATTTTTTTATCTATACATCTTGCTATTTCTTTTTTCATATTTTTCACCTCATAATCCTCAGGTGCAAATCCTAACATTATCCTTGTTTTTTCCATAGCTCTTTCCACTTCTACTTTAGCTATTTGTTCATACATTTTATCTATGGCCAAATCTAAAATATATTGGTTATTATCTTTTCTATATTTATTAGGTAGTGATATTTTTATAACTGTTTTTTCTACATATACTTCTGGAACTTTTATATTTCTATATATTATTTTTACTTTATAATCAATTCCTAAAACTGGTACGGGATGTTTTTCTAATATATCATTTGTGCTTCTCTCTATATTAACTCTTTTCTTTATTTTATACATAATATCACTCCTTTATTATCACAAATTCTTGTTCGCTTTTGTTGTTCATATTTTATATCTTATTTTTTGGTTTGTCAATAGTTTTTAGAAAAAATGTTCGCTTTTTTTAATGTTGCAGTTGTAACCAAAATAATAAGGTAGTATAACACTATAATATTTGCTACACTACCTTAAAAATAATTTATAAAATATACACACTAATCTTGACAAGGTCCTTTCATTCACAAAAAAACTGTGCAAAATCATTTCTGATTTTACACAGTTATCTTTAAACTCTCCGTTTTCAGCTATTCAAGAATAAAGTGGGACGAAATCCAAAGGTCGAATCGCTACCGGAAGGAGGGCTGTTGTAACGAACAGAGGCCGGTTCGCTAGAACCCGCAAGGTAGTAATTGCCTCCCCTAGAATCTCGACGGTATGTGTTGAAAGACTCCATTGTCCATTCCCAAACATTTCCTGCAAGGTCATATATTTTTTTTACTTGATTTGAACCTTTATTTTCTTCTCCTATATCTATTCCTGTTTTTTGTAGGTTACCTCCTGAATTATCCTTGTACCACCCCATTCCTGTACTATCTTGTATATATGTTTTTCCTTCTACATTTGGATTATTTACATTTTCCATCCATTTCATCACAGCATCCCATTGCACTCCATATATTAATGTACTTGTTACTGTTCTATAATTCTTTGCATTTGCAAAATTTCTTGATAGTTCTACTGCCCCTCCTGTTATTCCTGTAGTTTCTTGCATATTATCTCCATTAGCTGACCATGATATCTTATTATATACATCTGCTCCTTTTTTGGAAACAACATTTTCTCCTTCTTTTCCAGCTTCATATCTTGCTATATAAAATCCTTCATTTCTTTCTACACTCGCATACATTTTTATAGCTTCTTGTTTTGTTGTTTCTGTTTCTGTAACCTTTTCATTTACACCTTTATCATTTGCTTCTCCATACTTTGAAAAATATGATTGTATATTACCCTTCCAATATCCTTTTCTTCTTACAAATTCTGTTGCAAAATTTTCTTTACTTACTGGTACCCATACAAATTGGTTCCTTTCACCATCTTCTATTACTATTCCTTCATCTATTGTTGTCCCACTATCATCTGCTACTTTAAATCCTGCTGGGATTTTTACTATTTTATTATCAACTGTTATTGGTGTATCCTCATTCTTTGTTAACATATCATTAGATTTTGCTTCTTCTATTGTCTTTATTGTTTCAATATCTTCTTCACTTATTAATATATTATATCCATCCACATTTACTGTTGCTGGTAAGCTTTCTATTTTATTACTCTCTGTTATTGTATTTCCATTATATTTCAAACCATCTACATTTTTTAAATTATTATTTAAGTCATCTAAGCTTAATTTTCCGTCTCTTCCATAGCTTCCTAACACTTCTGTTTTTACTCTTTCCTCTGCGGATGCTTTTGCATTATTATCTCTTGCACTTGTTGCTTTACTTAATATTCCATTTTCTCCTGTTATGCTTGCTATCGTTACTCCTGCTAGTATCAAAAGTACTATGATGGTTATAACTAGTGCAATTAATGTTATACCATTCCTTCCTTTCAGTTTTTCTTTCGTTTTGCTACTTTTCTTTTTTGCCATCTTTTGTTCCCTCCAATTCTTTCTATTTGATAATTCATTATCCTAGTATTAGTATTTGCAACTAATTTATTTCTATACTTGTATTTTATATTTTTACAAGTATTAAGTCAATATATTGTAGTATTTTATTTCTATGTTTTTTCTTTTAGTTTACTACTCTAGGAATTTTTCAAGTATGAATTTTTTAAAGTTAATTATTATTTTATATAAAAAATAAATTATAAAAATTCAATATATGTTATTTTGAAATACGCGTAAGCGACCAAACGAACACTAATGAGTGCAATTGAAGCAATCTACTATTATTTTTTTATTACTAGATTGCGACACCAAGATATTGAAAAAATAATATATATTGAATTTAAAACATGAATATTTATTTTTAGAAAAAATTCTATAACCCTATATTATTTTTCAATAAAACTCTTGATATTACATATTTTTATTGTTATACTTTTAATTAGAAAAG
>CAKPOF010000014.1 GCA_934169725.1 uncultured Clostridia bacterium | reverse complement strand
AGAATCGTTATTTGCAATATAGGTGCTCAAAGTATTTATTTTAAATAATTTGTGACAAATGATTGACTAACCTACACGGACTATTTTCTTAAATTCGAGAATTCTATTGACAACTAATAATTGTTAATGTATAATATATATCGTTGATTAGGGTTATCCCAGCATACAGTTTTCGTATGAGACCGGAAGGAGGGGAAATTAATGTTAGAGATAAAAGTTAATAATGGTAATATAGAAGATGCTTTAAAAAGATTTAAAAGACAATGTGCTAGAAATGGAGTATTGCAAGAAGTTCGTAAAAGAGAGCATTATGAAAAACCTAGTGTAAAGAGAAAGAAAAAATCAGAGGCAGCAAGAAAAAGAAAATTTTAGTACATAAATATGTTAAGGGGTATTAAAGGAAAACTTTAATACCTCTGTTTTAATATTATAGAAATTTGCAAACCAAGTTGTAAATAGATATTTTACAAGAATAAAAAATATATAATTGTAGATAATATTAATAAAATATAATATTTGAATGGAGGAGAAAAATGGAATATATTGAGAAAAATATAAAAGATGGAATAAGACTTCATACTATAAATACAGACAAATTTAAGACAAATCTAATAGCAATATTTTTAACTACTAAATTAGATAGAAAAGAAATAACTAAAAATGCATTAATATCAGCAGTATTAAGAAGAGGAACTAATAATATGAAAACACAAGAAGAAATTAGTAAAAAGTTAGAAGAATTATATGGTGCTAGTTTTGATAATGGTGTTGATAAAACAGGAGATAATCAAGTTTTAAAATTTTATATCGAGAGTATAAATGATAATTTTTTACCACATAAAGGTGAAAAAATGCTAGAAAAGTCAATAGAAAATATATTTGATATAGTATGTAATCCGCTTACAGAAAATAATGCATTCAAAAAAGAATATGTTGAGCAAGAAAAGAAAAATATGAAACAAAGAATAGAAGGTAGAACTGACAATAAAGCGAGATATGCACTAGATAGATGTATAGAGGAAATGTATAAAGGTAGTGAGTTTTCATTATATAAATTTGGTTATGTTGAAGATTTAGAAGAAATAAATGAGATAAATTTATATGAACAATATAAAAAATTGATTAAAGAATGTAAAATTGATATATTTATTTCAGGAAACTTAGATGCTAATATACAACAAATAATAGAGAATAATAATTTTATAAAAAATATGAATGCACGAAATCCACAATATAATTTTAAAGGAGAAGAAACAACAGAAAAAGCTGGAGAAATTATAGAAAAAATGGATGTAACACAAGGAAAGATAGTTATTGGAATGAATGTTAATTCAGGAGATGTAAAAGGAAAATATAAAGCCTTAGTATATAATAATATTTTAGGTGGTAGTGCAAATTCTAAATTATTTCAAAATGTAAGAGAAAAAGCTAATTTGGCATATGTAGCAAGTTCAAGCTATTTCAAGTTTAAAGACGCTATATTTATAAATTGTGGTATTGAAATTTCAAATTACGAAAAAGCTTTGGATGTTATAAAAACACAAATAAATGATATGAAAGAAGGAAAATTTACACAGGAAGATTTAAAAAATGCCAAAAAATCAATAATATCAGTTATAAATACAATTGATGATGAGCAAGACACAGGAATTGCATATTGTTTTGGTCAAGAAATATCTGGAAATAAAACAACAGTTGAAGAATATATAAGAAGAGTTGAAAATGTAACAATGGAAAATGTTTTAGAAATTGCAAAAAAAGTTGAAATTAATACTATATATTTTTTAAGAAATTAAAATTTGTGTCAAGAATTTAAAATTGGTGTAAGGAGAAGGATTATGCAGATATTAGAAAATTTAAAAGTAAAAGAAAAATTATATTTTGAGAATTTAGAAAATGGTATGACAGTTATGATTATTCCCAAAAAAAATATGAGAAAAAAATACATGATATGGGGAACAAACTATGGTTCAAATGATAATGTTTTTGTTGTTCCAGGAGAAGAAAAAGAAACAACAGTACCAAATGGTGTGGCACATTTTTTAGAGCATAAAATGTTTGAACAAGAAAATGGAAAAAATAGTTTAGATGTCTTAACAGCACTTGGTGTAGAGGCAAATGCATATACAACTAATACACATACAGCGTATTTATTTGAATGTACAGATAATTTTTATGAAGCTATGGACGAATTAATGGATTATGTTCAACATCCGTATTTTACAGATGAAAATGTAGAAAAAGAAAAAGGGATTATTGGACAAGAAATAATGATGTATGATGATTATCCAGATTGGAAAGTATATCTAAATGCAATGAAAGCAATGTATTATAATAATTCAGTAAAGATAGATATAGTAGGAACAATAGAATCAATTAGTAAAATAGATAAAGAAATTTTATATAAATGTTACAACACATTCTATAATCCAGGAAACATGGTAATGGTTATATGCGGTGATTTTGAACCAGAAAAATTATTAGAAGAAATAAAGAAAAGGCTATTACCATCAAAAACAGAAGGAAAAATACAAAGAATATATCCAGAAGAACCAGAAAAAATTGTTAAAGAAGAAATAGAACAAAAAATAGATGTAAGTCAACCAATTTATACAATTGGTATAAAAGATACTCCGCCAGATTTTTCAAATAAAATAAGCATTGTAAGAAAAGAAATTGCAATACAAATCTTATTAGATATAATGTTAAGTGATAGTTCAAATTTATATAAAAAATTATATAATGAAGGAATTGTTTTTGGTGGAATAGGTTATAATTATGAATTTTCAGGAAATTATGCTCATGTATTAATATCTGGACAATCTATTGATCCAGAAAAAGTTTATAAAGAGTTAAAGAAAGAAATTCGAAAATTAAAAGAAGAAGGAATAAATAAAGAAGACTTTGAAAGAATAAGAAAGAAAACTTATGGTGGATATATAGAAGAGTATAATGATGTAAGTAATATTGCTAGAATGTTTTTATCAGATTACTTTAAAGGAGTAAATAGTTTTGACTATTTAGAAGAAATAGAAAACATAAATGTAGAATTTTTAAATCAAGTGTTAAAAGATGTATTTAAAGAAGATAAAATGGTAATTTCTATTGTCAGAAATTAAGGAAAAAGTGAATGAAAAAATAATAAAAAAAACAGTGTTATCAATGTAATATAGATAATACTGTTTTTTTAAAAATCAAATTGTCGAAAAAGGTAAAAAAACGTCATACGAAAGATGGCAAAAAGCATTGAATTTACTTGACTTGAGGGATTTTATGTGTTAATTTATAATTATACAGAAGATAAATTATAGAAAAGGAGAGATGAATATGTTAAATGATGAAATTTGTAAATTACGTGATAAATTAAATAAAAGTATCGAAGAAGGAAAAGATTACAGCATCATATATAAATTAAGTATTGAACTTGATGAACTTATTGCATCTTACTATAATAAAGAAGATAAAAAAAAACCGGTAATAGTGATAACATAAAAAAATAATCCCCTACACGATAATAGGTAGAGGGTATTTTTATGTCCCAAATACTTGAAAACAAAAGTAAAATATTATATAATTATTAGCCAAGTGAGAGGGAGAAAAAACAAATGGTAATAGATAAAAATATAATAGAAAACTTATGTGACGATGCAGGAGAAAATAGAACTAAAAGAGCTAATGATTATAAAAAAGAAGGAAGAGTAGATATAATAGAATATGAATATAAAAATCCATATAATTTTGAAATAAAAGGAAATGTATATGGGAACGAAAAATATAACACTTATATATGTGTAGAAGATGGTGAGGTGCAAGATGTTACATGTACATGCCCAGATTACTATAATTATTACAGTGTATGTAAACACACATTAGCAATGGTATTAGAGTTTGAAGAAGAAAAAAGTTTAGCTAAAAAGAAAACTATGGAAACAGATTTAAAAGTATCACCTGGATATGATAAGTACAGAGGCTTTAAGCAGATTGTAAATACATTTTACCATGATGAAATAGAGGAGATAGAAGAAGAGGAAACTAAACTAAAAGAACAAGGAGAAATAAAACTAGAACCAGAAGTTTTTTATGATAAGTTTAGTGGTGATATGAAAGTTGAATTTAAAATAGGAAATAAAAGAATGTATAAAATAAAGAGTCTGTCTGAATTTTATACAAGAATGCTAAATAAAGAATTGTATAAATATGGTCAAAAGTTACAATTTGTTCATGTAAAGGAAAGTTTTGAAAAAGATAGTTTACCATTATTAGATTTTTTGATGAAATATGCAGAAATAATAAAATATGCAAATTCTAATTCAAATAGTAATTACAGGTTTTACGGAAATGCATTGAGTGAAAATAGTATTATTCTAAGTAATAGCGGAATAGATGATTTATTTGAAATTTTAAAAGGAAAAACTGTTAACTTTCAAAAGGAATATAATTCTACTCAAATACAATTTACGGAAGAACAATCAGATATAAAATTTAAATTAACAAAAAAAGATGAAAATAATTATGAATTAGTACCTAATGTGGATATATATAAAATATCAATAATAAAAGGTAAAGAATATAAATATATTTTAGATGAAAACAAAATATATAGATGTAGCAAAAAATTTGAAAAAGCAAATTTAAAGTTGTTGGAAATTTTTAGACAAAATTACATGACCGAAGTAGGTTTAGGAAAAGAAGAATTATCACAGCTATTTTCTATTATTATACCAAAAGTAAAAAATGCAATTAATTTAGATGATATACCAGAAGAGGAAATTGAAAAATATAAACCACAAACATTAATTACAAAGGTATATTTGGATTTTGATAATAATGATTATTTAATAGCAGAAGTAAAATTTTGTTACGGTGAAAGTGAAATAAATCCGTTAGATGAAAATCAAAAAATCAAGATAGCTAGAAATATGATACAAGAAACTAAAGCACTAAATATTTTTAGAAAAACTGGTTTTATGTTAGATGTTAAAAATCTTAGATTTATATTACCAGATGATGATAAAATATATAAGTTTATAACAGAAGATATTAATTACTATATGCAAAATTTTGAAATATTAGCTACAGAGGATTTTAAGAAGAAACAGGTAAAACAACCTAAAATTGGAAATGTAGGTGTAAAAATAGAGAATGATTTACTTTCAGTTGATTTAAAAAATTTAAATATTGATATACAAGAATTAGAAAAAATAATGCAAAAATATAATTTAAAAAAGAAATATTATAGATTAAAAGATGGAAGTTTTTTAGAATTAGAAAACAATAAAGAAATAGAATTTTTAGATCAATTAGTTACAGGAATGGATTTATCTTACAAAGATTTAGAAGATGGTGAAATACAATTACCAATGTATAGAAGTTTATATTTAAATGAATTGTTAAAACAAAATAAAGGGAAAGAAATAGTAAAAAATGAAGAATATAAAAATCTTGTAAATGAATTAGATAAAGATGAAATTGATGATGAATTTCAAGTTCCTGAAATATTAAATAATACATTAAGATATTATCAAAAAATAGGATTTAAGTGGTTAAAAACATTAGATAAATATAAATTTGGTGGAATATTGGCAGATGATATGGGACTTGGAAAAACTATTCAGATGTTGTCAATAGTATTAGATTATATACATAAAACAGATAAAGAAAAAAGAAAAGTTAGTATGGTTGTATCACCAAGTTCCTTAACTTTAAACTGGCAAAATGAAGCAGACAAATTTGCTAGTGAATTAAAAACTTTGGTGATTAATGGAAATTTAGCAGAACGCAAAAAAAAGATTAAAGAAATAGATAATTATGATTTAATAATTACATCATATGATTTATTAAAAAGAGATATAGATTTATATAAAGATAAAAATTATAATTTTAAATATATAATTGCAGATGAAGCACAATATTTGAAAAATAGTAATACGCAAAATGCAAAATCAATAAAAAAAATAGTAGCTGAAACAAGATATGCATTAACAGGTACACCAATAGAAAATTCATTAGCAGAACTATGGTCAATTTTTGATTATATAATGCCGGGTTATTTGTTTTCATATAAAAAATTTAAATCACTATATGAGATGCCTATAGTGAAAGATGAAGATATGCGAATAATGAATAGATTAAAAATGTTAATAGAACCATTTATATTAAGAAGAACAAAAAATGAAGTATTAACAGAACTACCAGAAAAAACAGTTACAGTATTAAATAATGAAATGGAAGACGAACAAAAAAATATATATCTTTCATATTTAGCACAAGCTAAAGAGGAAGTTGCCGAGGAAATAAAGTTAAATGGGGTGGAAAAAAGCCACATAAAAATATTAGCTGTTCTTACAAGACTTAGACAAATATGCTGTCATCCAAGTTTATTTATAAAAGACTATAATGAAGGAAGTAGTAAATTAAATCAATGTATGGAAATAGTTGAAGAAGCTGTTAAATCTGATCATAAAATATTATTATTTTCAGGATATACTTCAATGTTTTCTATAATAGAAGAAAAACTAAAAGATATGAATATTAAATATTTAAAACTAACAGGTGCTACAAAAGTAGATGAGAGAATGGATTTAGTAGATGAATTTAATGAAAATAAAGATATAAAGGTATTTTTAATATCATTAAAAGCAGGAGGAACAGGGTTAAATTTAACAGGAGCTGATATGGTAATTCACTATGATCCTTGGTGGAATTTATCCACAGAAAATCAAGCTACAGACAGAGCGTATAGAATAGGTCAAAAAAATAATGTGCAAGTATATAAACTAATAACTAAAAATACGATAGAAGAAAAAATATATGAATTACAACAAAAGAAAGCAGAATTAATAGATAATATGTTGAGTACAAAAACATCGTTTATAAACAAATTATCTAAAGAAGATATAATGAATTTATTTAATAATTGATGGAAAGGTGAAAAATGAAAGATTATATAACAATTATTGGTGGAGGTTTAGCAGGAACAGAAGCAGCATATCAAATAGCTAAAAAAGGAATAAAAGTAAAATTATATGAAATGAAACCTATTAAATTTTCTCCAGCACATAGTAATAAAGATTTAGCAGAAATAGTATGCAGTAATTCTTTTAAATCAAATTTATTAACAAATGCATGTGGATTGCTTAAAGAAGAATTAAGAAGATTGGATTCTCTTTTGATAAAAATAGCAGATGAAACAAGTGTACCTGCAGGACAAGCACTAGCTGTAGATAGAGAGGTGTTTTCTAATAAAGTTACAGAAGAGATAAAGAAAAATAGATTAATAGAAGTTATAAATGAAGAAGTAACAGAGCTAAGTGATTTTATTAAGGATGGAATTGTAATAATTGCGACAGGTCCATTAACATCAGATAAGCTTGCAAAAGAGATTCAAGAATTAACAAGCCAAGATAAGTTATATTTTTACGATGCAGCGGCTCCGATTATAAGTAAAGATAGTATTAATTTTGATATTGCTTTTTATGGTGATAGATATTCTCAAGAAAAGAAAAAAGATGAAAGTTTAGAAGAGTGGAAAAATAGGTTAGATAGAGAGAAAGACAAACAAAGTTATATAAACCTTCCAATGAATCAAGAAGAATACGAAAATTTCTATGATAATTTAGTGAATTCAGAAGTGGTAACTTTACATGAATTCGAAAAAAAAGAAATTTTTGAGGGATGTATGCCTATAGAAATTATGGCAAAAAGAGGAAAAGATACATTAAGATTTGGACCATTAAAACCAGTCGGTTTTGATGATCCAAGAACAGGCAGAAGACCATATGCTGTTATTCAATTAAGACAAGATAACAAACAAGGCACTTTATATAATATGGTTGGTTTTCAAACAAATTTAAAGTTTGGAGAACAAAAGAGGGTATTCCAAATGATTCCTGGACTAGAAAATGCTGAATTTGTAAAATATGGTGTTATGCATAGAAATACATATATAAACTCAACAGAATTGCTAGATGAAACATATAATTTAAAATCAAATAATAATGTATATTTTGCAGGCCAAATATCTGGTGTAGAGGGGTATGTTGAATCAATATCTTCTGGAATGGTTGCAGGCTTAAATGCATGTGAAAAATATAAATATCTAAAACAACAAGAAGATAAGATTATAAACGAAAAAGAGTTTGAAAATATAGAAAATAAAAAAATAGTATTTTCAGAAAATACAGTAATAGGAGCTTTAGCTAAATATATTTCAACTCCTAATGTTAGATTCCAACCAATGAATGCGAATTTTGGTATTTTACCAGGATTAGAAGGGAAAAAAATAAAAGATAAAAAAGAAAGATATAAAAAAATGTCAGATAGAAGTTTACAAAATTTTTAACAAAAAACCATATCAATAAAACAGATTATTGATGTGGTTTTTTGAACTTTTTAACTATTTGGTTGTGTTTTTATCATTGGATTTGTCTTTTTTAGAAGGACTGAGTATCCAACCTAACATATGTGAAGCTAATGAAATAGCTAATGCAGCTATAACACTTTTATAATATATCGAAACTTGTTCACTGGTGGGTTTCCAAGGAATATATGATAATATAACAGCTATTATCATAAGTGCAGGAAAACAAGCAATATATTTCCGATACTCTTCCTTAGCTGCAAAAAAAACAACAATTTCATATGTTCCACAACTTATAAAGAGAAAAAAAATATTTCCATCAAATAAGTTGTTTGGTAGTTTAAAAAGTTGAGGCAACAATAAAGCTACCCCGGCAACGACTAAAAATTTCACGATAGAATTTTTTTCCATTTTGTACCTCCTAGTTGTAAATCGTGATTTATAGGAAATGTTTCCTATTAGTTACAAGTATAGTATATCATATTTTACATAAAAAGTAAAAAAGGTTGCGTAAATTGCCAAAAAATGTTATAATATAAAAGGAGATTTACAGGTGCTTTATGCACAGGGGGAGGAAAAAATGAAAAATTGGGAAATAAATTATGAAAAATACAGAAGCGGAGAAACAGAAGAAGTTTATCAAAAATTAAAACAAAAAGTTGAAGAAAGAAAAGCTAGTCAAGAAGAAGTAAAAGAATACAATAAAATGACTCGAATTTATGAAAATTTACCAAAAATTGAAAACATAAAAGAATTCATGGATATTTTAGATAATGACTTAGCAATTTTAAAAGAAGAATATAATAAGAGAATGACACAAAAAATGACTGATAATTTAAAAGATAAAATAAAATCAGAAAGCAGTGATAAAATTGCTGAATTAGATTCTGAAATAAGTGAAAATTTAGCAAAGCAAGAAAGTGTTATCAAAAATAGAAAAAGAATAAATAGAAGATTAGACGAATTATCTAAAATAAAAAAAGAAAATTTATCTGAAGAAGAGAAAAAGGAGATAGATGACTTAACTAAAGAAAAAATAGAGGCTACTAACGATTTACAGAAATTAAAAGATGAGGCAAAAGAAAATAATAGTAAATATAATAAATATTCAGGATTAAATAAATCTGCTCAAACAGCTCAAATTAATAATGACCAAGAAATTTCACAAGGTAAAGTTGAAAAATATACAACTGAGGAATTAAGAGAGAAATGTTTTAAGATAAGTTCTCAAATGAGTAAATGTAATTTAGTAGCAGCAAATCTAATGAAAGGTTTAAGTATGGAATCTATTGATCTTAAATTGAAACATTTCAAGGAGAAAAAATTCACATCAAAAACTAAACTACCATTAACAAGAGAAGAATGGGCAGAAAAAGATAGTAAAAAAGAAGAAAAAAATATTGAAGAAGCAGAAGAAACACAAGATATTAACAAGTCTGAAGAAGAACTAACAAAAGAAGAAAATCAAAGACAAAGTGTAGAAGAATTGCCAGAAGAGGATCAAACAAAACTACCTATAGATGTAAATAGTTTTACTAATGCATTTCCTAAATTAGCTAAAATATTTCCTAAAATGGAAAAAACAAAATTAGCTAAATTTATGGTTAATGTGAAACAAAAAATTAATATGCCAAAAGTCAAAAAAGAAAAAACTAAGAAACAAGAAAATCAAAATGAACAAGAAACAACAAATTCAAATGTTAAAAGAAATAAATATATGGATTCATTAAAATTTGATGTATTAGATGTAGCTGAAAAAGGATATGATAAAGTTAGTAAAGAAAAGTTGATGCAGGCTAAAAAGGCAGCATATGATAGAGAAAGCCAAAAATTTGGAGAAGAATATGCAAAAAGATCTTTTGATTCAAAAGATGATGGAAGAGAAATATAGAATATAAATTGTTGAGTATGTGTAAAAAAGCAAAATTACTATTGACTTAATAGTATAAAGATGATAAAATATATACCGTTATGGTAGATTGCATAAAGTATGCAGTTCCGTAATGGTATATGTTTTTTTATATGAAAACATAAATAAAATTCAGGAGGTGAAATTTAAGTGCCAACAATTAATCAATTAGTAAGAAAAGGAAGACAAACAGGAGTAACAAAATCAAAATCTCCAGCATTACAACATGGATGGAATTCAAAAAACAAGAGATTAACAAACAACAGAGCTCCACAAAAAAGAGGAGTATGTACAGTTGTAAAAACAGTTACACCTAAAAAGCCAAACTCAGCATTAAGAAAAGTTGCTAGAGTTAGACTTTCAAATGGTTATGAAGTTACATCTTATATTCCAGGTATTGGACATAACCTACAAGAACATAGTGTTGTATTAATCAGAGGTGGTAGGGTAAAAGACCTTCCAGGTGTTAGATATCATATCATTAGAGGAACATTAGATACAGCAGGTGTTAAAGATAGAATGCAAGCGCGTTCTAAATATGGAGCTAAAAAACCTAAAAAATAGAGTTTATAGCAAAATAGAATTTAATTAGTGCTTGTACTCTTACTAAACTTAAGGTACTTAAATTTAGATAGAATATATAGCACTATACGGAAAAGGAAACTTTTCAGAGTACCTAGAAATACTTTTATAAGTATTCAAATCAAAATTAAGGAGGGAAGAATAGTGCCAAGAAAAGGATATGTAGCAAAAAGAGATGTTTTACCAGATCCAATATATAATAGCAAAGTTGTTACAAAATTAGTTAACAATATAATGTTAGATGGTAAAAAATCTGTAGCACAAAAAATTGTATATGATGCGTTTGACATCATAAAAGAAAAAGAAGGAAAAAATCCATTAGAAGTTTTTGAAGCAGCTTTAGAAAATGTTATGCCAGTTCTTGAAGTTAAAGCAAGAAGAGTTGGTGGAGCAACATACCAAGTACCATTAGAAATCAGACCTGAAAGAAGACAAACTTTAGGTTTAAGATGGATTGTATCTTATGCTAGAAACAGACATGAAAAAACTATGGCTGAAAAATTAGCAGGAGAATTAATTGATGCTGTAAACGGTAACGGTGGAGCATTTAAGAAGAAAGAAGATACACATAGAATGGCTGAAGCTAACAAAGCATTTGCTCATTACAAATGGTAAAATTTTCGTTAAAAGCAATCATCTACACATTTTCAATATTAATTCCAAACCACGACGTACCAACGTACGATTTCGGCTTGTAATTAATCTTAAAATGCACAGATAAGCACTTTTAACAAAAAATTGAATTTGAGAGTATAAAAAAGAATTATAGAAGGAACCGAGAGGGGGAAAAATAGATGGCAGGAAGAGCATACCCACTAGAAAGAACAAGAAATATAGGAATAATGGCTCATATTGATGCTGGTAAAACAACAACAACAGAGAGAATATTATT
>CAKPOF010000013.1 GCA_934169725.1 uncultured Clostridia bacterium | reverse complement strand
TAAAACTCTTGATATTACATATTTTTATTGTTATACTTTTAATTAGAAAAGTTGTCCTAGAGTAGTAAACTCTAGGAAAAAATAATTATTATTTAATTAAAAGCTTCACAAATTTTTATCAAATTTTGTATTTAATAAAAACTCTTTTATGTCCTCAAATTTTAATGGCTTGCTATAATAATAACCTTGTATCAAATCACAACCTATTTTTTCTAAATAATTTTTTTGTTCGTTTTTTTCTACTCCTTCTGCTACTGTTTTTAATTTTAATTTTTGTGCTATCATTATAATTATATCTAATATTTTTTTACCTTTTTTATTTTCCTCTATTTTATCTATAAAACTTTTATCTATTTTTATTGTATCTATTGGCATAAATTCTAAAACATTTAAAGACGAATAACCTGTACCAAAATCATCAATTGCTATTGAATATCCTTCATTTTTTATTTTTTCTAATATACTTCTTATATTTTTTTCAATTGTTGTCCTTTCTGTTATTTCAAATTGTATTTCCTCAGGTTTGACATTATATTTTTTTGATATTTCTATACATTTTTCTATAAAGCCTTTTTCCATTAAACTTTCTTTTGAAACATTTATTGAAACCATTGGTATATGTTTCATTTCTTTTTTTAATTTATTTATATCTTTGCATACTTTTTCATATACATATTTATCTAAGTTTATTATAAAAAAATTTTTTTCAAAAATAGGAATAAATTCTTTTGGTGAAATTATATTTCCCTGACTAATCCATCTAACTAATGCTTCTATACATTTTACTTCTTGTGTTTTTACATCTATTTGTGGTTGATAATATATTTCAAATTCTTCTTTTTCAATACCTTCTATCATCATATTTTCTATTTTTGTTTCTTTTATTAAATTTTCTGCAAATTCTTCTGTGAATTCACAATATACTTCATTGTATTTTCCTTTTATTTTGTCATGAGCTATTATTGCCTTATCTATCATACTTTGAGCACTTTCTTCTTTTTTATTTATATATATTCCTATAGTTATTTTTATCGGATATTTTATATTATTAATCTCCATTTTAGATATTTTTTCATTTAGTCTTTTGGCAATCATATCTGCTTCTGTTATATTACAAATTAAAATACCATAAACATCATTTGCTAATCTGCAAACAACATCTGTATTTCTTATACATAGTTGTATTTCTTTTCCTACTTTTTTTAATAATTCATCTCCTTTATTATGTCCATGAATTTTGTTAAATGTTTTAAATTTATCTATATCTATAATTATAATTGTTTTATTTTTATCTTTTTGTTGATTTATTGCTTTTAAATAATAGTTATAATTTCCTAAGTTAGTAACTGGATCTATATATGCAAGTTTGTATAATTTTTCTCTGTTTTTTAATAACATATTTGAATTTATTTTTAAAAATTTTCTTCCCATAAAATTCTCCTTATGTAATATCTTTCTTATATCTATTATTCTTTTTTTGCACTTTTTTATACTTTTATTTTACTAGTTTTCGTGGAAGAATAAAGGAAAGCATTAATTATTATAATATTTTAAAATTTACATATTTATTCTCATCACTATTTTTTTACGGGACATTTAGAAAATTTTATAATGATAGTGTATTACATGAACCAAAAAATTATGTGTGCAAAACGTGGACAAAACCGCATTTGGGTATTTGTCCACGTTTCTTTTTAATATTATATAAAATTACTATAATCCAGTATTATCAACTATTTCATAGCTTCTTCTACTGCAACTGCTACTGCTACTGATGCACCAACCATAGGGTTATTTCCCATACCGATTAATCCCATCATTTCAACATGAGCTGGTACTGATGAACTTCCAGCAAATTGAGCATCTGAATGCATTCTTCCCATTGTATCTGTCATACCATAAGAAGCTGGTCCTGCTGCCATATTATCTGGATGCAGTGTTCTACCTGTTCCTCCACCTGAAGCAACTGAGAAATATTTCTTACCTGCTTCAATTCTTTCTTTTTTGTATGTACCTGCAACTGGATGTTGGAATCTTGTTGGGTTTGTTGAGTTACCTGTTATAGATACATCAACATCTTCTAACCACATTATTGCTACACCTTCTCTAACATCATTTGCTCCATAACATCTAACTTGTGATCTTTCACCATCTGAATATTTTATTTCTTCTACTACTTTTACTTTTCCTGTAAAGAAATCAAAATCTGTTTTTACATATGTAAATCCATTTATTCTTGATATTACTTGTGCTGCATCTTTTCCTAATCCATTTAATATAACTCTTAATGGTTCTTTTCTAACTTTGTTAGCTGATTTTGCAATTCCTATTGCACCTTCAGCTGCTGCAAAGCTTTCATGTCCTGCTAAGAATGCAAAACATTTTGTTTCTTCTGATAATAGCATAGATGCTAAGTTTCCATGTCCTAATCCAACTTTTCTATCATCTGCAACTGATCCAGGGATACAAAAAGCTTGTAATCCTTCACCTATTGCTTTAGCTGCTTCATGAGCTTTTGTACATCCTTTTTTTATTGCTATTGCAGCTCCTAATGTATATGCCCAAGCTGCATTTTCAAAACAAATTGGTTGTACTCCTTTTACTATTTCATATGGATTAAATCCTTTGTCTGTACATATTTTTAATGCATCTTCAAAGTCCTTTATTCCGTATTTTTCCATTACTGGTTTTATTTGATCTATTCTTCTTTCATAGCTTTCAAATGTTACTGCCATTTTTATTCCTCCTTATAAAATTATGGTTTCTTTCTATTTTGTTTTATTATTATTTTTCCTAAAATTAATTTAAATTAGTAAGATGTGCATTTTTATAAAATAGGCAAGCTGAAGGTGTACTTTTGTACATCGAAGTTTGAATATTTATATAAAAATGTGCAGATTGCCGATTTAAATTAATTTTTATGCTTCTCTAGGGTCTATCTTCTTAACTGCATCATCAAATCTACCATATGTTCCTGATGCTTTTTCTATAGCTTCTTTTGGATCGATTCCAGCTTTAATATTATCCATCATTTTTCCTAAATGAACATATTTATAACCAATTATTTGGTCATCTTTATCTAATCCTAATTCTACTATGTATCCTTCTGCAAGATTTAAATATCTTGGTCCTTTTAATGAACTTGAATATATTGTTCCTACTTGTGATGTATGTCCTTTTCCTAAATCTTCAAGTCCTGCTCCTACTGGAAGACCTCCTTCTGAGAAAGCTGTTTGTGTTCTTCCATATACTATTTGTAAGAATAATTCTCTCATAGCAGTATTTATAGCATCACATACTAAATCTGTATTTAATGCTTCTAATATTGTTTTTCCTGTTAATATTTCTCCTGCCATTGCTGCTGAATGTGTCATTCCAGAACATCCAATAGTTTCTATTAATGCTTCTTGGATTATTCCATCTTTTACATTTAAAGTTAATTTACATGCTCCTTGTTGTGGTGCACACCATCCAATTCCATGTGTTAAACCTGATATATCTTTTATTTCTTTTGCTTTTACCCATTTTCCTTCTTCTGGAATAGGTGCTGGTCCGTGGTCTACTCCTTTTTTTACAACACACATTCCCTCTAATTCTTTTGAATAAATCATTTTTATTGCTCCTTTCAATTCTTTATTTGTATATTATTTAGGTTTAAACCTAATTATAAAAACTTATTCTTTGTTAAATTCATCTTCTGAAAATAATATTTGATTTCTTTTTTTGTTTTTGCGTTCTGGTTCTATCTCTTTATTATCTTTTTTATTCTTTCTTGAATCCCAATTATTTTTTATTTCATGACTATTTATTTTATTATATTTTTTTGGTTCTTCTATATATTCTTCTTTTATATAGCCATCATTTTCTAATTGATTTTCTTGAGTACTATATTCAATAATATTTTTAGTATCTTGTTCTATATATATACCTGCTGTATATTCTTCTTTTTCTCCAAGATTTCTTGCACCATTAAAATATCTATATAATATTTCCCTGTCTTTTTTGGATACCTGTTCCGGACCTATTCCTAGATATTTATATCTCCATATTACATGACGTTCATAACTATTAAATGCATTATTTATTAAATCTTCATATACATATTCTGCTCTGAATTTCATGTTAGTAATAGATATTGTTATATTACTCCACATTGGTCCTAATGTTGACTTTTTAAATTCTTCACGCAAAATTTTTATATCATCATAAAGCTTTTCAACTAATCCTAAATATTGATTTTCATCAATATTAAATTTACTTGGTATTTCATAAACATTAACAGGATTTTTTCTAAATATTCCTTTTGGAATATAATAGAAAAATAATTCTCCCATTGGTTCTTTATCATCATTTTCAATTACAGAACTATATAAATATAAAGCTTCCCATTTCTCTGGTATCATATATAACAAATTTCTTTGTAAATCTTCATATATATTTTTTATCTTCTTTGTGTGATTTAACATACCTCTTTTATTCCTTATCTAACAAACTTTCTCCAGTCATTTCAACTGGTTTTTCTAAATTCATTAAATCAAGCATTGTTGGTGCTAAATCTGCTAATTTACCACCTGATTTTAATTTTATATTTGTCTTTGGTGTAACTAATATAAGTGGTACTGGATTAGTTGTATGAGCTGTATGTGGTTCACCAGTTTTGTAATCAATCATTTGCTCTGCATTTCCATGATCTGCAGTGATAATTAAATTACCTTCTTTTTCTTCTATTAATTTTACAACTTTTCCTACACATTCATCTACAGTTTCTACAGCTTTTATCGCTGCCTCTAAACTTCCCGTGTGACCTACCATATCTGTATTAGCATAGTTTAAAATAATATTATCATATTTATCACTTTTTATTGCTTCTAATACTTTATCTGTTACTTCATATGCACTCATTTCTGGTTTCATATCATATGTTTCTACTTTTGGAGATGGAACCAATATTCTATCTTCTCCTGGATATTGCTTTTCTTCTCCTCCATTAAAGAAAAATGTTACATGAGCATATTTTTCTGTTTCTGCTATTCTTAATTGTGTATATCCCAATTTACTAATATATTCTCCAAATGTATTAGTTAATGGCTCTTTTTCAAATGCAATATGAACATTTGGCATTGTTTCATCATAATTTGTAAAACAAACATAATATAAATTCAAATCTTTTTTAGTTTCAAATTCATTGAAATCTGTATCTACTAAAGCTCTTGTTATTTCTCTTGCTCTATCTGGTCTAAAGTTAAAGAATATGACTGAATCATTTTTATTTATTGTTGCTACAGGTTCTTCACCATTAAATATAACTGTAGGTTCAACAAATTCATCAAAAACCTCTTTTTGATAAGAATCTTCAATTGCTTTTTCAACACTTCTTGCTTTATTTCCTTTTCCATATACTAGTGCATCATAGCATTTTTGTACTCTTTGCCATCTTTTATCTCTATCCATTGCATAAAATCTTCCTGATATAGAAGCTATTTTTCCAATATTTTTTTCTTTCATTTTTTCTTCTAATTTTTCGATATAACCTTCTGCTGATGCTGGTGGTGTATCTCTTCCATCTAAGAAACAATGTACATAAACATCTTCGAAATCTCTTCTTTTTGCCATTTCAAGCAATCCATACAAATGACGAATGTGACTATGAACACCTCCATCTGATACTAATCCTAATATATGCAATTTTGAATTATTTTTCTTACAATTTTCAATTGCAGCAATAAATTCTTTATTTGAGAAAAAATCACCATCTTCAATTGATTTTGTTATTTTTGTTAGCTCTTGATATACTATTCTTCCTGCTCCTATATTTGTATGTCCAACTTCTGAATTTCCCATCTGACCTTTTGGTAATCCTACTTGTAATTCACTTGCATATATATCTGTATGTTGATATTTTTTCATTAGTTTATCAATATTAGGTGTTTTAGCTAATTTAACAGCATTTCCATCTGTGTTTGCATTATCTCCAAAACCATCTAATATCATTAGCATTGTTAATTTATCTTTCATAATCTACCATCCTTTACTATTAGATTTCGGTGTGTCTATTCAAAATTTACAATTTTTGAGAATTCTTCTGGATCTAAACTTGCTCCTCCAACTAATCCTCCATCAATATCTGACATTGTAAATAGTTCTTTAGCATTTTTTGATTTTACACTTCCACCATATTGTATTATAACTCCATTTGCTACATTTTGTCCATAAATTTCTGCAATTTTATTACGTATATCTTTAATTGAATTGTTTGCATCCTCACTTGTTGCTGTTTTTCCTGTTCCTATTGCCCATATTGGCTCATATGCAATAATTGTTTCTTTAACTTGTTCTTCTGTCAAACCTTTTAAAGCTAATTCTGTTTGTTTAGTTATAATTTCTGCTGTTTTATTAGCTTCTCTTTGTTCTAGTGTTTCACCAACACATACAATTGGTTTTAATCCATTTGCAAATGCTGCTTTTACTTTTTTATTAACACTTTCATCTGTTTCATTAAAATATTGTCTTCTTTCTGAATGACCAATAATTACATATTCTACATTTATTGATTTTAACATATTAGGTGATACTTCTCCTGTATATGCTCCTTTTTCTTCAAAATGCATATTTTGAGCACCTATTTTTATATTAGTATTTTGTGCTGTTAATAATGCATAAAATAAATCTGTATAAGGCACACATAAAATAACCTCATTTTCTGTTCCTTTTACTAATTTTGCTAATTCATCAATATATTTTATTGTTTCGTCTGGAAGCATATTCATTTTCCAATTTCCTGCTATTACTTTTCTTCTCATAAAAATTCCTCCTTCTATATCTTTCTATTTCTGATGCCTCTATTTTATAACAAAAAAGAATACTTTTCAAGTATCCTTTTTAAGTTATTATCTTCCTCCCATTCCGTCCGCCGACCTCCACCGGCCTCCGCCTCCGCTAGTGAATCCTCCTCCACTACCAGAACTTGAAGATGAAGAATGTCTACTTATTTCTCTATTTGCAGTATTCATTGCTCTATTTACATTTTTATCAATACTTGATACTGGGTCAAAATCTCTGTGATTTGTGTATATAGGATTACATACAAAATCCATAATAGGATATTCTTTTCTAAAGTTTTCATCTTTCCATTTTTCTTCAATAAAAACTTCTGGATAACTTGCTTTTAATTCTTCTATTACATCTTTACTTATATCAAAAGCAACTGCATAAACCAAATATTTTTCCCACAACACTAGGTCAAGCACACCTTTATCTTTTATTTTTGAATAATCTTTCATAAAGTTTGCTAATCCTTTCCATTGCTCTTTTTCATCACTTCCCTGTTGTGTTAAAACTGATATTTTTTTGGTCAATTTATTCTTTAATGTTAATTCATAACACCATAAAACAATCATTGGTAATATTTTTATCAAAAATGTAATAACATTATTAGAAAAACCTATTCCCATTTCACTTATTATAGCTTCTTTTATTATAGGTATTTGCATAAAAAAGTGATTATATATTAAAAAAATATATATCCATTTTATTCCATCTGCTTTATTTTTTGAAGTTACAGCTTGACTATATAGTTTTTCATCAGCTTTATCTATCAACTTTAATTTATATAAACTTTCTCTGGCTTCATTCACCATTGTATTAACACTGTTGCTATATTTTGCATAATTTTTTGTTGCATAATCATTTAGTTCTCCAATTTCAAACTCGCTTTTAGAAACACTTTTTAATAATTTATATATTTCTAATTCATCTTTTTTTAGCCCACTTTGTTCTCCTATAATATTAACATATACTTTTTCACCATCAATTCTTAAACTTATTTTTTTCTTTAAACATAAATCTAATATAACTGCTGATATCGCTTGCCTTTGAACTTTTGCTGTATCTAATCTTTCTTTATTATATTTATATAAATATACAGCTTCTGTTGGTGTAGAATCATTTTCTCTTGGAATATCTCTAAAATAATTTAATTTATTTATTTTTATTTTTTCTTGTTCTTTATTTAACATCTTTTTATATTTTATAATTTTATAAATTATAAAAAGACATATTATTATATATACACATACTTTAATATACATAAAAGTCTTAGCTTCACTTGCATTATATTCTGTGTCTTCACTCCATTTTGTCTCTTCATTTAATATTGTGTTAAAATAATTTATATTTTTCGGCTCAATATTAAATACATTTTCCTTTGTAACAACTCTAGTTTCTAACATAGCTCCTGCTTCTAGATTATCTATATTAAAGTCAACTTCTTTATTTCCATTTTTATTTATATATCCATTTAATTGTCCATGTCCCCATACTCTTAAATTATCATCACTAGCTACACCTGTAGGTAATATAATTTTTCCTGTTACTTTTTTTGCAGGGATTTGGTTCTCATCTTTACCTATAAATTGCCAATAAAATTCCTGACAATCTTTATATCCTTTTACAACATCATTCACTCTATATGATATCTGATACTTTCCTCTTCCCCTTTTATTATCCATGCCTATTCCCCATGCTATTTCATATGTATAATCATTAATTTTTAGTCCATAATATGAATCTTTTGGCACATGATATTTTTGTTCATTTGTGTTATTTAATTTTTTATTATTTTTTAAATCATATACTTCTACATTATCAATATCCCCATATTTACTTGAATTCAACTTAAATGTTTTAAATAATGTATTAGTATTTTTAACATTTATATCCCATATTTCAGTCACTTGCATGCTACCATCACTGTTTAAATTCACTGAATAATCTAAACTATTCAAATACTGAATTTTTTCAGGAGAATTATCACTAACTACTACTATTGAAAAAAATATGGAAATAATAGTCATTATTATTAATACAACTATAGCATTTTTTATTTTACTTGTCTTTTCATTTTGTTTTTTCCCCATTATTTTCTCACCTACTTATACTTAAAAAGTACAATCTTAATATTATATTGCATAACATTAAAATCGTACTTTTTTACATTATTTATTCATTAAACATTCTATTCCTGGTAATTTTTTGCCTTCTAAAAACTCTAATGATGCTCCCCCACCTGTTGAAATATGTGTCATTTTATCTTCTAGACCTGCTTTTTTTACAGCTGCAGCAGAATCTCCACCACCAATTATAGTTGTAGCATCTATTTCAGATAATGTTTTTGCAATTTCATTTGTTCCTATTGAAAATTGATCAAATTCAAATAATCCCAAAGGACCGTTCCATACTACAGTTTTAGCTTTTTGTAATTCTTCTTTAAACATTTCTATTGTCTTAGCTCCAATATCGAAACCTTCCCATCCTTCTGGAATTTCTGTCCATGCTACTGTTTTGCTCTCTGTATCTGGTTTAAATTCTTTTCCTATTTTTGTATCAACAGGTAACATTAATTTAACACCTTTTTGTTTTGCCTTTTCCATAGCATTTTTTGCCAAATCTAATTTGTCTATTTCACAAATAGAATTTCCAACTTCATATCCTTGGGCTTTAAAGAATGTATATGCCATTCCTCCACCAATCATTAAAGTATCAACTTTTTCTAATAAACTATCAATAACTCCTATTTTATCTGAAACCTTAGCTCCACCTAATATAGCTACAAATGGTCTTTCTGGATTATTTACAGCATTGCCTAAGAATTTCAATTCTTTTTCAATTAAAAATCCTGATACTGCTGGCAAATATTCTGCTATTCCTGCAGTTGAAGCATGTGCTCTATGTGCTGTTCCAAAAGCATCATTTACAAATATTTCTGCCATTGATGCTAACTTTTTAGCAAATTCTTTATCATTTTCTGTTTCTTCTTTGTGAAATCTTACATTTTCAAGTAATAATATTTCTCCCTCTTTTAAGTTTGCAGCTTTTTCAGTTGCATCTTCTCCAACAACATCTTTAGCCATTATTACTTCTTTTCCTAATAATTTTGATAATTCTTTTGCTACTGGTGCTAATGAAAATTCTGGTTTAACCTCACCCTTTGGTCTTCCCAAATGAGATGCCAAAATCAATTTGCATCCTTGTTCTAATAAATATTTTATTGTTGGTAATGCTGCAACAATTCTTGTATTATCTGTTATATTTTGATTTTCATCCATTGGTACATTAAAGTCACATCTTACAAACACTTTTTTTCCTTTTAAATCAATATCTCTAATTGTTTTTTTATTCATTTAAGATTCCTCCCTTTATATTAGATATTTTATTTCATATTTCATGAACATTATCATTTTATAGTATTTTTTTCTAAAATTCAATAGTTATGCATGTTTTTTATAATATTAAACAAAGCAACTTTAGGTCGCCCTTTGTTCTCGCCGATTTGAGTTTTCGACTAAAAGGAGAAAATCTCAAAGGCAATAGCGATTATAGCATTTTTATATATTAGGAAATGAAAATTTTCCTAGTATATAAAAAATACCTTGAATTTAAATAAATTCAAAGTATTTTTTTATTATTTTACATGTATTTTATCTATAATCACTCCTAATTCCTGTGCCAATTCACTTGTCGGTTGATTATTTACTAATAAAGAACTACCTTGCTCTATATTAATTTCTGTTAAATTTGTACAACCTTTAAAAACAGAATTAGTCCAATCTCCATTCAAATCCACCTCTATATTATTTACACTTTTTGGTATAGTTATTGTTGTCAGATTAGTACAATCTTCAAATTCACTCTTTCTTAATATTTTTAAATTTTGAGATAATATTATACTAGATAAATTTGTATTATATGAAAATATATAATACCCTAATTCTTGTACTGTATCTGGTAATTTTATATTTCTTAAATTTTTACACTCCGAAAAAGCCATTGAACCAATTTTTATAATTCCATCTTTAAATTGTATTTCCTCTAAATTCTTACACCTAGCAAAAGCAGTATCATCTATATTTTTTATAGTACTTGGCAATATAATACTTATTAAATCATTTTCAAACCAAAATGCATTTTTACCAATATCTGTCACTCCTTTTTTATTTAACAATTTACTTATATTTATCGTATTATTATCATCCAAAATTTCTTTATCTTTTAGCCAAATATCAAAATTCTTTTTGTGTTTTATTATCTAGCTTTTTTATCTCTCTAAACATATCTTTATACTTTATTTCTAATTGTTTATCTAATTTAAAATCATCTAATAGTAAATAATCATAAGTTGTATCTAATTCTTTTACCATTCTTCCTAATAAAGTTAAGGAAGGGCATTTATTTTTTCTTTCTATATTTGAAATATAACTTGGTACACTATCAATTTTTTCTACAAGTTCCTCTTGTGTCAAATTTCTTCTTATTCGTAATTCATGCACTCTATTACCAATATTTCTATTTATAATTTTACCTCGCTTACAATAATACTATTTATATGATATTATTCTAAGCAGTTTTTTGAATAAATACATTAGAACAAAAATATTACTTATAGTAACATTTTTGTTGTTAATTTTTAGGTTGCTTTTTGCTCTTATTTTTGAATTTTTTGTCGAAAATTTGTTGAATTATAATTTTTTTATGCTATAATACATATAGATTTTTTACAAAAGAGGAAAGGGGGATTTTATCAATGAATGATGAAAAATACGAAAAAGCATTAAAAGATGCTAGATTGGTGGCTTTATTTATTCTTGTATTAGTCATTATAATGTTTGTTTTACAAATAGTTAGTGGTCAAATGAAAACTGTTACAATGATTTCTGGTATCATTCAAATGGCATTACTTATTGCAACTGCTCATGGAATGAAACAAAGAGCAATGTATCGGACCAATCTGTCGGAGTTATAGTTTCAATTTTAATGATATTAGCTTTAGACTTAATTGACACTATAATTGGTATTTTTTATTTAATTGACAATATAAACATAATGCGTAAAATGAAAAACAACTAGATAACACATAAAAAGCGAATTTTAACATTCGCTTTTTATTCTGCTCTTTGATACAAACTTTTTCTCTCTAAAACGATAGCTGTTCCGTATATTACTATAATTCCTATTTCAACTATTGCAAGATATTGATATAATTTATTTTTTACTTCTTGTATTGCCTTTTCTTTTTCTGCTTGATATACAGCCATATCGTCATCATCATAAATAATAGACATCAAATGCTCTCTGTACTTCAATCCTAAGTCATCTTCGACAACTTCATCTACTGTTGAACTAACATTTGCAAAAGTTCCTAATACTTGAATAAGTAATATAACAATTACTACAAAAGAAATATTTTTTAAAACATTTCCTACTTCTGTTTTATAAATTGTTCCTTTTTTGAAAGCCTGCCTATTTGCTAGTTTAAATGTTACAAACACCATTAGTGCTTGAAGTGCAAGTACAATAAATCCTAATAATATAAAGTTTTTATTATCTTCAAAAAAATGCACAGTCAATCCATAAGCAATTCTACAAACTACATACGATATTACACCATATAAAACAATTCCTAATAGTAGTTCCCCTGTCATTTGATTAGCTGTATATATCTTTTTTTCGTTTAATTCTTCTTCATTCATTTATATTCTCCCTCTTTTGTTTATTTTTTTAATTATACTACTAATAAAAAAATTTTTCCATACTTTTTTTAATATTGGGTCTTTTTTTGTGTAGGTTAGTCAATCATTTGTCACAAATTATTTAAAATAAATACTTTGAGCACCTATATTGCAAATAACGATTCT
>CAKPOF010000012.1 GCA_934169725.1 uncultured Clostridia bacterium | reverse complement strand
CTTTTATAAAACTCTTGATATTACACATTTTTATTGTTATACTTTTAATTAGAAAAAACGTCCTAGAGTAATCAACTCTAGGAATTTATTTACCAAAAATCAACTATTTAAAGGTTAAAAAAGCTCTAAGAATTATTCTTAAAGCTTTTTAGTATATAATATTTCAGAGGTTACTAATTAATTGCTGTTCCATTTACATATAGTGTATATCCATTAAAATCAATATTACTGTATGTTGTATCTTCATCTGTTAAACTTGTAACATAACAATCACCTGTTAAAGTCAATTTTGATGAACTATCAATATTTAAAGTTATATTTTTTGCTGTATTTTCACTATTTATACATGTTGTTAATTTACTTTCATCTTTTACATTCATTTCTAGAGAACTTATATTATCAACCTCAATATCTCCCTCGGCATCTTGGTTTGTCATATTAAAAGTAGTATTTCCACCATTTGAGCCTGATTTTCCCCATTCACTTGTTCCTTCAATTTTTAGTAATACATTACTTCCATATTTCAATGTATTTTTTTCAAGATTTATAATTGCTTTTGTATTTGTTACCCAAAATAATGGGGCTGTGTTATAATAGTCTGAATCTTCTGATATTTCTAATGTAGAATTTTTACTTTCAAATGTTCCTGTACCTTCACCTCTATCTGTTGCAAGTGTTGCACAACTTCCACCTTCTGTAGAAATATCTACATTATCTGCTTCTATATATCCTCCATAAGTACTATCCAATCCTCTTGAAGATGATTCTCCTGTTGTTTTTATTGTTGTATCTTTTACATATACTTTTGCATTCTCACCTGTTGCAAATACAGCATTTGCACCTTTTCCACTTGTTGTAATATTTGCAATATATTTGACAAGTATCTAAATTCAAAGTCAAATCACCAAATTCTAATTTATTCATATTGTCAATATCATTTACTCTCTTTAAAAGATTTTTTACTCTTGCCACTAATTCTCTAGTGTGAAATGGTTTAGTTATATAATCATCTGCTCCATTTTCTAGCCCTTCTAATTTATCATTAATTTGAGATTTAGCAGTAAGCATTATTATTGGAATTTTTACTTTTTCCTGTTTTATTGATTTTAATATTTCAAAGCCATCTTTTCCAGGAAGCATAACATCTAATAATATTAAATCATATATTCCTGTTAAAGCTTCATTTTCCCCATCCAAACCATCTGTTATTATATCTACATTAAATTTTTCTTTTTTTAATGTTTCAGAAATTGCATCAGCTAATGGGTATTCATCTTCTATTATTAAAATGTGCATACAGTCTGCCTCCTCGTATTTTTTAATCTTTTATTTTATAATGTATCCATCAACTATCACAACCTCCTGGATATGATAGTATACACTTTCTGTGTCTTCCTAATAAGCTTCCTGCAAAAATTACAGAAGACCTCATTTGACTCATTAATTCCTCTGGTATTTCAAATTTATTTATATTTTTTGTATTTATTATTACTTTATTTTTCTTTTTAGTAACTGTTCCTCCTATTGTCTCTAATATTTCAAACATCTTTTGTGTATCATGAATATTTGGTACATTATATAAAGTTGTTTCTCCTCCATTTAATATGGTAGCAGCAATTATTGGTAAACTTGAATTTTTAGAACCAGATATTCTAACAATTCCCTCTAATTTATTTCCACCTTTTATTATGTAATTAGACATTATTTTCCTCCTTTTGTTTTTGTTATATATTATGAATCCTTTACATAAAAAGTGTTTATATTTTTAATCTTCCAATATTTTGTTAGTTATTTCTGCAAAGTTTTTTAATGTTAATTTTTCTGCTCTAATGTTTTCGTCTAAACCTAATTCATTCAAAATTTTTATTCCCTCTTCTTTTGACATAAAAACTTTTGTATTTGTTAGTGCATTTAATAATGTTTTTCTCCTTTGCATAAATGCACTTTTTATTATTTTAAACATAACACCTTTGCTCTTTACTTCTACGGGAGGTTCTTTTCTTAAAGTTAATTTAATTACTTTTGATGTTACTTCTGGTTCTGGTATAAATGAGTCATTTGGTACTTCTAATATTGCTTCTGATGTAGCATAATAGTATACAGAATATGTTATAGCTCCTGTATTTTTTTCACCTGGTGTTGCTATTAATCTGTCTGCAACTTCTTTTTGTATCATTACTGTTATACTTTCTAAATCTAATCTATCTTCTAATAATTTCATAATAATTGGTGTTGTTATATAATATGGTAAATTTGCTACTATTTTTGCTGATTTATATCCATGCTTTTCTTTTTCTTCACTTATTATCTTATTTAGTTTAACTTGTAACACATCATTATTTATTAGTTCAAAATTATCATATAAAGAAAATCTTTCTGTCAAAATTTTTACCATTTTTTTATCTAGTTCTATACATATAACTTTACCTGCTTTTTCTAGTAATTCCTTTGTTAATGTTCCTAATCCTGGTCCTATCTCTATTACTAAATCATCTTTTGTTATATTACTACATCCTACTATATTATCTACTACATTTTGGTTTATCAAAAAATTTTGGCCTAATGATTTATTTGCTCTTATTTTATATTTTTTCATTATAAATTGTGTTTCTTCTAAAATCCCACTCATTCCATTCATTCCTTTTTTTATTTTTTTATATTATATTTTAAATAAACTTTATTTTCAACATTTTGTGTTATAATTCATAGTTTATTTATGAAATAAATTATTTTCAAATTTGATAATATATTGTTTTGAAATACCGCGTAAGCGACCAAACGAACAAATGCGAGTGCGAATTGAAACAAACTACATACTAATAATTTTAATTATGTTGTTTGCGACACCAAGGTATGAAAAAACAATATATTATCAAATTTTTATAAGTTATATATCTAAAGCTGTGAATCGTAACCATTTTGTATGAATTCCTCTTAAAATTTCTATGAATTCATTGCTTTTTATTTTCTTTTAATATAAAATAGAATTGCAAATTTTTAACAAAAGAGGCGAATTTATGAATAATAAAGGTATTAAAAAGAATGTTGTTTCAAAAAAACAAAAAAAAGTTACAACATCTAATAAAAAAGAAATTGATAATTCAAATGTAATTAATTTAAACCGTACATTTAATTCAAATAATTTAATACATACAAAAAAACTTAGAAATATTTTTATTGTTATATTAATTATTTTTGTTCTAATTCTTGGTAGAATTGGATATTTACAATTTGTTGATGGAAATCACTTAAAAGAACTTGCTTATCAGCAACAAACAATAAATCAAATTCTTAGTCCAAAAAGAGGAAATATATATGATTCAACTGGAAAAGCCTTAGCAATAAGTGCTCAAGTTGATACTGTCACAATTAATCCAACTAAAATTGTTGATAGTTCTGATGATAAAACAAAAGAATTAAAAGAAAAAGTTGCTAAAGGTCTTTCTGATATTTTTGAGTTAGATTATAACGAGGTTCTTCAAAAAGTTAATAGTACTTCTCAAGTGGAAACTATTGCAAAAAAAATTGAGCAAGAAAAAGTTGATAAACTTCAATCTTGGATGAAAGAAAATAGTGTTTCTGTGGGAATTAATATTGATGAAGATACTAAAAGATATTATCCTTATGGAAGTTTAGCTTCTAACGTTATTGGTTTTTGTGGTTCTGATAACCAGGGATTAAGTGGTATTGAATCTAAATGGGATTCTGTATTAACTGGTACTCCTCGGAAAAATTGTTAGTTCACAAGATAGTAGCCAAAAAGAAATTCCAAATGCGGAAGAAACTTATATTTCTGCTGAAAATGGTAGTAACATTACTTTAACACTAGACTTAAATATTCAGTCTATCGTTGAAAAATATCTGAAACAAGCTGTAGAAAAATATAATTGCAAAGATGGTGGAAATGTTATTGTTATGAATCCTCAAAATGGTAACATTTTAGGAATGGCTTCTTATCCAGATTATGACTTAAATTCTCCATACACTCCTAATTCTACTTTATCAGCAACATATTCTTCTTTATCTGACACGGAGAAAAATGATGCTTTATACAAAATGTGGTCTAATAAATCTGTAGCTATCAGTTATGAACCTGGTTCTACTTTTAAAATTATTACTTCTAGTGTAGCTTTAGAAGAAGGTATTACTACAACTGATAAAGCTGGTGATTTCTATTGTAAAGGTTCTCAAGAGGTTGAAGATAGAGTTATCAACTGTTGGAGAAACTATAATCCTCATGGTTCTCAAACATTGAGACAAGCCCTAGAAAATTCTTGTAACCCTGCTTTTATACAATTAGCATCAAGAATAGGTGCTCCAACATTATATAAATATTATAAAGCTTTTGGATTATTTGATAAAACAAACTCTGGATTATATGGTGAACAAAATAGTATTTTCCATAAATTAGATGAAATAGGTCCTGTTGAGCTTGCCACATATTCATTTGGTCAAAGATTTCAGGTAACACCTCTACAAATGGCTACAGCTATTTCATGTGTTGCTAATAATGGTGTTCTTATGAAACCTAATATCGTAAAATCTATCACTAATACAGATACTGGTGCCACAACAGATACAGAACCAACTGAAATTAGACAAGTTATTTCTAAAACCACTGCTTCTCAGGTAAAATCAATGATGCAATCTGTTGTTTTAGAAGGCACAGGTAAAAATGTTGCAGTTTCAGGATATTCAATTGGTGGAAAATCTGGTACTTCTGAGCCAACAGAATCAAATAAAAGTAGCGGATATGTATCATCATTTGTCGCTATTTCACCTGTTGAAGATACTCAAGTAGTTGTACTTCTTACTTTATATGATCCACAAAATGAAAAATATGGATATCAAGGTGGTTCAGTTGCTGCCCCTGTCGTTTCTCAAATGTTATCTGAAATATTACCATATTTAGGTATTCCTTCTGATAATGACAACCAATCTTCTGAAGATAATTTAATTACAGTTCCTGATGTAAGAAATAAAACTATGACTGAAGCCAAAAAAGTTCTTACAGAAGCTGGATTTACTTGTAAGTCTGCTTCTTCTGGAGATGAAAATTCTACATTAGTAGCTGACCAAAATCCAAAACCTGGTTCTAAATTATCTAGTAATTCTATCATTATGTTATATGGTGAAGGTAATGCTGTTGCAACATCTGTTGCTGTTCCTGATTTATCAGGTATGAATTTAGCACAAGCAACTAGTGCTTTAAAAGCAAAAAATTTGAATATAAGTGTTACTGGTACTGGTGTTGTAACTATACAAGATTATGTAAAAGGTGAATTAGTACCTGAAGGAACAATTATAAATGTAACTCTAAAACCTAATTTAACAGATGCTCACTAATTGTTAAAATCTAATATTATATTATTGGAAATACTGAATCAACAATCAAACGAGCATTTACAAATGCACTTGAAACCAACATTGCAAAAAAGAATGAATTGATCTTTACTGATTATTTCATTCTTTTTTATTCCATTGTTTCCTCATACCAGTATTTATTTAATAATCTATCTATTTTTTCTATTTTATCACTTACTTGCATAGATTCTTTTATATTTTCTCCTTTAAAATAATTTATCCATGCTTCTTTTACTGTCATTTCTTGAATATTATTTTCTTTATATTTTGGTAATTCTATAATATGTAATTCCAAATACTCTTCTATTGTATTAACACTGTCTTCCCTTATTGTCATTTTCGTATGATATTTATTATTATTCAAAAATTTAAAATCTAATATATTTATTGTTGTTGTTTTGGTTATCTCCCTATTATCATCATATTCTACTTGTCCAATGTGTAATTGAGTAAAATATAATAAGATTTTTGTTGCAATATGTTCTCCATCAAGAATTTGTATTCCTATATTCAACTCCTGATTATCTATTGTTCTTACTCTTAAATCTGCAATTCCAAAATTTTCTTTTGATGGCAGTTTATTTTTTAATTTTTCCAAATATGGATTTATTTTCGCTTCCTTTATTTTTATATCTAATATTGATTCAATTATTTCTTTTAATATATCTATATTTTCTTCAGCATTTAACACTCTTCTCAATACAAAATTACTTTTTGCTATAAATTTTCTGTTCATAAATTATTTTTAGTGCACTAAATTTTTTTCCTCCTTTTTATGATTTTTATTTTTAGGGATTTCATGACATGAATAAATTATTTTTTGTCATAAAGATAGAAATTTCTATTGATTTAAAAATTATATAATTTATTATAAGTATAGGGTCAAAAAAAGAACTTGTCAATAAGTTCTTTTTAATTTTTTATGCTTTCCACCGCATTTTTCGACAAATCTTTAGCTATATTTTTTTGTAATAAAAACATATCAAATTTTGTAATTTTTTCCTCAACCTCATCTATTATTTCTTTAGGAGTTGAAGCTCCTGCCATTACTCCTATTTTGTTACAATCTTTTATTATACTTATATCTAGCTCATTTGCATTTTCTACCCATAATGCTAACTCACAATTTTTCTTTGATATATCATATAATTTTCGTGTATTTGAACTATTTTTTCCTCCTATTATTATCATAGCCTCTACTTTTTTAGAAATTTCTTCTGTTTCGTCTTGTCTTATTTCTGTAGCCTGACAAATTGTATTATTAATTACTAATTTGACATCTCTATGTATTTCATTTCTTATAATTTCTTGTATTATATAAAATTTTTCTAAACTATATGTAGTTTGAGCTATTACAAATAATTTTTTAATTTTAGTTTTTTCAAATTTATCTATTGCTTTTATTGCATCATCTTCTTTTTCTATAACAAAAGTATTTTTTCCACAATAACTAAGTGTTCCTATATTTTCTGGGTGTTTTTTTGTTCCTAACAAAAATATATAGTATCCTTCATTCGCATATTTTTTTGCTAGTTCATGTATTTTTAAAACCTTTGGACATGTATAATCTATTAGTTCTATTTTATTTTTTTGAGCTTGTTCATAAATTTCTTTTGGTATTCCATGTGCTCTAACTATTGTTTTTCCTTTTGCATCTTTTATATTTTCTATAAATTGCATTCCTTCTTTTTCTAAATTTTTCACCACATCTTTATTATGTACAATTTCTCCTAGTCCAAATATTTTTTCATTTTTCTTTAGCTCTTTTTTTGCTCCATCAACTGCTCTTTTCACTCCATAGCAAAAACCAGCTGTTTTACCTACTATTATTTCCATACAATCCCATTCCTTCTACTTAGTCATCTTTATTATTTCTTCTTTTAACACTTCTACTATTTTATCTTGTGGTATCTTTTTTATAATTTCTCCTTTTTTAAATAATAATCCTTCCTTTATTCCTCCTGCAATTCCTATATCAGCTTCTCTTGCTTCCCCTGGTCCATTTACTGCACATCCCATAACAGCTACTGTTATATCTGATTCTATTGTATTTAAAAAACTTTCAACTTCTTTAGCTATAGGTATTAAATTTATTTGTGTTCTTCCACATGTAGGACATGCTACTAGTGTTGGTACTTTATTGTATAAATTGCAATCTTTTAATATTTCTTTTGCAACTTTTATTTCTTTAACTGGATCATCAGAAAGTGAAACTCTCATAGTATCACCTATTCCATTTCTTAACATATATCCTAATCCTATACTTGATTTTACTGTTCCACCAAACTCTGTACCACTTTCTGTTATTCCTAGATGTAATGGACAATCAAATACTTTTGCTGCCTCTTCATAACTTTCTATACACAAGTCTAAATTAGAAGCTTTTAATGATATTAAATAATCCTTAAAATCTAATTTTTCTAATATTTCTATATGTCTTCTTGCACTTTCTACCATTGCCTTAGCTGTTGGTTTACCATATTTTTCTAATAAATCTTTTTCTAATGACCCTGCATTAACACCTATTCTTATTGGTATATTTTTCTCTTTACATTTATTTACTACTGCTTTTACCTTATCTTCACTACCAATATTTCCCGGATTTATTCTAACCTTATCTACTCCTGCATTTATCGCTTCTAATGCTATTTTATAATCAAAATGAATATCTGCTACAATTGGAATATGTATTTGTTTTTTTATCTCTTTTATAGCTTTTGCATCTTCTAAATCCAATGCTGCAACTCTTATAATTTCACATCCTGCTTTTTCTAGTTCTAATATTTGATTAACTGTTGATTTAACATCTTTAGTTTTTGTATTACACATTGATTGTATAATTACTTTATTTTGTCCACCAATCTGAACATTTCCTACCATTATTTTTCTTGTATCTATTCTTTTCATTTTTTCACCTTATAATTAAAATTTATTTGCAAAGCAAATTTCTACACAATATATTTATATAATAGGAAAGTGATACTCTCTTATTATATAACAAAGCGACTTTAGGTCGCCCTTTGTTTTCGCCAATTTGAGTTTTCGACTAAAATGAGAAAATCTCAAAGTCAATAGCAATTATAGCATTTTTATATACTAGGAAATGAGAAATTTCCTAGTATATAAAAAAGGAAAATATAGGATTTATCCTGCATTTTCCATAATTTTATTTAGAAGCTATATAATATCCTACTCCTCGTTTTGTTATTAGTATTTTAGGAGATGATGTATCTTTTTCTATCTTTTCTCTTATTCTTCTTACTGTAACATCTACTGTTCTTATATCACCATAATATTCATATCCCCATACTTTTTCTAGTAAAGTTTCTCTTGTAACAACCTGACCTGGTTGAGATGCTAAAAATTTAATAACCTCGAATTCTCTTACAGTTAAATCTATAATCTCTCCTCTTATTTTTACTTCAAATTTATCTAAATCTAATTCTAAATCATTTACAATAATTTTATTATCTTTCTTTTTATTATAATCATTTTCAACTTTAGGTGCTACCATATTTTCAACTTTTCTTAAATTTGCTTTTACCCTTGCTATTAATTCTCTTACACTAAATGGTTTTGTTATATAATCATCTGCTCCTAATTCAAGTCCCAAAATTTTATCTATTTCGCTGTCTTTAGCTGTTAACATTAAAATTGGTACATTATATGAATTTTTTATTCTTTTACATACAGATAATCCATCCATTTTAGGTAACATGATATCTAATAAAATTAGGTCTGGATATTTTTCTAATGCTATATTTAAAGCTGTTATTCCATCACTTGCTTCAATAACATTATATCCTTCTTTTTTTAAATTATATACCAAAATTTCCCTTATTGGTTCTTCGTCGTCAACAATTAAAATTGTTTTTTGGTCTCTATCTAATTCTTCTTCCACAAAAAATTCCGCCTTTCTACTATTAGCTTTATTTTCATACTTATATTTATATCATACTTAATCTTATTATACAAGTGATTTATTAAAATTTTTTAAACTGTCCTTTTAGTCAAATCTATTGACATTAAAAGTATTTAGTCATATACTAAACTCGTAAATTTTTAATAAAAAGGAGGCAATTTTAATGGATAACATGATAGAAATAAGATGGCATGGTAGAGGTGGCCAAGGTGCAAAAACAGCATCATTATTATTAGCTGATGCAGCATTTAATACTGGTAAATACATTCAAGGTTTTCCGGAATATGGACCTGAAAGAATGGGTGCCCCTATTACTGCTTATAATAGAATTAGTGTAAATCCTATTACAATACACAGTAATATTTATGAACCAGACTATGTTGTTGTAGTTGATGACACACTTTTAGAATCAGTTAATGTTACTGCTGGTTTAAAAGAAACTGGAGCAATTGTTATTAACACAACAAAAACAGCAGAACAATTAAAATCTTCTTTGAAAGGTTATTCTGGTGACGTATATACAATTGATGCTAGAAAAATTTCTGAAGAAGCTTTAGGTAGATATTTTCCTAATACACCTATGTTAGCAGCTATTGTAAAAGTAAGTAAAATAATGACTGATGAACAATTTTTAGAAGATATGAAAGGTTCTTTTAAACATAAATTTGCTAAAAAACCTGAAGTTATAGATGGTAATATGAAAGCTTTAGAAATAGCTTTAAAAGAAGTAACAAAAATTCAATAAGGGTATTCCCTTTTAAGGAGGTATAAAAATGACTGAAATAAATCCAAATACACCTATGGAGAAATTAACTCCTGGTGGTGATATTTATACATCTGGAAATGCTGTAGAATTTAAAACAGGTGACTGGAGAAGTTCTTGTCCAGTATTTTTATCAGAAAAATGTAAACAATGTGGTTTATGTTTCCCTGTTTGCCCTGAAGATGCAATTCCAGTTGGAAAAGATTTAAAAAGAAAAGATTTTGATTTTGATTACTGTAAAGGATGTGGCGTATGTGCAAAAGTATGTCCTTTCGGTGCTATTGAAATGAGAGAGGAAGGTGTTGAATAATGAGTATAAGAGAAAGATTAAGTGGTAATGAAGCATCTGCAACAGCAATGAAACAAATTAATCCAGATGTTGTAGCAGCTTTCCCTATCACACCATCAACAGAAATTCCTCAATATTTTTCAACATTTGTTGACAATGGAATGGTTGATACTGAATTTGTTGCAGTTGAAAGTGAACACAGTGCAATGAGTGCTTGTATCGGAGCAGAAGCTGCTGGAGCAAGAGCTATGACAGCCACATCTGCAAATGGTTTATCTTTAATGTGGGAAATGATTTACATTGCTTCTAGTTTAAGATTACCTATTGTTATGTCTTTAGTTAATAGAGCTGTATCTGGACCTTTAAACATTCATAATGATCATTCTGATGCAATGGGTGTTAGAGATGCTGGTTGGATTATGCTATTTTCAGAAAGCAACCAAGAAGCATATGATAATATGTTAATGGCTCACAGAATTGCAGAACACAAAGATGTAATGCTTCCATTAATGGTATGTCAAGATGGATTTATTACTTCACATTCTATAGAAAACATAGAACTTGTTGAAGATGAAAAAGTAAAAGAATTTGTTGGAACATATAAACCAGAACATTATTTATTAAATAAAAAAGAACCTATAGCTGTTGGACCTTTAGATTTACAAGCTTATTTGTTTGAACATAAAGCACAACAAGCTGAAGCAATGCAAAAAGCTAAAGAAGTTATTTTAGATGTTGCTAAAGATTTTGAAAAAATGACTGGTAGAAAATATAATCTTTTTGAAGAATATAAATTAGATGATGCTGAAATAGCTATTGTATGTATGAACTCAACTGCAGGAACTACTAAATTTGTAGTTGATAAATTGAGAGAACAAGGTATAAAAGCTGGACTATTAAAAATACGTGTATTTAGACCATTCCCAGCTGAAGAAATAGCATCTGCCCTATCTCATTTAAAAGCTGTTGCTGTTTTAGATAAATCAGATTCTTTAAATGCTGCTGGAGGAGCATTATTTGAAGATATAACATCTGCTATGTATGTTAATAATAAACATGTACCAACTGTAAATTATATTTATGGAATTGGTGGTAGAGATACAAAAGCTGATGATATCGAAAAAGTTTATACAGATTTATCTGAAATTGCTAAAACTCAAAAAATTGATAATCCATATAGATATTTAGGTTTAAGAAAGGATGGTGACAAATAATGCCTTATAATGTAAAAGAAATTATTGCAAATAAACCTTCAAGACTTACTGCAGGACATAGAATGTGTGCTGGTTGTGGTGCTCCACCTATTGCAAGAATGGTAATGAGAGCTTTAAAACCAGAAGATCATGCAGTAGTTGCTAATGCAACTGGATGTATGGAAGTTTCAACATTTATATATCCATATACAGCATGGACTGATTCTTTCATTCATACAGCATTTGAATGTGCTGGTTCTACTCTTTCTGGTGTAGAAGCCGCATATGTATCTATGAAAAAACAAGGAAAATTACCTGAAGGAGATACTAAATTTATCGCTTTTGGTGGAGATGGTGGAACTTATGATATAGGTTTACAATCATTATCTGGAGCAATGGAAAGAGGACATGATATGGTTTATGTATGTTATGATAATGGTGCATATATGAACACAGGTATTCAACGTTCTTCTGCTACTCCAAAATATGCAGACACAACTACATCACCTGTTGGTAAAGCTGTACCAGGAAAAACACAATGTAGAAAAGATTTAAGCAAAATCATGGTTGGACATCATATTCCTTATGTTGCTCAAACTTTAGCTTATAATAATTTTAAAGATTTATATGAAAAATCAGAAAAAGCAATTTATACAGAAGGTCCTGCATTTTTAAATGTAATGTCACCATGCCCTAGAGGTTGGGGATATCCTACAGAAGATTTAATGAAAATAAATAAATTAGCTGTTGAAACATGTTATTGGCCTCTATATGAAGTTGTAAATGGTGTATATCACATTTCATATAAACCAGCTAAAAAATTACCAATAGAAGAATTTTTAAAACCTCAAAAAAGATTTAGACATATGTTTAAACCTGGAAATGAATGGATGATAGAGGACTTCCAAAAAATAGTTGATGCTAGATGGCAAGAATTATTAACATTAGAAGAAATTACAAACAAATAAAGATTAAAGGTATAATCCTTTAATCTTTTTATTACTTTTCTACGATACATATACTATTTATTCTTCGACTGGTGCTTCTACTGGACAAACTCCTGCACATGTACCACATGATATACATGCTGATTTTTCTATTTCAAATCTTTCTTCTCCTTGTGATATACATCCAACAGGACATTCTGCTGCACATGCTCCACATGATATACATTTTTCTGTTATTTTATATGCCATTTTTTTCACCTCCTTTAAATATTTATTTATTATTCATTGTTTATTTTTTCTTCTTTTTTCTCTAAATTTTCTAATTCTTGTAATTCTTTTTGATGTTCTATTTCTTCTTGATCCAATCTTTCCTTCTCTGCATCTTTTATTACTTTTACATCTTTTGCATTATACTTTCTATAAAAATAATTATCACCATCTTTAATTTTTACTCTAATTATTTCTTTTAATGTTTCTATTGAATCAACCTCGCCCTCACCATCTTCAGTTTTTACTATTGCACCTACATGTGGTAATCTTTTTAATTTTTCTTCATATACCTCATTTTCATATTTTAAGCAACACATTAATCTTCCACAATTTCCAGATATTTTTGATGGATTCAAAGATATATTTTGTTCTTTTGCCATTTTTATAGATACTGTCTCAAAATCATTTAAAAATGAACAGCAACATAACTCTCTTCCACAAACTCCATTACCACCTATTTTTTTAACTTCATCTCTTACTCCAATTTGTCTTAATTCAATTCTTGTTTTATAAATTGCTGCTAAATCTTTTACCAATTCTCTAAAATCGATTCTTCCATCTGCTGTAAAATAAAATAAAATTTTACTATTATCAAATTTTACTTCAACATCTGTTAGTGTCATTTGTAAATCATGTTCCTTTATCTTTTTTTTGCAAACTTCAAAAGCTTTTTTCTCTAGAGCTTTACATTCATCATAATGTTTATAATCTCTTTTATTTGCAATTCTTTCAATTACTTTTAATGGTTCAACAACCTTATCTGCTGGAACAGTTCTATTTGGAATCATAACTTCTCCAAACTCTTCTCCTTGCGATGTTTCAACTATAACTTTATCTCCTTTTTTCAATTTCCATTTTTTTGGATTGAAAAAATATATTTTACCTAGTTTTTTAAATCTCACTCCTACTATATCTTTCAATTTACTTCCCCCCACATATTAAACAACATATTGTCAATACTCATATCATAATTTGCATTTTGTTTTAATCTCATTTTGGTTTCTTCAACTATTTTTATACAATTTACAAATTTAATTTTTTCTTTAGCTAATTTTAATAAAACTATATTAATATATTCAAGAATATCCATAATTTCATCTTTATCTTTATATATTAACTCACTTTCAGATATTATATCTATTATATTTTTTTTATCTAATTCTTCAATTATTTTTTCAATTTGTTGATATTCATCAATTTTATCTTTAAGTATTATTGCTTTCCCTATACTTCCTTGAAAAGCTTCTAACATATTTGATGTTATATTCATCATTTGATAATTCTTCTCAAGATATTCTTTTACTAATTGATCTTCTATAGGTCTAAATGTAATAATCATACATCTAGATTTTATTGTATTTAAAAAAGCGCTCTCATTATTTCCTATTAAAATAATAGTACTATATTCTGGCGGTTCTTCCAATGTTTTTAATAGACAGTTTTGTGCTTCTATTGTCATCTTATTTGCATCATTTATAATATACACTTTTTTATTAGAAATAATTGGTTTTTCTTGTATTTTCTTTTGTAAATATCTTATTTGTTCTATTTTTATACTATTTCCATCAGGTTCTATATACAAAAAATCTGGATGATTATCTGAATCAAATTCGATACATGATTTACATTCATCACATTTTTCTTGGATATTACTTGTACATAATATTTTTTTAGCAAATTGTTTTGCTATTATTTTTTTGCCTATTCCATCTATTCCAACAAACATGTAACTATGTGATACCTTATTTTCTTTTACAGAATTAATTAATTTATTTTGTATATTTTGATTTCCTATAACCCCATCAAACATTGTATCTTTAATACTCCTTTTGCATTTTTCTTTATTATTATAACTTAAATATGTATATTTTTCAACTAAAACTCACCATATTTCATTAAATGGTGAGTTCATAACAAAAATCGACCCAATTTATTAAACTTTTTATCTAATAAATTTGGATTGATTTAAAATTTTATGTCGTCTTTTGTTCTCGCCGATTTGAGTTTTCGACTAAAAGGTATATCAAACAATATATTATCAATTTTTTATGCAAACAGAATGCTATGAATTATAAAATGTTTATTTTTTGAATCTATATTAACTGTTTCAATACTACCTGATAGTCCCACCGTTCCAATACTTTTTAATGTGCTTGGTATATTTAAAGTTTTTATAGTAGGATTATTTCCTATTATCGAAACATTAAAATCAGTTATCCCCTCTGGAATAGAAAATGTTGTTATTGAATCCAAATATTGTAAAGATACAAAATATATTTTGCTTTTATCCTTTTCCATTAACATTCCAACAACTTTTTAGAAGAAAGTTGTTGCATTGGCAATGAAAATTTTGCATTACTAAATTTAGTTTAATTTATTTTATAAAATGCTAAATGTTTTTATTGTTATACTTTTTATTAGAAAAATATCCTAGAGTACCACACTCTAGGATATTTTTTTATTTACTTCTATAAAATGTGAAATATTTTAATAAATTTCTTTATTTTTGTTTCACATTTTATTTTTATTTCCATCCTTCTGGTATTTGATCATAATTTGATAAATTTGTACATCCCTTATAACAATTTTCATGATATTCTATATTGCTATTATTCCATAATTCTATCGCATTACCTGTTAATGAAGTACAGTTTTCAAACATCCTGCTCACATTTCTAATATTAGAAATATTTGTAAAAAATTTCAATGGTATTTGTTTCAAAGATGTACAATTTTGAAAACCTCCCAGTATATATACATAATCTTTACTAAAACTTTTTTCTTTTGGTGATGCTATTTCTGTTAAATTTGTACTATTAGCAAAATTAACAGAACTAAGTTCACATTCACCCCAATCTACAATTTTTAATAAAGCCTCAGAATTTGCAAATATTGTATTTGTAAATATTTTTACTGTATATATTTTATTTTTTTCACTGTATTCATGCCACACTTCTTCCACTCTAATATCGTTTGCCATCTTAATAGAATTTAACTTTGAATAATCATTATTTATATAAGCGATTTTTTTAGATTTATTTCTTATTTTTCCCGTATATGGATCTTCAACTTTACTATATGTTCCATCTCCCCAATCTATTATTCCACCAGGTCCAACCTGTACTAAAAATTCACCTTTACTTCCTGAATTTATTTCTAATTTTATTCCAGATTCTAATTGTGTTTTTTCGTCATCTGTTAAATCACCTGTTTCATACTTTTTATCACTAAAATATTCCTCTCTTGTTTCTATATTAGTTTTTAGATTGCCATTTTCGTCATCTTCATATTTTATGTAATACACATTTCCTGTTTCTTTATAAGTTACTTTATAACCTTCATCATCATTCCATTCGAATTTTGTTTTACTTGCTCCAGCTATGTTATCCAATTCTTTTTGAAAATTTTCTATATAATCCTCACTTTCTCTTTCATCTCCGGTAATATATTTCATATTATCAGATGTTACAGCCATCTTTATTTCTTCTCTTTCTTT
>CAKPOF010000011.1 GCA_934169725.1 uncultured Clostridia bacterium | reverse complement strand
AAAAATTTCTTAGAGTAGCTAACTAAAAGAAAAATGAAATAAATTTTTATTATTTAGGAGGAGACGAATGAAAAAAGAAAAAAATGAAGGAATAACATTAATAGTTTTAATAATAACAATAATAGTTTTATTGATATTAGCAAGTGTTACAATTGGTACAATAACAGGAAATAATGGAACAATAAATAGTGCTACAAAAGCTAAAGAAAAAACAGAAATTGCTGGAGAAAAAGAAACAATAGAAAAAGCCGCAACAAGTTCAATGGGAAATAATAAATATGGAAATATAGAAGAAAGTGAATTACAGAAACAATTAGATAAAGAAGCTGGAAATGGAAAAACGACAGTGTCGGATGCAGGAGATAATTTTGAAATTATATTTAATGATACAAATAGATTTTATACGGTAGATAAAGATGGAAATATAAGTGATCCAAAAGAAATAATAAAAGATTCTAATCCAGGTGATATAACAAAAGGAAAAAATGGAGAAACTTTAGATGGTAGTAAAGAACATCCATATGAAATATGGTGCATAGAAGATTTAGTTACACTTTCTAATATGGTAAATGGAACTGGAATAAAATTAGAAAATGGACAGCCAGTAGAAATAACATATAGAGAAACATTTGGTAATAAATATGTAGAGTTAAAACAAAATTTGAATTTTAAATCTAAAATGTCATATGTAAACAGTGAAAGAACAGAGTTCGGAGATTTAAATGGTATTGCAGATGATAGTAATACATTAATGAATGAAATGACAACAGGAACAGGTTTTATTCCAATAGGTAATGGAGGAAGCAACAATGTTGGTTTTTGTGGTGACTTTAATGGTAATAATAATAAATTGCAAGAAGTATATATAAATCGAGAAGAAAATGCAGGTTTATTTGGAGTAATGACCATGAGTTCTATACGAAATTTGGAGATTTCTGGTAATATAACATCAAATGCTAATGCTTCAAGTGCAGGAGGAATGGTAGCAGTGTGTGGATATAATAACATTGATGGAAAGATAGAAAATTGTACTAATAATGCTAAAATTAGTGGTTTTTATACAGGAGGAATTGTTGGATTTAAACGTTCATCACCTAAATCATTAATAATTTCTAATTGTAAAAATAATGGAAATATAAATGGTAATTTTTGTTCAGGAGGTATTATAGGAGATGCATATACAAATACTAAGGTAATAAATTGTTATAATACAGCAGATATATCAGGAGGAGATAATGGTGGTTATTCTGGTATAGGTGGAATTATGGGAACAGGTCTGTTTACTTCGAGTATAATTAATTCATATAATACTGGAAATGTAAGTGCAACAAAAAATGCAGGAGGTATTCTTGGATGGGTATATTGGAGTGAAACACATTTAGAGAATTGTTATAATAGTGGAAATATAAAAGGAACAGTTGCAGGTGGAATATTAGGCGGTTCTAATATAAGTGGTGAATTATTGGTTACAAAAAATGCATATTTTTTAAATGATAAAACAAGCAAAGGAATAGGACAAGGACCAAATGAAAGTGATGAAGATATAAAATCAGTAACAACTCAAGAGTTAAAATCAGGTAATGTATTAGATTTATTTAATACATATGTAAATGAAAATACTCCTAAAGAAGAAGTTGATTTGAAGAAATGGATAAAAGGAGAAAATGAGTATCCAGTTTTTAAATAATAATATATTAAAAGTTAAATCTATTATATTGTGTTAATGTGAAAAAATGTAGACCAAAAAATTAATTGTGTCTACATTTTTTATAAATAATTTTAGAAATTAAATATTTTAAAATGTGAATTATAACAAACAATGCAAATTTTGCATACAAAAAAATTTATAATTATTGAAAAAATAAAATTGTTATAGTAAAATTTAACAAGAGATAATAAACAGGAAGGATACAAAAGATGGAGAAAAATAAAAATATATATTTAGTACCTTGTTTAGGATTTTTAGCAATAATATTAGTTGGATGGATATTTCTTATGATGCCGATATGTCATAATGGAAAATTTAGTATATTTGATTCTCTTTTTACAGCAGTTTCAGCGACATGTGTAAATGGCTTGTCAACAGTAGATCTGTCACAAGAATATACATTTATAGGACAAGTAACAATAGCAATCATTACGGAGATAGGAGCAATTGGTTTTGTAACATTTATATCATTTATACTAAGTTTTAATAGAAAAAAGATGACTTTATCAGAAACATTATTGTTAAGTAGTGCATTGAATGATACTAAATATGGTAAGCTAAAACAAAAATTGAAAGAAGTTATACAATACACGATAATTATACAAATAATAGGAAGTTTGTTTTTGGCAGTATACTTTGTTCCAAAATTTGGATGGAAGCAAGGTGTTTGGTATAGTATATTTCATTCAATTACAGCTTTTTGTAATGCTGGTTTTGATTTATTTGGAAATACTAGTTTAGTAGAATTTGCAGATAATGTTTATATAAATATTGTTTTAATTATATTGATGATATTAGGTGGAATTGGTTATTTTGTAATTGAAGATATAATAAGATGTATAAAAAAGAAAAGTTTTATACATATAGAATTACATACAAAAATTGTATTAGCAACTACATTGATAATATACTTAATTTCAATAATATTAATAAAGATTTCAGAACCAAATTTAACTATATGTGAATTATTATTTACAGTTGTAACTGCAAGAACTACTGGTTTCTCAACTATTGATATGGGAAAGACTAATGTTATGACTAAAATAATAATTTCTATTTTAATGTTGATTGGAGGAGCACCAGGGTCAACATCTGGAGGAATAAGAATTACATCTATTGCAATATTAGCATTAACAGTACATGCGACTCTTAGAAATAAAAAAGATATAGTAGTTTTTTATAAAAAAATAGATATGCAAACAATAAGACAAGCAATAACCAATATTGTTATTAGTTGTGTAATTGTAACAATTGCAATATTTGGATTTTCAATGGTTCAAGATTTATCGTTAGATAGAATTTTATTTATGTGTTCATCAGCTTTTTCTGCTACAGGACTAACAGTTACTAATGTTGGAGAGTTGGGAATAGTATCAAAATTAATACTTGGAATTTTAATGTTTATAGGAAGGGTAGGACCAATTTCTATACTTTCAATATTTATCTTAAATAAAAATGAAAATTCAAATATAAAATATGTATCTGGAAATGTAATGTTATAAAACTAAAAATGAAAGGAATGAATAAAAATGAAAAAACAATGTATTGTTATAGGTCTTGGAATATATGGAATGAATGTAGCTAAAGAATTATCAGAAAAAGGTATGGAAGTACTAGCAATAGATAAAGAAATGAGACTAGTAGAGAGAGCAAGTAAATTTGCAACCAAAGCTGTATGTATGGATATAACCAATATAGATGCCTTTGAAGGAATCCCTATTCAAGATTTTGATATAGGTGTAGTAGGTATTGGAGAGAGTGTTTCAGTAAGTATTATTACGTGTTTAGCACTAAAAGAAGCAGGTGTAAATTATGTTATTGCAAAGGCAGGAGATAAATTACATAAAAGAATTTTAGAAAAATTAGATGTAGATGAAATTGTCTTACCAGAAGAGTATTTGGGAATTATGACAGCAAAAAGTATTTTAGAAAGTAAAGAATTAAAAAATATATAAAAAATATTTGACTTTTTTATATATTTAATAGATAATATATTAGAAACAAAAAGATAAAAAATGAAATTACTAAGGAGGAAAACATAGATGTATATATTTAATAGGATAACAGTAAATCCACAATTACCAAAGAGAATAGAAAAATTAGGAGAAATATCAAATAACTTGTGGTGGTCTTGGAATACAGAATTCTTAAGATTATTTCAAAAAATTGATATGGATTTATGGGAACAATGTAACAAAAATCCAGTGAAATTTTTAAAACAAGTATCACAAGAAAGATTAGAAAAAGTATCAAAAGACATCAGTTTCTTAAGAGAATATGATAAAATTTCAGAAAATTTTGAAAATTATATGAATAGTAAAAACACATGGTTTTTTAATAAGTATCCTGAGAACAAAAAAGATATAATTGCGTATTTTTCAGCAGAATATGGACTAGATGAAACAATACCAATTTATTCAGGAGGATTAGGGATTTTATCAGGTGATCATTTGAAATCCGCAAGTGATTTAGGAATACCACTTGTTGGAGTTGGATTATTATATAAAAATGGATATTTTCATCAAAAAATAAATGGATATGGTCAACAAGAGACTGAATATACTAACATAGATTTATATGATTTACCAATTAATCCTGTAAAGGATGACAAAGGTGATGATTTAACTATATATGTTAAATTTCCAAAAAGAAGATTATATTTAAAGGTATGGCAAATAAATGTTGGAAGAGTAAAACTTTATTTGTTAGATTCTGATATACCAAAAAATAATGAAGAAGATAGAGATGTTACTTTAAAATTATATGGTGGAGATCAAGAGATGAGAATAAGACAAGAAATTGTTTTAGGAATGGCCGGAGTAAATTTATTAACAAAATATTTAGGATTGAAACCAACAATTTATCATATGAATGAAGGACATTCATCATTTTTAAATTTAGAAATTATAAAAAATATTATAAAAGAAAAGCAGGTATCATTTGAAGTTGCAAAAGACATAGCTAGTTCTAAGACAGTATTTACAACACATACACCTGTACCAGCTGGAAATGATATATTCCCTATTGATTTAGTGGAAAAATATTTTAAAGATTTCTGGCCAAGATTAGGAATTTCTAGAGAAGAATTTTTGAAATTAGGAATGAAACCAGGATCAGATTTAGATAGTGGATTTAATATGGGAATATTAGCTTTAAAAATTGCAGGAAAGAAAAATGGTGTTAGTAAACTTCACGGAGCAGTTTCAAGAGAATTGTTTAGTGATGTATGGCCTAATATTGCTGCAAACGAATCACCAATAGGCTATGTTACAAATGGAATTCATACTTGTACATGGTTAGCACCAAAATTAAAAGAATTATATAATAAGTATTTAATACCATATTGGCAAGATAATATGCACCATGATTATGTATGGGAAAAAATAAAAAATATTCCAGACGATAAATTATGGTCAGTACATATTGACAGAAAAAGAAAATTAATAAATTTAGTAAAAGAAAATACTACAGAAAGATTAAGAAGATCTGGATATAGTTATGAAGAAATTAATGAAATAGTATCAAAATTAAATCCAGATGCATTAACAATAGGATTTTCTAGAAGATTTGCAACATATAAAAGAGCGACATTGATATTTAAAGATATTGAAAGAATGACACAAATCATGAATAATTCAGGAAAACCAGTTCAATTAATATTTGCAGGAAAAGCACATCCAGCAGATAAGGAGGGTCAAGATCTAATAAAATATATTCATGAAGTGTCAATGATGCCACAATTTAAAGGTAAAATCTTTTTATTAGAAAATTATAATATAGCAATGTCAAGATATTTAGTAAGTGGTGTTGATGTATGGTTAAATAACCCAAGAAGACCAATGGAAGCATCTGGTACAAGTGGACAAAAAGCATCTGTAAATGGTGTTATAAACTTTAGTGTATTAGATGGATGGTGGGCTGAAGGATATACTCAAACAAATGGATGGACTATTGGAACAAATGCAGAATATGATTCATATGAAGCACAAGATATGGCAGATAGTCAAAGCATGTATCACACATTAGAAGAAAAAATTATTCCAACATATTATGATAGAGATAAAAATGGAATATCAAAAAAATGGATGGAAATAATGAAAAATTCAATTATTACAACAGGTGGAAAATATAGTACAGCAAGAATGTTAGTTGATTATACAAATCAATTGTATATACCACTATGTAATTTAACTAAAAAATATTATGAAAACATAGATAATGTTGCTTCTTATAATGCTTGGAAAAAAGAATTATTTGAAAATTGGAAAGATATAAAAATAACACAAGAAAATAATTTTGATAATATTACTATAGATGCTGGTAATAATATAGAGGTTGGCTGTGAAGTAGAACTTCCTAATATAGATGTAGATAATATTACTGTTGAAGCATATTATGGTAAGATTTTAGATAATGGAGTAGTAGAAAATGTAAGTATAACACCAATGAAATTAGAGGAAAGCGATGAGGAGCATAAAAAATATTATTATACAACAAAAATAGAATTAACAACAGGAGGAAATTATGGTTATACTTTCAGAGTTATGCCAAAGCATGAAATGTTATTAGAACCAGCAAATTTAAATTTAGTAAAATGGATTACAAAATAAATCTACAAAAAAACCTCACTTATTAGACAAAAAGTTTAATAAGTGAGGTTTTTACTTTACTTGTGCTTATTTTATTTAAATAAATACATTGAGGTTAAAAAACTTTAGTAATACAATGAACAAACATAGATAATCTATAGCTATTAAAATATGTCCTAATATCCGAATAGTAAGCTTAATATTTAAACTCATTTTAAAAGCAGTATAGTATGCTAATGTAAACTCTAATATGACTAAAGTTATTGTTAGTACAGAATTAATCATTTGATTTCCTCCTTATAGAACAACAAAAGTATCTATCTATATGTTAACATAAATTGAAGAAAAATGCAAAATTATATGACTATTATTTTATGAGTGTAGTCTAAATTACCATTTGAATTTTTTGCATATCCAAGTGTATATATATTAGTTGCTAAGATATCTTTTTTTAGCAATTTTTTTGAATAATAATTGTTACTGCTATCTAAGAATTTTTTTACTGATGTTATAATTTCTAGGTTTGGATTTTCTTTAGCTATTTTTGATAATAAATATTTTCCATTATTATTAAAACCTAAAATTCTAATATAAGGAGTGATTTTTTTAGAAATATCCATATCATCTTTAGTTATTTCTAACAAAGAGTATAAAAGAATTCGTTGAAGTCTAGTGATAGTATAGCGTTTCGACTTTATATTACTCAAAAGTTCATCAATTGTATTACAAGAATTTACAGCTTTTTTAATTGAATATTCAAGACCTTCATTTACATCTGGAAGATTTGAAATATCTTTTATAGACATTTTTCTTAAATTATATATAATTTCTTTTTCAAAAACGGATAAGTCTGGAACGATATGTCCATTTTTAATATTTTCGTTAATTAAAGAAAAAGAACCTTGAGGAATTACTTTAGATAATATATCAAATTTTTTATTTTTCACAATGTTACGTATTGCTGTACTGCTTGCAATATCATTTTTATAGGTTGTTTCATTATAGTCAACAGAAGTTCTTTTTAATGTTAATGGAATAATGCTACTATTATATTTTTTTAAAGCTTTTAAATATTCTACTCCCAAAATATTATTCGGAGAAGATAGAATATTGGCATTAACTTTTGAATTGTGAAAATACATAGATAATGCATTTTCACGAGCTTTAGGAAAAGATAACCCCATATTTAATTCTGCTGTTAAAAAAGATTTATATTTTTCAGGTTCAGAAACTAATATATCAGAAATTGTTTTTAAAGAGGATATATCACCTGATTCTGTTCCAAAAGAAATATAGTCAACAATACCTAAAGAATTCAAAATTTTTACAGCACCATCTGCAAAATTTTCAGCACTTGAAATAGAATAAAGTAATGGTAATTCAATAACTAAATCAATACCATTTTTTATAGCTATTTCAGCCTTTGACCACTTATCTATTAAAGAAGTAGAACCTCTTTGGGTAAAATTACCACTAATAACTGCAACAGAATATTTTGAATTTGTTATTTTTTTTGAATAATTTAATTGATATAAATGACCATTATGAAATGGGTTATATTCGGCAACAATTCCAAGTACTTTGTCCATTTTTTAAAACTTCCTCTCTTAAAATATTGTATAATTTTTAAAATACTGATATAATATTACCATAAAAAATAAGAAAAAACAAATATAATTAGGTTGGAGGTATTTGTGGAAAAGGTTATTATATATACTGATGGAGCGTGTTCAGGAAATCCCGGACCAGGAGGATGGGGTTCTATTTTAATGTATAAAGGAAATAAAAAAGAAATATCAGGAGGAGAGAAAAATACAACTAATAATATAATGGAATTAACAGCTGTGATTGAAGGATTAAGTTTATTGAAATATCCTTGTGATGTGGAAGTTTATAGTGATAGTGCATATGTTGTAAATGCATTTAATCAAGGATGGATATATAACTGGATAAAAAATAATTGGAAAACATCAGGAAAAGAACCAGTAAAAAATAAAGAGATATGGCAAAAACTTTATGAATTAACAAAGATTCATAAAGTTAAATTTAATAAAGTTAAAGGACATAGTGATAATGAATTTAATAACAGATGTGACGAAATGGCAAGAAATGCGATAAAGAATTTGAATTAGAAAAGGAGACACAAAATGATAGTAGAACAGTTTATATTTACAGTCATTTCATTGGCGATTTTTGTATATATGTTTTTTAAAATGATAAAAAACAATGATACAAGTTATGTTGTAATATTAATATTAGAAGCAATTGGAATAGCAATAAATTTTATGGAATTTGTATTTTCGATAGAAATAAACATGTTTTTTAAATTGTTAAAATATATATTTTCAATAGTTATTCCAGGAATTGTAATTATATTAGAGATGAATGGTAAGACTTTAATAGAAATTATAAATATAACTAGAGCTAAATTTTATATGTTTATTGAAAATGATAAAAAAGCTAAAGAAGCTTTAATAAATTTAGTAACAAAAGTACCAAATAGTTATAAAGGACATAAAATGTTGGCTGAATTATATGAAAAAGAAGGTGGAATGAGAAAAGCTATAGATGAGTATGTTTTAGCAATAGATATTAATAAAAAAGATTATAATTCATATTATAAAGTAGCCGAATTATTGAATGGTTTAAATAAAAGAGATGAAGCAGCAGAAATGTTATTTAATTTATTAAATAAAAAACCAGATATGTATAAAGCAACTGAATTATTAGGTGATATATTAATATCAAAAGAAATGTATAAAGAAGCAGTTAATATATATCAAGAGGCATTAAAATACAATCCAGTAAGTTATGAAATAAATTATAATTTAGGAATAGCATATACAATGCTAAACGATTTTCAGAATGCAAAAGTATGTTATGAAAAAGCAGCAGAAATTAATTCACTAATATATAATGCTAAATATTCTTTAGCAGAAATTGCATTAATATATAAAGATTTAGAAGAAGCAGAAAAGAGATTCTTACAAGTAATTGAAGATGATGAATTATCGGCAGATGGATATTTTGAGTTATCAAAAATCTCTCTTATAAAAGGTGATAAAATAACTGCAATAAAATATGTAAATACAGCTATTGATATAGATTCAAGGAGAATAGTCGATAAAGTAAAAAAAGATCCTTTATTTATTCCAATATTAGCAAGAATTTCTATACCATTTAATTTAGATAATCAAGAAGAAAGAGAAGAAACATTATTGAAAAAAGAAATAAAAGCTAAAGAACACTTGGAAGAAATGGTAGAGATAACAAGACATTTAAGTTATAATGATATAAATTTATTGAAAAATACAGGAAATAGTGGTAAAAGTAAAAAAATAGTTGGATTAGAAAAAGATAATGATGAAAGACAAAAATAATAATCATAAAATTAAGTTTATATAACTATAATGTATACAAGGAGGATTTTGAATAAATGAATTTTTGTATTATAGGTGGAGATTTAAGAAATTTTTATTTGGCAAAACAGTTATTGTCAAAAGGAAATAATGTATCTTTATTTGGATTTGAAAATATTGAAAAAAATAATGTTAATGAAAATAATATTGAAAGTTCTAATGTAATTGTTTTACCTATGCCATTTACAAAAGATAATAAAAATTTAAATTTAGTATATTCAGATAATAAAATACCAGTAAATGAATTTATAGAAAAACTAAACGAAAAAATTATTTTTTCAGGAAACCTTGAAACAAAATATATAGAAAAATTAAAAAGAAATAATTGTAAAATTATAGACATAATGAAAGATGAAGAATTTGCAATTTTAAATGCAATACCAACAGCAGAGGCTACAATAGAAATAATGCTAAAAAATAGCAGAAAAGCATTACAATCATGCAATTGTCTAGTAATGGGATTTGGCAGGATTGGAAAAATTTTATCAAATAAATTAAAAGGCTTAAATGCAAATGTTACATGTATACCAATGAATGGAGAGGAAAAAGCATGGGCGATAGCATATGGCCAAAATATAGTAAATAGTAATATAAATTTATATGAATATGATATAATTGTAAATACAATTCCTAAAGATATTCTTAAAGAAAAGCTAAGAAAAGTAAATAAGGAAACATTAATTATTGATGTGGCTTCAAAACCATATGGTATTGATAGAAAAATTGTAGAAGAGGAAAAATTAAATTTTATAGAGGCTTTAGCATTGCCTCGGGAAATCAAAACCAATTACATCAGCTGAAAATATATATGAAATAATAAAAAAGAATTTATAAGAAAACAAGTGTTACAATTCACGGTCTATGAAATAAATCGTTTTTAACTTTAATAATATATTGTTTTTTTATACCTTGGTGTCGCAAACCACATATCAAAATTACTAGTATGTAGTTTGCTCCAATTCGCACTCACATTCGTTCGTTTGGTCTCTTACGCGGTATTTCAAAACAATATATTATTAAAGTTTTCATAAGTTAAATATTTTGAACTGTGAATTGTAACAAATAAGTAAATAAAATATTAATTAAACAAAGGAAGGAAGAAGAGTATGTTTTTAGATATTATAAAGTCAATTATATTTGGAATAGTAGAGGGAATAACAGAATGGTTACCAATAAGCAGTACAGGACATTTAATATTAGTGGAACAATTTTTAAAATTTAATAAAGTTTCACCAGAGTTTTGGTCAATGTTTCAAGTAGTAATTCAATTTGGAGCGATTTTGGCGGTAGTAATAATATATTTAAAAAAAATATGGCCATTTACCCAAAATAAAAAAGAAGGAATAAAACCAAATGGAATTTTATCTTATTTTAATAAAGACATAATGAATTTATGGGGAAAAATTTTGGTTGGATGTATACCAGCTGCAATAGTAGGTATATTATTTGATGAAGTTTTTGAAGAATTATTTTATAATCCTACATGTATAGCAATTGCATTAATAGTTTTTGGTATAGCTTTTATTATAGTAGAAAACAAAAACAAGACAAAAAGAAAAGAAATAGAAAAAAGTTCAGAAATTACATATAAAGATTCAATTATTATAGGAATGTTTCAATTATTGGCAGCAATATTCCCAGGAACTTCTCGTTCAGGTGCAACAATAATAGGAGGATTATTAATAGGATTATCAAGACCAAATGCAGCAGAATTTACATTTTATTTAGCTATTCCTACAATGCTAGGTGCAAGTTTATTAAAACTTGTAAAATTTGGTTTGGCATTTACAGGAGCTGAACTAATAATTTTATTAGTAGGAATGTTTATATCTTTTATAGTTTCAATGATTGTTATTAAATTTTTAATGAGTTATATAAAGAAACATAATTTTAAAGTTTTTGGTTATTATAGAATAATATTAGGAATCATAGTTTTAATGTGTGGAGCATTAAAAATAATATAAGAACAAAAAAGAAAGTTATTTTGGTAGATAACTTTCTTTTTGTACTATTATAGTTCTCCTAACTTCCTATAATATAAATGTATTGTACAGAAATTGGCTTTGCAAATTTCGCACACGAACAAAGACGCGGACTTCAAAATGTTTTAATAAGTACAAAAGTTATTAATGTCAGTTTTTGTTCTAATTTCTATTTTCTCTTTTGTCGTTATTATTTGTTGAACATAATTTTTCGTATTCTTTACACTTTATTTTATAATCCATTTGCATAGATAAATATCTGTAATAACTAAAAGCTTGCTCATATTGCATTATAGGATTAAACATAGGATCTTTGTATAAATCGTTCATATCTAAATTACTATTGTTAATATTAAAATCCATAAAAGGTTGTTGATAATAATTAAAATCTTTTTCCATAGAAATACCTCCATTTTTTATATGTATATTCAAAAAAATAATATATATGAATTACAAATCTAAATTTATAAAAGGAAATACATGAATAAATACATATGTATAAATAGATGCTAGAAATCCATGTAATAGTTTTCCGTAAACATAAGGTTTTATAGATAAATCACTTTCGGAAATTATGCTATATACTTGTAAGAGTACTGAAACACCTCCAAAACCTAATAAAAAAGAAGTGAATATAAGATTTAAAGATATTTTTTTACATGCTATACTTGAAATACTATTTATGCCATTTGTAATTTCAAGTATACCAGAAAAAAGAGGATCAATAAAAGATGTTGGTATATTGAAAAAATTAAATGTTGGTGTAAAAATATATTCAATCAAAGTTGTAATACCACTAGCTTTTAATATTGAGATAATAGATGAAAATATAACAACAAAACCGACCAATTATTAAAATTGAGTGTATACTACTAGAAATACTTTCAGTCAATATTTTACCCAAGTCTGAAATTTGAGGAGCACTTAACTGGGGATTATTACATTTTTGTTTATATACATTTTTCTCTGATATAATTTCGTTTTTCTTCCAAAATCTGAATAAAAACCCTACAGAAAGAGAGGATAAAATATGAGTAATAAAAAGTAAAATACCAATCATTGTATTTCTATACATTAGAATTCCAACTGTTCCAATAATGAATAAAGGTCCAGAATTATTAGTGAAACTTAAAAGTCTTTCACACTCGTTTTTAGTACAAATATTATTTTTTCTAAAATTAGAGGCAATTTTTGCTCCAACAGGATATCCACTCACTATTCCCATAATAAAAGCTAAAGCACCTTCACCACGTATATTAAAAATCGGTTTCATAAAAATGTTAAAATAATTTCCAAGTTTATAAAATAAATTTGTATGTATTAAAAGTTCTGTAGCTACAAAAAATGGAAATAAAGAAGGAATAACAGAATTTGCCCAGAGAGACAAACCAGATTTTATAGCTGGTAAGTTTGTTTTTGAAAAAATTAATATAGATATTGTAAAAAATAAAAATAAAAGAGATAAAAAATTCCTTTTTATTTTTAAAACTATAAAATTATTTTTTTTAAACATGAGTTCCTCCTAGATTTTTTATATACTAGGAAATTTGCCATTTCCTAGTATATAAAAATGCTATAATCGCTATTGCCTTTGAGATTTTCTCCTTTTAGTCGCAAACTCAAATCGGCGAGAACAAAGGGCGACTACGTCGCTTTGTTCTTTATGTAGAGCAATTAATTTTATTCAATATTAAATAGAATATGTATAATTTAATTATGCAATGAATAAAAAAAATAAAAATGCACATACCTAATATGTAGAAAGGTGAGTGATTTTATATGAGTGATAAAAAAATATATAATGAAATGAAAAATAGTTGTGAGGTAGGAGAAGATAGTACAAAGTATGGAGAATTTATTTCGTCTTATTTTGCATGGGTATCATTGCCAAATCAAAAAGAAAGGGCAGAAGAATTAAATAATATGACTAAAGGTAAAAAAACTAAAAAATAAATATATAGAGAATTTGCAAAATAAATGATAAAAACAAAAGAAAAAAGTCAAAAAGTATATAATTTTTAAGAAAAAAAACAAAAATAGACTATAAATAGCTAAAAAATAAACAATATAATGATTGAAAAACAAAAAAAACAGAGTATAATTAAAATGTAGGTCAAAGAAAGTCAAAGTCAACAAAGACGAGATAAAAATTTAAGAATGGAGATGAAACAAATGAGAATGTCAGATGTAATAGAAGAATTTATAAAAGATTTATTTGAAGAAGATAAACAACTAATAGAAATACAAAGAAATGAACTAGCAGAACATTTTAATTGTGTTCCATCACAAATCAATTATGTAATATCAACAAGATTTAAACCATCACAAGGATATTATGTAGAAAGTAAAAGAGGTGGCGGTGGTCATATTACAATAAAAAAAGTAAGTAATACAAAGTCAGAATATTTTATGCATATAATAAAAAACATAGGAGATGAAATGACTGCAAATGATGTAGATATATTGATTAGCGACTTTCTAACATATCAATTAATTACAAAAGAACAGGCTAAACTATTAAAAGTTGCAACAAGTGATAATGTATTAATTATTACTAAAGATATTAAAGATAAGGTTAGAGCAAAAATATTTAAAAATATGTTACTAAACATAGAATAAAGGAGGTATTATTATGTTGTGTGATAATTGTAAAAAAAGACAAGCAAATGTCAAATATTCAGAAAATATAAATGGAGTTAGAAGAGAATTAAATTTGTGTGAAGAATGTAGTAGAAAGCTTGGAATAGGAAAAATGAAATTAGACATGCCAATTAGTTTTTCTAGTTTATTTGGGGATTTTTTAGAGGATTTTGAGGATAGAGAATTTATTCCAATGTTTAATGAAATAAAAAAATTAAAATGTGATAATTGTGGATTTACATTTGATGATATTGCAAATACAGGAAGAGTAGGATGTGCAGAATGTTATACAGTATTTGAAGATAGATTAGATCCGATTATAAGACGTATACAAAGTAGTAACAGACATGTTGGAAGATTAGGAAAAGTTATAGATCATAAAATTGAAAATAAACAACAAGAAAAAAGTTCGAATACAAATTCAAAAAGTAAAGTAGAAATATTAAAAGAAAACTTAAAACAAGCTATAAAGGAAGAAAAATATGAAGAGGCAGCAAGGATAAGAGATGAAATAAAAAAATATGAAGATAATAAATAGTTTTAATAAGGGGTGAAAATAATGAATTGGTATTTACAAAATGGAAAGGAATCTGATGTAGTAGTTAGTTCTAAGGTAAGACTTTCAAGAAATATAGATGGATATAAATTTAATTTAAATAAGGAAGAAAAAAAGGAAATAGAAAATTTAGTACAAAAAAATTTATATCAAATAGGATATGGATTAAAATTTTTTAAACTAGAAGATATGGATGAAATTACTAAACAAAGTTTAGTAGAAAAAGATTTATTAAATTATGAATTTGCATTTAATAAAGAAAAAATAGGAGCTATATTAATTAATGATGAAGAAAATATTTGTATAATGATAGGAGAAAAAGACCATTTAAAAATACAAGTTTTTGGTAGTGGATTAGACTTAGAAAATATTTTAAATTTAGCTGTTGAAATAGACAAAAAACTAGAAGAAATATTTGGATATGCCATTAGTCAGAAATATGGATATTTAACTTCATGTCCTAATAGTATAGGAACAGGATTAAAAGCATCTGTAAAAGTACATTTACCAGCATTATCGAAAACAGGGAATGCAGAAAAAGTTTTACAAGCAATAAATAATTTTGGAGTTAATATAAAAGGTGTATATGATGAAGATGGAAATAATGTTGGAGATATGTATGAAATTTTTAACAAAAAGACATTAGGAGTTACTGAAAATGAAATAATTCATAATATAAAAATAATTGTAGAAAATGTAACAAAACAAGAAAGAGAAGCTAGAAGATTTTTGGCTAATAAAGGAGTTGAAATAGAAGATATAATATATAGAAATTATGGAATATTAACAAATTGTAAAAAAATTACTATGAGAGAAGCAAAAAATTTATTATCTAAAATAAAACTTGGAGTAGATTTAGGAATATTAAAAGAATTAAATGATTTACAGATTCAAAAATTATATTTATATATTCAACCAGGAAATTTACAAAAATATTATGGCGAACAATATGAAAGATTAGATAGAGAGATAAAAAGGGCTGAATTAATAAAAAAAATAGTAAATGAAAATTAAAAAAGGAAGGTGATAATTATGACATACAATTTAACAAGCAGAGCTAAAAAAGCTATAGAAATAGCAAATGATATTGCAATAGAGTTAGGACATAGTTATGTTGGAACAGAGCATTTGCTATATGGTTTAGCGAAAGAAGGAAGCGGTGTAGCTAGTAAAGTTTTAGAAAATCAAAATGTGATTCCAGAAGATATAATAGATATTACTATTGAGTTAGTTGGAAAAGATGAACCTATTCAAGAAACATTGGGCTTTACACCGAGAATAAAAAGAGTAATCGAAAATGCTTTTATAGAAGCTAGAAAACTAGGTTATAACTACATAGGTACAGAACATCTTTTAATAGGTTTGCTAAAAGAAGGAGATAGTGTTGCTACAAGAATTTTGATTGAATTAAATATAAATATTCCAAAATTATATGGAGAGATTATAAAGGTAATTAATGAAGGAGAAGATTTAAAAAATGATGTAAATACACAATATTCTAATAAAAAATCTGGTAGCTATAACCAAACTCCGACATTAAATCAATTTGGTGAAGATTTAACAGAAAAAGCTAAAGCTGGAAAATTAGACCCAATAATTGGTAGAAAAGAAGAAATTGAAAGAGTTATACAAATATTATCAAGAAGAACTAAAAATAATCCATGTTTGATTGGTGAACCAGGAGTGGGTAAAACAGCTGTGGTAGAAGGATTATCACAAAAAATAATATCAGGAGATGTTCCTGAAATATTAAAAGATAAAAGAGTAGTTACTGTAGATATCTCAAGTATGGTTGCAGGAGCAAAATATAGAGGAGATTTTGAAGAAAGAATAAAAAAGGCATTAAATGAAGTAAAAAAAGCAGGAGATGTTATATTATTTATAGATGAAATTCATACAATTGTTGGTGCAGGTTCTGCAGAAGGTGCTATTGATGCAGCAAATATATTAAAGCCATTATTAGCAAGAGGTGAAATTCAATTAGTTGGAGCTACAACTTTAAATGAATATAGAAAATTCATAGAAAAGGATTCTGCACTTGAAAGAAGATTTAGCCCAGTAAATGTAAGCGAACCTTCTGAAAAAGACACTGTGTTGATTTTAAAAGGAATAAGAGATAAATATGAAGCACATCACAATGTTAAAATAACAGATGAAGCAATAGAGGCTGCTGTAAAAATGTCTGTGAGATATATAAATGATAGGTATTTACCAGATAAAGCTATAGATTTAATTGATGAAGCAGCTTCAAGAGCAAGATTAAAAACTTATACAGAACCAGATTCATTAAAAGAATTAGCTGAAAAGATAGCTAATGCAAGTAAAGATAAAGAAGAGGCTGTAAGAACACAAAAATTTGAAAAAGCAGCAGCTTTTAGAGATAAAGAAAAAGAATTAAAAGCTAAATATGAAAAAGAACAAAATAAATGGAAAAATAAGAATAATAAATCTATTACAGATATAACAGAGGAAAATATTGCAGAAGTAATTAGTAGTTGGACAGGAATTCCAGCCAAAAAAATAACAGAAGATGAAAATGAAAGACTAAAAAATCTTGAAAAAAACTTACATCAAAGAGTAATAGGACAAGAAGAGGCGGTTGAAGCTGTTTCAAAAGCAATTAGAAGAGGAAGAGTAGGATTAAAAGATCCTAAAAGACCAATAGGTTCATTTTTATTCTTAGGTCCAACTGGTGTTGGAAAAACTGAATTATCAAAAGCATTAGCAGAATGTTTATTTGGTGATGAAAATGCAATGATAAGAATAGATATGTCAGAATATATGGAACCACATTCAGTATCTAAGTTAATTGGATCACCTCCAGGATATATTGGATTTGATGATGGAGGACAATTAACAGAAAAAATAAGAAGAAAACCATATTCAGTTGTATTATTTGATGAAATAGAAAAAGCACATCCCGATGTAATGAATATGATGTTACAAATATTAGAAGATGGTAGATTAACAGATAGTCAAGGAAGAACAGTTAACTTTAAAAATACAGTTATAATAATGACATCAAATATAGGTGCAAGACTAATAACAGAAAAAAAATCTCTAGGCTTTGTAAAAGAAGAAAATGAAGATGAAAATAAAGCTAAAAAAGATTATGAGGAAACAAAAAAACAAGTAATGGAAGCATTAAAAAAAGAATTAAGACCAGAATTTATAAATCGTATAGATGAAATAATTGTATTCCATAAATTAACGGATAATGAAATAGATAAAATTATAGACATTATGCTTAAAGAAGTAGTACAAAGATTAAAAGATCAAAAGATTGAGATTGAACTAGAACCATCTGTAAAAAAATTCATTGCAGGAAAAGGAATAGATAAAAATTTTGGTGCAAGACCATTAAGAAGAACTATACAAAGTGTATTAGAAGATAGATTAGCAGAAGAAATTTTAGATGGTAATTTAAAGAAAAATAAAGTTAATAAAATTGGTGTTAAGGATGACAAAGTAATAGTAGAAAAAAAATAAAGTAGTAATATATATCATTTTCAATAATAAACTGTAATGTGAACTTTGTGTGAACTTTTGAAAATAGTATTGACTTTTTATATAAAAGGGTATAAATTATTAGCAGTCATAAAGATAGAGTGCTAAAAAACAAAAGGAGGTAATTTTAATGATTAAACCATTAGGTAGTAGAGTATTAATAAAAATGAAAGAAGGCGAAGAAACAACAAAAAGTGGGATTATATTAGCTCAATCAGCACAAGAAAAACCACAAATAGCAGAGGTTGTAGAAGTAGGACCTGGAGAAATAATTGATGGAAAACCAGAATCAATGATGGTAAAAAAAGGTGACAATGTAATTGTTAGTAAGTATTCAGGTACAGAAGTAAAATATGAAGGAACTGATTATATAATTGTAAAACAAGATGATATATTAGCAATTGTAGAATAATTATTTTTTATAACTGAAAGGAGATAGATAAAAATGGCAAAAATTATTAAATATGGTGAAGATGCAAGAAAATCTTTATTAGAAGGTGTTAATAAGTTAGCAGATACAGTAAAAGTTACATTAGGTCCAAAAGGAAGAAATGTAGTGTTAGATAAAAGTTTTGGTGCTCCACTAATTACAAATGATGGGGTTACTATTGCTAAAGAAATTGAATTAGAAGATAAATTTGAAAATATGGGAGCTAGATTAGTAAAAGAAGTATCAACTAAAACAAACGATGTAGCTGGAGATGGTACAACAACAGCAACAGTATTAGCTCAAAGTATGATAAAAGAAGGAGTAAAAAATGTTGCAGCAGGGGCAGATCCTATGGCTATAAAAAGAGGTATGGATAAAGCAGTAAATACAGCAGTAGATGGATTGAAAAAAATAAGTTCAGAAGTTAATGGGAAAGATGATATAGCTAGAGTTGCAAGTATATCTGCTAATAATGAAGAAATAGGAAATTTAATTGCAGAAGCAATGGAAAAAGTTTCAAAAGATGGGGTTATAACAATAGAAGAATCAAAGACTTCAAATACAGAGTTAAATGTTGTTGAAGGAATGCAATTTGATAAAGGTTATTTATCACCATATATGGCAACAGATACAGAAAAAATGGAAGCTGTATTAGATAATCCATATATATTATTAACAGATAAGAAAATAAGTAATATACAAGAAATATTACCATTATTAGAGAGTTTAATGCAAGAATCAGGAAAATTATTAATTGTTTGTGATGACATGGAAGGAGAAGCTTTATCAACATTAATTTTAAATAAATTGAGAGGTGTTTTAAATGTTGTAGCTGTTAAGGCTCCTGGTTTTGGAGATAAAAGAAAAGCAATGTTACAAGATATTGCAACATTAACAGGTGCAGAAGTTATAACATCAGATTTAGGATTAGAATTAAAAGATACAACAATAGCGCAATTAGGAAAAGCAAAACAAGTAAAAGTTCAAAAAGAAAATACAATTATAGTAGATGGTGCTGGAGATAAACAACAAATAGCTGATAGAGTTGCGCAAATAAAAGCACAAATAAATGAAACAAAAAGTGATTATGATAAAGAACAATTACAAGAAAGATTAGCTAAAATAGCTGGAGGAGTTGCAGTTATAGGAGTAGGTGCAGCAACAGAAGTTGAAATGAAAGATAAAAAATTAAGAATTGAAGATGCATTATCAGCAACAAAAGCAGCAGTTGAAGAAGGAATAGTATCAGGTGGAGGAACAGCATTAATAAATGTAATTCCAGATGTTGAAAAACTAGTTAACACATTAGAAGGTGGAGAACAACTTGGAGGAAAAATAGTATTAAAAGCATTAGAAGAACCTGTAAGACAAATTGCTGTAAATGCCGGATTAGAACCAGCAGTAATTCTTAATAATGTAAAAAATGAAAAACAAGGTATAGGATTTGATGCAGCTAAAGAAGAATATGTTGACATGAAAAAATCAGGAATAGTAGATCCTACAAAAGTTACAAGAAGTGCACTACAAAATGCAGCTTCAATAGCATCAATGGTATTAACTACAGAAAGTTTAGTAACAGATGCACCAGAAAAGAAAGATTGCAATTGCGGAAATCATGATGCAATGCCAGCTGGAATGGATGGAATGTATTAATAGATTTAGCACCTAGTAAAATTTGTTGCTAGGTGCTAATCCACTATTTTCAAGCAAAACAGAGTTTATTCAAAAAAATCTCAAAAAAAATTAAAAAAATTTCAAAAAATGTATTGACAAGTTATGAAAAATCTTGTATACTAAAACACGTCGAAAGGACATGGTCGCTTAGCTCAGCTGGGAGAGCATCTGCCTTACAAGCAGGGGGTCACAGGTTCGAGCCCTGTAGCGACCACCAT
>CAKPOF010000010.1 GCA_934169725.1 uncultured Clostridia bacterium | reverse complement strand
AGGTTGGAGGTGTAAGTGCAGTAATGTATTAAGCTGACCAATACTAATAAATCGAGGGCTTAACCACAATTTAAAAAATCTTAAAACAATATTTTCATCTATGTATTTTTGAGTGTGCTAAAAATTTAAAAAATTTTTGAAAAATACTTGCAAAATATATTTATATATAGTATAATTCAAAAGTACCAAGAAAAGTTAATGATTTTCTGGTAATGATGACACTTAGGGAAATACCTGTTCCCATTCCGAACACAGAAGTCAAGCCTAAATGTGCCGAAAATACTTGTGGGTTACCCTGCTGGGAAGATAGGTTGTTGCCAGATTTAAATATATTCCTCTTTAGCTCAGTTGGTAGAGCGCTCGGCTGTTAACCGATAGGTCGTTGGTTCGAGTCCAACAAGAGGAGCCAAAATTGTCCAGTTTACTCTGGACTTTTTTTTATTATATGTTATATTTTATGGCAAGAATTTTTTTATAAAAATGATTGGAGAAAACATTATTTGGGGATTTATTATATAATTACTAGCATATAGTGAAATATTATTTTTCACAATCATTTAATATAGCTAATGTTGCTAGAGTATCACCTAGTTGTGTAAAGAATGCAGCTAGTATAGAAACTTCTTTAGGAGTTTTATCTTTGGCAATATCACAAGCAAGTAAAGATATAAAATTTATAAAAGTACATGAATTCATTATTATCACCTATATATTATATTAAAAAGTATCTTTTTTGCTATATATAATCATAAAATATAGGGTTTAATATAGTTTTATATTAAAAGAATAAAATTAATCAGATACTAAAAAAATTTATAGGATTTTGATATTTATCATCAATTCGTATACCTAAATGAAGATGAGTGCCTGTTGAGGCTCCATTTGTAGGTTTGCCTGTACTATCTTTATATTGATTTCCAAGAACATTATAAACATATTTAGGACCAACATAACCAATGATTTCCCCTTGTTTTATATATTGTCCAACACTAACAATGTAATTAGGAGAGCAATGGCAATATGATACTTTATAATTTTGAAAAGACAATGTTATAGTATAACCACCGGCACCTAAAAATTGAGTAAATGTAATTATACCATCAGCTACCGCTAACAGTGCAGTTCCCTCAGGTGCAGGAATATCAATACCAGAATGAGAGGAAGAAGCACCGTGATGTCGGGGAAGTTCGTTTACCAAAGGGTGAGCTAATTTTCATATATCCAGGAATTGGCCAAATAAAACCATTAGGATTTAAAGTAATAGATTCAAAAGTATCAGAAGGTTTATAATTTAAATCAGAAGAAGATATTGTAGGAATAAAAAAAATTGGAATAAATAAAATTATAAACAAAATGAAAAAAATAAAATATTTTAATTTAAAAATAAAATCACCTCATTTAATAAAAAAAAAACATATTACAATATAGTGTGTAATATGGTTTCTACATTTTATGGCAGGGGTAGAAGGATTCGAACCCTCACAGGCGGTTTTGGAGACCGATGTGCTACCATTAACACTATACCCCTATAAGACATTTACTATCTTAGCACAAAAAATATATTTTATCAAGGATTTTTTGAAAAATTATTGACTTTTTTAAAAAAAGGTAATAAAATATAGGAAATTAAATAGCTATGATGAAAAAGAAAAAATACTAGAATATTTATTAATAGAGAGTTGGTGGTGGTGAAATACCAATAATAAATAAGTATGGGGAGCTTTGGAGTAGCAAGAAAAATTAAGGTGCTTAAAATAAAAGTTTTAAGAATTAGGGTGGAAACGCGGAATGGTAACTTTCGTCCCTAGCTAATTAAAGGGCTAGGTTGATGAAAGTTTTTTTGATTAAGGAGGTTTTTTATGTTAAAATCAATGGATACTTTAGTTGCTTTATGCAAAAATAGAGGATATATTTATCCTGGATCAGAAATTTATGGAGGTTTAGCTAATACATGGGATTATGGTCCTTTAGGTAATGAATTAAAAAATAATGTTAAATCAGCTTGGAGAAAGAAATTTATCCAAGAACAACAAAATATTGTTGGATTAGATGCTGCAATATTAATGAATCCAGAAACTTGGGTAGCTTCAGGACATGTGGGAGGATTTTCAGATCCTTTAATAGATTGTAAAGACTGTAAAACTAGACATAGAGCTGATAAATTAATCGAAGAATGGGCACATGAAAAAGGAAAAGATATGATTGCCGATGGTATGACAGATGAAGAACTAATTAATTTTATCAATGAAAATGAAATACCATGTCCAAAATGTGGCAAGACTAATTTTACAGATATTAGAAAATTTAATTTAATGTTCAAAACATTCCAAGGTGTAACAGAAGATTCAACATCAGAAATTTATTTGAGACCAGAAACAGCACAAGGGATTTTTGTTGATTTTAAAAATGTTTTAAGAACATCAAGAAAAAAACTTCCTATGGGAATTGCTCAAATAGGAAAAGCTTTTAGAAATGAAATTACACCAGGAAACTTTACTTTTAGAACAAGAGAATTCGAGCAAATGGAATTAGAATTTTTCTGTAAGCCAGGAACTGATTTAGAATGGCATAAATATTGGAAAAAATATTGCGAGAAATTCTTGATAGAATTAGGAATGAAAAAAGAAAATATTAGATTGAGAGATCATTCTGCTGAAGAATTAGTATTTTATAGTAAAGCAACAACAGATATTGAATTTGCATTCCCATTTGGTTGGGGAGAATTATGGGGAATTGCTGATAGAACAGATTATGATTTAACTCAACATATGAATCATTCAAAACAAGATTTATCATACCAAGATCCAGAAACAAAAGAAAAATATGTACCTTATGTAATAGAACCATCATTAGGTGCAGATAGAGTTGTTCTTGCATTTTTATGTAATAGTTATGAAGAAGAAGAAATTTCAGAGGGTGATACAAGAGTAGTCTTACATTTGCATCCTGCATTAGCACCATACAAATTAGCAATATTACCATTATCTAAAAAATTATCAGAAAAATCACAAGAAGTATATAATAAATTATCAAAGAAATTTATGTGTGATTATGATGAAGCTGGAAGTATAGGAAAAAGATATAGAAGAGAAGATGAGATTGGAACTCCATATTGTTTAACTGTTGATTTTGATACATTAGAAGATGATACTGTTACAATAAGAGACAGGGATACAATGGAACAAGTTAGAATAAAAATAGATGAAGTAGAAAAATGGATAGAAGAAAGAATAGCTTTTTAGGGCTATTCTTTTCAAATAATAGGGAAGATTTCCGAACTTCCTATAATAGAAATATATTGCACAGAAATTTGCTTTGCAAATTTCGCGCACGAACAAAGATGCGAACTTTAAAATGTATTAATAAGTACAAAAGTTATTAATGTCCGCTTTTGTTCTTTAGTCCAAGTGTCTTTCATATAGGTCATTAATAAAAACATCTTTTTCTTCAAAATTATCAATAAAACCAACTTTTGCGACATCATTATTAATTCCTTGAATCCATACAGGTCTGTTTTCATAAAAAATATCGCATTTTTCTTTATTGTTGAGAATAGAATTTATTCTAGAAATATTCATAATAATACACCTCCAAATATCATTTATAAAAATATATCCTAAAAAACATAAAAATATTCATAATCTTGACTTATCGAATAATTTAATATAAAATATTTTGCGAAGTTAAAAAGGAGGAAAAGCATATGAAAATACAATATGAAGATAAAGTTATAGAAATAGATAAACCAATAACAATTAATAAATTGTTAAAAGAAGAGATAAAAAATAGTAAACATACAGTGGTTGCTGCAAAATTTAATAATGAATATGAGAATTTAAACTATGTTATAAAAAAAGATGGAAAAATAGAATTAATTGATACAACTTCTATTGAAGGAACAAAAGTATATAGAAGAACATTATTATATATTGTTGGAAAAGCTTTTGAAAATATATGTCCTAATAAAAAAATGGAAGTTAATTATCAATTATCAAATTCAATGTTTTGTGATGTTATAGATGGTGAAGTAACTGATGAATTTATAGAAAAATTGGAACAAGAAGTACGAAAGATTGTAAAGGAAAATATACCAATAAAGCAAGTAATAATGAATAGAGAAGAGGCTATTAAATTTTTTGAAGAAAATAAAACTTCTAAAGGAAGATTACAATTAGATTTAGAAAATAATAATAAAATATTTATGTATTATTGTGAAGATTATTATAATTATTGTTATGGTACATTGGCTAGTAGAACAGGAGTAACCAAAATATTTGAGATTGCCAAATATAATGATGGATTTTTAGTAAGATATCCAAGTATGAATGAACCTGAAAAGATGCCTAAATTTGTAAAAAATAAAAAGCTAGCATGGGCTATGGATGAATATGATGATATACATAAAATATTAAATATTCAAAGAGTATATAAAATAAATGAAGCAATAGAAAATAGAAGTGTAAAAGATATTATATTATTAGCAGAAGCTTTACATGAGAAAAAAATAGCTAAAATTGCAGATAATGTAAGTAAAAATAAAAAAGTAAAGATGATATTAATAGCAGGTCCATCATCTTCAGGAAAAACAACATTTGCACAAAGATTAGGAATACAATTAAAATTAAACAGAATAAAACCAGTCACAATTTCAGTAGATAATTATTTTGTTGAAAGAGAAAATACACCAAGAGATGAAAATGGGGAATATGATTTTGAGTGTTTAGAGGCGATAGATTTAAAATTGTTTAATAATCATTTAAGAAGATTATTAAATGGAGAAGAAGTTGAAATGCCAGAATTTGATTTTCATGAGGGAACAAAAAAATATAAAGGTAAAAAATTAAAATTGCATGAAGATGAGGTATTAGTAATAGAGGGAATTCACTGCTTAAATGATAAATTGACTGAACAAATACCAGCAGAGCAAAAATATAAAATATATATAAGTGCATTAACAGTATTGAATTTAGATAGATTTAATAGAGTATCTACTACAGATACAAGATTAATTAGAAGAATAGTTAGAGACAATCAATTTAGAGGATATTCAGCTAAACAAACAATAAAAACATGGAACAAGGTAAATACTGGAGAGAAGAAAAATATATTCCCATTCCAAGAAGAGGCAAACTTTATATTTAATACATCATTAGTATATGAAATAGGGGCATTAAAACCAATTGTTGTTCCATTGTTAGAGCAAATAACAAATAAAGAATCAGAATATGCAGAAGCACGAAGATTATTAAATGCATTAAGATATTTTGAAGAGATTCCTAAAAAACTTGTACCTGGAAATTCTTTATTAAAAGAATTTTTAGGAGGAGGAGATTTTAAATATTAAGAAAGAGAGGATATGTGAATTATCACATAAAGAATAATGGAAAATAGAAAATTCACTGAAATAGATGAAGAATTTATATGTGAAAATTGTGGCAAGAAAGTTTTAAAATTAGGATATTCATGCAGAGACCATTGTCCATATTGTTTACATTCAAAACATGTAGATATTAATCCTGGAGATAGAGCTGAAAATTGTCAGGGGGATTTAGAACCAGTTAGTTTAGAAATTGATTCTAAAAAAGGGTATGTTATTATATATAAATGTAAAAAATGTGGTATGATTAAAAAGAATAAATATGCTAAAGATGATAATATGGATTTAATAATAGAATTAAGTAGTAAACAAATCAATTAAAAAAAGATTCCTTTCATAGGAATCTTTTTTATATACTAGGAAATTTCTCATTTCCTAGTATATAAAAATGCTATAATCGCTATTGCCTTTGAGATTTTCTCCTTTTAGTCGAAAACTCAAATCGGCGAGAACAAAGGGCGACCTAAAGTCGCTTTGTTAGTTGATAAAATTTAAATGTCTCTATTTAAATTTCCATTTGTATAATTAGTACCTTCAAATCTTTGATTATTATTAACTCTATTAATTATTTCATTTATTTCATCAATATTTTCATCTATAACATCAATTCTTGCATAATCAATATTAAACTCTTTAGGATAAATTGATGTAGTTTTACTGTTATATATAGTTGTAATTGTTTGTATATTATTAGGAATAACCTTGAATTTCATATTTAAACGATCTTTTAAATAATATGATTTTTGGTAAGTACATTTTTGAGAACATGTAGGGTAACATTTATCGGTTTCACCTAAAAGACAATAGTTCATTGTTACTAACGGTATATTACCATAAACTATTAATTCATTTGGTACTTCATGAAAATTGCATAAATTATTTATTATAGTTCTGTTAAGTTCAGGTGATATTGTATAACGTGAAATTCCAAGTTCTTTAAGCTCTTTTATTGTATGAGTATTATATATATTAAAAGTATAATTTGCAATTATAGGTAATTTTTTTTCTGTATTGGTAAATAAATCATTTAGAATTTTAATATTGCAAATATTAGATATAACAAAGCCTTTTATGTCATATTTAGAAATTGTATCTTCAAGAGTATTATAAAATAAATTACAATAATTAGATTTTATAATTGTTGGCATATACATATATATATCAAATTTAGAATTTAACAATTTTAATACATTGGCAAATTCTTTTTTGTAAAAATATTTAAATGGTATATAAAGAGCATTAACACCTTGAATTTTTGAATAGTCAAAATCTAAATTTAATTTATTCAAAAGTAAAGATATTTTAGTTGATTTTATATTATTATGGGGCATATTTAATTGTTTATCATATTTCTCAATATTGAAATATGACGGAATAGGTCTTTTTATTGAATTTACAATGTAATTTTGAGTCATTGATAAAACTGTTCTCCTCAAGTCATTCAATATACTCAGTTTAGGAATAAATAATCCATCATCTAAATCAATATTTATATTTTTTAAAATATATGGAGTTGAAGCTGTTTTAGAAAACTGAGAAGTTATTAAATCCTTAGTAAGTGGCTTGTTTTTTGCAGGTAAAGGTATAATATCACTTGTATAATTTATTTTTAAATTTTTATATAAGTCTAAAGTATTGGCAGAAGATATTTTTATATTAATTGGTTGATCTTTTTTTATACTAATTTTACAATTAAGATCAATTTTTTTGTTTTCTTTAGAATAACTTAAACGCGCTAGAGAGTTCAAAGTTTTAGAACTCATTTTAAATATATTATTACCTAATTTTATATTACCTTTCATCCTACCAATTATAACAGTTTGACCAATTTCTGTAGTTTTTATATTTTGCATATTAGTATTCATTAATTCTGAAATTGTATATACACCTTGTTCTTTTTCAAGAGAGATAGTATCACCAATAGATAGAGGTTCATTTATTTTTACTGTTATATAACCTCTTTTATTATTATACTTTTGTACTTTTCCAAGAAATAATCCCATATTATTTGGTTTTTCCTTGAAAATAAGATTTTTATTTCCATCATTATCTAAATGTCCAGATGAGGACATACCTCTATTAAAAACTTGTAATAATTGTTTTTTATCATTGGCATCTATTGTATATTCGTTTCCAGATAAAGCTAAATCGATATATTTTCTGTAAATATTAGTGACAATTGCAACATATTCTGGAGATTTCATTCGTCCTTCAATTTTAAGACATGAAACACCAGCTGATATTAGTTTAGGAATGAATTCTAAACCACATAAATCTCTTGTACTTAGCAGGTATCCAGAGTCAATAGATTTGTTGTTTTCTAAAAGTTCAAAAGGTAATCTGCAAGGACCTGCACATTTACCTCTGTTGCCAGAACGTCCACCAATCATACTTGAAAATAAACACTGACCAGAATATGAAATACAAAGAGCACCATGTATAAATGTCTCGATTTCAATATCAGTGTTTTTACAAATATATGAAATTTCATTAACAGAAAGTTCTCTTGAAAGAACAATTCTTTTGAAACCTAATTTTTGTAATTCTAATGCACCATTTAAATTATGTACAGTCATTTGAGTACTAGCATGTATGGGTAATTGTGGAAAAATTTTTATTAATTTAGTAGCTAGACCTAAATCTTGAACAATAATAGCATCTATACCAAATTCATAAGCTTTTGTAGCAATATCTATAGCTTGATTAAATTCATCATCAGTAACAAGTGTGTTTAAAGTTAAATGAGTTTTAACACCTCTAACTTTAGCATATTGAATAGCTCGTTCTAATTCCTTAATAGAAAAATTGGATGCAAAAGCACGAGCACTGAATGTATCAGCACCAAAATATACACTATCAGCACCATTTTGAACAGCAGCTTTTAGACATTCAAAATCACCAACAGGTGAAAGAAGTTCTATCATTAAATAACACCACCTTAAAGTCAATATAATAATTTTAAAATAGTATATCATAAAATTATCCAAAATACTACAAAATTTTATTTTGTTCGCTTGAATTCTAAAAAAAATAATATATAATATGTAATGATATTATAGATAAATTTAAGGGAGCAAAAAATGTCTGAGAATGTAAAAACAAAAAAAGTTGCTGATATATTTAGTGATTACAAAACTAATTCAAATATTAAATATGCAAATATTGAAGGACTAAATATAGTGAAAAAAACTAATACATTACAAGTTTTAATATATTTTGATGAATATATAGAAATAAAAGAATTATGGTTTTTTGAAAAATTTTTAATAGAAAGATTTCATTTTAGTCATATTGATGTAAAAATAAAATATCATGAAGGGGTAGAATTAAAAGACATAAAAACAGAATGGAAAAATATTATTGCATATATGGCACATAAATATCCTTTAATGAAACCAATGCTTTTACTAAAAAGTGATGTTGAAGTAGTAGATAATGAAGTAAATATACAAATGCATATAAAAGGAGCAGATTTTTTAAAAGCAAAAAAGACAGATAAAGAACTAGAAAGAGTTTTAAAAAATTTATTTGGTAAAGATTATAAAGTTAACATTATAGAACAATTATCAAAACAAGAAATGCAAGAAATAAGAAAAGAAATAAAACAAGTTGAGGAAAATGCTATAGCAAAAATAGAAGAAACTAATTTACAACAACAAAAGGAAAATGAAAATCGAGAAGAAGTAAATGTACCAGAATATAATGATCCAGATTATGTTCCACCAATGGATATGGAAGGATATATTCCAGAAGAGGCAATATCAGGTGAAACTCCACCAATTAATAATGATGGATATGAAGAAGAACAAAAATATATAATGGGAAAACCATCTAAAGCCAAAGAAAATAAGGTTGCTATCAAAGACATTACAGCAAGTAATTCTAGAATAACAATAGAGGGAAGGATATTAACAAGTGAATGTAAAGAAACAAGGACAGGAAAAGGAATGTTAATATTTGATGTGTATGATGGAACAGGGACAATTACATGTAAATCTTTTGCTAAAGATGCTAAAGAAGGAAAAGAAATAATTGATAAAATACAATCTGTAAAAGCAATAAAAGCTGTAGGAAAGGCTGGATTAGATACATATGCTGGAGATGTTACAATTATTGCTAATACAATTATTGCAAGTAATATAGATGTTCCAGAACTACCAGAAGAGGATGATAGTACACCTGTTATTTTAGGAACAAATCCAAATATTGTGGATCCATTAGTAAAAATTGCAGATTTAAATGTTGATGATGGAAAAGTGTCAATTGAAGGTGAAGTAATAGATATGGAAGACCGAGAATTGAAATCAGGTAAAACATTGCTTAGTTTTGATATCTATGATGGAACAAGTAGTATGACATGTAAAGCTTTTCTAAATAAAAATAATAGTAAAAAAATCATAAAGAGAATAAAAAATTCTAAGGGATTAAAAATAGCTGGTAATGCACAAATGGATTCATTTTCTAATGAATTAACTATTATGGCAAACACTATAATTGAAGGAGAAGGAATAAAAAAAGAAGTAAGAGAAGATAAATCTGAAGTAAAAAGAGTAGAACTACATATGCATACTAAAATGAGTCAAATGGATGCAATGACATCAGCTAAAGATTTAATAAAAAGAGCTATGAAATGGGGAATGAAATCAATTGCAATTACAGACCATGGTGTTGTACAAGCATTTCCAGAGGCACATAAAATGTTAGGATATGATAATCCTGATATGAAAATAATATATGGAGTAGAAGCATATTTAGCACCAGATAACACAAAATCTGTATACAATGGAAAAAAACAAAGTATAGATACTACTTATTGTGTTTTAGATTTAGAAACAACAGGATTTTCAGCTACAACAGAAAAAATAACAGAAGTTGGAATAATGAAGGTAAAAAATGGAGAAGTTTTAGATGAATTTAGTTGTTTTGTAAATCCAGAAAAACACATACCAGAGAGAGTTACAGAAGTTACCAATATAACTGATGAGATGGTAAAAAATGCAGAAACAATTGATAAAGTATTTCCAAAAATATTAGAATTTTTGGGAGATGACAAAGAAACAGTTGTAGTAGCACATAATGCTAATTTTGATGTTGGATTTTTAAAGCAAAATGCAAAAAATTTAGGATATGAATTTGATTATACATATTTAGATACATTAAGTTTAGCTAAAGATTTATTTCCAAATTATAAAAAATATAAGTTAGGTAAAATTGCTGAAAATTTAGGAATAAAGGTAGAAGTAGCACATAGAGCGTTAGATGATGTGGATACTACTGTTAAAGTATTTAATGTTATGATTGATATGTTAAAAGAAAAAGGTGCAACTATTGTTGAAGATATTGATAGAGTAGCAGCAAGTAAAGAATCAAAAAAAGAAGAATATAAAAAATTAAAAACATATCATGCTATAATTTTAGCTAAAAATTATGTAGGATTAAAAAACTTATATAAATTAGTATCATTGTCACATTTGCATTATTTTTATAGAAAACCGAGAATCTTAAAAAGTTTATATAAAAAATATTCAGAAGGATTAATTTTACGGAAGTGCCTGTGAAGCAGGAGAATTATATCAAGCAATAGAATTACGGAAAAACAGATGAAGAAATAGAAGCTATTGCTAGTGATTATGACTATTTAGAAATTCAACCAATAGGAAATAATCAATTTTTAATAAGAAATGGAACTGTAGCAGATGAAGAAGCTTTAAGAGACATTAATAGAAAAATTGTAGAAATAGGTGAAAAATTAAATAAACCGGTAGTTGCAACATGTGATGTTCATTTTATGGATCCTCAAGATGAAATATATAGACGTATATTAGAAGCAGGGCAAAAATATGATGATGCAGATAATCAAGCACCATTGTATCTAAGAACAACAGAAGAAATGTTAGAGGAATTTAACTATTTAGGAAAAGAAAAAGCGTATGAAGTTGTTGTAACAAATACCAATAAAATATCTGATATGTGTGATCAAATAAGCCCTATATCACCAGAAAAATGTCCACCACATATACCTGGATGTGAACAAACAATAAAAGATATAGCATATAATAAAGCACATGAACTTTATGGAGATCCATTGCCAGAAATAGTACAAACAAGATTGGATAAAGAACTAGATTCAATTATAAAAAATGGATTCTCAGTTATGTATATTATTGCACAAAAATTAGTATGGAAATCAAATGATGATGGATATATAGTAGGTTCAAGAGGATCAGTTGGTTCATCATTTGTAGCTAATATGACAGGTATTACAGAGGTAAATTCATTACCAGCACATTACAGATGCCCAAATTGCAAATATTCCGATTTTTCAGACTATGGAGTAAAAAATGGATTTGATTTACCAGACAAAGATTGTCCAAAATGTGGACATAAATTAGATAAAGATGGGATGGATATACCATTTGAAACATTTTTAGGTTTTAATGGTGATAAAGAACCAGATATTGATTTGAATTTCTCAGGTGAATACCAAGCAAAAGCTCATAAATATACAGAGGTTATTTTTGGAAAAGGAACAACATTTAAAGCTGGAACAATAGGTACTGTAGCGGATAAAACAGCATATGGTTATGTAAGAAATTATTATGAAGAAAGACATATACCAGTAAATCAAGCAGAAATAAAAAGAATATCACATGGATGTACAGGAATAAAAAGAACAACCGGACAACATCCAGGAGGAATCATAGTTGTTCCAAAGGGAAGAGAAATATATGAATTTTGTCCAGTACAACATCCTGCAGATGATCCAAATTCAGATATAATAACAACACATTTTGATTATCACTCAATTGATCAAAACTTGTTAAAACTTGATATACTTGGCCACGACGATCCGACAGTTATTAGAATGTTACAAGATATTACAGGGATTGACCCAACTAAAGTACCACTTGATGATAAAGAAACAATGTCGATTTTTAGTTCTACTGATGCTTTAGGAGTAACACCTAAACAAATAGGGTCAGAAGTGGGAAGCTATGGAATACCAGAATTTGGAACAAAATTTGTAAGGCGGAATGTTAGTAGATACAAGACCAACAACATTTGATGAATTAATTCGTATTTCAGGGTTATCACATGGTACGGATGTGTGGCTAGGAAATGCACAAAGTTTAATAGATGATGGAACAGTAACTTTAACAGAGGCAATATGTTGTCGTGATGATATTATGATTTATTTAATAAAACAAGGGTTACCACCAAATCCAGCATTTAAAATAATGGAAACAGTTCGTAAAGGAAAAGCATTAAAAGATCCAGAAAAATGGAAAGAATATGTTGATTTAATGAAAGAACATGATGTACCAGAATGGTATATAAAATCATGTGAGAAAATAAAATACATGTTCCCAAAAGCGCATGCAGCAGCATATGTTACAAATGCATTTAGAATAGCATGGTTTAAAGTACATGAACCAAAGGCATATTATGCAGCATTTTTCTCAATTAGAGCTGCTGATGAATTTGACAGTGAGATTATGGCTTTTGGAAAAGAAAAAGTAAAAAACAAAATGAAAGAAATAGACTTATTGGGAAATAATGCAACACCAAAAGATAAAGCAATGTATCCTGTTTTAGAACTTGTACTTGAAATGTATGAAAGAGGAATAAAATTTTTGCCAATTGATTTGTATAAATCTAGTAGTACAAAATTCATAGTAGAAGAGGATGGGATACGACCACCATTAAATAGCATTGCAGGTTTAGGAACAGTTGCAGCACTCGGAATTGAAAAGGCAAGAAAAGACGGAAAATTTATGTCTATAGATGATATGAAAATACGTTCAAAAGTTGGAGACTCAGTAGCAGAATTGTTAAAAAAATTAGGATGCTTAGAAGGTATGAGTCAAAGTAATCAATTAAGTTTATTTGGATAGAATGAACAGAAATATTTCAGAACATATATTATATTTTATTATGAGTTAATTTAGGTTAACATTTCAGAATACATAAAATCTAAAAATAGCTAGCAGGTACTTCTCGAAGAGTAAAAAATTTTCGCAATAAAAAATATAATAAAAATTGTTTAGTAAAAAATAAAACAGATAAAAAAGGAAATTAATATCAAGAATATGGTACATATGTATTAGAAGCGAAATTAATTATAGGAGATATGGAAAAATTATTGACAAAAAATTTTAATATATATAAAATGAGAGTGTAATTAAATCTCTTTTAAAAATAGAGAAAAGTACATTGAAAAAATACCATTGTTTAAAGTCAAATAGTATTTAATCTATTTGAGAAGAGAAATAATTATATATTAGTAAGAAAAAAATGAATAAAAAAGATACAAAAGGAAAAAATAAAAATGGAGGAACAAAAATGAAGAATTGGATAATAAAAAAGGAAAGAAATAATGGTATTACATTAATAGCATTAGTTATAACCATAATTGTACTTTTAATACTAGCAGGAGTAACAATTGCAAGTATAACAGGAGAGAATGGAATATTAAGTAAAGCAACAAATGCAAGAGATAATAATGCAAAAGCATCAGCAGAGGAAAGAGTAAAAACAGAAGTATTAGGAAGCTATGGAAGTGATGGAAATTTAAGTTTGGATGACTTAAATAAAAATTTAACGAATATAGAAGGTTTAAAATATAATGGAAGTGCAATATCAGATAGTAATAAAATAGAAAGCTTACCAGCAACAGTAAATGTGGATGGATATAATATATTAATAAGTGAAGAAGATATTGAAACAATAAAGACAATAGAAGAAGCAAAATCTAATGATATGTTAACAAAGAATGAGGATACACCAATAACAGTTGATAATAAAATAGTAAAAATCCCAGCAGGATTTAAAGTAGCAGATGATAGTGGGACAACAATAGATGAAGGAATAGTAATAGAAGATAGTGAAAAGAACCAATTTGTATGGGTACCAGTAAGTAAAGAAAATTTTGCAACAGAATTTGTAAGAAGAGAAGGATATTATGATGGTGGAAATTTAGAGAATGTGATTAGCGACTGTGGAGAAGCAAATGCTAAAGGTGAAAATAAAAAATTTACTGAAACAGAAACAACCCAAAAAGAAGCTATAAAAATGTATGCAAGCGTAAAAAGAAATGAAGGATTTTATATAGCAAGATATGAAGCTGGAAATGACGGTAATGGAAATGTGGTATTAAAAAAAGGAGCAGATGTATATAATGAGATATCATGGTCAGCTAATGGAGATAATATGCAAGAAACTACAGGAATAACAGGAGGGGCAGTAGAATTATCAAGAAACTTTGCAAATGCAAAGAATTACAAAACAGTAACAAGTACATTAATATATGGAGTGCAATGGGATACTGTGATGAAATGGATGGAAAATGTAAATAATCCAAATGGAAAAAAATATATACAAGACAGTACAGGAATGGGATGGTACAGTGATAATTCAGGAGATAATCCACAAAAAACAGGAATAGATATAGGAGAAGAAAATAGAGGTTCAAATCAAGTAAAAAAAATATATGACCTTGCAGGAAATGTTTTTGAATGGACAATGGAATCTTACTCCACCGACGGTCGAGTTGTTAGGGGAGGCAATTACGGCGGTACAGGCTCTAACAATCCGGCATCTAATCGTAACAGCCGCTATCCTTCCTTTAGCGATTCAGACATTGGATTTCGTCCCACTTTATTCTTGAATAGCTGAACGCTAAAGCCGTAAAATAAAAAAAGTAGAAGAAGTAGTTTTATAGGTGAATAATATGAAATATAGAAAAGTCTTAACAACTTTAGACGTTAAGACTTTTAAAAATTTCGTAAGCACTAAAAACATGTATTAAAACCTCAAGCTCTGTTCTATATAATAAGGATAAGGCTTGAGGTTTTAATACATGTTTTTAGCGTGCACTTACATATTAACTCATAAAAAATATAATATATGTTCTGAAATGTATAATTTAATCTACTGATTCGTTTAATAAAGTTTCATAAATATCGCTAAATTTTTTGCAATGCTTTTTTAAATTAATTGGTTTTAACGTTTTATCAGTAAAGCAATGTTTTGTTTCAGCAAGGATAACTGTATTGCCTGTTTTTTTATCTCTAACATCATAGCCGATTGTTAGTTTAACACCATTATATTTTTTTACAAATACTTTTATTAAAATAGTATCAGCAAAAGTAACGTGTTGTTTGTATTTACAGTTTACTTCTAAAACTGGGATAGTAATATTTTGTTTTTCGTAATCTTCAAAAGGCATGTTTGCATATTGAAGATAATAACATCTTGCTTCTTCTAAAAATCGTATATAATTTGTATGATGGACAACTCCCATTTTATCTGTTTCATAATAATTAATTGTTCTTTCATATACAAAACTCATAATACTTACATCCTTTCTAGAAAACAATTATATAAAATAAGACAAAATATGTCAAATGTAAAAGTAATATTTACTAATCAGTTATATTTTAAAATTTAATATATATTATTTTTTTCATACCTTGTGTGTCGCAATCTAATAATTAAAAATTATTAGTAGATTGCTCCAATCGCACTCACTAACGTTCGTTTGATCGCTTACGCGGTATTTCAAAAATAATATATATTGAATTATTATATAATGATAGAATTTATAAATAAAAAATGGTATAATGTAGTACGTTAAATAGTAAAAAAATATGGATAAAAATAGGAGAGATACAAAATGAAAAGAATAAATGGAATTATATTACAAGCATTTGAATGGTATTTAGAAACAAATCAAAATTGGTGGAATAAAATTGCAGAAGATGCTGAAAAGCTAGCTGATAATGGAATAACAGCAATATGGCTACCACCAGCATATAAAGGAATTGGTGGAAAAGATGAAGTTGGATATGGAGTGTATGATTTATATGATTTGGGTGAATTTGATCAAAAGGGAACAGTAAAAACAAAATATGGTTCAAAAGATGAATATTTGAATTGTATAATGACTTTAAAACAGGCTGGAATAGAAACATATGCAGATATTGTTTTAAATCATAAAATGGGAGCAGATTTTCTCCAAACTATTCCAGCAGAACAGGTTGATTGGGGAAATCATAATGCTTTAGTCGCAGATAATAAAGTTGTTAGGGTGGCAACAAAATTTACTTTTCCAGGAAGAAAAAATAAATATTCAGATTTTCAATGGAATTGGACACATTTTGATGGTATAGATTATGATGATAAAACAAAGGAACATGCTATTTTCAGATTTAAAAATAAAACATGGAGCGGAGCTGTGGATGAAGAATTTGGAAATTATGATTATTTAATGGGAGCAGATTTAGATTTTAAAAATCCAGAGGTGGTAAAAGAATGTTTAGATTGGGGAAAATGGTATTTAGATATTACAAAAATAGATGGATTTAGATTAGATGCAGTTAAGCATATTGATGCTGGATTTTATAAAGAATGGATAAAGCAATTGAGAGAAGAAACTAAAAATCAGCTTTTTGCGGTTGGTGAATATTGGAGTGGAGATATATCAAAATTACACAGATATATATCAGAAACTGAAGGACAAATTTCTTTATTTGATGTACCATTACATTATAATTTATATAATGCTTCAAAGGATGAAAATTTTGACTTATGCAAAATTTTAGATGGAACTTTAATGAAAGAGAATTCAAGTAAAGCAGTTACTTTTGTTGATAATCACGATACTCAACCAGGACAAGCTTTAGCAAGTTATGTAGAAAGTTGGTTTAAACTTCCGGCATATTCAATAATTTTATTAAGAGATGAAGGATATCCATGTGTATTTTATGGCGATTTATATGGATTAAAACATAATAATATAGAACCAGTTAATGAGCTAAAAACTTTAATAGATTTACGAAAAGAAAAATCGTATGGTAATCAAAATGATTATTTTGATAATCCACATTGTATAGGGTGGACAAGAGAAGGTGATGATGATCATATCAAATCTGGATTAGCTGTATTGATATCAAATCAAAATGATGAAGAAAAAAGAATGTATATTGGAACAAATATGAGTGGAGAAAAATTTATAGATGCAATAGGTGACATTGAAGAAGAGGTATTTATTGATGAATATGGTTATGGAACATTTAAGGTTAAGGCAAAATCAGTATCAGTGTGGATAAACGCATAAAGTGCTGGAAAAAGTAAAGAAGATATGATATAATGTCAAAAGAAAAATAGTTTTAAATTTTATAAATAATAATAGGAGAAAAAAATGCCTAAATTTTTTGTTTCAACTAATCAAATTAATGGAAATGAAATTATTATACAAAACGAAGATGTAAATCATATAAAAAATGTTCTAAGAGCAAAAATAAAAGATAAAATAGACATTTGCGATCATAAAACATCAAAAAATTATTTGTGTGAAATAAGTCAAATAGAAGATAATAAAATTTTATGCCAAATTATAAATGAAAAAGAATCTGGCGTTGAATCTAATGTGTATTTGAGTATTTTTCAAGGATTACCAAAAGCAGATAAAATGGAATTAGTAATTCAAAAATCTGTAGAGTTAGGCGTATATGATATTACGCCATTAAAAATGAAAAGATGTGTTGTAAAATTAAAAGAAAAAGATGAAAAGAAAAAAATAGAAAGATGGCAAAAAATATCAGAAGTAGCAGCAAAACAATCAGGACGAGACATTATACCAAGTATAAATAAAATGAAAAATGTTAATGAAATTTGTTCTGAGTTTGATAAATATGATTTAGTATTAGTAGCTTATGAAAATGAAAAAGAAAATACATTAAAGAGTGAATTGAAAAAAATAAAAAAAGAATTTGATTCACTAAAAATAGCAATTATAATAGGACCAGAAGGTGGTATTGACGAAAATGAAATACAAACATTTAAATCAAATGGTGCAAAAATTATAACATTAGGAAAAAGAATTTTAAGAACAGAAACAGTAGCTTTAAATGTTGCAAGTATTATAATGTATGAATTAGAACAAAGCTAGGAATTATAGTACTTATAGGTTTATAGGTATAACCATAAAAACCTAAATATAATAATATAAGGATATATAAGAATGAAAATTAATAACACAACTGAAGAGCAAAATGAATTGATAATACACAAAAAGCTTTCAAAAGAAGTATCACAAAAAATATTAAAAAAAATATTCAAGAATTTGATTTCTGCCATTATTGTAATGATATATTTTATATCTATAAATATAGTGTATGAATATTTTTCATTAGAGCAAATGGAAAAAATAACTAAAATTTGTTCATTTGGATTTTTAATTGTAGGAATAGCAATTTTAGAAATGGCATATAACAAAGAAAAAGGTTCGCTTTTAATACTTGCTTTAGAAATACTGATATTATCTACACACGCATTATTTATTAATCATATAATAGTGGTCAAAAAATTTGATTTTAGAGTATATATATTGGTGTCATCATATATTTTTGCTATATACTATGTTTTAAAATCAATTATTATATATACAAAATCAAGAATAAAATATTTGAAGAGTCTTAGCGATATATCAGAAATAGTAAAAGATGAACCAATAAAAAAAGAGGCTAAGAAAAGAGGAGAAAAAAAGAAAACAAAATTAGAAGTTAAAAATAAAAAGAAAGAAGCAAAAACTCAATTAAAAACTGAAGAAGAAAATAGAGATGAAGAAGAGAAAAAGCAAGCAACCAAAACAACAAGAAAGAGAAAAACACCAGTAAAAGCAAAAGAAGAAAAGAAGGATGAAGAAGAAAAGAAACCGGCAACTAAAACAACAAGAAAAAGAAAGGCACAATTAAAAGCAAAAGAAGAAAATAAAGATGAAGAAGAAAAGAAAACAGCAACTAAAACAACAAGAAAAAGAAAGACACCAGCAAAAACCAAAGAAGAAAATAAGGATGAAAAACAAAAGAAAGCTTCAACAAAAGCGATAAAAAAGACAGGTGATAAAATCAAAGAAAAAAATAATACAGATGAAAAAAAGCAAAAGCCTAAATCCAAAAGAGGTAGAAAGAAAAAGGAAGAGGTAAAAAATAATGATTAAAAGTATGACAGGTTATGGAAAATCAAGCATATCTAAAAATTTAAGAGATTATCAAATTGAAATAAAAAGTGTAAATCATAGGTATTTAGATGTTTCAGTAAAAATGCCTAAAAATTTAAGTTATTTGGAAGAAGAAATAAAAAAAATAATAGTGTCAAAATTACATAGAGGGAAAGTTGATGTATTTGTAACATTTAATAATAGTTCATTAGAAGGAAGAAATATAAAAATAAATACAGAGATTGCAAATATGTATATAGAACAATTAAGAAAATTAGCAAAAGATGAAGATTTAATATCTGAGATACCTGTTACTGAGATAACTAAACTACCAGATGTTTTAGTTATTGAAAATAATGAAGATGAGGATACAATAAAAAATGAATTAAGAGAAGTAACAAATGAGGCAGTAAATAAAATAATAGAAATGAGAAAAATAGAAGGTCAAAAAATTGCAGAAGATTTAATAAAAAGATTAGACGAAATTAATGTAAAAGTTAAGAGAATATCTGAATTATCTACTGGACTTATTGATGAATATGTAGTAAAATTAAGTTCAAGGATAAAAGAATTATTACAAGATCAAGAAATAGACGAAAATAGAATAGCACAAGAAGTAGTAATTTATGCAGATAAATGTTCAATACAAGAAGAAGTAACCAGATTAGATAGCCATATATATCAATTTAAAAATTTATTAAATTCAGATGAAGTTGTTGGGAAAAAACTAGATTTTCTTATTCAAGAAATGAATAGAGAAACTAACACAATAGGCTCAAAGGCAAATAATTTGGAGATTACAAATGAAGTAATAAACATAAAAACACAACTTGAAAATATAAGAGAACAAGTACAAAATATAGAATAGAAGGGAATGAGGATATGCAATTAGTAAATATAGGATTTGGAAATATAGTTTCTGCAGAAAGAATTGTAGCAATTGTAAGTCCAGAATCAGCACCAATAAAAAGATTAATACAAGAAGCAAAGGATAATAAAACAGCAGTAGATGCAACATATGGAAGAAGAACAAGAGCTGTACTAATAATGGATTCAGGACATGTTATATTATCGGCAGTACAACCAGAGACAGTGGGTGGAAGAATAGATAAAGATATTTCACAGGATGATTAATAAAAATTATAATAAATAGCTAAAAGCTATAAAAGAAAGGAAGTAATAAAATGATTGTAAAACCAAGTGTTTCAGAATTACTTACAAAAGCAAATAATAGATATGAATTAGTAATAGCAACAGCAAGAAGAGCTAGACAAATTGCGACAGGTGCTAAACCATTAACAGAAGTAAAGGAAGAATCAGCTGTAACATTAGCTGCTAATGAAATAGCAGAAGGGAAGGTTGTAATAGAATGTTAGTAATATTATCAGGAGTAGCAGGAGCAGGAAAAGATACAATAAAAAAAGAATTAATAAAAAGAATGAAAAATGTAGAATCTCTTCCATCATATACATCAAGACCAATACGTAAAGGCGATGTAGAAGGTGGGACATATCATTTTGTATCAAAAGAAGAGTTTGAAGAAATGATAAAAAATGATGAATTTTATGAATATGATATACATCATAATCAATATTATGGAACATCTAGGAAATTATTAAATAACAAAATTCAAAGTGGAAAAATTATAGTAAAAGATATTGATGTTAATGGAACAGAACATTTAAAGGAATTATTAGGAAAAGACACAAGAGTAGTAACTATATTTTTACGTGTTCCAAAAGAAGAATTAAAACGTAGATTAGAAAATAGAATTGATAAACCGAGTCCACAAGAAGTTATATTAAGATTAAATAGATTTGACTACGAAGAGTCTAGAATAAATATGTATGATTATGTATTACAAAACAATGACTTAGAAAAAACAGTTCAAATAATAATGACAATTATTGAAAATGAAAAAAGATTAGAAGATGAGAAAAAATAGTGATAAAGATAAACATAGTTGTAATTCTATGTTTATTTTTATATAATAAAATAGATTTAAATAGAAGCAAATATTGGGAGGCGTTTTTATGAATGATAAGATTGTCATAAAAGGAGCAAAAGAACATAATTTAAAAAATATAAATGTTGAGATACCAAGAGATAAATTAGTTGTAATTACTGGGCTATCTGGATCAGGGAAATCTAGTTTAGCATTTGATACTTTATATGCAGAAGGACAAAGAAGATATGTAGAAAGTTTATCTTCATATGCTAGACAATTTTTAGGATTAATGGAAAAACCAGATGTTGAGAGTATAGAAGGATTGTCACCAGCAATATCAATAGATCAAAAAACAACATCAAAAAATCCACGTTCAACAGTTGGAACAGTAACAGAAATATATGATTATATTCGTCTTTTATATGCAAGAATAGGAGTTCCATATTGTCCAAATTGTGGAAAAAAGATAGAAAAACAAACTATAGATCAAATTGTAGATAATATTTTGTCTTTAGAAGAGGGAACAAGAATTCAAATTTTGGCTCCAGTAGTTAGAGGAAGAAAAGGAGAATATACAAAACAATTACAAGAATTTCAAAAGGAAGGCTTTGTAAGAGTTAGAATAGATGGCGAAATGTATGAATTATCAGATGATATTGAAATAGATAGAAAGAAAAAACATGATATAGAATTGGTTGTGGATAGGTTAGTTATTAAGCCAGATATTATAAGTAGATTAACTGAATCTGTAGAAGTAGCACTAAAACACGCAAATAAATTAGTATTAATAGATATAGTTGGAAAAGGCGAAAAATTATATAGTTGCAATTATGCTTGTCCAGATTGTGGTTTCAGTTTTCCAGAATTAACGCCTAGGATGTTTTCATTTAATAATCCATTTGGAGCATGTCCAACATGTACAGGAATAGGGTATTTAATGAAGATGGATGAAGATTTAATTATTCCAGATAAAAATAAAACTTTATATGATGGTATAAAAGCTTTTGGTGCAAGCACAATGAAAAGAGGAGATACCATGGCTAAAATGTATTTTGAAAGTATTGCAAAACATTATGGTGTTGAAATAAAAAATAAAAAAATAAAAGATTTGCCAAGAAGTTTTATGGAAAAAATATTGTATGGAACAGGAGAAGATGAAATAGATTTTGAGTACAAATCATATGCTGGAACTAGAAAATTTAGAGCACCTTTTGAAGGGGTATTACCAACATTAGATAGACGACATAATGAAACAAAATCACAGGGGATGAGAACATTTTATGAAATGTATATGAGCAATTCTCCTTGCTATTCTTGTAATGGAGCAAGATTAAAACCAGAAATATTATCTATAAAAATAGGTGATAAAAATATAAATGAATTGACAGATATGTCAATAAGAAAAATTTTAGATTATTTAGATAATTTAAATTTGAATAAGACAGAAGCAATGATATCTGATTTAATTTTAAAAGAAATACATCAAAGATTACAATTTTTAATAGATGTAGGATTAGAATATTTAACATTATCTAGAAGTGCAGGTACATTATCTGGAGGAGAAGCACAAAGAATTAGATTAGCAACACAAATTGGCTCAGGACTAACAGGAGTATTATATATATTAGATGAACCAAGTATTGGATTACACCAAAGAGACAATGATAAATTATTGGCAACATTAAAAAAACTGAGAGATTTAGGAAATACACTAATTGTTGTTGAACATGATGAAGATACAATGTATGCTGCAGATCAAATTATAGATATAGGACCAGGAGCAGGAACACATGGAGGAAAAGTAATGGCACAGCGGTACAGCAGAAGAAATAAAACTTGTAGAAAATTCAATTACTGGTAAATATTTAAGTGGAAGACTACAAATACCTGTACCTAAGAAAAGAAGAAAACATGCTAAATCTAAGGTAATAGAAGTACAAGGAGCAACAGAAAATAATTTAAAAAATATAAGTGTTAAATTTCCGTTAGGTGTATTTAATTGTGTAACAGGAGTATCTGGATCAGGAAAATCAACATTAGTAAATGAAATATTATATAAAACAATTGCAAAGGAACTAAATGGTTCAAATGAAAAACCAGGAAAATGCAAAGGTATAAAAGGAATAAAACAAATAGATAAAATCATAAATATAGATCAATCACCAATAGGAAGAACACCTCGTTCAAATCCTGCTACATATACAGGAGTATTTGATTTAATAAGAGACATTTTTGCAGAAACAGAAGAAGCTAAATTAAGAGGATATAAAAAAGGAAGATTTAGTTTTAATGTAGCAGGGGGAAGATGTGAAAGCTGTAATGGAGATGGAGTTCATAAAATAGAAATGCATTTTTTACCAGATATATATGTGCCATGTGAAGTATGTAAAGGAAAAAGATATAATAGAGAAACATTAGAAGTAAAATATAAAGGAAAAACAATAGCAGATGTATTAGATATGACAGTAGAAGAAGCTCTTAAATTTTTTGATAAAATACCAAAAATAAAGCAAAAAATACAAACTTTATATGATGTTGGATTGAGTTATATAACTTTAGGACAACCATCAACAACATTATCAGGAGGAGAAGCACAAAGAGTAAAATTAGCAACAGAATTATCTAAAAGAGCAACAGGTAAAACTTTATATATACTAGATGAGCCAACTACAGGATTACATATAGCAGATGTACATAAATTGATAGATATTTTACAAAGATTAGTAGATACAGGAAATACAATAATAGTTATTGAACATAATTTAGATTTAATAAAAACATGTGATCATATAATAGATTTAGGACCAGAAGGCGGAGAAAATGGAGGAGAAGTAATTGCAGTAGGAACTCCAGAACAAATATGTTTAAATGAAAGAAGCTATACAGGAAAATTTTTAAAAAAATATTTAGAAAAATAATATTAAAAGAAAGGGATTAATCAATTAAATAATTAATATTTATATATAATTGATTATATGAGAAAATATGAAAAGAGAAGAATTTTATTATTTATCAGCTGATAAAAAAACGCAAATACATGCAGTGGAATGGAAACCAGAAGGTGAAATTAAAGGGATTATTCAAATAATACATGGAGTTACAGAACATATATTAAGATATGAAGAATGTGCAAAATTCTTTACAGAAAAAGGCTTTGTGGTAGTGGGAAATGATCATATTGGACATGGCGAGTCAATAGCTCCAAATACTGAACCAATGTATTTTGGAAAAGATGGAAGCTGGAATTTTGTTGTACAAGATATGAAAAAATGCATGGAATTAACTAAACAAAAATATATTAATATACCATATTATATGATTGGATTTTCATTGGGATCATTTTTATTAAGAACATATTTAATTGATTATAATAATGACAAAATTGATGGAGCAATAATTATAGGAACAGGTGATATATCAAAAATTGAATCTAATATAGCAATGTATATGGCAAATAAAGAAGCTAAAAAAGTTGGTGAAGAACATACAAGTCCTGTAATAAAACAACTAACTTTTGACACTTATAATAAAAAATTTAAGCCTAATAAAACTGACTTTGATTGGTTATGTGCAAGCAAAGAACAGCTAGATAAATATATTAAAGATCAAAAAAGAGGAAAAGCTTTGTCAGCAGGATTATTTAGAGAATTGGTGTATGGAATGAAATATACTAGTGATATAAAAAATATGAAAAAAATGAATAAAGAATTACCTGTCATATTTTTATCAGGAGACAAGGATCCTGTTGGAAAAGAAGGAAACGGAGTAATAAAAACATTAAAAAAATTTGAAAAAATAGGTATGAAAAATACAAAAATAAAATTATATGCTGGATTAAGACATGATATTTTACATGAAGATTCTAGATATAAAATATATACAGATATTTACAAATGGATAAAACAATGATTTATATAAATAAAAAGTAAAATATTATTTACATAATATAAAGATTATGCTATAATGTGCATATGCAAAACGTTTTTTGAAAATAAAAGGAGGCATAATTATGCGGGAAGTTGTTTATGTTGGAAAAAGCATAATGATAGTGCAAGAAAGAAAAGGAGAATTGGTAACAGTAATTCAATCATCTGGGTATACATGTGATGAACAAGCAATAAAGGAACCATGGCTTTTGACACAATTTAGAACAATGCCACATCTTAATAGAAAAAAATTACCGGATCCAATCATATTAGAATCTCAATTGCCGTGTTATCGGGATTTAGATTGTACAGTGTATACAGTGTATTTCTTACCAGAATGTGAAGGCATTGAATCAGCAGCTTGTGAATTAGAACATGAAGTAGAAAATTTAGAAATAAAAACTCCTCAGAAACTTTTAATAGGTCATTCAAAAGGTGGACTATTAATGACAGCTGTTGCAAAATACTTAAAGTATGAAATGCCAATAATTTTAATTGCACCGACATTTGGAACTGTTTGGGGAGATGAAAAATTAGTATTAGAAAAATTGAAAGGACATTATTTAAGAGAAGAAGGATTTTTAAAAAAACTTGAATTGATACCTGAAATATTTTTAATTAAAATAGCATTAAAATTTTTGCTTAGTAGAAGAGCTGTTGATTATGATATGGTTCAAGACTCAGAGTTTTTGAAAAAATTAAATTTTTCTAAACTAAAAAATCATTATGTTCTTTTAATATCGGCTGAATGCCCAGAAGGGTATTGCTCTATGAAAGATTCATTAGTTAGACATGTAGGTAAGATGCTAAGTCTTTATAAAGAAGCAGATGGTGTAGTAACTTTAAAAAATCAAGAAGAACCATGGGATGAAGTTAAAAAAATTGTATATTTAACAGCAACTCATGCAAGTATTTTTTTGCAATCTAATGCTACAGTTAAAAATTTCATTGAAAATTTATTGTAATGTCAACAAAACAGCAAAAATCAAGCTAATTAGTTATAAAAAACTATTAGCTTGATTTTTTTAAAACAAATAAGAAATCATATTTCATATTTGTTGTTACAATTTACAGTTTATGAAATAAATCGTTTTTTAATTCAATAATATATTGTTTTTTCATACCTTGGTGTCGCAAACTACATATTAAAATTACTAGTATGTAGTTTGCTCCAATTCGCACTCACTATCGTTCGTTTGATCGCTTACGCGGTATTTCAAAACAATATATTATTGAATTTTTATAACTTGAATGTTTTAAGCTGTAAATTGTAACTATTTGTTCCATTGTATAGAATAATATATTTTTTTTGGTAGATAATAAATATAAATATAAAAGTAAGGAGAATAAAATGGTTGATTTTAGAACAGATTTAGCTAACGAAAGAAGAGAAATATATATAACAGCCAATAAATTAGAGGATGAGATTAATGGTATAGAAAGTGAAGAAGAAAAAATAGATGAAAACATAAAGGTCGACAAAGTAAAGATATTAAATGAAGAAGGAGAAAAAGCAATAGGAAAACCTAAGGGAGTTTATGTAACAATAGATATAAAAAATTTAAAAATAGCACGGTGATGATGAAATACAAAAATCTGCTGATGTTTTAACAAATGAACTAAAAAAAATAGTAGATAGTCATATAAAAAAAGATGAAGAAATATTGGTTGTTGGATTAGGAAATATATATGTTACACCAGATGCATTAGGTCCAAAGGTTATTAATGACATAGAAGTAACTAGACATATGATAAAATATTTACCTCAATATGTAAAAGAGGGAGCAAGAAATGTAAGTGCAATTTCTCCAGGAGTTTTAGGAACTACAGGAATAGAAACAGTGGAAATTTTAAAGGGAATTGTAGAAAATATACATCCTAAATTAATAATTGTAATAGATGCATTAGCATCTAGAAGTATTGAAAGAATAAGTAGTACTGTTCAAATATCGGATACAGGAATTGTCCCTGGAGCTGGTGTAGGGAATACTAGAAAAGAAATAAGTCAAAGAACACTTGGCGTACCAGTGGTTGCTATAGGGATACCAACTGTAGTAGAAACAGCAGTTTTAGTTAATGATTCATTAGATTTATTTATTTCTAAACTTCAAGATGAAGCAAAATCTAACGATTATTTAAATAAATTAAAAAATGATGATAACTATGAAGAAATTAAAGAAGTTTTAATACCTAAAGATTATAATTTGATAGTTACTCCAAAGGAAATTGATGATTTAATTGAAAATATGAGTAAAATAGTATCAACAGGAATCAATCAAGCAATATAGTAAAATCGTAGAGTTAGCTACTCTAAGAAATTTTT
>CAKPOF010000009.1 GCA_934169725.1 uncultured Clostridia bacterium | reverse complement strand
TAGTAAAAATAAATTAAATTGAAAGCAATAAAGATATAGTATTACTAAAAAAATATATAAAAATAAGTTTACGATAAAATATATTTATACTTAATAAAAAATATTTTATAGCTGTAAAAAATAAATTATAAAGTGAGCAAACCGTAGTAAAACTAAGGTAAAATGAATGAAAAAGCATATAAAAATATCAACAATAGGCTAAAAAAATAAACATAAAACATATAAAAAGTAAAGCGTTAAAATCGATTTTAAAGGAGTTTAAAAATTAAATAATATAATTAGATAAATAAAATAAAAAATAAAATATTAAATAATTTTATAAAATAATAAATAAAATAATTATAAAATAAAAATTAATTAATTAAAAATAAATAATTAATTAATAAAATATTATTAATTAAATTAAAATAATAAATAAACAATTAATATAATAATAAGAAGAATTAATAAATAAAAAATAATTAATTAAAAATAAATATTAAAAATCAAATAAAAAAAATCATAAAAATAATTATTTTATATTAATAAAAATATAATAAAAAAATATTAATTAAATTAATATTTAAATTAAATAATTAATAAATAATAAAAATATATTATTAATAGTAAAAATAAATTAAATTGAAAGCAATAAAGATATAGTATTACTAAAAAATATATAAAAATAAGTTTACGATAAAAGATATGTATATTTAATAAAAAAATATTTTATAGTTTTAAAAGATAGATTATAAAATGAGCAAAACATAGTGAAACTAGAGTAAAGAGCGAGTTGTATAATAAAAAAATCATATAAAATTATTAACAATAAGATTAAAAAATAAACATAAAACATGTAAAAAAGGAGGCGTTAAAATCGATTTTTAAGGAATTTAAAAATTAAATGATATAATTAATAAACAAAATTAAAATAAAATATTAAAAAAATAAATTAATTTGAATTATTTTTTAAAATATAATATTAAAAATTAATTATTTTATATTAATAAAAATATAATAAAAAAATATTAATTAAATTAAAAATTAAATAAAAATAATCAATAATTAAAAATATCAAAAATAAATAAAAAATTAAAATAAATAATATAAAATATTTAAAGTAAAGTTTATAAAAATAATGAATAAATAAATAATAAAATTTGAAAGGAGAAAATGATATATAATATATCAAAAAATATATGGAAATAAGTAATTTAAAAAATAATATAATTCAAGATCAAAATTTAAATATAGAGCAAGAACAAAAAAGTTTTTTGGAGACAGCAATAGGACAAGTAATAAGTAAATCACTTGATATAGGATTAAAAATACTATTACCAGATTTTATAGATGAACAAGTTATAAATTTAAAAAATAATTTATTTGAAAATGGGATAAAAGATGGGATAAGAAAGACTTTGGATGATACAATTGAGTTAGGAAAGAGTGTAACTGGTATATTTACAGGAAAATTTGAAAATATTGAACAAATACAAAATGTTATAAAAAGTGGAGGGATATTGGATGGTTTTTCTTCACTTTTTGATTCAGCAATTAAATTAAATTTATATAAAGGAAAGGTAAATTCTAATATTGCAAATGTTTTATTGCAAGGAAAAAATGTAATAGTAAAAAATGTTGAAGAGAATTTAGAAAAAGAACTTAATAAACAAGCAAACAAAATGAATAGTTTGGAAGGGTATATAAATAATTGGAAAAAAGATTTTAATGATAAGAATTTTGAAAAAATGGAAAAAGAGTATAAAAAGATTAAGAAAGAATTAAAGGAATTGATTCCTTTAGAAGAAAAAATAAAGGAGGCTAAAAATATAGAATTGTTACATAATTTGATAAAAAATAACGGAAAAAATTTTGATGTTTCTGAAGAACAAAGGGAGCTAATAAAGAAGTTAGCATAAAATAAAATTTAATTCTACTTGCAAAATATTCGTTGTTTTAGTATAATACAACTGTAGAAATATAAAGGAAAAGAGGGAAAACAATGGAAGAAAGACCAGAAAGAAAAGACGGAAAAATAATAGAAAAAGACATCGAAAAAGAAATGAGAGAAGCATATATTGATTATGCCATGAGTGTTATTGTTTCTCGTGCACTTCCAGATGTTAGAGATGGTTTAAAACCTGTTCACAGAAGAATTTTATATGCAATGCATGAAGATGGAATTACTTCAGATAAACCATATAGAAAGTGTGCAAATACTGTAGGTTCTGTTTTAGGTAGATATCATCCTCATGGAGATAGTTCTGTTTATGATGCTATGGTTAGATTAGCACAAGATTTTTCTATGAGATATATGTTAATTGATGGACATGGTAACTTTGGTTCTGTTGACGGTGATGGTGCTGCGGCTATGAGGTATACAGAAGCAAGAATGTCTAAAATTTCTGAATATATGTTAACAGATATTGAAAAAAATACAGTTGATTTTATGCCTAACTATGATGATAGATTACAAGAGCCAACAGTTTTGCCAGCAAGAATACCAGCTTTATTAGTAAATGGTTCTTCTGGTATTGCCGTAGGTATGGCGACGAATATACCACCACATAATTTGACAGAAGTAATTAATGGAATTATAAAAATAATTGATGAAGATGAAGTTACAGACGAAGATTTAATGGGGGTTATAAAAGGTCCAGATTTTCCAACAGAAGGTATCATTTTAGGAATAGAAGGAATCAAGCAAGCTTATAAGACAGGTAGAGGAAAAATAACATTAAGAGCAGAAACAGAAATAGAAGAAATGAGTGGTAATAAGCAAAGAATTATTGTTTCTTCATTACCATATCAAGTAAACAAGGCTAATTTAATAAAAACAATTTCTGATTTATCTAAGGAAAAAAAGGTTGAAGGAATTTCAGAGTGCAGAGATGAATCTGATAGAAAAGATAGAGTAAGAGTTGTAATAGAATTAAAAAGAGATGCTAATCCACAAGTTGTTTTAAATCAATTATTTAAACATACACAAATGCAAACTACTTTTGGAATTATTATGTTAGCACTAGTAAATGGAGTACCAAAAGTTTTGACTCTAAGACAATGTTTAGATTGTTATATAGATCACAGAAAAAATGTAATCTTAAGAAGAACACAATTTGAATTAGATAAAGCATTAGCAAGAGCACACATATTAGAAGGATTGAAAATAGCTTTGGATAATATAGATGAAGTTATTGAAATAATCAGAAATTCATATGATGATGCAAAAGAAAGATTGATGGAAAGATTTGGTTTATCAGATATTCAAGCACAAGCAATTCTTGATATGAGATTAAAAACATTATCTGGTTTGCAAAGAGAAAAAATTGAAGAAGAGTATAATCAGTTAATGGCTTTAATAGCACATTTAAGAGATATATTAAATAGCGAAAAATTGGTATTTGAAATAATAAAAGAAGAGTTGTTAGAGATTAAAGAAAAATTTGGAGATGAAAGAAAAACTAAAATTGTTGCTGCAGAAGGTGAAATTGATTTAGATGATTTAATAAAAGAAGAGCAAACAGTTGTGGCCCTAACACATTTTGGATATATAAAAAGAATGCCAATTGATACATATAGAAGTCAAAAACGTGGTGGAAAAGGTATTACTGGAATTGCAACAAGAGAGGATGATTTTGTAAAACAAATATTTACAGCTTCAACTCATGATACAATTTTATTCTTTACTAATAAAGGAAAATTATATCGTTTAAGAGGATATGAAATCCCAGAAGCAGGAAGAACTGCTAAGGGAACAGCAATTGTAAATCTTTTAAGTTTGGATGCTGGAGAAAAAGTTTCAGCTGTTATACCTATTCAAAATTTTGCTGATGGAAAATATTTATTAATGGCAACAAAAAATGGATTAATAAAGAAAACAGCATTAAAAGAATATGATTCAACTAGAAAGACTGGATTACAAGGTATTACGTTAAAAGAAGATGACGAATTAATAACTGTAAGATTAACGGATGGTGAAGATAACGTCTTATTGGTTACTAGAAATGGTATGTGTATTACTTTTGATGAAAAAGATGTACGTCCAATTGGAAGAGTGTCACAAGGTGTTATTGGAATAAGATTAGATGAAGAAGACGAAGTAATTGGAATGGAATCTGTTATTGCAGGTGATAAAGCAACCCTATTAGCTATTACTGAAAATGGATTTGGTAAAAGAACTGAATTAGATGAATATAGAGTACAAATTAGAGGTGGAAAAGGAGTAATTACATATAAAATTACACCTAAAACGGGAAAATTAGTAGGTGTAAGAATAGCAACAGAGGAAGATGATGTAATGCTAATAACAGACAAAGGAACAATTATCAGAATTAAAGTTAAGGATATAAGTGTTTTAGGAAGATCAACACAAGGAGTTACATTAATGAGAACTAATGATGGAGGAAGAGTTGTTAGTATGGAAACTTTAACACCAGAGCTTAACGATACACAAAATTAAAATATGACAAAAAAATCTCAAATTATTCTATTTAATAATTTGAGATTTTTTTAGTTAGTTATTTATAAAACGAATATCATTTCCGAAAAAATAGTAAATATCATAATATCCTGCAATTCTAGAACCAATTCTTTCTTCATATTTTTCAAATATTTCTTTAATATTTAAATTTGTAGAAATAATTGTTTTTGTTACTTTATGGTTTAAATTTAAAATTCTTGTATTAATTATTGTAAATAATTCACTTAGTTTCATACTATTTAAAGTTTCTGTTCCAAGATCATCAATAATTAATAAGTCAGCCTCTAAAACAGATTTATTAATATTTTCTAAATTTGATTTTTGTTTACTCATTTTATAATCTATAATATTTTCTAATAAAACAGGTGCTGTTTGATAAAGTACAGTTTTTCCGTTTTTTAATATTTCATTAGCAATACAATTTGATAAAAAAGTTTTTCCGTAAACCTGTATTACCAGTAAATAATAAATTTTTATAAGATGGATTATCAAAATTTTTAACAAATTCTAAAGATTTATTTTTTATTTTAACAATATTATCTCTAGGAGAAAAGTTAACGCCAAAACTATCAAAATTTATTTCATTAGAGAAAAGCTTTTCATTAAAAGTAGAAAAATTTTCTTTATCTAAATTTGACATATTAGATTTATTAAAAGAAATATCTAATAATTTTTGTTTTAAACAACTACACATTTCAGTTTGATAATTTTTGGTATGGATATATCCTGTATCCTTACATAAAGTACATTCATACTTAGGTAATAAATATAATGGGTCTATATTATTTTCCTTAAGGATTTTTTCTTTTTCTTTTTTTAATATAGCTATTTCTTTAGTTAAGGAATCTAAAGAGTAATTATTATTTTTTAAAATATTTTTTGTAGTAGAAATAGCTAGTTGATTAATATTATTTTCTATATCTCTTAATTTTGGGACTTTTTTATATAAAATTTCCTTATTATTATCTGATTCTATTTCTGCTTTTAGTTTTTTTTGCTCATATTCTTTTAATAAAGAATTTAATAATTCATTAGTCAATGTAATCCTCCTTATTAGGTTTATTAGCATATAAAAAGTCTAGATTATCATATTTTCGTTGTTCGTAGTTAGCTTTTTTTACCTGAGATTTTAATGTTTTAGTTTCTTTATTTAATTTTTTTCTTTGTTCTATAAATGCGTTAACTTCAGCAGGTGTTTTTAAATTTCGATCATGCCAATCTGTTATAATTGTATTTATATATTCAAAAGTAGGAGATTGTTTAAGCGTTGTACGTCTTAGGGCAATTTCAATAATATCCATATCATATCCAAAATTTAAAACCCAATTTTCAATATAAGCTTCTTCATATTGAGTTAAATTTCCGCGTTTTCCAAGTTTTTTAGATATAGATTTTTTTAAGATACTTAGTTTTTCTTGTTTTTCATAATATTTATCTAAATCATTCCATGTTTGAATTTTATTGGAAGCCCAAGCCTCTGCAACAGTTTGTACATAGTTTTTGTGCATAGCACTTCTATTATAACAATAATCAAAAAGTGCAATCATAACTTGTTCATCAAAGTTATATTTTCTGAACCAAATATCTATATCATTATACCATGATGGGCTCATGATGCCTTGAAAATACATATTATTTATATGTTCTATTGCTTTTGAACGTGATTGATTTTTAGCATTTTGAGAAACTTTTTCTTTTGACATAGTAAGATTTGGAGAATATAATTCATGAAGAGTAGCTTCTTGTATATCAACAATAATATAACCAGTTGATTTTTTTGTTATTAATTTATTTGCTTCTAAAAATTTAAATCCATCACTAATAGTTTTTAATGGAATATTTAATTTTTTAGATAAATCATTTACTTTTATATCTTTTTTATATTTAGATAAAAAGATTATATATAAATAAATTTTTAAATAATCACCTGGTAATTGTGATAAATAATCAGAAAAAAATACATCTGGAATCATTGTTTCTGAAAACAAAAGCATTTTTTCATTTTGTTCTAATTTCATAAAAATTCTCCTTCACAATATAATTTTATACGTTTTTGTAAAATAAATTATATCTTTTTCAAACAAAAAATTCAAGGAGAATTTAACAAATAAAAATATTTTTATAATAAAAATATTTTTAATTATCTTATTTTATTAGTTTTTGTATAAAAAATTATTTTTTGTTTAAAAAGAAATTTAAAAAAATATATTAGAATATATATTAAATTTTCCCCATGAATACCAGATATACTAAGCAAAAGAACAGGAAAACCAAAAATTATGAGAAAGATAATTTTAAGAGTAATGTCAGAAAATATAAAATGTAATAAAAATATAATAAATAAATCCCATAATATATTAAATATGGCTACAGAATAATCTATAATGCCCAAGATTTTATTTTTAAAATTATAATTTTGAGGAAAAATAAATTTCATAAACCCTCCTATCTATTTAATTTTCATAAAGTTATTCACAGATTGTGAAATAGTTGTGGAAAGTCCACCGATGAAATCTCGAATTATTGAATTGGCTTTAATAAGTGCATAAATACCACCAATACATATACATTTATTAAAAAGATTAGAACTTGAAAAATTAGTTGAAAAAATTAAAAGAAGTATAAGTGATACAAAAATTTGGATAAAAAGAAGAGAAAATAAATTTTTTAACCAAGACTTAAAAAACCAATTGGTATTTGTAAGAATCAAAGATAAAAAAGAAAAAGGTGTAAGTAAAATAAAAATTTTTATTAATATATATCTTAGAGAATATGAAAAAACTAAGTTTAACAATGAAAATGACAAAGTACTTTTAATTAAACCATTTAGTGTAAAGATATTTAAAGAAGTAGAATTAATGGAAATTTGATTATTTATATTAGATATTAAACTTGCAAAGCAAATTTTTTGATGGAATAAATCTTCTCCTATACTACAAATAAATGAAGAAATATTTGATATAATATCTAAAAAAAATGAAATAATAAAAAATGAAGAATTCATACAAATACCATATAAAATCATTTTTATAAAAAAACTAGATGGATTATCAACTTTTTCATATGTCAAATGAGCTAATAAAAATTTAATACTATAATATAAAATGAATCCAAATAAAAAAGCGTTGGAAATAAGTAAAATACCCGAAGATGAAGATTGACCAAAAATTTCATGAAAATAAGAATCATTTAATATATTTTTATTTATAAATATTAAATTATCTAATAAAGAATATAATTGATTATCAATAGAATTAAAAATACTTTCAAAAATGGTATTTATAGTATCCATAATAATTTGAGTAATATTTTGTGATTGCTCCATAAAAACTCCTAACCGATTAATGATTTTATAGCAGATAAAATTAGGTCTATTGCTAAAATAAAAGCATAAGAAAATAATGAACCTTTTACTAATTTTTTTCCAGTTCTAATTTTTTCTTCATCGCCAAAACTAAATTTTTTCATAAATACACCGGTACCAACAGCAACGGCTGCTGCAGGGGTAGAGATTTTTAAAATCCATTTTTCTATACTTTCAAAAGCAGAATTTATTGTATTAATTAATTTAGGATCACCTAATGCAAAAACATAAGAACATTTAAAAAATGCAATAAAAACAAATAAAAAAATAGAAATATAAATATGTATAATTTTGTTATTTTTCATAAAACTCCTTTCAAGAAATTAAAGTGTATTAATATTTTTAAAATAAGGTATCATTTGTATTTTGCAAGGTGGTAATATTTTATTTCCATTTGATAAAAAACACAGAGCATAAAAGGTTTCAAGATTTTGCGTAAAAAAATTTAAATCATATTTATAATCTGTTTGAGTATAAGTATTAACAGATTCAGAAATACTTGAATTTTCCGAATTAAAAGTATTTGTAATATAATTAAACTTGGTTTCCTTAGCATTTTCAGAAAAAGTTTTAGATATTTTTGTTTTTTCCTCTTTACCAAGCTGTTTTTGAGCATCTTCTATAGTAAAAATATCATCAGTTCTGAACCAAATTTTATTAATTAAATTTTGAATAATAACTTGAACAAAAGATTCATCTTTTAATACATTTTTCAAAGAAGAATAACTTTGAGTACTTACAATATTAATACATTTTGCTTCTCTGCTTAAAGAAAAAAATTCAGCATCAGTTTTACTAGCATATTTATCATATTCATCACATATAAAGCATGATTTATATACTGTATTTTGAGATAAATTAAATAATACCTCTGATTGAAAATCTAATTTTAAATATGTAGCAATAATTTTTGCAAGATTACTATACTCAGAAACATTTATATTTAAAACAACGATTTTTCCATTTTTTAAAATTTCACTAAAACCTGTAAAAGTTAAATTTTCTTTAGGAGAACAAAAACATGACATTACATCATAATCTGAAACAAATATATTTGTTATCCTAGTAATTTCTGATATCAAAATTGCTCTAGTTCTAGTATCTAAAGATTCAAATTCATTTTGAAAAAAATCTAAACAAGAATTTAATTCATAAATTTCTTTGTTTTTAAATTTTGAATTTAAAAATAATTTTTTTAAAATAGGGATTTTTTCTTTGTAATAATCAGGGTTAGTAATTAATTTATGTAACTCAGTAAAGGTTACATAACCATCATTATAAAATCTGCATAGTTTAATAGATTCTGTTAAAATTTGTTCAGCTTTATCTAACCAATAAGATTCAGTATTGTTTTCCGAAAATAATAAAAGAATTGTTTTAAGCCTATTTGCTAATACTTGTGGTTTTAAATTAGGTTTGTGTAAAGGGTTATAATAAACATTAGAATTAAGTTCAATGATAATAAGATCAGATAATAAATTATAATTTTGACAAAATTTTTTTACTTGTAGAAAAAAATTACCTTTTACATCTAATATAAGCATTGAAATTTTATTTTTATGTTCTGAATTAAATTTTAGAAATTGTTGAGTAAAAGGATACATTGCAGAAGAAGTTTTTCCAGAACCTATGGTACCAGTTATTAAAAAATTTTGATAAAGACCATTTTCAGGTATATATATACATGATTTAGAATATGGATTAAAACCTATCAATAATTGTAAATCTGAATTGATATTATGTTTTATAGGACAATGAATATTAGTTTTTTTACTGATATATAAAGAAAAAATTTTTGATATAAAGAAAAAAGATATAAAAAAATTAGAGAAAGCATATGAAATGATGTGAATCAATTTTATATAATACCATAAACTTGGATTTTGTGTACAAATATCAAAAGGTTTAAAACCATAGGTTATAATTAATTCATCTGCAATATATATTTTTTTGAAAAAAATAAAATGAATAAAAACAGAAATAATGGTTAAACAAAAACTTAGTAAAAATTTTATTATAACTTTAACACCTCCTAAAAATATTTTATTTATTATTTAATTTTTCTTTTAATCTTAATTTGGAACCTTGTTCATTATGAAATAATTTTGTATAAAAAAATAAATATATTGAATATAAAAATATAAAAAGATAAATAATAAAAGATATAAAGAATAAATCTACTAATGTAAAAATATAATCACCACCTTACAATTTTTACCATAATACAATATTTTTTCGCATTTGTCTATACTTTTAACAAAATTTATGGTAAAATTGGTAAAATATTATTTGATTGGAGGAATTAAAAATGAAATTTAATAAAGATACAAAAATAGGAGAAATTTTAAATGTAGCTCCTGAAAAGGCAGAAATTTTATTAAATATTGGAATGCATTGTTTAGGATGTCCAGCATCTCAAATGGAAACAATTGAAGAAGCATGTGATGTTCATGGAATAGATGTAGAAGAAGTTTTAGAAAAATTAAATGCATAAATAGAGCAATAAATTCATATAATAGGGTTTTCTATTATATGAATTTAAGCAAAAAAATATAAAAAACAAAAAAATTGGAAAAAATTTTATAAAATTTTCATAAATGTATTGACAATATGAAAAAAATATTGTAAACTATAAAGGCGTTGTGGGTAACACAATAACACGGGCTATTAGCTCAGGTGGTAGAGCACTTGACTTTTAATCAAGTTGTCCCGCGTTCGAGTCGCGGATAGCTCACCAAAAAAAGAACTAAATGTAAATTTAGTTCTTTATATGGCCCCTTGGTCAAGCGGTTAAGACATCGCCCTTTCACGGCGGAGACATGGGTTCGATTCCCGTAGGGGTCACCAAATTTTGCCACTTTAGCTCAGTTGGCCAGAGCATCGCACTTGTAATGCGAGGGTCCCCAGTTCGAATCTGGGAAGTGGCTCCATACAAAAGGTCATTAGTTTTGAGATAATTCTTAATTATTGGCTTTTTTTTTGACTTAAATATTATGGAGGTATAAAAATGCAAAAAATTGCGATTGTAACAGGTGGTGCAAGAGGAATAGGAAAAGCTATTACAGAAACTTTAGCACAAAATGGAATAAAAGTAATTGCTAATTATAATAAATCTAAAGAACAAGCGGAAAAATTAAAAAAAGAATTAGAAGAAAAAAATATTATAATAGATATTATACAAGCAGATATATCAAAAAAAGAAGAATGTGAGAAAATTATAGAATATACTATAAAAAAATATGGAAAAATAGATATATTAATAAATAATGCAGGGATTAGTAAAGTGCAATTAATTGATGAAGTTACTGAAAAAGATTGGAATGAAATGATAAATACTAATCTATATTCTGCATTTTGTATGTGTCAATTAGCAGTTCCTCACATGATAAAAGAAAAAAAAGGAAATATAATAAATATATCATCAGTATGGGGGATTGTTGGAGCATCACAAGAAATATTATACTCAATAACAAAAGCAGGAATGGATGGACTTACAAAAGCTTTAGCAAAAGAAGTAGGCCCATCAAATATAAAGGTAAATTCAATAGCTCCTGGATATATAAATACAGACATGAATAAAGAAATTTCAGAAAAAGCATTAGATAGAATAAAAGAGGAAACACCATTAGAAAAAATAGGAGAACCAATAGATATTGCAAAATGTGTAGAATGGTTAATAAATGATAATTTTACTACAGGACAGGTAATTTCAATAAATGGAGGATGGTTTATAACATAAAAAATAGTTACATTAAGTAACTATTTTTTAATTTTCGTTTGTATTTGTTGATTTTTTCTTATAATTTCCTGAAATAATTTTTGGTAAATAAGATATAATTTTATAAACTGCTAAACGTATTTTTTTACTCCATAAATAAGCTTTTCTTAGTTTTCTTGCTGAACCTAAAGATACAGGTTCGTCATCTAAAACAATTAATTCATTAGAAACTTTTTCTAAATTAAATATATAATTTTGACCATTATTATTATCCCAAATTCCATTTCCATCATTAAAACAGAAATTAAAAGTAGATCCTTCACCTAAAGAAATTTCAGCTTGAAATCCTAAATCTGTTTTTTCCATAGATATATCATTTATATTATCCCAATTTTCACCAAAACCATAATGAATAAATACAGATTCAGCTCCATCTTGGAATAATTGACCTGTATATGAAATTTTAACTTTACTATTTTCAACTAATTTATCAGTATTAAAAAAAATATTTTTTGTTAATTCCATCTTTTAATCTCTCCTTGTTTATCTTTTGCTAGCAACATTATAATATTAAATTTTACAATGTTCAAGTATTTTTTCAAAAAACAAACAAAAGTATCTAAAATGTAATGGAATTGTAATTGTTTTGTAACAAATTAAACGAATGTAGCTAAGTATAAATGAATAAAAATATAATAAATATTGTAAAAGCAAAAAGAATATGATAATATTAAACTAGAAAAGAAAAAGGGGAATAAGTATGAAAGAAGAGATATTAGAGGAGACAGATAAGATGGATACAAAAGAAAATGAGAATGAAAAGGAAAGCGAAAAGAAAGAAAAAAAGAATAATGAAAAGGTAGAGAAAGAAAAAAAGAACAAAAAATTTAATAAGAAGAAATATATAATTATTGCAATAATTGTACTTTTTTTAATTTTAGTAATTTCAACAATATTTGCTTTTTTAAATATAAACAATGAAAAAATTATAAGTGGTGTTTCAATAAAAGGAATTGCTGTATCAGGTTTGAGTAAAGAAGAAGCAAAATCTAAAATAGAAACTGTATACTCAGAGAAAAATAATAAAAATATTGAAATAAAATATCAGGAATTTGAATCAGAACTAAATCCTACACTTATGGAAGTTAATTATGATATAGAAAGTGCAGTAAATCAGGCATATGAATTAGGAAGAAATAATAATATCTTTGTAAATAACTATAATATAGTAAAAACATTAGTTGCAAAAACAGATATTAATGTAAACTTTACATTAAATGAAGAAAATACTAAAAAAACTATAGAAGATATTGGTGTAAACTTACCAGGAGTTATGACAGAATCAAGTTACAGTGTTGAAGATGACAATTTAATTATAACAAGAGGAAAAGAAGGAATAGCAATTGATTCTGATAAGCTTTTAGAAGAAGTAAAAAATGAATTAAGTAATGTAGAAATAAATGATAATGTTATAGAGATACCAGTAAAACAAAAACAACCGCAAGAAATAGATATAGATAAAATACATAGTGAAATATATAAAGAAGCCAAAGATGCATATTATACAAAAGATCCATTTACAATTTATCCAGAAGTGGAAGGTGTGGATTTCAATGTGGAAACAGCAAAACAATTAATTTCATCAGAACAAAAAGATGAATATATAATAAAGTTAACAATAACAAAACCAAAGGTTACAATAAGTCAAATAGGAACAGAAGCTTTTCCAGAACAATTAGCCACATTTACAACTAGATATGATGCAAGTGATAAAGATAGAACAACTAATTTAACATTAGCTTGTCAAAAATTAAATGGAAAAGTAGTTATGGCAGGAGAAACATTTTCATATAATGAAACATTAGGTCAAAGAAGTTATGCAGCTGGATATAGAAATGCCAAAGTATACGAAAATGGTCAAGTAGTAGACGGAATAGGTGGAGGAATATGTCAAGTATCTTCTACATTGTATAATGCAGTTTTAATGTCAGATTTAGATATAGTAGAAAGAAAAAATCATCAATTTGTAACTTCTTATGTGGGAGCTGGAAGAGATGCAACAGTAGTATATGGATTAACAGATTTTAAATTTAAAAATACAAGGAAATATCCAATAAGAATAACAGCATCTGCAAAAAGTGGAATAGCAACAATTTCAATATATGGAATAAAAGAAGCTGATAGAGAATTTACATACACATTTAATACCAAAACAATATCAACAATACCATTTACAGTTAAATATGTTGATGATTCAACACTAACAGCAGGTAAAGAAGTAGTAAAACAAAAAGGAGCAAATGGTTTAGTAACAGAAACATATATGACTAAAATGTTAAATGGGAAAATCATTTCTACGAAATTGCTTTCAAAAGATACATATAGTGCAATGCAAAGAATTATAAATAAAGGAAATTCAGCAACAACAAATAATACTACTAATGTAGAAATAAAACAAGAAGAAACTAAAGTTGAAACTGAAACAAAAAATGAAACAATACAAGAAGAAAACAAAGCGGAAGAAAGCCAAGAAACCAAAAATGAAACAGAGTAATTTAAATACAGACCTCTCTAATTTTTAGAGAGGTTTGCTATTGACAAAAGGAAAAAAAGTAGTATAATAAGGATGTTCTATTTAAATGCGCCATTAGCTCAGTTGGTAGAGCAGCAGACTCTTAATCTGATGGTCGGAGGTTCGATTCCTCTATGGCGCACCAAAACACCTATAATTTTGTAGGTGTTTTTTTAAAACAAAAATATTGTATTTAAGTATGGTTTGTAATATAATATAAATATAGCAATGTGCTAGTAGTAGTATAAAGTAATAGTCTTATTAAATAATAGGAGGATTTTATGAAAAAGAAAATTATGATGTTAATGGCTGTAATTATTTTTGGTCCAATGCTAGGATTTTATATAATAAGGGGAGCACAAACAGGAAGTATACCACATATAATTATTGGAATATTAATATCTATTTTTTTAGTTTTGTTTTTAACAAAAAGTAATATAGAATAAAAAGATTAAAAAATACATAATGTTTTATATAACGTTATGTATTTTTTATAATAAAAAAATGTAAGAATAATATTTCTGTGAAAATTGTCTGTAACAAAATTTTACATAAAAAATAACAAAATTATTGACAAAAAAATGTAATAAATATAGAATAAGTGTGTAATTAAATCTCTTTTAAAAATAGAGAAAAGTACATTGAAAAATACCATTGTTTAAAGTCAAATAGTATTTAATCTATTTGAGAAGGGAAATAATTATATATTAGTAAGAAAAAAATGAATAAAAAAGGTACAAAAGGAAAAAATAAAAATGGAGGAACAAAAATGAAGAATTGGATAATAAAAAAGGAAAGAAATAATGGTATAACATTAATTGCACTAGTTATAACCATCATAGTACTTTTGATATTAGCAGGAGTAACAATTGCAAGTATAACAGGAGAGAATGGAATATTAAATAAAGCAACAAATGCAAGAGATAATAATGCCAAAGCATCAGCAGAGGAAAGAGTAAAAACAGAAGTATTAGGAAGTTATGGTAGTGATGGAAAATTAAGCTTAGATGACTTAAATAATAATTTAAAAAATGTAGATGGTTTGAAATATAATGGAAATACAATAACAGAGAGTAATAAAATAGAAAGCTTACCAGCAACAGTAAATGTGGATGGATATAATATATTAATAAGTGAAGAAGATATTGAAACAATAAAGACAATAGAAGAAGCAAAATCTAATGATATGTTAACAAAGAATGAGGATACACCAATAACAGTTGATAATAAAATAGTAAAAATCCCAGCAGGATTTAAAGTAGCAGATGATAGTGGAAACACAATAGATGAAGGAATAGTAATAGAAGATAGTGAAAAGAACCAATTTGTATGGGTACCAGTAAGTAAAGAAAATTTTGCAACAGAATTTGTAAGAAGAGAAGGGTATGAAGGTGGAAGTTTACAAACATGGCTTTCTGACTGTGGAGAAGCAAATGCTAAAGGTGAAAATGAAAAAGTTACTGAAACAGAAACAACCAAAAAAGAAGCTATAAAAATGTATGCAAGTGTAGAAAGAAATGAAGGGTTTTATATAGCAAGATATGAGGCTGGAAAAGAAGGAGAAAATGTTGTTTCTAAAAAAGGAGTAGATGTATATAATGAGATACCATGGTCATCAACAAAAGCCATGCAAGAAAGTGAAACAGCAACAACAGGAGGAGCTGTAGAATTATCAAGAAATTTTGCAAAAGAAAATAATTATAAAACAGTGCAAAGTACATTAATATATGGTGTACAATGGGATGCTGTAATGAATTGGATGAAAGATATAGAAAATTCGAGTGCTACATCAACAGATAAAAAATATATTATAGACAGTACAGGAATGGGATGGTATTCAGGAGTTTCTAAAACAGGAATAGATTTAAATGGAGGAAAAAACCAAGTCAAAAAAATATATGATTTAGCAGGAAATGTATATGAATGGACAATGGAGTCTTACGACACCAACTTTAGAGTTCCTAGGGGAGGCTATTACGGCTATGCAGGCTCTTACGGTCCGGCTTCTTATCGTTACATCATTGTTCCTTCCTTTAGCAATTCAGAAGTTGGTTTTCGTCCCACTTTATTCTTGAATAGCTGAACGCTAAAGCCGTAAAATAAAAAAAGTAGAAGAAGTAGTTTTATAGGAGAAAAATATGAAATATAGAAAGGTCTTAACGACTTTAGACGTTAAGATGGAATTTTTAAAAATTTAACAAAATGCATTTATAATTTTTAAGAAAAAGCACCATAATATGTGGTGTTTTTTTCTTAAAAGTATGAAAAGTTACAAAGTGAATAAAATGGTAATTTTTAACAAAAATCAAAAAACTTGACAAAATGGCAAAAAAATGGTATATCTAAAAGAAGAAATAATGAAATAAATCTAGCAAAGAGAAAAATAGATTTATTTTTTTGTACAAAGATACAAATTATGTAAATTTTGAAGAGGTGAGGAGTTTGCTAAAAATATATAATACAGATGTAGAAACAAATAAGTTAGAAGAAATTAAAGAATTCAAAAAAGGTAGTTGGATTAATTTAGTTAACCCCTCCGAAAATGAAATAAAAAAAGTTTGTGAAAGCATCAACATACAAGAAGATTTTATAAGAGATGCATTAGATTATGAAGAAAAAGCCAGAATCGATACAGAGGAAGATGATAATACTATTCTTTTTGTAGTTGATGTACCAATTGTAGAAAAAAATGAAGAAAATGATATATATACAACAATACCATTAGGAATGATTGTAGTAAGAGATGACTTTTTTATAACCGTATCTCTAAGAAAAAATAGGATTATAGAAGATTTTGAAAAAAGAAAAATAAAGAATTTTCAAACATACAAAAAAACAAGATTTATTTTCCAAATTTTCTATTTAAATGCATCATATTTTCTAACATACTTAAAACAAATTAATAAAGAAACTGAAATAGCAGAATACATATTAAAAAATTCTATGAAAAATAAAGAATTGTTAAAATTGTTAAGTTTAGAGAAAGGTTTAGTATATTTTACAACATCATTGAAATCAAATGAAATTGTAATGGAAAAAACAATGAGAGGTAAGTTTGTAAAATTATACGAAGATGATGAAGATATATTAGAAGATGCAATCATAGAAAATAGACAGGCTATAGAAATGGCGCAAATATATAGTAACATATTAAATGGTACAATGGATGCATATGCTTCAATTATTTCAAATAATTTGAATGGAGTAATGAAGTTCTTAACTTCAATTACAATTGTTTTGGCAATACCAACAATGATATCAAGTTTTTGGGGAATGAATGTTGAATTACCATTTCAAAACCATCCGATGGGATTTGTAATAATGGTATTTATTGCTGTTGTTATGACTTTAGCTGTTACATGGTGGTTAAAAAGAAAAGATATGTTGGATTAAATATAAAATACCTTATTTAGCAAAAATAATGCTAAACAAGGTATTTTTTTTGAAAATAAAAAATGTATAATAAAAGCAAAAAAAGGATAAAATAATAAAAAAGTAAAAAGGAGGAATCTTAAATGAAAGTAATAGATAAAATTGCATTAGTATTAATTATAATAGGAGCAATAAATTGGGGATTAATAGCAGCATTTAAGCTTGATTTAGTTGCATTATTGTTTGGAGAAATGACAGTATTATCAAGAATTGTATATGGATTAGTAGGCATATCAGGTTTGTGGGGTATCAAATTATTATTTGATGATTGACAATAATTTGTTATTATGTAAAATTTGTGATATAATAGTAATATAGTCATGTAAATTTTACAAAAAAAGAGAAAAAAGGAGGACAACATGATGAAACGGATTTTAGTAGTAGGGGTTGTTTTAGGAGTTCTTTATATGTTTTTTGGGATTCAAATGCCTAAATATAAAATTGCAAAGGATTTAGATGATTCTCTAGAAAAACAAACACAGCTTCAGGCATATGTAAACGACAAGGAAAACGATATAAAGAAACTTAAAAAAACTGTGAATGAGTTGAAAAAAGAAAAAAATGAATACAAAGAAAGATTAAGTGAAAAGGTTCCATCTTATGTGAAACAAAAATTTTTAAAAGATGGACAAACTTATTATTCTGAAACACAATTTTTTTCTGACAAAAACTGTACTAAGAAAATAGAACAAGATATAAAAATCTTATCACCGGTTGTTGATGAGTTGAAAAAAGACAGTAAGAGTGATGAGACAATATATGTTGTTTTAACAGATACAGGTGTAGCATATGCTACGGAAAATCCGTATCTAACAACAGAAAAACCGGAAACAACAGAAACTTCAACGGAGGAGCCAACAACAGAGGAAGAAACTTCAACAGAGGAAAGTTCCCTCTATTAATTCTCTACAAAAAAGAGTTCAAATTGGACTCTTTTTTGTTTTCCTTGAAAAAAAAGCTAAAATGATATATAATACGAAGGATTAGATAAGAAATTTTTAATAAAAATATAGTTAAAGATATAAAAAAATAAATATAAGGAGTGAAGTAAATGTTAAGTGCAAATGGTGTTACCGTAAGATTTGGAAAAAGAGTACTTTTTGAAGATGTTAATATAAAGTTTGGAAAAGGAAATTGTTATGGAATTATTGGAGCTAATGGTGCTGGAAAATCTACTTTTTTAAAAGTGTTATCAGGAGAAATAGAACCAAGCAAAGGTGATGTTAGTTTAGACAAAGGGGAAAGACTTTCTGTTTTAAAACAAGACCATTTTGCTTTTGAGGATTATACAGTAATGGATACTGTTTTAATGGGAAATAAAGAGCTATTTGATATTATGAAAGAAAAAGAAGAGATATATGCCAAACCTGATTTTTCAGAAGAAGACGGAATGAAAGCTGCAAAATTAGAAGAAAGATTTGCTGAATTAGATGGATGGAACGCAGAATCTGATGCAGCGATGTTATTAAATGATTTAGGAATTATACCAGATAATCATTATAAATATATGAAAGAAATTGAAGCTAAAGAAAAAGTAAAGGTATTATTAGCACAAAGTCTTTTTGGTAATCCAGATGTATTGTTATTAGATGAACCAACTAATGATTTGGATATGAAGAGTATTAATTGGTTACAAGATTTTTTAATTGATTTTGAAAATACAGTTATTGTTGTATCACATGATAGATATTTTTTAAATAAAGTTTGTACACATATTGCTGATGTAGATTTTGGAAAAATAAAGGTATATACAGGAAATTATGATTTCTGGTATGAATCAAGTCAATTAGCATTAAAACAAGCAAGGGAACAAAATAAAAAGAAAGAAGAAAAAATAAAAGAATTGCAAGACTTTATAGCAAGATTTAGTGCAAATGCATCAAAATCTAAACAAGCAACATCAAGAAAGAAAACTTTAGAAAAAATAGAATTAGAAGAAATAAAACCATCAAATAGAAAATATCCATATGTTGATTTTAAACCAGATAGAGAACCAGGTAGAGAAATTTTGCAAGTTAAAAATATTTCAAAAACAATAGATGGAGTAAAAATTTTGGATAATATTTCTTTTGATGTAAAAGAAGGAAACAAAATAGCATTTTTAGCAGATAACGAATTGGCTAAAACTATATTATTTCAAATAATTTCAGGAGAACTAGAACCAGATAATGGAGAATTAGTATGGGGAACAACAATTACAAAGTCATATTTCCCTAAGGATAATAATTATTTATTTGAAACAGATGATAATATAACAGATTGGCTTAGAGCATATTCAAAAGATCCGGATGAAACATATGTAAGAAGCTTTTTGGGAAGAATGTTATTTTCTGGAGATGAAGCTTTAAAAAAGGTAAAGGTAATGTCTGGTGGAGAAAAAGTAAGATGTGTATTATCAAAAATGATGTTATCTGGTGCAAACTTTTTAATATTTGATGAACCAACAAACCATTTAGATATGGAAAGTATAACATCTTTAAATGAAGGTATGAAAAAATTCACAGGAAATATTTTATTTACATCACATGACCATGAATTAACTCAAACAGTTGCTAATAGAATTATAGATATAAAAGAAGATGGAAAAGTGATTGATAGAGAAGTTTCATATAATGAATATTTATGTGTTGAGTAAAAAATATTTAAGTAGGTGAAAAATATGGAAAGAGTTGATAAAATAAACTATTATTTAGATATAGCAGAAACTGTTGCAGAAAGAGGAACATGTTTAAGAAATAATTATGGTAGTATAATTGTAAAAAATGATGAGATTATTTCAACAGGATATTCTGGTGCTCCAAGAGAAAGAAAAAATTGTATTGATTTAGGATATTGTACAAGGACAAAATTTGAGATGCCAAGCGGAAAAGGATATGAAAAATGTAGGTCTGTACATAGTGAACAAAATGCAATTATAAGTGCATCTAGAAAAAATATGATAGGAGCAACGCTATACTTAGTAGGAATAAATAAAAGAAATGGAAAATATGTAAATGATAATGAACCATGTTCTTTTTGCAAAAGAATGATTATTAATGCAGGAATAAAAGAAGTAGTAATGAGAGATGAAAAAGACAAGTATAGAGTTGAATCTGTAGATAATTGGATAAAAAATGATGATACAATTTTTGAATAAATAATTGTACATAAGAAAGGAATACAAAAAATGGATAAAATTATAAATACAATTGCAGGGGAATTAAATGTAAAACCAAAACAAGTTGAAGCAGCTATTAATTTAATAGATGAAGGAAATACAATTCCGTTTATTGCACGTTATAGAAAAGAAGTTACAGGAGGATTAAGTGACGAAACTCTTAGGGATTTAGGAGAACGATTAACATATTTAAGAAATTTAGAACAAAGAAAACAAGATGTAATAAAATCTATAGATGAACAAGGAAAATTAACAGATGAAATATTACAATCTGTTGCAATAAGTAAAACATTAGCAGAAGTAGAAGATATATATAGACCATATAAACAAAAGAAAAAAACAAGAGCAACAGTTGCTAAAGCTAAGGGATTAGAACCATTAGCTAAAATTATTATGGAACAAAAAGAAACAAAACCAATTAAAGAAATAGCAAAAGAATATATAAATATAGATATATTGTCAGATGAAGATAAGAAAAATAAAGATAAAGTAGTAGCATCAGAGGAAGATGCTATACAAGGAGCATTAGATATAATTGCAGAAGATATATCTGATAATAGTAAATATAGAAAACAAATAAAAAGAAATTGTTATAGAGAAGCATTAATAACTACAAAAGCATCAAAACCAGAGGAAAAATCAAATTATGAAATGTATTATGAATATCAAGAAGCAATAAAATACATACCTAGTCATAGAATATTAGCAATAAATAGAGGAGAAAAAGAAGATTTCTTAAAAGTAAAGGTAGAAAAGCCGGAAGACAAAATATTAAATTATATAGAAAAAGATATAATAAAAGGTGATACTCAATATACAGAATTACTAAAAAGTACAATACAAGATAGTTTTAAAAGATTAATAGAACCATCAATAGATAGAGAAATTAGATCAGATTTAACAGAAAAAGCAGAAGACAAAGCAATAAAAGTATTTGGAAAAAATTCAAAACAATTACTTCTTGGAGCTCCAATAAAGGGAAAAACTGTTATGGGATTTGACCCAGCATATAGAACAGGATGTAAAATAGCTATAATTGATGAAACAGGTAAACTATTAGATTATACAACAGTATATCCAACAGAACCTCAAAATGATGTTGAAGGAGCAAAAAAGGAATTATTAAAATTAATAGAAAAAGATAAAATTGATATGATTGCAATTGGAAATGGAACAGCATCTAGAGAATCAGAAATGTTTGTAGCAGAAATGATAAAAGAAACAAATAGAGAAGTAAATTATGTAATAGTAAGTGAAGCAGGTGCATCAGTATATTCTGCATCAAAACTTGCAACAGAGGAATATCCAGATATAAATGTTTCAATAAGAGGAGCAATCTCAATAGCAAGACGTTTGCAAGACCCTTTAGCAGAATTAGTAAAAATTGATCCAAAAGCAATAGGTGTAGGACAATATCAACATGATGTCAATCAGAAAAAACTAGCTGAAAGCTTAACAGGTGTAGTAGAAGATAGTGTTAATAAAGTTGGGGTTGATGTAAATACTGCAACACCATCATTACTTTCATATGTATCAGGAATTAATAAGACAATAGCTAAAAATATAGTTAAATACAGAGATGAAAATGGTAAATTAAAAAGTAGAAAACAATTGTTAAAAGTTCCAAAATTAGGAAAAGTTGCATTTGAACAATGTGCAGGATTTTTAAGAATATTAGATGGAGATAATCCAATAGAAGTAACAGCTGTTCATCCAGAGAGTTATGAAGCAACTGAAAATCTTTTGAAATTAATAGGATTTAACAAAGAAGATTTAAAAGATAAAGAAAAATTAGAACAATTAAGATTAAAATTAAAAAATGTAAATATCAAAGAAATGTCAGAAAAATTAAATATTGGTGAAATGACATTGTCAGATATAATAGAAGAATTATCAAAACCAGGAAGAGACCCTCGTGAAGATATGCCAAAACCTATTTTAAGAAGTGATGTATTAAAATTAGAAGATTTAAAAGAGGGAATGGTATTAACTGGAACAGTAAGAAATGTAATTGACTTTGGAGCCTTTGTAGATATAGGAGTAAAACATGACGGATTAGTACATATTTCAGAATTAAGTGATAAATTTATAAAAAATCCATCAGAAGTAGTATCAGTAGGAGATATAGTAAAAGTAAAAGTTATAAAAATAGATAAAGAAAGACAAAAAGTTGGATTATCTATGAAAGTTTAAAATAAAAAAGATTCAAGAAATAACAAAGGGCGACATAAAGTCGCCCTTTGTTATTTCTTGAATCTTTTTGGTATATATTAGGAAAATCGTGTGATTTCTCGATATATAAAAATTCATTTTATGATTTATATTTATCTTGAATTTCTTTAATTTCATCATAGTGATTTTCTAAAATATTTAAGAATAAATCACATAATTCTGGGTCAAATTGAGTTCCTCTACATCTTTTAAATTCAGAAATAATTGTAGAAAGTTCTAAAGAGTCACGATAAGCTCGTTTAGAAGCCATAGCATCAAAACTATCAGCAATTGAAGTTATTCTTGCTAAATAAGGAATATCATTACCAGAAAGTTTTCCTGGATATCCAGAGCCATCATATTTTTCATGATGATGTTCTACAATTGGTAAAATATCATCAAATATAGAAGCATTTGATAAAATATGTACACCAATATTAGGATGTTGTTTTATTTGAGAATATTCTTCATCTGTAAGTCTGGCTTCTTTTAGTAAAACACTATCTGGTACACCTATTTTTCCAATATCATGGAATAGACCACCAATTTCAAGAGTTTTTAAATCATTTTCTGGTAAAGAAAGTTTTTTTCCTATTAAAACAGAATATGCCGCAACTCTATCGGAATGACCTCTTGTATACATATCTTTAGCCTCTATAGTATATCTTAAAGTTTTAATAGATTCTAAATATGCTTGCTCTAATTTTTCATATGTATCAGATAATTTTGTATTTATTTCTTTAATTTCATTCATTTGTTTTATAGATTTTATACCAGATTCAATTAATAAAAGTAATTGGTCAAATTTGTCACTTTTTTCACAATAGCCTTGTATATCTAATCGTCTAATTGTATCTAATGGTGGGGCTAAATCCTTATGTCCTGTAAGTAATAAAATATATAAATCTTTATTAAATTTTCTAATTTCTTCAACTACTTGATCTCCATGAAATGGAGTCATAATAAAATCTAGAATCATTAAATCAAAATGTTCTTCTTTAACCAAGTCAATAGCTTTTTGAGGATCGGTTACACCAGTAAAGTCATAGCCAGAACGTTTTAGAAATATAGATAAAGAATCAACTATACCTTCTTCATCATCAACAGCTATAATTCTATATGTATTATTTTGTACATTTTCAATACCTTGTAAATGTTTTCTCATAATTTTGATTGCTCCTTCCTTATATAATTAGGTTACAAAATAAAACAGAAAGAACAATAAGACAATATGTAACCATAATATATTTATATAGATTTAATTTACTATATTATATCAATAAAATGATAAAAATCAAGATTATTGATATATTTATAAAGGTAATGTAATAGTAAATGTTGTACCATGACCTTCTTCAGATTCAAATTTAACATCACCATTAAAATGTGCTTTTATTGTTGAATATGACATATAAAGACCTAAACCAGTACCATTTTTACCTTTTGTTGTTATCATTTCTTTAAATAATTTATCTTTAACTTTTTGTGGCATACCACAAGCATAATCTTTAACACGTATTAAAACAGAATTGTTTTCAGTTTCTAATATTAAATCAATATTTTTATTTTTCTCTCCATTATAAGCTTGAATAGCATTGGAAATCATATTATTAATAACTTGTACAAGACTGTTAATATCGCCATTTATAACAGTATTTTCATTAGTTTTCATAGAAATATTTAAGTAAATAATTGCATTTTTTAATTCATGTTTCATCAAAATACTAACTCTTTTAACTAATTCATCTAAAGTAAAGTGAACAGAATCAGATTCAGATAATGTTACGGCTTGACCTTTAACAGCTGTTATAATATCTGACATATACTCAGTATATTGTTTAGTTTTTGAAATCCATTCAGACATATCTTTAGCAATATCGTGATGATCTTGAGAGTTAACTTCTGGATCATCAATAGATTCATCATATTCTTTAACTAAACTTGAAAGACCTTCTAGAGCTCCGGAAATAGACATTATAGGTGTTTTTAAATTATGTGCAATTCCACCAATTAATTGTCCAAGAGAAGCTAAACGTTCACTTTCCATTAAAGTTTCTTGGCTATTATGTAATTGTTCAATATAATTTTTTGTTAGTTTTTGAATTTCATTAAATGATAATGTCAAATCACCAATTTCATCATTAGAAGTTATTGGTAAATTATTTGCTAAAATAATATCATTTGAATTAGATATGTTTTGCATACCAAGAACTACATTATTAATATCATTACTTAAATCTTTACCAATATATAATATAAATAGACAATTAATAAATATTAGCAATAGAGCTATCCAAATAAATGGTACAATAAATGAATTTCCAAATACAAAATATCTAATTCCAACATAACAGTCACCTAATTCGGTATGGACTTTTATAATAGCCCCTTCTTTATTTTGACCATAATATTCATATGTATATCCATTTGTTTTTTCATAAAAATTCAAAGTGTATTTTACAAAAAAGTTATTTAATTGTTCAGGAGAATAATAAATTTCACCTGAAGATGCTGACATAATTAATCCATGGTCACCATCTGATTTAAATTCTATTGTATTAAAAATGTCTTTTATTTCATCAATAGTATATGTTTTAGAATCATCAAAATTAGATAATAATTCTTGTCTGTAGAAATGGTATAATAATTCACCTTTTTCTTTTGTCATCAAAGACATTGAAATCAATAAAATAAGTACAAAAGAATATAAGAAAAGTGGTAAAATTTGTATTAATAATTTATTAAATAATGGTAAACGTATGCCATTAACTTTATTATTTGCAATTTTTGCAGTAGCTACTAATCTATTAGAAAAGAATTTTTTACTAAGCATATAAGAAAAAATAGCAAATACAGCTGAAAAAGAAAAGACAACAGTTGTAATTCTTACAACTAATTCAAATTCAGTATTAAATGCAAATAATAAAAGTGTAATAATAATAGACGGTACAAATAATTCCAACAATAGCATTATATAAGGATAATTAAAAGCTTTTTTTCTTAAAGTATTTATATATTCTTTTGAGTTATTATTCATATTTACTTTTGTTAATGATAACTTGTTATATACAATTCTTAATGCTATGTATAATAAAACTAATAAAATTGAAATTATAATCAAAAACTGAGTAGTATATTTTATACCAACAATTTCTATTTGAAAATTATTATCAATTGAATTCGGTGGATAATTTAAAACTGTCGGTAAAGTAAAGTATAACACAACAGCTATTAATGCAAATATTAAAGTATTAACAAGAGCTAATTTTTTTTCATTATCAATATTAAAAATTTTAATAGATTTCATCTAAAGTTCCTCCAATAAATGATGTAACTAGGAAAAATAAAACTAGTTACATCATTTTAAATTTGTTAAATAAACTAAAATTTTATGTATATATTCAGGTGTTATTAAAGGCCAATGTAAATTTAATGAATTTAAAGCAGATAGTGTTTTTGTATTACTAAAATTTAATGTATTACTAGATGTAATATTTTTTAAATAAGCAGTAATACCAAAATAATTTGTTTTAGAATTTGCTAAAGTGTTTTTAAAATCATTTAAAGATACAGGGGTTATATTAACACCAAAATTTTTTAAAGTATCAAGTAATATACTAGTACTTATGTAATTGTTATTATATAAATGATATATATCTAAATTATTATGTTTATAAGACAACAATTTTACAATAAATTCTGCACAATAATCTACAGGAGTAAATTCTAAAGGATAATTAGAAATTTCCTTTGGATATTGTTTTAATTTTATAAATGCAGATAATCTATTAAGAAAAGCATTATCATTAAAGTTTTCTTGGAAAGCCCCATCACTATATCTATTAGTAACTGTTCCTATTCTATATATAGTAGCCTTAAAGTTTTTGCTTTTACATGCTTCAATAATAGCTTTTTCTGCTTCAAATTTGCTTCTAACATACACATTGTCGTTAAAAGCTTGTCCTATATATAAATCTGTTTCTGTAAAATCTGCAGAAGGAGTATTTACTAAACCAAAACCAGAAACTGACATTGTAGAAACATAATGAAGTGGAATATTAAAAGTGCTACAAAAAGTAATCATTTTTTTAGTTGAATTAACATTGGTTTTTTTGAATAATTCATAGTTTCCGTAGTGTTTTACTAAAGCAGCAGTATCAATTATACAATCACAAGTTTTTCCTAAAAAATTGTACTTTTCTGGTGTTAATCCAAAGTTTTCTTCCAAAATATTACCTTCAATAACTTCTATTCTATTTAAATATATATTTATATCTATATTATTAAAATAAAAACTAAATTTATTTATTAATCTTTTTAATGGATTTATATTATCTTTTTTTCTTATTACACAAAAGATTTTACTAGAAGTATTTATTAAAAGATAATACAAAATATGAATTCCAAGAAAACCTGTAGCACCAAAAAGAATTATATTATTAAAATCATAATGTTTATTTATAGGAGCTAATATTTCTTTTATATCAGGGCCATTGTCCATTATTATAGTTGAATTATTATTTTCATGATTTAGTAAAAAATCAGATAATTTTCTTATCGTTGGATATTCATAAAAATATTGTGTATTAACAGAAATTCCTTTACTGTATAACATTGATTGTGCTTTTATAAGTAAAAGGGAATCAACATAGTAATCAAAGAAATTGTCAGTAACACTAAGTTTGTTTTTTGGTTTTAATAATTGTGTAAATAAATTTTGAAAAATTTCTTCCAATTCATTTTGTGGTTTTACATATTTTGACTTAGCTCTGCTTGGTAAAGGAAGTAATGATTTATCAACTTTTCCATTAATAGTTAAAGGTAATGCATTAAGTTTAATGAAATGAGTTGGTATCATATAATTTGGTAAATATTTTTTTAGAAAACTAGGAAGATTTTCAATTTCATCATCAGATACATAATAAGCACAAAGAACCTTATGATTATCGATTTCTATTACAGAAACAAATGTATCTTTTATTAAAGGGTTAGTTAATAAAACAGATTGAATTTCTCCAAGTTCAATTCTATAACCATTTAATTTTACTTGAAAATCACTACGACAAATATATTCTATAATTCCTGTTTGGTGTAAAATAGCAAGGTCACCAGTCTTGTATAAAAATTCATTTGTATTGAATGGATTTTTTATAAAGTTTTGTTTTGTTTTTTGTTCATCTGTATACCCACAAGCCAAACATTTTCCGCTAATATACATTTCTCCTATAGTTCCTAGAGGGACTAATTCTAAAGAATTATTTAATAATAAAATTTGTGTATTGTCAATAGGATAACCAATAGGAACAGATGTATATGGATCTAATTTGCTGTATTCATATATCATACATCCTACAGTTGCTTCTGTAGGACCATATTCATTATAAATATGAATATCATGAGAAAAAAGTGAAGTTATTTTTTCACAAATTTCTTTTGTTAAAATATCCCCTCCTAAAATAAATCTATTTATAACACAATTACTTAAATCTAAATCTTGAAGTAATGTAAAATGTGCAGGTGTTAATTTCATAACCTGAACTTTATTATCTGATATTATATTTTTTAAAAGTAATTCTACATTATCATTTTTGTAGATATAGATAGAGTTACCAGAACAAAGAGGTGTATAAATAGAGGTTACGGTTAGGTCGAAAGCGACAGAAGAAAAAAATGGGAAATTTGATTCTTCTGAGTTTGTGTATTTTTTGATAGCCCAAGAAATATAATTTGCTAAACTTCCATGACATATTTTTACACCTTTTGGTTTTCCTGTTGAACCAGATGTGTATATAATATAAGCTAAGTCTTGTTCAGTTAAATTACATTCAATGTTTTCACAATTATCTTTATAGTTAAAATCAGATAAACATATTCTTGTTAATGTATTTTTATCTAAAGATATAGAATGTAAAGCATTTTTATCAGTTAAAATAAGTTTAGAGTTACTATTTTTTGCAATATATTCAATTCTATCATTAGGATAGTTTATATCAATAGGGATATAGCAAATACCAAGCTTTTGAGTGGCAATAACACTAGCAATAAATTCTATAGAATTCGAAAATGCTAAGCAAATGATATCTCCTTTTTTTACATTATATTTTTTTAATTTTAATGCAATAAGATTTGCTAGGGTATTTAATTGTTTATATGTAAGATTTGTGTTTTTATATGACACAGCTAATTTATTAGGTGTTTTCATATAAAAATTTTTAAATAAATCATATACAGAAACAAAGTTATTGGTATTACTTATTTTATTATTATATTCATTTAATATATAATTTTTTTCCTTAAAAGATAATATTTCTAAATCAGATATTTTTAAATTAGGATTAGAAATAATGTTTTCAATCATTTCCATTACTCTCAAATGTAGAAGTTTAATATCATCTTCAGAAAATAAATCCTTTTTGAAATCATAGTAAATATTAATCATTCCGGTATCATCAATATCATATAAATGTATATCTAAATTATTTACAACACAATTATTAAATAGCCATTTACATGAATATGGAATTGAAGATGTATTTCTATGGTTTCTTGCATTCTGATATGATAAAGACACATCAAAAAGATTTTTTGTTATATTAAATTTTTTTCTTATATTATCTAAAAGAAGATTGTAAGGATATCGTTGATTTCTAAAAACAGAAAGTTCGTGTTTAGAAATTTTGTGAATAAAATCGATACAATTACAATTTCTATCTATATTTATACGAAAGGGTACAGTACTAATATACATACCAGTAGTATTTTTTTCTTTAAAGTTAGACCTATTTAAAATAGGTGTACCAACTATAGAAGAATTAGTATTGTTTATTTTAGCCAAATATATATTAAGAACAGCCATAAAAAGTGAAAATATGGAAGTTTTATTATTATTACAAAAGTCTAATAACAAATTAGTTTTTTTCTTAGTAAGAGTAAAACATTTTCTACAACCTTCATATGAGCTTGATTGAAAGTCTTTTAAATATGAAAATTCTAAATCATTAAATTGGTTTTCCCAAAAGTTTTTTGCACGTTCAAATTTAGAACTTTCTTTATATTTTTGTTCTTCAAATATATAATCAATATATGAATCATTTTTTGTATAATCTATTTTTTTGTTTGTGATTAAAGAATAATAATAGGACATGATTTGATCAATCAATAAACTCATTGTCCAGGCATCAGAAATAATATGATGTAGGTTGGCAATAAAACCACCAGTACCATCTTCATTTATAAAAATAATAAAACGATATAAATCATTATTAAGAATTGTAAAATGTTGATTAATAACATCTTTTTCAAGATTAGATAAAGAATATAGAACATTAATTTTTACTTTGTTTATGGCAACAAAAGAATAATCCTTTATAAATTGATTAATTTTAGAACCCTCGCCAAATAAATGAATTCGCATTGAATCATTTTTTTCTATAAATAAATTAATTGCTCTTTCTAAAGCATCAACATCAATAGTTTGTTTAATTGATAAAGTTCCACATATATTTGATACACAAGTGTTTTCGTTAAATTGTTCTGTTAGCAAAATTGATTTTTGTGGAGCTGTAAGTTCGTATTTTAAAACACCCATAAAACACCGCCTCGTAAATTTTCACTGAAACAATTATACTAGTAAAAAATAAAAAAATCAATGTTTTTGTTGAAAAAACAGAGAGTATGGAGAAGATTGTATTTAATATATAATTAAATTGGAGTTACTTTTTAATAATTAATAATATATTGTTTTTTTCATACCTTGGTGTCGCAATCTCCATATTAAAATTGCTGGTATGTAGATTGCTCCAGTCGCACTCGCATTCGCTCGTTTGGTCGCTTACGAGGTATTTCAAAAAATAATATATTATTAATTATTAAAAATTCGTACAAGTTAGCTGTAAATTATAATAAGATTATAAATAACTATTGAATTTATTAAAATAATAATATAAAATAAAACAAAAAAGAGGTTGAGAAAATGGGAGATAATGAAAATAGAAGGGTTTATGAACCAAGAATTGTAAAAGATTTTAGAGAAATGATAGAATATACTGTAACAAAGTATCCTAAAAATATTGCATACAAATATAAAAAGGATGGAAATCTAAAAAATGTACAGTATGTAGAAAAAACATATGAAGAAGTAGGAAATGATATTAAGGCATTATCAACTGAATTATTAAATAGAAATTTAGAAAATAAAAGAATTGTTGTAATAGGAAATAACAGATATGAATGGTGTATAACCTATTTAGCCGTAACTAGTGGGAATATGGTTATAGTACCAATGGACAAGGCTCTTCCAGAAAATGAAATAATAAATTTAGTAATAAGAAGTGAAGCAGAAGTAGCAATATTTGATAAAAAATACTTAGAAACAATGAAAGAGTTAAAAAAAGACGATAATGCAAATTTAAGAATGTTAATTTGTATGGATAACATTGAAGATGAAGATGCAGAGAAGTTTGAAGATTTATTACAAAAAGGAAATGAATTATTAAAAAATGGTGATAATAAATATGAAAATATAGAAGTAGATCCGGAAAAGATGTCAATAATGTTATTTACATCAGGAACTACAAATTCTCCTAAAGCTGTAATGTTATCACAAAAGAATATATGTAGTAACTTAAGTGATATAAGTTGTTGGGTAAAATTGTATGATACAGATACTCTTTTATCATTTTTGCCAATACATCATACTTTTGAGTGTACAATAACATTTTTATATGGATTTTATAGTGGGTGTACAATAGCTTTTTGCGATGGGCTAAAATATATTCAAAAAAATCTTGCAGAATATAAAGTTTCTGTATTTGTAGCTGTTCCATTAGTATTAGAAACAATGTATAAAAAGATAATAAAAGCTATAAATGACCAGGGAAAAGCAAAATTAATAGCTAATATGACTAAATTATCAAATGGATTATTAAAGTGTAAAATTGATTTAAGGAAAAAAATATTTAAACAAATATTAGAAAATTTCGGAGGAAATTTAAGAGTTGTTTTATATGGTGCAGCACCTATGAATAAAGATACAATTATAGGATTTAATAATTTTGGAATAGAGTTAGTACAAGGGTATGGATTAACAGAGACATCTCCAGTTATATCAGCGGAAACAGACAAGGAAAAGAAACCAGGTTCAGTTGGATTAGCATTGCCAAGTTTAAATGTAAAGATTGATAATCCATCAGAAAATGGTGAGGGGGAAATACTTGTAAAAGGTCCAAGTGTTATGTTAGGATATTATAAAAATGATGAAGAAAATAAAAAAGCGTTTAAAGATGGATGGTTTAAAACAGGAGATTACGGATATATTGATGAAAAAGGTTTTATATATGTAACAGGAAGAAAAAAAGATATTATAGTATTAAGAAATGGAAAAAATGTATATCCACAAGAAATAGAATTTTTGATTAATAAAATACCATATGTTGTAGAATCATTAGTGTATCAAAGAGAAAGAAATAATACAGATACAATGTTATGTGCAAAAATAGTTTATGATAAAGAAATAATAAAAGAACAATTAGGCGATAAAACAGAAAAAGAATATTCAGATATTATATGGAAAAAAATAAAAGAAATAAATAAAGAATTACCAGTATTTAAACATATAAAAAATATAACAATAACAACAGAACCATTAATGAAAACAACAACACAAAAAATAAAAAGATATGAAGAATTAAAAAAAGTTTAAGAAATTTCTTAAACTTTTTTTATTTGTTTTTATATACACGGTTAAAAAAAGAAAAAACGTCAATAATAAAATTGAGGTGATTTTGTGCAAAAACATATAAGTAAAAGAAATGGGAAAAAGAAAATAATTATAACAATGACGGTAATACTATTATTATGGATATTGTGTTTTTATTTGTATATTACATATAATAATATTGAAATATATGACGGAAATTATACTACAACAAAAACACAATCCACACATAAAGAACAAACTGTGGATAACATTGAAGAAAATAGCAAAAAAGTATCAGATGTAATTGAGGAAACAATAAATTGTGTTGTTGGAATTTCAAAATTAAAAAATGCAGGTACATCAATATTTTCTGAAAATACAGAAAATCAATTAGGCTTAGGAACAGGGATTATAGTTACGGAAAATGGATATATATTAAGTAATGAACATGTAGCTGGAAGTAAGTATAGTAAATGTTATATTACGTTAGAAAACGGAAAAAATTATGAAGGCACAGTTGTATGGAGTGATACAAGTATAGATTTAGCAATAATAAAAATTGGAGCAGAAAATTTAAATTGTGTAAATTTAGGAAATTCTGATAATATAAAAATAGGAGAAACAGTATATGCTATAGGAAATCCAATAGGATATGAATTTAGAAGAACGGTTACTTCAGGAATTGTAAGTGCAAAAAACAGGACAATAAAGATAGAAGAAGAAAAAAAATCATCATATATGACTAATTTAATACAAACAGATGCAACAATAAATCCAGGTAATAGTGGTGGGCCTTTGATATATCCAGATGGAGAAGTAATAGGAATAAATACAGTAAAAATAAGTTCGGCTGAGGGAATAGGATTTGCAATACCAATTAATATTGTAAAACCAATAATAGAAAAATATAAAATGACGGGGAATTTTGAAGAAGCAAAAATAGGAATGTATGCATATGACAAAGAAGTCATACCATATATAAAAAAGAATACATCTAATACATTTCAAGATGGAATATATGTAACTCAAGTAACAAAAAATGGACCAGCAGATAAAGCTGATATAAAAGAAGGAGATATAATAACTGATATAGATAATACAAAATTAAATACAATGAATGATTTAAGAGAATATATATATACAAAAAATCCAGACGAAGAAGTAACAATGACAATAAATAGAGGAAAAATAAAAAGAAGTGTTGTAGTTAAATTAGGAAAATAATAGATACAAGTTAGTAATAATTATTTCCTAATTTAGTATTTATTAATACAAATATATTTTTTCATACTTTGGTGTCGCAAATCACATGTTAAAGTAACTTATATGTAGTTTGCTCCGATTCATAGTCACTAAAGGTTGTTTGATCGCTTATGCAGTATTTCAAAACAATATATTATTAAATTTTTATAAGTTAAATATTTATAATTGTGAATTGTAACGAATAGCAAAAGTTAACATAAGTGTTGAAGAAAATTAATGTTTATGGTATAATAGTGTTTAACAGTTGATAAAAGGGAGGTAAATATGAAAAAAATATTAAGCAAATTTTATTTAGATAAAGAAAAAGACATAATAGTAAATATGTATAAAACTAATGATGATGAAGTTACATATGTATTAGAAACACCAAACCATAATACTGGAAATTTAATTACAAATTTAGCTAAAATTTGTAATTTAGAAACAATAAAAAATGAAAAAGATATGAAAATAATAAAAGGTACAATACCGGCAAGTATTAACGGAAATAATGAAATTGTATATATTTTCAGATTAGGTGGATTTAAAATAGCTAATATATATGAAGATGGAAATGTAGAAATTAAAGCAAAAATACCAGCTATTACAAAAACATTAATGTCACAAACTAAAAGATATAATTTGCCAATAGAAAAAACAATTGTAAAATCATATATTTTAAAAAAATCAAAATTTAGAACAGATTTACATACACATATGAATGCAAATTTATCTCCAGATTGTTTGATTGCATTAGGAATTAGTAATCAAATTCGCTATCCATTATATTATATAAAAAAATTGAATTTAAAAATGACAGAAGAGCAAAGAGAAAAAATAGAAAAACAAAGAAAAAATGTAGAGAAACAATTTGAAAATTCAGAATTAGTAGGAAAATATTTAACAAGAAAAATTGATGATAATACATTTATTAACTTTGCTGATTTTATATTAAATAATTTAGAAAATGCGGAATATAATATTTCAAAAATAAGAAATAGTTTAGCAATTTTAAAAGATGGTCAGGCGGTATTTACAAACTTAGAAAAACTATATATATACAGATATGTTTTTGCTAAAGGAATAGAATACAGTGAAGATAAAATAAATATAAAAAAAGATAAAGTAAATCAAATTCCAGAAAATGATATAAAAAGAATGGTAAATATAATGTTGGATGACAAAAATGGCAAAAGTCCATATAAAAATAATACATTCTTCCAAAATAAATTATTATGGATAGCTAGAGAATATCAAAAACAGGGGATAAGGTATACGGAAATAGCAGATACGAACTTTACTAAAAAAGGAATGCCTGCAATAAGTTTATTAGAACAAATACATGAAATAATGCCAACCATAGAAAAAGAAACAGGAGTAAAAATAAGATTTTTAGTTGGAATAAGAAGAATTCCATTAACGATTATAAAAGATCAAAAAACAAGTAGTAATTATTTAAGAGAAAATATAGATGTAATGAAAGCAGTAGCTAAAAGTCCATATATTGTTGGAAGTGACTTTATAGGAGAAGAAATAAATGATATAAGTGAATTACAACCAGCAATAACAGAAATAGTTAGATATATAAAAGAAGAAGACCCTAACTTTACAATAAGAATACATGCAGGAGAAAATGATAGTTTAAGAGATAATGTAGAAAAATCAATAGATTGTATAAAAAAAGCATTAAAACCGGGAGAAACAATGCCAAACTTTAGATTAGGTCATGGATTATATACACCAAGTTTAAAATCAGAAAAAGGAAAAAAATTGATTAAAAAAATGCAAGAAACAGGTGCAATTATAGAATTTCAGTTAACATCTAATGTTAGATTAAACAATTTAAGCAATATAAGTAAACACCCAATAAAAGAATATTTAAATAATAACGTAAAATGTGTACAAGGAACAGATGGATGTGGATTTTATGGAGTGGATACTATAGATGAACAATTAGCATTACAAAATTTATTAGATTTAACAGGTGAAGATTTCGCAAAAATGAGAAAAGTAGAAGAAGAAATTATGCAAGCAAAAGATAAATATTTTGCAGAAAAAACAAAAAGTTTTGAGAAATTTTTAAATGGTAGAAGCATAAAAGAAGCAATATTAGAAGAAGAAAGAAAAAATGAAGAAGAAGGAAAAACTAAAGAAATGAATTTAAGACTAAGAATAGGAATTTCTTCAAAAGAATATTTAAAAGAAAAAATAAAAGAATTGCCAACCAATAAAGTTCCAATAGTAATTGCAGGAGGAAGTTTCAATGCACAAGGAAGAGAAACAGTCTTAACAGAAGAAGGAAAAAAACTATTAACAGAATTAATTAAGAAAGTTAACAGTGACAAGGCATATTTTGTAATAGGTCATAAAATGCAAGGATATGAAGAAGCTATTTTAGATATATCAAAAAAATTAAATAAAAAATTTGAAATTGATGCAATTATACCAAAAACAATTACAGAAGAAACAAAAAATAAATTATTAAATACAGAAATAAATGCCGTAAGAATATCTACTGAAAGTGAAGATTCAGGTATATACAAAAGTTTTAATTATGAAATATTTGAAAGAAGAAGTTCAGTAGTAGTAGCTTTTGATGGAAATTCACCAGTTTCAAACTTAGTACAAGAAGCAAAAAATGGAAAGGGAAAATCTAAAATATATGTTAATGATGAAAATTCATTATTACATGAGAAAGCCAATACATTAGAGGGATATGTAGTACCATTTAAGCTAAAAGAAAACATAGTTGACAAAATTTTAAAAGACAATCCAGAAATAACAGAAAATAGCGTATATAAAAATTTTGAAATATAGATGTACATAATTAAAGAATCCAATTTTTAAAATTGGATTCTTTTGCTAAATGTATAAAAAACAATATATTATTAAATTTTTATAAGGTAAATATTTTGGGCTGTGAATTGTAACATATTATCGTATCTGCCATAAAAAATATGCAATTTTTAAGGCAGATAATTAATTGATAATTATCTGCTTTTATGATAATATAATGGCATAAATTGAAAACAATATGACACAATATGCTATTCAACAATTCATAATCAAATTTTATAATAATAATTAAATAAACAAATTTAGGAGGTTATTATTATGAAAAGGGTAGGATTAGTAACAGGTGGAACTGATGGAATAGGAAAACAAACAGCTATTGAATTGAACAAATACGGATTTATAGTTTATGCAGCAGGAAGAAATGTAAGAAAAATTGAGGATTTAAAAAATATAGGAATTATACCAATATCAATAGATGTAACAAATGAACAGTCAATGATTAATTGTGTAAGTGAAGTAATCACAAAAGAAAATTGAATTGACATTTTAGTAAATTGTGCAGGTTATGGATATTATGGTGCAGCATTACAACCAACTTGTCCAACCCAACCTGACAATGTTCAAGTATTATGGTTCTATGGTTTACACTCAAATGAAATTGGAAGTTATATTAAAAAGCCAATGAACGAATGTAATGGAGAAGAAATACTAAAAGAATTTTTATATTATTGTGGACTAGAAGATAAAATGGACGAAACAATAAGTCATTCAATAGCAATTCCAACAGTTATGCCATATATAACATCACAATTTATGCCTAGAAAAATAAATGATAGACCACAAGTAATTCTAAACGGAAGCACAAACCTAGCATTTATAGGATAACTTGTTGAACTTGAAGGAGATGTTGTATTCACAGTTGAAACAAGTGTAAGAACAGCAATGACAGCAGTTTATAAAATGTTTCATTTAGATAGACCAATTACACCATTATATAAAGGACAATATGATATTAGAATGGTAAATGTAGCTTTAAAAACTCTTTTAGGTAAAGATAAAATCGAAGTTTCTGATTTGCCAAAAATAAATCCATTGAAGATTAATCATACATTACAACAAATTGTAGATGGAATAAATAGCATTCCACCAGTACCAGAATATTACAATGAAAGAGAAGAAAATAAATAATATGATAAAAAGAGGGTTTACTATTGGAAAATTTGCACCTTTTCATAAAGGACATCAATATTTAATAGAAACAGCTTTAAAGGAAATGGATGAATTTTATGTTGTTGTGTATGATACACCACAATTTGATATTGACATTGAAACAAAAATTAAATGGATTAAAAATGTATTTCCAGATGTTAAAATATTGAAAGCATTTAATAATCCTAAACAATATGGGGTAGATGAAAAAAGTGTGAATATTCAAATGAAATATTTATCAAATATAGTAAAAGACATAAAATTTACACATTTTTATAGTAGTGAAGATTATGGAAAATATGTTGCTAAATATTTGAATTTGGAAAATGTTATAGTAGATTCAAATAGAGAAAAATTTAAAATATCAGCCAGTAAGATTAGAAAAGATATTGAACAAGAAAAACAATATTTAACTTTGATGGTATATAATGATATCAAAAATAAAATGTTTTTAGACAGGTAAATTAAAGTAAAACCCCATTCATGTGAATGGGGTTTGGTGCACCAGGCCAATAGTATGAATTTAACTATATATACATTATATTTATATATCATATAAACAATATCTATATACATACAATAACACATCTATAATACCTGTAATATGATTATTATACTGTAATAATATTCTGCTAATACTTGTCTATTGCAGTACTTTATTTTTTATCTTTTTCAATCCCATATTTTGATAAATCTGTATTATCTAAAGCATATTTTATACAACTAACTAAAACATTATTAAAACTCATATCTTCTGATTTTGCAATTGTTTTTAATGTATTATTTATACTTTCAGGAAGTCTTATTGATAATTTTACATTACTATCTTTATATTTTGAAACTTCAAACATTATTAAACACCTCAATGTTATTGTGGCATAAAACTAGCAATTTTAATACCAGACAAAAAGGAATACAAAAGTATTGCAAAAACACAAAAACTATGTTACATTATATTACATAAAATAAAAAGGGGGAATATAAATGAATGATTTAAAAAATAAAGAACATTCAGTAAACACAAAAAAAGATACAGAGCATAAAAAAAGTTTTATCAAAAGGTATAAAATCATTATTATAGTTGCTCTATTAATGATTGCATTGGGAAGTATAGCTATATTTTTATATAGTAATAATTTATCGGAAGATGAAGAAATGGTAGCAAAAGTTGTAAAAGCTTATCATGATAGTTTGAAAAATCCGGATTCAATGCAAATTTTTGAAATAAGAATATATAATAACGATGAAAATAAAATGATACTTATGGATACTGCTGGTCAAAATGGATTGGGTGGTAGCACAAGAAATATTGTTGCCTATACAAATAACATCAAATATTTAGGAGATGATAGCAAGGCTGATACAAAAATTACTAAATATACAAATAATTCTGATGAAATAGCGATTAGTAGATTAATATATGAAACTTGGTATAATAATGGCAAATATATTCATTTGGATAAAAATGAATATGTTAACATTAATGTAGATAAAATTTTAAGAAATTATAAAAAAATTAAATAGAAAAGTATAAAGATTAAGGTGAAAAAGTATGAATAATGAAAAGATAAATGAAGATATATATTATACAAAAATGAAAAAAAATAAAATAATAGGATTAATAATCTTTGCTATAATAGTACTTGGTATAATATTAATAAATCCTATACAAAAACAAATAGCTAAAATAAGTCTGTCCAAAGATATACAAAAGGAAGTTTTAAAAGATGTAGATTATGAAAAATATAACATAGAAGGCAAATATTTTAATAATCTAAATATACAAATGAAAAATGATTTTGAAAACTATGAATATTCAAAAAAGAAAGAAATAGCCTCTGAATTGTTAAAAAAGTTCAACAAAGTATTTAAAAAATATGAAGGAGTGTTAATAGATAAAGATACTACTGATTATATACAAGACAAAGTAAAAGAAATAACAGAAGCTAAAGTAATAATAAATTGTAAAGATAATAAATATACAATTTTTGGCGGATTTGCTAAAAATGATGAAGAATATACTGAAGAAGCGAGTTTGAAAGAAGATATAATACAACAACTTAACAATAATAATATAGATAACAAAGATGAAATCTTAAAAATATTGCAGTCTACCAAATATAGTAAAGAAACATTAGAAAATATTTTAAACCTACAAGATGTCAAAGAAAAAACAAATGAAATTATATATAGAACAGCAATTATAAATGATGATTCATACAAAAAGGAAATTGAACTTTTAGAAAAAATACCAGAATATAAAGATAGCAAAGAATTAATAAGTAAAATAAATAAAGCTCACGAATTAGATGGTGAATGGGCTGGTTCAGGATATAAATGGATTATAAATGGAGAAAAATGTTACCGTATATATAGTAATTATTCATATAAATATACATACGACCAATATTACAGCAAATATGAAAATAATATTTTATATATATTTGATAATGAGTCACAAATGGATAATTTAGATACTGCGATATATAAATTAAAACAAGAAAACGGAAAATTATTATATTCTCCTTATTCTTCTTCACAAAGCACAATAGAGTTATCAAAACTAAGTGACAAGACTCAACCTGAAGATAAAGTAAAACTGTTGGAACCTTCCATAGGTATGACCAAGACAGAAGTCGAAAATAGTACATGGGGAAAACCGAACAAAATAAACAGAACAACAACAAGTTATGGAAAACATGAACAATGGTGCTACAATAATTATAAATATATATATTTTGAAGATGGCATTGTAACATCAATTCAAGATTAAAATCGAGTAAATGGATCAAGAATGTATTTCCAGATGTTAAAATATTGAAAGTATGTAATAGTCCTAAACAATATAATGATATGAAAAGATAATGTTTTAGACAGGTAAATTAACTTAAAACCCCATTCATGTGAATGGGGTTTGGTGCACCAGGAGGGATTCGAACCCCCGACCTTCCGGTTCGTAGTTCGCTATGATATATAAATTTTTAAGATTTTAAAAGATAGAGTTTTCTAAGGTTGTAAGCTACAACACTTGATATATCTTTGATTGTTAAAAATAAGAAAAATTTAAAATAGTTTAATAAAGTTTAAAAAAGTTTAAATAGATTTATTATAATCCCATCTTTAAGGGGAAATAAGGGGAAAGAAAAATAATATTTGAGGAATTTCGGGGGAATTTTCAGGGGAAAATATTTAAAGTCTAAAATAAGAAAATAATTTATCCTCAAAGCACTGATTTTTAAGGAATTATAACATTTATAAAAATTCCCCCAGCATAACTAAAAATTTCCCCTTAATTAAAATTTAGTATTTTGGAGGAAAAAAATGTTACAATTTATAATCGGATTATTTTTAGGGGCTAATCTTAGCCTCTTTTTATATGCCTGTATATTAGCAGGAAAAAAATCAGATGAATAATTTTTATGAGAGGAGTTAAATTTTGGATGAAAATATTAAAAGTAGTTATTATTCCATTTTACCAGCAGTTGTTAGGTATGATAGAGATTTAACAGACAAAGCTAAGTTATTGTATAGTGAAATCACTTGTCTGTGTAATAAAGAAGGATATTGTTTTGCTACAAATAATTATTTTGCTAATTTATATAATTGCACTCCTCGAGCAATACAATTTACAATATCTAAGTTACAAGAAAAAGGCTATATAAAAATAATTGTAGAAAATAATTACCAAAGAAAAATATACTTAACAGATGCACTAGGGTATGAAAAAATTTTCACCCCACCCCACGAAAATAATTTCATAGGAGGGTATGAAAAAAATTTCACCCATAATAATATAAAATATAATATAGATGATTTATTTATTTTAATTATAAATAATAGCAATAAAATTTCAAATGAATTTTATTCAAATTTGAATAGGCTTGAGTTTATATATCCTAAAGTAATTATAAATACTATGGAACAGGCTAATTTGGTAAAATTAAAAGAAATCATTTATACTCTATTTTTAATATACAATAGCAATTTTAAAAGTATTATGTGTAAGTTTGATAGAGAAATTTTGGTGAATTTATATTTAACTTGCAAAGATCATAATACAGATGACTTTTTTAATTATTACAGACAAGCTATTATAAATAAATACATAGATACATCAATATGTAGTTTTAATTATATTACATCTTATGTAAAAGATGATATAAAAATACTTATGGAATTAGGAGATAAAATACAAAAAACAGCTAATAAATTTATAAAAAGATTAGAAGATGATATCAATAATAGAAATATACGAATAGCTGTATAGAAAGGATTTGTAAAAATGCAAATAGAAGATTATATAGAAGTCGCAAGGCATATAAATATATTAAATGTAGCATATCATTTATGCTTAGAAATAACAGACGATAAACATACAGAAGTTAAAGCAATTTGTCCATTTTGTGGATATAATAAAAATTCAAAAATTGCCACATTAAGTTTAAATACTACAAACAACAAATATTGTTGTAGTCGTTGTGGTGCAGGCCGGATATTCAGTAGGACTATATGCTCGTGTTAAAGGTATCGATAATAAGAAAGCATATAGAGAATTGTTAGATAAAGAATGTTTTTCTATTCAAAAAAGTAACATAACAATAAGTCCTATAAATGAAATTGCAGATATAGATAAAAGAGATGCAATTTATAGAACTTTTTTAAATATGTTAAAACTTGAAAAAAGCTCAAAATTAGCACTAAATAGACTTGGCTTTTTAAATTCTACTATTGAAGAACAGATGTATAGAACAATCCCTAACAAAAGTATTCATAGAAGATTAATAGCATATAGATTGTCAAAACTTTATGATTTATCTGGAATACCTGGATTTTATCAAGAAGCAGATTTTAAATGGACCTTTTCTGCAGGTAAAGGGATATTTATACCAATATTTGATGAAGAACATAAAATACAAGCCTTATCAATACATTTAGATAAGCCTTTTAATAATACAAAAGACATGTGGTTTTCTAGTAAAGATAAAATTAACGGTACTGGGACTAAAAATCTATTAAGCAAAAATAATATTGATGAAAATACTAATACTGTTGTACTAACTGATAATTTCTTGTTAGGAAACTATATTAAGGCAAGTTTGAATGTACCAATGATTGCATTTTCTAATATTAGTAATTCTTATCAAATATTAAAAGTTATTGAATCTACTAATGTTGATAATATTATATTTGCTTTTAAAATTGGTCAGAATGATAATTTAGACTATATTATAAATAGAGTTTTTAAAGATTTAATACCACTTGGTTATAATCTTGAAACTAAGCCAATAACTGATTTTAAAGAAGTATTGGATAAAGATTTTTTAACATTATATTCATTAAGAAAAGTCGCATAATTTATGTGTAAAAAGAATTGTTTTATAGCTTACTCTTACTTAGGAGTAGGCTATTTTTTTATTTACTATTATATTGATAAATAATTTGTTTTATGGTATATAATATGAAGACAAAATAGTAATTTGAAAGTGAGTTGAAGTAATATGGGTAATGAAAATAAAAAAGATTTTAATGCTATGATGAATAATAATAAGGATATGCCAAAAATACAAATAGTTGAAGATGAAAAAACAATAAAAAAATATGGTGGAACTAAAATGTTTTTTGCACCACCAATTTATTATGATGAACTAATGAAAAAAGTACCAAAGGGAAAACTCATAACTGTTAGTCAAATGAGAGATTATTTAGCAAAACAAAATAATGCAGACTTTACCGATCCAATGACAGCAGGAATATTTGTAAATATAGTTGCTTGGGCTAGTTATCAAAGAAACGAAGATATTACGCCATATTGGAGAACTTTAAAATCTGATGGAGAATTAAATGTTAAATATCCTGAAGCAATAGAATTACAAAAAAGATTACTTGAAGAAGAAGGACATACAATTATTTCAAAAGGAATAAAGAACATAAAATATTATGTTAAAGATTATGAAAGTAGTTTAATTGAACTATAATTCAAATTATAATTTAGTAATTAGTTAGAAAAATAGTAATTTGTATAAGAAATTATATTAGTAAATGAAATAAATTTAATAAAAAAT
>CAKPOF010000008.1 GCA_934169725.1 uncultured Clostridia bacterium | reverse complement strand
AAGTTGACCTTTTTTTCTATAAAAACTTTTCAAAAATTTTTTATTTTTCTATTGACTTTTCATAGTTGGTCTCCTTTGTCTTTAAGTAAATATTTATCAATTTTTATTTTAATCTCTTGCAACTACTAGTACATCTATTTTAGCAGGTTTTCCTTGTTCCAAAATCTTTGAACATTCATTTACAGTACTTCCCGTTGTATATATATCATCAATTAATAAAATTTTTTTATTAATTATTTTCTGTTTATTTTTCAATTCATATACATTTTGTATATTTTTTTCTCTTTGTTCTTTATTTAATTTACTTTGTTCCTTTATATTTTTTACTTTTATTAAACAATTTATTTCTAAATCTATTTTTATTTTCTTGCTTAATTCTTTTGCTATGAGTAAACTTTGGTTATATCCTCTTTCTTTCATTCTCTTTTTACTTATTGGAACTGGAATTATTGTATCATAACTTTTTAATTTTTCAAACATTTTCTTATTGTTTATAATAAATTTTACAAAACTTACACATATATATGATTTTTCATTAAATTTATAATCTATTAATATTTTTCTTATTAATCCTTCATATTTAAAAATATATAGTAAATTTTCAAAATATTTAGTTTTTGGAAATTCTTCATTTACAATCTGGTATTCTGCAATATTTTCTAACTTTTTATTACATTTCCCACACAGTCCTTCACTATTAATTTTTCCACAAATACCACAAACTTGTGGAAAAATTATATCTAGTATATTTATTTTTTTTATAATCACCTCTTTATAGATTTTCTAATTTATATTTTAATCCTGTATTTCTTTTTTTACTGTCTACATTTTGTATCATAAATTTTATAACATTATCATTTCCTAAAATAATTAACAATTTTTTTGCTCTTGTTATCCCTGTATATAATAAATTTCTTGTTAATAAAATTGGTGCTGATGGAGGTATTGCCATTATAACTACATCAAATTCACTTCCGTTGTGCCTTATGTATTGTTATTGCATAACTATGTTCTATTTGCTCTAATTCTGTATAATCATAATATGCTGTTTTATCATCATCAAATTTGATTTCTATTATTTTATTTTTTTCACTAACTTCTGTTATTGTACCTATTTCACCATTAAATACACCTTTTCCTATTTCTACTTTTCCCATTCCATTTTTTCTTTCCCAATCTATATCATAATTGTTTTTTACCTGCATAATTCTGTCTCCAACTCTATAAACAGCTCCCATATTTGATTTTTCTGGGTAATTATATATATTAGGATTTAATTTTTCTTGTAATGCTTTATTTAATTCTCTGGTTCCCAATAATCCTTTTTTAGTTGGTGTTAATACTTGTATATTTTGAAAAAAATCATAATCTCCATAATTTTTTAGCCTGCCTGTACATAATGATAAAATCTCGTTTAATGTTTTTTCTTGTGATTGTTCATTTATATAGAAAAAATCATTCATTGTTTCTTCTGTATATTCTTCATCTTCTTTTGATATAAATGGTTCTCCATTATTTACTCTATGTGCATTTAATATAATTTTTGATTTGGCGGCTTGTCTAAAAATTTTATCTAAATGTATTGTAACTACTTTTTCTGATTCTATTAAATCTTCTAAAATACTTCCTGGTCCAACTGATGATAATTGATCACAATCTCCTACCAAAATTAATTTTGTTCCTTTATATACACACTTTAATAAATAACTCATTACAAACATATCAACCATTGATAATTCATCTACTATTATTAAATCTGCATCTATTGGTGCACCCTCGTATTCTGCACTTGTTTTATAAAAATCATTCTCATCAATTTTTCCTATTTCTAATAATCTATGTAATGTTGATGCTTCTTTTCCTGTTGTCTCTGTCATCTTTTTTGCAGCTCTACCTGTTGGAGCACATAAAACAACCTTGTTTCCTTTTTGCTCATATATATCAATAATACTTTTTATTATTGTAGTTTTTCCTGTTCCTGGTCCTCCCGTTATAATTGTTACATTATTTTCATTTACTTCTTTTATAGCTTCTACCTGTTTTTCTGAAAGTTCTATATTAGAATTTAATTCTATCTTTTTTAAAATCACATCTATATTTTTTATCTTTTTTGCATTTGCAGAATTTTGTAATCTTTTTATTCTAATAGCTATTTCTTGCTCTGTATAGTAGAAGTTTGAAAGATATATCCAAATATCTTTTTCTCCTCTCTTTTCTATTACTATTTCGTCTTTTGCTTGTAATTCTTTTAATCCATCTTCTACATTTTCAGAAGTAACATCTAATAATGATACAACAAATTGAATTAAGTTTTCTTTTATAACACATGAATTACCATTATATGTTGCTCGTATTAATGAATATTTAATACCACTTTCTATCCTTTTATTATTATCATAATTTATTCCTAAATCTAAGGCCATTTTATCTATTTGTTTAAAATCCACTCCTCTTGATATATCTATTAATATATATGGATTTGATTCTATTTGTTGTATTGCATTTAATCCTAATAATTCATATACTTTTTTAGCAAATTCTGCACCTATGCCAAATTTCTCTAAAAATCCTACAATCTGCCATACTTCCAAATTCTCTAAAAAACTTTCTGCAATTTCCATAGCACCTGATTCTGATATTCCTTTTACTTCTGCTAACCTTTGAGGTTGTGTTTTAAATATATTAATTGTATCTTCACCAAATTTTGCTACAATTCTTTTAGCTATCGCTTTACCAACACCTTTCACATTTCCATTTGCTAAATATTTTTCTAATGCTCCCACTGTCTGTGGCATCATTTTTTCAAATGTTTCTACTTTAAATTGTCTTCCATATTTTTTATGTTCAACAAAATTTCCTATAATTTTTATACTATCTCCCGTATTTATAAATGGTAAATACCCGACAATTGTAGTTTGTTCATCTTCTGTTTCAAACTCTGCTATCATATAACTATTTGTTTCATTATAATATATTATGTCTTGAATTTCTCCTATTAATTCCATTAACAACTCCTAATCAAATTTTGTTTTCCCCATTTAATTCTTCTAATGCAATTTTATATTGTTCCTCGTTTGGTGCTTTTCCATGCCATCCTACTTGATTTTCCATATATGAAATACCTTTTCCCTTTATAGTCTTAGCTATAATACATACTGGTTTTTCTTTTACATTTTTTGCAACATCAAATGCATCTATAATTTCTTGTATATTATGTCCATCTATTTTTATAATTTCAAATCCAAAGCTTCTGAATTTTTCATCTATTGGGTATGGACTCATAACCTCTTTTATTGTTCCATCTATTTGTAAATTGTTATTATCTACTATAATACAAAGATTATCTAATTTATATTTATTAGCAGACATTGCTGCTTCCCAAATTTGTCCTTCTTCTATTTCTCCATCACCTAATACACAATAAACTCTGTAATTTTTATTATCCATCTTTCCAGCTATGGCCATTCCTACTGCAGCAGACAATCCTTGCCCTAAAGAACCTGTTGTCATATCTACTCCTGGTATATTTTTCATATCTGGATGTCCCTGTAAATAACTTTTAATATTTCTAAAAGTTTTTAAATCTTCTAATGGAAAAAAACCTCTATTAGCTAAACAACTGTATAATGCTGGTGAACAATGACCTTTTGATAATACAAATCTATCTCTATCTTCCCATTTTGGATTTTTTTCATCTATATTTAATTGATTAAAATATAGCACTGTTAATATATCAGCTATTGATAATGATCCTCCTGGGTGACCTGATTGCCCACTATATACTTCTTCTATTATTCCTTTTCTAATATTTACTGCCATTTTTCTTAATTCATTTACATCATTTATTTTCATAGAATAACACCTCTTTAATATAAATTAATTATAAATATATCATAAATAATACTTTTTTACTACCTTTTTTGTTATTATTGTAATCATTTTTTCGTTACAATTCACAGTTAAAATATTTAACCTATAAAAATTTAATAATATATTGTTTTGAAATACCGCGTAAGCGATCAAACGAACGATAGTGAGTGCGATTTGGAGCAAACTACATACTAGTAATTTTAATATGTGGTTTGCGACACCAAGGTATGAAAAAAACAATATATTATTAAATTAAAAAAAGATTTATTTTTTTACTGTGAATAGTAACATTTTTTCTGCAATATAACAACAATTTTAGCAAATAAATTGATTGTTTGCATAAAACATGGTATACTTATTTTGTTAACATTAAATTTTTTATACACAAGGAGGTTTTTTATGTCAAAACGTTACCGCAACATTATAATAATTTCACCAGATCGTGAATCAATTAACTTTGGTCGGTCACAATTAGCAGCCGAATTTGAAGCTAACATTTTAAGATATGCTACAAATCTGAATTGCAAGATTGAGCCATATGACAAATTCACACATTATATTGTTACAAACACAAGTGAAGCTTTCCATGATTTATCATCATATATTTCAAATTTGGAATATCATAATTCTTCTATTGCAATATCCTTAAAAGGAAAAAAATTCACAACATTATGGAATTGTGATGATATTATTCATAAGCATTGGACCGATATTGTCAGATTGTTAATTCTTCATTCTGGTAAAGTATCAGTCAAAGAAATTGTCTTTGAATATACGACTTTAGACTTTAGTAAAATTGACGATTTATTAAGTTTTTTGAAAGATTTTTCAAAAGAATTTAAATAACTTCCTTATCCCCTTTTTAGAATTTAGTTCTTAAAAGGGGGTTTTTATTGCATTTTTTTATTTATTATGTTAAAATATTTATGTTTACTATTGTTTTTTATAAAAAAGGAGGCAACTTATGTCACAAGAATTTTCTTTAACAACTGAATTATTACCTGATGGTCCTTCCATTTTTTTTGAGCGGGACTCTGATATTTGTGAAAATCGTCAAGAAATCATACAATATTCAGAAGTCTTAGGTTGTACTGCAAAAGATCGTTTTACAATACAAGTAGCTGATAAACACACTTTTGACAAATTACAAGTTTTTATTGCTAATCTTACAGCTACCAATACTCTACGTATTTACTTAAAAAATTGTCTCAGTTACTTTATGGAACCATCCGATTTTTTATTTGATAATAAAGCTCTACTCATACAAAAAGCTATTGAATGTAATGCTAAAATCAAATTCAATCGTTTTTACTTTGATGATAAAGAATGTTTGAAAAAATTTATAAAAGATTTTTTATCTTTAAAGTATCTTTACGAAATAAAGGAAATTGAAGAAAAATAAAGTGAATAAAATCCTTTTTCCCACTCTGGTACAATATCCAGAGTGGGATTTTCATTTTTTAATTTGCTCTATTTAATTCTCAAAAATTTCATTAAATTCTTGTTCATTAATTTTTTCTTTTTCTAATAATGTTTGTGCTATTATATCAAGTTTATCTCTATGTTGATTTAATAATATTATTGCATCATTATATGCTGTATCTATTAATGATTTTACTTCCAATCCAATTTTATCACCTATGTTTTCACCAAACATCTGCATTTCATAAGGTTCTTTGCCTTGGAAATCAATTGGACCTAAAGTATCACTCATTCCATATTTAGTAACCATATCTCTTGCTATTTGTGTAGCTACTTCAATATCATTACTTGCTCCTGTAGAAATATCATTTAATACTAATTTTTCTGCTGCTCTTCCCCCTAATAATGCAATTAATTTTTCATGCATTTCTGTTTTAGAAATATAATACTTATCCTCATTTGTTTTGTACATTGTATATCCACCAGCAACACCTCTTGGAATTATAGATACTTCTTTTACATTAGTTTGTGTTGGTAAATATCTACTAACAACAGCATGTCCAGCTTCATGATATGCTGTTAATCTCTTGTCTTTTTCTGAGATTACTCTTTCTCTTTTTTCTAGACCTACAGTTACTTTTTTTACTGCTTCTTCTATGTCATCATTTTTAATCTCATCATGTTTACTTTTAGTCGCAACTATTGCAGCTTCATTTAAAATATTTTCTAATTCAGCACCTGTAAAACCTGCTGTATCTTCTGCAATACTTTCTAAATTTACATCATCTGCTAATTTTTTATCTTTACTATGAATTTTTAATATTTCTAATCTTCCCTTTAAGTCTGGTGCGGGAATTGTTATTTGTCTATCAAATCTTCCTGGTCTTAATAAAGCTTTATCAAGCATTTCTGGTCTATTAGTTGCTGCTAAAACTATAATTGTTTCTTCTGAACTAAATCCATCCATTTCAACTAATAATTGATTTAATGTTTGATTATTTTCTGTTTCTGCACCACTATTTGAAGTTCTTCTTGAACCTATTGCATCTATTTCATCTATAAATACAATACAAGGTGCTAATTTTCTAGCTTTTTTAAATAAACTTCTAACACGTGAAGCACCTAAACCTGCAAACATTTCTATAAATTCTGATCCACTCATAGAAATAAATGGTACATCTGCTTCTCCAGCAATAGCTTTGGCTATTAATGTTTTACCTGTTCCCGGTTTACCATATAATAATACTCCCTTTGGAACTCTTGCTCCCATTTTTGTGTATTTTTCAGGTCTTTTTAAGAAATCAACAATTTCTATCATTTCATTTTTTTCTTCTTCTAATCCTGCTACATCATCAAATTTTATTTTTGTTTTTCTCTCTGTTTCATCATATACTTGTCCTTTTTCTCCAAGACCTTGCATTTTAAATATCATAACAAATAATGCTAACATGATTAAAGTTGGAAGTATTGAAAATATTGTACTTGGTAATTTAGCCCAAAAACTTTGAGCTTTTTGTATTAACTCTATTTCATTTCCTTCAGAAACTTTAGTTTGAATTAATGTTATAAATGCTTCTGTATCTGGTATTGTTGATTTTTTCTCTTCTTCTTCATTTTTTAGTTTTATTTTTGCTTCTTTACTCCCTGTTGTAAGTTCTACTTTTTCAATATTACCATATGATATTTCTTTTATTAAATCTGTATATGCTAATACATTTTCATCTTCATTTTTATTGTTTTTATTATATATAATTGTACCTGTTATAACTATTGCTAATGCTAATATAATAGTTATTCCCAATAAAAGTAATTTTTGTTTCTTTTCTTTTTCGTTATTAGTATTCTTTCTTTTTTCTCTATCCATATCTTTCCCTTTCTATAAAATTATGCATTTGATTCTTCTGGTGTATCATTTAAATTACCTTTACTTTTTTTATTCTTATCTTTTGTCTTTTTTCTTTCTTCTTCTTTATCCTTTTTTCTAATTTTTTCTTTTTCCTCTTCTTCTTTATTTTTCTCTTTCATTTCTTCTTTTACTTCTTTTTCTGTCTCAACAATTTTAGTTACTTCAGATTGTTTTTTTATAAAATCAGATTTTATTATAAATATTGCTGCTATTAAATATATTGTTGCAACTGTTATATACATAACACTAAAGTATTCTATAGTAAATTCAAATATTGTATTTACTATTAAATATAATATATTTAATACAGTAGAAAGAGTAAGTGAATATATTGCCATATTAAATATAGGAACATATCTCATTTTCATTTTTAATATTATTGCTGTAATATATCCTACAAATGCTATAATCACTGCATACCATAAAGTATTTATAAAATACATTACAAATCCATAGATAAACATTGTTATAAATACACTAAAATATATTTTATTTATACCAGTTCCTGTTGTATAATTTATTAATTCTTCTTTAGTAAATTGATTTATATTTAAATTTTGAAAATTTTCTTTGTAATTATATGAAATCTCACCTGTCATAGTATTTTTTAAAATAACTTTATCTTTTAAGATTATAGCTCCCATACCATAATTACTAACTTCTGTTGAATATTCATTTATTTTTTCTTCAGAATCTGTTTTTGTATCTATTATTATTTTTCCAAATCTTTCATTTTCCAAATTCATTTCATTTTCAGATTCCACATCTAAAATCCCATCATTATATGAAAACTCTGGGAATTCGTTTTTCAAATATGTTGTTCCATCTTTTACGAATGAATATGTTTGATACATTGTCCATATACCTAAAATTATAGCTAATATTACTATCAATTTTGAAATATATGATATTGCTTTTCCTGGTCCTTCTATTGACATTTCTGGGTATTTTTCTATTTTAAAAATAGAATTTTTTACTTTTTGAAAAAAGTTCATTTTCTTTTCTTTATTTTTTTCTTCTGAAGCCATTATCTGTACTCCCTTCTAATTTTAGAATCTACATATTTAGGATTTACTTGAAAAATTACTTTATCTCCAATTTGCACATTTTCTCCTTTAATATCACAAACAACATGATATGTCCCAATTCTTCCTAAAATCCTGTAATTTTTGTTTTTTATTGTCACATACATATCGTGATTTTTGAAAAAATCTTTTATATCTCTTACTATATATCTCAACTTGTCAACATTTCTAAACATATCTCTTCCAGTAGTAATATTTATTCCATCCATATATCCTGCTGGTATAATTGCTACTTCAGTTTCATTTTTTGTAGTATATGTATTAGAATATCCTATATTAAAATCCTTTGGTAATTTTTTTATTTCAGTTACCTCTGATTCTAAGTAAGCAATCTTTTTTAATCCCAAATTATTTTTAAAAGAAATTCTACCTAAAAATGCTGAACCTAATCTTACAGCATTTAAATGCATATTTGGAAATTTTATAAATGCCGATGTGTTACATATGTGTAACATCCCTGTTTCTATATCATTCATTTTTAATACTTCAACAACATCAATAAATCTTTGAAATTGTAATTTTGTATATTTATCATCAAAAAAACTTACAGAAAAATGTGAAAATGTTCCCTCTATTTGTATATTTTGAATAGTTTTTAATGTTTCAACCATTTTATCTCTATCTGAATATACAAATCCATATCTTCCAAAACCTGTATCAATTTTTAAATGTGCTCTTATTTTCTTTTTTTCTTCTTTTGCAATCTCTTCTGCGACTTGTACATCTTCTTCTGAGCCTATAGTTATAATAATATTATTATCTACCAATTGTTTTACATTTTCTTTTACAGCTGTGCTAGATAACATTAATATATCTTGTTTTATGCCTGCATTTCTTAACTCTATAGCTTCTTCTACTGTTGCAACTGCAAAATAAGAAATTCCATTATCTATCAAAAATTTAGTATATTCTACTAATCCTAATCCATATCCATTTCCCTTTACAACAGTTATTATTTTTACTTTTTTCCCATTATCATCTGGCATATTAGTTTCTGCATGTTTTTTTATCTGTTCTATATTATGCACTAAATCTTTCTTTTCTATAACTAATGCTTTCATTTCTTTTATCAAAAATAGTTTTACTATTTTTCCTTTCTTTAAATTATAAATTATTATTTTTTATTCAAACTTTTTCTTTTTAATTGTCTTAATGTTCTAAATGTTTTTTCTGAAAATTTATATAATTTATATTTAAATGGCTTAAATGGGTAATACACCTCTCCTATAAATTCTGTAAATGTTGCTCCAAAACCTTTTTTAAATCTATATAATCCATATTGTGGGTGATGTTCATCAACAACTCCAGATACTCCTCTAAAATCATATACATCATCTTTTCTTGCTATAGCCATTTTTATCATTTCCCATTGTAATAAATAATTAGGCATTAAATTTCTATGTTTATTACTACTTGCACCATACAAATACCAAGTTTTGTTTCCATAAAATATTGGTATAACACCAGAAATTGGTTCTCCTTCATAATATGCCATTAAAATTTTCATATGTTTAGGTCCTAAACAATCATACATTTTTTCAAAATATGATAATGGTCTTATTATAAACCCATCTCTTTCTCCTGTTTCTACCATTATTCTATGAAAATCTTTTAAATCTTCTTTATTTCCATCTTTTATAGTAACCCCTTTTCTTCCAGCTAATCGTATATTATATCTCCATTTTTGATGAAATCCTGCCATTATTTCTTCTTCTGTTTTGTCTTTTATATCTAATCTAAATACAAATCTTGGTTGGATTTCATCTTTAAAATCTTTTGCATCATCTTTTATTTTATATCCAAGTTCTGTAACTATATCTCTAAAAGATTGATCGTCTTTTAAAATATCAGGTTCTGTTCTTAATACAAACGCATTGTATTTTTTAGCTAACTCTTTTGCACCCTCTGTTAATTGTTGCATTACATTTACATCATGAATATCACATACAGGTCCTCTTGATGCATACATCATATTTCCAAACAATGGCATTTTTCTTATCCATACACATAAAGATCCTATTATATTTTTATCATCATCTTCAGCTAAAATCACTTCTGGTTTCCAATTTGGTTTTTTTACCTCTGCCCATTCTAGTGATTGCTGAAAGTTACATCTTTCATTTTTTTCTAAAAATTCTTTATATTCTATTTTTGATTTTTCATCTGTTATAAATCTCATTATTTATTTTTCCTCCTAGCCTATTTTACATACACGAGTATTGTACACCAATATATGGTTTTTTACAAGTAATTTATGTTATTTTTTGGTGAATTCTGGGTACTAATACGTTATTTTTATAAATTAATAATATATAAAAAAAACTAGAAGGAAATTCTTTCTTCTAGAAAAACAATTCATTATTTATTCTGTCTATAAAATATGTACTAAACTTTCTATTAGGGCTATTACCCACATTGCCCATACTAAAAAATATAAATCTTTTAGTTTTTCATCATACCGTACTTTCAACCCAATACCAATTATAATTATAGCAATAATTACAATGTATCCAGTAAATGTGTCTGAAACCATTGGAAGATTACTTTCCCAGAAGTATCCTCCAACTACATTATAGAATAGTTTATATATAAGCATTACAATGCCTATCATCATTATCAATATAAGTCCTATATTATAAAACTTACTTTTTACTATTCTTTCCATTAATCTTTTCTTTAGCATAAAATTTCTCCTTTTTGTAACATAATGAATTGCTTTTTTTACTCAAATCCATTTGGATTTCTATCTATATTATAGCATAAAATAATAAATATGTTAAGATTATGTTGACAATCTATATTTAATTCATACTTATTTTTGTTGTATCATGTAGACATCTAATTTTTCTATAAAATCTTTTATTTCTTCATCTTTAGAAGAAATAAATACAACCTTATCTTCTTTATTTAGACCATTTTTAAGCACTACTTTATAATTTTTGTCTAAATTTCCTGCACAATTATTAATATAATTATATACTTTTTCTAAATCTACATCTCTGTCTAATTTTACTTTTGTTTTTTGATATTCTTCAGCTGGATAATATTCTATGATTATATCGTAATTTGAATAAATATATATTTTATTGCTAAAGCCATCAATGTCTGACCTTTCGATTTGCATAATCCAATTTGGATTTATATAAATATTTTTAAAATAATACCCGATATAAATAATAAAACCAATACTAAATATAATACCAATTATTAGTAATGTCTTTTTTCTAATTCTTTTCATTTTTGTAAGAATTGCTAATACTATTAATACAAGTACTATAAAAAGTAATACCATAACATATCTCACTCTCTTATATTCAAACCATTTTGGTGGAGATGAGGAGATTCGAACTCCTGTCCATAATACTTTCCAAATAAATTTCTACAAGTTTAGTTTATTTTTTATATTCATTTATACCACACCAATAAACAGGTTTAGCATAAATATAGCTTTTTTGATACCCACTACTTTAAAAGCAAAAGTAGCTTTGTTTCCTACTAATATAACACCTTATCTAAATTTGTAGGAAAATTTAGTAAAGTGTAGCTGCAATTAGGCAGCTAAAGCGTACTCATTATTATTTTCTGCGTTTATTTTTAATTTCCCGTTTTTTTAAGTGGCCAACGAGAATCCACTACTTGCTATTTATCCTTCTAGTATCATGTCGAAACCAAGTACATCCCCATGTACATAATTATTATACACTACCATTAATTTTTTATCAATATTTTAAAATTAACTTTTTTATTTCTATAACATATAATATTTTAGGTGATGTGAATGAATATTGTTCCGACAGATGTTTCTTATACATCTTTAATTTTAAGGCAAAATCTAAGATTGCTAAATTATTCTTATCCTTTTTTAAACATTCAAACTATAGGAAATAGTGTTATGGGAAATAACCTATATGTAGTAAAATTAGGTAATGGTCCAAACAAAGTATTTTATTCTGGTTCTATTCATGCAAATGAATGGATAACTTCGGTAGTTCTTATGAAGTTTATTGAAGAATATTGTCAAAATTATACATCCAATGGTTCTCTTTATAATGTTTCTATTAAAAAATTATTTGATAATTCTAGTATTTATATTATGCCAATGGTTAATCCTGATGGAGTTGATTTAGTTACTGGTCGTATTTTTCAAAATTCAAACTATTATAGGCAAGCTAAAAAAATTGATTCAAAATTCCCTAACATTCCTTTTCCAGCTGGATGGAAAGCAAATATTAGGGGTGTGGATTTAAAAAACTTCCAGCCTTTTTGCAAAGTCTTACATTGCTTTATTTATACAGCTTTGCTAGTTTTTCCATTTTCATTTATTATTTCTTCAATTTTAATAAATTCGTATAAATTTTCCGTGATAGAATTTAATTTTGAAAAGTTAAAATATATATAAATATTTTTATCTTTATCAATTTCAATTTTATTTATCAATCTGTATAAAAATATTTTATCTATTTTCTCAAACTTCAAAAAATTTTCTATCAACTTGCCTAGTTCTTTTTCCTCTTCCTTTTGTCTTTTATTTTCAATTTTATCTTCTACTCCAATCAATTTTTGTTCTAATTCTTGTTTTTGTTCATTTAATTTTACTCTTTCTGAACCTAATTTTTGTGATACTCTAATATAATCTTCCTCTTGCAAAATTCCTTTTAATTTATCCATATACATTTTATCTAAATTGTTATTTATATCGGCTATTGTTTGATTAATTTTCTCTATTTTTTTCTTATATCCTTCTCTAATATCAAGTGTTTTATTTTGATATTTTTCATAAATTGAATAAAAAATTTCTTTGTCTGCATATATTTGACATACTTTTTTTATAATATAAACAATATGTTTTTCGAATTTTTCATAACTCATGTTTAATGGATAACACCCTCGTTCTTTCGCATCACTACAAGTTATATATGGATGCGCTTTTGCTTTTCTTTTTGAATTCTTCTTTAAAACAATTTGCAATTTTCTTTTACAATGATAACAGTAAAGTAATCCTCTTAATAAATAGTCATATTTTAGTTTACTATTTGTTCCTCTTCTTTCAAATATACATTGAACTTTTTCAAACAAATCCTTGTCGATTATGGCTTCGTGTGTATTGTCTACTCTTATATGTTCCTCTTTGTTGACTTTCTTAAATTTTTTTACTTTGTATGAGATAATAGATCTTTTATTTTGAATAGTGTTTCCTATATAAACTTCATTTTTTAACATATTACATAAAGTTACTTCATTCCAGTTATAGCCATTTTTATTTTTATCTTGAATTAGTCCTGTTTTTCTATAGCCTGTTGGTGATAGAAAATGATTATTGTTTAAATAATTTACTATTTCCACACTTCCATGTTCATTTGCATACATATCAAAAATTTTCTCTACAACATATCTTACTTGCTCATCTACAATTAGTTTGTTTTTGACTGTAGGGTGTCTTTTGTATCCATAAGCTGGAATACTACACATATATTCTCCATTTTTTTGTTTTTCTTTTAAAACACTTCTGATTTTTTTTGAAATGTCCTTTGCATACATGTCATTCATTATTGCTTTAAATGGTGTTATATCGTTATTAGTGCTATCTACATATGTATCTATACCATCTGTTAAAGCAACATATCTTATATTGTTTTTCGGAAAATACTTTTCTGTATATTCTCCTACTGTTATATAGTCTCTTCCTAGTCTTGATAAATCTTTAGTTATAATCATATTAATAGTCTTATTTTCAATGTCATTTATCATTTCTTTGAATCCAGGTCTATCAAATGTTGTTCCACTTACTCCATCATCAACATATTCCTTTACGCAATTTAAATTATTCTCCTTTACATATCTTTGCAAAATTTTTCTTTGATTACTGATACTTTCGCTTTCTTGTTTGTCGCCATCTTCTCTTGATAATCTAATATACATTCCAACTTTGAAGTTTTGATTTCTCAAGTTAAGCATTTTACCTCCTATCCGTAACCATCTATGCTACTATAGTAACGTATCAATTTTAAATTTGCAAACTTTTTCATAATTACTTTGTTTTCGCTTTTAATCTCCCTATATAATCTTTAAATATTAATCCTATTATTTGATTTACATCTTGTTCTTCATTTGTAAAAATACAATATGTATTAAATTCTAATTTGTTTTCTTTGCTCTTTGTTTTGCTCATAAATACATCATGTCCTTTCCATTTCATTTTAATTTTATCTAATAACAGATTATTAAAGAAAATGGCTAATTATGACACTAATTTTAGTGTGTTTGTCAATGTACCAAAACGCCAAAAAGAGCACCCAATAGTTCTTTTACACTATTAGGTGCTTTATATTTAATAAACTTTTTTCAAGATTATAAATTTGCACAATACAAATCAATAATTTATTTTTACTTAATTTCTTTCGTTTATTATCCTTTGTTTAATTTCATTTAAAGACTTCTTGATATATTGCGTAGCTTGCTTATCATAAATATATTTTCCATCTATTTTTCTAACTACATCTCCTAATTGTACATTTTCAGGCAAATCTTTCTCAAATGCAATATTTTTACGTTCATGCCCCTCTACATATTGAGTAACTTTATATCTATGATATTCATAATCATTTTCATATTTGTTTGTAACAAGAAATATTTCACCCTTACTTAAATCTGATAATTCTTTTTCAAAATAATTTTCTAAAAAATTCCATTTCTTTCTATAAAATTTTAAATCTTCTTCAGGAGTTAATTTTATTTCTCCAATTTTTTTACTTTTTACTTTTTCTTGATTGCTAAAATTTTCTAGAGCCTCACTTAGTTCATTTATAAAATTTTTCACAAAATCATTTTGCTTTAGTTTTTCTGTTATTCTGTTTAATTCTAATTCCAAATTAATCCTCCTTGTGTTTATTTTATCAACTTTGCTTTCCCCGTACTATAATCAATTTCAAAATTATCCTGTACATTATATATAAATTTATTGAAAGATACTCCTTCTTCTTCAACAGACTTTGCTTCCATTTGGATGCCAGTTGCCAACTTATTCTCCCCTTCATAAATAGGTGTTACTCTATATAAAACATGATAATCTTTATTTTGCTTATTTTTTTGTTTAATCCAGTTTGCAACTATATTTTCATATTCTATCATAGCATCATTTAGCTGTGCAGTGCCTGTTATTAAATTTTGTCTATTGTTGTTTTCATTCCCTAATTGCCATGCAATTAAATGACATCTTTCATATAAATGTTTGCTATTATTTTCTCCATATAAATATTGAACCCAACCAGTAGGTTTATATGAAATATTCCCTCTTTTTGTTCCTTCTGGTGGCATTGTATATTTACATATATTAGCAAAAGCTACTCCCGCTCTATCAAAATCATCAAGTTTTGAATAGTCTTCAAAATTTTTGGTACTTATATCATTATCTTCAAAATATGGCTCATTATTATTAATAGCAATGACCAACTTTCCTGAATATGGAGGAATATTATTTATTTTAATATTAGAATCAGTGTTTGTATTCTCTGGCGGAAGCTCTTTATTACTTTCATTTTGAGGTAAAGCATATCCAATTAAAATTAATAATATTATGATAATTATTGTTGTTGCTAATTGTTTTAAATTAATTTTTTCTTTTATCTTTTCTTCTTTATCTCTCATATTTCCTACCTTTCTTTGCATTAAGGACACAAATTAGGATAAATAGATCTCCAACTTTAGGATTTTTCAATTTTTTCCTACTTTAAGTAAATATGATTTTAGCATAATATTATTTTTATTTCAAATGTAACATTCTTTATATTCATTGGAAAATAATAAGAATCAAAATAAAATTGAATTATAAATTTATAAATAATATATTGATTTAACATAATGCTATTATACATCTTTATTGTAAATTGTCAAGTATAGTCAGAAAATTTTAATAGAGAAAATACAGAAATCCAGTTGTGGGATTTTGCTCTATTTAGCACTTCTTTTGATTTTTAATACAATTACATTTTTTATCTCTCTATAAATGTATTTCTATTTAATTTTATCAAAACCTTCATATTCTTTAAATGCTAACAAATATAATGCCTTTAATAAATCAGGATTTTTCTCTCTTAGTTCATCAACTACTGTATCTGAACCAACTTGTAATTCCTTATTTTCTTTTATAATTTCATCTATTAATTTTGGTATTTCCATACAAATCTTATAAAATGCTTCTTTGTCTCCAGTAACTATTTCATAGAACTTGTCCATTGATACTCTTCTTATTCTCTCATTTGTAACTTTCTCTCCATCTAATGAAACCTTCCAAATTATGTTCTAGCTATTTTTTGCATTTCTTACGATAAAAGAATCTCTGTAATATAGATGATTACTGCTTTTCATTAATTTTATTTTGTAGGTGGAAGTTTTTTAAGCCCACAGGTGTGGATTTAAATTTGCAATTTCCGGCTGGATGGGAAAATGCAAAAAAAATAAAATATGATGAAGGATTCACTTCTCCTGCTCCACGTGATTTTGTGGGTTCTGACCCTCTTACTGAGCCTGAAGCTTTAGCTATTTATAATTTTACTTTGACACATGATTTCAGATTGATTCTAGCATATCATACACAAGGAAAGGAAATTTATTGGCAATTTCAAAATTATAATCCACCAAATAGCTTAAGAATTGGTCAGCAATTAGCTAAATCAAGTGGATATACATTATCTAAAACACCTTATAATTCAAGTTTTGCAGGTTATAAAGATTGGTTTATCCAAAATTATAATAGACCAGGCTATACAATTGAAGCTGGTCTTGGCACAAATCCTTTGCCTATTTCTCAATTTGATGAAATTTATAATGATAATTTAGGAATCCTAGTATTAAGTGCACTTTTATAAAAAAGTGCACTATTACTTTATATACTTTAAAATAATCCAACTATATCTCCATTTTTATCTATATCTATAGATTCTGCTGCAGGTATTTTAGGCAATCCTGGCATTGTCATTATCTTTCCAGCATAGACTACAATAAATCCTGCTCCAGATTTTATTTCTAAATCTCTTATTGTTATACTATATTTTTCTTTACATTCTAAATTTTTAGCATTGTCTGAAAAAGAATATTGTGTTTTTGCCATACATATTGGTAATTTACTATATCCAAGTTTTTCTATTCTCTCTATTTCTTTTTCTGCTTTTTCTTCATATATAATTTCATTTGCACCATATATATTTTTAGTTAATTTATATATTTTATCTTTTGTACTTTCATTTAATTGGTATACATATTTTAATTCTTTTGTTTTTTCTGTTATATTGACTATTTTTTTAGCAATATCTATTGCTCCTGCTCCACCTTTTTCCCATCCTTCTACAATGCTTAATTCTATTCCTTTTTCTTCTAAACAATTTTTTATATAATTTATTTCTTTTTCTGTATCTGTTTTATATTTATTTAATGCAACAATTACATTTAATCCAAATTTTTCTTTTATATTTTCTATATGCTTATATAGGTTTCCAATTCCATTTGTGATTCCTTCAATGTTTTCTTGTTGTATTTTATCTTTTTCTATTCCACCATGATATTTGATTGCTTTTACTGTTGCAACTATTACCACTACATCTGGTTGTATATTAGCTTTCCTACACTTTATATCTAAAAATTTTTCTGCTCCTAAATCTGCTCCAAACCCAGCTTCTGTTACAGTATAATCTGATAATTTCATTGCTAATTTTGTAGCTATAATACTATTACATCCATGTGCTATATTAGCAAAAGGACCTCCATGTATAATTGCTGGTGTATGTTCTAATGTTTGTACTAAATTTGGTTTTATAGCATCTTTTAATAATACTGTCATCGCACCTTCTGCATTCAAATCTTTTGCATATATTGGTTTATTTTCTTCACTATATCCAACTAAAATATTTCCTAGATTATTTCTTAAATCAAATATATTTTCTGACAAACATAATATAGCCATTATTTCTGATGCAACACTTATATCAAATTTATCTTTTCTAGGTACTATTTTGCTTTCTCCAGAAAGTCCTGTTTCTATTTGTCTTAATTGTCTATCATTTAAGTCTAAGCATCTTTTCCATACTACTTCTTTAAATCTAAGTTTGTTTCCAAAGTAAATATGATTATCTATCAAACTAGATAAAAGATTATTAGCTGAAGTAATAGCATGTATGTCTCCTGTAAAATGTAAATTTATATCTTCCATTGGAGCTACTTGAACTTTTCCACCGCCAGTTGCTCCTCCCTTTATTCCAAATACTGGTCCTAATGAAGGTTCCCTTAATGCTAATATTGATTTTTGATTAATTTTTCTTAGTCCGTCTGCTATCGCAATTGATACTGTTGTTTTTCCTTCACCCAAAGGCGTCGGACTCATTGCTGTTACTAATACTAATTTTCCGCTTTTGTTATTATCTATTTTTTTATATATTTTATCAGAAATCTTTGCTTTATATTTTCCATATTGTTCTAAATCTTCTGTATCAATATTAATCTCATTAGCTATTTCTTGAATATTTTTCAGTTTTGTATTTCTTGCAATTTCTATATCAGTCATCATTCTTCACTCCTTTTTAAGCTATTAATCCTACTATTATTCCTATTAAAGCTCCAACAATAACTTGTATTGGAGTATGTCCTAAAACTTCTACTAATCTTTCAGAAACCTGCACTCCTGTTAGTCCTGGTGTTTCTACTAATTTATTTAATAAGGCTGCTTGCTTTCCTGCTGCTCTTCTTACACCACATGCATCATACATTACTACAAATGCAACTACAAATGACATAGCAAAAATTGCACTATCTACTCCTTCATATTTTCCTATTAATGTTGCTAATCCTGTAACAACTGCAGAATGTGAACTCGGCATTCCACCTGCACCTAAAATTCTTTTAAAATTAAATTTTTTGTTTTTTACCAAATCATACAATAATTTAAATAATTGTATTCCAAACCATAATAATACTGGAATATATATATATTTATTGTGAATAAACTTCATAAATCCATTCATTATAAAAAAATCCTCCCCCAAAAACTATTCTGTATCTAAATCTTTTTCTTTTAATTTTCCATCATCATTTAATAATATTGTTATTTTCTTTTCTGCACTTTCTAACATTTTACTACATTCTTTTGAGATTTTCATCCCTTCTTCAAATTTTTTTACTGAATCGTCTAAATTTAAGTCACCATTTTCTAATTCACTTATAATATTTTCCAATTCTATAATTTGATCTTCAAAACTTTTTTTCATAATCTTTTTCCTTTACCCTTATTTTTAATAATCATTTTCTATAATATTGTTGTTATAACTTTCATTTACAATATTATTTTGAATTTGTTCATTTTCTTTTTTATCATAAACATTATAACATGCCATAACAAGCATTATTACTAATAATATAATTGTTACTATCATTAATGTTTTTTCTTTGCTCCCCATTTTATTATACCTTGCCCCTTCCTGTTAACTCTATAATTTTGGGTTATTTATTATATAATCTTAGCCGATTTTTTTCCATCATTTAATTTTATAATAATGTTATCATTTGTTTTCAATTCTTTAACGCTTTTTATTATTTTATCATCTTTTTCCACTATTGAATAACCTCTTAACAGTGTTTTCAAAGGGCTTAATGTATCTAGTTTAGCGACTAGTTCTGTATATTTATTTCTATTTTTTTCTTTTGATTTATTTACTAAATTTTCTAATTGTTTTATATATGTGTCTATTTTTATATAATTTTCATTTATCTTTCTTGTCGGATCTTTGAAAACTGAACTTGACATACATTTTTCATAACGTAATTTTAAAATTTCTAGTTTCTTATTTAAAGATAATTTCATTCTATTTTCATATGAATTAATTTTTTGTTTAACTTCATATATATCTGGAACTGCTAATTCTGCTGCTGCAGATGGCGTTGGTGCCCTTAAATCCGCAACAAAATCTGATATTGAAAAATCTGTTTCATGACCTACAGCTGAAATTATTGGAATCTCTGAATCATATATACTTTTAGCAACAATTTCTTCATTAAATGGCCATAAATCCTCTAAAGAGCCTCCACCTCTTGCTAATATAAGAACATCAGCTAATTTGTTTTTATTCATATAATCTATACCATATGCTATTTTTTCAGCTGCTCCTTCTCCTTGTACTGGAACTGGAAACAATCTTATATATACATTTGGATTTCTTCTTGTAGAAACATTTATAATGTCTCTTATAACAGATCCTGTTTGTGAGGTTAAAACACCTATTATTTTAGGCATAATTGGTATCTTTTTCTTATGATTTTCATCAAATAATCCTTTTTCTTCTAACTCATTTTTTAATTTTTGATACTTGGTATATAAATCTCCTACCCCATCTTGTTCCATGGCTTTTGCATAAATTTGATATATACCATCTCTTTCAAAAACTGATACTGTTCCAAAAATATATACTTTCATACCATCTTTAGGTTCAAAATTTAATTTTTGTGCATATGATTTAAACATAATACACTTTATCAATGAATTTTCATCTTTTAATGTAAAATACATGTGTCCTGTATAATGATGTTTAAAATTGGAAATTTCACCTTTTACTAAAATGTTATTTAAATATTCATCATCAGCTATTTTATTTTTTACATATTTATTTAGGTCTGTAACACTTATTGCCATTTCCTCATATTTCATATATTTTCTTCCTTTAACTTAAACTAGGGATACTTTTTTTGAAGTTTGACTTCTTAAAATATCCCTGACTTACACTTTTATTTATTTACAATACTTGCTAATATACCATTAACAAAATTTTTTGATGGATCTTCTCCATATCTTTTAGCTAACTCAACAGCTTCATTTATAGCTATTTTAAATGGTATTTCCTTATATTTTATTTCATATATTGCAAGTTTTAATATAGATAAATCTATCTTTGAAATTCTATCAATTTTCCAATCTGATTTTAAATTTTTCTCTATTAAACTACAAATTTCATCTTTATTTTTTTCTATTCCTAAAACTGCATCTTCAATATATTTTTTTGCTTCTTCATCTGTTATGTTTTCACTTTCAAAATATATATTAATTTGTTCCTCTAAACTATTATATTTTTGTATTTCTAGACTATATATCAATTTAAAAGCTTTTTCTCTTATTGCTGTTCTATTCATAATTATTCCCCTTCAAAATTACATTTTATCTATAAATTTCTTTAATTTACTCTTAACATCTTCTTTATTTCTTTGTACATAATTACCCACAAAAGCTCCTACAAATAATACTACTATAGCTAATATCAATTTATCTAAACCTGTTATTAATATTAATATAGCCAATATAACACCTATTATAGCACCTTTGTACTGATTCCAAAATTCTTTAAAATTGTTCATATTTTCACAACCTTTCTAATACCATTATGTTTTACTATTTTATGCTTCATGTTGTTTGTCGGCAACTTTTTTTATAGTTATATTTACTTCATTTACATCTAAATCTGTAGCTTTTTTTACTTTATCTTTTATACTTGTTTGAAGTTTTGCTGATAAATCTTTAATAACAGCATTTGCACTTACTGTTAAATTTGCATAAACTTTTACATTATTTTGATTATCTAATTCAACTCTAGTCGCAACATCTTCTGTACTTTCAAAACCTTTAGCAACAGAATTTACTAAATTTTCTATTGTTTCTTTAGAAATCATTAATTTTCCACTTTCATTTTCTAATAACACACCTTGTCTTTCCTTAATTTGTTCTCTTGAAGTTGTATCAAAAAATATGCATTTTATAGAAAGTAATATAAATAATACACTTACTCCTAAAACGATCTTGCCAGAAGTATCACCTACTAATATATTATTAATAATACTCATAACAAATCCTGAATCTATCCATCCAAATACTAATAAACAAGCTAAAATTGATAATATTAACATTACATAAGAATATATAATTAATGTAGTTTTTTCTAAAATTTTCATTCTATCTCTTCTCCTTATCTTTATTTGACTAGTAATATTTTTATATACTAATTACATTTCTTCATTATTTTCTTCTACTTCATCATTTTCCTGTTCTTCTTTGTTGTTTTTTACTGAATCTGTATTTACACCTTGAACATGGACATTAACTTCTTCAACTTTTAATCCAGTCATATTTTCTACTGATTTTTTTACTCTATTTTGAATTTCAAATGCAACATCTGGTATTCTAGAACCATATTCTACAATAATGTTAACATCTATTTTTACTTTTGAGTCATCTATTTCTACTTTAATTCCTTTAGCTAAATTCTTTTTTCCGCTTAATACTTCTGTTATTCCTCCTGCAAAACCACCTGACATTCCAGATACACCTTGCACTTCTGATACAGCAACTCCTGCTATAACAGCTACAACATCATTTGATATTTGTATTCCTTCATCTTCTGTTTTTATTTCTTGTTCTAATTCAACAACCTCTCCATTTTCAACTTTTTTATTTTCTTCCATAATCTTTTCCTCCTTTAACATAAAAAGATATACTTAACTTGTATAAGTATATCAATTTTCCTTTTATTTTACAACTATTTTCTAAATATTTACTCAAAAATCTCAAACTCTTGTATTGGTTTTCCTCTTAAATAATCTTGTATTGTCATTCTTTTTGCATTTTCACCTTGTATTTCTAATACTTTCAAAATTCCTTCTTTACATTTTATATATATTCCATCTTTTGCATCTGACACAATAACTGTTCCGTTTTTTAAAAAATTCATATTTTCTGCATGTATTTCTTTTGCAACTTGAACTTTCCAAAATTTAACTTTTTTACCGTTTAAAAAAGTATATGCTCCCATTATTGGATTTAAACCTCTTACTAAATTTTTTATATCTTCTGCTGTTTTATTCCAATCTATTTTTGCCATATCTTTTGATAACATTGGAGCCATTGTATATTCTTCATCTTGTTTTTCTCTAGGTGCTATTCCTTTTTCAATTTTTTCTACAGTTTCAACTAAAAGTTCTCCACCTATCACTTTTAATCTATCCCATAGTTCTCCTGTTGTTTCTTCATCGCCTATTTCTACTTCTCTTTTTAAAATCATATCTCCAGTATCCATTCCTAAATCCATATACATTGTAGTTACTCCTGTTGTTTTATCTCCATTTATGACTGCCCATTGTATTGGTGCTGCACCTCTATATTTAGGTAATAATGATGCATGTACATTAATACATCCATATTTAGGAATTTCTAATATTTCTTTTGGTAAAATTTTTCCATATGCTACAACACATATAATATCAGGATTTAATTCTTTTATTTTTTCAATAAATTCAATATTTCCTTTTACTTTTTCTGGTTGTAAAACAGTTAAATCATGTTCTAAAGCATATTCTTTTACAGGGCTTGAAATAAGTTTCATCCCCCTCCCTTTAGGTCTATCTGGATTTGTTACAACAGATATTATTTCATGTTTTGCTTCATAAATTTTTTTTAAACTTTCTTCAGCAAAATCTGGTGTTCCCATAAATACAATCTTCATATAAAATCTCCTTTATTTTTTACTTTTCTGGTTCTACATATTCTAATGTACCTGGAATTATTTTATCAATAAATAATTCTCCATCTAGATGATCTAATTCATGTGCTATAGCCTGAGCTAATAATTCTTTTGCTTTTACTCTCATCCTTTTACCATTTCTATCAGTATATTCTGCAACCACCTCTGCTGGTCTTATTACTTTTGCAAACTCATTTGGAAAACTTAAACATCCCTCTTCTACTTCTTGTTCACCTTTTGTTTTTATTATTACTGGATTTATTAATACTATTGGTCCATTATCATCATATAAATCAATAACTACAATTCTTTTTAAAACTCCAACTTGAACTGCTGCTAATCCTACTCCATTGTATTTATGCATAGTATCAATCATATCATCTATTAATGTTTGTATTTTTTCTTCTGCAATATCTTCATTTAAAATTTCTCTTGATTTCTTTTTTAATATTTCATCACCTTGATATCTTAGATTTCTTATTGCCATATATTTTCATTCCTTTCACTAACTCATACTATTAGGATTTATATCTATTGATATTCTTGTATCTTTAATATTTTTAGTATATATTTCCCTTAAAACCTCATTCAAAATTTTATTAGTTTTATTATCCATAATTCCTTTTATTATAATTCGCCATCTATATCTATTTTGAATTTTATCTATTGGACATGGAGTAGGTTTAAATATTCTAAATTTTTCTTTGTCTAAATTAAATTCTAATTTTTTATACATATATTCAGATACTTTTTTTATTTCATCTTCTTGATAGCTATTAAATCCAATTAATATTATATCGCAAAATGGTGGATATTTCAACTGCTTTCTAAGTTCTATCTCTGTTTCATAAAACATATTATAATTTTGTTTTTGAGCACATATTATACTAAAATTATCTGGATTATATGTTTGAATAACAACTTTACCTGGATATTTGTCTCTACCCGCTCTTCCTGCAACTTGAGTTAAAATCTGAAAAGTTCTTTCATTTGCTCTATAATCATCTATATTTAAAGAACTATCTGCCGCAATTACTCCTACTAAAGTAACATTTGGAAAATGATGTCCTTTAACTACCATTTGTGTTCCTATTAATATATCAATATTTTCATCTCTAAATTTTTTTAATATTTCTTCATGTGAATTTTTTTTCTTCACAGAATCTATATCCATTCTAATAGTTGTAGCTTGTGGAAATTGCTTACAAATCTCTTGCTCTAACTTTTGCGTTCCTGTTCCAAAATATCTAATCTTATCACTATGACATTCTGGACAAACCTGAACTAAATTTTCTTCATGTCCACAATAATGACATTTCAATTTTTTCTCATAACTATGATATGTCATACTAATATTACAATATGGACACTTTACTGTATATCCACAATTTCTGCACATTATAAATGTGTAATATCCTCTTCTATTTAAAAATAAAATTGTTTGTTTTTTCGCTTTTAAATTTTCTTCTATAGATGTATATAATTCCATACTTAACATTGATCTATTACCATTTGCTAATTCTTGTTTTAAATCAATTATTTCTACTTTAGGTAATGATGAATTATTAGCTCTTTTAGTTAATTCCAATAATTTTATTTCTTCACAATTTTCTCCAATTAGATTTTCATATTGTCTATTATAGTTTTGTGACCTATAAAATGTACTAATATCTGGAGTTGCACTTCCTAGCAATAGTGGAGCATTATTTGTTTTTGCAATTATTTTAGCTATTTCTTTTGCATTATATCTAGGCGTTGTTTCTGATTTATATGATGTATCATGTTCTTCATCTATTATAATAATCCCTATATTTTCTATAGGTGCAAATATTGCTGATCTAGCTCCAATTACAATTCTTGCTTTACCATTTCTTATTCTTTCCCATTCATCATGCCTCTCTCCTATAGACAACTTACTATGCAAAATTGCTATTTCTTCTTTTCCAAATCTTGAAATAAATCTATCCAACATTTGTGGAGTCAACGATATTTCTGGGACTAATACAATCGCATTTTTTCCTATTTTTATGACTTTTTCTATTAATTGCAAATACACCTCTGTTTTTCCTGAACCTGTAACCCCATATAATAAAAATTGCTTATATCTATTCGTATCTATTGCTTCTTCTACATTTTTAAATGCTATTTGCTGTTCTTCTGTTAATTCTAAACTATTACTTTTTTCACATTGTCTATCAATAAGTGGATTTCTTTCTACTTTCTTCTCTATAAATTCTAAATAACCATTTTTCACCAAAGTATTAACAATTGCTCTTGAACATCCAGTAAAATTTTCTATTTCTGTAACAGTAGCATTTTCATTACTTTTTAAAAAATTTAATATTTTTATTTGTTTATCTGATTTTACATTTTTATTTATAACGTCATTTTCTATCTCTTCTTTACTCTTTTTTAATTGAACTATATTTACCTTTTTATCTTGTATTCTCTTATCTTTATTTTTATTTCTTGTTCCTGGTGTAAGCATTAATTTTATACACTCTGACACATTACAAAAATATCTATTTGCCATCCATTTGGCCAGATTTATTTGATTATCTGTTAAATTTTCTTCTAGTTTTGCTATATCTTTTATTTCATACTCTGATTTTTCTTTAATTCCTGTAACAAAAGCTTCAACCAGTTTTCCACCATTACCAAAAGGAACTAATACTTTGCTTCCTACTAGTATTAGTTCTTCTAATTCTTTTGGTATATTATAATCAAATATTCTATTTAATTTTTTTGCTCCTCTATTTATTATTACTTCTGCTACCATTTTGTCTCCTTCTATTTTTATTGTATTACTTATTTATTTTAATTCTTGTATTCAATCTATCAGATAATATAATTACTTCCATTCATCAATTGCATTTTTTATTTGTTCTCTAAAATTATTAACATTAAATTTTTTTGCATATTCTCGTATTTCATCTTCATCAAATTTTTTATATATTTTTTCCATTAAATTAACTTTTTCTATTAATGATTCTTTTGTTTGCTTTTCAACAAATAATCCACTTTTTTCGTTTTCAACAATCTCACTTGCTCCACCTTTATAATATGCTATTACTGGTTTTCCACAAGCTTCAGCTTCTGCCATAACCATTCCAAAATCTTCTTCAGCCATAAAAACAAATGCTTTACAATTATCATATAATTCTTTTAATTGTTTCTGTGAAATCTCTTCTTTAAACTCAATATTCTTTTTGGCTATTCTTTTTACTTTATTTCTTTCGGGTCCATCTCCAACAACTATTAATGGCAAATTCAATTCATTAAAAGCTTCTACTATTAAATCCATTTTTTTATATTTTACCATTCTACTTACAGCTAAATAATATCCATTTTCTCCTGTTTTTTTACTTTTTTTATAATACATCTCATCTATTGGTGGATTAATTACTCTAGCTTCTCTTCTATAATGTTTCTCTATTCTCTTTTTCACATATTCAGAATTAGCTATAAAATAATCTACCCTATTTGAAGATACACAATCCCATATTCGTAATTTACTTATCTGTTTTGCTATAATAAATTTTTTTAGTATATTTCCAGTATTATATTTATTATACATGTCCCATGCATATCTCATTGGCGTATGGCAATAACATATATGTGTTGAATTTGCATTAACATTAACACCTTTAGCACAACACGAAGATGTACTAATAATTAGGTCATATTCAGATAAATCAAATTGCTCAAAAGCCATTGGCATAAGTGGCAAATAATATCTATATTTACTTATTCCAAAAGGTAATTTTTGTACCAAAGATGTTCTTATATCTATCCCTTTAAAATATTTCCCCATTCTCTTTTTATTATATACCAAAGTATATATTGGTGCTTCTGGAAATATTTTATGAATTTCTAATAAAACCTTTTCAGCTCCTCCATAATTAACTATCCAATCATGTATTATTGCTACCTTCACTATTTTCACTTCCTAACAATCCCTTCATTCTTCCTTTTATAGAATGAATTTGTTTATTTATCATATATTTATCTCTTTTTATAAAACTTATAAAAATTAAAAAAAACGATTTTACATTTTTCAGTGTTAAATATATAAAAGGAATTATACATTTATACTCTTTTAAATGCTTTCTTGCAAATCCCCCTGTTCCTAGTCCATATCTATAATACTTCTCTATATCTTCTTCTCTTTTTTTGTTTGGATGATAAAAAAATGTTTCATTAATATAATAAATTTTTATTTTTTTATATAACATTCTACAAACTAAATCTGCTCCCTCTTCTGCACCATAATATTTTCCTATTCCCAAGTTTGGATCAAACATTCCTACTTTTAAAAATTCTTTTCTTTTAAAAAACATGTTACATTCAATTGTAGTTTGATATAAATTACTAAAATTAACCTTTACATTCTTATTTTTAAAATTCAAAATATTTTGTTTTTCTTCTTTATCTTCTATTTTTCCACAAATAACTGAATATTCTTTCTTCTCTTTAAACATTTCATTCACAGTACTTAATGTTTGTGGTAATATCTGACTGTCATCATCAGGAAAATTTATAATGTCACCTTTTGCCATTTTTGCTCCATAGTTTTTAGCTTTTGATGTTCCCTTAAAATTCACTTTATAATGTTGTATTGGCAATATTTTTTTGTATTTTTCTACTACATCATCTATTAAATTATTTTCATTTTGGTCAATCACTATAATTTCTTCTAACTCATTATATTGTATATTCTTTATCGATTCCAATAAATTTTTCAACTCTATTTTTCTATTAATTGTTGGTATTATCAATGAAAATGATAACATATTTTTCCCTTTCTGTCACTTTATTTATAAAAATTATTTATTTCTTCTTTATAACTTTCTCTTTCTTCTTTTGTTAGTCTGGCCTTATCGCTATCTACATTTTCTTTAATTATTTCTACGTTTTTTTGTAATATATTTTTATATTCATCTATTAATTCATCATCTTTCATCATTTCTAATAAATCTATCATTTCTTTCAATTGTGTAAAAATAACATCTTGATATCTAATATTATATTTGTTAACATCAATCTGTTTTTCAAACATATATTCAATATTTTTTATGTGTTTTTTAAACTCTAATGAATTTTTAGGAGTCATAGTTTTTCTTATAATACATTGCATCATCATTATATTTTTTGACTGTTTGTCATATGGCTCCAATTCTGTATATTTCTCACATTCTTCTAATTTTGCTATTGCAGATTCCGTATTTTTAGAATCTATATTATCCATATTCAAATCTAAATCTATATTTTTCTTATTTATATTAACAGCTAAAGCAATGAATATAAATATTATAAAAGAAATATTTATTAATATAGAACTTCTCTTTTTATATTTAAATTCTTCTTTCTCTGATGAAAATATGGAAATCATTATATAAAAAATTAACATTATATACATATATGACATATCAAAATCCATCATACTATGTAACAATAGTAATAAAAATGCAATAAACATTGTATTTTTTTCTAAATTGTTACTTTTATTTAAAATTACTATTTTTATCACATTTATAATTATAATAACAATTGAAATTAAACCAACAACCCCAAATTCAGCAAATAATTCAACTATATATGAATGAGGCTCTGTTGAAAAAGTATAGTATGTTTGATATTTCCCTTCAACATATTGATATCCATCACCACCTGTACCTGTCCAGAAATAATCTATACCTTCTTTTATTCCAGATATCATGAACTCTACTCTTTCTGAAACACTATTATCTGAAATCTTTAAATTTTGTATTTTTTCTACTATTTTTTTAGGTAAATATGCATATTTTAAAGCCTCTTCTTTTTCATTTATAATTAGTTTCTTTACTTCAAAACCTTTTTGAGCAATATTATTTTTACTTTTAAATGTAATTTTAAAATCTGTTGTATTTTCTTGTGTATTAAACTCAAGCTCTTTTTCTCCATCAAAATTTCCTAACTCTATTGTATGTGTATCTATTGTATCATAATATTTGTTTTTTTCTTCTAGTTTTATCTCATAATTTTTAAAAAATTCTGTTGTTTGTTTTGCATTTATTTCAAAAATACATTTATATGTTTGTCCCCCTTGTATATTATATACTCTATGAATATATTCATTTGAATCTGTTTTATTATTAAATAAATTTAATGGTCTTGTCATTTTCATGCCTATATCTAATATTGCTACAATTACTATTACAAATATAACTAATAAAAATATTACTGTTTTTTTATACTTTAAAAAATTAACTTTCTTTAAATTTTTTCCATATTTATCTAATAACCAATTCACTAAAATTGCTATAAAAATGGTAACTGGTATGCTAACCCATGAAATGATAAAATTATTTGTAATTAATATTTTATTAAATATTACTGTATATATCACTGCTAAAACTGAACTAACACATACAGACCTAATATATTTCGCTCTCTTACTTTTTTCTAGTGTAAAATAATATATTATTCCAATTAAACCAAGTATTACCCATGTACCTCTAGAATATGACAATATTATTCCACTTTCTGATATAACCATAATAGCACAATTAAATAATTTCTCTATCTTTTTTTCTGATTTCAAATAATAGCAAATTGAAAATAAAAATGAAATTGCCATACATGTTCCAAAAGTATTAGCAGATCTAAAAGTAGAAATCATTCTTTGGTCTCCATTTGGATAAAAAGACATTATTTCCAACTTTTCTAAAATATTATTTAATTTTTTATATGTTAAATCATCTATTCCAATAAAAAATATTAATATATTTGCTATACATATTGTATATGCTATATATTTTATTATTTTATTATTATTTTTCACTATTTCTTTAGAGACAAAATACATCCCTAAAATACTACTATATCTTAAAATATATTCTATTGAACCATTTGTTGTTGTAAAAGTTTTAAACGTTAAAGCTAAAAAGCTTGACAAAGTTAATAATATCATAAAAATATCTATTTTATTTTTTATAATACTTTTTCTATTTTTTACTGTGTAATATATTATATATACTATTGCTAAACTCATTACACATATATTTATTATTTCTGTATTATTTGTGATAGGCCCACCTATTATCACTCCTGAAACAAACAATACAATACACATTATTATTTCAAATATTAAATCTAATTTCATATTTTTTCCTTTTTACCTATTATTAAAGAGGTTTTTACAAACCTCTTTAATTCTAATCTACTATTTTAATTTTACTTTTATCTACTCCTAATTTATCAGCTAAATCTTGAGTAACTTCTCCATTCACTAAAAGTGGACTTCCTTTTTGTATATTAACTTCGTTTAAATTTGTACAATTTTTAAAAATAGATAATATCCAATCTTTATTACTTAAATCAACTTTTATATTTTCAACACTTTTTGGAATTGTAATCGTTTGTAATTTGCTACATCCAGCAAAAGCAAGTACATCTATACTTTTTAAATTTGAAGACAAGTTTATGTTTGATAAATTTCTGCAATTATCAAAAGCACAACAACCTATATCAGTTACTGTATCTGGCATATATACATAATTCAAATTAATACAACCATCAAATGCACTTTCTTCTATCGACTTTAACCCTTCTGGCAAAGTAATTTTTTCAATATCTTCATTCATCATAAAAGCTATATAAGGTATTTTTTCCAATTTGGCATTAATTTTTACTTCTTTTATTCCTCTTACTTTCCATGCAAAATTTGGTTTTAATTCTTTTACCTGTATTCCTTTTACTGTTTCTGGTATTGTTAATGTAGTTTCACCATTTTCATCATATTTTACTGTATCATAAGTTCCTTTATATGCATATTTATCTATAAAATCTAATAATCCATCTTCTGTTATTTTAAATACTCCTTCTTCATATACTTTAGTATCTCTTTTTTCTCCTAACTCAACTGTATCTATACACTGTTGATATCCTTCAGTATTATAGTAATAAATATAATAAACTTTAGTATGTGTTATTACTTGACTTGGTGTATCTAAAGTTGCCACTTTTCCAGTTTTTTCTTCTTCAGTTATTGTATATATATCACATCCACTTGTTGGATCACCTTTTCCTGTTGTCATTTTTTGTCCTGTTAATTTTTCTACATCAAATACATTATTTGTATCTATATATCCTTTATCCTGTAGCCATTCATTAAATGATTTTTTCGAATTTACATCTGATGTATTATCATATAAATATGATGTATGTTCTGTGGCTACTAATTTTATAGCTTCCTTTACAGCTGCAAATTCATTGTCTTCTTTGGCTTGTGCTGCTTTATTTAGCACTCCGTTATTCCCTGTAATTGTTGCAATACTTACTCCAGCTAAAATTAACAATATAATTATTGTTATAACTAGTGCTATTAATGTTATACCACTTTGTTTTGATTTACAAATAATAACACCATTATTTTTTTTCATCTTTCGTTCCTCCCTTTCATTTCTTTTGATTGTTAAATTTTTCTATTTTATTTATCAAAAATATATCAATATTTTTTTATAAAGTCAATACAAATTTGTATAATTATAATTATGCTGTTTCTTTTTCTGTATTTTCTGGCATTTGTCTTTTTTTCTTTTGTTCCTTTTTATTTTTATTATGATTAATTACAATATCTGGTGCTTCATTTTCTAAAACTGTTTCTTTAGTTATTATACATTTTTCTATATCAGGATTTGATGGTATATCAAACATAATATCTCTCATTCTTTCTTCTATAATAGAACGTAATCCTCTTGCTCCAGTCTTTCTTTCTATTGCTTTATCCACAATTGCTCCTAATGCTTCTTCTTCAAATACTAGTTCTACACCATCTATCTCAAATAGTTTTTGATATTGTTTTATTAATGAATTTTTTGGTTCTTTTAATATTTCTATTAATGCATTTCTATCTAATTCTTGTAATGTTGCAACTATTGGTAATCTTCCTATAAATTCTGGAATCAATCCAAATTTCAATAAATCTTGTGGTAAAAGTTCTTTAAACACTTCATATTTGCTTATCTCTTTTTGGCTTTCTATTTTTGAACCAAATCCTATAGATTTTTTACCAGTTCTATCTTTTATTATATTTTCTAGTCCTTCGAAAGCTCCTCCACATATTATTAAAATATTTTCTGTATTAATTTGTATTAATTCTTGATTAGGATGTTTTCTTCCTCCTTGTGGTGGAACTGATGCTATTGTTCCTTCTATTATTTTTAATAAAGCTTGTTGAACTCCCTCACCACTTACATCTCTTGTTATTGATGGGTTTTCTGATTTTCTTGTTATTTTATCTATTTCATCTATATATATAATTCCTTTTTCTGCCTTTTGTATATCTCCATCAGCTGCTTGAATTAATTTTAACAATATATTTTCTACATCTTCTCCAACATATCCAGCTTCTGTAAGTGTTGTTGCGTCAGCTATAGCAAAAGGTACATCTAATATTCTTGCTAAAGTCCTTGCTAATAATGTTTTTCCACAACCTGTTGGTCCTAATAGTAAAATATTACTTTTTTGTATTTCTACTTCATCTTCTTTTTTGTTAGCTTCTTCATGTGCAATCCTTTTATAATGATTATAAACTGCAACAGACAAAGTTTTTTTAGCATCGTCTTGACCAATTACATAGTCATCTAGCACCTTTTTTATTTCTTTAGGACTTGGTATATCATTTAATTCATTTAATGTATATCCAGCTTTATCTTCGTCATACAATTCTGCTTCTATAATACTATTGCATAAATCCACACATTCATCACAAATATATACACCAGGACCTGCTACTATTTTTCTTACATTTTCCTGTGCCTTACCACAAAAAGAACATCTTACACTTTTTGGTACATCATTTTTTGCCATTATTAAATTCATTCCTTTCTCAAGGCTTTAACCTTATTTTGTTAAATCTCTTATATTATATTTTGTTTTAAAATTATTATACACTAATATCATAAAAGTATATAAATTATTTTTATTTAATATAAGATTTATTATTTTCTTTTGTCCATTATTCCATCTATTAATCCATATTTCAAAGCTTCTTCTGCAGTCATGTAGTTATCTCTTTCTGTATCTTTTTGAATTTGTTCAACAGTTTGACCTGTTCTTTCACTTAAAAATTTATTTAATTTTTCTCTTGTTTTTACTAAATGATCTGCATGTATTTTTATTTCTGTAGCTTGACCTGAAAGTCCGCCACCGCCGATTAATGGTTGATGAATTAATATTTCTGCATTTGGTGTTGCAAATCTTTTGCCTTTTTCTCCTGCAGCTAACAATGCTGATCCCATACTAGCAGCCATTCCTATACAAATTGTAGATACAGGACATTTTATATAATTCATTGTATCTATAATTCCCATTCCATCAGTTATTGATCCTCCTGGTGAATTTATATATAAATTAATATCTTTATCTGGATCTTCTGATTCTAAGAATAATAATTGTGCTATTATTAAACTTGAAGTTGTTGGGTTAACATCTTCACCTAAAAATATAATTCTATCTTTTAACAATCTTGAAAAAATGTCATAAGATCTTTCTCCTTTACTAGTTTGTTCTATAACATATGGTACTAAACTATTTCTTTCTAACATAAAAAACCTCCTATTTTTTATAATTTTATTATTTTTTTATATTTATAATGTAACTATATTCTATATAATTAAAATTGTCAAAAAAGCTGGAGTTAAAATTTTACCATGAATTTAACACCCCAACCTTTTTTCTCTATTTTTTATTTTATTTTTGCATTTTCTACTAAAAATTCTATAGCTTTTTCTGATTCTAATCCTTGTTTTATATAATTTCTTACATTTTCATTTTTTAAGAATTCTTCATCATTTTCTCTTCCATAATTTTTAGCCATTTCTTTTATTTTTTCATCTACATCTATATCAGCAACTTCAATTTTTTCTGCCTTTATAACTGCTTCTAATGCTAATCTTGATTTTATAGCTTCTTCTGCTTGTGGTTCATATTCTTTTTTCATATCTTCTTTTGATTTTCCCATCATTTGAAGATATTGATCTAATTTTAGACCTTGATATGATAATCTTTGTTCCATATCTCTTAACATGTTTTCAGTTTCTGTTTCTATCATTCCTGATGGTATTTCTACTTTCATTTCTTTACATACTGCTTTTATTACTTCATCTTGTGTTTCATATTTAGCTTTTTCATCATTTTGTTTTTGTTGTTTTTTCTTAATATCTTGTTTTAATTCTTTTAATGTGTCAAATTCACTAACATCTTTAGCAAATTCATCATCTAATTTTGGTAATTCTTTCTTTTTAATTTCATTAACTTTTACTTTGAAAATAGCATCTTTTCCAGCTAGATCTTTTGAAAAATATTCATCTGGAAATTTTACTTTTATATCTTTTTCTTCATCAATTTTCATACCAATAACTTGGTCTTCAAATCCTGGAATAAATGTATTACTTCCTATTTCTAAGTCATGGTTTTCTGCTTTTCCACCTTCAAATGCAACATCATCTACAAATCCTTCAAAATTAATATTTGCTATGTCTCCTTTTTCAACTGGTCTATCTTCTACAGATATTAATCTTGAATTATGTTCTTGCATATGACCTAATTCATGTTCTACATCTTTAGCTGTTACTTTATATTCTATTTTTTTAACTTCTACACCTTTATAGTTTCCAAGTTTTACTTCTGGTTTTATTTGAAACACTGCTGTAAATTTTAAATCTTGTCCTTTTCCTATTTGTTTAACATCTATATCTGGTCTACTTACAACTTCTAATTTGTTTTCTTCTACTGCTTTTTCTAATTCTTCTGGAACTACTTCATTAAAAGCATCTTCATAAAATATTTCTTGACCATAATATTTTTCAACTATATTTATAGGTGCTTTACCTTTTCTAAATCCAGGTATATTAAAATATTTTGCACTTTTAAAATATACTTTTTTTATTGCTTCATCAAATTTATTAGCTTCTATTGTCATATCTAACTTTACTTCATTTGCATTTTTTGTTTTTTCTACTTTACATTCCATTATAATTCAATCCTTTCTTTATTCATATAGCTTAATCATTATACCACATTTTTCCTATTTTGCAAGGATTTTTAAACATTTTTTAAAAAATACTTGTTTTTTTTATTCTTTTGTGTTAAACTTGTTAATAGTCAGTTTATTTTATAAATTAGGAGGTGCAATTAAGAATGGCTAAATGTGCAATATGTGAGAAATCAATTAATCATGGAAATAAACTTAGCATTACACGTTCTCATATTAGTAAAAGATCACCACGTACTTGGAAACCAAATCTAAGAAGCGTTAAAGTTACAGAAAATGGTGAAACTAAAAGAATTCATGTATGTGCTAAATGTCTAAGAAACGGAAAAGTAAAAAGAGCTTAATAAAAAGCTCTTTTTTTGTGAATTAATAACAATTTTTTTATTTAAAATATAGAAAATTAATTATCTTATGGAGGTTTAACAATTGAATAAACAAGAGGCAACCAAAATAGTTGAAATTTTAAAAAGAAGATATCCTGACGCTACATGTAGTTTAGATTTTACAACTCCTTTTCAGGCTGTTGTTGCAGTAATCTTATCTGCACAATGTACTGATGAAAGAGTTAACAAGACAACACCTGATATTTTCAATAAATATAAATCTGTTGAAGATTTTGCTAACATTGATTTACAAACTTTAGAAAATTTAATTCATCCTTGTGGTTTTTACAAAAATAAAGCAAAAAACATTAAACTTTGTGCAAATCAAATTTTAAATAATTTTAATGGCAAAGTTCCTAATAACATGAAAGATTTACTATCTCTAGCTGGAGTTGGGCGTAAAACTGCTAATGTTGTTATGCTTGAAGTTTTTGGAATTGCAGAAGGAATTGCTGTAGATACACATGCAAAAAGAATTTCAAATTTAACTGGTTTATCTAATAAAAAAGAACCTGAAAAAATAGAACAAGATTTATTAAAGCTTTTTTCAAAAAATGATTTCAAAGATATCAATCATCTTTTTGTATGGCATGGAAGAAATACCTGTCTTGCTAGAAGACCAAAATGTGATGATTGTCCAATTAATAGATACTGTGAATATTACTCTAAAAATAACCAATAAATAATATAATTATTTAAGGATTAAGTTTAAATGCTTAATCCTTTTCTTTAATCCCAAAAATTATTTTAACAAATCCTCTTAAAAATTTTGGAACTTTTTTAACTACTATTGTCATCTATGTATCCCTCCTTTTATCAACATGCTAACCACATAAATCCCACACAAACTACAGCTAGCCCTATAATAAAAAGCCAGCCTGTTATAGGAAGTAACAAAACAAGTAACATTCCTGTACCTAAACCAATAAGGCAAATTGCCAAAGTTTTTCTAAATAATTTAATCATTTTATTACCTCCTTATCTTTTCTATATAATATTCTTATTTAAATTTTATGTTACTTTTATTTGAATCTTCTTATTATATGAATATTTTTCTATTTTCATTATATACTAATATAGAGGTGATTTTGTGACAAATATTAATTGTTCACTTAACTGCATTTATCAAAAAGATGGCAAATGTTCATATACAAATATAACACCTAATATTTTTTCAACAACAAATGAATGTGCATATTTTATTGATAATTCATCACAATCTGAAAAACATTCTTAAATTCAAGTTAAATATTATAAAAATTTGATAATACATTGTTTTGAAATACCGCGTAAGCGATCAAACTAACGTTAGTGAGTGCGATTTGGAATTGGAATGCTGAATAAACGAACAGTAATTTTTTAAAATATATTGCAAAAATAATATGTTTTAATATATAATCTACCTAGTATAAATTTTATACTACAAATTAATATTTTAATAAGGAGGATTATATATGTTAAAAAACAAACTAAAACTTGTTCCTTTAACTATGCTATTAATTATTTCTTTAATTTTTCCTGTTGTAAAAGCAGACGAAGAAAATCATGATAATGAAGTAGCACCTATTAGTGAAGAACAAAATGATGCAACAACTCAAAATGATCAAGTTGATCAAAGTAATACTACTACTGCTGAAGAAGATACATCTGATCAAACTGATTCAACTATAAAAAAAGGAGACGAATATCTATTCAAAGATAATGTAACTATTGATTATCCTGTTGATGGAAATATATTTGTATGTGCAAATACTGTTACTATTGATTCTCAAATTGGTGGAGATGCATTTATTTGTGCAAAAACTGTAAATATTACTGAAAATGGTTACATATATAGCAATTTATTTGTATGTGCAAACGAAGTTAATGTCAATGGTGTGGTATATGATGTTTATTCAGTTTCTAAAAACTTAAATATTAATGGTTTTGTTTATAGAGATATAAAATCTGTTTCTGATTCATTAAACATTAATAGTATTGTTGGTAGAAATGTTTTTGCAAATGCACCTAACATTAATTTTAAAGAAGATGATTCAGATGGAAACTCTGGAAGTATACAAGGTGATTTAAATTATTCTTCACCTAATGAGTTATCTTTCCCAGACGGGGCTGTTAATGGTGAAACAAAATATACTGCTATAGAAAAGAATAATGAAAACAATAAAGCCAATATATCAAACTACATAATTTCTTTTGCAGCCTTAGTTGTATCTACAGTTTTAATCTGGTTAATTGGTTTATGGATTTCACCAAAACTTCTAATTAATAAAGATCAATCATTATCTGCAAAAAAAGTTTTAAAAACAATTGGTTTAGGAATTCTTATACCTTTAATTATTGGTATAATATCTATTATTCTTTTATTAATTCCAATTGCTACACAATTTATAATATTCTTACTTAGTATATTAGCATTGTTATTCTTTATCAGTACATCTGTTACAATTATTAATATCAGTAAATTAATTTGGGTTAAATCAAATACTCAAAAAACACTTTACAAATTAGGTATACTTATTGCATCAACACTAATTTTTGAATTAGTTACTTTAATACCTTATATAGGCGATTTAATCTCAGTTATAGCTGTAATTTATGGTATTGGTACTATATCATATATGTTATTTGTAAAAGAAAAAGATGTAAAAGAAGGATCTAAAAAAGAAGACTAATCGTCTTCTTTTTTTAGTTCATCTATAATTACTTTATAATCAATAGCTTGCAATATTGAAGTACCTGCAACCAAAATATTCGCTCCTGCTTTTTTTACTTCTGGAGCCGTTTTTAAATTAATTCCCCCATCTACTTCTATATCTACTTCTAAATTATTTTTATCTATATATTTTTTTAACTCTCTTACTTTTTCTGTCATATCACTTAAATATGTTTGTCCACCTTTTCCTGGTTCTACTGTCATTACTAAACACATATGAATATATGGTAAATATTTATATATTTTTTCAATATTAGTCTCTGGTTTTATTGCAATTCCCACTTTACAGTTATTTTCTTTTATTTCATTTATATTTTTAAAAACTTCCTCTTCATTTTCACATGCTTCCAAATGAAATGTTATAATATTAGGCTCTACAGCACTAACCTCTTTTATTGCCTCTGACACATTATTTACCATTAAGTGAATATCTAACGGCAAATTTGAGATTCTTTTTATATATGAGGCATATCCCATCATTTTTTCATACGTATCTTTCTTAACAAATTCACCATCCATAATATCAATATGAAAATAATCTGTTTTTGATTTTTCTAATGCAAAAAATGTTTTCAATTCTTCTCCTTTTTTTACAGAAAGAATCGATGTTGAAATTTCTACCATTTTCTTTCCTCCTTTTCTTTTAGTTCATTATAAATTTTGCAAAATCTTTCATATCTGTTTTTATTTATTTTTCCATCTTTTAACGCTTTTTTTATTCCGCAATTTTCTTCTTTTATATGTGTACATCCAACAAACTCACATTGTTTTTCATATTCTTTAAATTCTCTAAAATATTTATACAAGTCTTTACTTGCTATTTCTGAAATATCAAAAGTTGAAAATCCCGGTGTATCGGCTATATATGTATTATTATCTATTTCATACAGTTTAGTTGCTGTTGTTGTATTTTTTCCTCTTCTATTTCTTTTGCTTATCTCTCCTTCTTGTGTCATTTCATTATTAAATATAGCATTTATTAATGTTGATTTTCCAACTCCCGAATTTCCTGAAAAAGCATTTATATTATCTTTTAAATATTCATTTAATTTTTCTATTCCTTTTTTATTTTTTGCTTCAGTTTCAATTACTGTATATCCTATGTCTTGATATATTTCTTTTATCATTCCAAAACTTTTGTCTTTATCTAAATCAATTTTATTTAAAACTATTATAGCTTTTATTCCCATTAATTCCGCAAAAGCTAACTGTTTATCTAGCATTAATAAATCAGGTTTTGGGTGCTTACTTGAAAGTACTAATACTATTTGTGATATATTCGCCAATTTAGGTCTTTTTATATATACGTCTCTTTCTTCTATTTTATTTATTACTGCTTTTTTCTCTTGCTCATTTATTACTTGTATTTCTACATTATCTCCAACCACTGGGCTTATTTCATCTTTTTTAAATTTTCCTCTTGCTGTTGCTTCATATATTTCTTTGTTTACTTCTACTTTATATAAATTTGATATATTTTCTATTATTTTTCCTTGCATTTTTCACCTCTCTTTTATATTATACTACACTTTTTCATTAATTGGTATAGTTGATAGATAGGAAAGTATCACTTGCCCATTATATAAAACGAACTCTACTTATTAGATTTTGATCTAACAAATAGAGTTTACTTTCAAATAATATAAATTATTTTCTATTTATTTACTACTTTTAACTAAATGATATTGCATCTTGTGTACCATATGTTATTGTTTTTGTTGAAGAATATATAGTAGCTCCAGTATTTGGATCTGTAATTGTTACTGTTATACTAGTATTTTCTCCATCTTTTCCTGATAATGATACAGAATAATCTGATTTATTTTTATCTATTCCCGTTCTTGTCTCATTATTTACTTTAATATTAACTTTTTTGCTTGTATTTTCAGTTGTATTATTTGAATCACTTTCTGTATATCCTCCAGTAATTGATTTAACATTAATGTTTACTGTTAAATTTTTGTTTTCAGCTACTTTATTTACTGTTATTGTAACTGATGTTCCTTCATCTACTGTTTTGCCTGCATCTATACTTTGTTTTGTTACTTTTCCATTATCACTTGTACTTGTTGCATAAGTTACATTAACTTTTAATCCTAAATTTGTTAATGTTGTTTTAGCAGTTTCTTCATCTTGCCCTATTACACTTACAACATTTACTTGTTTAATTCCTGTTCCCTTACTTACATGTATTTTTACAGTATCTCCAGCAAATGCTTCTGAATTTGCATCTGTTTCTTGACTTATTACATATCCTTCTTCAACTTTTTTACTTGTTTCCTCTACAATTTCAGCTTTTAAATTTGCATCTTCTAATTCTTTTACTGCTTCTTCTTGCTTCATTCCAACTACTTTAGGTACTGTTGTTTTTTCTTGTCCTTTACTTACAACTACCTTTATTGTACTTCCTTCTTTTATCTTCTTGTCTGTTGATGGTGTTGTTGTAAAATCTCCTAAATCCCCCTCTACTTTTTGAGAAATTATATAACCTTCAGGTACATCTTTATTATACTCTTCACTTGCAACATCTAACTTTAGTTTTGCATCTTCTACTGTTTTTTGTGCTTCATCTTTCGACATACCTACAACATTTGGTTGATTTACCTCATTAGGGTTTGTCAAATTGAAGTATGCAAGTGTTCCACCTAAGCTTATTGCAAATAATAAAATTAATCCAATAATAGCACTAGCTACTTTATGATTTTTTATAAACTGTTTTAATTTATTTTCTTTTTTCTTATTATTTTTATTATCTTTATTGTTTTTATTATTATACTCATCTGTGTTAATTTTTTGTGTTTTCGCTGTTGGATCATATTCTGTATCATCAACAAAATCTCCTGTTGGATTTTTTAATGATTTCTTTAAATCTACAAGCATATCAGTTGCTGTTTGATATCTCAATGTTGTGTCTTTTTTTAATGCTTTCATTATAATTTTGTTAACTGCTGATGGTAAATTAGGGTTTAACTCTATTGGTTCCTCAGGTTCTTCTTGCATATGTTTCAATGCTACAGACACTGGTGTATCCGCATCAAAAGGTACTCTTCCTGTTACCATTTCATACATAACCACTCCCAAAGAATATAAATCAGATTTTGCATCTGTATATCCTCCTCTAGCATGTTCTGGTGAAAAATAATGTACTGACCCTAATGTTGTTCCAAATGCTGTTATTGTTGAATTTGAAACTGCTTTTGCAATTCCAAAATCTGTTACCTTTGCTATTCCATCTTCTGTTATTATTATATTATGTGGTTTTATATCTCTATGTATAATATTATTTTTATGTGCCATTTCTAATGCAGAAGCTATTTGCATAGCCACATTTACTGACCATTTCCATGGAAGAGGCCCTCTTTCTTCTACTATAATTTCTTTTAAAGTTTTTCCTCTTATCAATTCCATAACAATATAATATAAGTTGTCTTCTGAACCAACATCATAAATAGATACAATATTAGGATGTGTAAGTCTTGCTGCTGACTGAGCTTCTATCTCAAATCTTTTTATAAATTCATCATCAGTAGTAAACTCATCTTTTAAAACTTTTACAGCTACTTCCCTTTTTAACACTTTATCTTCTGCTCTATATACTATAGCCATACCTCCGATTACCTACTTTTTCGATAATCTCATATCTATTCCCTAATATTTTTCCTTCTAAAATCATATTTATCTCTCCTTAATATGTGTTAATATGTAGATTGTTCATAGTAATCATATGTTTTTTATTACAATAACTGTAATATTGTCATATCCACCATTATCATTTGCAATTTTAACCAATTCTTTTGGGGCTTGTTCTATATCTTTTTTAGCTAATTTAAATATTTCCTCTTGTGGTACTAAGTTTGTTAACCCATCTGAATTAATTATTAATATATCATCTTTCAAAAAACCTTTTACCATAACATCTGGTTCTACAAATGCATTACATCCCAGTGCTTTCATCAACATATTTTTTTGTGGGTGATGTGCAGCTTGTTCTTGTGTTATTGTTCCATCTTTTACTAATTTTTGCACATAACTATGGTCTTGTGTTAATTTTCGCATAAATTCCTTACGAATTCTATATATTCTACTATCTCCAACATGACCTATAAAGGCCCTATTATTATATATTAAACAAATTTCCAAAGTAGTACCCATATTCTCTAGTTCTTCATTTTCTTTTGATTTTTCATATACAACCATATTGGCATATTCCATACTACTTGCAACCAATTGTATAATACTTTCTTTGTCTTTAGGAACATCTTTGAAATTATTTTCTATATAGCTCTTAGCTGATAAAACAGCAAGTTTACTTGCAATTTCTCCACCTTTATATCCTCCCATTCCATCTGCTAACATATATAATTGTACTTCATCTAATGAATTAGAAATGTAGTAATAATCTTGATTAATTTCTCTAACTTTTCCTATATCTGATTTTGCATAAGCCTTGATCATGTTTTCACCTCGTTTTCTCTTGTTTTTTTCATAAAATTTTACTTGTATAATTTATATCATAACTTTAATTTTTTTGCAATTGCTTTAGTAAATTTTAATAGTTTTTCTTTTTATTATGTTACAATTCACATCTCAAAATATTTAACTTATAAAAATTTAATAATATATTGTTTTTTCATACCTTGGTGTCGCAAACCACATATTAAAATTACTAGTATGTAGTTTGCTCCAATTCGCACTCACTAACGTTCGTTTGATTGCTTACGCGGGTATTTCAAAACAATATATTATTAAATTTAAAATAGATTTATTTTACAAACTGTGAATTATAACTTTATTATGAAAAAAATAATATAAAAAATAGAGATAAAAACTCGAATTTACTAGTTTTCTCTCCATTTTTTATATTATTTAATTTCTTTTTTAAACATTTCATTTAACATTTGTGGATTAGCTTTTCCTTTTGTTGCTTTCATAGCTTGTCCAACTAAAAATCCTATTGCTTTTTCTTTGCCAGCTTTATAATCTGCAACAGATTGTGGATTAGCTTCTAATACTTTTAATACCACTTCTTTTATTGCTCCTTCATCAGATATTTGTATCCATCCTTTTTCTTTTATTATTTCTTCAGGATCTCTAGGATTTTCAAATAACTCTTCTAAGACTTTCTTAGCAATGCTAGAACTTATTGTTCCTTTATCTATTAATATAATTAAATTTCCTAATTGTTTACTGTCAAATGGAATTTGAATTGGTTCCATTTCAGTTTCATTTAATATTCTTGAAATATCAGATATAATCCAGTTATTTACAGCTTTTGGATTATTACATACTTTTATTGCTCCTTCAAATAAATCTGATAAATATTTTGAAGCTGTAATAATATTAGCATCTTTTTCTGATAATCCATAATCTTTCAAATATCTTTCTCTTCTACTTTCTGGTAATTCTGGTAATGTATTTTTGATATTTTCTATATATTCTTCTGAAAGCTTAATTGCAACTAAATCTGGATCAGGAAAATATCTGTAATCTTGAGCATCTTCTTTATCTCTCATTGGAAATGTTTTTCCAGATACATCATCCCATCTTAATGTTTCTTGTTCTACTTCTCCACCATCTTCAATAACATCTATTTGTCTATCTACTTCATATTCTATTGCTCTTGTAATGCTTTTGAAAGAATTCATATTTTTCATTTCTGTACGTGTTCCAAGTTTTGTATCTCCTTTTTTTCTTACTGAAACATTAACATCTGCTCTTAATGAACCTTCTTGCATTTTACAATCTGATACTTCAATATATTCTAATATAGATTTTAATTTTTTTAGATATGCTTCAACCTCTTCACTACCTCTTAAATCTGGTTCAGAAACAATTTCTATAAGAGGAACTCCCGCTCTATTTAAATCAACTAAACTTCCACCTGCAAATTCATCATGATTTAATTTTCCTGCATCCTCTTCTATATGGATTCTTGTTAATCTTATTTTTTTCTTTCCTTCACTTGTTTCTATTTCTACATATCCATGTTCACACAAAGGTTGATCAAATTGTGATATTTGATATGCTTTTGGTAAATCTGGATAAAAATAGTTTTTTCTATCATTTTTACTATTTCTTGAAATTTCGCAATTTGTTGCTAATCCTGCTTTTACTGCATATTCAACAACTTTTTCATTTAGTACAGGTAATGTACCTGGCATTGCCATACAAATAGGACATGTATGAGTATTTGGAGCTGCTCCAAAAGTTGTTGGACAAGAACAAAATATTTTTGTTTTTGTTGAAAGTTCGGCATGAACTTCTAGCCCTATTATTACTTCATAATTTTCTCTAGACATTTATTTTCCTCCTCTTTATTTCTTAAATTCTGGTTTATATGTTTCTCTAAATTTTAAATCTTGCTCAAATGTATATGCTGCATTTAAAATTGTTTCTTCACAGAATTTATTTCCTATTAATTGCATTCCTATTGGCATTCCCTCTTTATCAACTCCACAAGGTATAGATATTCCTGGAAGTCCAGCAATGTTTACAGATACTGTACATATATCAGCCAAATACATTTCTAATGGATTGTCAGACTTTGAACCAATTTCAAAACTTACTGTTGGAGATGTTGGTGTTAATATAACATCATATTTTTCAAATGCTTTATTAAACTCATTCATAACTAATGTACGAACCTTTTGAGCTTTTTTGTAATAAGCATCATAATATCCTGAAGATAACACATAAGTTCCAAGTATAATTCTTCTCTTTACTTCAGCACCAAAACCTTCACTTCTTGATTTTCTATATAATTCTTTTAAATTTTTAAATTCTTTTGTTCTATATGTATATCTAATCCCATCAAATCTACCTAAATTTGAACTTGCTTCAGCACAAGCAATAATATAATAAGAGGCTAATGAATATTTAGCAACATCTAATGAAAATTCTTCAATTTCTGCTCCTAAATTCTTATATCTTTCAATTGCCTCATTTAATTTTGTTTTTACTTCTTCATTTATTCCTTCAGCAAAAAACTCTTTAGGAACACCTATTTTTAAACCTTTTACATCATTTTTTAGACATTTTGTATAATCTTTTTTCTCCATGTCTACAGATGTTGTATCTTTTTTATCATGTCCTGCTATTATATTTAATAGCATTGCAGAATCTCTAACATCTTTTGTTATTGGTCCTATTTGATCTAATGATGAAGCAAATGCAACTAATCCATATCTTGAAACTAGTCCATATGTAGGTTTTAATCCTACTACTCCGCAAAAACTTGCTGGTTGTCTGATTGAACCACCAGTATCACTTCCTAATGCCCATGGTACCATATTAGCTGCAACAGCTGCTGCACTTCCACCTGAAGACCCACCAGGAACTCTATTTAAATCCCATGGATTTCTTGTCTTTTTAAAATATGAATATTCTGTTGAACCACCCATTGCAAACTCATCCATATTTAATTTTCCTAAATTTATCATATGGTTATCATTTATTTTTTCCATTACTGTTGCATTATATGGTGAAATAAAATTTTCTAACATTTTTGAACTACATGTAGTCTTTACACCCTTTGTACAAATATTATCTTTTATTCCTATTGGAATCCCAACAAAATCTCCTTTTATTTCTCCATTATCAATCTTTTCTTGTAATTCTTCTGCTTCTTTTTCAGCATCATCTTTTAAAACTGTTACAAAAGCTTGCACATCATTTTCTTTTTCTTCAATTCTATTTGAATATGCTTTTGTTATATCTTTAATTGTTAACTCTTTATTTTTTAATTTTTCTTGTAATTCATGAACTGTTAATTCAGTAATTTCCATTCAAACTCCTCCTCTTCTTTAAAGCTCTATTCTCTTAATTTATTACTTTTGGTATTTTAAACATATTTTGTTCTTCTGTTGGTGCATTTACAAATAATGCTTTATTATCTTCAAATATCTCTACCTCATCTTTTCTAAATACATTTTTTGCTTCATTTGCACCTATTGTAATTTCTAAATCATCTGTATCAGCTTTATTTACAACATCAGCAAAATCTAATATTTCTTGTAAATTATCTAAATATTTTTGTACTTCATTTTCTTCTAATGTTAAGTTTGCCAAATTTGCAATATGTAATATTTCTTCTTTACTTACTTGCATCTTATCATCTCCTAAATTCAATTTGCTTTATATTATATAATGAAAACATCAAAAAAACAAGTCAGAATGACTTGTTTTACACATTTTTTAAATTGCTCTTGCTTTTACAATTACTCTTTGTTTACTATCATCTGTACAAGTTATTAACGTTATCTCCTTTTGTCCCTTAGTATTTTGTGATGTACAGCTTACATCTGTTGGATCTACAGTATATTTATCATATACCTCATATTGTACTGTTTTTCCATTAGAATCTTTTATTTGAATAATATCTCCATTTACTAATGTTGGAACTTTACTGAAAAATCTCTTATTTCTGTAATTGTGACCTACAATACAATAATTTCCTACTTCATTTATATTTGGTCCATGGAATTTTACAGGCGACATTTTTAGTAATTCTTCTGTTTCTGCTTCAGAATCTGTATCACCATCTAATATTCCATACTCAATCCCTAATTTTGGAATCGTTATAGTTCCATCTACCACATAACTATAACCAGATTGTGATTTTTGTCTTTGTTTGTTTTTTCCGCTTCCAGTATTTTGTTGTGATGTTATTAGCGGAATCTCAGTTCCATCATCATCAGTATCATTTAGTACTGCTATTAACATATCACTATCTGCAACAGTTGCATCATCTTGATTTTCTTTAGCATTTGCCAATATATCTTGTGATGCTGCTTCTGCTTTATCTCTATCATATGCAGCATATATATATACTGACATTAATACTATTAGAAAAAATACAGATACTATAAAATTAATTTTATACGCCTTCTTTTTCTTTTTTAATTCAGGCGTTATGTATAATTTTTTCGTTACTAATATTTGATTCATAAACCTCTCCATAAAAAATAAACTTTCTATAATATTATAACATGAATTTCGCAAAAATCAAATATATTTATTTATATTTACGTACTTTATTTATATTTACGTACTTTATAAATTGCAATAATAAGTGTCGCACTTTTTGTAATAAAATTACAAATGTATTTAAGATGCGATTTTTATTTTATACTTAATTTATAGGTTTAAAATAGATATGTCACAAATACATTGAAAATAAAATATTGAAAAGAGAGCACAAAAATGATATTGTT
>CAKPOF010000007.1 GCA_934169725.1 uncultured Clostridia bacterium | reverse complement strand
ACTAAATATTAATATAAAAATAAATGAAGAAAGGAGTGTATGGTCTATTTAAGTTATTAAATATATCATACAAGGAATATATGGAAGATTTAGTTGAAAGCATATTAGATTATATAAGATCAGATTATACAGATTATGCAGTAATGATAAATGGAGAATGGGGTTCACGGAAAAACACATTTTTGGAATCATAAAATAAGAAAAAAAATAGAATCTATGCAATTAAATGGAAAAAAATATACAACAATATATATGTCATTATATGGTATATCTAATTTGGAAGATATTAGTAAAAAAATCTTTATAGAAACAACACAATTGATGGATAAAAATTTAAGAAAATATATGGATGCACATGAACAAACAACAATACCTGAATATGCAAAAACAGGTATTGATATGGCTAACTTTTTTGGTGTAACACAAAGTGGTGATAAAGTTAATTATGCTGAATTTTTTTCAACAGATGACAAAGTATTGTGTTTTGACGACCTAGAAAGAGCAAATGTAGATGTTATAGATATATTAGGATATATTAATAACTTTGTTGAACATGATCATATAAAAACTATAATTATATGTAATGAAAAAGAATTATCAACCAAACTAAAAAGTTCTAATTTGGAAATGAAAACTTTTATTGCAACATATTTGTTAGATAAACAAGATGAACTAAATAAAGAAGACCAACCAATTGTAGAAAAAATAAGAAAAAAGATAGAAAATGTTTTTGACAAAGCAAATGATTATGAAAGAATAAAAGAAAAATTAATAGGAGAAACATTTGAATATGCTCCAAAGTTTGATTATATCATAAACGGAATCTTGATGAGATATGAAAATGATCCAGAATTAATTAGATTTTTAAGAGAAAACACAAGATTAATAATATCTACATTTGAAAGAAGTGGAACAAGGAACCTAAGAATTTTAAAACATGCATTAAATGATTTTAAGAAAATATATGAAATGGTAAATAAATCATATCCAAATACAAATCATAGAGTAATGCAAACAATGTTAATATTTACAATAGCTGTTTCATTTGAAATAAAAGCAGGAAAAATAACAAAAGAAAAGTTTATAAATATTAAAGATAATGAAGAATATAAATCAATACTAGTATCATCAAGAATATTAATGGATAATAGACAATTTTATATAAAAGAATTTGACAGTAACTATTATTACAATTTTAAATGTGAATATAGATTCTTTAAATTTATAGAATATTATGTAAGAACAAGAATATTTGATATGAAAATATTTAAAGAAAATATGGAAACAATAAGAAGTACAATAGATACAGAACAATTACCAGCATATAAAAGATTGTTGACAGAAGAATATTGGAAAATATCTGATGATGAATTTGATAAAGTGATAACAGATATTATAGAAGATGTAAAACAAGGAAATTTAAGATTAATAGATAATGTAAAAATGTATGCATATTTTAGTTATTTTTCTAAAAAGAATTTAATAGAATATGATTTAAAAACAATAAAAAGTTTATTTTTCAATGGAATGAATTTATCATCTTTAAAATCAGAATATTGTGATAATGTAGACGAAGAATTAGGAAAATTAGTAATTGATGAAGTAGCGGAAGATATGGATGAGATATTAAAACATTTTAATATGTTAAATGGACAAATACATGATAAAATGTACAAGGAAAAAGCAGAAAATATATTTAAATGTATTCCAATGAAAATGGAATTGTTTTATGAAAAATTTGACAAAGAATGTATGGATATACCAATATTTAAATACTATGATCCATACCAAATGTTCCAAAGAATATCTTGTGCTAGTAATGAAGATATAGTTTTGATAAAAGAAAAACTAACTAATAGAGCTAATAAATATCCAAAACAAATTGAACCAGAAATAAAAAATATTAAACAATTAAAACAAATAGTTGATGATTATTTAAATGGAAAAGACCCATCAATAAAAAATGTTATGCTAAAAGAATTTTCAAAAAGTTTAGGATATATTATTGATAAATATAAACCAACTTTATTCCCTAAAAAAGAAGAAAAAATAGAAAAAGTATAATAGGAAAAGAATATACAAATTTTAATATGATTTTGTATATTCTTTTTTGACAAAAAATGAATAAAAAAGAAACAATAAGAAATAATAAAAGTATAACAATAAAAATTAAAAGGGAGGAAATTTATGAAAGCAACAGGAGTAGTAAGAAGAATAGATGATTTAGGTAGAATTGTAATACCAAAAGAAATTAGAAAGGTATTAAGGATAAAAGAAGGAGATCCATTAGAAGTTTTTACTGACAGAGAAGGTCAAGTAATATTGAAAAAATATTCTCCAATAGGAGAGTTATCAGAATTTGCATCAGGCTATGCAGAAACTTTATCAAAAACAACAGGACACATAGCATGTATAACAGATAAAGATACAGTTATAGCAGTAGCAGGAGGTTCTAAAAAAGAATTTTTAGAACAAGATATAAGCCCAGAATTAGAACAACTTATGGAAGATAAAGAAGTATATACAAGTAAAGAAAATATGGATGTATCATTACCAATTACAAAAAATAATAATAAAGAAAGAAAATATAATGCACAGGTTGTATATCCAATAATTTCAAATGGAGATACAATAGGAAGTGTAATATTAATGTCAAAAGAAGCAAATAAAAAAATGAATGATGTAGAAAAGAAGGTAGCACAGTCAGCAGCCACTTTTTTAGGAACACAGATGGAAATATAAAAATAAAACAAGTTAATTAAATATTCTAGTCAAGAATAAAATTAACTTGTTTTTCTTTGTTTTGAATTAGTTAAACCAACGATATAATCAGCGGAACTGTAAAAATAGATAGTGAAAATCCATATTATATGATTGAAAATAATGTTTTATATAAAAAAGAAAACAATAAAAAGAATACATTAGTAACAGCATTATATGAGATTCAAAATACTATGCAAATAGATTCGGAAGTTAAGGCAATAGGAGAAAGTGCTTTTTATGGTCAACTTAAAATGAGTACAATAGAAATACCATATGGAGTAACAGAAATAGGAGAAAGAGCATTTACTTATTGTGCAAATTTAAAAGAAATAAGAATACCACAAAGTGTAACTAGTATAGGTGAAAAATGTTTTACAGATGCTACAAATAATTTGGAAAGGATTATTATTAATAATAAGAAGGGCTCAATACCAAATGCACCATGGGGTGCAGTTAAAGGATTGAAAGTTGTCGAATGGAATGGTTAAAAATAGAAAATGAATGATATAGTATAAAATGAGTAAATATTTAGTAATAGCTACAGCTATTGAATTATTAATGATTTTATGATAGAATTATGTAATCTAAAATGTTAGGAGTTTTTTTATTACAAAATAACTATATTGTAAAATAACAAGGAGGTAAAGCTATGAAATTATTTATCAATTCTGGAGTTTGTGAACGGTTATGGGATGGTAAGATAGAAAGCGAAAAGAATAATGGTATATCTAAATGCTGTTTATCTATTCCTAACTATTTAAAAAATGGCCATAAACGGAAAAATATTAATTTTGTTTTTTATATTGAAGGAATAAATGAGAAATCATTTGAAAAAGATCTTTTGCTAGAAAATGTTTCATTAGTAAAAACAAGTGAAAATTATTATAGCATCGATTATTCAGAGGAAATAATTGAAGATTATATATATGCATTAATTAGAGGAACAAATATTGTTCCAGATGATGTTTTTATTCCAGTTGATATGAAAGATAATGTTACAGTTCTTCAGAAAATACACTTTATAGACCAAGAAGTTGATTATGGTGTTTTTTTATCAAATGTATATTTAATAAAAATTAAATTGGATTACAATGAAAGTATTCCTATATATCTTACTTACAAAAATCCAAAACTGCTAGAAAGACATTATGTTTTTTATAAAACATGGTATGGTGAGTGTACTGTTTCTGAAAAATTAAAAACTTTCATTTATATTAATGAATCTAATAAAGATAAATATATATCTTTATCAGAGTTAGTGAAAAATCCATAAATAAATTATGAATTAAAGAGTGAATAGTTTTATTGCCAAAAGGGGAAGTGTATTTCATTTCTCCTTTTATATAATTTTTATAAAGGTATTGGACAGATTTAAAGAAAATAAAAAAACAAAGTTAAATTTTACGAATTGTTAAAATTTGACTTTTGTTTATTTTTATAGTAAAATAGTAAAAGTTGTTTAGCAATATGTGTGCTAAAAGAAAGAGATTTTATTAAGTTAACGCTTATATATTAAAAGAAATATAGGTAAAAAACGGTGTGTAAAAAGAGATGAGATAAAATTAAATAATTTATAATATTAATTAAATTTGTTAATTAATATGTCATTATTATTTTAATTAATAATGTGAACGGAATTTATGTAGTAAATGTATAAGTTTAGTAAAATTGAATAGAGAGGAAAGAAAGGAGTTTTTATGATAGAAGAAACAAAAAGAGATGAGAATATTGAAAAGAAAACAAAAGATGGAGGAAGAACTAAGAGACCATATAATAGAAGAAAAAAAGAAGTAGTTATAGATAAAGAAACAGTAAAGACAGAAGAAACAAAAAAAACAAATAGAAGAGGTAGTAAAAGAGTTGCTACAAATAAGAAGAAGGAAAAAAGTATTAAAGAAAGCAACACAAAAAGAAATACAGAGAAAGAAGTTGCTAGTAAAATAAATGAAAATAAAGAAGAAAAAAGCAATAAAAAACCTAGAACAACAAGAGTAAAGAGAAAAGAAAAAGGAATATTCAAAAAACCAAGTTTAAAAATAATACCTTTAGGTGGTATACATGAAATAGGAAAAAATATAACAGTTTTTGAATATGATAATGAGATAGTAATTGTTGATTGTGGTTTATCATTTCCAGAAGATGATATGTTAGGTGTTGATTTGGTAATTCCTGATATAACATACTTAGAGAAAAATGCAAACAAAATTAAAGGTTTGGTAATAACACATGGTCATGAAGATCATATAGGTGCTGTACCATACTTATTAAAGAAAATAAATGTACCAATTTATGCAACTAAACTTACAGCAGGTTTGATAAGAAATAAATTAGAAGAACATAAATTACTTAGAAGTACAGAATTAAATGAAGTTGTACAAGGACAAGTAATAAAACTTGGAAAAAATTTCAAAGTTGAATTTATAAGAAGTTCACATAGTATTCCAGACTCAGTAATGCTTGCAATAACTACACCAGCAGGAATAGTATTACACACAGGAGATTTTAAAGTTGATTATACACCGATAGATGGAAAAATAATGGATTTTGGAAGAATTGCAGAATTAGGAAATCAAGGTATATTAGCGTTAATGGCAGATAGCACAAATGCAGAAAGAAAAGGATTTACAATGTCAGAAAGTTCAGTAGGAGAAGTTTTTGATAAATTGTTTTTACATTGTACAAAAAGAATTGTAGTTGCTACATTTGCATCTAATGTGCATAGAGTACAACAAATTGTAAATTCGGCAATTAAGTATAATAGAAAAATTGCAGTATGTGGTAGAAGCATGATAAATATGATAAAAACTGCAACTGAATTAGGATATATAGACTGTCCAGATGATTTATTTATTGATATAGATATGATTAATACTTATAATGATGAACAATTAGTTATAATAACAACAGGAAGCCAAGGTGAACCAATGTCAGCTCTAACAAGGATGGCTGCAGGTGACCATAGAAAAGTAAAAATAACACCTAATGACTTGGTTATTATTTCAGCAACTCCAATTCCAGGAAATGAAAAGTTTGTATCTAAAGTTATAGATGATTTAATGCAAATAGGTGCAGAAGTTGTATATAGTTCATTAGAAGCTATACATGTTTCAGGACATGCATGCCAAGAAGAACAAAAACTAATTATGGCACTAGCTAAACCTAAATATTTTATTCCTGTACATGGAGAATATAGACAATTAATAGCACATAGCGAAACAGCTCAAAGTATGGGGATAACTAAAGATAATATAATTATGATGGCGAATGGTAGAGTGTTAGAAATAAATGAAGATAAAGCAGAATTTGTATCAACAGTGCCATGCGGAAGAGTTCTAGTAGATGGATTAGGCGTTGGAGACGTAGGAAATATTGTTTTAAGAGATAGACAACATTTGTCTCAAGATGGATTAATAGTAATTGTTTTAACAATGGATTCATCAACAGGAGAAGTTGTAGCTGGGCCAGATGTTATCTCTAGAGGGTTTGTATATGTTAGAGAATCTGAAAATCTAATGGATGATGTAAAATCTGTAGTTAGACATGAAATTAGAAAATGTGAAGAAAGAGGAATTAGAGATTGGTCAACAATAAAATCATCAACAAGAGAGAATTTGAGAGATTATATATATATGAAAACTAAAAGAAATCCAATGATAATACCAATTATAATGGAAGTATGATAAAAAATAGTTAGTCTTGCACTAGCTATTTTTTTGCGTAAAACTATTGACAGACTTAGCCAATCATTGTATAATATATAAGCATGAATTAAGCGTTGAAGCTGAATGTGGCTACATCCTTACGGAATGTAAAGATGGAGGGAACTTCAGTGGAGTATGTCATGGCAAAGACCAGGCGGTAAGTTTATAATTATAGCACTTATCCCAAAATTATCATGCGTATTTTGGGTTTTTTTATAGGTAAAATTCAAAACACCTGAGTGCGTTTTAACTTGCCACGGTAATTTAGTAGTAAAATACTACAAAACATTAATTTAAAGAAGGAGGGAAAATTACAATGGCAAACAACATAGCAACAAGTGAAAAGATAAGAATAAGACTAAAAGCTTATGACCATGTAGTTTTAGATCAGTCTGCTGAAAAAATAGTAGAAACAGCTAAAAAAACAGGAGCAAAGGTATCAGGTCCTATTCCATTACCAACACAAAAAGAAATCGTAACAATTTTACGTTCTCCACACAAATATAAAGATTCAAGAGAACAATTCGAAATGAGAACACATAAAAGAGTTATCGATATATTATATCCAACACAAAAAACAGTTGACAACTTAATGAAATTAGAGTTACCAGCTGGTGTAGATATAGAAATCAAACTTTAATACTACAATATAATGTAGCATCAAAACCAAGCTGATATAAATTTGATGTAAAATAAAGTATCAGCCAATAGTTAGGAGGAAATATAAAAATGAAAAAAGGAATAATCGGAAGAAAAATAGGAATGACACAAATTTTTGATGAAAAAGGAAATGTTGTTCCAGTAACAGTTATAGAAGCAGGACCATGTGTTGTAGCACAAGTTAAAACAACAGAAAACGATGGTTACAATGCGGTTCAATTAGGTTTTGGAGATGTAAAAGATAAACACATCAACAAACCAGAAGCAGGACATTTTGCAAAAGCAAAATTAGCTAACAAAAAACATTTAAGAGAATTCAGATTAGATTCAATAGAAGGAATCAAAGTTGGAGACGAAGTAAAAGCAGATGTTTTTGAAGCAGGAGAAAAAATAGATGTTCAAGGAACATCAAAAGGAAAAGGTTTCCAAGGTGTTATCAAAAGACATGGACAACACAGAGGACCTATGGGACATGGTTCTATGTATCATAGAAGACCAGGTTCAATGGGATCTACATCAACACCAGGTAGAGTATTTAAAGGTAAAAAATTACCAGGTCATATGGGAAGAGTTACAATTACAATACAAAACCTAGATGTTGTAAGAGTAGACATGGATAAAAATGTAATCTTAGTAAAAGGTAGTGTTCCGGGAGCTAAAGGAGCTATCTTAAAAGTAAAATCAGCTGTAAAGGCTACTAAATAGAAGGAAGGAGGAAGAACAAAATGCCAAAAGTAGACGTATTAGATATGAAAGGTAAAAAAGTAAATGATATAGAATTAGCTGAAAGTGTATTTGGAATAGAACCAAATGAAGCTATAGTACATAGCGTTTTAGTAAACTATTTAGCTAATCAAAGACAAGGTACACAAAGTACAAAAACAAGAGCAGAAGTTTCAGGTGGTGGTAGAAAACCATGGAGACAAAAAGGAACAGGTAGAGCAAGACAAGGTTCTATTAGAGCTCCACAATGGATAAAGGGTGGTATTGCTTTAGGACCAAAACCTCGTTCATACAAATATACAGTAAACAAAAAAGAAAGAAGACTTGCTATTAAGTCAGTATTAAGTTCTAAAGTTTTAGAAAAAGAACTAACAGTTGTGGATAAATTAGAAGTTAAAGAAATCAAAACAAAAACTATGGTAAAAGCTTTAGCAGATATGAAAGTTGAAGGAAAAACATTAATTATACTTCCAGAAAACAATAAAAATGTTTTAATGTCATCAAGAAATATAGAAGGTGTTAAAACAATAGTTGCTAACAACATAAATATATTTGATTTATTAAAATATACAAATCTAATTTTACCAGTAGATACTGTTAAAAAATTAGAGGAGGTGTACGCATAATGTTACCAGAAGAAATTATATTAGCACCAGTTGTTACTGAAAAAAGTAATGACCAATTACAAGAAGGTAAATACACTTTCAAAGTAAATAAAAAAGCAACAAAAGTTGAAATAGCAAAAGCTGTAGAAAAACTTTTTGAAGTAAAAGTTTTAAAAGTAAACACTATGAAAGTAAATGGAAAGAAAAAAAGAGTTGGATATCATGTAGGAAAAACATCTGACTGGAAAAAAGCAATTGTTACAATTGATACTAACCCATCAGATGAAAAATATTTAACTAAAGGCGGAAAAGAAGTTAAAGTTTCTAAAAAATACAAAGATAGTATTGAAGAATTTATGGGAGCTTAATTTTAATAAATTATCGGGAAAGACCCCGGAAAATAAAGAATATCTGTAATACGGTGCAGGAAAAAAACCGTAAATATATGAAATATAAAAAGGAGAAAAGAAAAATGGGAATGAAACATTTCAAACCATATACACCATCAAGAAGAAATATGACTGTTTCAGACTTTTCAGAAATAACAAAGAAAACTCCTGAAAAATCATTACTTGCTAAGAAAAAGAAAAATGCAGGTAGAAACTCATATGGTAGAATAACAGTAAGACACCAAGGTGGTGGAAATAGACAAAAATATAGAATAATAGATTTTAAAAGAAATAAAGATAACATGGAAGCAACTGTTATCGGTATAGAATATGATCCAAACAGAAGTGCAAATATTGCATTAATCCAATATGAAGATGGAGAAAAAGCATATATATTAGCACCACAAGGATTAAAAGATGGAGATAAAGTAATATCTGGAGAAACTGCAGATATTAAACCAGGAAATTGTATGCCTATTAGCAGTATACCAGTTGGTACATTAATTCATAATATCGAATTAAATCCTAAACAAGGTGGAAAATTAGCTAAAGCTGCAGGTCAAAGTGCACAATTAATGGCTAAAGAAGGTAAATATGCTCATGTAAGATTACCATCAGGAGAAATGAGATTAATATTAGCTAGATGTAGAGCTACAATAGGTGTAATTGGAAACAGTGACCACGAAAATGTAAAAATAGGAAAAGCTGGTAGAAAAAGACATATGGGTATCAGACCAACAGTTAGAGGTTCTGTAATGAACCCAGTAGATCACCCTCATGGTGGTGGTGAAGGTAAAGCTCCAGTAGGACACGCAGGGCCAATGACTCCTTGGGGTAAACCAGCACTTGGATATAAAACAAGAAATAAAAAGAAATTATCAAATAAATTTATCGTTAAGAGAAGAAAATAATATTTTGCGGAATGGGGTTATGTTTTTAAAATCCCCATATCCCTCGAAGAAGGAGGAAAAATCGATGTCAAGATCAAGCAAGAAAAAACCATTTGTAGCACCTGAATTATTAAAAAGAGTAGAAGCTATGAATGAAACAGGAGCTAAAGATGTTTTAAAGACATGGTCAAGAGCTTCAACAATATATCCACAAATGGTTGGTCATACAATAGCTGTACATGATGGAAGAAAACATGTTCCAATCTATATTACAGAAGAAATGATCGGTCATAAGTTAGGTGAATTTGCTCCTACAAGAACATACAGAGGTCATGCAGGAGAAAAAACAACTAAAGTAAAAAAATAATATAAAAATGATAAAAAGACTTTATCAAAGCAAGATAAATCGTCCAAAGGAGGTAGAATAAAGTGCAAGAGCAAGAAACATTAGTAAGAAACGAAGCTAAAGCAACTCTTAGATATACAAGAATCTCTGCTAGAAAAGTAAAAATAGTAGCTGACTTAATAAGAGGAAAAAATGTTGATGAAGCTTTAGCAATAGTAAAATTCACACCTAAAGCATCATCAGAAATAATAGAAAAATTATTAAAATCAGCAATCGCAAATGCTGAAAATAACCATGATATGAAACGTGAAAATTTATATGTTGCTGAAATTTATGCAAACCAAGGTCCAACATTAAAAAGAATTAGACCAGCTGCAAAAGGTTCAGCAGTTAGAATAAGAAAAAGAACAAGTCATATAACAATCGTATTAAGAGATGACAAATAGGAAAGGAGGATTCATAAAAAATGGGACAAAAAGTACATCCAACAGGTGTTAGAGTTGGAATAATAAAAGATTGGAACTCTAAATGGTATGCAGATTCTAGAAACTTTGCAGATTATTTAGTAGAAGATCAAAAAATCCGTAAATTTTTAAAGAAAAAATTATATACTGCTGGAATTTCTAAAATTGAGATAGAAAGAACAGCAAAAGCTGTAAAAGTTAATTTATATACTGCAAAACCAGGAATCGTAATTGGAAAAGGTGGAGCAGGAGCAGAAAGCTTAAAAGTTGAATTAGCTAAATTAATAGGAAAAGATGTTAATTTAAATATTGTTGAGGTAAAAAATATTGATACAGATGCTCAATTAGTAGCAGAAAATATTGCCGGACAATTGGAAAGAAGAATTTCATTCAGAAGAGCTATGAAACAATGTATGCAAAAATCTATGAAAGCAGGTGCTTTAGGAATAAAAACTGCAGTATCTGGAAGATTAGGTGGAGCTGATATGGCTAGAACTGAATTTTATAAAGAAGGAAATATTCCATTACAAACTTTAAGAGCTGATATTGATTATGGATTTGCAGAAGCAGATACAACATATGGAAAAATCGGTGTAAAAGTATGGATATATAAAGGTGAAGTTCTTCCTACTAAACAAGAGGAAGGAGGAGACAAATAATGCCATTAATGCCAAAAAGATCAAAATTTAGAAAAATGCAAAAAGGTAGAATGAGAGGAAAAGCAACAAGAGGAAATAAAGTTACAGAAGGTGAATTCGGAATTCAAGCAGTAACAGCTGGATTAATTACAGGTAACCAAATAGAAGCAGCCCGTATTGCAATGACACGTTATATAAAAAGAGGTGGTAAAGTTTGGATCAAAATATTCCCAGATAAACCAATCACTTCAAAACCAATAGGTACTCGTATGGGTAAAGGTAAAGGTGCTCCTGAATATTGGGTAGCAGTTGTAAAACCAGGAAGAGTAATGTTTGAAATAGCTGGTGTACCAGAAGAAACTGCTAGAGAAGCTTTAAGACTTGCTATGAATAAACTACCTAATAAAACAAAAGTTATAGCAAGAGAAACTGAAAAGGTAGGTGATAATGATGAAGATAAATAAAATAAGAGAAATGTCTTCACCAGAGCTAGAAAAAGAATTAGGTGAACTAAAAACAGAATTATTCAAATTAAAATTTAGTTTAGCTACACATGGATTAGATAATCCTATGAAGATAAAAGAAGTAAAAAGAGATATAGCTAAAATAAATACAGTATTAACAGAAAGAAAAATAGCAGAAAATAAAAAATAGAAAGGAGAAATCCACATGGAAGAAAGAAATCTTCGTAAAGTTATGGTTGGAACTGTTAAATCAAACAAAATGGATAAGACAGTAGTAGTAGCAGTAGAAACAAATGTGAGCCATGGTGTATATGGAAAAACAGTAAAAAGAACATATAAATTAAAAGCTCATGATGAAGAGAATGTATGCCAAATCGGTGATAAAGTTAAAGTAATGGAAACAAGACCACTTTCTAAAGATAAGAGATGGAGAGTTGTTGAAGTTTTAGAAAAAGCAGATTTGAAATAATATAAAATAATGAAGATATAGATATCTGATTACAATAAAAACGAATAGGAAGGGAGGAACCAAAAAATGATACAACAACAAACAAGATTAAAAGTAGCAGATAATACAGGTGCAAAAGAAATAATGTGCATTAGATGTTTAGGTGGTTCTTACAGAAAAACATGTAATATCGGTGATATTATAGTTGCTTCTGTTAAATCAGCAACACCAGGTGGCGTTGTAAAAAAAGGTGATGTTGTAAAAGCTGTTGTTGTTAGATCTAAAAAAGGTCTAAGAAGAGCAGATGGTTCATATATAAAATTTGATGAAAACGCAGCTGTTATAATAAAAGAAGACGGAACTCCAAAAGGAACTCGTATTTTCGGACCAGTTGCAAGAGAGTTAAGAGAGAAAGATTATATGAAAATATTATCTTTAGCTCCAGAAGTTTTATAATTAAAGAAAAGGAGGCAGTCTCTGATGAGAATAAAGAAAGGCGATAATATCCAAGTTTTATCAGGAAATGATAAAGGTAAAACAGGAGAAGTATTAGAAGTAATACCAAAAAATGATAAAATCGTTGTTAAAGGCGTTAATGTAAGAAAAAAACATGTTAAAGCCAGAAAACAAGGAGATGAAAGTGGAATTATATCAGTAGAATGTGCTATACCAGCATCTAAAGTAAATATCGTTTGCTCAAAATGCGGAAAAGCAACAAAAATTGGATATAGTATGAAAAAAGATGAAAAAATTCGTGTTTGTAAAAAATGCGGTGCAGAATTAAAATAGTTAAGAGAAAGGAGGATTAAAACAAAATGGAAAAATTAAGAGAACAATATGAAAAAGAAGTAGTCCCAGCATTAATGAAAAAATTTGAATATAAATCAACAATGCAAGTTCCAAAAATTGATAAAGTTGTTATAAATATAGGATTAGGAGATGTAAAAGAAAATCCTAAATCATTAGAAAATGCTATGAAAGATTTAATGCAAATTACAGGTCAAAAACCAATTGTAACAAAAGCAAAAAAATCAATAGCAGCATTTAAATTAAGAGAAGGTGTTAACGTTGGATGTAAAGTTACATTAAGATCAGATAAAATGTATGATTTTGTATATAAATTATTTAATGTAGCACTTCCAAGAGTTAGAGATTTTAGAGGTGTATCAGCAAATTCTTTCGATGGAAGAGGAAATTATGCAATGGGTATAAAAGAGCAATTAATATTCCCTGAAATCGAATACGATAAAGTTGATAAATTAAGAGGTATGGATATAATTTTTGTAACTACAGCTGAAACAGATGAAGAAGCTAAAGAGTTATTAAAATTAATGGGAATGCCTTTCAAAAATTAGTCAAAGGAAAGGAGTAAAACTATGGCTAAGAAAGCAATGAAAATAAAACAAGCAAGACCACAAAAATATAAAACAAGAGAATATAACAGATGTAAATTATGTGGTAGACCACATGCATATATAAGAAAATATGGAATATGCCGTGTATGTTTTAGAGAATTAGCTCATAAAGGAGAAATACCAGGAGTTAAAAAAGCTAGCTGGTAATATATAAATAAAAAAAAAAAAGATGAAAAGGAGGTAAGTAATAGATGAACATTACAGATCCAATAGCAGATATGTTAACAAGAATTAGAAATGCAAACAGTTCTAAACATAAAACAGTTGATATACCAGCTTCAAAAATGAAATTAGGTATAGCTGAAATATTGTTTAAAGAAGGTTATATAAAATCTTTTGAAGAAATAAAAGATGATACTCAAGGGATAATAAGAGTTACATTAAAATATGACGAAAAAGGTACAAGAGTTATTGATGGATTAAAAAGAATTAGTAAACCAGGTTTAAGAGTATATGCATCAAAAGAAGAATTACCAAAAGTATTAAACGGTTTAGGAATAGCAATTATTTCAACATCAAAAGGTTTAAAAACAGATAAAGAAGCAAGAGAACTAGGAATCGGTGGAGAAGTATTAGCATATGTATGGTAATACTTAATAGATTTAAATATATAAGTATAATGGGAAAACCCATGACATAAAAGAAGAAGGAGGAAAACCTAAATGTCAAGAATAGGAAATAAACCAATTACAGTACCATCAGAAGTTACAGTAAAAGTTGAAGGACAAAAAGTTACAGTAACAGGACCAAAAGGTACATTAGAAAAAGAATTTGATAAAAATATTTCTATAGAATTAGATGGAAATGTAATTAAAGTTTCAAGAAGCAATGATGAAAAGAAAAATAGAAGTTTACATGGCTTAACAAGAACTTTAATTAATAATATGATAATTGGTGTAACAGAAATGTATAGCAAAGAATTACAAATAAATGGTGTTGGATACAGAGTTGTAAAACAAGGTAATAACTTAAACCTAACACTTGGATATTCTCACCCAGTAATATTTGAAGCACCTGAAGGAATTACTTTTGATGTTCCAAATGCTAACACAATTATAGTAAAAGGAATTGATAAAGAATTAGTAGGTCAAACAGCTGCAGAAGTTAGAACAAAAAGACCACCAGAAGTATATAGAGGTAAAGGTATTAAATATGCTGATGAAGTTATTAGACGTAAAGAAGGTAAAACAGGTAAATAGAACTAATAGAATTTAAATATAGATTTAAAATCTAGAAAGGAGTAATGGAAAATGGTAAAGAAAACAGATAGAAAAATGGAAAGACGAAGAAGACATATTCGTGTAAGAAGAAAAATATCTGGAACAGCAGAAAGACCAAGACTATGTATTTATAGAAGTAATAGTAATATATATGTTCAAATTATAGATGATGTTGCTGGAAAAACTTTAGTACAAGCATCAACATTAGACAAAGAAATAAAAACAAAATATGCTAATAAAGAAGCTGCAAAAGAAGTTGGAACTTTAATAGCAAAAAGAGCTGCCGATAATAAAATAACAGAAGTAGTCTTTGACCGTGGTGGATACATATATCATGGTGTAGTTAAAGAATTAGCAGAAGCTGCTAGACAAGGCGGATTGAAATTCTAATAAATAAAGAAGGAGGGAAAACAAAACCGATGGAAGAAAAGAATGAATTAAAAGAAAAAGTTGTTGCTATCAACAGAGTTGCTAAAGTTGTTAAAGGTGGTAGAACTTTTAGATTTAGTGCAGTTGTAGTTGTTGGTGATGAGAACGGACATGTTGGTGTTGGTAATGGTAAAGCAGCTGAAGTACCAGATGCAATAAAAAAAGCTATTCAAGAAGCTAAAAAGAATTTAATTGAAGTACCAATCGTAGATACATCAATACCTCATGAATATATTGGTAAATTTGGTAGTGCCAAAGTTATGTTAAAACCAGCTGTAATAGGTACTGGATTAATTGCAGGAGGTAGTGTTAGACCAGTATTGGAATTAGCAGGTTACAAAAACATAAGAACAAAAGTTATTGGTACAAATAATCCAAGAAATGTTGTTTATGCTACACTAGAAGGATTAAAATCAATGCAAACAATTGAACAAGTAGCTAAAAAAAGAGGGAAAAAAGTAGAAGATATATTATAATTATAAAAAAGGTAAATAATTGAAGGAGGTGCAAAGAGTAATGAAACTAGGTGAATTAAAACCAGCTGTAGGTAAAGTAAAGAGAAATAGAGTAGGTCGTGGTATGGCATCAGGAAATGGTAAAACATCAGGTAGAGGTCATAAAGGACAAAAAGCTAGATCTGGTGGAGGAGTAAGAAGAGGATTTGAAGGTGGTCAAACACCATTATATAGAAGATTACCAAAGAGAGGATTTACAAATATCCATGCTAAAACTTACACAGAAGTAACATTAAAAATGCTTAACTTATCAAAAGCAACAGATGTTACAGCTGAAACTCTTTTAGAAGAAGGAATTATTGGAAAAATAAATGACGGAATAGTAGTATTAGCTACAGGAAAATTAGACAAAAAATTAAATATAAAAGCCAAAAGATTTACAGCAAAAGCAAAAGAAGAAATCGAAGCTTTAGGCGGAAAGGCTGAGGTGATTTAATTGTTTAAAACATTAAAAAACGCATTAAAGACACCAGATGTAAGAAAAAGATTATTATATACATTATTACTAATTGTAGTATTTAGATTAGGATGTTATATAACAGTTCCAGGAGTAAATAGTATAACATTAAATGAAACTATGGGTAATAATCAAGGAATCTCAGGATTAATTGATATGGTTTCTGGAGGTGCTTTTTCTAGATTTTCTGTTTTTGCAATGTCTGTAAGTCCTTACATTACCGCATCAATTGTTATACAATTGTTAGCAATGATTATACCTTCATTAGAAAGATTAACTAAAGAAGGTGGAGAAACAGGAAGACAAAAAGTTAATAGATATACAAAAATATTAACTATTGTTTTAGCCTTAGTTGAATCAATTGGAATATATGTATCATATAAATCAACAGGAATATTTGTTGATAATACATTTTTAACAGGAGCATTAGTTGTAACTGGACTAGTTGCAGGTACATCAATACTAATGTGGTTAGGTGATCAAATTACTAACAAGGGAGTTGGAAACGGAATTTCACTATTAATTTTTGTAGGAATTATTTCTGGATTACCAAGTGGAGTTGTTGGTGTTTGGAACCTTATAATGAAAGATGGAACATTTAGTACTACTGGATTATTAACAGCTTTAGGAGTAATCTTAGGAGCTATTATATTAGTTACAGGTGTTGTATTTGTTCAACAAGCTGAAAGAAGAATACCAGTACAATATTCAAAAAAAGTTGTTGGTAGAAAAATGGTAGGTGCACAAAATACACATATACCTTTAAAACTTGCAATGGCAGGTGTTATGCCAATAATATTTGCTTCATCTTTTATGACATTTCCAGCAATGATTATACAAATATTTGTAAAAGATATTGCAAATCAATCTGGATTTTTAGCAGGACTATATAAATTTTCAATAGCTACATCAACTTCACAAGTTGGTATTGGATATTCAATAGCAAATGCAATAGTATACTTATTACTAATTTTAGGATTTACATTTTTCTATACTTATGCTACATTTAATCCAGCAGAAGTATCAAATAATATTAAGAAAAATGGTGGATTTATTCCAGGAATTAGAGCAGGAAAACCAACAACAGAATATTTATCATCAGTTATTTCTAAATTGACATGTTTTGGTGGTTTATTCTTAGCAATAATAGCTATTTTACCTATGTTACTAAGATTTACTAATTTAAACATAGCATTTGGAGGTACATCTATATTGATTATAGTTGGGGTTGCGTTAGAAACTGTTCAACAATTAGAATCTCTATTAGCAATGAGACATTATAAAGGATTTTTAGAGAAATAGATTATGTTTGAAACAAAGAAAAATATATATTTATAATATATATTATCTTTGTTTCGAAAACATTAAAAAGAAAATGATAAATTTTTCAATATTTATTGTAGTAATAAATATTGAAAAGGTTATTATAACCATATTTAATTGAAAAGGAGTGTTTTTATGATAATAATTATGTTAGGAGCACAAGGAACTGGAAAAGGAACAGTTGCAGGAATAATGAGTGAAAAACTAGGTATTCCTCAAATATCAACAGGAGATATATTTAGAAAAAATATCAGTGAAAAAACAGAATTAGGAATAGAAGCAGAAAAATATATATCAAAAGGAAATTTAGTACCAGACGAAATAACAGTACCAATGGTTGAAGATAGATTAACATGGGATGATGCAAAAAATGGAGCAATATTAGACGGGTTCCCAAGAACAATAGAGCAAGCAGAAAAATTAGATGAAATCTTAAGCAAAAGTGGAAAAAATGTTGAGCTTGTTGTAAATTTAGTAACACCAAAAGATGAAATAATAGATAGAATGTTAACAAGAAGGGTTTGCACAAATCAAGATTGTAAAGCAACATATAATATAAAATTAAATCCACCAAAAGTAGAAGGAATATGTGACAAATGTGGATCTCCATTAAAACAAAGAGATGATGATTCAGATCCAGAAGCAATAAAAAGAAGATTAGAAATTTATGAAGAAAAAACTAGTCCTTTAGTAAACTATTATGAAGAAAAAGGTGTATTGAAAACAGAAGAAGTAAGTATATCAATAAATAGAATGGGAAAAGATGTTGCAGAAGATGTTGTTGAATTCTTAAAGAAATAGGAAGAAGGAATTAATATGGTAACAATAAAATCAAAAAGAGAAATAGAGTATATGAGAGAAGCATGCAAAGTTGTAGCTTTAGTATACGAAGAATTAGAAAAAAAGATAAAACCAGGAATGACTACTTGGGAATTAGATGAAATAGCAGAAAAAAAGATGAGAAGCTTAGGTGCTATTCCAGCAGAAAAAGGTTATGATATAGGAATAAGAGGAGTTCCTAAATATCCGGCATCAATATGTGTATCAATAAATGATGAAGTAATTCATGGAATACCATCAAAAAATAAAATAATTAAAGATGGAGATATAGTAAGTATAGATACAGTAGCATTAAAAAATGGATATAATGGCGATGCTGCAAGAACCTTTATGGTAGGAAATGTATCAAAAGAAGCAAAAAGGTTAGTAGAGGTTACAAAACAAGCATTTTTTGAAGGAATAAAATATGCAAAACCAGGAAATAGATTAGGAGATGTTTGTCATGCGATAGGAGAATATGTACATTCTCAAGGGTATTCAGTGGTTAGAGAATTTCAAGGACACGGTATAGGAAGAGAAATGCATGAGGATCCAGGAATACCTAATTATGGTAAAGCAGGAAGAGGAATAAGATTAGAACCAGGTATGACATTAGCTATTGAACCAATGGTTATTCAAGGAAAACCTGGAATACTAGAATTAGATGATGGGTGGACAATAATAACAGAAGACGGAAGTTTAGCTGCTCATTATGAAAATACAATATTAATTACAGAAAAAGAGCCTGAAATATTGACAATACTTTAATTATGATGTATAATACAATAGTTATTATACACAATGGAATTATTTTGTATAGTGAAAAAGCTCTTTAAGGGGGGAAATATTTTGTCAAAAGAAGATGTTATAGAAGTTGAAGGAATAGTGGTAGAAGCATTACCAAATACTACTTTTAAAGTAGAATTAGAGAATGGACATCAAATTTTAGCACATATATCAGGTAAATTAAGAATGAATTACATAAAAATATTACCTGGAGATAAAGTTAAAATTGAACTTTCTCCATATGATTTAAATAGGGGCAGAATTACTTGGAGAGCAAAATAGAATAGATAAAAATTAACCCAAATACATAAATAAAGATATTTTAGGAGGTGCAAAAAATGAAAGTAAGACCATCAGTAAAGAAAATATGCGATAAATGTAAAGTAATAAAAAGAAAAGGTAAAATTAGAGTTATTTGTGAAAACCCTAAACACAAACAAAGACAAGGATAGTCTTTGAATTTTAAAAGTTAATAACACAAATTAGATAGCGGCTGTGAAATCTATAAGATTTACATATCAAATTTGTGTTTATATATATGTCTTAAGAAATTTTAAAGACTAGAGTAAACGCTAGTGCATTTCACCTTTAATAAAAGTATTAAGGCAACACAATAAAGATAAAAAATCAATAAAACAAAAAATATTTTGGAGGTGCAAAAAAATATGGCTCGTTTAGCAGGAATAGATTTACCTAAAGAAAAAAGAGTAGAAATAGGACTTACATATATCTATGGAATAGGATTATCAAGTTCTAAAAAAATCTTAGAAAAGGCTGGAGTTAATCCAGACACTAGAGTAAAAGATTTAACAGATGAAGAAGTTAATAGCATAAGAAAAGTTATTGACGAATCATATAAAGTTGAAGGTGATCTAAGAAGAGAAGTAGCATTAAACATAAAAAGATTAACAGAAATAGGATGTTATAGAGGTTTAAGACATAGAAGAGGTCTTCCAGTTAGAGGACAAAGAACAAAAACTAATGCTAGAACAAGAAAAGGTCCTAGAAAACTAGTTAGTAAAAGCAAAAAATAAAAAAACGATTAAAATATATAACCTTATTATTAATGAAGGAGGGAATTTTAGAAAATGGCTAATAATAAAACAACAAGAAAAACAGTAGCAAGAAGAAATAGAAAAAACATAGAAAAAGGTCAAGCACATATTCATTCTAGCTTTAACAATACAATAGTAACAATAACAGATGTACAAGGAAATGCAATTTCATGGGGAAGTGCTGGAGAATTAGGATTTAAAGGTTCTAGAAAAAGTACACCATTTGCAGCTGGACAAGTTGCTGAAACAGCAGCAAAAGCAGCTATGGAACATGGATTAAAAACAGTTGAAGTATTTGTTAAAGGACCAGGAGCTGGTAGAGAAGCTGCAATAAGAGCTTTACAAACAGCTGGTTTAGAAATAAGTGCAATAAAAGACGTAACACCAATACCACATAATGGTTGTAGACCACCAAAAAGAAGAAGAGTATAAAAAATAAATAAAAAGGATAACTGCTTGATGAAAGAGTGTCCATTAACAGTATAGGAAGGAGAAATAAAATGGCAAGATATAAAGACGAACAATGTCGTAGATGCCGTAGAGAAGGACAAAAATTGTTCTTAAAAGGTGACAGATGTTATTCTGATAAATGTAGTATATCAAGAAGAAATTATGCACCAGGACAACATGGTCAAAAAAGAGCAAAACTTTCTGAATACGGAACACAGTTAAGAGAAAAACAAAAAACAAAAGCATATTATGGAGTTGGAGAAAAACAATTCAAAAAATATTTTGAAATGGCTTCAAACAAAAAAGGTGTAACAGGTGAAAACTTATTACAAATATTAGAAAGTAGATTAGATAATGTTGTATATAGATTAGGATTTGGAACATCAAGAGCACAAGCAAGACAATTTGTTAATCATGCTCAATTTGAAGTTAATGGTCAAAAAGTTAATATTCCATCTTACTTAGTAAAACCAGGAGATGTTATTACAGTAAGAGAAATTAAAAAAGATAATTCAACAATAAAAGCAAATATTGAAGAATCTGCAAAAAGACCTATTCCAGCATGGTTAGAAAAAGATAATGAAAAAATGAGTGGTAAAGTAATAAGATTGGCAGCTAGAGAAGATGTAGATATTCCAATAGAAGAACATTTAATAGTAGAGCTTTACTCAAAATAATAGTAAAAATTAAAGATAAAGGTTTGATAAAAACTGTGATGATTTTACTAAAGAAACCTATGAAGTTTGTAAAAAGTTTGAGATATAATCTCGAATATTAGGAGGTAAAAATGATAGAATTTGAAAAGCCAAATATTGAATGTCTAGAGGTAGATGATACAAACAATTATGCAAAATTTGTATGTGAACCATTAGAGAGAGGTTATGGAGTAACAATAGGAAATTCTTTAAGAAGAATATTACTATCATCGCTACCAGGATGTGCAATAACAAGTGCTAAGATTGATGGTGTTTTACATGAGTTCTCTACAGTACCAAATGTTGTAGAAGATGTACCAGAAATTATAGTAAACTTAAAAAATGTTAGACTAAAATTTTCAGAAAATGAAGAAAAGATATTAAGAATAGATCACAAAGGTGAAGGAGAAGTGTTAGCTGGAGATATTATAACAGATGGAACTGTTGAAATATTAAATCCAGAATTACATATTGCTACTGTATCAGAAGGCGGACATCTAAAAATGGAAATGACAGCTGATAGAGGAAGAGGATATAATTCATCTGAAAAAAATAAAAAGACAAACCAAGATATATCTGTACTTCCAATAGATTCTATCTATACACCAGTAAAAAAAGTAAATTACCAAGTTGAAAACACAAGAGTTGGTCAAATGGTAGATTATGATAAATTAGTTATAGAGGTATGGACAGACGGAAGTTTAAAAGCTCATGAAGCATTAAGCTTAGCAGCAAAAGTAATGACAGGACATTTAGAATTATTTATTGACTTGTCTGAAGCGGCTAAAAATACACAAGTAATGATTGAAAAAGAAGAATCAAAGAAAGAAAAAGTATTGGAGATGTCAATCGAAGAACTAGAACTTTCAGTAAGATCATTTAATTGCTTGAAGAGAGCAGGAATAGCTACAGTAGAAGATTTAATAAGTAAATCAGAAACAGATATGATGAAGGTTAGAAATTTAGGTAAAAAGTCATTTGATGAAGTAACTGCAAAATTACATTCATTAGGATTAGACTTTGCTAAGGAAGACGAATAAAATAAAGGAAGGTGAAAAAAGTTGGCTACAAATAGAAAATTAGGAAAAACAACTGATATAAGAATGGCAATGTTAAGAACTTTAACAACAGACTTAATTATGCATGGTAAAATTGAAACTACAGTAGCAAGAGCTAAAGAAGTTAAGGCTATAGCTGATAGTGTAATTTCACTTGCAATAAAAGAAAAAGATAACTTTGAAACAGTTGATGTAAAAGTTATAAAAGCCAAATTAGACGAAAAAGGTAATAAAGTAACAGAATTAGTAAAAAGCAAAAATGGTAAAGAATACTTAAAAGTTGTTAAAGAAGAAACAACTGAAAAAAGACAAAAAGATATGCCATCAAGATTAAATGCTAGAAGAAAAATTATGAGAAAAATAAATAAAGTTAAAGATAGTGATGGTAAAAATGTAGATTTACCTGCAAAATTATTTAACGAAATAGCTCCAAAATATGCTGGAAAAAATATCGGTGGATATACAAGAATAATAAAAGCTGGACCTAGAAAAGGTGACGGAGCTGAAATGGCAATATTACAATTAATATAAGATAGTAAAAAGGATTTAGAGAATTACTCTAGATTCTTTTTTTATACTACACCAAAAAATATAAAATTCATATAATAAATAAGGAGGCAAAAAAATGGATTTTATATTAAATACAATATTTTGGACATTAGCCTTATATGGTTTATATGAAATTATAAAAAATATCATATACATAAATACATATACAAAATTTAAAAGTGATGGAATATATTTGATAATTGGGGTTAAAAATCAAGAGAAAAATATAGAGGGATTTCTTCGTGCTATATTATTTAAAATACTTTATGGAAGAGAAGAATATTTTAAAAGTATAATTGTTGCTGACCTAGAGTCAGAAGATAAAACCAAGGAAATATCTAAAAAATTATCCAAAGAATATGAATGTTTGAAAGTACTAAGTTGGAAAGAAACACGAGAGTTAATGGATAATATTGATGAAAATTAAATTATTGATTTAACATGAGATTAGTTTCTTAGAGTTGGTTACTCTAGGACTTTTTTCTAATTAAAAGTATAACAATAAAAAGGTGTAATATCAAGGGTTTTATAAAAGAATTTAACTAAATTTAGAAATTTTTTTCTTGTAAAAATAAAATTATATTTCAAATTCAATATATATTATTTTTTTCATACCTTGGTGTCGCAATTTATTAATTTTTTATTAACAGTAAATTTTTCCAATTGCACTAACTAGCGTTCGTTTGGTCGCTTACGCGGTATTTCAAAAATAATATATATTGAATTTTTATAATTTAGTTTTATATAAAATAATATTTATTTTTAAAAAATTGTATCCAAAAATTTCTTAAAGTAACCAACTAAAAGAAAAAACACAGAAATAAATTACTATAATATATTGGCTTAATACTTACGAAAATATAAAATACAAGGATAGAAAAAATTAGTTGTAAATACTAATACTAGGATAATGAATTATGAAATAAAAAATGGGAGGGAACAAAAGATGGCAAAAAATAAGTGTAGCAAAATGAAGAAAAAGCTGAAAGGAAGGAATGGTATAACATTAATTGCATTAGTTATAACCATAATTGTGCTTTTGATATTAGCAGGAGTAACAATAGCTAGTATAACAGGAGAAAATGGAATATTAGGCAAAGCTCAAAGCGCTAATGAAAAAAACAAAAACGCAACAGAACTTGAAAAAGTAAATTTGGCAGTATCAGATGCTAATATTGAAAAAAATTCAAATAATAAAGAACTAACAAAAGAGATATTGCAGAAAGCTTTTGATAATGAATTTGGAGAAGGAGAAGCTATTATAAGTGATAAGCAAAGTGATGGGAGTTTTATTGCAACAATAAAAGATAATGAATACATTATAGACAACAATAATAATGTAGCTAAAAATGATATTGAGAAAGTAAATGATGCAAATCCAGGTGAATTTAGTGGAGAAGGAACAGAGACAAATCCATATTTAATAGAAAGCATAGAAGATATGGTCAATTTAGCAACAAATGTAAATAATGGTGAAAATTATGAAGGGAAATATTTTAAATTAAAACAAAATCTTGATTTTAATTCAATTAAATCTTATGTAGATGCAAATTCAAAATATTTATATAATAGTAATAAATGTGGATATGAGGAAAATGAGAGTGGTACAGAAATAAAAACACTTTGTACAACAGGTGAAGGTTTTATAACAATAGGAAGAGAAGCTGATAAAGCATTTTCAGGTATATTCGATGGAAATAATTGTAAAATAAAAAACTTGTATATAAATATTGAAAATATACCTACAGGAAAAGATTATAATATAGGACTGTTTGGTATGATAGAAAATAATGAAATAAAAAATTTATCAGTTACAGGAAAAATAACAACAGCGACAGTCAATTATGTTGGAGGCATTGTAGGATATGCAAATAACAATAATACTTCAGTAACAATAGAAAATTGCAGTAGTGCAGTAAACATTTCTCATAATGCCGCTGGATATGTTGGAGGTATTGTTGGATGTATGTACGGTTCAATAAAAAAATGTACAAATATAGGAAATATAGAAAGTGAAACAGATTTGGAAAATAGTAGTTCATATATTGGAGGTATTGCAGGTATTGCAGCGAAAGGGTTTAGTGAAGGAGAGGAGGTTTTAAGTAATTGTATTAATAAGGGAGATATTTACGGTTATGCCAAAGGCAATACACGTCTTTTAGATGTATCTGCAGGTGGAATAGTAGGATATAATAATGGGCATGTAATTGATAATTGTATAAATTATGCTAATGTATATGGTAAATGTGATATAAATTCTGCCAATGTAGGAGGAATAACAGGATATAATGATTCGTGGGATGGTTACATTGCGACTGTTAAAAAATGTCAAAATAATGGTAGTATAAAAGGTGAATCCAATAAGAAAGATGTGCATATAGGTGGGATTTCAGGATATTCTGAAAAGACAAGTCTTGTAGAAGAATCAATAAACTATGGTGAATTAGAAGGGATTGCATCGAATGGAACAGTATATAAAGATAATATAGTAGGTAAAATAGAAGAATAATAAAAAATTCAAGTTTTGATTTTTATAAAACAAATAATAGTGTAAAAAATAAAGTGTGTAAGAAGATACCAAAGCTTATACACTTTTTTAGTAAACAAAAGTACAGTATTAAATTATTCATTTATCAGAATGAAACAAACTTATATAATTATGAGAAGATTAAGATGTTAAAAAAATCTATAAATTGGGAGAATTAACTTTAATGAAAAGTTAGAAAATTTCTGATAATTTCGCCAAAAGCTTGATTTTTTAACCAAAACTTGATATAATAGTGTGCGTATAAAACACATAAAGTGAGTTTCTAAGGATGTGCCATGCAAATGGTCCAGCGAAATAAAGAACTTTATGGAAGAAATAACAAAAGGGAGGAATTTAAAAATGGCAGTAGTTGCAATGAAACAATTACTTGAAGCTGGTGTTCACTTTGGACATCAAACAAGAAGATGGGATCCAAAAATGGCTGAATATATATTCCAAGCTAGAAATGGGATTCATATTATCGATTTACAAAAAACTTCAAAAAAACTTGATGAAGCATATGCTTTCTTAAAAGAACAAGTTGAAGAAGGAAAAACAGTTCTATTTGTAGGAACAAAAAAACAAGCACAAGAATGCATGAAAGAAGCAGCATTAAAATGTGGAATGTACTATGTTGATCAAAGATGGTTAGGTGGAATGCTAACAAACTTTGGAACAATCCAAAAAAGAATTCAAAGATTAAAAGATTTAGAAGCTATGGAACAAGATGGTACTTTTGAAGTATTACCTAAAAAAGAAGTAATTCTTTTAAAGAAAGAAATGGAAAAACTAGAAAGAAACTTAGGTGGAATCAAAGAAATGGATAAATTACCAGGAGTTATATTCTTAGTAGATCCTAAAAAAGAAAAAATAGCTATATTAGAAGCTAAAAAATTAGATATACCTGTTATTGGTTTAGTTGATACAAACTGTAATCCAGAAGAATTAGATTACCCAATCCCAGGAAATGATGATGCTATAAGAGCAGTTAAATTGATTGCAGATGTAATGTCAAATGCAGTTATAGAAGGAAAACAAGGTGAAAGCTTTGAAGAATCTGAAGAACAACAAGTTGAAAATGAAGAAGTAACAAGCATTGAACAAGTTGTTTCTGAAGAAGAAAAAGAAGTTAAAGAATAAAAATAACTTTCAAATTTAAAAAAGGAGTAGAGCCTTTTCTGCTCTACTCTTTTAAATATATAAAAGGAGGAATTTATAAATGGTAACAGCTAGCTTAGTAAAAGAATTAAGAGAAAAAACAGGTGCAGGAATGATGGACTGCAAAAAAGTTTTAACAGAAACAGATGGCGATATGGAAAAAGCAATTGAATTGTTAAGAGAAAGAGGAATCGCAAAAGCTGCTAAAAAATCAGGAAGAGTTGCAGCTGAAGGGTTAGTAGAAGCATATATATCAGAAGATGGAAAAGTTGGAGCAATAGTTGAAATAAATTCTGAAACAGACTTTGTTGCTAAAAATGAAGAATTTAAAGCATTTGTTATGAATGTAGCAAAACAAGTTGTTGAAAAAAATCCAAAAGATGTAGAAGAATTATTAAATCAAGAAGCTATATTTGAAGCAGGAAAAACAGTAAATGAAGCTTTAATAGGAAAAATAGCTACAATTGGTGAAAATTTAAGTATAAGAAGATTTGCAAGATTTGAATCAAAAGGATTATTAGAAAAATATATCCATGGTGATGGAAAAATAGCTGTATTAATAAATATGACAAAAGGTGATAAAGAATTAGCTAAAGATTTATGTATGCAAATAGCAGCAGCTAGACCTGAATTTGTAAAAAGAGATGAAGTACCACAAGAAAGAGTTGACAAAGAAATGGAAATCTTAAAGGTACAAGCAATGAATGAAGGTAAACCAGAACAAATTGCAGAAAAAATAGTACAAGGTAGAGTTGGAAAATTCTATGAAGAAATTTGTTTAATTGATCAAGTTTTTGTAAAAGATTCAAGCTTAAAAGTTTCTGAATTATTAAAACAAAAAGACGGAGATGTAGCTGAATTTGCAAGATTTGAAAAAGGTGAAGGAATAGAAAAGAAAGAAGAAAATTTTGCAGAAGAAGTAATGAATCAATTAAAATAATAATATAAAGTATAAAAAGAATTCTAAATTTTTTAGAGTTCTTTTTTCCTTTTATATGAAAAGTTGCAATTACTAGCCATTTAAGATTTTCTCATTTTAGTCGAAAACTCAAATAGCGTGAGAAAAAATCAAAAGAATTTTCAATTTTTCTTATTTGTTATTATAATTTACAGTTTATAAAAAATTTAATAATATATTGTTTTGAAATACCGCGTAAGCGATCAAACGAACGTTAGTGAGTGCGATTTGGAGCAAACTACATACTAGTAATTTTAATATGTGGTTTGCGACACCAAGGTATGAAAAAAACAATATATTATTAAATTTAAAAACGATTTATTTTTTGAACTGCGAATTGTAATTTTTTATTAAGAAAAATTAATAAATTATATAAAAACTACTGTATTTTTTTAAAATCTATGATAGAATAACTGTGATTAAATTGTATTAAGGAGAGTGGGAATTTTGTCAGAGGTAAAATACAAAAGGGTTTTATTAAAACTAAGTGGAGAAGCTTTAGCAGGTGAACAAAAAACAGGTGTGAATGCTGAAGTGATTGGAAATATATGTGATAAAATAAAAGAAATTGTAGATATGGGAGTACAAGTAGCCATAGTTGTTGGAGGAGGAAATTTTTGGAGAGGAAGAAATGGACATCAAATGGAAAGAACAACAGCAGACTATATGGGAATGTTAGCAACAGCTATGAATGGTTTAGCTTTACAAGATGCTTTAGAAGCAAGAGGAATATTTTCTAGAGTTCAAACTGCGATTGAAATGCGAGAAATTGCAGAGCCATTTATTCAAAGAAAAGCTGAAAAACATTTAAATAGAGGAAGAGTTGTAATTTTTGCTTGTGGTACAGGGCAACCATACTTTACTACAGATACAGCAGCTGTGTTAAGAGCTACAGAAATAAAAGCAGATATAATTTTATTAGGAAAAGCTATAGATGCAGTTTATTCTGCAGATCCAAAGATTGAACCAGATGCTATTAAATTTGAAGAAATTTCATATTTAGATGTTTTAAATAAAGATTTAAAAGTTATGGATTCAACTGCAACTGCAATGTGTAGAGATAATAATATTCCATTATTAGTATTTGGAATATCTGATCCGGAAAATATTGTGAGAGCAGTAAAAGGTGAAAAAATAGGGACAATTGTTTCATAATAAAATAAATTTATAAATATAAAGGAGAATAAATTATGGATTATACAGATTTAGAAGAAAGAATGGAAAAAGTAATTGATAATTTAGCAGAAAAATTATCAGAAGTAAGAGCTGGAAGAGCAAACCCAGCAATATTAAATAAGGTTAAAATAGACTATTATGGTACACCAACACCAATTAATCAAGTAGCTGGTGTATCAGTGCCTGAAGCGCGTTTAATAGTTATACAACCTTGGGATGTTAGTATTTTAAAAGAAATAGAAAAAGCAATATTAGCTTCAGATATAGGAATTAATCCTAATAATGATGGAAAAGTAATAAGACTAGCTTTTCCTGAATTAAATGAAGAGAGAAGAAAAGAACTTGTAAAAGAAGTAAAGAAAATGGCAGAAGAGGCTAAAATAGCTGTAAGAGCTGTTAGAAGAGATGGGATTGAAAAATCAAAAGCAGAACAAAAAGAAGGAAATATAACAGAAGATGAATTGAAAAAATCAGAAAATGATATTCAAAAAATAACAGATAAAAACATAGAAAAAATTGATAAAGTATTAGAGAAAAAAGAACAAGAAATTATGTCAGTATAGTAAAAGGAATGTTAAAATATGGAATTTAAAGAAGAGTTAAAACAATATCAAGAAAAAGTAAATGAGGAATTATTAAAATATTTAAATAAAGGTAAATGTCCTGAAGAGATATTAAATGATTCTGTAGAATATAGTTTGATGGCTGGAGGAAAAAGATTAAGACCAATTTTGGTTATTGCAACATATAAATTGTTTAAACAAGATATAGAAAAATGTATGACGTTTGCAATGGCTTTAGAAATGATACATAATTTTTCTTTAATTCATGATGATTTACCTGGAATAGACAATGATGATTTTAGACATGGAAAACCAACAAATCATAAAAAATTTAATGAAGCTACAGCAATATTAGCAGGTGATGCATTATTAAATAAAGCATATATAGTTATTAGTAATGAATTAGAAAATTCAAATGAAATAGACATAAATAAAAAATTAAAAGTGTTTAAGGAATTTTCAGAGTCTGTAAATAGAATGATTATTGGAGAATATGTTGATACAGAATTTGAAGGTAAAGATATTTCAGGAGAGTATTTAGAATATATTCATAACAATAAAACAGGTGCATTACTGAAATTAGCTGTTAGAATGGGAGCAATATTAGCAGATGCAAAAGATGAAGACTTAGATAGACTTACAATGTATGCAGAAAAGATAGGATTAGCATTTCAAATAAAAGATGATATATTATCAGAAGAAGGAAATGAAGAAATATTAGGAAAACCTGTCGGAAATGATAAGAATTTAGAAAAGTGTACATATGTTTCTAAATATGGATTAGAAAAGTCAAAGGAAATCTTGGATAAAATAACTAAAGAAGCAATAGAAGAATTAAATAAATATGATAATAAAGCTGATTTTTTAAGAAATTTAGCTGTATACATACAAAAACGTAATAAATAAGAGGGAGAGCATAAAATGTTTAATAAAGAATACATGCCTAGACATATTGCAATTATAATGGATGGAAATAGAAGATGGGCAAAAGCAAAAGGAAAGTCAACAAGTTATGGACATAAAGAAGGTGCAAAAACATTAGAAAAGGTTGTAAGACATGCTAATAAAATAGGATTAGAGTATATTACGGTATATGCATTTTCTACTGAAAATTGGAAAAGGGCAGAAGAAGAAGTAAAAGCATTAATGCTGCTTTTCCAAACATATTTAGATGACTATTCTAAAAGAGCAGATACAGAAAATATAAAAGTACAAATTATAGGAAATATATCAGGTTTATCATCAAAAATGCAAGAAAGTATAAAAAAATGTATGAAAAGAACAGAAAAAAATACGGGAACAACTTTTAACATTGCATTAAATTATGGTGGTAGAGATGAAATAATACATGCAATTAAAAAAATAGCAACAGACATAAAAGAAGAAAAAATTAAAGTTGAAGACATATCAGAGGAAATGGTATCAAATAATTTATATACAGCAAATCAACCAGATCCGGATTTAATGATAAGAACAAGTGGAGAATTAAGATTAAGTAATTTTTTACCATGGCAGTTAGTTTATAGCGAATTTTTATTTTTTGATAAAAATTGGCCAGATTTTAATGAACAAGATTTAGATGATGCAATAAGTATTTATGAAAAGAGAACTAGAAAGTTTGGAGCAAATTAATAAAGAAGAGGAGTAATTATGGATATAAAAAGATTAACATCAGGATTACTAGGTTTTCCATTAGTATTAATAATATTTATAATAGGAAATAAATTTGTCGTAGATATTGCAATGGCAATTATTGCCATATTAGCAATGAGTGAATATTTTAATGCAGTATCAAAAATATCTAAACCAGTAAAATGGATTGGATATCTTAGTTGTCTCAGTATTGCATGTATACATTTAATACCCGAAGAATATATATCAATATGTTATACTTTAGTAATACCTGTGTTATTTTTAATATTATTTTTGCATGTTATAATAAGTGAAATGAAAACAAACTTTAAAGATATAGCATATACACTAGTTGGGATATTATATGTTGTATTTTTGATAATGTTTTTAGCAAAAATAAATGGAATGGAAAATGGAAATATATTAATATGGTATGCAATATTAGCAGCGTGGGGAACAGATATTTTTGCATATATAATTGGAAAACATTTTGGGAAACATAAATTTAGTAAAATTAGCCCTAAAAAATCAATTGAAGGATGTATAGGTGGAACAATAGGTGGAACAATATTGATGCTAATTTATACATATGCAGCAAATAATTTTTGGGGAATGAATTATGAATATTTAACGATAACAATTATTGGAGTAATCTTAAGTATATTAGGACAAATAGGAGATTTTTCAGCATCAACAATAAAAAGATATGTAGATATAAAAGATTATAGTAATCTAATACCGGGACATGGTGGAATGTTAGATAGAATTGATAGTTTAATATTTTTAGCACCATTTGCATATGTAATATTTATGTTTGTGTAAGGAGGAAAAAATTGGTAACAATTATCTTGTCAGCTATAAAAATAATTGTATTATTAGGCTTTTTAATATTTATACATGAACTTGGTCATTTTTTGATGGCCAAACTTTGTAAAGTAAAAGTAAATGAATTTTCAATTGGATTTGGGCCAGGAATATGGAAGAAACAAGGAAAAGAAACAAAATATTCTTTAAGAGCAATTCCATTACGGTGGATATGTTAGTATGGAAGGGGAAGAAGAAAGATCAGAAAATAAAGGTTCTTTTTCTAAGGCTTCAATACCAAAAAGAATATTAATATGTGCCGCAGGAGCAATTGTAAATATTATATTTGCTATAATAGTATATTTTATACTTATATATACATCGGGAACATATATATCAAATGAAGTAGATTCAATAATTCCTGGATATGCTGCTGAAGAAGCAGGAATTCAAAGTGGAGATAAGATTTTAGAAATAGATGGTAATAGCGTAAAAAATAAGTATGATTTAGATAAGATAATGTCTAATATAAATAAAGAGACTGTATCAATAAAAATTGAAAGAAATGGCGAAATATTAAATATTGATATTAAACCGACAGAAGTGAAAACTAAAGTTACAGGAATGTATTTAGATGAAAAATGCAAAGTAATTGGAGTTGACAAAAATAGCAGTAGTGATAAACAAGGAATACAAGCAAATGATGTAATAATAAAAATAAATGGAGAAGACACAAATAAAGATACCAATCAAGTATTAAGTATTTTAAAGGAAAATCAGATAAACACATTTACTTTAACAATTCAAAGAGGAAAAGAAGAAATTAAAAAGGAAATAACTCCAGATAATGTTTCTAAATATTATTTAGGAGTAAATATGAAAAAAGCACCTGATAATATAAAAAATAGAATTATTTATGGAAGCATAGAAACAAAAAATTTTATTTTTTCAATAGCAGATAATGTTAAACAATTATTTACAGGAAGAGTTGGAGTAGATCAAATGGTAGGACCAATAGGAATAGGTGAAGTAGTATCAAAAACAAGTGGAATAAGAGAATTTGTATCTATGATGGCTTTAATATCAATTTCTTTAGGTGTTACAAATTTATTACCGATACCTGCATTAGATGGAGGTAAAATATTAATATTGATAATAGAAGCAATAAGAAGAAAACCTATGAAACAAGAAAATGAAATAAATATACAATTAATTGGTTTTTCGATATTAATAGCATTGTCAATATATGTATCTTATAATGATATACTTAGACTATTTTAAAATAAAAAAATAAATAATAGCCAGGAGGAAATTATGAATATAAAAATAAAAAAAGTAATATATACAATAATATTTATAACTGTATTATTATTATCAATGTCACCAAAAGCAGAAGCAGCAGGATTAATAATTTCATTTTCAAAATCAACAGCTAACATTGGAGATACTATAAATGTTACTGTTTCTGGAAATGGAGTAAAAGGAAAGGCAACTTTGAGTGTATCAGGAAATGCAACATTATCTCAGAATAGTGTTAATATTAATGGTTCTACAACTGTAACTGCTAAAATAACAGGAAGTGGAAATGTTAAAATAACAGCTACAGCAAGTGAAATGACAGAAACATCAACTTCACAAAAATATACTGGAGCAACAGCTGGAACAATTAAAGTTTTGGGAAGTACAACAGATAATGATAGTAAGACTACATCTTCAAATGCAAATTTAAAAAATTTAGGAATTAAACCAAATGATTTTTCAGGATTTGATCAGAACAAAACAACATATAGCACAACAGTTCCAGAAAATATTGAAAGTGTAGAAGTATATGCTACACCTGTAAATTCTAATGCAAACGTGACAGGAACAGGAAATAAAAGTTTGCAAATAGGAGAAAATGAAGTAAGTGTAGTTGTTACAGCAGAAGATGGAACTTCTAAAACATATAAAATAAATATAACAAGAGAAGGAAGTACTGAAAATACAACAGAGACATCAACAGATGAAGTTAAAAAAGGTTTATCTAATATTCGAGTTAATGACTTAGAACTAACACCAAAATTTGCAACTGATACATATGAATATACAGTACAATATACTGGTGAAGATAAAGCTTTAGATATACAAGCAATAGCAACAGATCCTAATTATAATGTTGAAATAATAGGTAATCAAGACTTAAAAGAAGGAGATAATATAATAACTTTATTAGTTGAGGATGCAAAAGGAGAAAATATAGCAACATATCAAATTACAGTGAAAAAAGTATTAGTAGATGAAAATGCGTTACAACAAGAAGATGATAATGAACAAAACAATGAAAATGAAAAAATGATGTTAATAGCTGGTGGAATAGGAGTAATAATAGTTATTATTGTAATAGTAGTTATTATTAAAAAAAGAAGAGGACAAGCATATGCAGAAGAATTTTCAGGACTTCCATTTGCAGGATTAAATGAAGATGAAAATGAAGATTTAGATAATAGTCAATATTATATAAATAATGAAAATAAAGATTTATTTAATGAATCAAAAGAAGAAAAAAATGAAGAAGCAATAGTAAATAAAGAATTAGAAGAAAAAGAAAGAGCTAAAAAAGAATTTTTAAGTGGATATAATATAGATAACAAAGAAGATGAGAACAATACTTTTGAAGAACCAAAAATAAAGATAGGAAAAAGAAAAGGAAAAAGATTTAAATAAAAATGAAAAGGTATAATTTGAAAGAAAAAGCTATAAATTTATTGTGTGCAGGAAAAGAAACAATAAAAAAAATACCTAAAAAAGTAAAAATAATATTTATATTTTTAATAATATTTATAATAATTGTGGTAGCAATTTTTAACATTATAAAAAAGAATCAAAAACAAAAATATGTACAATATGATGGCAAAAATTTAAAAGAAAGCAAGTATCCTGGATATAAAGAATTAATAGATAATTTAATAAAAGAACATCCAAATTGGACTTTTACATTATTTTATACTAGATTAGATTGGAATGATGTTATAGCAAATGAAGGACATTCAGATGATAGAGTTTATCCGTTGAATTTAATACCTGATTCAACAAAATATCCAGAAGATTGGAAATGTGAGATAGATGGTGACAAAAAGTATGATAATGGAACATGGTTATGTGCATCTGATAAAGCAATAAAAAATCAAATGGATCCACGAAATATATTGAATAATGAAAATATATTTGAGTTTGAAGAACTGAAATATGTAGAAAATGCACAAACTAAACTAGGAATTGAAGAAATAACAAAAGACTCTTTTTTAGAAGGAGACTCTATTTCAGAAGCTTTAATAGAAGCAGGAAAAAATGCCAATTTTGATCCATATTTTATAGCATCAAGGTTAATACAGGAACAGGGAAAAAAAGGTACAGCATTATCAAAAGGATATGAGTATAACAATGAGGTTATATTTAATGCATTTAATATAAATGCAAAAGGCAATTCACAGGAAGAAATATTAAAAAATGCTGCTGAATATGCATATGAACAAAATTGGAATTCATTAGAAAAGGCACTTATAGGTGGAATTGACTTTGTGAAAAAAGGGTATATAGATAAAGGCCAAAATACATTATATTTACAAAAATTTGATATAGTAAATAAAGATAATAGTTTATATTCAAATCAATATATGCAAAATCTATTAGCTCCAAAATCAGAAGCAAGTAATATGATGAAAATATATGAAACTTCTAATACAAAGGAAACAAGTTTAAATTTTATTGTTCCATTATATGAAAATATGCCACAAAATGTATCAGAATAATAAATAGTAATTCTAACAACTAAATTGAGATAGTTGTTAGAATTACTAGATAAAATGCCAATATAGCTCAGTTGGTAGAGCAACGGATTCGTAACCCGTAGGTCAGCAGTTCGATTCTGCTTATTGGCTCCATAATGTAAAAAGTTGTACCAAAAGAAAAAATTAGCTGTAAAAAGGTGAATGGTAATATATAAAATTCTTGTCAAATGGTTAAAGATATGTTAAAATAATTATGTTGATTTTTGTTATCCTGTTTTACAGGTGGATATATAGGCTATTTAATAAAAATAATTTTTTCAGGAGGTAATTAGCATGAAAAAGCGGAAATTCAAGGAATTTTTTAAAAAATGGGGATTTACTATTGGATTTATAATATGGATTTTTTTAATATCTTTCAGTTTTTCTACTTTTTATATTACAAATGTTTCAATATGGACAAAAATCATCCCTATTAGTATATTGATTGTATATACTATTGTAGCATGTAAAATGATGGTTAGTTCGTATGATAAAGAGGAAATAAAAAAAGCAGAAGCTAAAGAAAAAAAGCTCAAAGAGCTTAAAAAACAATATAAATTCTACATAGATCTGGTAAATAATCAGGTACAAAAAACATTAAGTAAATTTACAAATGAATTGCAAATTGTACTTGTAACTGATACAAGTTTTGAATACGTACGTTCTTTTGAAAATAATAAGGAGTGGGTATGCAAAAATAGAATTATTGGAAAACCAGATAGTTTTATTATGGCTAGCTGTTTAATGTATAGTCTCATAGATCATCCTATATTGATAATCAATGATGATATTCCAGAGTTGAAAGAACTAAAATTTAGAATTAATCTTGAGATAGCAATAAATTGTGCTTTTCGAATCATCTCTGAACCTACAACTTATTATGAAGACAACAAGGGATTGTGGGTAGAAGAAAAACATCCAAAAGTTAATATGGTTCCTAAAGGGATTATTAAGAATAGTGAACTATATGAAAGAATACGATCAGCTATTTATCATGATGAGATGAATGATAACAGAACATCTATTATGCAATTTTCAAATTTACTACATCTTGTTTACTTGAATTGCCACTAATGAAATTTTCAAAGAGAAAGGTTAGACACTATTTAAATGTGTCTAGCTTTTTTTTGGATATAATTTAAGCATTGGTACGAATGAAAAATGATATAAAAAATATATAGAAATAGCCATATGAAAGTATTCACTATCATATGGCTGTTTCAGGTTACTCAGTAAAAACATTAATTTTAAAATTAACGTCTTGGAGATGTTTTAAAACTTCCAGTTTTTCGCTATTATTCAAAGAAGAAAAGTCCGTTAAAAACTCATCAACAATAGTTTGATCAATATCATGATCAAAATTATTGTTAATATCAGGAATTCTCAACAGCTTTTGAACGGCAAGCAATCTAGGAGAATCTTCATTTAAAGAATAATATTTCCTAAAGGTTCGTCGTAAGGCAGAATAAAATGGCGAATTTTCTCTTTTTAGAATTGGTTTTAAATTCCTATAAGGAATTTTTAATTCCCGAGCAACATCTCTAAAAATATTCTCAACGAAAATCTTCACATCTGCTTTGCAGACCATGCTTGGATCGAGAAGGGATGTTTCTGTAAGTTCGCTCCAGTCTGAAACATGAACCCATTTTAAATTTGTAACCTCTTTTGCATTCATTTTTTTTCCTCCTGTAATTATAATAGTATTATTTCAAAATCTGGAGGAAAATGCATGCCCTCCAAATTTTGGAAGGCCGTTGTTAAACAAATCTTCAACATAAAATATAACATAAAATGGTTGACATGTCAAAAAGTTATAATGTGTATTTTTTTGTTTGTATATTTTGAGCTAATTTATGTTAGATATACCCATTTCGGAAACTTATGCTAAAATATATTTAATGTTGATTAATACATAAGAATTAGCACCATGAAAATTACATGGAGCTAGTGATAAGACTACTGTTCAAAAAATTTAACAGTAAGAATCGAATTATTAGGATTATTTGAATCGACTTTTTGAAATGTTAATTTAAAGCCGGAATTGTTAATATCCTTCAACATTTCCAAACACAAATATAGTACGTTTTCTGGTCCTACAACTGATATTTCCAGGACTTGTTTTTTTGTAATTTCATCAGTTTTTAATTCAGTGTTAATGTTTTTTACCATATTAAGTGCATTTAAACTTGACATTGTTTCTGCTAAATCTTTGAAAAATTTTCTTTTCATATTGTATCCTCCATATCTTTTATGAAAAAAATTAATAAGTTTAAATTTGGGAGGACACAATTGCCATCCCAAATTCTTGGATAAGGGCATAAAAATGTCCTATAACTATATACTATGCTTAGAATAGAAGTGTCAAGAAATTTTTGGTATTCCAGTGGTTTTCCCTTTGAATTCTATTGAAAAAGCAGTGCTTTAGTGATATAATAAGCACATCGTAAGAACTATTAGGAGGTATGTACATGGAATATTCAAAAAAAATAGATAAAAAATGGCAAGATAAATGGAAAGAAAAAAATGTATATAAATTTGAAAAAGATAGTAAAAAAGAGAAATTATATACATTAGAAATGTTTTCATATCCATCTGGAGCAAAATTGCATCTAGGACATTGGTTTAATTATGCACCAGCAGATACATATGCAAGATTTAAAAAGATGCAAGGATATAATGTATTTCATCCAATGGGATTTGATGCGTTTGGACTTCCAGCAGAAAACTATGCCATAAAAACAGGAATTCATCCAGAAGATTCTACAATGAAAAATATAGAAACAATGAAACGTCAATTGGAAGAAATGGGAGGAAGCTATGACTGGGATTATTCAGTAGAAACATGTATGCCAGATTATTATAAATGGACACAATGGATTTTTACTAAATTGTATGAAGCAGGTTTAGCGTATAAAAAAGAGGCTCCTGTAAATTGGTGTGATAGTTGTAAAACAGTTTTGGCAAATGAGCAAGTAATTGGTGGAAAATGTGAGAGATGTGGTTCAGAAGTAAAAAGAAAAAAACTTGCACAATGGTTTTTCAAAATTACTAACTACGCAGAAGAATTATTACAAGATTTAGAAAAATTAGATTGGCCAGAATCAACAAAAAAAGTTCAATATAATTGGATAGGAAAATCTGAAGGTAGTGAAGTAATATTTAGAAGTGAGGATAATACTTTTGATATAACAGTATTTACAACAAGAGTTGATACATTAAACGGAGTAACATATGTTGTAATAGCACCAGAAAGTGAATTAGTAGAAAAAATTACAACAGATGAGAATAAAGAAGCAGTAGAAAAATATATAGCAGAAACTTCAAAATTAAGCGAAATAGAAAGATTGTCAACTGATAAAGAGAAAACAGGTGTATTTACAGGGGCATATGTTATAAATCCAATAAATAATACAAAAATACCGGTATGGATAGCTGATTATGTACTAGAAGATTATGGAACAGGTGCTGTTATGGCTGTACCAGCACATGATACTAGAGATTATGAATTTGCAACAAAATATAATTTACCAATAAAAGAAGTAGTAAAATCAATAAAAGGAGAAAAAGATGAATTACCATTTACTGATTATGGAATTTTATTTAATAGTGGTAAATACGATGGAATGACATCTAAAGATGCAAAATCAAAAATAACAGAAGATTTAAGCGAGAAAAATCAAGGTAAAAAAACTATAAATTATAGATTAAAAGATTGGTTGATTTCTAGACAAAGATATTGGGGAGCTCCAATACCAATTATATATTGTGATAAATGTGGAACTGTTGCTGTACCAGAAAAAGATTTACCAGTTCTTTTACCACATAATGTTGAATTTAAACCTGATGGTGAATCACCATTGAAAAAATCTGAAGAATTTATGAATTGTACTTGTCCTAAGTGTGGTGGAAAAGCAAAAAGAGAAGCAGATACATTAGATACATTTGTATGTTCTTCATGGTATGAATTAAGATATCCAGATGCTAAAAATTCAGAAAAGGCTTTTGATAAAAATATAATAGATGAAATGGCACCAGTTGATGTATATGTTGGAGGAAAAGAACATGCAGCAATGCACTTAATATATGCAAGATTTATGACAAAAGCTTTACGTGATTTAGGATATTTAGATTTTGATGAACCATTTAAAAAATTAATTCATCAAGGTATGATATTAGGACCAGATGGAAATAAAATGAGTAAAAGTAAAGGTAATACTGTATCTCCAGAAGAATATATTGAAAAATATGGTGCAGATGTATTTAGAATGTATATAATGTTTGGTTTTGATTACAGACAAGGAGGACCATGGGATGAAAAAGGAATAGAATCAATGACTAAGTATTTTTCAAGAATTGAAAGATTAGTTGAATCTGTAAAAGAAATAAAACAAAGAAATTCAAACAATAAAGTAGATGTAAAAGAAAAAGATTTATTAAGATTAAAAAATCAAACAATAAAAGCTATGACAGCAGATATAGATGATTTTAGGTTTAATACAGCAATAGCTAGAAGTATGGAACTATTTAATAAAATAAATGAATATTTAAGAGAAGAAAATATTAATACTGATATTGTATGTGATACAATAGAAACATATATAAAATTATTAACACCTTTAGCTCCACATTTTGCAGAAGAACAATGGGAAAAACTTGGAAAGAAAGAATTTGCATATAATGAAAAATGGCCACAAATAATAGAAAGTGAAATGAATGGAGGAACAAAGAAAATACCAGTTCAAGTAAATGGAAAATTAAAAACTTGTATAGAAGTAGATGCAGATTTAACTCCAGAAGAAATATTGAAAAAGATAAAAGAAGACCAACGTGTTATAGATTTATTAGAACAAAACGATGTTATAAAAGATATATATGTTCCTGGAAAAATATATAATATTGTTGTAAAAAAATAGAAAGCTTGTAAAAACATTATTTAAATAAATACTTATGAAAGTATATTATTTAAGTAGTGTTTTTTGTTTTATCACTAAACTATATTGTACATATTTCAAAAATTAATAATATATTTTGTAAATACCGCGTAAGCAATCAAACGAACGGTAGTGAGTGCGACACACAAGGTATAAAAATTATATTATTAATTTTTATATTTATATAAGTTAGTGGTGAATTATAACTTATTTTCCCATATATATGGAAATGTCAAGAAAAATATGGTAAAATATATACTGTTAAAATATAAATATTGAAAGGATAAAATAAATGGGCTTTTTTGAAAAATTAAAAACTGGTTTAAATAAAACTAAAAAATCATTTAATGAAAAAATTAATAATGTATTTAAAAACTTTAGAAAAGTTGATGAGGATTTTTTAGAAGAATTAGAAGAAATGTTAATAATGTCTGATATTGGAATAGAAACATCAGTAAAAATAATTAATAATTTACGAGATAGAGTAAAAAAAGAAAAAGTTGAAGATGAGGAAGATGTAAAAAATATCTTAAGAGAAGAAATGAAAGAGATATTAAATGTTGCAGATATAGGATTAAATTTAAATACTAAACCATCTGTTATATTAGTTGTTGGAGTAAATGGAGTAGGAAAAACAACATCAATAGGAAAAATTGCTAATAGATTACAAAAAGATGGAAAAAGTGTTGTAGTAGCAGCAGCAGACACATTTAGAGCAGCAGCAGTGGAACAATTAGAGGTTTGGGCTAAAAGGTCTGGAGCAGATATAGTAAAAAGAGAAGAGGGAGTAGATCCAGCATCTGTAGTTTATGATGCAATAAAAGTAACAAGAGAGAAAAATGCAGATGTATTAATAGTTGATACAGCTGGAAGACTTCATAATAAAAAATATTTGATGGATGAATTAAATAAAATTCAAAAAGTCATAAATAAAGAAATGGGAGATGCTGATAAAGAGGTATTACTTGTTATTGACGGAACTACAGGACAAAATGCAATATCACAGGTGAAGGCATTTAAGGAGGAAGCTGATATTACAGGATTAGTTCTTACAAAATTAGATGGAACTGCTAAAGGTGGAGTTGTTATTGGAATTGTAGAAGAAAATAAAATTCCAGTAAAATTTATTGGTGTTGGAGAACAAATTGATGATATGGAAATATTTAATTCTGATGACTTTGTAAAAGCAATTATATAATAAGGAGGAAAGTTAAAAATGGAAAAAAATCTAAATACAAATACACAAGATAAAAAAAGTAGTAAACTTAGAATGATATTAGTAATTGCATTTGTTTTTATTTTTTTAGTGATGACTTATATACAAACAAGAGGAAGTTATTTAGAATATTTAGAATTAGGTGAAAACTATGTTCAAATGTTTTGGACAAACATGATTTATAGGTATTCAATTATGGCTGTTAATTTTGTTGTTCTATTTTTTATAATATATATGACAAATAGAGGAATAAAAAAAGGTTTAAAAGTATTTTTTGATAAAGAAAAGAAACCTATGCCAAAATTAATTAATAAATCATTAGCATTAGTAATTGCAAGTATTGTAAGTGTAATTCTATCAGGAGCTATGATGCAAAAAATTATGCTAGTAAAAGGAAATACATCATTTGGAATAACAGATCCAATATTTAATTTAGATATATCATATTATATTTTTCAAAAACCAGTACTAGAAATGTTTGCATATTATTTCTTAGGAATTGTTATAGGTATAACTATATATATGACAACATATTATATTATAGCATTTAACAGATATTTTGATGGTGTTGAAAGTGAAATGCTAAAAGAAAGCTTGTTTATGAAGAAAATAACAAGAAATATATTATTTATAATTATAGGTGTAGCATTTATAACAATTCTTAGTACACAAAATTTAATGTTTGGAAAAATCCTTACAATTGATAAAAATATAGAAATAACTGGTGCAGGAATGACAGAATCAACATTAAAATTATGGGGATATATAATTTTTGCTTTAGTTATTGTTATATTTGCATACAGAGCTTTAAAGAATTTTAAAAAAGGTGATACAACAAAAGTATTAAAAAATTTAGCGGTTATTCCAATTTATTTAGTAGCTTTATTTGTTGTAATGGCTGGATTTGATTTGATTTTTGTAAAATCAAATGAGTTAGATAAAGAGAAAAAATATATTGCAGAAAATATTGAAAATACTAAAAATGCTTATGGATTAGATATAGAAGAAGAAAACTTGGAATATACTGGAACTGTAACAGAACAAGAATTAAATTCAAACAAAAATATAACAAATAATATACCAATTATAAGTCAAGACGTAGTATTAACAACTTTGAAAAATAATCAAACAAGTACAGGATATTATAAATATAGAAATGCAAATTTAGCAAAATATAAAATTGGAGAAGAGGAAAAATTAGTATATCTTTCTCCAAGAGAAATTGCAAGTACAGATAGAACTTATAGTAACAAAACATATGAATATACACATGGAGTAGGTGAAATAATAACATCAGCTACAGAAAGTACAGAAACAGGAAATGTAAAATATATACAAAAAGATGTAGCAGGAAAAGATGAAAATATCAATGTTGAAGAGCCAAGAATTTATTTTGGTACAGATACAGATTCAATTATTGCTACAAATACCAAAAATAAACAAGAATATGATTATACAGATGAAAATGGAAATGACGTAACATCAAGTTACAATGGAGAAGCTGGACTTAAATTAGGATTTTTTGATAGACTTGTTTTAGGGATTTATAAGAAAAATATTAATTTAGCATTTTCAACAGAAATGACAAGTGATAGTAAAATATTAATGAATAGAAATGTTATAGAAAGAGCTAAAAAAGCATTACCATATTTAATGTATGATGAAAATCCTTATACAGTTATTGGTGATGATGGTAAAATTTATTGGGTGCTTGATGCATACACAATTTCAAGTAGTTATCCATATTCACAATATACAGAAATAGAACATGAGAAAACAACTAGAGATATTAACTATATTAGAAATTCTGTAAAGGTAATTATAAATGCATATGATGGAACAATGAGATATTATATTACAGATAGGACAGACCCAATAGCTATGGCATATAGAAATATATATAGTACGTTATTTGTAAATTTAGATGAAGAAATACCAGAAGATATTTCAAAACACTTTATATATCCAGAATTTTTATATAATGTTCAATCAGAAGTATTAAAAGTATATCATAACGTAAAACCAGATGTATTATATAGGTCAGATGATTTGTGGGATTTTGTAAAATATAACAGTCTAAACACTACTAAATCATCAGGAACTTATTTGGAACCATATTATACAATGGTAAAAGGTGAAAATAATAAAAATGAATTAGGGTTGATTCAAATATATACACAAAACAATATGCAAAATATTATTTCATATTTAGTTGGAACAACAGAAGATGGAAAAAATAAATTGAGAGTACGTAAATTTTCTGCTGATAGTAATATTGTAAGTCCAATGCAATTAGATAAACAAATAGAAGAGGATGAGGCAATATCAACAGAATTAAAAACATTAGAAACTACAGGAACACGAATAACTAAAAAAATGATAGTAGTACCTTTAGAAAATACTTTATTGTATGTAGAGCCAGTTTATCAAACTATGATTAACGAATCTGAAATACCATTATTGAAAAAGGTAATAGTTGCATCTGGTAGTAAAGTAGCAATTGGAGATACATTACAAGAGGCATTAAAAAATCTACTTTCTAATTATGCAGGTAATATAGAAATAGAAAATACAGAAGACGAAAATGAAATTGTAAATTCAATAATAAAAGCAAACCAAAATTTAAAGGATTCTACTAATAACAATGATTGGGAACTAATGGGAACAGATATTAAAAAATTACAAAGTTTAATTGATTCATTAGAAAAAATAAGAAAAGAAGAAAATACAACAAATAATTCAAATACAGCTAATACATCAGTAGAAGAAAATAATGTAATAAATAATACTCAAAAAAATAATATTGTAGAGTAGAATAAAACGAAAAAGTGATTTAAATTTATTATTAATTTAAATCACTTTTTCGTTCTTTTAATCGCTTACGCGGTATATCAAAACAAGATATTATCAATTTTATAAATAATTTATTTTTCTAATTTATAAAAGATTTTTTTGCCTTTTTTCAATATTGCATATCCATCAGAAAAATCTTTATCAGATAAAATATAATTAATATCTAATATTTTTTCGTCATTTAAAGAAATTCCACCTTGTGAAATTAAAGTTCTAGCTTGTCCTTTAGAAGGTGCTATATTAGTTTTGATAATAGCATCTAATAGAGAGAGATTAATGTCATCTAATTTTACACAAGGCATATTATCTAAACTTCCTTGACCTTTAAATAAGGCGTTTGATGCTTCTTGAGCCTTTAGAGCTTCTTCTTCACCATGGATTAATTTTGTTATTTCAAAAGCAGCAATTTCTTTAGCTTTATTTATTTTTTCATCTTTTAAATTAGATAATTCGTTTATTTTGTCAATAGGTAAGAATGTTAACATTTTTAATACTGTTTCAACACTAGAATCATCTATATTTCTCCAATATTGATAAAATTCATAAGGGGATGTTTTTTCTGGATCTAACCATAAAGCTCCTTTTTCAGTTTTTCCCATTTTTTTGCCTTCTTTTGTTGTTAAAAGTTTAAAAGTTAAACCAAAAGAATCATCTTTACCAATTTTTCTAATTAATTCAACACCACCAATGATATTAGACCATTGATCATTTCCTCCCATTTGAAGCTTACAACCATAAGTGTTGTATAAATGTAAGAAATCATAAGATTGCATTAACATATAACTCATTTCAAAAAATGTTAAACCTGTTTCTAATCTTTGTTTATAACATTCAGCAGCTAACATCTTATTAACAGAAAATAGACTACCAATTTCACGAACGAAATCAACAAATTTTAAGTCTAAAAGCCAATCAGCGTTATTTACAATAATAGCAGCGTTTTCTCCTTCAAAACTAACAAATTTTTGAACTTGTTTTTTTATACATTCAACATTATGATTGATATCTTCTCTTGATAACATTTTTCTCATATCAGTTTTTCCAGATGGATCACCAATTGTGGCTGTACCACCACCAACTAAAATTATTGGTTTATGACCAAATTTTTGCATATGACTTGCAACCATTAAAGAAACAAAATGTCCAACATGAAGACTATCTGCTGTTGGATCTATTCCAATATAAAACGGAACAGATTCTTTTGAAAATAAATCTTTTATTTCTGTTGGATGAGTTAATTGTTCTATATAACCTCTTTCTTCTAAAATATCAAAAACATTATTCATCTAATTCAATCCCTTCTATATAAATTGTTCGTGCACGAAATTTTATGTGCAATATAGTATTATATATTAAAAAACTAATTAAATTTCCTAATATACAATAAAAAGCGAAGGATGAAGACTTCGCTTAAAAATTTAATTTAAAGTAATTCCAGTGTTTCCAGAAATACCATTTTTACCAATATTATTAATTTCTGATTTATATGGTTTGAAATCCTCGTATTCTAAAAATCTATTTAAGTTTTTTACAGAAACTCCTATTTGACCAGAAATTGTTTCTAAAGAATTGTTTAATCCATTTTCTTCTACATAATTTATAAAATTAGAAAATTCCATACCATCTTTAGAGCTACATTTTGGACAAACATTACCTTGTGATACATAAAAACTACCACATCTACTACATCTATTAAATTCCATACTATATTCCTCCTAATTTTTTCTTTTGACAAATAAAATTCTTACACATTGTATCACAATTAGATAAAAAAATAAAGAGTTTTTGCAAAATTTGACAATGTAAAAAAGATTATATAAAATAAATATATAAACAAATGTATTAAAGGAGTGAAAGAAAAATGTTTGAAGATACAATGTCTTTAGGTGATATTTTTTCTAGTAAAAATATAATTTTATATTTTTTAATTATTAATATAGTTGGTTTTCTAATAATGTTTATAGATAAAAGAAAAGCTAAAAAAGGTGCATGGAGAATTCCAGAAAAAACATTATTTTTAATAACTGTTTTAGGTGGAGGAATAGGAACAACTGCAGGAATGTATGTTTTTAGACATAAAACTCAAAAGTTACAGTTTGTAATTGGTTTTCCTTTTATAACTATATTAGAAATAATATTAGCAATATATTTAATTATTTTTTAAATACTTCTTTATGAAGTATTTTTTTATATACTAGGAAATTTCTCATTTCCTAGTATATAAAAATGCTATAATCGCTATTGCCTTTGAGATTTTCTCCTTTTAGTCGAAAACTCAAATCGGCGAGAACAAAGGGCGACCTAAAGTCGCTTTGTTCTATACTAAGAAATTTTTCATTTCCTAGTATATAAAAAACATTGCACAGAGAATGCATAATGTAGTACACATAAAAACAAAAATAAAAGATATGACAATATATGTGAAAATAAAAATAAAAATAAATGTGCACAACTTGTAAAAAATACAATAGTGTTTTCAATTATTCACAAAGTTATCCACAATATCCACAGTTATCAACAGTGGATAAATATTGCAAAAATATGGTTTATCAAATAAACATAATATCGGGAAAATCATATAATTGTAATAAAAAAGAAAAGAAATTGTAAGAAAAGATGATTGAATAATGAAGGATTTTATAGAAAAAAGTATGATAATGAAGAAAAATAAATATTTTTATAAACTGTAAATTGTGAACAAAATAAAAATGAGTACATATTATAAATATAAAAAGTAATGTTGGAGTGGTTTTTATGATAAATAAACTAAAAAAAATATTAAGAAATAAATTATATAGAGAATTAGATAAAAAAGATATTACATTAAGAGAATTGAGAGAATTTCAAGAAAATGGAGCAATCATAATTGATGTTAGAAGTAAACAAGAATATGAAGAAGGGCATGTTGATGGAAGTATTTTAATACCTGAATATGAAATAAGAAAAAAAATTGAAAAAATCATTAAAGATAAGAATAAAAATATAGTTGTATATTGTAGTTCAGGAGGTAGAAGCAAAAAGGCACAGAAAATATTAAATAAAATGGGATATGAAAATGTATACAATTTATACAATGGTATCACAAGCTATTGAGATTTTTATTGAGTTATGTTAAAATTACTAATATAAAAGTAAAGTGGAGGAAAAATGGATAGTAGACAATCACATATAAGAAATTTTAGTATAATAGCACATATAGATCATGGGAAATCAACACTGGCAGACAGATTAATAGAAAAAACAGGAGTTTTATCTAAAAGAGAAATGGAAAGTCAAGTGTTAGATAACATGGAAATAGAAAAAGAAAGAGGAATTACTATAAAATCTCAGGCTGTTAGGATGATTTATAAAGCAAAAGATGGAAAAGAATATACATTAAATTTGATAGATACACCTGGGCATGTTGATTTTAATTATGAAGTTTCAAGAAGTTTAGCAGCTTGTGATGGAGCTGTTTTAGTTGTTGATAGTAGTCAAGGTGTTGAGGCACAAACTTTAGCAAATGTATATTTAGCTATAGATAATAATTTAGAGATATTACCTGTTTTGAATAAAATAGATTTACCGAATGCTAGAGTAGAAGAAGTAAAAAATGAAATTGAAGAAATTATAGGAATACCTGCAGAAGATGCACCATGTATATCTGCTAAGACAGGTTTAAATGTAGAAGAAGTCTTAGAAAGAATAGTTACAGATTTACCAGCACCAAGTGGAGATGAAAATGCTAAGACAAAGTGTTTGATATTTGATTCATATTATGATAATTATAAAGGTGCAGTTGCATATGTTAGAGTTGTGGATGGAAGTGTAAAAGTTGGTGATGAAATAAAATTAATGGCTACTAATAAAACATTTACAGTTGCTGAAGTTGGATATTTTATTCCAGGTTCATATATGCCTGTATCAGAAATAAAAGCTGGTGAAGTTCGGATATGTTGCAGCAAGTATAAAAAGTTTATCAGACATACATGTTGGAGATACAATCACACAAAAAAATAATCAAGCTGATGAGCCATTAAAAGGATATAAAAAAGTAACACCTATGGTGTATTGTGGATTATATCCAATAGATGGAAGTCAGTATGAAGACTTGAAAGAAGCATTGGAAAAACTACAATTAAATGATGCAGCTTTAGAATTTGAACAGGAAACATCAGCAGCATTAGGCTTTGGATTTAGATGTGGTTTTTTAGGATTATTACATTTGGAAATAATAGAAGAAAGAATTGATAGGGAATTTGATTTAGGATTAATTACAACAGCACCATCTGTTATTTATAAAGTATATAAAACTTCAGGAGAAGTGGTTGAATTATATAATCCAGAAGATTTGCCAACACCACAAGAAGTATCTTATATAGAAGAACCATTTGTAACGGCAAATATATTAACACCAAAAGAATATGTTGGAAATATAATGGAACTTTGTCAAAGAAGAAGAGGAATATATATTGATATGAAATATTTAGATGAGAATAGAGTAACATTAATATACGAAATGCCTCTTAATGAAATTATTTATGACTTTTTTGATAATTTAAAATCAAAAACTAAAGGCTATGCTTCACTAGATTATGAGTTTAAAGAATATAGAAGATCAGATTTAGTGAAATTGGACATTTATATAAATGGAGAAGTTGTAGATGCATTAAGTTTTATTGTTCATAAAGACAGTTCTTATGATAGAGGAAAAAAGATGGTAGAAAAATTAAAAAAAGTCATACCAAGAAAATTATTTAAAATACCAATACAGGCAGCAGTTGGAGGTAAAATAATAGCAAGAGAAACAATATCGGCTATGAGAAAAGATGTATTAGCTAAATGTTATGGTGGAGATATAACAAGAAAGAAAAAATTATTAGAAAAACAAAAAAGAGGAAAGAAAAAAATGCGTGAAATAGGAAATGTTGAAATACCACAAGAAGCATTTTTATCAGTTTTAAAATTAGATGATGAACAATAATATAAAATATAATAGAAAAGGAATATTTATGAAAGAAAATAATAAAAAAGAAAAAAACATGAAAAGAAAAGAATTTTTTGAAGATCAAATAGAAGGAAGAAATTCTGTATTAGAATTATTGGAGAGTGGAAAAGACATAAATAAAATTTTTGTTACTAAAGGAGAAAAACATGGTTCTATAAATAAAATAATAGCCATAGCTAAAGAAAGAAAAATAGTAATTGTAGAAAAAGATAAAAGACAAATGGAACAAATGGCGCAAAATCAAAATTATCAGGGAGTTATTGCAGTTGTGCCACCATTTGAATATTGTGAAATTGAAGATATATTAAATGTAGCTAAAGAAAAAGAAGAGGAACCATTTATATTAATATTAGATGGAATAGAAGACCCACATAATTTAGGGTCAATTATAAGAACAGCAGAAACTGCTGGTATTCATGGTATTGTTATACCTAAAAGAAGAGCAGCATCAGTTAATAGTACAGTTAATAAAGTATCAGCAGGAGCAGCACAATATATGAAAATAGCAAGAGTAACAAACATAACAGATACAATAGAAAGATTGAAAAAAGAAGGATTATGGATTTGCGGTACTGATATAAATACTGATAAATATTACTATAATCAAGATATGACTGGACCTTTAGGAATCGTTATAGGTAATGAGGGATCAGGAATAAGTGAAAAAGTAAAGAAAAATTGTGACTTTTTAGTAAAAATACCAATGAAAGGAAAAGTTACATCATTAAATGCATCAGTATCAACAGGAATAATAATTTATGAATCATTAAAACAAAGGTTAAACATAAAAAAATAGGAGGAAAAAATATATGATGATGCCAAGAAAGAAGAGGAGACTTCTATTAATATTATCTATAATAGTAATATTGATTATTTTAGCTATTGCATATATAGTAGTATATCAAAAAACAGATATGTTAAAAACAAATGATGTATTATTTAATAAATATGCAACACAAATATTCCAAAATATGGAACCAACTTTCAATCAAGATAATATGTTAGAAATGTTAGATGTATTGGAAAAAAATAAATTGTCAACAGAAACAACTTTTAAGGCGAATTATAAAGAAGATAATGATGAGAGTAATACTATAAATAAACTTGAAATGAATATTAATGGACAAGAAGAAAAAAGTGAGAATTATAACTATAAAAATGTAAAAATAAAAGATAGTGATAATGATTTAATGGGATTTGAATGTATAAATGAACAAGATATTAAAGCTGTAAGGTTAGATAAAATAAAACAATTTTTATCTACTGAAAAAGATGATAATGGAATAAGTGAATTAAATGACTTAGTAAATTTAAAAATTGAAGGAACATTTGGAATATCAGATGAGCAAGTAAAAAAAATAAGTGAAAAATATTTAAATGTTATAAAAAATAATATTTCAAATGCAACATATTCGAAAAAAAAAGGTGTTACTTTAGAAATTGATGGAAAAAGATATGATACTAATTCATATAGTATGACAATTACAAAAGAAAAATTCAATGATGTTTATATAAAAGTGTTAGAAGAAATTAAGAAAGATGATGATATATTATCATGGTTAGATAATATAGATAAAAAAATTAATGAATATTATCAAGTTATAAAAAGAGATGAAACTTCAAATAAAAAAGATGAATTTGTTGAAAAAATAGAAAATGAAATTCAAGATATACAAAATTCAAATATAGGAAATGATGAAAGAACTATTACTGTATATGAAAATCAAAAGAGAGCTATAAGTATATCAATAGATACAGAAGAGGAAAAATCAGGAATAGATGTTATTAATACAAGCAAAACTAATTATATAAACATATTAAAAGATGAAAAAAACAAAGATGATGATCAAAAAAATAGTATAGATTTTAAAATAGAAAGAAATAAAGATACAAATAATAACAGTATTAAAGTTGATTATACCAAAACAACTGATGGAAAAGAAATAAAAAATAATTTTACAATAGATGAAAAAATGGAAAATTCAAAAGTAACAAGCAATGTGACTTGGAATAGAAAATATGAAAAAAATTCATTGAATGTATCATTGGTATCTAATATAGATATTGTTAATGATTTTGAAAATAAAATAGAATTAAAAGACAATAAAGATAATATTCTTTTTGATAAATTGAATGATGAACAAAAAGAAAATGTAAAAAATAGTATGAATAATAATTGGAATAATCAAACTGAACAATTAAAAACTGTAATAACATATGAACAAATACAGACAATTTTAAGAAATATGAAAATTATAAAAAGCGAAGCAGAAAATATATCTAGCGAAGGTACGACAACAGAGGCAGAAAAAACAAGATTTAATTCTGGTTTAGAATTATTCGCTGGTGAAAAGATATCAGAAGAAAGAATAGAAGATCTAATTAATACAGCAAAAAATAATTTAGAAGATATTAAAATAACAAAATATGATGAAGAGAGTAACTCAGAAAAAAAAGATCCTTTAGAATATAAGTTAGTTATAAAAAAGGATGCTAAAAATGAAGAGTTAGCAAATAATTTTATAGCATATATAAAAGAAAAAGGAAATGGAACATATACTGTAACGATGGAATACAATCAAGAAAGCGGATTAATAAATAATATATATATAAAATTAGAAAAATAACGTATAAAAAATCTTAATAAAGAAATTTATTAAGATTTTTTGTGTCGAAAAACGCCGAAATTTCAAAGAAAAATCAAGTAGGTGAAAAAAAACATAAAAAACTTTAAAAAAAGTGTTGACAAAGAAGTTAGGCTAGTGTATAATAAGACTCGTTCCAAGGGAGGAACACAAAAAAGTACATTGAAAAGTAAACAATAAAATCCTTTAGAGAATAAACCGAAGCGGTAAGATATTTTTTAAAATATAGTACCGAACAAGTAATAATTTTTTAAAAGTTTTTAGCCAAAAAAGTAAGAAGTTTAAAGAGCTTGAAAAAACACTTTAGTTAAAAAGATTTATA
>CAKPOF010000006.1 GCA_934169725.1 uncultured Clostridia bacterium | reverse complement strand
TTTTTCTACAGGATATTTTTTCTCAGATATTTTCATTTTATCTAAAATTATTTGCTTAGGATCAACTCCTATTTGATAACACAAAAGAATACAATAATTCATAACATCTGCAATTTCATATTTTAATTCGTCTTTATTATAATTATTATTCCATTGAAAACATTCCAACAATTCTCCTGATTCGATAGCAATTGATTTTGCTAAATTTTCTGGTGTATTAAATTGTAACCAATCTCTATCTTCTGCAAATTTAACTATTTTTTCTTCTAATTCTTTCATTACATTTCTCCCCAAAAAATATTTACTTGTATTCTATCATAAATTTACTATTTTTTCCACAATTTGCAAATAATCTGTCGGATTTTATTTTCTCCCGTCTTGGGTTTGGGATATCCCACATTAGAATTTGTATGGGAGTACAAATTCAGTGCTGGCTATACATTAAATGTACTCTCTTTTCGCAATTTTATTATATAGCTATTTAAAAAAAGTGCCTGAATTTTTTATTAATTCAAGCACTTTTTTCAATTAAATATTATAAGTATTTATACATTTCCCAAGTACCATTTCTCTTGCTGAATACGCTATCATATTCATTGCTCCAACCCACTTCATTTGATCTTTTTCTTTTAATTTTTCATCAATGTTTTGGTATTTTTTCATTTTATTTATCAACATATTTTCCATATCTGTAGCTCTAGCATCTACTTCTAATAAATAATCTGTTAGTGTATCTTCCATTAACATTTTTGTATAAACTGGTTTCATTTCTTCCTTTAAAAATTTTAATCTTAGCCTTCCATATCTTCCAATTTTAGGTCTAACTTTTCCATTATCCAATATTAAATTTGGTATTAAATAATCTCCATATCTTGAATATGTTATTGGCTCTTTTTTAGTTTTCTCACTCATATAAATTCCTCCTTCTATTAATTTTTTCTTTACTTTTTTAAGATTTTGAATTAAAATATTATTATAAAATTTGATTAAAGTTAGTATTTAGTTTGACGGCTTATACTAGCTTTTTTATTACTTAACTTATAATTTTTTCCTTTCAGTTAGTAATAAATCTTATCTACTTTTTTCTTTTCTTATCTATAGTGTTACTCTAACATTTCTGTAACGTTAGCTTGCATTTTACTTTTTTCACGAAATTTTCTTTGTCGTTCTCTATTATTTTTTCGTATTTCTTCTAATTTATCTGCACTTTGATACTTTCCCCAATTTCTTATTTCATAGCAGTTATTTTCAAAAATTATCATCCTCAAATCTATAAACTTATTTAATATTTCTCCAACTTTTTTAGCGGATTTTCCTAAAATTTTTGATAATTGTTGCACATTTAATGGACTATTCTCCCCTATAATTAATTTTCCATTTGAATTGCATTGTCCTGCAATAGTTAACAATTGTATCCATATTCTGAAGTACGTATCCCCATCACGTTCATTCAGTAATAATGCAACTTTCCTGTTTGAAAAAATATTTGTACTAAGTTTAATCCATGATACCTCTGCCATACCTCCTTTCACCTTTCTTTCAGTTAATTAGCCATTGAATCTTTTTCTTTTTTAGTTAAATATTCATCTAATGCTTGTACTCTAAACAAAAACTTGCCTCCAATTTTTGAACATGGTATTTGTTTTCTTCTTACTAATTGATTAGCAAGCCAATAACTAATTCCTAAATATTCTGCTGCTTCTTTCATGGTTAATGTTGTTCTTTCAACTGTTTTTAAGTTCAATACTAAATCCTCCCTTCTTTGTTCAACGGTACCTATTGACTTTTGTTAACAATTGAATTATACTAATTTTAGTTAACGAGTACAAGGTTTTTAATGAAAGTTTTTGAGAATTGATAACTATCAAAAAAATTTTTTTTGCTGTATTTTAGTTAACAAGGAGGTAAAGTATGGAAATAACACCTTATTCATCTGTACAATTATGTTTGTTTAATTCACATGTTACTGAAAAAAATAGATTTCTAACTATGAATTTAAATAATAAGTCTATATTATCTTGTAAAAATATAAAAGAAAATAAATCAAGTCTTTATCTTAATTATAACTATACAAATTGCCATCTAGGCTATTATTTAATAGAATTTTTAAATTTAAACTTATCAAATTTTAATGATTTTTTTAAGTTTTTTTGTGCATTTCTTTTTAACTATATAGATGATATTCCAAAAAGGGATAGAGAAAAAATATTATCTGACCTAAATATGGATTATAAATACCATAAACAAAAAAACACTAAGCCATTTACTAATATTGATTTACTAGAAAAAAACTCAAAAAAAATTTTTAAAAATTTAGAAAAACAAAATAGTTTAATACGTATGCAAAAAATGTTTAAAGATGCAATTGATTATATCTTTAATCCTACTGATAAAAAACTATTGCCTTTATCTATGTTTCAAAGATTTTATATATTGCAAAATACAAATAATGAACTTTCTGAACTTAGAAATAATTATTCTTTTGATTATCAACTTCGTTTTGATATAAAAGATGAAAATTATATGAAAAAAGCATTATCAAATATAAGTGAAAATACACCCAATCCATTATTAGATGAAAGTTATTTGGTAAATTATTTACTAGAGTATGATAATAATAATGATAAAATTTATGGTGGTACAGAAACTTTTACTACGTCTAATATTTATACATATTTTTATATAATTTTATACCATATCGTTTTAAATAAATATGAATATATTAATAAATGTAAAATTTGTGGTAACTATTTTCTAACAGATAAAACATCTGCTATTTATTGTAATAATATTTATATAGATAATATGACTTGTAAAGAATATGGAATAAAAACATCTCAAAAAAGAAAAGAAAACGAAGAACCTGTATATGGTAAATACAGACAAATATATGCTAAAAAAGCTATGGCAGTAAGAAGAAATCCAGATATTGAATATTATAAAGCTAACTATGAAAAATGGAAAAAAGAAGCTAAAAAATTTATTAATGATATAAAAGCTGATAAGAAAACTTATGATGAATTTGATGAGTGGTTGGACAATAATATATAGAAGTTAATTTTTTAACTTCTATATATTATTGTCTATCTTATAACATTATATAATGGGTTAAGTTCATTATTTATATTTCTTAATTTGTATCTCTTTGTACTTCCTTCTTCCCTTTGAAAGTTCAACGTTGTCCCTTCAATCTCACACAATTGATTTTTTTCTCGCAATCCAGAAAATAAAATTAAATCTCCTGGTTCTATTAAATATTCTAATGGAGATGGTTGAGTTAACGCAATGATACCTTCCCCTAATAAATTACTATGATTAGAATAAGTAATTAAATTATTTTCATCTATCATAAGCAATTTATTATCTTCAAATTTTTGGTAAATTAATTGATTCATATACATCATCATGTATCTTATACTAACTACTGAAAACATAAATTTGATTAGTCCTTTATTATTTGGATTATTAATTTGCATTATTATATTTTCAGTATCCCTTGATACACTGTTTTCTATTTCTAATTCCTTTATTTCTTTATTAATTAACGCAAAAAATTCCGAAAATTGCTTAGCTGGAATTTTACTAATATCTACTTCATTATAGTTAATAATATTTTTATATGCCACTGTATCTTTAAAACTATCAATTAATAAACTTATATCTATCTCTTTTTTTATATCTTCAATATTTTCTTCATCTGGAATTATTAGAATATTTGAATATGGATCTAATACTGGTTTTAAACCTTCATGTTTCAATATTAAGTTTTGGCATAATTCTTCATTTAAATATTTTAAATAACTATGACATCTTCCAAAACATCTTTTTTCATTTTCATCTAGTAAAGGTATTATCATCTTTAATTTTTCATATGCTTCCTCTTTATACTTTTCAGTAATAAAAAAAGATAAAAATTGATGTCCTTTGGCAATTGTCATTTGATTGTATATACTTTTTGTCCCACTATCAACTGAAAAAGTAGATATTATATTATCATATTCTTTTTTTAACGTACTATTACTTATTTTTTTTGTAAATTCATATACTTCACCTTTAAAATTTTTCATTAATATTTTCCTCTTTCTTTTAAATATTTTTCTACTTCTTTTTTTATAACATCATTTAGTTCATTATCACTATCCTTTTTATTAATAGTACCTTGCTCTCTGGTTGAAAAAACAATATCTTCATTTTCAATAATATTTAACATATAATTAGGTATTAACCTTATACACCAATTTATAAATGATTGTATTAAAAGTTTTTCACCTGAATTATCCAATTTAATAAATTTATTCCATATTGAAGGATTATATCTACATAATACACTTAATGCATATAAGATAATTAACATACTTATCTTGCTATCAATTTTTAATTCACCATTTTTTTGTTTAAAAGGTATATTAATATATTTTTTATGATTTACACCATATACATATTCCTCTGAATATGTTATTTTTCTTTTTAAAAAGATATACTCAGCATTTTCTGAATATTGTATAGGTAAATAATTATTTTTTATATATTTGGAATTTCTCAAAGATTCTATTGAATCTTCTAACAATTTTACATAATAATTTTTTATTCTATCTTCTTTATATTTTTGATGTATTACCTCATCTACTGGAATTATATGTATAGGATTTTTAGTATAACTCATTATATAATAATCTAAAGTCTCCGGTATTACAGAAAACAACTCATTAATTTTTAAATCCTTTAATTTCTTTATATCCAAATTGGTATCTAATAACTTAGCAAAAATTGCAAGTGCTCCACTTTTTTCATTATTTAAATGAATTTTTATTTCTCCAATACTATCTCCATTTTTTATAATAACCATTCCATGATTTTCAACATTAGGAATTTTTCCATTCTTTAAAACATAAGTTGCACTTAATAAATTTATGTATCCATAATAAAGTAATACAGGTTGTGTATATAATGTTGCATTTTGAGCTAAAGAAAAATATTCTTTTGCTTGTAAAATTGAATTTGTTATATATTCAATCTTTTCCTCTGTGGGTTCGTCCATATTATTATTTTTAAAGTATTTGCATATATTATTAGGATATGAATATATTTCTAATAACTGCCATTGTTCCAATTCAGGCTGCTCTGAATATATTTCTCTTTTTTTCATGATCAGTGTGTATCCTCCTATTAATTTGTCGTATTATATCATATTTTCTGCTAATATTCCAGTATTACCAACAAATTCAACATTTTTTCTTTTCGACATTTTTCTACATTTTATTTACATATAATTCCAAAGCCAATATATTTAATAGCTAACTCTTGTATTTTGTTAACTGTTGTGATATTATATTGTCAGTTAACAATTATATTCTCCTATCCATTAATTAACTCGAAAGGGGGTGAAACAGAGTAATGGCCGGGAGTATTGAAAAAAGAGGCAAAAATAGTTACAGGTTAATAGTTTGTCATGGTTTTAATTTAGATGGAAAACCTATACGTCATACTAAAACAGTTCACGGAACTAAAGCACAAGCTAAAATTGAACTTGCAAAGTTTGTTGCTGAAGTAGAACAAGGAACAGTTATTGAGGGTAAGTCTATAACATTTAAAGAATTTACCGAGATCTGGAAAAGAGATTACGGTTCTAAAGAATTAGCGCCTTCAACCTACAGAAGATACTTAGGAATGTTGGAATCAAGAATATTACCTTATCTTGGACATTTTAAACTAGATAAAATCAAGCCTACTGATATAATGAAATTCTATGATATGTTAGATAAAGATACTCAAATAAGGCGTGTTAAATGTAACAATGGTTATAGAACATTAAAACCTTTATCTCAAAAAACTATATTAGAGCACCATAGATTAATTCGTGCAATGCTTCATAGAGCTGTATATTGGCAATTATTATTCTCTAATCCTTGTGAAAGAGTTCAGCCACCGAAAAGTAAAAAGCCCAAAAGAAGATATTACGATGATGAACAATGTAAAGTTCTCCTTTCAAATCTTAATGAACTATCTGTAAATGACATTAAATATAAAACAGCAATAACTTTAACATTGTTTACTGGTGTAAGACTTGGTGAACTTATGGGACTAGAATGGTCTGATATTGACTTTACAAATGGAATCGTTAGTATTAATAAGTCTAGCCAATATTTATCAGATAAAGGAGTGTTTACTAAAACCCCAAAAACTGAAAGCTCAATAAGAGATGTTGCAATTCCTGATTTCGTTGTTTCTTTACTTGAAGAATACAGATTATGGTATGAAATGCAAAAATCAATTTATGGCGAATTATGGACGAATTCAGATAGGTTATTTGTTCAGTCAGATGGTAAGCCTATGCACCCATCTACTATTAGTAAATGGTTTGTCAAGTTTGTTAAAGAAATTGGACTACCTGTAATTAATTTTCACGGTTTAAGGCATACAAATGCTACTTTGCTTATATCGCAAAATATAGATGTAGCAGTTGTTGCTGCAAGACTAGGTCATGCACAAATTACTACAACATTTAATTTTTATGTGCATCCTATCATTTCCCACAATAAGAGTGCAGGAAATGTATTACAAAATTTATTAATACCAAACTAAAAACTACTTTTTTCAATAAATCACAAAATTACTTTGTCGGAAGAAAATCAGTAAAAAGCAATTTATAAATTCCCATGTTTTTTACTGATATACATAGTCTTTTGAGGAATTAAAAAGTTAAAATACTTCCCAATTATTCCCCAATTTGACATAAGAATGCTATTTTAAAGCATTATCACAACCATTTTAAAGGCATAAAAAAATACTCACAGTCATTGAAACTGTAAGTATTCATTCTTTGGTTGCGGGGGGTAAGACTCGAACTTACGACCTTCGGGTTATGAGAGTATGTGTCAACTAACTGTAGGCAATTTTTTATCTTTTTTCTAATCCTTTAATGTCAATTGCTTCAACACTTTATTTTTGTTCTTTTAATAAAACATAACCTTCTTATTTTAAAAACTACATCTCATTTCTGAAAATTCTTTTAATTTGATTATTTCTTTTATTATTTTTGAATTTATTATTACATTTTTTATTTCTTTATTTTCTTCTGTTTCTTTTCTATTTGCTCTATGTTGCTTATTTGATTTTACATTTTCTTCAATTTTCCTTATCCAATCTTCTACACTTGTATCTATTTGTATTGCTGTTTCTAATTCATATATATTAAACTTTTCACTTAATACACATACTTTACTTAACGCATTTGCTCCATGTATTCCAAATGCTTTTCTTCCACTACAAAATCTTTTCTTTAATTTACTAAATATTTGACTTTCTTGTGTTCCCATATTTCTATATTCTATTCCTTTTGGTGCTTCTGGAACTTCTACTATATCTTGATATCTTTCTAAATCGCTACTCAAATAACTTTTTAACTTATCTAATTTCTTTACTGCCTGATATTCTCCATTTAATTCATATTTTAATCCATCTATTGCTGGTTGTATTTTTTTAATTCTTTTTTATTTATTAATTTAATAAATATATTTCTATATTCTTTCGGTACATCTCCTACTATTTCTTGCATTGTATGAAATTGGTCTTTTGGGTATATTCCTCCTTTTGTTGTTGTTCCTTTTGTCCATTTTGCTCCATCTCCATTTGTTACTCTTAATTTTATTTTTCTTTCATCATATTGGCTAAATACTCTTGCCTCTCTTAATCTTGCCATTTCTTTTGGTTTCATTATTCCTGCTATATATTGCTTATTTACTAAACTATGCCTTGGATCATCTTTTTTTCATCCTTCATACATTACGTGTAATTTAAACTCTGTTTTTATTTTCATTTTTGGATTAAATTCTTTATTTTCTCGTTCTACTTTTTGTTTGTTTTTTTCTAATCTTTCTTTTCTATCTTTTCTATGTAAATTTATCCATATTCCATCTGCTTCCTCAAATAATGCTGTTACTTCTTTTAACCCTGCTACTAACTGGTTTTTATCAAATATTTTTCTTTCTTCTTTTTCTTTATTTGTTATTTTATCTCCAATTTTTAATATTATTTTTCTTATTTTTTCATGACATAATGATGTATTTGTTGTTGTATCTATTACTGATTCTGCTTTTCTATATGAATCTGTTACTGCTACTATTTCTATTACTTTTTCTACTAAATTACTTGATACTTTTCCTTCAGCACTTATTTTTAATGCTTCATCTAATAAATACACTGTTTTTGTTATCCCTTCTTCTTGAACTTCATACATTACTCTTTTATATTTTATTTCTCCCATTATTGTATTTACTGATGTTTCTTGTAATCCTTTATGTCTATATTTTTTCTTATCTCTATTTTTCATTATTTTTTTTGGCATAAGCCTCTAACATCAATTTTATTATTAAACATCCAAAAAAACATATAAATTTAGTTACAGTTCAGTAAGAAATATTTAAAAACATCGTATTTTACTTATGTAATAGAATGGTAATTAAAATTTAATATAAATTTTAAAAATAATTTTTTATATATTATGAATTACACATAAAACGAACGTCTATAAGGCTTATATGCTTTATAGACATTTGTTTTATCATTTTTTCTTTGTAAAATTGATTTTTTTATCAAATTATCTTAAGTGTAATAATTATGTAATATAGTTGTAACGTGCAATGTTTAGCCATTTTTGATATAATAGACATATAGAAAATGTGGTGAAGAAATTGAGCAAAGGTCAAATGAATGATATGTTCAAACAAATGGAAGAATTATTTTTACAAGTTGAGAAATTAAATAAGAAAATCACTAAAATGGATAATTAGCACAAAGTAGAATCAAAAATAAAAGATCAGAAAATCGAAAAGTTGAACAAAGAAAATGAAAAGTTAAAATTGGAAGTAGAAAGATTAAAAAAACAAAATAAAAAAGATAGCTCAAATTCAAATAGACCATCAGGAACAAATGGATATAAAAAAATAATCACAAATAGAAGAAAAAAATCAGATAAAAAGCAAGGATGACAAGAAGGACACAAAGGAAAAAGTTTAGGAAAAGAAAGATTAGAAAAGATAAATTTTTTTAAATCATTTATGGGAATAATAATAAAAGATGGAACAGATTTATATAATGGATTTGGAATAGGATTTTCGCAATGTATATCACATATACAAAGATATCTTAAAAGAATATATGATTTTGTAGAGCATACAGGATCAAGAAAAATGGAAAATTTTTTAACAAAATATAATAATTATAGAAAAGAATTAATACAAAGAGAAAAAAAGAAATTTGAAAATAGTGAGTACGAAAAAATAATAAAAGAATATGATAATATAATAAAAGACTGGAAAAAAGAATGGATGTCAGATACAAAAAATTCAGAATATGATAACAAAAGAAAGTTATTAACAAGAATGGAAGAAGATGACAAAGAACAAATATTATATTTTCTAAAAGACTTTAAAGTACCAGCAACAAATAATCAGGCTGAAACAGATCAAATAAATATAAAAATAAAGCAAAAAATTGGAAAATTCAGAAGTGAATCTGGTGCAGAAGTTTATGCAATAATAAGAAGTTGCATAAATACATATAAAAAACAAGGAATAAATGTCTATAATTCATTTATAAAAGCGTTTAAAGATGAGACAGTTATAGCATAGCAAATTGAGGTTAAAAAACCTCTTTTAGCTATGCTTTTTATAATTTCCTACTGAACTGTAACACACTAACATCTGCTTTCATATTTCCCCATTGAAACATTACCACTGTTTATAGTATAATAAAAATATAAAATTAGGAGAATATATATGAACAGTATAGATTATTTAAATAAAATTGTAGAAATAAAAATAGATAAACCTATAGGTAGTACTCATCCTACGCATGGATTTATTTATCCGATAAATTATGGTTATGTCCGTAGTACTCTAAATTGTAATAACAAAAAATTAGATGCTTATGTTTTAGGAATTTATAAACCTTTAAAAACATTTACTGGAAAATGTATTGCAATACTTCGTAGAACAACTGGCAATGATGATATATTAATTATTGCCCCTGAGAATACTGTATTTACCAATGAAGAAATTAGAGTATTGACTGATTTTCAAGAACATTATTTTGAAACTATAATTTTAAGACCTAATGATTATATAAATTGGAATAAAAATATTCCTGAATTATCTGTAACTAATTTAGAAAATAGTTTGAATTTTTATAAAACTGCTTGTTTTAAAGTAGAATATGCTAGACCTGAAGACAAATTTGCATTCATTTCTTTAGGTTCTATCCAATTTATGCTACAAGAATTATCTAATAATGATAAATGGAATGTTGGAGAATTAAAATATCCTTTTGGAAATGGGATTAATTTTCAATTAGAGGTTGAAAATGTTGAAAAAATATATAATGATTTTAAAATTAATAATTATATAGTAACTTTTAATCTTGAAGAAAATTGGTATAGACAAGATGATAAATTATTGGGTAATAAAGAATTTTTAATCCAAGATCCTGATGGCTATTTATTAAGATTTATGCAAGATTTAGGTGAAAAGACTGTGTAAAATATTGAGACTTTTTTAAATGAAGTGAACCCAAATTATTATCCCAAAATTTTAATAACGTTAGTTCATTTTATATTTCAAAATATTCTTCTCTTTTCAATTTCATTTAATATATCTTTTACATATATTAATATAGAACTAATTTTAGAGGTGAATTGACTATGTTTTTTAATAGTACGAAAGCTGATATAAAAGGTGGCAAAAAGTTTCCAAAAATTAATGGTACTGTTGTTTTTAAAGAGGTTAAAAATGGTGTAATGTTAACCGCAAAAGTTAATGGATTACCACAATCTAAAGGCCACTGCAAAGGTAAATTTTTTGGATTCCATATACATGAACGGTTCTTCTTGTACAGGAAATTCAATTGATGAATTTGCTGACGCTAAAACTCATTATAATCCAAATAACTGTCTTCATCCATATCATGTTGGAAATTTACCACCACTAATTGAAAATAATGGTTATAGTTATATGAGTGTTTTTCTTAATAAATTTAAAATAAAAGATATTATTGGAAAAGTTATAATCATTCATGATATGCCTGATGATTTTACAACTCAACCTAGTGGTAATTCTGGTACAAAAATTGCTTGTGGTGTAATAAAGAAAATTTTTTTATAGAAATTTTTATATTATAACATTCATCTTATTTTATATTGTGCTTACCTGTTATATTTTCGTAACACAATTGTTATTATCTCTTATGTAATTTTAATATCCAAAACAAAAAGAGTGCTATTTCTAAAAAGAAAAGCACTCTTTTTATAACTCAAATTTTTCTATTCACTAAAGTAGTGTGTATATTATCGTTCACCCCTGTAGTGTCTTGAAGGAATGCGTTCTCCTGGAATGTTTCGAACAATCAAATCATCATTATCTGGACCTACTCCAATATATTTGACTGGTAATCCAGAGGCCTTTTCGACGATTTTTATAAATTCCTTTGCTTTTTCTGGCAAAACATTGTAATCTCTACATGAAGAATCAATGCTCCAACCTCCTTCAATTACTTCATAGATAGGTTCTACTGATTCAAATTGACTTATATTGTCTGGATACAAATCGGTAGTATAATCACCATTAATTCGATATTTTGTACAAATCTTAATGTGCCCCAGTGAATTTCCCACTTTTCCTAAGGTATCTACATGGTTAATACATAAAGCATCTCCACCAGATTGATACATCTCTGTCTTAAGAATTACTGTATCCATCCATCCGCATCTTCTTGGTCGTTGAGTAGTTGTACCATATTCATGACCAAGTTCTCTAACAATATCACCTTCTAAAGGCCGTTTTGGATTACCAGAAGATTCAAGTTCTGTAGGAAATGGTCCATTCCCAACACGGCTGTTATAAGCTTTATCAACAAGAATAACATTTTTAACAGCTTCGAGTGGTATACTTGCTCCACATATAGTTCCAGAAACACAGCAATTAGAACTAGTAACCATTGGATAATCACCATGATCAAGATCTAACATAAAAGCTTGAGCTCCTTCAACAACAATTTTTTTATTGTTTTCGATAGAGTCTCTAATTAGCGAAGTTACATCTGTTATCATGTCCCTAAATTCTGCTAAATAACGTTTACATGTATAAGCAAGCTCTGTACTCTCAAAAATAAACATATCACTTTCATATAAAGCTTTATTGTGTAATTTTAGTGCCTCTCTAATCTTTGCCTCTAATTCTTCTTCTGGCAGAAGCAAATCATAAAATCTTATGCCAACTCGATTTGCTTTATCTGAATAGCAAGGGCCAATGCCTCGACCAGTAGTACCAACAGGATTAGCTTTAAGCTTTTCATATAATGCATCTAAAGCTTCATGATATTCAAATACTACATGTGCTCGACCACTAATCTTAATTCTTGAACGTACATTAGGAATACCAGACTCTTCCAAAAGATTAATTTCTTCCACTAATGTTAATGGATCGATTACAGTACCAGGTCCAATTATACAAGTAGTCTGAGGGTATACAATTCCACCAGGTACTAAATGTAATGCTATCTTTTTTCCATTAGCAACAATAGTATGTCCTGCATTTGCACCACCCGTTGCTCGAATTACAAGATTAGCATTCCGAGATTCGCGTGATGAAATTTTACCTTTACCTTCATCTCCCCATTTTGCTCCGACAATAACTGTTACACATTTGTTCATAGTTGTCCTCCTTAATTTGTTGAACATTGAGTTAAATAAAAAGTTACTAAAATATTATAGCATAAAAATTATAAAATTACAAACGTAAGTTCATTAAAAATTTATAATCAATGACATACCTAATATTTCTGTAACTCAGCTTAATTATATTCTGGTAATAAAAACACTTATGACATAATTTTTAATTCCCATATTTCATTAACTTTAACATTCTTTTTTATTGCATGCATTATTCAATATTTTATCTATATATTCATTATTTTCTTTTGCTATTTTATACATTTCGTCTGCAATTTTGTTTAATGATTGTACAATATTTTCAGAATTATTTAATTTATAACTTGATGTTTTATTTCTAAAATTTCTTTTTATCGTTCTAATATAAATTCATACACAATATTCTTGTATATATTTTAGATGTATTTTCCAAATTTTTGTACTCTTTTACATATCCACTAATTCCATGCAAACAATCATATATAAATTCATCCATAATGTTTTATTTTTTTCTGTTGCATTTGGATTATTTTCTAATTCTATACTCATATTTATTGTATTTGATACAAGTTCAGCTCCTATCTTGTCCATAACTTCTATTGAATCTTTTTTCCATCCATAATACATATCCTCATCTTCTTTTAGCAATGCTCTAAATGCCCATAATATTGGATATATAAACCCATTTGGAGTCAGATAATCTATATTTTCTCCATAAAACTTTGTTTTAAATGCTTGTTTTCCTTCTTTTTTTGTTGTTACTCCTGTTATAAGTCCATATTTTTTATTCGATATTCCATTACTATAGAATCTTCTCATATTTTTTTAGTAATCATACAATTTGAAAATATCAGGTATTACTTTACTCATTTTTGAATATGTATTATTTAATGTATTTCCATAATCTCTATGCATACTTATATAATTTTTTATACATTGTCCTTTTCCTGTATATGAAATTATTGGATTTTCATTTTTGTTTGGATATTTATCTATATTAAACAAATTCAATATTGATATTACATCAGATACATCTATATCTCCAAGTACATTATAATCTTCAAATTCAATGCTGTTAATGTCAATACAAAAATGTACAATTTTTCAAATTTATTGATGAACAAAATTGTACATTTTTAAATTTGATTTTTTGTACATTCTTATATTATCATTAACAATGTGTTATGAAAAATGAAAAAATATTGCCATTTGCAAATGAAACAAAAAAATTAAAAGATGATTTCAAAAAAATGATTGACAAAATGCCAGATGAAGATTTTATTGACATGGTATTCTACTTAATGGAAAGCGAATTTGAAGAAGAGTTTGAAGATGAACTAGAAATTGAAAATTTTAAAAATCCTTTTTCTGGAGAAATGGTCAATTTTAAATGTCCAGAATGCAAAAAAGTTAGTGCTTATCAAATCGAAATTGTTAACGAAATTTATGATGCAACAAAAAAAGAACCACAAGTTGATTGCTTTCACTGTGAAAGTCACAGTGCGTCTCCAATTTATTACAAAACTCCAACTGGAAAAATATTTAAAAACTAAACTTCAAAAAAATTTTATTTTGAGGCGTATTTATTATGCCTCGATTTTTTTATGCTTTAAAAAAGCTATTTGAGAAATTTCCTAGTATATAAAAAAAGAGGCTTAAAACCTCAAATGTGGTTGCGGGAGTAGGACTCGAACCTACGACCTTCGGGTTATGAGCCCGACGAGCTGCCAACTGCTCCATCCCGCGATATAAGAACATATTTATTATACATCACTATCATCCTTATTGTCAAGAGATTTTTTTAAATCCATATAAAAACTCTTAATATTTTGTGGATAATTTTTCATCACTATATTATATTCATTTTTATTAAATATATTCTTATATTTTTATTTACTATTTTATTCATTATTTTCTAAATTTTCTGATGTATTATTTTCTGTATTTGAATTTAATGTATTGTTTTCTGTTTCATTATCAATATCATCTTCTTCTACCTCATCAGACTCTTCTTCATCAGCATCTGTATTCACATCATATTCTGAATCATCACTATCATCTGCATTTTCTTCTTCAGAACTATCATCATAGTATATTTCTTCTGAATTTAATTCTCTATCTACATTACTTTCTTTTAATTTATAGTTTTGTACAGCAAGAAATACTAATGCTATTAATGCTATTAATACAATTGTTACAACTATAACAAAAGTTTTTAAAGATATTATTAATGCTGATTTATTATTTTGAGCATCTACTTCTCTTCTGTCTCCCTTTCTTCTATCTTCTTGTCTTCTATCAGGCATATTTATCCTTCCTTTCTTTTGTAATTTATATAAATTTATTTATATATCTTTATTTTTATTTATCTTGTAAGTCATTACCCCTATATTTAAAATCATTACCATAATTATTCCTACTATCCACTTATCATTTTGCCCTGTATATGGCATATTTTTCATATTAGTTGTTGAATCTACTTGAGTTGGATTTTGATTTATAGTTTCAATTTTTGAATTTAATTTTTCGCTTTGTTCTTGCTGTTCTGATTGTTCTGCATCTCCATCATTGCCTTGAGTATTATCTATTTCTTCATCTTCAGGTTCTTCCTCGTCGGTATCCTCTTCATTATCACCATTTTCTAAATTTTCCTCATTATCATCTTGTTCATCACCACTTACTGCTTCTTGTTCGTCATTATTATCTTCTGAACTTTCATCTGTTTCATCACCAGTATCATTTTCTTCGTTTGATATTTGTTGTTCATCTACCGTTTCAGAATAATTTTCTATATCATAATCAGCATATGTTTTTATAGTGAAAAAATATAGTAATAAAATAAAGATTATCGCTGTTATTTTTATTTTTTTCATATATTCACCCTTACATTTTATTTTATGTTACATTATAGTTATAACATATATTTATCTTTTTTTCTACACAATTTTTATATTTGTAATAATACTGTAATTTTTATTATTTTAAATTTCAAAATTTATTCAAAATATTATTAACCAAAAACAAATAGGAGGCTTTCCTCCTATTTATTTTTATTTTCTTTATTATTCAACCGCTTTATCAATTTTTGGATTTTTATAATATTTAGCACTTATTTTAACTGTTTCTTTGTGTTTTGTTCCTTTAGAATCTGTTGTTTCAAGCATTATTCTATAGTTTCCGTCTTTTACTTTTAAATTTTTTAATGCTTTTAATTCTACTGGCTCACTTGTATTTTTTCCATCAAATTTAATTTCATCAAATACTTTGTTATTGTTATTCATATCACATACTGTTAATTTTTGAACTCCATTATTATCTCTAATTACTAATCCAATAGTTCCTTGTTTTAAAGCTTCTTTAGCAGTTTTTGTTGCATCCTTAAAATCATTTTCTGATATTGAAATTCTAGGTGCTGAATTTATTAAAAAATATTTTTTATCATTTACTTTTTTTAATCTTTTTACTACATAATGTCTTTTTGAATAATTTGTTTTAGCACTATTATCATATGTTGCTATATATATTTTTGCACTCCTTCCTTTTTTACCTATTAAACTTGCATTTATTGTTAATTGTGTCTTATCTTTAGAGATTGATACACCTTTATTACTTGTTATGTCATCCCATTTTTTTGTTGTAGTGTTGTATTTTTTTACAACTATTTTTGATATTCCATTATTGTCTTTCAAATTAAAGATAACTTTCTTTTCATTAGTACTATCTGTTGATACTCTTGGTCCTCTATTTATAATTAACTTATATCCTGGCTTTACATTTGAATTATTTGTTGTTGTATTTGCAGCTTCTACCTTAACTGGCATCATTCCTATACTAATTGCTCCTACAGCTATGATTAAACTTGTTGATACTATTTTACTTATTTTTTTATTCATAATAACCCCTCCTTTATATCGTTACTATTTACGTTAACTGCATGTTTAATTATACATCATGTCATTACTATTGTCAATAATTTCCTGCTATTTAACAAAACAAAAACATTAAAAAATTTTCTTAACATATTTATCTTGAATATTTAATTAAGATGTAAACTTAAGTTTATTATAATAATTTATTTTTTATTGTCATTTTTATACAATCTTTACATTTAGGATCATCTTCATTATATTCACATTCTAAATCCCCTAAATCCATTATTTTACTTATATATTTTTCTAATTTTTTAGTAGTATCTGGTGACATCGCATGTTTCATTGATTTTGCTTCTTCTTCTGCATCTTTATCTTCTATTCCAAGAATATCAACTAAAAACATTTTTATAATATCATGTTTTTTTATTATTTCTTTTGCCAATTCTTCTCCCTGATATGTTAAATTTATATCGCCATATACTTCATATTCTATTAAATTTATATCTCGTAAATGCTTTATAGCTCTATTAACACTTGGCTTAGTTATTTTCAATTTCTTTGCTATATCTGTAACTCTAATCTTACCAATGTTTTTTTCTAATATGTATATTGTTTTCAAATATTCTTCTTGGGAACCTGTTAATTTCATTTTTTCCTCCTTGTTAGTTTACGCTAACATATTACTACATATTCTTTTTTTTGTCAATAAATGTATATTTATATTATTTTATATATATCAAATTTTTTATTTTTTCATATTTGGCATTTCCAATTCCTTTTACTCCTTTTATATCTTCTATTTTTGAAAATTTTCCATTTTCTTTTCTATATTCAATTATTTTTATCGCAGTTGATGCTCCTATTCCTGGCAAACTTTCTAATTCAGATTGATTTGCTGTATTTATATTTACTTTAGTTGTTTCTTTTTTGTTGTTATTTTCTGTATTGTTATTTGATTGAATTATGTATTTATCTTCTTTTTCTGTAATCTTTATATTTTCGCTTATTTCATTTTCATCTTTTTTTTCACCTTTTTCTGGTATGTATATTTTCATTCCATCTTCCAATTTATATGCTAAATTTATTTTTTGTAAATCTGCATTTTCTTTTATCCCTTCTGCCTTTTCTATTGCATCTGAAATTCTACTGTTTTCTTCTAACTCGACAATCCCCTCTTTTTTTACTGCACCTGATATATGTATAATAATTTTTTCTTTTTCTACTTCCGTTTCTTTACTTTCTTCAGCTTTTGTTTCTACTATTGCATTTTCGTCTAATTCATAATTTTGTTCTTTATTGATTGTATATATTATTAATATACCACCTATAATTATTATAGCACTAATTATTATTTTTGTTTTTTTGTTAAATTCTTGCATTTTTTAACTCTCCTTTATATTTTTTATTTTCCCATAATTTATAAAATAAATTATTTTTAAGTTAATTATTGGAAAATCTAACTTTTAACATATTTATATGATTTAACTTACTAATTTCAAAAAATAATTGCAAAATACGACAAAATACTATATATTATTACTATTGAAATTAATACTTAATATTTTAGGAGTTTTTTAATGAAGTTTTTTAAAAAGATTTTAATTTTGTTTTTTATTAATTTATTGTTATTATCAAATACTATTTATGTATTTGGTGCAACTAATGATTCAAATGAGCCTAACTTAATTTCTAGGGCTGCAATTTTGATTGATAATAAATCTGATAAAATTTTATATAGTAAAAATATGAATGAAAAAATGTTTCCAGCTAGTACAACAAAAATTGTAACAGCAATCATTGTGTTAGAACATTGTTCATTAAATGAAACAGTAACGGCAAGTTATGATGCCATTTCATCAATTCCTAATGGTTATGTTACTGCAAATATTGATGGTGGAGAAGAACTTACTGTTGAAGAATTGCTAGAACTACTTCTTGTGCATTCTGCAAATGATGCTGCAAATGTTTTAGCAGAATATGTAGGTGGTTCAATAGATAGTTTTGTATCTATGATGAATACAAAAGTCAATGAACTTGGATTAAATAACACTCATTTTACTAATACGTATGGCTTACAAAATGAAAATCACTATACATCTGCCTATGATTTATCTATTATTATGAAATATTGTTTAAAAAATGATACTTTTAGAAAAATTGCTGGTAGTGCATCTTGTTCAATTCCAGCTACAAATAAATCAGAAGCACGTTCATATTCTTCTACTAATGAACTTATCATTCCTGATAATTCAAACTATTACAGTTTTGTTACTGTTGGAAAAACTGGTTTTACTACAGAAGCTGGTGAATGTTTAGTTTCTTGTGCCTATAAAAATAATATGGAATTAATATGTGTTGTATTAGGTGGTTCTACTGTTAATAACATTTCTACTAGATTTTCTGAATCTAAAACTTTATATGAATATGGATTTAATAATTTTTCTATAAAAAATATTTCCAATACTGGTGATATTATTACAGAAGTTGACGTTAATAATGCAACATATGATACAAAATCTTTAAATTTAGCTTTTTCAAGCAGTATAAATGTATTAGTAAATAATTCTGATAAAAATACAAATTATACACCTGAAATCAAATTAAATTCTGATATTTCTGCACCTATTACACAAGGTGATATTCTTGGAAAAGCAACCTATTCTATTGATGGCATACAATATGAATCAGATTTAGTTGCTACACACAATGTAGAAAAATCTAATTTATATCAATTTATTTTAGAAATTGGAGGTTTATTTATTGCATTGTTAATTACACTTAAAATATTTTTTCCTAAAGAAAAGACAGAAAATCAATCAATGGAATCTTAATATATAGAGAACAAAATCTAATGTTACAATTCACATTTTTTAAATTTAATAATATATTATTTTTTTCATACCTTGGTGTCGCAAACCACATATTAAATTTACTAGTATGTAGTTTGCTCCAACTCGCACTCACTAACGTTCGTTTGATCGCTTACGCGGTATTTCAAAACAATATATTATTAAACTATAAGTTAAATATTTTGAGCCATAAATTGTAACAATCTAATATCACTTTATATAAAATAAAAAGAGGCAATAAATTTTATTGCCCCTTTTTATTTATTCATAATCTTTACCTATAATTATTGTTACATCAGCTTTTCCTGATGAACCTGTTTCACTATTTGAAATTGTTCCTAAACCAATAACATTTTTTATATTACTAATTATTGATGTATTTACATTTGTTTTATTTATTATAACTGTTTTGCTTGTAGCTGTTGTCGTTCCAGTTCTAGTTACATTATATCCTTTATTTTTTAATTTAGTTACTAAGTTTTGAAGAACCTTACCATCACTAGTTCCATTTAATATTTCAATTTTTACATTTGAACTTGAATTTGTACTTGTTGATGATATTGTATTTGATGTTTTTGTACTTGTAGAATTAGTTGTTGTATTACTTATTGTATTTTCATAATCCTCTGATGTATCTTCACCATCTACTTCATAAAACATCTCTTGTATTAATTTTTTAGCACCTACTTTATCAACAACAAAAATACTTACATTATTTGTTTTTGACCAATCTGGTGTTGTTCCTGGTAAAGCTGCAGTTTCTAAATTATCTGTATTAAATTCTACAATATATGGAATATAGTCTTTAGCTAAATTAAAATCTATATTAGTAATTACATTTTCTTCTGCTACATTTAAAATTTGTTTTAGTTTTGTGACATTGTCTACTTTTGCTGTTTGTTTTAATACAGCCATTATAAATTCTCTTTGTGTTCTCATTCTTCCTAAATCATTATTACCATATTCTATTGGATATGATGTTCCATTATTATTATGTCTAAATCTTACAACCTGTTCTGCCTTGTCTCCATCTAACTCTTGTTCACCTGCTTTTAAATGTATATGTAAATCTTGTGATGGATCATCATAATTCATATCTATAGGTACATTAAATGTAACTCCCCCAATTGCATCAACTAATTTTATAAATCCTTCTGTTTTTACTATTACATAATATTGTAAATTTAACCCTGTTAAATTATTTACAGCATCTAAAACAGTTTGCGGATTTTCATTCCTACTATATAATGCATTTATTTTTTCATATGCTGTTGCTTTAGCTGTATTTTTCCCTGTATATGAATCTCGTGGTACAGATATTAATGCAGCTTTTTGTGTTTTGGGATTATATGATGCTATCATTATTGTATCTGTTAATAGTGCACCTTCTTCATCTGTACTAATCCCTAATACTAAGCATTGAAATTCTCCTACATCTTTTTTTGTATCTAATACGGTTGACAAAATTCCTTTTGTTCCTCCACCATTTACATGTACTTTATATGCAAAAACTCCTCCTGCTATTAGTAGTATACCTATTATAATTAATATTACTTTTTTCCATATTTTATTTTTTTTCTTTATTTGTTTTGTTTTATTTTTACTTTCTTTGCTTTTGTTATTTTTATCATTCACTTATAATCCACTCCTAAAAATCATGAAATAAGTATAGCAAATTTATCACAAAAAATCAACAAATAAAGACAAATTACTAAAATTTGTCTTTACCTTTTATTATCATTTATTTATATGTATTTTTAACATTTAAAAATTTCATTATTTATACAGTATTCTAATTTATTTAATTTTATTAAATAAAACATTTAATATATTGTTTGTCGCCATTGTCTTTCCTATATACGATTCTTCTAAGTCAGTATATACAGGATTTTGTGGATTTATAGTTCCGCTTAAATTTATTATTAATAATATTGCATATACAATTATAATACCTCTTAATAATCCATATATTATTCCTCCTGTTTTATTAATTTGACTTATTATTGGTATTTTTGAAACAATATTTGCTATAATCGAAACAAACCTTAAAATTACCCTTCCAACAATATATAAAATTATTATAACAGCTCCTTGTATTATATTAACAGCTATTACTTCTGCTGTTTCAGGTAACATATTACTTTGAATCGTCTCTATTATTTTATCTGATTTTTCATTATTTTCTGATATCATTGTATTAGCTTTTTTTAGTATAGCATCTTGTATTGTTTCATCAATATTTGTTACATTTACAACTACATTAGTTACAGGTTTATATAAAACTAATGTTATAGCTAAAGATATAATAATAGCTATTAACTGTACTGCTAATGATATCAAACCTTTTTTATATGCTAAATATGTTGATAGTAATATTATTACTATTATTACTAAATCTATTATAATTCCCATTTTGCCCTCCTATAAATTTATTATTTCAACTTTATCTCTATATATTATTCCAGCAATATTTTTTGATAATGTAACTTTGGTTACTTCTTGACTAGCTACATATCTTTTTACCAACCAGCCACTTGTATTAATAAATTCAACTTCTGTACCTAAGTTTAATGCTATTATATCTCCCTTTGAGTACATTTCTTTTATTGTTGTATTAACTGTATATTCTTTTTTTTCTTGATTTTCAGTATCAATAATATTTACTATTGAATTTGCTGAAAAAATACCTGAAGACTCTTCTTGAATAGTTGCAATTTTGCCGTCTAATTTTATTGATTGCGCTATAATTTTTTTATCCTTATTTTCAAATAAATTTTCTTCTTTATTGTTATCCATAATACTTACTGCATCTTCATACATACATACTATTTTATTTTTATTTTGATATTCTATATTTACAATTAATTTATTTGCCTCACTTTTATAATTTTCTTCTTCAGAATTTGTTGGATCTGTTTTAGCTTTTTCAACAGATATAACTCTAACATTAGATTGTAAAATTGTACCAGATGTATCCACTTCAGCAATTGCTAGATATTTATTATCATTAGATATTGATACATCTACTGATATTGTTGAAGATAAATATGTATTAAATAATACATTTCCTGATGGATCTATTACTTGAATAACGCTTTTGTAGCTTGTTCCTGTTATTGTAACAGCAACATATCCATTTTTATTCACATACACTTGTGATATATTTCCTTCTACCTGTTTATCCCAAACAACCTTTTTATCTTCTATTAAATATACTTTCTGACCTTTTTGTTCTCCTATTGCTAAAAATCTATTTGATGAATTAAATAATGGATTTGTTATTTGAACATCCAAACTTGTTTCTTGATTTCCTGTACTACCATAAACATCAAATTTATTTTTATTTAACACACCTATGTATTTATAAAATGCATATACATTTGAAGTCTGGCCTTCATCTAAATCTATTGTTGTTACCTTTTCCTGTGATATTTCTTTATTTAAAATTTGTATATCTATCCAATTTCTAAATTCTTTATTAGCTACATAACAAATTGATATTATTATACAAAGAACAACTATAATAGATATTATTACAGACGCAACTATTTTTTTTGAATTTATTTTTTTATTTTCATTTTCCATCCAATAATCTTTCATTTTGCTTCTCCTTATCTTTTGTTATTGCTATTTTACTATACCACAACTGAAAAATCAAGAAAAAAGCATTTATCTTTACTATAATAACGAAAACTATATATCAGTAATTTTAAGAAATATTAATTTTATTATTTGCATAATTCCTATATATCCAAATATCGGATATAGCAAATTTATCAACTTAGCAAATCCAATATTTGAAACTATTATTGATGTAAGACATATTAATATTGAAATTTTTAGATACTGTTTTTTAGATTTAACACATATATTTTTTAACAATCCTGTTCCTAAAGATACACTTGTAGTTAATATAGAACTTAATATAACTATTCCATATAATTTTTCGTAAATTTCAGATTTTTTTGACGCTATATACACCACTGGCATTTCTAAATTATTTATATTAATATCTATTTGTGTTAACATACAAAAAACCATAATTCCTAAAAAAATAATACCTGCAACTGTTAATATTGATATTATTAAATTTTCTTTTTTATTTTTCACAAACTTTTTTATAGAAATAAGTACAGGTATAAGTAATATTATATTATATCCACTATATAACACACTATCTAATATCCATTTTCCACATTTAAATTCTTCTCTACTTCTAAAAAAATCTCCTACATATTTAAAATCAATAACATTTGTCCCTACAATTACTAAACAAATTATTAATATTGGAACTAAATATTCATTTACTTTTACTAAACCAGATATATCATTAATAAATACTAAAAGACATATAACAGATATAATTGAACTTCCTATCAGATTATCAATTTTTAATTGTTGTTCAAAATATGCTCCAAATCCTGCTACCATTATAAAAAAAGTTACTAATATGAAAATGTTAATTATATTATTAAAAATCTCAATACCTTGCTTGTTTTTTATAAATATTTCCAAAAATTCTTTGTAATTATCTATGCCATAAATTCTACATAGTTCTATTGTTTTATATATTACTGTTCCAATCAGTAAACTTGAAATAATTATTCCTATAATTCCTTTATAATTGTAAATATAGAAAAAAGTATATATTTCCTGACCAGATGCAAATCCGGCTCCTACAAATGAACCTACAATTACAAACAATACCTTTAAAACTCTTTTTAGCATAATAAAAAACCTCATAATAAACTTATGAGATTTTTTATTATTTATTACATTATTTTTTATTTCTTCTTTTTGCCCATACTACTATTCCAACTATAATAATTATTACTGGAACAACAAAAATTATTGTTTTTACAATTTTGTCTTGTTCATCTGTAGCTGTATATGTAACTGTTCCTTTATCTTTTCTTGCTGTTATATCTTCTTCTCTATCAGATAAATATGCTATAGAATTTAACACAAGGTCTTTATTATTTCCCATTTGAATCATTGGATATTGTGAATTTTGTGTTAAAGTATAATCACTAGCAAAATAATTCTCTCCATAAATAATTAATGTTGATTTTTTTGCTTTTTCTCCTGTTTCTTCATTTTCTTCTGATATCGTTTTTTCTAATTGAGCTCCAACTACAAAAGATTTTGTTTCTTCTCCATCTTCTGGTGATGATGATTCATTACTAAAGTTTGTTCTGAAATATGCTCCATCACTTGTTGTTGCTAAATCTGTTTCTTCTACATTTAATTCATCTAATTTATCTTCATCTATATTTACCTTTGTAGCAGTTCCAAATATTATTCCTTCTGAATATATATCTTCAGTTATTTTTGAACTTTCTAAAGTTGGAAAAATCAAATCTTGTGAACCTGAAACCATTTTATTTGAATCTGTTTCTCTAATAACACCTATTTCAAATGGTTTAACTCCATACATTGCTAAAATTTTATTAACATTTGGTAAATCTTCTGCATTTGTCATAGCAGCATTTAACCATAGTATGTTTCCACCTTTATTTATATAGTCTGTAATTGCTGTTGTAGCTACATCATCAAAATCTTTTGATGGTGATTGTATTACTAATGTATCACAATCATCTGGAATATTTCCTTTTGATAATACATTTAAACTTTCAACATTTGTTATTTCATTTTGTAAATATACATTTAAATATTGCATATTGTTTTCTAATGAAAAATCACTATATCCTTCTAAAAAATAAACCTTAGGAATATTATCTGTTGTTACAGATCTTATTGCATTTGTTAATTTTTCTTCTGCTATGCTAATTGTTTCATATGTTGAAGTATCATATGTAACTAAATCATCAGAAGTTAATACTTTATATCTATCACCTGATTCAACTATAATTCCTTCTGTTCCACTTTCTATTTTATATTTTTGTGTTAAATCTGGTCTATCATCTGGATTTACAACTGTTGCTACTATTTTTTCGTTTGCATTCTTATATTGTTTAGCTAATTCAAAATCTGAATCACTTTCTGCATATCCAACAAAATATATATTTACATCTTGATCTATATCTTTAACTTTTTCTTTGCTTTCATCTGTTAAAGTATATAATTTTTCTTCTGTTAAATCGATTGGTGTTAAGTCTAGTTTTTTCATTCCTACTGTTATTCCTGCAAAAGCTAATATTATTATAGCAACTAATAAAAATGTTTTAGTTCCATTAATCAACCATTTCTTTTTTATAATTTGAACAAATTTACTTGTTTTTTTGTCTTTTTTATTTGGTTTTTCTTTTCTTTTCAATTCCTTTTCCTCCTATCTCACACTTTTTCTTCTTTGCATTACTACTATTGTTAATAACAAATTCATTATAGTAAATGCTATAAATGTTACTGTATCTGCAATATCAATTTGTCCTTTTGGAAAATTTGAAAATATATTAACTAATGAAAAATTAGTAAACCAATCACTTACATATGGCAAAACCCAATTTAATGCTACTAAAATTATTACAGAAACCACACCTGCAATAATTTGATTTTCTGTTAAACTAGATGCTAGCATACTAAAAGATATATAGCTCATGGCTAATAATAAAAATCCCAATAATGTTACTAATGCTGTTACTATATGTGGATTTCCAAAATATGCTAATATTCCAAAATACATAAAAGTACAAAGTTCAGTTATTATTATTATTCCAAGTACTGATATAAATTTTGCTAATACAATTTTAGTTATACTTATAGGTGATGTTAATAATAATTGTTCAGTCCCTACTTTTCTTTCTTCTGCTAAAGTTCTCATTGTAATAAATGGAACTATCATTGTTAATACTGTTGCTCCTGAATAAAAAATATATTCAAAATTCACACTTTGAGACATAAAAACATCTGTATAGAAAAATCCACTAAATGCTAGTAAAAATAATCCTATAAATATATATCCTATTGGTGAAAAGAAATATGATTTAAATTCTTTTTTTATTATTGCCCACATTATTTATTTCCTCCTTCTATCAATTTCATAAAAGCATCCTCTAATGTAGTATCAGCTTTTTTCATTTCAAATATTGTTATATTTTCTTTAGCAAATTCTGAGAAAATCTTCTTTCTTAAGTCTACATCTTTTTCTGCTTTTATTAAATATCTTTTTGTTTTATCTTCATTTTCTTCTATTAATTCTACATTTTTTATTTCTTTTATTTTTTCTTGAATATCTTTCATCTTGTTTTCATTATCTTCTACTGTTACATATATACAATTGTTATCACTAACTTTATTTTCTAAGTTTGTTGGTGTATCTATTGCTATTATTTTTCCTTTATTTATAATAATAACTTTATTACATATTTGACTAACTTCTGATAAAATATGTGAACTTAAAATTACTGTATGTGTTTTTCCTAATTCTTTTATCAAACTTCTAATTTCTGTAATCTGCTTTGGATCCAACCCTACTGTAGGTTCATCTAGAATAAGAACCTTAGAATCACCAACTAATGCCCCAGCCATACTTACTCTTTGTTTATAACCTCTTGATAAATTTCTTGTTAATTTATTTTGTACGTCTGTTAACCCTGTTTTCTCTATTACATTTTCTACTCTTTCTTTTCTTACTTTTTTATCTACTTGCTTTAATTCAGCCATATATGTAACAAATTCTTTTACGGTTAAATCTGTATAAAGAGGTACTCCTTCTGGCATATAGCCAATTTGTTTTCTCGCCTTCTTCGACTTTTTTAGATTGTCATAACCTTCAATAGTTACTTCTCCTGACGTTTGTTCTATGTAGCCAGATAAAATATTCATTGTAGTTGTTTTTCCTGCACCATTAGGTCCAAGTAACCCTACAATTTCGCCATCTTTTATTGAAAAACTAATATCTTCTACGGCTAGTACATTTCCATACTTTTTTGTAACATTTTTTACCTCTATCACAAAAATTCCTCCTTTGACCTTATTATAATTATGAACATAATATCATTTATATTTATTCATGTAAACAATTTCACAAAAAATTTACATTTCCCCAAATAATTTATAAAATAACTTCCATGAATAAATTAGATTTAATTTCATATTTATTAATAAGCAAAAATTGGAATTGGCATGTGGCAAATCCATTTTTGTAGAATAAAAATTTATTTTTATTTCTCAAGAAACGAGGTCTGATTTATGAATTTTATATCCACATTATTATTATCTTTCATAATCATATTCTTTGCTGAATTAGGTGATAAAACTCAACTCATAGTTTTATCTCTATCTACCAAGAGTAAAATCAAAAACATATTGTTAGGCATTGCTTTTGGAACTTTTATGAGTCATGGTTTGGCGATTATTTTAGGAAGCAAACTTGGTAATCTTTCTAATTCTAATTTTTCTCATTGGTTAACCTTGCTAACATATGTTTCTTTTATTTTGTTTGGAATCGTGGGATTTATTTCTATGAAAAAAAATCATTCAAAAACTTTACCTAATTCAAATGACTATAAATCTGATCTCATTTCTAAATTAATCAATTTAAAAATACATTATACATTTATAATTTTTTTTTGTATTTTTATAGGAGAATTAGGAGATAAAACATTTATGTCATCTATTGGACTTGGTATTCAATATCCTAAATTCAAAATTTCTTTAATTATTGGTTCAATATTGGGAATGGTCTTTAGTAATATGATTGCAATTTTATTTGGAAGATTTATTTCTACAAAATTTAAACAACAATACATAGAAATTTTTTCAAATGTTTTATTTATTGGAATTGGTCTTGTAGGCTTAATATTTACATACTAATAAATTCAATGTGTAGTTTGAAATGCCAAGATACAAAAAATTACATTGCTAAATTTTAGGTTAATACTTTGATAATATATTGTTTTGAAATACCGCGTAAGCGATCAAACGAACGCTAGTGAGTGCGAATTGGAGCAAACTACATACTAGTAATTTTAATATGTGGTTTGCAACACCAAGGTATGAAAAAACAATATATTATCAAATTTTTATAAATTAAATATTTAGAAACATGAATTGTAACCACCATGTATCACTTTTTTATTTTTTTCTTCCAAAATTATTGACAGACATATATATTTGTGCTATTATATTTATTGTCTTTGAGATATGGGTCAATAGCTCAGTTGGATAGAGCACACGCCTTCTAAGCGTGGGGTCGGGGGTTCGAACCCCTCTTGGCCCACCAAAGAATTTAAAAGTTATATCAAATTGATATAGCTTTTTTATTTTGTTTAAATTCACAAAGCAATTGCTAGTATTGATTGTTCTATTTTTTTATTAAATAAGACCTTTTAGTTTTTATTGTATCACTTTTACTTATACATTCTTTTTTCTACATTTTTCTTTCTTATTTATGATATTAACTATAATTTTAATATTTTTTATGTATTATTTTTAAGCTTTTTGATTATATTATTAATGTGTTTTAGATTAGTTTTATGCTTGTTATACTTATAATAATACTTTAATTTTATGGAGGAAAAAAATGAATTCTATATCAAAAAGTGACATTGATAAAACTTTTGGAAAAATATTAAAAGACTTTAGACTTAAAAATGGCTTTACACAAGATATTATGGCAGAAAAGTTAGGAATATCTTTAAAATATATTTCAAGAATTGAAAATGGATATAGTGGAATTAAAACCAGTACTCTAATAAATTACATGAATATTTTAGGTATTAGTCCTAATACTATTTTTGGAAATTTTATAACAAATAAAAATGTTCAGAAACAACTTGAAATATCTAAAAAATTAAATCAATTATCCACAGAAAAGGTTAATTTTGTTGATAACATGATTGATTTATTAATTAATTTTGAATAAAACAAAAAAATAATTTTATGAATAAAAAATAAATTCATAAAATTATTTTTTTGCTTTTTATTCTTGCCAAAATGCCTTATATGTTTTATATGCTGAATAAATATCATATTTACTTGTTACTTCATATGGTGCATGCATTGATAATACAGGTACTCCACAATCTATAACGTCAGCTCCTTTATTAGCTATAATATAGGCTATTGTTCCGCCTCCGCCTATATCAACTTTACCTAGTTCTGCAACTTGATAACTAATATCATGTTTTTCTAGCATGTTTCTTATCCATCCAACATATTCTGCATTTGCATCAGATGCTCCTGATTTTCCTCTAGCTCCTGTATATTTATTTAAACTTATACCTTTGCCTAAAAATCCTGCATTTGTTTTATCAGAAACTGATGCATATATTGGATCAAACCCTGCATCAACATCTGATGATAACATTTTTGAAAAACAAAATACTCTATCTAAAAGATTTGGTTTATTTACTTGTAATTTATTTAAAATTTCTGATATAAAGAAATCAAACATATGTGATTCCATTCCTGTGTTTCCCATGCTTCCTATCTCTTCTTTATCAGATAATATACATACAGCTGTATTTTTTACATTTTCTAAATTCATCATTGCTAATAAAGATGTATATGCACATACTTTATCATCTTGTCCATATGCTGCAACCATTCCTTCATCAAATCCTAAACTTCTAGCTTTAAATGCTGGAACTAACTCTATTTCTGAACTTGTTAAATCTGCTTCTACAATTCCATATTTTTTATTTAAAATTTTTAAAATATTTAATTTTACTTGTTCTTTACCTTCTTCTGTTGCTGGTATACTTCCTATTAATAGGTTTAAGTCTTCTCCTGCAACACCATTTTTTAGTTTTCTTTCCATTTGCTCTTGAGCTAAGTGTGGTAGTAAATCTGTAATTGTAAATATTGGATCATTTTCATCTTCACCAATACATATATCTATTTTTTCGCCATTTGTTTTTACTATAGTACCATGTATACTTAATGGAATTGTTGTCCATTGATATTTTTTTATTCCACCATAATAGTGTGTTTTAAAATATGCCATTTCTGCATCTTCATATAATGGATTTGGTTTTAAATCAAGTCTAGGAGAATCAACATGTGAACCAATTATATGCATACCATTTTCTATATTTTCACTTCCTATAATTGCTAAATACATACTTTTATTTCTATTAATAAAATATATTTTATCTCCAGGTTTTAATGTATCAAATTCCATTATATCTCTAAAACCATTTTGATCTGCAAGTTTTCTAGCATTTTTTATAAATTCTCTTTCTATTTTGGATTTATTTAAAAACTCCATATAACCTTTTGAAATTTCAAATGCTTTTTTTCTTTCTTCTTCGTTTATTTTTTTCCATCCATTTTCTTTCTTGTCAAAAAGTTTTTCTCTTAAATCTTCTTCCATCGTATTACCTCCTATTTATTATTTTTCTATTGGAAAGTATATCATTTTATTTTTTATTTTTCCATATTTTTTATAATTTATTCCAAAAATATGGTTATACTATTTTTGAAAGGTGTGATTTTATGAATTCTTTATGGATTGATTCTATTAAAAATACTAGAAAAAGAACAAATCACCTTATCTAAATTAGGTTACAACTCTACTATTACCAAAAATACTTCTTTACCATTTTCTGTGGAAGGTGCTTTAGAATTTAAAAATCAAGCACAATTCAATCCGTTGAAATATATATATGGTTTAAGATATAATTTCAAAGGTGAAAGTTTATATGATCTAGCTTTTAAAAACTTAGAATCCTTAAATTATTTATTATAATTAATAATATATTATCAAATTATTTCATAAATAAACTGTGAATTGTAACCAATTATGCTTTATTTTCAGCATTTTTTCACTTTTTTTATTGACTTGTTTTCTTTTATTTGCTACAATACCAATAATAAATCATATATTTATATATTGATTTATTTATTATTTTTTGTTTATTGAACTAGATTTCTCCTATAATAGTAATCTAGTTCTTTTTTTATAAATAAAATTAATATAATATATTTAAGAGGTGATTTTTATGTTGGATGACTATATTGATAACTTAAAAAACGATATTATAAAACATACTTGTAATCTTATAAATATTCCTAGTGTTTCAGTAGAAACAAATGATTTAGATATACCTTTTGGAAAAGACGCCAAAGATGCTTTAGATTATATACTAAAACTAGGAAAAGATTTAGGATTTAGAACAAAAAATATTGATAATTATTGTGGATATATTGAATTTGGTGATGGCCCTAAATTAGTTGGAATTGTTGGTCATTTAGATGTTGTTCCTAGTGGTGATGGATGGGAAACTCCACCATTTAATGCCACTATTTCAAATGGAAAAATATTTGGTCGTGGTGCTATTGATGATAAAGGTCCTGTTGTAGCTTCACTTTATGCAATGAAAGCTATAATGGATAATTCAAAAGTTGATTCTAGAATTCGACTTATTTTAGGAGTTAACGAAGAAAAAAGCTGGAAATGTATTAGACATTATAAAGAAGTAGAAGAACATCCTGATATAGGGTTTAGTCCAGATGCTGACTTTCCATGCATTTATGCTGAAAAAGGAATTGCTACATTTTATTTAAAAGATAATTATACTCAATACAATAATCTACCAATAAAAATAACATCTATAGATTGCAATAAAAATGCAATAAATGTTGTTCCCAAGTTTTGTTCGACAACACTTAATATTGATACCTCAAAAATAAATATTAATGATATAAAAAAATTCATTGATGAACAATTAATAAATTCTGATTTTGACATATCCTATTCTATTCAAGATAATACAATAACTCTAACTTCTTTAGGAATTCAGGCACATTCTGCACATCCTGATTTAGGAAAAAATGCAATATCACCTTTAATTGTATTATTAAACAGACTATTTAAACATTTTGGATTTACTATTAATTTATTTGAATTTTTTGAAAAAACAATTAATACAGAATATGATGGAAAATCTTTAGGTATAAATGTAAATGATGAATCAGGTGCTTTAACATTAAATGTTGGTAATTTTGGATTTTACGAAGAAAATTTGCAAATTGGATTAAACTTACGTATACCTGTATATACTCCTATAAATACTATATCTGATTTAATACACTCTAAATGTTCACAATATAACCGTATAGAAACTTTATTATATTCTTCACAAGCACCTTTATATGTATCTAAAGATAATTATTTAATACAAACTCTTTGCAATGTATTTAATAAAAAAACAAATTCTAATTTTGAACCAATTTCAATTGGTGGTGGAACTTATGCTAGAGCTTTTAATAATTGTATTTCATTTGGTGCAAACTTTCCAGGAGATACGGATATGTGCCATCAGGCTAATGAATTTATAGATATTGAAAAATTAATATTAACCTGTAAAATTTATGCAGATGCTATTTATGAATTATCAAAAAATGATAAAGCAAAAGCAGATATTTAATAGAATAAATTATATAATCAAGCAAAAAGACCCTGAATCCAGAGCCTTTTTACCCCACTTAAAAAAGCGGAAGATTGAATTTAAAAATTGAAATTAAACGTTTTGTCAACGAAATCTGAACTCTTACGAGACTTTAGATTTTCGTAAACATTTTCATTCACATACCTGCCGTCTTTTCCATACTTTATGGATTTATCAGCAGAGCAGTTATGACCTCCATGGTACATAAACAAATATTTTCCATCCAAACGATATTCATGAACATCACGCTCAAGGAAAAACTTCAAGTTCTTCCAAATGTCTTGACTCTTCGCATCAGTGTACTCAACCTCAACACAAGCTTCCTCTGCAATTTTATGAAATGTTTCCGCATATCCTTCAGCAAACCCCAAAACAAATTTATGAGTTCTATTTGGAAAGAAGAGCTCAAATCTATCCTCTAAAAATTCCATATTGTAGCCAAAGCCACAAATTAATTCGGATAGACGTCTGTATCTATCATCATATTCAGTGCAATTAGTTAGATCATTTGGGTTAGAAACTTCCCGTACATTGAGTACAAACTCGTCAACCTTCATCTTAATTAAAAGATTAAGTGGTACATTATTAATTTTTTGACGAGCGGCAATATCCTCTGGTAGAGTATCATAGTTGGCTTTTAATGCTCCAAAGATATAGCCCATCTGATACTGATATTTTAGCTTTTGCTCATTGATGAGTGCAAAAGCAGTCTTGTTATCTATAGCCTCAAGTGCTTTAATAACTGCAAAGGTCTCTTTGGCTTTTGACACCATCTCATAAACTTTTTTCATTGCATCGTTTGTTTTAGTTACAGTAATTTTGTTGTTTTCCATTTTTGTTACCTTTTACCTTTCAAAAAATATTATGTTAATGTGCTTACTAGATTTTCAATCTTGTAATTTAAGTCTAGCCAAGTGTGGCCCGATAAGACTTTAATGCTATGAAAACCTATATATATTATACTGTATTTTACATAAAACTTCAAATTTAACTGACTATTACTTTTATTACAAATTTTTTATAAATAAAAGTAAAAAAATAAGCCGATTAAATCGACTTATTTTTTATGAAATACTATTCACTTTTGTTTTTTTACCTCAAACTATATCAATAAATACATGTAGTTCGATAAAAACATATTTTGGAGCAGGTAGTGGGAATCGAACCCACGTCATCAGCTTGGAAGGCTGAGGTTCTACCATTGAACTACACCTGCATATTTCCTCTGACAGTTATAAATTATAAATGCTTTTATATTTTTTGTCAATACTTTTTTACAAATTTTTTAAAAATATTTTGTGACTTTTTTGTGTATAATATTGACAATTATATTTTTTAAAAATAAAATATATTTATAAATTTTAAGAGGTGATTTTGTGGATGAAAAAATAATTAATTCAATATTAGATATTGACAATCAAGCTAAAGCAAATATAGCAGAAATAGAAAAGCAAAATAAAGAAACAGAAAAATATATTCAACAAGAAATTACTGCACAAGAAGTTGCTTTAGAGGCTGAAATGCAACAAAAAATTATAGAATTAAAAGAAAATTTTGAAAAAGACTTATCTGATAAAGAAAAAAATTTACAAGAAATAACTTTTGAAAAATTAAAACTTCAACAAACAGCTTTTGAAACCAATAAAAATGATAAAATAAACCAAATAGTAAATTCTATATTAAAAGAGGTGGTTTCAACTAATGAAAACAATAACTAGTCCTAGTTTGAACGCAAAATTGAAAGCTATGTATTCCCAAAAATTAAAATACACTGATTTAGAAGATTTAACAAAACAAACATCTATATCTGAAGCAATTATTCTTTTAAAATCAAAATTACATGATTTAGATAAATTATCAAACACAGCTAGAAGAATTGAACTAGAAAATTCTTTAGATACTATTATTATAAATGATATGAAAAAAATTATAAAATATTTGAATGGTACAAACAAAGAAATCTTTGAACACTATATTTTAAAATATAAAATTAATGCAATTATAAAAATATATGACAATTTATTTATTTCTAATATTCCCCCATCACCTAATGAATGGGTGGAAGAATTATTTAATGAACTAAAAGTTTTATATACAGCTACTACTATTGATGATTTTATAGAAAAAATTGATGATAAAAATATAAGAAATATTTTTTATAATAATACTACAGATTTTGAAAGAGAAAATGCTTTAAATAAATATTATTTTGAAAGCTTTTTAAAATTAATAAAAGGAAAAAATAAAAATATAGAATCACTTTTAAAAACTCAAATTGATTTGTTAAATATATTATGGACATATCGTACTAAAAAATATTATGATGTGCTTAATCCTAATATTCTTATAAAAAGTTTTTATAAAATTGATATAGAAACAATTAAAAATATTGAAGAAATTAATTCTTTATCTGATTTGAACCATATTCTTGATTCTACAAATTACAAAGGAATTATAAATAATAATATTGAATTAGATATAAAAAAATATCTATATTTAAAATATAAAAATATTTTTAGAAAAGAATTATTAGATCTTAGTTTGGTAATTAGTTATTTTAATATTTTGGAAATAGAAAAAGAAAACATTGTAACAATAATAGAATGTATTAGATATAATGTACCTAAACAAAACATTAATAATAAAATTATAATATAAATAAAGAGGTGAATATTTTGGCAATTGAAAAAATGAAATTTCTAAGTATGACCGGTAAAGAAAAAGACTTAGATTTTATTATTGCTAATGATTTAATTGGTTCTGGTTTTCAACCAGAAAATGCTTTAAAAGTTTTAGAAAAAGGTTGGAAATTAACATATTTTTCATATGATTCAACTATAAAAGAATATATTAAAAAAGCTGAAAAATTGTTAAAAGATTTGAACATTAAATATGAAGATACACCAATTAAGTTAGAAGAAAATTTAGAAGATATTAAACAATTTATTGATAAATCTGAAGAAACTATTAATAAATTACACACTGACATTGAAGATAGAGAAAAAGAAATTGAGGATTTAACAAATAGTATCGATCCTATTGAACATTTAAAAAATGTACCTGTAGAATTAGAAAAACTATATAATTTAAAATATATGAATTTTAGATTTGGGTTTTTATCAACAGAAATATATGAACAGGTATCTACAGATATCGATGATGTTGATGCTCTTCTATTTGAAGTTGATAAATCTGAAGATATTACATGGATAATATATTTTACACCAGATATTTTAGCTGAAAAAGTAGATAGCTATTTTAAAGTTATGAAATTTAAACGTATTTGGTTACCTGAAGATTTTAAAGGTACCCCTAATGAAGTGATTAACAAAGTAAAACAATATATTTCTGATAACACATCTAAAATAGAATTACAAAAAAATAAATTAACTGACATAAAAGAATCAATTGGTAGAGCATTAATAAATTCTTTATTGCAATTAAAAGTTTTAGAAAAAATAAATAAAATAAAAAAATATATGGCACATGATGATAAAGGTTCTTTTTACATTGTAGGTTGGATACCTTATAATAATTTATCTAATTTATTGCCAAAACTAAAAAAACATAATGTAGAATATCTGGTAAAAAGTCATGATGAAGTAGCTAGTACTCCTCCTACAAAATTAAAAAATAGTAAAATTTTTAAACCTTTTGAATCAATAGTAAAAATGTACGGAACGCCTAACTATACAGAAATGGATCCAACTTGGTTTGTTGCATTAACAGCATTTTTGATGTTTGGATTTATGTTTGGTGATGTTGGACAAGGGTTAGTAATTGCGATTATAGGTTTTATACTAGCAAAAAGGAAAAGTTCTTTAGGCCCTGTTCTTACTGCAGGTGGTATTTCAGCAATTATATTTGGCTTTTTATATGGTAGTATTTTTGGAAAAGAAGATATTATCAAAGGATTAGTTCCAAGTCCAATGGATAATATTCAAAATATGTTGATTTTTGGAATAGCAAGTGGTGCAATTTTAATTATTATAGCTATGTTATTTAATATAAAAAATGGATTAAAAAATAAAGATTTTGCTAAAGCTTTATTTGATAAAAATGGATTCGCAGGATTAATATTTTATTCTATAATATTAATTTCCATTGTTGGTCTATTATTAAATGGGCAAATGATTTTAGGATTTTCATTAAATCTTATTTTAATAATTGCTTCTTTGTTATGTATATTGTTTAAAGACAAATTAGAACAACTAATAAGCAAAAAAAATAATCCAGAAAAAAGTTCTATTGTTGAAAAAATATTTGAATTAATAGAAATGCTTTTAAGTATGGCTAGTAATACTATTTCATTTGTAAGATTAGCTGCTTTTGCTATCAATCACGTTGGTCTATGTATGGCTGTATATATATTATCAAACATGGTTGGTGGTGCAGGAAGTTTAATTGTTGCATTAATTGGTAATTTAATAGTTATTGTCCTTGAAGGTTTAATCGTTGCTATTCAAGTTCTTAGACTAGAATATTATGAATTATTTAGTAGATTTTATGCTGGAGATGGAAAAGAATATGTTCCAATCGAAAGTGATAATAATTAAAATACGAAAGGAAAGATTTAAAATGAGAAAAAAAGTTTTTAATATTATATTTATATTTACAATTATATTTGGAGTTTTAGGTGCAGGTTCTGTATATGCAGCTAATACTACAAAATCTAATAATACTTCTAACAATACAAATACAGAAACAAGTGTTGTTAGTTCTACAGTTGAAACATCAGAACCAGTAAATACTTCAACAACTACAACTACTGAAACATCTTCAGAAAATACTGATTCTAATGATAGCGGATTATCAAACCATGATATAGGATTATTGGCTGCCGCTTTATCTACAGGTTTAGCTTGTGTTGGTGCAGGTATTGCCGTTGCTTTAGTTGCTTCTAGTGCTATTGGTGCAATAAGTGAAAATCCATCACTACTTGGTAAAACTATTATATTTGCAGGTTTAGCTGAAGGTATAGCTATTTATGGATTAATTATATCTATTATGATTTTAAATAAAGTATAAAGGAAGATTTTAATTGAAAATTGTAGGAATATTTAATAAAAAAGAAGAAACTGTTGGATTTCGCTTATCTGGATTGGATTCTAATTTCATCCAGACAAGCGAAGATCTCTCTGAATTTTTAAAAAAGTTAAAACAAGATACTGATATAGGATTATTAGTTATAAGTCAGGAAATATATAATTTATTACCTGAGGAATTTGATAAAATTCAAAAACAAAAATTACCATTATTATTAAGGTTGCCTTAATAATTTGGTTAAACAACAAATTGCTTTTTCGTGATTTGTTGTTTAACCAAATTTACCCTTAGAAAGGAATGAAGTTTTTTGGAAATAGAAAAAAAATTAAAACATTTTGAAGAAGTTTGTCTTGAAATGTCTAATACAGATAAAAATAATTTAAAAAAAGAATTGGATAAAAAAGCTGAAAACAAAATAAAAAAAGAATTAGATTCATATCAAAAAAAATTAAATAATAAATTAGAAAAGGAAAAAATCAAATTAGAAAAAGATTATCATAAAAAAATTGTAGATTTAGAATTAAATTCTAAGAAACAAATATTAGAAGAAACACATAAAGAAGAAAATCAACTTTTTCAGGATTGTATAAATTCATTAGAAAATTATATACATACTCCTGAATATATTGAATTACTAAATAATATTTTAAAAAATAGTATTAATCTTTTAGATAATACTGATAATTTAACAATTTATCTTACTGATAATGATATGAAAAAAGTAAATTTCAGTGAATATGGAACATTAAAAACTTTAGACAATTCTTATATAGGTGGTCTTATCATAGAAAACCAAGATATGATAATTGATAATACATTCTTAACAAATTTAAAGGAGAAGATATATGGAACCAAAGAAAATAACTAAAATTAATGGACCTGTTATTATTGCAACAGGTGAAGAAGATTTTGCAATGCATGATATGGTATATATTGGAACTTACAAATTATTAGGTGAAGTAATTAAATTAGATGGAAAAAATGCAACTATCCAATGTTATGAAGATACTTCTGGTATGAAAATTGGTGAAGAAGTAATTTCTACTAACGCGCCTTTATCACTAACACTAGGGCCTGGTATGATTGGTAGTGTATATGATGGTATACAACGACCTTTAAAAACATTAGAAAAAAAATCTGGTCCTTTTATTTCAAAAGGAATTCAAACATCAAAATTAGATGAAGAAAAAAAATGGCATTTTGTCCCTTCACTAACTATTGGTGATACTATTGAATATAATTTTATTATTGGTACAGTAAAAGAAACTGAAAGTGTAACTCACAAAATACTATACCCTCATAAAGAAAAAGGTGAAGTTATAGAAATTGTTTCTGAAGGTGATTATTGTATTAATGATACAATCTCTAAAGTAAAACTTGAAAATGGAAATATTGTAGAACTTACAATGGTACAACACTGGCCTGTTAGAATTCAAAGACCATATAAAAAGAGATTACAAACAAATATACCTCTTCAAACAGGACAAAGAGTAATTGACACTCTATTCCCTATTAGTAAAGGTGGAACAGCAACAATTCCTGGAGGTTTTGGTACAGGAAAAACTATGTTACAACATCAATTAGCCAAATGGAGTGATGCAGATATTATAGTATATATTGGTTGTGGTGAAAGAGGTAATGAAATGACTCAAGTTTTGGAGGAATTTCCAGAACTTACTGACCCAAGAACTGGCAGACCTTTAATGGAAAGAACTATCTTAATTGCTAATACATCTAATATGCCCGTTGCTGCAAGAGAAACATCTATATATACTGGTATTACAATTGCTGAATATTTTAGAGATATGGGTTATCAAGTTGCTATTATGGCTGATTCTACTTCAAGATGGGCTGAAGCATTAAGAGAAATTTCTGGTAGACTTGAAGAGATGCCTGCTGAAGAAGGTTTCCCTTCTTATTTACCATCAAGACTTTCTGAATTTTATGGAAGAGCCGGAAGAACTTTAAACAATAATGGAACTGATGGTTCTGTTACAATAATTGGAGCTGTATCTCCACAAGGTTCTGATTTTTCTGAACCTGTTACTCAAAACACAAGAAGATTTGTCCATGTTTTCTGGGGATTAGATAGAGACTTAGCATATTCTAGACATTATCCTGCTGTAAATTGGATGATTAGTTATAGTGAATATGTTTCTATGACAGAAAACTGGTATGAAGAAAATGTTCAAGAAGATTTTTTAGAATACAGAAATAAAATGGTTAAACTTTTAAATGAAGAAAATGAACTTCAAGAAATAGCAAAAGTAGTTGGACAAGATGTGCTTTCAGACTCTAAAAAATTAATATTGGAAATTTGTAAATGTATAAGAGAAGGATTTTTGCAACAAAATGCAACTTCTGAAATCGACACATATGTACCATTATTAAAACAATATAAAATGATGAAATTAGTAATTGATATTTATGAAGCCGCAAATGAGCTTATTAATAATGGCATTCCTATATCTACAATAAAAGAAATTGGATTTTTTGAAAATTATCCTAAAATAAAAAATGAAATTTCTAATATTGAAATGGGAAAAATAGATATAATGGAAGATGAATATTTAGAAAAATTAGATAAAATTGATTCTGATTATAAAGATATTTTATAATCCAATTTCAAATAATTTTTATTTTCGTCATAAGAAAGGAGAATATTGTGAATATTCAATATATTCGGGTTAAAAGGTATAAATGGACCTATTGTATATTTAAAAACCCCAAAAAATGTAATATTTAATGAACAAGTAGAATTTGTTTTGCCAAATAATGAAATAAGACTTGGTAATGTCATCTCTATGGATGAAAATGTTACTATGATTCAAGTTTATGAAGGTACTAATGGTATTGGTTTAGATAAAACAAAAACAATATTAAAAGGTAAACCATTAAGTATTAAATTGTCTGAAAATATGTTAGGCAGAATTTTTGATGGAACTGGTCGTCCTATTGACGGACTTGGCAATATAGATTCTGATATAGAAATGGATATCAATGGAAGTAGTATTAATCCAATTTCTAGACAATATCCTAGAAACTTTATTGAAACTGGAATTTCTAGTATTGATGGATTAATGACACTTATAAGAGGACAAAAATTACCTATTTTTTCTGGTAGTGGTATAAACCATAACGAACTAGCAAACAAAATTATTACAAATTCTAATATAGGTACTGAAGAAAAATTTGTAATTTGCTTCGGATTAATGGGTGCCGAATTTGAAACTGCCGAATATTTTAAAAATAGTTTAAAAGAAAATGGTTCCCTTTCAAAAGTAGTAATGTTTCAAAATCTTTCTAATGATCCAAGTATTGAAAGAATTTTAACACCTAAAGTTACTCTTACTTGTGCTGAATATTTTGCATTTGAATTAGGTTATCATGTATTAGTTATTTTAACTGATATGACTGCCTATGCAGAAAGTTTAAGAGAAGTTTCTACATTAAAAGGAGAAATTCCAAGTAGAAAAGGATATCCAGGATATTTATACAGTGACCTTGCATCTATTTATGAAAGAGCTGGTATGATAAAAGGAAAATCAGGTTCTATAACAGAAATACCAATCTTAACAATGCCAAATGATGATATCTCACACCCAATCCCTGATTTAACAGGATATATTACAGAAGGACAGATTGTTTTATCTAGAGATTTATACCAAAAAGGAATAACTCCACCAGTAGACATATTAAATTCATTATCAAGATTAATGAAAGACGGTATTGGTGAAAAATATACTAGAAAAAATCATAGTAAAATATCTGACCAAATTTTCTCATCTTATTCAAAGGCACAAGATGTACGAGCTCTGGCTAAAGTTTTAGGAGAAAATGACCTAAGTCCTTTGGATAAAAAGTATTTAGAATTTGCTAATGAATTTGAGGAAAAATTTATTAACCAACTTCCTGATGAAAGAAGAGATATTAATCAAACATTAGATTTAGCTCTAGAAATATTAAATATTCTTCCAAAAGAAGAATTAACAAAACTATAATATAGAAAGGACTTGTTTTATATGAGTACACTTCTACCTACCAAAAGTAACCTAATGAAATTAAAAAAAACAATTGCTTTATCAAAACAAGGACAAGAACTTTTAGAAAAGAAAAAATATATTTTAATAAATGAAAAAGAAAAATATATTGAACAAAAAAAAGAAATTGAACAGACTTTTAAAAAACAATATCTTGATGCTTTTTTGTCTTTGCAAAATGCTAATATAGAAATGGGAATTAATAAAGTTAGTAATATATCAGAAACAATAAAGATAGATAAAAAATTAGATATAAAATATAAAACTGTTATGGGAGTTGATATTCCTATAACCGCCTATTTTTCTAATAAAGTACCTGATTTAACTTTTGGCTTATTAGATACTACAATTAGTATAGATGAAGCTATTACTAATTTTCAAAATATAAAGACAACCTTAATTGAACTTGCACGTTTAGAAACCACAATTTCAAGACTAGATGATGCTATTATAAAGGTTCAAAAAAGATCAAATTCTTTAAAAGATATTATAATTCCTAATTATTTAAAAAATCAAAAAAGTATTCAAGATATTTTAGATGAAAGAGATAGAGAAGAATTTACTAGAATGAAATTAATAAAACAAAATAAATAAGAACTGATAAATTATCAGTTCTTTTTTGTTTTTCTAATTTTGTCCTTGTTTTTTCTTTTCTCTAATAATATCAACTCCAAATGTTATTGCACCTGTTATAACTATAATTCCTATTAATATTCCTATATATGTTCCTTTAAAATTAGATGCTGTTGGAACTAATATTTCTCTTAATAATTTTATTGCATATGTCATTGGTAAGAATGGAGAGATTGCTTGGAAACCTTTATCTATTGTTTCAACTGGGAATGTACCTCCTGATGCTGCAAGTTGTAAAACTAATATAATAAGTGCTAAGAATTTACCTATATCTCCAAAGTTTCTAATTAAAAATTGTATTATACTCATAAATGTAATTCCTAATAATATTGCAGTTCCATAATATAATACTATATTTTGTACTTCAAATCCTAATCCTAATTGTAATAATATACTTGTAACAATTCCTTCAATTGCTCCTATTCCTAGATATATTAAGTTTTGTGCTATTTTGTGTTTATTACTCATTCCTAATATTCCAAATCTTTCATCATGATCATAATAAAGTACAACATATGCCATTAAAGCTCCTACCCATAGTCCTATACATAAGAATAATGGTGTAAATGCTATACCATATGAATCAACTTCTCCATATGCTTCTGTATTAAATTTAACTGGCTCAGCACCAAAATCTGCTATTCCATCTAAAGATCTTAATTGTTCTTTAGTAGTTTGTAATCCTTCATCAATTGATACTTTAAATGTTTGTACTCCTGATACTAATTGATTACTTCCATCATATGCTGTTTTTGTTCCTTCATTTAATGTATTTAATGCACTATCAATTGTATTTGAACTTGAATCTAATTTTGCTAATCCTGTTGTTAAACTATTACTTCCTGTTGATAGTGTATTTGTTCCTTTAGATAATGTATCTATTCCTTGATTCAAAGAATTTGTTCCTTGTTTTACTTGTGATAAAGCTATTTTTAAACTTTGCATTCCTTGTGTTATTTTTCCTAAATCACTTGATCCATTTACTAATTTTTGAGTTCCTGCATATAATTCATTTGCACCTGCTTTCACCCCTGCTCCTGATGCTAATAATTTATCTGCTCCAGTATTTATAGTAGTATCATTTCCTTGTAATTTTTGTTTTCCTGCATCAAGTTGTGCTTGATATTGTTTTAATCCTGTAAATCCTGCTGCTAAATTTGTTGTGTTTTGTGCCAATGCTTGTAATGAAGCATCATCTGGATATTTTTTTGCAATTTCTTGTAAACTTTTAGCCAAGTTATCTGCTTGTGTTCCTATTCCATTTACTTTTTCATAATATCCATCTATATTTTTTAATAAATTATTACTTCCAGCAACATAATCTTTTGCCCCTTGTGCTAAACCATTTACTCCTGGAACATATTGATTAATTCCATCATTTAAATCTTTGGCTCCATTATTTAAATCATTTGCTCCACTAGCTAAACCTGCTATTCCACTTGTTCCTTGTTCTAATAATTGATCTGCACCATTGTTTATTTGTGATACAGCACTATCTAAACTCTTTCCTCCATTTTTTAATGTATCAATTCCTCCAGATACTTGTGATATTCCACCTTCTAAACTTTTACTTCCATTATATGCAGATTCAACTCCATCATTAAATTCTGAATAACTACTACTTAATTTTTCTGTTCCATCATTAAGTTGTTTAATTCCATCATTTAAACTTTCTGAACCATTTAATACTTCCTCAGCACCATCACTTATTTTTTGTAAGCTGTCTGGTACTTCATTTAATTTATCAGATAAGTTTGCAATTATTTCTTTATCTACTTTTGATTGTAAGCTTAATTGTATTGTTTTTACTGCACTATTTATTATTTGTGTCCCTAAATAATTAGTTGCTTGATTTGGATTATATGTTACTTCAGCTATTTGTTTATCTGTTGTAGAAGCACTTTCTAAACATTCTGTAAAATTCTCTGGTATTTTTATGGTTGCATAATAGTTTCCTTTTTTCATTCCTTCTTCTGCATCTTCTTGGCTTACTTCTTCAATTTTAAAAGTATCACTATCTTTTAAACTTTGCACAAATTCATTTCCTTGATTTTTGTCATCTTTTCCTTTATCTAAATTTACAACAGCTACTCTCATATCACTTAAATTTCCATATGGATTCCAATATGATTTTAAATAGAAAAAGCTGTATATTAAAGGTATTAATAAGACAACAGCAAAAATAATTATTTTAAATGTTTTATTATTTTTGGTTATTTTTTCCACTATTTCCTCATTCCTTGTATAATGTATTTAGGTTTTTTATAAAGGATTTACCTATAAACCTATTGCTTTCTTAACCCCTTTTTTAATATATCTGAAATTATTTTAGCTAGCATTTGTTCATCCAATTCTTTTTCTTTGTCTTTTACATTCCATTCTAATATTAAAGCCATATACATCTTATATATTAGAAATGTCGTAATATCCAAATCTATGTATTCTATATACCCCTTGTCTTTTGCTTTTTTTAGTTTTCCTTTTATATAGTTTTGAATTTTTGAATCAATTAAACTTAAGCTTTCAACAATAACAGGATTTTTTAATAGCTCCCCTTCTCTTGCAATTATGTTTAAAAAATCTTGATGTTTTCTGTATTGTAATATTTCATATATTGCCTGATTTACTGTTTCAAAAAAATCTAATTGCTGAGTTTCAACTTTTTCAACTATATCTTCCATATTTCTTATTTCTTCTTGTATAAAATATTTTAGTAACTCTTCTTTACTTCCAAAATACATATATATAGTTTTTTTAGTAACTCCAGCTTCTTTAGCAATTTCATCCATTGAAACTTTTTTAAATCCAAATTGATGAAATAGTCTTCTAGCAGCCTCTATTACCTGCTCTTTTTTCACTCCATCATCTCCTTCTGTTCAACTAATATATTTCCAAAAGTATACTAGCTCACCATTTCAGTATACTATCATTATATGTTTTTGTCAATACTTTTGTTTTAAATCAAATGTGATCTATTCGACATACTTCTACGCAAATTTACATTTTACCTATTATTACATTTTGAATATTTTTATATTACATATAATATTGACTTATATATATAACTACGTTAAAATAAGAACAAATTGTGAATCCACTATAATTTTTTACTTTTATAGAAAAATACATATATACATACGGACTTAGGAGATGAATAGTAATGAATAATAAAAAAAATGAAAAATTTAAATGTACCAAAATAAAAAAATTTTTAAGTAAAATCCCACATTTGGTAAAATATATTGTTTTAGTAATAATCATATTAGTTATATTTTATTTTTACTCCTTGGGTGATTCTTCTTTTATTTCTCAAACTAAAACCACAAAGTTTGGTTTAGAAGATGTTGGAGAACTAGTAACTCAAACATGCTATTTAACGGAAATTGAAGATAATAAAGAACATAAAGAATTTTTTAATTTATTTGAAATTCCTTTTACAGAATCCAGACAAATATTTAGTTATGATATTGAAGTTGACGCATCTGTAGATTTTTCAAAAATATCATATTCTATTGATGATAAAAAAAAGGAAATTGTGATAACTCTTCCACATTCTGAAATATATAAAACTACATTAAATAATGATTCACTGAAGGTATATCTTGATTCTGGAAATTTATTTTCAAGAATTGATTTAGAAAAACACAATGACGCAATAAATGAAATGAAAGAACAAGGAATTAATGATGCAAAAGCAAATGGTATTTTAGATTCAGCAGATACAAATGCCCAAAAGTTAATTGAAGGTTTTATAAAAAGTAATAAAAAATACGATAATTATAATCTAGTTTATAAATATATATAAGAACAAATCGGAAAGCTTCACAATTTATATAAAATTTAGCTTTCCGTAAATTTGTTTTGTACTAATTTTACGGAAGTAAAGTTATGCACAATGTGGTTTTCTATATTAGGAATTTTGGAGAACTTTTTACTTTTAGTTTATTTCTTCTCCTAAAAATTCTTGTATTTTAATTAATGTGATGTGTTTTTTTATACAATTCTCGTATTTCTTTCGGCATATTCTCAATACTTAAATTTCTAACATAATTTTCATCATTATGTTCTATAGCTGTAGAATAATACCACTGTTTAAATTTAATCATATTCATAGAATTTTCAAGTTTTTTTATTTCTTGGTCTATAACTTGTTCTTGTTTTTTAAAAAATTCCAATCTATCTTTTAATGAATCATTTCCTAACAAACATAAATCTATAAATTCTTTAATTTCTTTAATTTTCATTCCCGAAGCTTTTAAACATTCAATTAATATTAATGAATTAATATCTTTTGAATCAAAAACTCTATTTCCACTTTCATTTCTTGATACATTTATCAAAAGTCCAACACTATCATAATATCTTAATGTAGATACAGATATATTCATCATTTTAGAAACCTCACCAATTGTATACATACTTAATCCTCCTATTTCCTCAATAACTAATAAATTTTCTAAAATTTTCTTGACATAAAGTTAACTTTAAGTGCTAAAATTAGTATAGCATTTTAGTAAAAATGTGTCAATTTATTAGGAGGTATTGAAATGTATTTAGAAAAAATAAATAGTCCACGTGACGTAAAAAAATTAAATATTGAAGAACTAAATAAATTAGCTGAAGAAATCAGAAATGCTCTATTCAACCGTTTAACTAAAGTAGGTGGCCACTTTGGTCCTAATTTTGGAATGGTAGAAGCTGAAATAGCAATGCACTATGTATTTAATTCTCCAAAAGATAAATTTGTATTTGACGTTTCACATCAAAGTTACCCACATAAAATGTTAACAGGAAGAAAAGATGCTTATTTATATGATGAACATTTTTCAGATATTTCTGGTTATACAGATCCTGATGAATCTGAACATGACTTTTTTAAAGTTGGTCATACTTCAACTTCAATCTCTTTAGCATCTGGTTTAGCTAAAGCACGAGATTTGTTAGGAAAAACTAATGAAAATATTATTGCAGTAATAGGCGATGGTTCTTTAAGTGGTGGTGAAGCTTTAGAAGGATTAGATTTTGCTGGTTCTGAATTAAATTCTAATTTTATAATCATTGTAAATGATAATCAACAATCAATTGCTGAAAATCATGGAGGACTTTATAAAAATTTGCAAGAATTAAGAGAATCTAACGGACAAGCTCAAAATAATTTATTTAAAGCTATGGGATTGGATTATATATATGAAGATAACGGAAATGATATCCAAAAAGTGATTAATGTATTTAGAAAAGTTAAAGATATAGACCACCCAATAGTTGTTCATATAAATACAGTTAAAGGAAAAGGATATAAATTAGCAGAAGATAATCGAGAAGATTGGCATTGGTGTATGCCTTTTGACAAAGACACAGGAAAAACAACCATTGACTTTGGAAATCAAGAAGATTATGGTACTCTAACTGCTGACTTTTTACTAAAAAAAATGAAAAAAGATAAATCTATTGTAGCTGTTACACCTGCAATGCCAACAACAATAGGACTCACACAAGAAAAAAGAAAACAAGCAGGAAATCAATTTATAGATTGTGGAATTGCTGAAGAGCAAGCCATTGCTTTAATATCAGGTATTGCAAAAAATGGTGGTAAACCCATTTTAGGAACCAATTCTACATTTATTCAAAGAACTTATGACCAAATATCTCAAGATTTATGTATAAATAATAATCCTGCTACAATAGTTTTAAATTATACATCAGTTTTTGGTTTAACAGATGTAACACACTTAGGGATATTTACAATAGCAGCATTTAATAGTATTCCAAATTTAGTAATGTTAGCACCAACAAATAAACAAGAATATATGGCAATGCTAGAATGGTCGATAGAACAACAATCTCATCCAGTTATGATATTAATGCCGGGAAATGGTGTTATTCAAGACACAAGAATTGCAGATAAAAATTATGATAATATCAATAAATTCAAAATTGAACAAAATGGTGAAAAGGTTGCTATTTTTGCTTTAGGAGATTTTTATCAACTAGGAGAAAAAATTTGTAATCAAATAGAAAAAAACTTAGGTTTTAAACCTACTTTAGTAAATCCTCGATTTGCCTCAGGAATTGATAAAGAATTATTAACTTCTTTAGAAAAAAATCATCAATTAGTAATAACTCTTGAAGATGGTATTATAGATGGTGCTTTTGGAACAAATATTGCTAGTTTTTATGGTACAAGTAATATGAAAGTAAAAAATTATGGAATAGAAAAAAGTTTTCCTGACAGATATAATCCTCAAAAATTATTAGAAGAAAATGGAATATCTGAAAAACAAATTTTAGAATATATACAAAAAACAATTATATAAATTTATAAGCAAGGTATTGATTGATAATATCTTGCTTATATGTTATTATAATACTGAAATAAACAATATAAAGGAAAAAAAATTGAATATACTAAAACCACAAAAAATTTTATTTAAAAATTTAAAAAATATAGAAAATCTAATTAATGAATTTGAAAATACCGGTGAATTAACAAATATCATAACTGAAAATTATAAAAAAGAAAACATTGAATTCACTGATATAAAAATTGAAAAATCAATACTGAATAATATAGAAATACTAAATGGAAATTTACAAAATAATACATTTATAGATGTAGAATTTAATAATTGTAATTTCTCAAATTCATCATTTGAAAATAGTTGTTTTATACGATGTGCATTTAATAATTGTAAGTTTACTGGCTGTAATTTCGTAGAAACTCGCCTATATAATGTTAGCTATACAGAAACCATTTCTAGTTATGCTAATTTTTCTATGGCAAGTATAGAAAATGTTTTATTTGAAAATACAATACTAAAAAGTAGTTGCTTTCAGGAAAATAAATTAAAAAATATTATATTTGACCATGCAAATTTAACACAAGTACAATTTTTTAAAACAAGTTTAAATGGCATTGATCTTTCAAATAGTAATATTGAAGAAATTGTAATATCTTTAGAAGATATAAAAGGTGCAATAATAGACCAAATGCAAGCTGTAGATTTATTGTATTTAATAGGAGTTAAAATTAAATAAATTATTTAAAACAATACTTGACTTATTGCTTTTAATTGTAGTTGATATTTTAAATTTGAAAATAAAAAGATCTATGAGGTGAACTATGAATTTTATTGAAGTAAAAAATAGAACAATAACATTAATAAATTAACTATTAGAAATTTGGGAAGATTCTGTACAAGCAACACATTTATTTTTATCAAACGAAGAAATTAAACACATAAAAAAATATGTACCACAAGCATTAAAAGAAGTACCATATTTAATAATTTTAAAAAATAAAAATAATAAGACAATCGCATTCATGGGCATAAATAATAACAAACTAGAAATGTTATTTATAAAAAATAGTGAACGTGGAAAATGTTTTGAAAAAAAATTATTAATTTATGCTATAAAAAAATATAATATTAATGAGTTAACTGTTAATGAACAAAATCCTAATGCTAAAGGATTTTATGAACATATTGGATTTAAAGTGTATAAAAGATGTGAAACAGATGAACAGGGAAATCCACATCCAATTTTGCATATGAATTTAGAAAATTCAGATATAAATATTAAATATAAATAAGTTTAATAAATACAAATTTATGGCATATAAAGATTTAATAGATTAAATAAAAATAACATAAAAATAGATTTGAGAAATGAGTATGGAAGAAAAAATCATTATAAGAAAGGCTGAAATAAGTGATTTTCAAGATATTCATAAATTAATTATGCAAGTACATAAATTACATTTAAATGAGAGAAATGATATATATAAGGATGTTGATCCTATGAATTTTGATGAGTTTAAAACTGAATTATCAAATAGCAACAATATATATTAATTGCTGAATTTAAAAATGAATTTGTGGGGATTTAATGAAAACGCTATAAACTTTTATAAAAATTCAGGTATGAATATTAAAAATTTAAGATTTGATCAAAAAATTTAAGTAGTAAAAAGGTGATTAAGATGAAATATTTAAAAGATAATGTTTTTATAACTGCTCCTTCTGATTCAGTTCAGAGTAAAGGAGATAAAATAAGATTAGAAAATGCGATTAAAAATTTTAATAATATGGGAATAACTGTAAAACTTGGAACAACTGTTACTTTAGAAAATAAATATACAGAAGATGAATATAAGTTGAAAGCTTCAGAATTAGTTGATGCATTATTAGACGATTCAATTGATACAATTATTTCAGCAAACGGTGGTGATACACAATTTCAAATCATTAAATATATTAATTTTGATATAATAAAAAAACATCCAAATAAAAAAATTTTTCAGGGATTTTCAGATAATTCTATTTTAACATTTTTATTAGAAACAATGAGTAATTGGAATACCTTTTATGCACCTTGCTTTCCTACATTCGGTTATGAAAAATGGGATCAAACTATCAAAGACAATATTGAATTATTAAAGGGTCACATTATAGAGCAATATTCGCAAAAACTTTTTGAAACTAAATCTTATAAAAAAATAGAAGGAAAAGAACTATGTGGTTATAACCTTGATACTCTTTCTTCAGTAACAGAATTAACTGGATTAAATGATTTTACTGTAAGTGGAACACTACTTGGTGGCTGTTTAGATGTTTTACGAGATTTACCCAAGTCACAGTATGACAATATGCAAGAGTATAACAAAAAACATAAAAATATTATTTGGTTTATTGAAAATTGTGCAATGAATATTGAACAATTAACAAAATCTCTAGAAATAATTGAAAAAAGTCATTGGTTTGATAACGTTTGTTGTTTTATGATTGGTAGAGGAAAAATAACATTAAATGAAGAATTTTTGAAAGAACAAAATAAATTATTATTGAATATATTATCAAAATATAATGTACCAATAATAGTAAATTGTGATTTTGGACATGTTAGACCATTTAATACTTTTATAACTGGCGCAACAGCAAAGGTCAAATACTTTAATAATAAATATACAATTAATTATGAGAATATAGAATAATCTATATTCTTTTTGTTGATATATGCATATTTTAGCTAATTGTAAATTATAAGTTCTCCTCTATACTTTTTTTAAATTTTATGCTAATATATAATATATATAATTTAAAAGTTAGGATGGTATGGTTTTTTGTGTAATTAAAAATATCATACAAAATTAATTATGAATAAAGAAAGTATTTTAAAAATAACAGAGGATTATGTAAAATCAAATTTTAATCAAGAAAGTACAGGTCATGATTGGTGGCATATAAAAAGAGTACATGATTTATCATTGCAAATTAACGAAATAGAAAAAAAAGATGAATTTATAGTAAGAATGATTGCTTTATTGCATGATGTTTTTGATGAAAAATTTTCAAATGGAGATGTAAAGCAAAATTTAGAAAACTTAATGAAAAAACTCAATATATATAATGAAATAGATGAATATGATATTAAAAATATTATACACTCAATAGAAAATTTAGGATTTAAAGGTGGATTTAATAATATTGAAATTTCAGATGAAGGAAAAATTGTTCAAGATGCTGATAGAATAGATGCTATTGGAGCTATAGGAATAGCTAGGTGCTTTGCATATAACGGAAAAAAAGGAAACCTTATATATGATCCAGATATGGGGATAGTGGAAATAAACAATCAAGAAGAATATAGAAACAAGAAAAGGCATGCAATTAATCATTTCTATGAAAAGTTATTAAAAATTAAAGATACGATTAATACAGAAACAGGAAAAACAATTGCAATAAAAAGAACAGAATATATGGAAAATTTTCTAGATGAGTTTTACAAAGAATGGAATGGTAAAAAATAATATAGAAGAAATGGATTATTTATTAGTGGTGAAGCGATTATTATGGTAAAATAAAACCTAATATAGAGATTGGTGTAGGTAGAGGAATTTTAAATATAACAAAGGAAATAGTAGAAGAGTGGTTATAAATATTATAATAATTAATTCTTATTAATAAATTTAATTGCATTACAAAAATACAAAATATAGTAAATGTAAAACGGCAAAAAGCGATAATGAATAATAATTCTATTATCGCTTTTCATAGTTATTTTATAATTCCGATATTTTTAAAATAATAATATTCCTCTCAAGCTCCCAAAAAGAATATTTCTCTTTCTTCGAAATCACACATTTGCATATATAAAGAATTTAATTTTTGCAACATTTTACATTCTTCTTTGTTTAATTCTAATGTTTCTTCATCTTCTAAAATTAGTTGTAAGTTTGGGTAATCATTCATTATTTTGTGAAATTGCTCATATAAATTTTTATATTCTAAATTAGTTCTTTTTAATTTTATTCTTGAACTATCTATTAATTCATATAATTCTATTGAATTCATATCATATAATTTTAATTCTTTATTTTCCATTATTATTAAATCCTTTCTAATATTCAATATCAAAATTATCATGTTTCTTCTTAGATTCGTTTATATTAAGTTGCTTTTCAAAATTAGAGTTAGTATATGTTTCTTTCTCAAAATCTCGTATAAGCTCATCCTCAGATGAACATGAAAATTTATGACAAAGCCATTTAATAAATCTTTTTAAAGTTACTTTAAATTTATCTATCATTTTATTCAAGTGCTTATTTTCTTTTTTTAATTTACTAATTTCTTTTTTATATTCACGTTCCATATTATAAGATTTACTTTCATATTTTAACTCTAGTTCTTTTTCTTTATTTTCTAGTTCTTCTTTCAATAAACTATTCGATAGCCTTAATTTTACGTTTTTCTCTGTCATATTTATATAATCTTCTTTGAAATTTTCTGCAAAATCTATTATATTTACTTGTCTTGATAATTCTCCGATTCTAAATTCGTAATATTTTCGTTTCCACTCAATTTTTACTAAAAATCTCCTAAAAAAAGATGTAGAAGGATTTTAAAAGACTTAAAACAGAAAAAATACGTTATCTCAATTTCTTGAAATAACGTATTTATGCACTTTTGATATAAATTTCGTCCTTCTGTAGTTTCCTACAAAATTTCATTTTAGTGGTCGAGGTGACAGGGATCGAACCTGCGACCTCATGGTCCCAAACCACGCGCGCTACCAACTGCGCTACACCTCGAAATAATCACATCATATTTAATGCTTATATATAATAGCATATTTTTTTATGATTTGCAAGGATTTTTATAAAATTTCTTGAAATCTCTTGAAAAATTTTTAAAAAGTATTTATAATATTATGTATGCACCAGTAGCTTAGTTGGATAGAGTGTTCGGCTACGAAACGTACACACTCAATTTCAAAGTTATTGGTATTAAAGGGCTTCAGGGATTTCCTAGTAAGTTTTCCCCTGAAATTCCCCTTAAATATATATTTCAAATGAAAATGTTGTAAATGTATTTTATAATATTTTCTATATATGCAGCAGTAGCTTAGCTGGATAGAGCACTCGGCTACGAACCGAGAGGTCGGGGATTCGAATTCCTCCTGCTGCACCACAGTCCTCAAGCAGATTTGGGGGCTTTTATTTTTCTTTTAACAATAAAATTTTTCCCCTTAAATTGAGTAGTTTTCCCCTGAGTTATTTCATTATGTACTCTTTCGTACTCTTTTTTCTTTCGTTCTTCAGAAATATGTATATAGTAAAAATCAGTTGTTTCAAACTCTGCATGTCCCATCAATTCTCTCAAAACTTCTCTATCCATACCTTTTTCACTCATTAAAGTAGCAAAAGAATGTCTAAAACCATAAACTGTCATATGTTCTAATTTATATTTTTTTATAAACTCCTGTATTTTTCTAGGTAGCCTTTCAGGTGTATATGGATTTCCTAATTGATTTTGAAAAACATATTCCGATTCGTTCCACTTTTTTCCGTTCAACTTACATGTTGCTTGTTTTTCTTTCTTGATATTCAATAGCATATTTTTTAATCGTACAGACATTGGTATATTTCTATAACTTTCTTCTGTTTTTAAATCTCCATCTTGAAATTTGTGTCCAATTATATTCATATCATCATCATATATAGTTATATCTTTATAAGCATTTTCTACTTTAATAATATTTTTATTAAATAATACACATTTCCATTTTAGTCCACAACCGTTCTTCAGGTCTCATACCTGTTTGTAGTAAAGTTGCAAACAATAATGCAAATTCTCTTTTGTCTTTTTCGCAGATATCTAGCCATACTTCCTGTCTATCAGCTGGTAAATATGGTATTTTTGCTTTCTTTGCTCTTTTCTTTTTTGCAAATTTTAAATTGAAATTTGGTACTTCAGCAATTAAATGTCTATTTTCTTTTGCATATGTTAAAACACACCTAATCAATAAAAATAAATCTTTAGCAAGTCTAGGTGTTTTTTGTCGTTTTTCATTAATATAATCTTCAACTACTTCTTTAGTCATATCTGCTACTAAACAATCCTTAAAATCTATCATAACATGATTTTGAATTGTATTTATGTAAGTTTCAACTGTTTTAGGACTAATGGTTTTATTAGTATTAGGATTTACTTGCTTTTTTTTCCAATTAAGCCATTCTTTAGCAATATTTGGAAAAACAGCATAATCTTCAGCTAATTCTTCTATTTTTCTTTTTGTTTTTTCTTCTCTATATTCCTCAAATTTGTCTAATTCTTCAGTACACTCATCTGAAAAGATTTTTTTACTATGAGACTTCTTTTGAGCTTCAAAATAAACATCAACAATTAACTTTCCTAATCTTTTTTTTGCATCTTCTTCTGTTTTTGCCGTTCTAGATAGTCTAGGATTTTTATCAACTCCCTCCATTATATTTACTAATTCTAATGTTACTCTTGCTTCTTAACTATTTCCTTTTTTTCTAACTGTAACACTTCCTTTGGGTGCTCTCTGTCTATTTATTCTTTCCATTCCTAACTCCTCCCAAGTTTAAAAAGAAAATATAAATAGAATTTATTATACAATATTTAAAGTCTATTTATATTTTACATTTTTATAAGAAGAAAAACAAGGTTGAACACACTAATATTTACCGTATTGACCATAGTTTTTATCAAACCACTCTTGTAGCTTGTTTCCATTTATAATTATTTTTCTTTTAAATCTTATTGCAGGAAAACCAGGAACAGTTACAAGTTTTAACATTAAGTTTCTTCCTATCCCTAGCTGTTTTCGTGCTTCATCTACAGTTATCCCAAATTTTATTGTTTCATTTTGAAAACTATTCATTTGTACCACATCCATTTTTTAAATCTTGTAATTTCTTTTCTGCATAAACTTTACTTCCTGCAATTTCTAACACAATATTTCTTGGATACATTTTAAATGCCTGTTTTCTTTTTACATTCTTTTAAATCTTTTACTTCCATCATGTTATATTTTTTTACAAATTTATCAAGCATTTTTTCAAATGTTTTATGATTTAATTTTTTAATAAATTTCATATTTAAGTCATAATTTTGCAAACACATATCTTGATATTTTTTACAATATTCTTCTGATAATACTAATTTATCTCCTTCTTTTTCAAATTTAAGTCCTGGAGGACATATACGAGTATTAAGTTCGTTAAATTCTAGTGTTTCCTTTTGCTTTTTCCATTCATCCCAGTTTTCTAGGATTTTATTATGTGCGGGAACTTTTGTATAACTTTCTCTATCAATTTTTGCGAAGTTCTCTCTTGTCAAATTTAATCTTATTTTTGTTTTATCTAATGATACGCCAAAATGCAATATCTGTGTTTTATCAGAATAATACTCTAATATATAGCTAAAATCTCTTTTATCACTCAAAACATTCACCTCCATTTTTATATCTTTATATCATAAAAAGTAATTATTAGCAATTTTAGTATTCAAAGATTTGCTCTGTTTTGTATTTTTGTTTATACTCTGTTATATTTGCTATTACTCTTTTTCTAAATTCATCACTTAATATGTAAGGTAAATATATAATATTCAAATTGCAATTATTGCAAAATGAATAACTAAAAAATTTTTCTATATCATAACTTTTATCAATATAATCATTTATTGCATATATAAACCAACTCATATAAAATTCAAAGTCATCACTTTTATATGCCTCTATATTAAAATTCATCAAAAAAATTTTTTCCTTTCTTAAAAAATACCTTAAAAATTTTTCTTCTTTCCATCTTTCTAATTTTGTATTCATTTATTATTACCTCCTGATAGGGCAATAAATTACTTTATTTATGCTATATTTAGTTTAATTTTTTATTTTGGATAAATGGTACATTTTTTAGTAAATTTAGTACATAAATTATATGTTTTATTGCTCATTTTCTATTATCTTTGTATATTTATTTATTAAATATTTAAAATATTTTAAGTTTAAATCGAGTTTTAATGACTTCTTGTCTTTATCTGTTAATATGTCATAATATATAGCATTTTTTGTGCAGATATATTTTACAATATCATCTTCTGAAATATGTTGAAATTTTAAGTAGCTATAGTCAAATATATTTAGTGAAACTATTATAAGCTCTTGCTCAGACATACCATAATAATGCTTTGAAAGTTCTTGCTTGATGCTATTTATAAGTTCTCTTGAATCATTATTTCTTACAATTTTATCACATTCATTAAATTTAATTTGAAATAAAATTTCTTCATCTATTTTAGCTGAAATATCAAATATTTTCTTTATATCTAAATCTTCATTTCTTATAGCATTTTCTAATTCTTTTTTGTTTTTTCTAGTTCTAAACTCATATTTTTTCTCCTTTTATAGGTGTAGCCTATAATTTTTACTGTTCATTTTACATTTTTTATAGTTAAGAACTATAATATTATAAAAAATTATAGTTTTAATATAATTCATTTTTTTACCATATTTTACTATACTATCATATAGGGGTAGTATTATGGAAAATATAGAAAATACAAATAGTGCTGGTAATACTACACTAGGTCAAAACATTAGAAACATTAGAAAAGGACTCAATTTGACACAAGAAGAATTTGCTGAAAAATTAAACTTAAACCCGCAATTTGTTTCTCAAGTGGAAACCGGTAAGGTAGGAATAAGTATAGATACTTTAATAAATATCTGTAACTTAGCAAATTGTTCATCTGTTGCAATTTTTCATGGAGTTCTAAAATCTCCTAGTGTTGTTGAAAATTATGAACTTTTAACAAGTCGAGATAAGTCCATAATAGATCAAATGATTACTTGCCTTTTAAATACTAAATAATTAAATTCACTAACGATTATTGGGGAATAGTTGTTGGTGAATTTTTTTGTTTTTCAACAGGGACAATGAATAATATCTCATTAATTTCTTCATCAATATATTTATTCAAATATTCTTTTATATTTTTTCTATTTTTCCTTTCACTGTATTGTTCTTTTCCGTCGAATCTGAGGATTTTGTAATATTTGTCATTCAAAAGATTACCTCCTTTCGTGAATAAATTTATAAAAAATGTATATTCTAGTCTAATGTCGAGGCTCTCTCGATATGATAACAAAAAAATGTAATAAAATCAATAATATTAGTTTATTGTGAAGGAAATCTTTGGAAAATGAAAAAGTATGAGGGTAAAAAAAGTAATGTCATAGGTAATTTAATAAAGAAATATAGAGAAGAAAAAGGACTTGAAAAGATAGAAGTTAGTAGGTTGCTACAATTACATGCTGTTTATCTTGATTCAACAGAATTAAAAAGAATTGAAGATGGTACGCAAATTGTAAAAGATTTCGAATTGATAGGCTTATGTAAGGTTCTGGATGTTAACTATGATGACTTGAAAAATTGTATAGAATAAAGTAAAAGATAGCAGAAATTTGCTATCTTTATTTTTAACTACAATTTGTAATTTATTTTTTAATATGTGCTGTAATAATTGTATAACTATATGAGTTAATAGTTATTACTATATTATCAATTTCACAATACCAATTCTTTCCTTGTTTATAGATATTACAATTTTTATCTAAAACTTTATTTTTACAATATTCAACTACATCATTGTTATCTAATTTAAGATTCTTCTTGATTCTATCAACACCCATTTCAGTAGTATGAACTTTATCTATATTTGATAATAATATTTCTTTATTCATTTATAAACATCTCCATATATTGTAATTTGTAATTATTTCAATACTTCATTTAATTCTTTTAATGATAGTCCTCTAATTAAAATATTATTATCCTTTTCATCAATAACAAACTTCATTAGTTTATTTATTGCCTTATAATAATCTATATCTCCTAAAACTCCATTATTAGTTGTACTTACAAGCATTAATTTCCATTCATCAACTTCTGTATTATCAATTTTATATAAGGCTTTGGGATTCTTTGGAAGTGAAGTTAAGGTATTTTCTGTTAGTGCAAATGCACCAAATGGCTTACCATCTTTACCTTTATAAAAATTTGGATTCCCCATATAAGCACTTTTCCAATCATCTTTTTCTTTTTTTATAAATTTATTAAATAATCCCATAATTAATCTCCTCCATTAATTGTAATTTGACTAACTATTTTTTATTTTATTACCTATAAAACATCCAATTATTGATAATATAAGATATATAAAT
>CAKPOF010000005.1 GCA_934169725.1 uncultured Clostridia bacterium | reverse complement strand
TATACTAAATATTAATATAAAAATAAATGAAGAAAGGAGTGTATGGTCTATTTAAGTTATTAAATATATCATACAAGTTAAAATGGATAATACGTTTTTTCAATTAATAACATACTTTGTTGTTTATTCATTTTTAGGATGGGTTTTTGAAAGTACAGTAAGAACTATATGTGAAAAAAAATTAATTAATACTGGATTTCTTATAGGTTCATTTTGTCCAATATATGGATTTGGAGCTATAATAATGATAGTATTTTTTAATGAATTGAAAGACAGTAAAATATTATTATTTTTAGTATCATTTATAGTATTAACATTATGGGAATATGTTGTAGGAGCACTTCTAGAAAAAATATTTAAAACTAAATATTGGGATTATTCAGATCATAAATTTAATTTTAAAGGACGTATTTGTTTAATGAATTCTATAGCGTGGGGAGTAATTGGAGTTTTATTTATAGAATACATACATCCATTTATATTAAAAATAATAGGATATTGTCAATTGGAATATATAACATTGATTTCAATTATAATTTTTATTATTATTTTAATAGACGCAATAACAAATGCTATAAAAATTAAAAATATAAAATCTACATTAGAGAAGGTTGAAGAAATAAACGAACAAATAAAACAAAAATTATTAGAAATAAAAGACAAAACACCATCTGGAGAAAATGTAGTAAAAGGTTTAAAAACAAGAAGAGATAGAATGTTAAGAAAATTATATAGGAGAGCATATAGACTAAAAAGAGCTTTCCCTGCAATAGATACGAAAGAATTTACAGAAATTCTTAGCAAAAAAGTAGAAAAAAGACATAAAAAAACAAAGAAAAAGGGTGAATAAATATGATTCAAGAAATTTATATCATTGATGATGATGATTCATCTATCGTTATATTTAGAGAATTATTTAAAAATGATAAAGATTATAAATTTATAAGTGTTAAATCACAGCAAATAGATATAGCCTTAAAAAATATTCCATCATTAATAATAATAAATGAGGATGCGATAGATAGAGACGTAGTAGGATTATGTAAGCAAATAAGAAGAGATGAGGATAATACAATAACACCTGTTATAGTTGTTTCATCTAATAATGATAAAGAACATAGAATGAAAATTTTAAAAGAATCGATAGAATATTATATAAAAAAACCAGTGGATGAAGGATATTTGTACTTTACAGTAAAAAATCTAAATAGATTATTAGCTAATAATAGAAGAATAAGTCCACTTACAGGACTTCCTGGAAATGTACAAATACATGCAGAATTAAAAAAGAGAATATCAAGTAATGAACCATTCTCAGTATTGTATTTAGACTTAGATAACTTTAAAGCATATAATGATGTATATGGATTTGTAAAAGGTGACCAGATTATTGAATTTACTGCAGAAACAATTCTAAAAGGTGTTCATGATAATTTTCAAGAAGAAGCATTTGTTGGACATATTGGAGGAGACGATTTCGTTGCTATATTACCAACATTAAATTGTGAAAAAATATGTCAAAGTATTTTAGGAATGTTTGATAGTCAAGTAAAAAAATTTTTTACAGATAAAGATATAGAAAAAGGATATATAGAAGTAGAAAATAGAAAAGGAATAATAGAACAATTTCCATTAACATCACTTTCAATAGGTGTAGTTGTTGCAGATGTTGGAAGATTTACAAATATATTACAGATTGGTGAAATAGGAGCTCAAGTAAAACATGCGGCTAAATCTGTAATGGGAAGTAGTTATGCTGTTGATAGAAGAAAATAAAAGAAATCCCTATGTTAGGGATTTCTTTTTTACATTTTAGAGCAATTTAAAGCAATTAAATATTTGATTTTACGTTGCCCAACAATCCTAACTCAATAGGACAGTGACTAATACCTTTATCCTCCATAATATTTGCACGAGAATAAAGTGTCTGACCGTCAATGCAATCATTAACCTTGTTTTTTGAACCAAATCTTTTTTCAAGATTTTTTTGAGTTGCTACTTTATCACCAGGGACAAAACAATAACGTTTGCATTCTGTGCATTTAGGATTTAAAGTTTTTAATGATGGGATTGTTACTTTTGCTTCTACCATGTTTTTCTCCTTTGCCCTATTACAATAGGGTCTTTTGTGTAATATAATTTTGGTTACATATTAATTATACCACTAATTAACATAAAAGTAAATAAAAAATTGGAATAGAAGAGCCTTTTATAGTCATAATTTGTATATATAGGTATTTTTAGTTGTATAATTTAATATTATATATACAGAATTGCAATCTAATAAATATATAATTGGAAGTTCTAATAATTAAATTTATAAATAAACTTAATATAAATAAATTTATTGAGGTTAGTTTATGAATAAAATTATGAAAAAAGTATTAATTATGAGTTTAGCTATAATAACAAGTACAATATATGTAAGTACAAAAGAAAGAAAACAAAATATTGGAGATGCAGTACAAGTGATGTCATTGCCTATAGCAGGTAAGACTATTGTCTTGGATGCAGGGCATGGAACTCCAGATGAAGGTGCTCAAAGTTCAAATGGAACAACAGAAGCAGAAACGAATTTAAAAATAACCTTAAAGGTTCAAAAATTGTTAGAACAAAGTGGGTGTAATGTAATATTAACAAGAAGTGATGAAAGTGCAATATATGATTTGAATGTGAAAACATTAAAAGAAAAAAAGATATCAGATATACATAATAGAGTAAAAATAGGAAATGAATCTTCAGCAGACATATTTATTTCAATACATTTAAATAAAATTCCACAATCGCAATATTATGGATGGCAATGTTTTTTCAATTCTAAAAATGAAAATAGTAAGATATTAGCTGAAAAAATACAAGGTAATTTAAATGAAACCATTCAAAAAGAGAATAAAAGAATTCCAATGAAATTAGATAAGGTGTATATTATGAAACATGTTGATATTCCAATAAGTATAGTTGAATGTGGATTTCTTTCTAATCCACAAGAAGAAAAAGAATTATTAAAAGATAGTTATCAAGAAAAATTAGCATGGGGAATTTACAACGGAATAATAGATTATTTTTGTAAATAAAAAAGTTATAATTGATAATTAATTTAAAGGTATAAAAATTATAAAATAAACATATATTTTAGTAGGAATAACAATAGGAGGATTTATATGTTTATTGTATTTAACAAACAAAAAATATATACATATTTTATATCAATTATAACTGTAGTTTTATTATTTTGTATTGCAGATGTGTTGACAAATGGAAATAGGGAACTTCAACAAGTTAGTTCAGAAAATGAAAAAATGTTGCCAATATATAGTGTAAATACAAGTGAAAATAAAGTAGCATTAACAATAAATTGTGCTTGGAATGCAGATGATATTGATAGCATTTTAAATACTTTGAATACAAATAATATAAAGGTTACTTTTTTTATGGTTGGAGATTGGATTGAAAAAAATCCAGAAGCTGTTAAGAAGATATATGAAAATGGTCATGAGATAGGAACTCATAGTGATACACATCCACATGTAAATAATTTAAGTTATGAAAAAAATATTGAAGAATTAGAAAATAGTAATAAAAAGATTGAAAAAATCATAGGAAAAAGAACAAATTTATATAGAGCACCATATGGGGAATATAATAATACAGTAATTAAAGCAGCACAGGATAAAGGGTATTATACAATACAGTGGAGTTTGGACACATTGGATTATACAGGAATTAGTGGAGATGAAATGTGGAATAGAATAAAAGAAAAAATAACATCTGGTGATATTATATTAATGCACAATGGCACAAAACATACAGCAGACAGTTTAGATATGTTGATAAAAAATATAAAACAAAAAAATCTGGAAATTGTCAAAGTATCTGAGTTAATATATAAAGATAATTATATAATAGATGTAAATGGAAAACAAAATAAAAATTAATGTGTATATAATTACCAATAATGGGAAAAATAAAAATAGATTTTTTTAGGAGATATAGTGGAATGCATTTTATTGGTATTTTTGCAAATAATTTAGAGTTTGAAAATATAAAGCAAAATGTGATGAAAATAACTAAAAGAGAAGATTTAAAGTTGATAAATATACATTCTAAAAATATATCAAATATGAAGAATATAGTTTTTGAAACAATTGTATTTTGTAAAGAAATAGATGTAGATAAAAATCAAAAAGATATCGTAGAAAAAATATGCAGAAGTTGTGAATATATAATTATAAATTCTGATATCACTAATACTATGGAAATATTACCAAACAAAAAAGTTAAATGTGTAACATTTGGATTGAATCAAAAAGCAACAATAACAATATCAAGTGTACAAGATGAAAAAGCAATAGTAGCAATACAACGAAATATAGAGAATTTGGAAGGGAAAAAAATAGAATTGGGAGAATATGAAATAAAGTTATACAAATTTAAAAACATTCAAAATTTATTAGCAATAGCTTCTATTTTTTCAATATATTATCTATAAAAGAGGAAAAAAGACAAAAATGTTACAGAAATATTACAAAAATGTTACGAATTTAACTTTTTATGTAGACAAACATGGAAAAATGTTGTATAATAGGTAATGTAAGTTAACAGATGTGAAAAAAGTACAATTGATAAAATAAAAAAATAAGGAGGAAGATAAATTGGATACAAATTATCTAGAAAACAACTATTTAACTTTAGTTGGAAAAGTTACAGGAGAAAAAAAATTTAGTCATGAAATATATGGAGAGAGATTTTTTATTTTTAATTTAGAAATACCTCGTTTAAGTGGAATATCAGATTTAATTCCAATCACAATATCAGAAAGATTAATAAATGAGGATACTTTGCAAGAAGGTAGAAAATTATTAGTAAAAGGTCAATTTAGATCATACAATAGTTATGAGAGTGAAAAAAATAGATTAATTTTAACAGTTTTTGCTAAAGATGTTAAAGTTATTGAAGAAGAAGAAGAAAAAAATGAAGAAGAAAATGAAATTTCAAGAAAAGATATTATAACAAACGAAGTTGTATTAATAGGATATATATGTAAAAAACCAATATATAGACAAACACCATTTGGAAGAGAAATTGCAGATGTATTATTAGCAGTAAATAGAGCATATAATAAATCAGATTATATACCATGTATTGCTTGGGGAAGAAATGCAAGATTTTGTCAAAACCTTGAAGTAGGTGCACAAATAAAATTAGTAGGAAGAGTTCAATCAAGAACTTATGAGAAAAAACACGAAGATGGTACTGTAGAAACAAGAGTAGCATATGAAGTTTCTGTAGGAAGTTTAGAAGTAATTGAAGAAAATAGTAATGAAAATACAGTTGAAGAAGAAAATCAAGAAGCTGTATAAATAAAGAGAAAAGAAGTTTTGGAATAAATTATTCTAGGACTTTTTTTTATATACTAGGAAAGCATTCCTTTCCTGTTATATAAAAATTATAATCGCTAGCCCTTTGAGATTTTCTCTTTCTAGTCGAAAACTCAAATTGGGTGAGAATAAATCAAAGAAAATTTTCTTATTTGTTCTTTTAAAATATTGTAAAAAAAAATGTCATATGATAAGATAAATGCAATTGATAGCAGACTGGGTGACAGGAGGGAATAACATTGGTTTGCATAATAATATAAAGGGGTATTTATAAAAAACAAAACATTTAATTTATAGGAGGATAATAGATGTTTAAGACACAAAAAAATAAAGAGAAAAAAATAAAAATTAACTCAAAAATTATTTTTGAGTTAATTGTATTAATATCAATAGCAATATTTTGTATTGCTATTACACCAGTAACATTACAAAATGATACATATTATACTATAAAAATAGGAGAACAGATTACTAAAACAGGAATTGATATGCAAGATCATTTTTCATGGCATCAGAATTTGGCATATACATATCCACATTGGTTATATGATTTGTTGACATATTTTATATATTCAGCATTTGGAATGACAGGGATTTATGTGGCAACATGTTTATTATCAGCGGTTTTAGGAATATCTTTATATGTAGTTAATAAAAAAATTGTAGATAATAAAAGTATATCATTTGTTTTAACGGTATTGGTGATATATGGATTAAGAGATTATATAGCAGCAAGAGCACAATTGTTAACATTTATTTTATTTGTTTGGATTATATATTGTATTGAAATGTTTTTACAAACCAAAAAAGTGAGATATGCAGGTGGAATAGTAGCAATTTCAATATTAATAGCAAATTTACATGTTGCAGTTTGGCCATTTATGTTTGTTTTATTCTTACCATATATAGGTGAATATATAATAGCAATTGCTGCAGAAATAGCAATATATAGAAAAATCACAATGCAAATATTGAAATTAAGAATTAAAATGTTATCTAAAAATGAAAAAAATGTTGATAAAAAAGCTAATTTAGAAAATAAATTAAATGAAATAATAGAGAAAAACAAGAAGATAGAAACAAAAAGAAGCGAAAACTTAAAAAATCCGTATAAAATAAAATTTGAAAAAAATGAAAATGTTAAATGGTTGATAATGATAATGGTAATATGTGGATTCACAGGCTTATTAACACCACTAGGAGATACACCATATACATATTTATATAAAACAATGCAAGGTAATACAACTCAAAATATAAATGAACATTTACCAATGACATTAGCTAATGATACAGATGCATCAGTTGCAATTATAATTGTATTAGCAATTTTAACATTTACAAAAACAAAAATAAAATTAAGAGATTTATTTATGATTGGTGGACTATGTTTTTTAATGTTAGCATCAAAAAGACAATTTACAATGTTTTGTATAATGGGGGTATTTATTGTCAATAAAATGATTTGTGAGTTATTTGAAATATATACAAAAGCCGATATACAAAAAATTGATAAAAAATTATGTAATAATAAAATAATTTGGGTATTATTAATAGTTGTGATGCTTCCATTAAGTTATCATTTTTATGAACCTAAAAAGAATGATGAATACATAGATGAATCAACATATCCTGTTCAAGGATGTGACTATATTTTACAAAATATTGATTTGAAAACAGCAAGATTTTATAATGAATATAATTATGGTAGTTATATGATATATAGAGGTATACCAGTTTTTATAGATTCAAGAGCAGATTTATATGCACCAGAATTTAGTGGTAAAGATGAAGATATTTTTATGGATTTTATTAATGTTTCAAGTATAGGAACTTTTTATGAAGATTTGTTTAAAAAATATGATATAACACATGTTATTACATATAAAAATTCGAAAATTAATATGATAATAAAGAAAACAAAAGATGCAAATTATAAACAATTATATGAGGATAAATATTTTACAATATATGAAAGATTAAATGCATAATGAGAGGTGTGTATGAAAAAGAAGAAAAAGCTAAATAAAGTAAATATTATAATTGGAGTTATAGTGTTTTTACTTGTAATTATTGATCAAATAACTAAAGGTTTAATTATGCAGCATAAAGAGATAATATTAATACCTGACGTTATTACTTTAAAAATAAATCAAATTACTAATAATGGATATGAGGAAACTTCAAAAGCAATTAGTATATTAACAAATTTAACAATTTTATTTGTTGTATTTGGTATATTAAAGAGTGATAATCAATTTGTTACTAATAAAACAAAGATATTACTAAGTTTTGCTTTTGGAGGTGGAGTGAGTAATTTTATAGATAAAATTTTAAGAGGCAATATTGTTGAATTTATTAATATAAAAAACTTGCCATCATTTAATATAGCAGATATTGCAATTTTAATTGGTTGGGTTTCATTTGTTGCAATATTTACAGTATTTTCTTCAGAAGAGTTGTTTAATAAAAAGAAAGAAAAGAAAAAATAATTATATATTTTGAAAGGGTAAAAAATGAAATATTTTGAAGTAGAAAAAGATTCTAAAAGAATTGATGCATATTTATCAGAAAGAATGGACGATTTATCCAGAGTAGCTATTCAGAGGTTAGTATCAAATGGTAAGATATGGGTAAATGGAAAAAAGGTTAAAACTTCATATAAGGTACAAACTGGTGATAAAATACAAATAGAAGAGGAAAAGCCTGTAGAAATTTCATTAAAAGCTGAAAACATTCCACTAGACGTTATATATGAAGATGCAGATATTATAGTTATAAATAAACCCAAAGGAATGGTTGTTCATCCAGCAAATGGTAATCCAGATGGTACATTAGTAAATGCTGTTATGGCAATATGTAAAGATTCACTATCAGGGATAGGCGGAGAAATAAGACCAGGAATTGTACATAGATTGGATAAAGATACATCTGGAATAATAGTAGTTGCTAAAAATGATAAATCACATATTAATTTAAGTGAACAAATAAAAAATCATGAAGTGAAAAAAACATATATTGCATTAGTAAGAGGGATAGTAAAAGAAAATGAAGCTACTATAAATATGCCAATAGGAAGAAGCGAAAAAGATAGAAAAAAAATGGCAGTAAAAAGAAATGGAAAAGAGGCAATTACACATTTTAAGGTATTACAAAGATATGATAATTATACATTGCTTGAAGTAAATATTGAAACAGGAAGAACACATCAAATTAGAGTTCATTTATCACAAATAGGATATCCTGTAATAGGTGATGAAGTTTATTCAAATGGAAAAAATGAATGGAATGAAAAAGGACAATGTTTACATGCTAAAAGTTTAGAGTTTATACATCCAACAACAGGAAAAAATATGTATTTAGAAGCAGAATTACCAGAATATTTTCAAAAAATTTTAAAAGAATTGGAACCTAGAAAAAGAAATATAAAATAATGTTTATAAGATTATTGCCTATTTGCATAGTAAAAAATATAGATAGTGTATACATTTTTTGATAGTAACAATCAATGATTAAAGGAGATAAAATTGGAAGAGATTAGATTGCAAAAATTTTTAGCTGAGGCAGGAGTTGCTTCTAGAAGAAAATCAGAAGAGTTGATATTAAATGGTAAAATAAAAGTAAATGGAAATTTGATTACAGAATTAGGAACAAAAGTAAATCCAGAAAAGGATGAAATTGAATATAATAATAAAATTGTTCAAGTAGAAAAAAGAAAAGTATATATTTTATTAAATAAACCAATAGGTTATGTGACAACGGTAAAGGATCAATTTCAGAGAGATTCTGTACTTGATTTAGTAAAAGTAAAAGAAAGACTTGTTCCTGTTGGGAGATTAGATATGTATACATCTGGGGCTTTAATATTAACAAATGATGGTGACTTTGTATATAAAGTAACACATCCAAAACATGAAATAAATAAAACATATACAGTTACATTAAAAGGAATTATAGAAAAAACAAAAGTAGATGAGTTGCGCAAAGGTATAGATATAGGAGGATATATAACAAAGCCTGCCAAAGTGAAAATTTTAAAAACAGATGAAGAAAAAAATATTTCTAGATTAGAAATAGTAATACATGAAGGAAAAAATAGACAAGTTAGAAAAATGTGTGAATCTATAGGACATAAAGTTTTAGCTTTACACAGAAGTAAGATTGCAGACATAGGAGTAAAAGATATTGAACTAGGAAAATGGAGATATTTGTCGAAAAACGACGTAAATAAAATATTATTTAATTAAAACACAAGTTTTACTTGTGTTTTTGCTATTTTTGTGGTTTAATAAAGAAAAGTTTTAATCTAAGTTTTTTATTCAAAAATTATATTCAAAAAAATCCCTGGTAATATATAAATAAAAAAGGAGTGGTGGTAGTATACAAATTTACGTATAAAGACTATATTAATTATATTCATACAATAAAAAGAGAAAAGTATTTAAATATTAATGATGAATCAGAAAAATACGAATTGGTAAAAAAAGATAATCCAATAGAACATATAATAGAATGTCTATTTAAGGATGAAAAAAGAATAAGAAAAATGATAAATATATTTATTATGAGTAAAAATGCATATATAAAAGAAGAATTAAAATATATAAATTTTCAAAAAAATATAAACAAATTGGAGATTATATATAAACATAAATACAGAGAGATTTTTTATTTAATTATATATATACCTAAAATTAATGCAAATCTTCCATATGATATTTTTAAGAAATGTGTACAAATATTAAGCATGTGTAATAAAGATAAAATTGAAAAAACAATTATAGTTCCTATAGTAATATGTTTAGAAAATAATATCTATAACCATAAAAAGGAGAAAAAATTAAAAACTGTAACACGTGATAAAAATATAATAAATTTAAGATATAATTTGATAAATATAAATAAATCACGTAAAATAGAAAATACAATTTTAGAGGAATTGATTTATTTAGAAACTTTTCATGTTAGTTTTGCATAAAATGTAGTAATACATTGGTTTATAGGTTGAACCTAATAAAAACCTAAATATATGTAAAGGTGCATGAAAATATGAGTTCAATTTTAGAAATAAAGGGCATAAGTAAAAAATATCAAAATAAAAAAGGTGAAGTTTTGGCATTAGAAAATGTTAATTTTAGAGTAAAAGAGGGTGAATTCGTATCTATAATAGGTCCAAGTGGATGTGGTAAATCAACTTTATTATCAATTATTAGTGGTTTAGAAAAAAAGACAAGTGGTGATATATACATAGATAATAAAAAAACAAATGGAGTTTCAGAAGAAATAGGGTATATGTTGCAAAAAGATTGTTTATTAGAATGGAGAAATATATGGAGTAATAGTGTTTTAGGATTAGAAATAAAGAAAAAATTAAATAAGGAAAATAAAATATATGTAGAAGAGTTATTAAAAAAATATAACTTATATGAATTTAAAGATAAATATCCCTCAGAGTTATCTGGTGGAATGAGACAGAGAGCAGCTTTAATTAGAACTTTAGCTACAAAACCAAAAATATTATTATTAGATGAAGCATTTTCAGCTTTAGATTATCAAACTAGAATAATGGTAACAAATGATATATATTCAATACTAAGAAAAGAAAAAATGACAGCTATAATTGTAACACATGATATTTCAGAAGCTATTAGTATGTCTGATAGAGTTATTGTTTTGACTAAAAGGCCAGGAAGAGTAAAAGATATATATAAAATAAACTTTAAAAATATAGAAAATAGAAATCCAATAAACGTAAGAGAAGATCCAGAGTTTAGTCAGTACTTTAATAAGTTATGGAGGGAGCTTGGTGTTGATGAATAAATTAGTGTCTAAGGAAAGAAAAAAATATTTAAAAGAAAATGCAAGAAAAAAAGTTCTAATAATAATAACCCAATTTTTTTTATTGATAGGATTTTTATTACTATGGGAATGGTTAGCAAATAAAAATATAATTGATAGTTTTATTACAAGTAAACCAAGCAGAATATGGCAAACATTAACTAATTTAGGAACAAATGGATTGATAAAACATATTAATGTTACAGTATATGAAACCATTGTTGGATTTTGTATAGGAACCTTATCTGGAATTATTATAGCAATAATTTTATGGTGGTCTAAGTTTTTATCAAAAGTAACAGAGCCATTTTTGGTTGTGTTAAATAGTTTACCCAAAGTGGCTTTGCGGACCAATCATAATTATATGGGTAGGAGCTGGAACACCTGCGATTATTGTAATGGCGGTAGCAATCTCTTTAGTAGTTACAATATTAGAAAATTTAAATGGATTTATAAAAACAGATAAAGATTTAATAAAAATGTTAGAAACATTTAATGCAAGTAAAATTCAAGTGTTGTTAAAAGTAGTTTTACCAGCTAATATTTCTACTTTTATTAATTCTTTAAAAGTAAATATTGGTCTTTCTTTAGTAGGCGTTATATCTGGAGAGTTTTTGGTATCAAAGGCAGGTTTAGGATATTTAATAGTGTATGGTGGGCAAGTATTTAAATTAGACTTGGTAATGGCAAGTGTTATTGTATTAGGAATAGTTGCAGGATTAATGTATTTAGGAGTGTTAATTTTAGAGAAAATAATATTAAAATCTAAAAGGTTTAATTAATATAATATTAATCACAAAAAAAATAGATAGACATAAAATATAGCAATAAGGAGGTGTGAAATGAGTAAAAAAAGATTAAGTGTACTTATTGCTATATTACTTGTTGTTGCTATAATAATGGGAATTATAGTTGCAAAAAAACAGCAAAAGAATAATGAAGAAGTAGTAAAAAATATTTCAGTAAGTGAAGTAACTAGATCTGTTTTTTATGCTCCACAATATGTAGCTATTAATAATGGATATTTTAATGAAAGTGGAATAAAAATAGATTTAACAACAGGCCAAGGAGCTGATGCTGTAATGACTTCAGTTTTATCAAACCAATGTGACATTGGGTTTGCAGGGCCAGAAGCATCCATATATGTATATAATGAAGGAAAAGAAGATTATACACAAGTATTTGCACAATTAACGAAAAAAGATGGCTCTTTATTAATATCAAGAAAAAATGAACCAAACTTTGATTGGAAAAATTTAAAAGGTAAAACTATTATTCCAGGAAGAAAAGGTGGAGTACCATATATGACTTTAGAATATGTTTTAAAGAAAAATGGATTAGATCCTAAAACAGATGTAGTATTGGATGATAGTATCAAGTTTGATTTAATGGCAGGAGCATTTACTGCTGGAAATGCAGATTATGTTACATTATTTGAACCAACAGCATCGTTAACAGAAAAACAAGGTAAAGGATATGTAGTAGCATCAGTAGGAGAAGAGGCTGGAGAAATACCATATACAGCATATTTTGCAAAGAAAAGTTATATAGAAAAAAATGAAAGTGTTGTACAAAATTTTACGAATGCTATATACAAAGGACAAAAATGGGTAAAAGAACATACAGCTGAAGAAATTGCAAATGTTATCCAAAGCTTTTTCCCAGATACAAGTGTAGAGATGCTAAAAAGTGCAATACAAACCTATAAAGATATAGATGCATGGAATGATACTCCAATATTAAAAGAAGAAAGTTTTAATAGATTACAAGAAGTAATGACTTTAGCTGGTGAATTAAAGAATAATGTTCCATATAATAAAATTATAAATAATATATATGCAGAAAAATCAATAAAAGACTAATTTCGTGATATAGTAAAACATTGACAAATAAAACCCATAATGTTATATTTACCGATGAAGGAGAAGTGATAATATGAATGCTGATTTTTCCAATATTGGTAAAAGAATTCAGAAAACAAGAATAGAACATAATTTAACACAAAATCAAATAGCAGAAAAATTAGGAATATCCACTAGTTATATTGAAAATTTAGAAAATGGAAAAGTGAATAAAGAATTAGAAAACTTTATAAAAATATGTAATTTTTTAAATGTTTCAATATATGATGTTCTAAATGAAGAAAACAATAATATAATAAAATATATGAATAAAGAATTATATGAAATTATAATAAAGTGCAATGATGAAAAACAAGAGTTAATTTGTAATATGGTTAAATTGTTGATAAAAAATCAAATTGTATAGAGTTTAGGGACAGTTTTTGTTAATAAATTCAAAAAGTGTTACAATTCACATTTTATAAAAAAATTATTTTAAAATTTGATAATATATTGTTTTTTATACCTTGGTGTCGCAAACCACATATAAAAATTACTAGTATGTAGTTTGCTCCAAATCGCACTCACTAACGTTCGTTTGATCGCTTACGCGGTATTTCAAAACAATATATTATTAAATTTTTATAAGTTAAATCTTTTGAATTTTGAATTGTAATTTATAACAAAAAAGTCAAAAATTTGACTTTTTTTTGGATTTATAGTATACTGGGCTGGTACTACTTTTTGGAAATATAAAATATTTTAAGGAGAAGGATTACAATGAATAGTAAAATGAATATAAAAAGCATTTTCATCATGGCAGTTATTTCAATAATAAGTATGCTTTTTATAAATATTAGTTTAGCGGCAAATACAGGAACTATAAATGTGGATGTTGCTAATTTAAGAGAGACAGCTGATGCAAATAGCAAAATATTGGAACAAATCCCTTCAAAACAAGAAGTTGAAATCATGGGAGAACAAGGTGACTGGTATAATGTTTCATATAAGAATATGACAGGATATATAAGCAAAGAATTAGTCACAGTAAATTCAGATTCCAAAACTACAGAAGAAAAAAATAATGTAAATGAAAATAGTACAAATGAAAACACAACATCAGAAGATGAGAAAAAAGTAACAGAAAATGCAAATGCAGAAATCAAATTAGAAGAATATAAAATTTTGGAAAATACAAAATTAAAATTAATCCCATCAATTAATGCTACTGATGTTTTAGAGTTAAAAAAAGATGAAAATGTTAAAGTAACAGAAGTAATGAATGGATGGGTGTGTGTTGAAACACAAACAACAAAGGGTTGGATTAGAAAAGACAAGTTAAAGAGTTTAGAAGAAATAAAGAAAGAGCAAGAAGAACAAGCTAAAGCTGAACAAGAAAAGGTTCAAGCTGAACAAGCTAAACAAGAAGAAATAAAAAAGGCAGCTGAACAAAATACACCAAAAACTCAATATGTTAGTTCTACTACAGTAAATGTAAGAAGAAAGGCAGATTCAACAAGTGAAATAATAACAACAATAGCACTAAATACTGAAGTTAAAGTATACAGCACTGAAAATGGATGGAGTAAAATTAAAGTAAATAATGTAGAAGGATATGTTTCAGCATCTTTATTGTCAAATAATAAAAAAGAGACATCAAGAGGTGAAACAGTATCAAGAAAATCAAGTAGTACAAGTACAAATACAACATCAAATAATACAGTGCAAGAAACAACAACAACTGTGCCAGCTTCTAGTAATGGTTCAGGAATAGTTTCTACAGCTAAACAATATTTAGGATGTAAATATGTATATGGTGGTATGTCACCAACAACAGGATTTGATTGCTCAGGATTTACATCATATGTATATAAACAATATGGAATAACATTAAGTAGAACAGCAGCAGGTCAATATGGAAATGGTGTTTCAGTAGGTAGAGCAAACTTACAACCTGGTGATTTAGTTATGTTTGGAAAATCAGGAATTAGCCATGTTGCCATATATATAGGTGGAGGACAAATAATTCACGCGTCAACTCCGTCAACAGGTGTTAGAATAGATTCTTTAAGCTCAGGATATTATAATAACAATTATGTAGGGGCAAAAAGAATTATATAGATATAATTAATTGGAGGAGATTATAAATAAAAAGACCAATTGTAATTATAGTTATAGGATATATGTTAGGAATTATATGGGGGCTATACTTTAATTTTAGTATAGTCCTCTTATATATTTTACTTTTATTAATATATATAATATTAATAAATATACTGAAAAGAAACTCAAAAAATGAATTTAAATTATTATCTGTAAAAAGATATTTTAGATATATAAAAATATTTTTAAATCTTAAAGTTTGTTTATTCTTAATAATTAGTTCGATTATTTCAAATTCAATAATTTTAATTAAAGAGTATAAATATGAAAATCTATATCAAGAAAAAAATATAAAAGTAGAAGGAATTGTTACAAATATTAAAAAAAAAACAGAGTATATGAATACATATGAATTTAAAGTAATAAAGGTAGATCAAAATAAAAAATATAAAAATACAAAAATCTTTATAGTATTAGATTCAAAAATAGAATTAAAAATTGGAGACAAGATTTTGTGTGAGGGTGTTTTTTCAAGAGGAGAAAAACAGCGAAACTATAAATGTTTTGATTATAATAAATACTTAAAATCAATAGAGGTATATGGTATTTTAAAAGTAGAAAAATACAAACATTTAAGTAATAATAATAAAATAAATTTATCTAATATTACATATAAAATAAAAGAAAAAATAGTACAAAATATCGAAAAAGTAGTTCAAGAAGATGAAAAAAATTTTTTGATAGGTTTAGTGTTAGGGGACAAATTAAATTTAGATGAAGAGATAAAAGAAAATTTTCAAATTTCAAACATTTCTCATATTTTAGCAGTATCTGGAATGCATGTTGGATATATAGTAATAGGAATAAAATTAATAGGTGAAAAAATTTTAGGAAAAAGAAAGATACAATATATTATAATTTTGTTTTTGTTTTTTTATATGAATATAACAGGCTTTACAAGTTCGATATTAAGAGCAGGAATTGTGACTATTATTGATGTTATTTCATTTTTAGTTTATAGAAAAAAAGATACATGGAGTGCAATTGGAATATCACTTCTTATTATAATAGTTAAAAATCCTTATGCTTTAACACGGTATAGGATTACAATTATCATATTTAGGAACTGTTGGGATAATTCTTTTTAATAAAACTATAAAAGACATATTATATAATATTAAAATAATAAAAAATAGTCGTATGATTAAGAAAAAGTTAATTTTATCAAAATTGATACAAGCAATAATTGATATATTAGCTGTTACAATTTCATCACAAATAATGATTTTACCAATAATTATATATAATTTTCATATTATTGGTATCTATTTTATGTTTAATAATATATTAGTTAGTCTAATAATTGGTCCTATAATATTAATGTCAATTTTATTGATAATTACATCTTTTATAAATTTAAAAATTTCAAATTTTATTTCAATTTTTTTGTCATTAGGAATACAAACATTAATAAAAATTTCTGATATTGCTAAATTTCCATTTTCAAAAATATATATTAAAACTCCAAGTATTATAAGTATTATTATATATTATTTTGTTGTACTTATAATCAAACAAATATATATAATCTATACATATCCCAAAATAAGAGAAACTCAAAAAAGAATGAAAAATTTGATAGCTTTATTTAAATATCTAATTATTCAAAATATAAAAGAAAAATTAAAAGAATATAAAAAATTAATAAAAGAAAAAGATATAAAATTTATTATAATTAAAAATTACAAAAAAATATTAATATGTTTCGTAATTATATCAATTTTTCAAGTAAATAGAAAATTGAAAATTAATTTTGTTGATGTTGGACAAGGAGATTGTAGTTTTATAATAACTCCAGACAATAAAACTATATTAATAGATGGTGGAGGAAATATGTTAAGTAGTTATGATGTTGGAAAAAAAGTTGTACTCCCATATATTTTAAATAGAGGATATACTAAAATAGATTATGTCTTTATTTCACATTTTGATCAAGATCATTGTGGTGGGATATTATATTTAATAAATGAAATTAAAGTAAATAATGTAATTATAGGAAAGCAATACGAGCAATATGAAAACTATAAAAAATTTATAGAAATTGCTAAATCAAAGAAAATAAATATAATACCAGTAAAGAACAATGATAAGATAAAAATAGAAAAAAATTTGTGTTTTAATATTTTGTGGCCTGATGTAAACAATATGATAAATGAAAATTCTATTAATAATAATTCTATGGTTTTTAAACTTAAATATAAAAGCTTTTCAATGTTATTTACAGGCGACATAGAAAAAATAGCAGAAAATGAAATAATACAAAAATATAGAGATAAAAATATATTGAAGTCAAATATTATAAAAATTGCACATCACGGTTCAAAAACTTCTTCAACAGATGAATTTTTAGAGTTAGTAAATGCTAAAGATGCATTAATTGGTGTAGGAAAAAATAATAAATTTGGCCATCCAAATCAAGAAACTTTGGAAAAATTGGAGTCAAAAAAAATACGTATTTATAGAACAGATGAAAATGGAGAAATAAATATAATAACTGATGGAAACAAATATAGGATAAAAACAAAAATGTATAATTATATAAAAAAAGGTAAATAATACTAAAAACACAAGGGAGGTAAAAATGAAGAAAGTAATAGCAATTATATCTATTTTAGTATTATTTACAAGTGGAATACTATTAGGACAAATAGTATTTAATAAGTTTGTAAAAAAAGAAAATAATGTTGAAGTGTCAAAAGAAAATAACGAAGTGGTTACAGATGAATGCACAGAAGAATATGAAGAAATAGAAAAAGATAATAATCAAATTCAAGAAACAAGTACAAATACTGAAAAAATATCACCTAATTGTTCAATTATTTTAAATAGATATTATAAAGAATGTGGACATACTATTGAACAATATACTAATGTTCCAACTGAATTAATTAATAAAACAGAAGAGGATTTAAAAAAAGAATATGAAGGATGGGAAATAAGAGAATATTCTACAAATCAAATAGTTTTATATAGAGAATTTGATAGTCAATGTGGAGAACATTATTTATTGAAAGAGAAAGATGGGAAAGTATCTATATTTTTAAAAGTTGGAGATGAAGAAGAATTTGTAGAAGATACTGATATTGGAACAGAGTTTTTGACAGAAACTGATAAAATAGAATTGAAAAAGGGAATAGAAGCCAACGGAAGAACAGAGTTAAATCAATTGATAGAAGATTATGAATAAAAAATCTCAATCAGAAAGTAATTTATAAAATTCTGATTGAGATATAATACTATTTCTTTTTATGTTCTTTTTTATCAATGGTTACTTCTTTATTTAAATCTTTTTTATCAATAAATCCTTTTTGGTATACATCTTTGATATACATTAATAATGAAAAAATTGTTGCAAATAATGCTAGGTAAAATAACCATAAATCTAAGTTTGCCCAAAAATTTTCTGACTTAAATTGATTAATTAATAATGAAAATACAATTGCAAGATAAAATAAAACTGTTGCAAGTTTTCCATACCATTTGCTATAAACTACTACATCTTTTCCATAAAGGAATGAAGCGCCAGCTATCATAATAAGTTCTTTTAATAAAACAACAACTAATATCCAAATTGGAATTATATGAATTATTGTTAAAGAAGCAATTGTTGATATTTGTGTAAGTTTATCTGCTAATGGATCCATTAATTTACCGAAATTAGTTATTAAATTAAATTTTCTTGCAATAAGTCCATCAGCAATATCAGTTATACCAGATAAAGTAAATAATACAAAAGCTAATATATAATTTCCAGTAAAAATATGTAATACGATAAATGGTATAAGAAAAAATCTAATAATTGTTAATGTGTTTGGTATATGTTTTAACATAAAATTCTCCTATTTTTTTACTTCAAAATTTAAATTCTTATTTATATAATCAATTAGTACAGTTTGACCATCTAATAATTGTTTTCTTAAAATCATTTCAGATAGTTCATCTTCTACATATCTTTGAATTGCTCTTCTTAAAGGTCTGGCACCAAATTTTATATCTGTACCTTTTTCTAAAATATAATTTTTAGCATTATTAGTGATTTCTAAAGAAATATCTTTATCTGATAAAGCATTAATTGTATCTTTAAGCATTAAATCGACTATTTGTAATAGTTGATTTTGAGTTAAAGCTTCAAATGTAACAATTTCATCTACTCTATTTAGAAATTCAGGCCTAAAAGTTTCTTTTAAACTATCTAAAATTTTATTTTTATTAATTGTAGAATTTCCAAATCCAATAGAATTATTATTTAAATTTGAACCAGCATTTGATGTCATTATAATAATTGTATTTGAAAAACTAACAGAATTACCTTGACTATCTGTAAGTACACCATCATCTAAAACTTGTAATAATATATTAAATACATCAGGATGTGCTTTTTCAATTTCATCTAATAATATTATTGAATAAGGTTTTCTTTTTACTTTATCTGTTAATTGTCCTGCATCATCATATCCAACATATCCTGGAGGTGCGCCTATTAATTTAGCTGTAGAATGACTTTCCATGTATTCTGACATATCTACTCTAATGATAGAATCTTCAGATCCAAACATTTCATAAGCTAAGCTTTTTGCTAATTCTGTTTTTCCAACACCAGTTGGACCAACAAATATAAAAGACGGTGGCCTTTTTGTTGTTTTTAAACCAGCTCTGTTTCTACGTATAGCTCTAGATACAGCATTAACAGCTTCATTTTGACCAATAATTCTTTTGTGAAGATTATTTTCTAAGTTTAATAATTTTTGTGTTTCTGCTTCAGTAATTTTTTGAACAGGGATTTTTGTCCAACTTTCTATAACTTTTGCAATATCTTGTACAGTTATTTGTTTTGGTTTCATTTTTTTATTTAACTTATCAATTTGTTCTATCAATTGACATTCATGAGTTTTTAAATCAGCAGCTTTTTGATAGTCTTCTGTAGAATCAGCGGCTACAACTTCTTCTTTTTCAGCTTGAACTTGTTCTAATTCTTGTTTTAGTTTTTCTAAAGTAAATAAGTCTTTATTTTCAAGATTTATTCTTGAACATGCCTCATCTAAAATATCTATAGCTTTATCAGGTAAAAATCTATCATGTATATATTTTTCTGACATTATGACAGCTTGTTTAATAACATCTTTAGAAATTTTTACTTTATGGTATTCTTCATAATATTTTTTTATACCTTCCAAAATTCCAATTGAATCATCAATATTAGGTTCTTCTACTAAAACTTGTTGGAATCTTCTTTCTAAAGCAGAATCTTTTTCAATATATTTTCTATATTCTTTTAAAGTAGTTGTACCAATTAATTGAATTTCTCCATTAGAAAGTGCAGGTTTAAGGATATTGGCAGCATTCATAGAATGTTCGCCATCACCAGCACCAATAATATTGTGAATTTCATCAATTACAAGAATAATGTTTCCATATTCTTTACATTCATCAATAATACCTTTCATTCTAGATTCAAACTGACCTCTAAATTGTGTACCAGCGATAACAGCTGTCATATCTAAAAGATAAACTTCTTTATTTAATAATTTTGCAGGCACATTTTGATTAGCAATTCGAATTGCCAAACCTTGTGCTATTGCTGTTTTTCCAACACCAGGTTCACCAATTAGACATGGATTATTTTTAGAACGTCTATTAAGAATTTGAATAATTCTTTTTATTTCATTATCTCTACCAACAATAAGGTCTAACTGATTATTTTTTGCTTTAAATGTTAAATTAGTACCATAAGTATCTAAAAATTTTTTCTTCTTGTTTTGTTTTGTATTTTTTTTCTTTTCAACTTTTATTTTTTTCTTGCTATTGTTATTTGTTTCTTGGGCATTATTATTATTTGGATTATTAAACATATTAGAAAATAATGAACCTAAAGGAATAGCTGCACCTGAAATTTTTGATTCACTATCAGGATTATTACTATTATCAAAAGTAATTGCACCATCTATATTTTCAATATCTTCTAAATTTATATTTTCAGCTAAATCTTTAAAAATTGTTTCAAATTGTTTAGACATATCATTAAGATTAATATTGTCTTTGGCTAAAATTTCATTTTGTTTATATAATACTTCATTAGGATCTATGCCTTTTGATTTAGCACAATTATAACAATATCCTTCTAATGATTCTTTACCATTTTCAATTTTTTTATAAAAAAGTATAGCTGGGTTTTTATTACATTCTGAACATAACATACTTTAAACTCCTCATTTCTATATAAATATACTTATATATGATACCCCAAAACACGCGAATAGTCAATAAAATTAGAAATTTTAATGTTGAAAAAAAATACATATAATGCTATAATACAAAAAAATACTAAAACAAAAGGGATGAGAAAATGAACGTAAATTTACCCAAAAAGCCAAAAGCAAATACTAAATCAGTAGTTATATATACAATAGCAATAATTTCATGTATTATTGCTATTATAATTGTAGGATTTTCATATTATTATGGAAGTGAAGAATTAGATAGAATAATAACAATAGGAAAATCAGATTATACCAAAGAAGAATTGGAAGACCAAAATTTAATATCAAAATTTGATGATATATTTCAAAATAAATTAGAAATAAATAGCTTAGATACTGAAATAAAAAAGAGTGATGAAAATAAGGACATTATATATACGTATTATTCAAAAACAGAAAACAATGGAAATGATTATGACTTAAATTTAAATATTCCATATATAAACATAAATAATGATAAAATTCAAAAATATAATGAAGAAATAAATGAAACATTTGAAAAAAAAGCAGAAAATGTTTTGCAAACTAAAAATAAAAATATTGCATACACAGTACAATATGAAGCTACAATAGAAAATAATATATTGTCATTAATTATAAGATCAAATTTAAAACAATCTTCAAGTGCACAAAGAGTAATAGTACAAACATATAATTATGATTTAAAAAATAATAAGGAAATTACTTTAGAAGATGCAATAAATAATAAAGAAGTTACAGTGGCTAATGCAGAAGAAAAAATAAAAAAATCTATTTCAAATGAACAAAAGAAAGTATCTGATTTAAAATCATTAGGGTATACAATTTTTGAAAGAAATCCGGATGATGAAAGATATAAAGTAAAGAATTCTAAAGAATTTTTCTTATTGAATGGTAAAATATATGTTATATATGCATATGGAAATGATAATTTAACAAGTGAAATGGATTTAGTTATAATATAAAGAACAAAGACGTGGACTTTAAAATGTTTTAATAAGTACAAAAGTTATTAATGTCCGCTTTTGTTCTTGCCGATTTGAGTTTTCGACTAAAAGGAGAAAATCTCAAATGCAATAGTGATTATAGCACTTTTATATACTAGGAAATGAGAAATTTTCTAGCATATAAAAAGAGAAACATGAATTTGTTTCTCTTTTTTGAAAATAAAAGGGGATGTTTTTTTATTTAAATCAGTATTTTCTTACTGATTATGTTTGTATTATACATTGCTATTTTGTCCATTGTGTGAATTAAAAGTGAATAATATATAAAAAAACCTCCATTAAGGAGATTTTTTTATGGTTGTTCACCTAATGTAAGAGTTAATTCTTTTTCCTGACCACCTCTATTTACAGTGATTTTTATTTCATCACCAATATTATGAGAATTTTTTATTTTATTTAATTCATCCATTGTTTTAGCATCTTGACCGTCAGCTTTTACAATTACATCACCTGTTTTTATTCCAGCTTTTTCTGCAGCTGAAAAATCATCAACAGCTTTAACATAAATTCCTTCAGCTAAGTTGTTTTTCTTAGCAGTTTCCGCATTTAAATCCATACCTGTAATTCCTATATATGGTCTTTTTACTTTACTATATTGAATTAATTGTGAAGTAATATCTGTTGTTGAATTTATAGGAATTGCAAATCCCATACCTTCTACATTATTACCTGTTAATTTTAAAGTATTTACACCAACTACTTTACCTTCACTATTAACTAATGCTCCACCACTATTACCAGCGTTTATAGCTGCATCAGTTTGAATTAAATTATATGTTTTTCCATCTGAATCTGTAACATCTCTATTAACCGCACTTATTACACCACATGTTATTGTACTTTGTAGACCTAAAGGACTACCAACAGCCATTGCAAATTCACCAACTTTTATAGAATCTGAATCAGCAAATTCTGCTTTTGTTAAACCTGTTTTTTCTATTTTTATAACAGCTAAATCTGTTTGTTCGTCTGTTCCAACTATTTTTGCTTCATATTCAGTTTCATCATTAAATAATGTAACAGTGACTTTTGTTGCTTCTGACACTTGATAATAAGAATCAGATTCACTTGAAGATACAACATGGTTATTTGTTAAAATATATCCATCATCACTAATAATTATACCAGAACCAGTAGCTGTAGCTGTTGAAGATTGTTTATTACCAAACATAGAAAACATTGAAGTAACATTATATTCTATTTTTATTCCAACAATAGATGGTAATATTTTATTTGCTGCATATACAGAAGTATCTGAATAATTAGATAAAGATACTTGATCAACTGTTCCAGTTGTTTTTGAATTTGATGATTGGGTATTAGATAAGTTAGAGCTATTTGAACCAAGAATATGTTGCCTTATTGATGGAATACCGAAACATGTTCCAATAACAATTGCACATCCTGTTATACCGCTAACAAAAGGAATAAGTACATTTCTTCCAAAATTTGAATTTTTTTTAGGTTTATTATCAACTTCATAAACTGTTTTATATGTACCTGGGTTTGAAACAGTTTTAAAATTTGAATTGTTTTTATTAGTATTATTTTCTTCCATTTATAATTACCTCCTATATGATATATATTAGTTACAATTCATATTTTATAAAATAAATCATTTTTAAATTTAATAATATATTATTTTTTCATGCCTTGGTGTTGCAAACCACATATTAAAATTACTAGTATGTAGTTTGCTCCAAATCGCACTCACTATCGTTCGTTTAATCGCTTACGCGGTATTTCAAAATAATATATTATTAAATTTTTATAAATTAAATATTTTAAATTGTGAATTATAATATATATTAACCTATTATGAAGATATAATACAATACATTTGTGAATTTTATGTGAAAAAAATAAGATTTTTTATATATAAATAGAAAAGTTTTATTGAAAAAAAAATAATAAAAAGATATAATATAAAAAATGATAATTAATGGGTGGTAAAAAATGAAAAAAAATGAAAATGGTATAACATTAGTAGCTTTAACAATAACAATAATAGTATTATTAATATTAGCAGGAATAAGTATAAATACAGGAAAAACATCTATAAAAAAAGCTAATTTAGAGGGATTAAAAACAAATATGTTATTAATTCAAACAAAAGCAAAAGAGTATGTAGAAAATGCAAATTTTGATTTAGGTGTTGATCCTAATAGTGCAACAGAAGAAATGAAGAGTAAAGCTAAAAGTGAATTAGAAGGTGAAGATAAAGGAACTTTAGTAACTATAAGTGATTCTGTTTCAGATAAATTAAAAAACATAGGAATTAATCAAAGTGATATAGAAGCTGGTAATGTGTATAAATTAACAACAGACAATTTAGAAAAGATGGGGATAAAAAATGTAGATTCAGATGATGAAAATGGTTGGTATATTATTGTATATAATATTTCAGAAACAACAGCTGAAATATATAATACAAATGGATTTAATGGAATTTATTCATTAAAAGATATAGAAGAATTAGAAATATAAGATAGAGAGATGAAAAATAAATGAAAGAAAAAGAATTAGAGAGATTAACAAATTTAAAAATGATGGAAAAAGAATTGTATAATAAAGGATTTGAATATATATGTGGAATAGATGAAGCAGGAAGAGGGCCACTAGCTGGGCCTGTTGTTGTTGCTGGTGTAATAATGCCTAAAGATTCCATGATTGAAGGTGTAAATGATTCAAAAAAAGTATCAGAAAAGAAAAGAGAAAAATTATATGACATTATTATAGAAGAAGCAATAAGTTATTCTGTTGCAATAATAGGACAAGATGTTATTGATAATATTAATATTTTAAATGCTACTAAACAAGGTGTTACAACAGTTGTAGAAGAGCTTGATGTAAAGCCAAATTTAATATTAGTTGATGCATTAACACATATAGATACTAAAGGTATACCATATGATTCTATTATAAAAGGAGATGCTAAATGTTATAACATATCAGCTGCATCAATAATTGCAAAAGTAACAAGGGATAGAATTATGAGAGAATGGGACAAAGTATACCCACAATATGGATTTATTAATCATAAAGGTTATGGAACAGCAAAACACATCGCAGCATTAAAAGAATATGGGCCATGTCCAATACATAGAAGGACTTTTATAAAGAATTTTGTGTAGGAGAGGATTTTATGAATATTTTAAATATAATAGAAAAAAAGAGAGATAAAAAAGAATTAACAAAAGAAGAAATAGAATATTTTATAAAAGGTTATACAAGTGGTGAAATAGCTGATTATCAAGCAGCAGCTTTAATAATGGCGATTTATTTAAATGGAATGACAAATAATGAAACAACAAATTTGACAATTGCTATGGCAAATTCAGGAGAAAGATTAGATTTATCTAATTTAAATAAAATTATTGTAGATAAACATTCTACAGGAGGTGTAGGAGATAAAGTATCTATAATTTTATTACCACTTGTAGCATCACTTGGAATACCTGTGGCTAAAATGTCTGGAAGAGGTTTAGGATTTACAGGAGGAACAGTTGATAAATTAGAATCTATTCCAGGATATAAAACAGGAGTAGATATTCAAGAATTCATAAAAAATGTTAAAGAAATAGATATTAGTATGATATCACAAACATTAAATTTAGCACCAGCAGATAAGAAAATATATAGTTTAAGAGATAGTATTTCATGTGTAGAAAGTATACCATTGATTGCTTCTAGTATTATGAGTAAAAAGATAGCAAGTGGAGCTCAAAAAATAGTTTTAGATGTTACTGTTGGTTCAGGAGCTTTTATGAAAAATAAAGCTAGAGCAGAGCAATTAGCACATGAGATGATTGGAATTGGAAAATTGGCTAATAGAGAAACAGTTTGCGTATTAACTAATATGGATGAACCATTAGGATATGCAATAGGAAATTCTTTAGAAGTAATAGAAGCAATTAATTTTTTAAGAGGTAATATGCCAAAAGATCTTCAAGATGTAGTTTTAGAATTAGGTGCATATATGCTAAAATTAGCTGGTGAAGGAGAAGTTATTCAAAAAAATAAATTAAAATTATTAGAAAATATAAAAAATGGAAAAGCATACGAGAAATTCAAACAATTAGTAGAAAAACAAGGTGGAGATATTTCATATATAAATGATATAAATAAATTTGAAAAAGCAAGTTATATAAAAAAGGTATATAGTACAAAATCAGGATATATTAATAGTATGAATGCTAAAGAAATAGGAAAAGTTGTATGTGAATTAGGAGCTGGAAGAATAAAAAAAGAAGATAATATAGATAGCAGAGTAGGAATTATATTAAATAAAAAAGTATCTGATAGAGTGGAAGAAAATGATGAATTATTAACAATATATGCCAAGTCAGAAAATGACTTAGAAAGAGCAGAAAATGAATTAAAAAATATTATAGAAATATCTGAAAATAAAGTAGAAAAATTAGATATGATATTAGAAATACTTAAATAAAAAAATAATTGAAATATTATGTTAAATATGCTATAATATGTTTTGTAATAAATAAACATAAAGATAAAGAAAGGGTGAAGAAAATGAAAAAAGAGAAAAAACAACAAGAAAAAATAAAGAAAAATAAAAATTATGATAAGGGACAAATATTTGTAAAGGTAATGGCAGGAATATTAGCATTATTGATGATTGTTGCAACAGGTTCATCACTTATATATTCATTAATGGCGTAGTAAAAAAGGAGAAAATATGATAATTAATTTAGGAATAAATTGGGATAAATTCTATGCAGAGAGCATTGTAGGATATATTAAAGCACTACAAAATAATCCTTTTCAACTAATAACATTTATAATTGATTTAACAATTGTACTATTTTTAATATATTCATTTTTAAAAATAGTAAGAGGTTCTAGAGCTTGGCAATTAATAAAAGGAATAGCACTTTTAGTGGTTATTACATGGCTTAGTGGGTTATTTAATTTGCAAATATTGAATTGGATTTTGACAGGAATTATGAATCTAGGAGTAATTGCAATTATTGTTATTTTCCAACCAGAACTAAGAAGAGGATTGGAACAATTAGGAACAAATAAAATAACAAAATTTTTTGGTATTGATAATGATTTAGCCGCAAAAACAAAAGAAGATATATATAAAATTGTAATTGCAACCGAAGAATTGTCTAAAGCAAAAATAGGAGCTTTAATAGTAATAGAAAGAGATATAAAAATACAAGATATAATAGCGAGTGGAATACCAATGAATGCTGAAGTATCACCACAATTACTGGTAAATATATTTGAACCTAGAACACCACTACATGATGGAGCAGTTGTTATATCTGGAAATAAAATAGCGTCAGCAGCATGTGTATTACCACTTGCAGATGATAGTGATATTGCCAAAGAATTAGGAACAAGACATAGAGCAGCAATTGGAATTTCTAAAGAATCTGATAGTTTAGTTGTGGTAGTTTCTGAAGAAACAGGAAAAGTATCAATAGCAAAAGATGGTACATTAATAGCTGATGTTAATGAAGAAGCATTGAAAAAAATATTGATAGGAAATGTTGTAACTAAAAGATTTGTTGTAGAAAAGAAAGAAAAAAATAGTAAAATAGAAAAGATAAAAAACAAATCACATAAACAAAAAACTGAAGAAAAGTCGCATGAATAGCGACTTTCTATTAATGTAACAGACATTATAATTTAGAGTGAAAATTCAAATAGATGCAATTGTTGCGAACTTAATTATAGTAGAAGGAAATAATTAAAAATGAGAAATATAAAATTAGTAATAGAATATGATGGAAAAGATTTTAATGGATGGCAAAAACAACCTAATAAACTTAATATACAAGGGGAGATAGAAAAAGCAATAGAAAGAATAACAGGGGAAGAGGTTGTACTAAATGCATCAGGAAGAACAGATGCGGGAGTGCATGCTTTGGGGCAAGTAGCTAATTTTAAAACAAATTCCCAAATCCCAATAGAAAAAATACCAATTGCACTTAATACAAATTTAAAAAAATCAATACGTATAAAATCAGCAGAAGAAGTTGATGAAAGATTTCATAGTAGATTAAGTTGCAAAAGAAAAACATATAGATATATTATTAACAATTCAAAATATGGGACGGCAATATATAGAAATTTAGAAACATGTATACCAGTTAAATTAAATGTTGATAACATGAAAGAGGCTGTAAAATATTTTGAAGGAGAACATGACTTTAAATCATTTAAAGCAAGTGGGACAAGTAGTAAAAGTAGTGTTAGGACAATATATAAGGCTGAGGTAATTGAAAAGGATGAAGATAGGATTTATATTGAATTAACAGGAAATGGATTTTTATATAACATGGTAAGAATAATTGCAGGTACGCTTGTAGATGTTGGTTTAGGAAAAATACAACCAAACGAAATAAAAAATATAATAGAATCGAAAGATAGAAAAAATGCTGGAAAAACATTACCACCACAAGGTCTATATTTGCTTAAAGTAGAATATATATGAACACAGATACAAAAAAATGCATAAAATATAGTAAAAAGGGAAAAGGAGAAATGATTATGAATACTTTACTTATATTTTTTGCAATACCATTAGCAGTAATTATATTTTCTATAGCATTACAAAAAATATTAAAATGTCCACCATTAGTTGCAAGTATTATACTTGCCATAGGTATTATTGTTACTTTTATAATATCAAATTTAATATTTTTAGTTGCAACATTAATATATACAATAATTAGTTATATAACAGCGGTTATTACATGTATAATAATGAGATATTTTTGTAATGATAGAAGAAATAGTCAACAATGTAATAGACAAAGAATTTGTACAAATCAAAACAATAATGAACTACTAACAATAGATAGCAATTTTCCAAATGGCGATACAGAGAATTTGCTTACAATTAGTAGTAATAGCAATGTGAATAATAGTTGTACATGTGGAAATAATAATCAGGTCAATACAATAAATGGAGTATTGAGAATAACAGACAATAATGATAATAATGGTAATTGCTGTTATTCCAATAATAATGATACAAATGAATTTTCTACAAGAATAAATATTGTACCAAATACATCAAATAATGGAAGAACGGGCTGTATATGTGGCAGATATAGAAGAAGATAAAGGTAAGTTAAAATTTATACAAGTTAGCTGTAAATTAGCTAACTTATTGTTACAATATACAGTTTATAAAATAGATTATGTTAAAATTTGATAATATATTGTTTTTTATATACCTTGGTGTCGCAAACCACATATTTAAAATTACTAGTATGTAGTTTGCTCCAATTCGTACTCGCATTCGCTCGTTTGATCGCTTACGCGGTATATCAAAACAATATATTATCAAAAATATATAAGTTAAAAATTTAGAATTGTGAATAGTTACAACTTGTTATAATTTTAAATATTTATTAGCTATTAATTGAAATTTGTACAAGTTCATGTTAATATATACGAAATAGGAGGAGAAGATGTTAGAAATATTAAAAGATACAGTTATAGATAGTGTAAAACTAATACCATTTTTATTTATTACATATTGGTTAATGGAATATATTGAACATAAAACCAAAGAAAAAACTAAAGATACTATAAGAAAATCTGGTAAATATGGTCCGCTTATAGGGGGCATGTTGGGAATATTACCACAATGTGGTTTTTCTGTATCTGCTACAAATTTATATGCAGCAAAGGTAATTACAATGGGAACACTGATTTCTGTATATTTATCTACATCAGATGAAATGTTACCAATTTTAATTTCTGAAGGTGTATCAATTCAAATGATAGCTAAAATATTAGCAATAAAATTAATAATTGGAATAATAGCTGGATTTCTAATTGACTTAGTGGTTAGAATAAAAAATAAAGGAATAGAAGAGGAAGAAGATATAGTAGATTTATGTGAAAAAGAACATTGTGATTGTGAACATGGAATATTGAAATCTACTGTAAAGCATACAAGTAATATTTTTGTATTTATATTTATTGTAACTTTATTTATTAATATATGTATGTATTTTATTGGGGAAGAAAATATAGCCAATTTTATGTTTGACAAACCTATATTAGGACCTATTATAGCTGGAATAATTGGATTAATACCTAACTGTGCATCTTCAGTAATTATTACACAAATGTATTTACAGAATATAATATCAGCAGGTACTATGATAGCAGGATTATTAGTAGGAGCTGGTGTTGGACTTGCTGTTTTATTTAGGATAAATAAAGATATAAAAAATAATATAAAAGTGATGACTTTGTTATATGTGATTGGAGTTATAGCTGGAATAGTTTTAGAATGTGTAGGATTAAAAGTTTAATAATATATTGTTAAATTTAAAAACTATTTATTTTTTAAACTGTGAATTGTAACCCAAAATAGAAAACACGTATATGAACTTTACTATAAAAGTAGAATTCATATACGTGTTTTTTTTATTTCTTTTCATTCTTTTTAAAGTTAATTACTACAGCATCATCATTATCAAATAAATATTTAGAATCTGTTGTATCTGTTTGAACAGGATCAACCTCATTTCTTTCATCTGTAAAATCTAAATTTTTTAAATCAAATTTCTTTCTAGGAGATGTATCATCTTCTGTAGCAGTAGTTACACCATCAGAATATTTTCCAAAATCGAAGTACTTAATTTTTTGTTTTTCTTTATATTTAGATTCTAGGTAATTAAAATTACCAGGACCTATAAGATATTTACCACCAAGATCTCTAATTTTGTATGCACATTTTTTATCAGTTAACATTCCTTGTAATTTTCCAGCTGAGAAGACATTTATATATTCCCATTTTACATCGCCATGTTTATCTTCATATTTTCCTGTATTAAAATTAATATCATTTTTAAATGTCCATTCTCTAATTTTTCCAAATTCAGCTGACCACCAATTTAATTCATCTACAACCCCATTACCTGTAAATATTTTACTCGCACAGTTAGATAATAATGTTGTTTTTAAATTTTCTTTTGCTTTTGTTGTAGATAATTGTGCTAAGTTTTGAGCTGAAATAACACTACCTACACGATATTTTCTATACATAGTGAATATTGCTTCTGTAGATTTACACATAAAATCAGGAAATTCATCTATATATAAAAAGTTAGGTATTCTAGTACTTTCAGAACCAGGTCTTCTTAAAACTGCATTTTGCATTGATATCAAGAAGAATAAACCAAAAGCTTGATGAGTTGAAGAACCCAAATCTCCACGACGTGTACATATAAAAGTTAATTCTCCATTTTCAAGAGCTTTATCAAAGTCAATATTATTAAATCTATTACATAAAATTGATTTAACACCAGGTAATCTTAACAAATTGTCAAGTTGTGTAACAGCTGCATATATATCACGTTCAGTTTGTTCTTTTCCAACACCATCTTTATAGAAACATTTTTTGAAATATGAAAGTTGAACACTATATTTGTTTCTTAATGTTTCATCATGAGCCATAATTTCACACATTTTTTCAATTAAGTCAAAGTTAGTAAACATTTTTAGCATATCTTCCATATTTGGAAGAGCTCCGTCATTCATTTTTGGATACATTTCTTTTAAAATTATTGCTAAATTTTCAATAGCTTGAATAATAAAATCTTCTCTGTATACATCTTCGGTTTCTTCATGCACAGTTGTATACATTGCTTTTAAAGCAGAAGAAATTGTAATAGCAATTTTTGTTGGATTATCATATACAAATGGATTTAATCCAATTGAACTTGAATTAGAAGGATCAATGATATTATATTTAAATCCAAAATTAGTACATACATCTGTCATATGTTCAATAAGTTCATAATCAGGAGATACAATTTCCATACCTAAGTTTCTATATACTATTTTTCCTCCTATTTTTCCTAAAATCATTTTTTTCATATAAGCATTATATACATCTTCCTTATTTTCTGCAGGAGCTAACATATTTAAGTTAAAATTATGATTTAAATAATCATTATCATATGGTTTAGTTAGGTATGCAATTCCTGTTTTTAAAGCAGTGAATCCCATTTCTTTTGAAACTTCTCTAAAGAAATATTTTTTTTCAATATCTCTAGCAATCATTGGTTCAAATATTAAAGAAGTTTTTCCAGACCCTGATCCTCCACATACAAATAAAGAAGAATATCTAGAAATTTCAGGAATAACAATAGATTTACCAGTATCACTATTTGTACATAAAAATGTTTCACATGTATATATACCACGATCTTTTGTTGTATCTGCTAAGTTAATTCCACCATAATCCCAAATAGAACGAGTCAAATCTAAACTATCATTTATACCAAAGTATAACCAATTAAATAATGGCCAAAAACTAACAAGTGGTAGATAAAGTGATATGCTAGAAAAGGCAGGTCTCACAATTTCAGAAAAGTTTGTTATAATATCTATATAGTTTGGCACTGAAATAAATAATAGCCAAGCCGCTTGATTTAACCATTGTGTAAACATTGAAAGTGCAATAATATATAAACCAATTACATATAGATAGAAAATTGAAACTTTTTTTGCATTAGAGTTGACAAACTCAGAAGCACCTGAAAATAAAAATGCAAATATCGGACATGCTAATGCTAACGTATATTGAAATGGCCCCCAATATGAATATGAAACACCTGTAAAAATCATTAAGAGCATTTCAACTATTCTATCAACTGCTAAATATACTGTTACTAATGTTAAAATATATGTTGCAAAAGTATTTCTGCTTACATTTAATTTTTTCAAAAATTTATCTATTAATTTCATTTAAAATATCCTTTCGAAAATTAAAAATACACACATATATTATCCTACAAAAACGCTAAAAAAACAAGGGTTTTGACTAAATTTGTACATATTATTTTTTATAAATGTTACAATTCACAGTTCAAAATATTTAACTTATAAAAATTTAATAATATATTGTTTTGAAATACCGCGTAAGCGATCAAACGAACGATAGTGAGTGCGAATTGGAGCAAACGACATAATAAAAATTTTATATGTGGTTTGCGACACCAAGGTATGAAAAAACAATATATTATTAAATTTAAAAATGATTTATTTTATAAACTGTAAATTGCAACTTATAAATATTGATTCATACACGATTGTTTTAGTTATTAACAAATACAAGTATAAAAAATATAAAATTGAATATAATACAATTGAATAATAATATTATTGGGGGAAATGTATGATTGATGGATATATAAAGGAAAAAAATATAGAAAATTTAGATGAAAGAGAAAAAGAGATAGAATTAATTAAAAATATAATTATGACAAAAAATGAAATAAAAAATGCTAATAAAAATTTTGAGTATGCACAAGATGAATTAGTTGATTATTATATATACCAAATAAAAGCCAACCAAGCAAAACTTAATTATTTAATTAGATTGGCAAAAATTAAGGGAATAACAGTAGATATGATAAATGATATAAAATATAGATTATTAAATGAAGAGGTAGGATAGGTCTATTTGTCCGGTTAATAGCATAATAATTAAAAAGATATATGTTATTAATTGGAGGTATAAAATGGATTCTAATATCATTACATATTTAGCTTGTATATGTTTTATATTCATTATTGGAAAAATATTTATAGTTCCAATAAAAAAGGTATTAAAATTGTTATTAAATTCAATATTTGGCGGAATCATAATATATATTGTGAACATTATAGGTGCAAATTTCAATTTTCATATAGGATTAAACATTATAAATAGTATAATTATAGGGTTATTAGGATTGCCAGGTGTAGTATGTTTGATTATAATAAAACTTTTAATAGGATAAAAAAATATCACTATGTAAATTTATAGTGATATTTTTTGGTTTTTATTTTATTCAACTGTTACAGATTTGGCTAAATTTCTTGGTTTGTCAACATCTAAGCCTTTTTCTTTTGCAATATAATAAGCAAATAATTGTAAAGGTACAACAGATAAAATAGGTGAGATACTTGGGTCTACATCTGGTATATTTAAAACAGTATCAAACATTGATTTATCTATATTTTGATTTGTTACGATTAAAGTTTTAGCACCACGAGTAACAACTTCTTGTATATTGCTAACAGTTTTTTCTACTAAAGTTGGGTCTGTCATAACTCCAACAACAGTAACTCCTTTTTCAATTAAGGCAATAGCACCATGTTTTAATTCACCTGCTGCATAACTTTCAGAATGAATATATGAAACTTCTTTTACTTTTAAAGAACCTTCTCTTGAAACAGTTTCATCGATACCTCTACCAATAAAGAACATATCTTTTTCGGTATAAACTTTTTTGGCAAAATCTTTTATAGTATCATTTAGTTTCAAACATTCTTCTATCTTTTTAGGTAATTCTAAAATTTCATTTTTTAAATCAGCGAAATCTTTTGGATCATGACCTAATGTTTCAGCAAAATATATTGATAATACTGCAAATAAAGCAACTTGTGAAGTATATGCTTTAGTTGATGCAACAGCTATTTCAGGACCAGCATGAGTATAAATAGAATAATCTGCTTCTCTTGTAATAGAACTTCCTATAACATTTGTTATAGCTATTGTTTTTGCACCTTTTTCTTTTGATAATTTTAATGCAGCTATTGTATCTGCTGTTTCACCAGATTGAGAAGTAAAGATACATAAAGTTTCTTCATCAACCAATGGATTTCTATATCTAAATTCAGAAGCAATATCTACTTCGGTTTGTATTCTACATATTTTTTCAATCATATCTTTACCAACTAAACCAGCATGCATAGCTGTACCACAGGCAACGATATATATTCTTTTTATACTTGATAAATATTCTTTTGTAAAATTCAATTCATTAAATGTACATTTTGAACCTTGGCTAAATTTAGCACCAATAGTTTCACGAATAGCAGTTGGTTGTTCAAAAATTTCTTTTAACATAAAATCTTCGTAACCATTTTTTTCACTACCTGTAGCATCCCATTCAATAACTTGAACATTTTTTTCTGTTTTATTTAAATCTTTATCATAAAACTCTATATTTTCTCTTGATAAAAAAGCAAATTCATAATCATTTAGAAAATAGAAATTTCTAGTAAATGATAAAATTGCTGGAATATCAGAAGAAATGTAGTTTTCTCCATCACCTTTACCTATAACTAGTGGGCTATCTTTTCTTACAACAACCATATTGTCAGGGAAGTCTTTACAAATTATTTCTAAAGCAAAACTACCTTTTAAATCAGAACATGTTTGTTGAATTGCTTTTAAAAGATTAATTTTTTTATCATTACTATTTTCTTTAACATAATAATAATGGATTAAGTTTGGTATAATTTCTGTATCTGTATCAGAATAGAAAGTATAACCATTATCAATTAAAAATTTTCTTAATTCATTATAATTTTCGATAATACCATTATGAACAACACTAAAAGTTTTTGAATTATCTTGATGAGGGTGAGCATTTTCTTTAGATGGTTTACCATGAGTTGCCCATCTAGTATGAGCAATACCAATAGTTCCCTTTAAATCATCAATACCATTTAGGTTATATAGATTTTTTACTCTACCTTTATCTTTCATTACAGATAATCCATCAGGCTCTATAGTAGAGATTCCTGCTGAATCATAACCTCTATATTCTAATCTTATTAGTCCATTGATTAAAATTGGACTAGCTTTTTGTTTACCAATGTAACCTACAATTCCACACATAATAAATCCTCCATTCAAGCAAATTATATTGCTTTTAATTAAATTTTATTTATTTCTAAAAAGAAATTTTGGAATTAAAGGCATGCAAAATAAACTTATACATATTGAATTTTGTTGTAACATCACTATTACTTTTTTTATCAATATTAATGACCATAAGTTAAAGCCATCAAGGCATCCGCCGAATATTTCGATAACCTTGAACCTCGTCAACATAAAAATGTCCAGGCGCTAGATATTAAATTAAAAACTCCTTTCTAAAAATTTTTTGCATACTTTCAATTTACTTTTATTATATTATACTAAAAGAAAAAAATAAGCAAGTCTTATTAAAAAATTTTATTTTTTTAATATTAAATGTTAGTTTTTACAATTTACATTTTTTTAATAAATCTTTTTTAATTTGATATATATTGTTTTTTCATACCTTGGTGTCGCAAACCACATATAAAAATTATTAGTATGTAGTTTGCTCCAATTCGCACTCACTATCGTTCGTTTGATCGCTTACGCGGTATTTCAAAACAAAATATTATCAAATTCTTAATATATATTAAAAATTTGAATTTGATAAAACTATTTTTTTTAGATATAATTATAAGTAAAATAGTTAAAAAGAGGAATAGAAATGTTTAATATAGAAGAAGAATTAAAAAAATTGCCTAGTAAACCAGGTGTATATATTATGCATGATAAAGATGATAAAATTATATATGTTGGAAAAGCTATATCTTTAAAAAATAGAGTTAGGCAATATTTTAGAAAAAATAATAAAACAGCTAGAATAGAAAAAATGGTTTCTTTGATAGACCATTTTGAATACATAGTTGTAGATAATGAGGCTGAAGCATTAATATTAGAGTGTAATTTAATAAAGAAAAATAGACCTAAATTTAATGTTTTATTAAAAGATGACAAAACATATCCATATATAAAAATTGATGTGAAATCAGAATATCCAGGGGTGTATTATACAAGAAGAATTATAAATGACAGTTCTAAATATTTTGGACCATATGCAAATCCTGGAGCAGCTAAAGAAATGTTAGATTTTATAAAAGGACGATATAAAATACATCAATGTAAAGTTTTAAAAGAAAGAGCTAGACCATGTTTAAATTATCATATTGGTAGATGTATGGCTCCATGTGTTGGTAAAGTAGATAAACAAGAATATAATGAGCAGATAAAAGAAATAATAGATTTATTAGATGGAAAAACATCAAAAGTATTAAAAGATTTAGAAATGCAGATGCAACAAGCATCCCAAAATATGGAATATGAAAAGGCAGCAGATTTAAGAGATAGAAAACAGGCAATAGAAAGAGCATCTGAAAAACAAAAAGTTTCTAATATATCAGAAAATAATATTGATGTAATAGGTATTGCAAAATCAGATTTAGAAGTTTGTATAGAGATATTTTTTGTAAGAGGCAGTAAAATGATAGGTAGAGAACACTATTTTTATAGTGACTTAAGTGATATGGAAGATAGCGAAATTTTATCTGGATTTATAAAACAATATTATTTTGATAATCCAAATATTCCAAATAAAATTATGATAAGAGAGGAAATAGAGGATAAAGAGTCAATTGAAAAATGGTTATCCACAGAATTAGGAAAAAAAGTGGAAATAAAAACACCAAAAAAAGGCGAAAAACTTAGGTTTGTCGAAATGGCAGAATTGAATAGTAAGGTTACATTACAAAATAAAGAAAAAGATAAAAGTGAAAATTTAATGGAACTAAAAAAAGTTTTAAAAATGGATAAATTACCAAGAAAAATTGAAACTTATGATATATCAAACATATCAGGGGAATATATGGTTGCAGCAATGTGTGTAATGCAAGATGGTGTTATAAAAAGAAATTTATCAAGGAGATTTAAAATAAAAACAGTATATGGACAAGATGATCCAAAATGTATGGAAGAAGTAATAATGAGAAGATTAAGACATTCAATAGAAAATGTAAATGGAGGATTTGGAAAATTACCAGATGTAATATTTGCTGATGGAGGTATTACACAAATCAGAGCAACTAAACAAGCGATAAACAATATAAAAAAAGAATATGATGGAAAGATTGATGGATTAGATATAAAAGTTTATGGAATGGTAAAAAATGATAAACATCAAACTAGAGCATTAATGGATGAAAATAGGAATGAATTAGAAATATCGCAAAATCTTATGAATTTAATTACAAAATTTCAAGATACTGTACATGATACGGCGATTACATACCATAGAAAATTAAGAGATAAAGATATAACAAAATCAGAACTTGATAATATAACAGGTATAGGGAAAGTAAAAAAACAAGAATTATTAAAGAAATTTGGAAGTGTTGAGAACATAAGAAAAGCATCAGTAGATGAAATAAGAAGTGTAAAAGGGATAACAGAAGAATTAGCGAAAAAGATAAAAGACAGTATCAAAAAATGATACGGTCTTTTATTCTTTTTTGGTTATTGACGAGAATTAAGTATTCTATAAAAAATACCACATGTTAAAAATCCAATTACTGCTCCAATGCTTCCCGCAATAAGCCAATCAATTGGGAAATGTGCAATAGCACCTGGAATGCTTCCCAATACTTTTCCGATTGCTACATGGTTTAAAATAACTAAAGTTGTCAATAAAACCAGTGCTACCAGAAAAGCGAAAATAACCAAGATTGCAACTAGTCTTAGTGTTTTAATTTGAGCTCTACGAAGTTTTTTTCGTATTTTCCGTTTAGCGTTTTTGATTCTTTTTTGATCAAAACTTTTTTCATCGACATTGTTGTTGTTGTTTTCTGCAATTTTTAAATTACTCATAAAAAATCCTCCTAATGTTTATATGTAAAGATAATAGGTTGCAATCCTTTGAGAAAATTTTCTTCTCAAACTATATATATTATAGCATAAAATAGGCAAAAATACAAATTTTTGTGCGATTATTGGTAAAAAAGAAAAATAAAAAAGAAATAGCTGACAAAATATAAAGAAATATAGAATAAAAAAATAATGGTCGAATAAAATAATGTGAAATAAAAATTATAAGGGGAGGAATGTAATGAAAGAGACAAAAGAAAGCTATGGGGAAGCTATATTAGATTTATACAAATTAAATAATAAGAAAATATTTAGTCAAATATATAAACACAAATGGATAATAACAATAATAATGTTTTTAATAATATTGGCGTCTATAAATGGAATTATGATATATAATTTTTTTAGAATTTTGCAAACATTGTAAAAATATGATAAAATAATGCTATTCTAATAATAGGAGGTAAGATAACATTATGTTATCAAGATAATTATGAAAATAGCAAATGAATGGAAAGATTATAAGATTTTAGATATGGCAGATGGACAAAAATTAGAAAGATGGGGAAATGTAGTATTATCAAGACCAGACCCACAAATTATTTGGAAAAATAAGAGCTTTCCAAATAAATGGAAAGAAATAAATGCTGTATATAAAAGAAGTAAAACAGGTGGGGGAGCATGGGATTTTAAAAAGAAAATTCCAAAACAATGGCAAGTAAAATATAAAAATCTAATATTTAATATAAAACCAATGGGATTTAAACACACAGGATTATTTCCAGAACAAGCTGTTAACTGGGATTGGATGATAAGTAAAATAAAAAATGAAAAAAGAGATATAAAAGTTTTAAATTTGTTTGCATATACAGGAGGAGCGACTGTTGCATGTTTATCAGCAGGAGCTTCTGTATGCCATGTAGATAGCTCAAAAGGAATGACTACTTGGGCAAAAGAGAATGTAACATCCTCAGGATTTCAAGAAAGACCAGTTAGATTTATTGTAGATGATGTTGTTAAATTTGTTAACCGTGAAATTAGAAGAGGAAATAAATATGATGCCATAATAATGGACCCACCTTCATATGGAAGAGGAGCAAAAGGTGAAGTATGGCAATTTGAAAACAATATATATGATTTAGTTGAATTATGTACAAATATATTATCAGATAATCCATTGTTTTTTCTAATAAATTCATACACTACAGGAATATCAAGCAAAGTTTTGGAAGATATATTAAATTTAACAGTTAGTAAAAAATATAAAGGTAAGATAGAATCTGGCGAAATAGGTCTTCCTATGGAAAATTCAAAATTAGTTTTACCATGTGGAATATATGGAAGATGGGAGAAATAATATATGCAAAAACTAAAAATTATATATGAAGATAATCATATAATTGTAGTAGAAAAACCACCTAATATACCATCACAGTCAGATAAAACAGGCGATATGGATATGTTAACTATAATAAAGAAATATATAAAAGAAAAATATAATAAGCCTGGAAATGTATATCTTGGGTTAGTTCATAGACTTGATAGACCAGTAGGTGGAGTTATGATTTTTGCTAAAACATCAAAAGCTGCTTCGAGACTTAGTAATCAAGTTAGAGAAAAAGTTTTTAAAAAAGAATATATGGCAGTAGTTGATGGAAAGTTCACAAAAAAAGAAGGAACTTTGGTTGATTATTTATATAAAGATGAAAGAAATAATATTAGTAAGGTAGTAAATAAAGATAAAAAAAATGCAAAAAAAGCGATATTAGATTATAAGGTTTTAGTATATAATGAAGTGAAAAATTTATCGTTAATAAAAATAAATTTACATACAGGAAGACACCATCAAATAAGAGTACAGTTATCAAATTTTAAACATAGTATATTTGGAGACCAAAAGTACGGTACAAGAGGAAGAGGAAAACAAATTGCATTATGGGCATATAAACTTACAATAGAACATCCAATTACGAAGAAAAAAATGAAATTTGAAGATTTACCAGAAAGCATAGGAACATGGTGTATATTAAAAGAAATAAATTAAATATGTTAAAAATCCATTTAGCACTAGTGTTAAATGGATTTTTTTATATAAAACATTTTATGAAAAAAAGAAAAAATATTTTTTATAAAAGAAAAAACCTATTTTATAAAAGAAATGATACAAAGTTTTTATATAGTGGTAAAATCAAATTGTCAAAAAGAGGTGATGAAAAATAATAGATAAAATCTGTATATTTTTAACTAATAAAATTAGAAAAGAAATGCCTGAAATAGATGACGATAGAGCAGAAGTTATAAATTATGGATTACAAAATATTGTAGGAGAAGTACCAAAAATAATTTTATTATTTATAATCGCATTCTTTTTTAAAATGTTAAAAGAAACAATATTTATGTTTTTAGCATTATTATTATATAGAGGTGCATCGGGAGGATTTCATTTAAAAACTCATTTAGGATGTATTATAGGAACAACCATATTTTATTGTGGTACAGTGTTTCTTTCTCAACATATAGTTTTTGATGAATTAATTAAATATATATTAATAAGTATTATTTGGATATTTGGAATGATTATGATTAAATTATACGCACCAGCAGATACAGAAAATGTTCCGATATTAAGTAAGAAAAATAGAAAGAAGAAAAAATATGTAGCATATATAACATATTCAATAGGACTGTTAATATCAATATTTATAAAAGATAGTACAATTTCAAATATTTTAATATTTGGAAATTTTGTCCAAACATTGACTATAACCAAAATTGCATATAGATTAACAAACAACAAATATGGATATGAAGTATACAAAGATACTTCATATGAAATTATTTAAAAAACATACCGGTACATGTTTTTATATAAATAATAAAGGGGGAATTTGTTATGTTAAAAATGTTATGTAAGGTGGCTGAAAAATATGCTAAAGCAACAAACACTTCGTGTTGTATATTTTGGGCTTTTCATCAACCCAAGATACCAATAAACATGATTGAAAAAGATTAATAAATACTCTTGGCAAAAATAGGACGAAAAATTATTTTTGCCAAGCCGATATAACTTAAAAAGTTATATTGCAATCCAATTCTAGACAGCTTTTTTAAGCTGTTTTTTTAATGCAATAGAAAGTTCTCTGAACGTCTAATTACATTAAAGATATTAGTCGAAAACTCAAATTGGGCAAGAATAAATGGCAACTACGTAGATTAATTCTAAAAAAAAATTAAAGAACCATTTAATTTTGATGGTTCTTAATTATAATAAATTTCTATCTGCTGAGAAAAATATTTATTACCTTTTGTAGTATATAAAGATAAATTTTTACTTTTATTTAAAATTTTTCTTACTTCCCATAAACCAAGTCCAGTATGGTTTTCTTTTCCAGAAAATCCTTTTTGAAATATTTTTTCAGTATCAAGATTTTTATCATTATAAGTATTTTCTACAGTTACTAATTGACGACGATTTGTTGTATCATCTCTAAAAATAATATTAATTGTTTTTTCATTACAATCCTTACATGCTTCAATAGCATTGTCTAATAATATTCCTAGAATTCTTGTAAATTCATATATTTTAATATTTAAATTTCTTAAATCTAATAAAACTGACATATTGATTTTTATATCATTTTTATAAGCTTCATGATATTTTGTAGTTAATAAACTATAAATTCCTGGATCATTTATTATTTCAGGATTTAGAATATATAAATTATTAACTTTTTGACAATCATCTTCAAGTTGATAATAATATTTCTTTAATCCATCCATATCATTTGTTTTTACATAACCGCCAATTGTGGTTACAATATTATCAAAATCATGCTTAAATCCTCTAACATTGTCATGTAAAATATTTAATGTTTTATTATACTCTTCAGCATTTTCAAGTTGTTGAGTAGTATATGCTAATTTTATAACTCTTGTTAGACTATAAAGGTTAATAGAAAAATATACAACAAGAGATAAAAAATTTAAAAATGTTATTATCATTGGTAATGTGTGAGTATAATAAAAATTAATTATTAATTGGATACATAAAGTTATAAAAGTTACAAATAAATTTATAAATATTATTTTTTTGCTATTTTTGTCAATATTAAAATTTGGCAAATTGAGAGTATACTGCTTTAAATTTAGCAGTAAAACAATCATAAAAATAATAGAGTACATTATGAACCAATAGATTATTCGATATAAAGGAATTGTCATTAAATTTTCTGGTGATATATCAAATAATGTTAAAAATGGATTTGTTATGAGGCTTCCAATTAGTGCAAAAAATATAGTTGGTGATAAACTTGCTAACAGACTCTTTAAAAACGACTTTTTAAAAATAATATATATAATTGTAAAAATACATATATAATTAAAGATACTATTTATAGGGGAAGGAACAAATGTTGTTGTTATAAAACTTATAATACAGGAAAAAAATACATATAAAAATTTTTGCTTATTAGAAGAGTTTATTCTTAAAAGTGTAGTAAATATTAGTAGAGATAAAAAAGCTTCAATAATAGTACCTGGTACGAGTATAATATTCATCAAAGTTTCATTAGGTGTTGTCAGCGCAGTCCATATATTATTTAATAATTCCATAGTTTTCAATAACCTCCATAAATTCATTTTTAAATTTAGGACCAATGCTACAAGTACTATTATCTGCTAATAAAATAGTTAAAGTAACAAGGTCAACATTTTTTATATTGTTTAAATTTACAATATAAGATTTATGACATCTAATAAAATTTTTTGGCAAAGAGTCTTGAATTTTATTAAATGAACTGTAAGATTCATAATCATGAGAAGAAGTATGAAAAATTAATTTCATTCCATCTCTTTTTATATATTGTATTTGAGCTTCATCAACAAGTGTATTTTTACTGTCTATTTTTATGTACTTTTTAGGCAATCCATAAATATCATCAAAAAGACGTTTTATTGTATCTTCCAACCTTTCATATGTTATAGGTTTAGCTAAATAATCAAATGTTTTATATTTGTAAGCCATCATAGCATATTCTAAATGTCCAGTTGTAAAGATTAAATAAACATCTTTATTTTTCTTTCTAATTTCTTCAGCTAAATCAAGACCAGTTTTCTTAGATCTTAAATTTATATCTAAAAGTAAAACATCAATTTGATTTCCATTATCAAAACAATTTAATAAATCTTCAAACTTATTAAACTTGAAAGAAACCTGTCCTTCAAGATTATTTTTTGTGAATATGTTTTCTAAGAGCAATGCTAATTTATCTGAAATGTTTGAATTGTCATCACAAATAACAAAATTTAACATGTAAATATCCCCTCCAAATATGTGCTGGAATTCGACAATATAGAAAAAATTACCTTATTTTTCCAGTTGTAATAACAATATAAGCTAAAAAATGTTGATTGTCAATACTAAAATTGAAAATTTGTTACAGCTGTAAGAGAATTAGTATCATTGAATTTTAAAAGTAAAGTAATTAGAATTACAAATTATAAAATAATAAAAATTAATAAAGTAATAACTATAAAATATAATTCATAAAATTAAATAAAACAATAAAGAAAGGGTTTGTATGAAAAATAATATGATTAAAAAAATAAGCATGACTTTATTAATAGTTATTGTTTTAATTTTTACAATTTTAGATATGTCTAATGAAAGAGCAATAAAGACAAATTCTCAATTAAATAATAAAAAGATTGGTTGGGGAATAAAAAGAAATGACAATCATGATCAACCAGATGTTGGTGAGGAAAATAAGAAAGTTTTGGAAGAAAACAATGGAATATGTTTAGGAAATAAAGATAAAAAAGTAATATATTTAACATTTGATGAAGGATATGAGGCAGGATATACAGAAAAAATTTTAACAACATTAAGGGAAAATAATGTTAAGGCTACGTTTTTTATTACAGCACATTATCTAAATACTCAGGAAGAATTAGTGAAAAAAATGATTGATGAAGGGCATATATTAGGAAACCATACAGTAAATCATAAAAGTATGCCAGATTTAACGGAGGAAGAAATAAAAAAAGAGGTTATGGATTTGCATGAAAGTATATATAAAAAATTTGGTTATGAAATGAAATATATTAGACCTCCAAAAGGTGAATTTAGTGAAAAAACATTAAATGTTACAAATTCATTAGGATATAAAAATGTTATGTGGTCATTTGGATATGAAGATTGGAATGAAAATAAGCAACCTGATGAAAATAGTGCAATTAAGAAAATAACCAACAACTTTCATAATGGAGAAATTATGCTATTACATGGGAATTCAAAAACAAATACCAATATACTAGATTCAGTAATAAAAGAAGCCAAAAATATGGAATATGAATTTAAGTCACTTGATGAATTTGAACAATAATAATATGTAAATAATTAAAATCTAGAGAGGACTGAGGTAAAAATTGAAAAAAAGAAGAATGAATAAAATTGATAAAATTTTAGAAATACCGCAGGAAGTATATTCAGATATACCAAAAATTTCATTAATAGGTTTTGATGAATTGATAGTAGAAAATTATAAAGGAATTTTAGAATATGAAGAATTTTTTGTTAGAGTTAGCACATATGTTGGAATTGTAAGTATAAATGGATATAACTTAAATCTAGAAACAATGACAAATGATGATATAAAAGTAACAGGCAAAATTGAAAGTATTGATTTTGAAAGAATAACAGATTAAATTGAGGAGAGTCTAATGATAATAAAAAAAATTATAAATTATATATTTGGATATTTGAGGATTGTTGTTGAAGGATATTATATAGAAAGATTTATAAATATATGTAGAAACAAAAATTATATAATGTGGAATATAAAGAAAAATAATGATGTTAAAATATCATTAAATATAGAAATAAAAGATTTTAAAGAAATATGTAAAATAGCTCAAAAAACACAATGTACTATAAAAATAGAATCTAAAAGAGGTTTTCCTTTTTTAATGAATAAATATAAAAAAAGGAAGATATTTGTAGCTTTTTTACTTATTTTAATATTTTCTATTTTATTTAGCTCAAATTTTGTTTGGAATATAGAAATAAGGGAAGAAGAAAATAATAAAGTGGAAAATATAATGGAAGATGTTAATAAAGCTGGGTTAAAAATAGGAGAATCAAAATCATCAATAGATGTAAAAGAAATCATAAATAAAGTTAGATTAAATAGAAATGATATAGCATGGATGGGAATCGAATTAAAAGGAACAAATGCAATAGTAAAAATAGTAAAAGCAACTGAAAAACCAGAAATAGTTCCAGAAGATGAATATTGTAATATTGTTTCAGATAAAGATGGAATAATAACTAAAATAAGTGCTCAAAATGGAACTGCAAATGTAAAAGTTGGAGATACAATAAGTAAAGGTGATATATTAATAAATGGATGGATGGAAGGAAAATATACAGGTATTAGATATGTTCATGCAAAAGGTGATATACAAGCAAAGGTTTGGTATACAGAAAATAAAAAAATAGAGTATAACACTACGGAAAAGCAGAAAACAGGAAATACAGAAACTAAGTATGGAATAAAATTTAATAATTTTAAAATAATTTTTCCGAAAAGGCTTTCAAATTTTAAAATTTATGATACAATAGAAACGGAAAAGAAAATGAAGTTATTTTCTGATTTTTATTTACCGATTTCCGTAGTTAAAGAAATGAGTGAAGAGGAAAAAGAAGTTAAAAAAACATATTCAAAAGAAGAGGCTAAAGAACTAGGGATTGAAGAGTTAGAAAAAGAAATGGAACAAAAAATAGAGAACAAAAATCAAATTGTAAATAAAAGTATAAATACTCATGAAAATGAAAATAACATAGAAATTTATATTACATATGAAGTGCTTGAGAATATAGGGACTAATGAAAAAATTGTGTATTGAAGGGATGATATAAATGGAAGAAAGAAGTTTGAGAATTACTGGGGCAGATAAAACATTTTTTAGTAAAATTACAAAAACATTAACAAAAATGTTAATACCAACAAAAATTGGAATTAATGGTATGTTAATATCAATAAAAAGAAATAATTTATTGAAAGCGTATGAAGCATACAAAGTTAGTGACGAAAATTATAATAAAAAAGAAGCAGAGAAAAAATATGATTTAGCATATGAGGCATATTTAGAATCATTAGATAAATATGTTATGGATTCAATATATAAAAAGGTAAGAAATAATACTGCTACAGAATTTGAAAAAGAAGCTTTATCTAAATATTATGAAGTTACAAGCTTAAAAGAAAGAGAATTTGTTGAGTACAAAAATAGAAAACAAAAATATTTATTGGAATTAGATAATGATGGTGTGCAACTATCAGGAAAAGAAAAAATGATATCAAGATATAATGAATTTTATGTTGCTAAGATGGATACTTTATATAAAGGAATATTGAAAAATTATTCAATAAAATTAGCAGATACAACAAATGCTTATGAAACATCAAAAGATTGGATATATACTAAAATATTTTACACATTAGAAGAATATATTCAAAGAATATTGACATTAAAAATAAAAATGGGTTATGAAGACAAAAACATAAAAGAAATTATGAATGATTATGAAAATTTTGAAACTTATACTGTAGGAAAACTAGATACTAAAGATAATATAGAGAAAAATGTATTGCTATTAGGAATTAGCAGAAAATTGTTTACACATAGTTTACCATTAATTGTAGCAATACAATGTTATGAAAAATTATTAAAAGATGCTAGAGTTTTAGTACAAGATACAAAAATAGCTACAAAGAGAGAAAAAGCATATAATATGTTAATAAATTTATTTGAAGATTATAATATAAAATTATTATCAACAAAAGTTTATTGGGAAAATACAAAAGATAGAGAAAAATTTAAAAAATTCTGGAACCAATATAAAGAAATTTGCAAGTTAAAAGAAGTTAATTTTATGGAATATGTTAAACAAAAAGAGGTATTGTTTATAAAAAATGATATCAAAAAAATAAATGAAAATAACGATAAAATTGATTATAGTAAATTAGTAAAATATTATAAAAGAAAATTAATTGATTATGGAGCATTAAGAGAATTAAAGAATTCTTTTAAATCTCAAGGAAAATATATTAAGAAAACGAGGAAAGCAGCTTAAAATGTATAAGTATGAAATAATATACCAAGAAATTGAAAAAAATCTTGAATATGAAGATATAGTAAAAAAAGTTTTTGAAGAATGTTTTAAAGAAGAAAAGATGGAAGAATCAAAACTATATATAACAGTAACATTTACAAATCCTGAAAACATAAGAAAAATTAATAAGGAATATAGAAATATAGATTATGCAACAGATGTACTTTCATTTCCAATGTTTGAGAAAAAAGAACTAGAAGAAAAAATTAATAAAAAAGATTTTGAACACCAAGATATATTAGGAGATATTATAATTTCTATAGAAAAAGTTAAAGAACAAGCAGAAGAATATGGACATAGTTTTGAAAGAGAGCTAAGCTATATGCTAGTACATGGTTTTTATCATTTAATTGGTTATGATCATATTGAAGAAAATGATAAAAAAGAAATGAGAAAGAAAGAAGAAAATGTTTTAGAAAAATTAAAAATATTACGTTAAAATGAAAAGTAAAGGAGAGAAACTTATGCAAAAAGAAAAAGGTGAAGTAAAAATTTTAATTGCAATATTAGTAGTTTTGATAATAACAGCAGGAATCGTATTAGCATATAAAATAACTAATAAAAAGAATAATGAAGAAACTATATCAGAAGAAAATGAAAAGGAATTAGTTGGAGAAGCAAAACAAGTACAAATATTTAAAGGAAATGATAGACCTATAGCGGTAATGATAGATAATCATAGTGATGCATGGCCACAGGCAGGATTAAACAAAGCATATATGATATATGAAATTGTGGTTGAAGGTGGAGAAACAAGATTAATGGCGTTATTTAAAGGGGCTGAAGTTGAAAAAATAGGACCAGTTAGAAGTGCAAGACATTATTTTATTGACTATGCAATGGAAAATGATGCTATATATACACATTTTGGACAAAGTCCTCAAGCGGAAAGTGATATAAAAAAATATAATATTAATGATATTAATGGAATATCAGAAGATGGAACAACATTTTGGAGAGTAAAAGATAAAGCTGCACCACATAATGCAGTTACAAGCACAAGTAAATTGTTAGAATCAGCAAAAAATAAAAAATATAAAACAACATCAACTAAAAAAAGTGTACTAAATTATACAACAGACGAAGTAAAACTAGAAGATGGGTATTCAGCAGATACTATAACAATACCACATTCAGATTTACAAACAGTTAAATATCAATATGATAAAGAAAATAAAGTATATGTAAGATATGCTAGAGGAAAACAACAAACAGATTGGACTACAAAGGAAAGTGTAACAACAAAAAATATAATTATTACTTTCTGTGATAATTATACTTTATCAGATTCAGAAAATAAAGGAAGACAAGGTCTAAAAAATATAGGAACATTTGATGGATATTATATTACAAATGGAAAAGCAATAAAAATAAAATGTATAAAAAATTCTAGAGAAGAACAAACTGTATACCAAGATTTAAATGGTAATGAAATAAAAATAAATGATGGAAATACTTTTGTTAATATATGTCCTACTAATGCAAAAGTAGATGTTGAAGGAGTAGAAGAAAATATTTCTGAAAATATAAATACAACTGTAAAGGAGAATTAATATGAATGTATATGATACTGCAAATAAACTTGCAACAGAAATAAAAGAATCAGAAGAGTATGTAAATTATAAGATGGCAAGAGAGGCGCTAGCCTTGAAACCTGAATTAAAAAAGAAAATAGGAGAATTTGAAGTTGCCAGATATGATGCACAAATAACTCAAATGCAAACAGGAAAAGAAGATGAAACAAAAACAAATAAAATGAAAGAATTATATGCAGATTTAATACAATTAGATGATGCTAAAAAATATTTTGATGCTGAAATGAAATTTAATATAATGTTGGCAGATGTAAATAAATTAATTGGAGAAGCAGTAAGAGATGTTATGCAATAATTTATAATAAAGGATATTTGTTAAGTATGGAATATATTGTAATAATAATATTTTTGATGATAGTGATTGTAATTCTAAGAAAATTATTTGGATTTAATAAGAAAGAAATAGAACAGATTGCAAAAAATGAAAAATTAGATAATATTGTTTCAAAATTTCCAGATAATATTGAAATTTGTAAAGATTATTTGAAAATGTTAAAAAATGATAAAGTGAAAATAGAGGAAGATAAAAATGCAACAAATTCATTATATATAGCAATATCAAATAAAATTTTAATAGCAGATTTAAAAGAAAGTTATACAAGGATACAAACAATAGCACATGAATGTTTACATTCAATCCAAGATAGAAAATTATTATTATTTAATTTCTTTTATTCAAATATATATATAATATATTTTTTAATGATAGTAATATTAGGAATATTAAAATTTTTACCTAATAAAATGATATTTTTAATAATATTAATAATAGGTGGATATATATATTATTTTATAAGAAGTTATTTAGAAAATGATGCAATGATAAAGGCAAGGTTTCTAGCAAAAGAATATATAGAACAGAAAAAACTAATATCCAAAGAAGAGATAGATGAGATTGTAAAAGGATTTGACGAATTAAATAATATAGGAATAAAAGCTATAAATTATAAATTGTTTTTAAATACAATTATAAAAGTTATAATTTTTTGTTTGATATGTATAATAAGATAAGAAAGAGAGGGGGCAAAGAAATAAAAGCTTCCTCTTATTGTTTTGTATACCAGGAAATGAGAAATTTCCTAGTATATAAGAGTGCTATAATTGCTATTGCCTTTGAGATTTTCTCCATTTAGTCGAAAACTTAAATCGGTGAGAACAAAGAGCAATCTAAAGTTGCTTTGTTCTATTGCTAATATTTATTATTAAATTTAGAAATAATGCATTTTATAAAATATAAATTGTAAATCCATATTTAGAATGAGTAGTATAAAATCAAAAAAAATCTTGCAAAATTAAGGGGTTAAAGATATAATAAGCTATATTAATATATAGTGTTGAAAGGTTGTTGTGAAATGAATAAAACAAAGAGAAAAATTTTTGAAACATCAATGAAATTATTTGCAGAAAAAGGATATGATGCTACTAGTATAGAAGAAATTACAGCTACAGTAGGAGTTGCAAAAGGAACTTTATATTATCATTTCTCTAGCAAAGAAGAAATATTTAATTTCTTAATAGAAGAAGGAATGAAATTATTACAAAATAGTATAGATATAAAAACTGCAAAATATGATAATTATATTGATAAAATAAAAGCTATAGTATTAATACAAATAAAAATCATAATGAAATATGAAGATTTGATAACGATTTTATTAAGTCAATTTTGGGGAAATGAAGCACGAAATCAAAAATGCCAAAAACATATATATGAATATATAAACAAAATAGAAGAAATAGTACAAGAAGGAATAAATAAAAAACAGATAAAAAAAGGAAATCCAAAAGTTATAGCTTCAGAGATATATGGATTAATTTGTTCAACATTAATATATAAATTAAGATGTGATGAAGAAATAGATATAATGCAATTATATAAAGAATTTGGAAATACATTAATAGAAGGATTAAAAATAAAATAGATGGGGGATAAAAATGAGAGAGCCAATACATGATTTTATGAAATTTACAGATTTAAAAGATATGTTAAAAAAATCAGGTGATAAATATGGGGATAGACCAGCATATTTATATAAAACAAAGGAAGAAGGAGTTTTTAGAAAAATAACACATAAAGAATTTAGAGATGATGTAAATGCATTAGGAACAAAGTTAATTGATATGGGGTTAAAAGATAAAAAAATAGCTGTTATATCAGAAAATAGATATGAATGGGGATTAGCATATTTATCAGTAGTTACAGGTACAGGAGTAATAGTGCCATTAGATAAATCATTACCAAATAATGAAATAGAAAATTTAGTTGTTCGTTCAGAAGTAGAAGCAATATTTTATTCAAAAAAATATGATGAAATTATGAAAAAAATAAAAGAAGAAAATAATACAGCAATAAAATACTTTATTTCAATGGATTTAGATGAAAAAACAGATGGGATTTATTCTGAAAAAGAATTAATAGAACAAGGAAAAGAATTATTGAAAAATGGAAATACAGAATTTATAAATGCTAAAATTGATTCTGAAAAGATGTCTATAATGTTATTTACATCTGGAACAACTGCCATGTCTAAGGCTGTAATGCTATCACATAAAAATATATGTGCAAATTTAATGGATATAGCATCTGTAATAAAAACTGATGAAAATGATAGATTTTTATCATTCTTACCATTACATCATACATTTGAATGTACAGTTGGATTCTTATATCCTATTTCAAAAGGTGGTGCAATTGCTTTTTGTGAAGGAATTAGACACATTGCAGAAAATATTAAAGACTATAAAATAACAGCAATGATTTCTGTACCAATTTTATTTGAATCAATGTATAAGAGAGTCTTGAAAGGAATAGAGAAAAAAGGAAAATTGCCTACAGTAGAAAAAGGTATAAAAATAAGCAATTTTTTAATGAAATTTGGAATAGATATAAGGAAGAAATTATTTAAAGAAATACATGAAAATTTAGGTGGAAAACTTAGACTTATGGTAGCTGGAGGAGCTGCACTAGATCCTATGGCAGAAAAAGGATTTAATGATTTTGGATTTACAATGTATCAAGGATATGGATTAACTGAGAGTTCACCAGTTATAGCAGCTGAGGACGATAAATATACAAGATTAGGTTCAATAGGAAAAGCATTTCCAAGTATAGAAGTAAAAATAGAAGAACCAAATGAAGAAGGAATAGGAGAATTGTTAGCAAAAGGTCCTTCAATAATGCTTGGATATTATAAAAATGAAGAAGCTACTGAAGAAACAATTACAAAAGATGGATGGCTACATACAGGAGATTTAGCTAGAATAGATAAAGATGGATATATATTTATATCAGGAAGGAAAAAGTTTGTAATTGTATTAAAAAATGGAAAAAATATATATCCTGAAGAAATAGAAACATTAATTAACAAAATTGACGGAATAAAAGAGTCATTTGTATATGGAAGACCAGAAGATGATGGAGATTATAAAATATGTGCAAAAATAGTTTATGATGAGACAACAGTTGAAGAAGAATTTGGAACAAAAGATCCAAAAGAATTAAAAGAAAAAATATGGCAAGAAATAAAGAAAATAAATAAAACAATGCCAGCATATAAATATGTAAGAGAAATAAGTGTTACGGATAAAGAATTAATAAAAACAACAACTCAAAAGATAAAAAGATTTGAAGAAATAAAAACTGTAACAAAAATGTAACATTTTTGTTACAAAAACTTAAAATAAAAATCGTTTATTGGTATTGTAGTTTTTTGTTGGTTAATGTATAATTATATATGTATAAATAAGATGCTTAAGATAAAAAGGAGGTAATTTACATGTCTAGATCTGGCATAGTAAATGTGAGAATGGTTATCACTGAAGAGAAAATATTATCCAATATAGATAAAGTACATAAACTTATAAATCCTAAAAGTAAAAAACAAATTGTTCAATTAGAAGATGATACATATTTTAAGGATTTAATAGAATCAATAAAAACATATTTAATTGAATATCCAAAAAAGAAAAATTTTCCTATAAGTGTATATAAAGCAGCCTATGGATTAGTTGAGTATGCTACAAATCAATTCGAAGAAAATACAAAAAAAATAGAAGAATTAATAAGACAAAGAGAACAAAATATTACATTGTCAGGTAAATTAAAAGAATTGATAAAGACAGTAGACAATAAAGAAAAAAACTGGAAAGACCAAGTAAAAGAAGCAGAAAATGAATTTCCAGAAGATATAATTGAAACATTGAGTATTGTTGGAAAATCAAGAGGAAAAAAATCTCAAAATTATCAAGATGCTATGAAACTATTAAATGCACGTGTAACAAACTTAGAATCAAATTTACATATAGAAATAGACATGGAGAGAATAGAAGATAGATCTAAGGCATTAAGTTTTATAGGAATTGAAGTGGCAGATGCATTGAAATCTATTCCAACACCTGTAGAAGAAAAAACACCTGTTGTTGAACAAGTACAAACAGAAGAAGCTAATCAAAATATTGAACAACAACAATATGAACAATCTGTAACTTTTGAGAAAAAACCAAGTCTATGGCAAAGAATAAAAAATAGTAAAATAGTAAGAGCTGTAAAATATATCATGAAAATAAGAATTGTTATAGAATATCCAGCTTTACCTGAAGGAAAAGGTTCAGAAAATTATTAATATGAAAAGGGTTAGGTGAAAATTGATTTATTCTAACTCTTTTTGATTTCTAATATAAAAATTTACCAATAAAAAACGAAATTTTAAATAAAAATTTGCGAAAACTAAAAAAATTGAAAAAATGTATTGACAATAACGAAAAAATAGTTTATACTTTATCTTGCGTTGAGGTAATGCTCCCTTAGCTCAGTTGGTCAGAGCAACCGGCTCATAACCGGTGGGTCCAAGGTTCGAATCCTTGAGGGAGCACCATTTTTATTTTTTTATATATTTGGGTAGGTGGCCGAGTGGCTAAAGGCGGCAGACTGTAAATCTGTTCTCATTTGAGTACGAAGGTTCGAATCCTTCCCTGCCCACCAATGACGTATCTGTTCGAACTATTAAAATAGAAAGATACAAAAATCAATCAGAAAATAAATCTGGTTGATTTTTTTGTTGTGATTCCTGGAAATAATTGTTTTTGTACTGATTTTATGATATAAATAAGAAAAATAAGATTTACAATAGCAAGAAAATAAACTATATCTACGAGATGTAAATAATATAAAGTATGGAGAGGATAAAAATGATTGATTTTAGAAAAACGGAGGAATTTTTTAAAGAATATTTAAAAAATTATGATTTAGAAAATGGCAGTATTAAAATGAAGATAAGACATACATATGAAGTAGTCAAAAAAAGTGAGTATATAGCAACAGGATTAAAACTGGATAAAGAAAATATTGAACTTGCAAAAACAATAGCATTGTTGCATGATATAGGAAGATTTGAGCAATTAAAAGAATTTAATGATTTTGATGATAAAAAAATAGAACATGCAAAGTTCGGTGTAAAAGTATTGTTTGAAGAAAATTTAATAACTAAATTTATAAAAGATAGAAAATATGATAATATAATCAATAAAGCAATATATAATCATAATAAATTTAAAATAGAAGACAATTTAAATGATATCGAATTACTACATTGTAAAATAATCAGAGATGCAGATAAAATTGATAATTTTAGGGTTAGACAATATGATAAATTTGAAGATATATTTCCAAAAGTATATAATAAAGAAACTATAAATTATGAAACAATAAATAAAAAAGTATATGATGACTTTATGAAACATCAATGTATAAAATTGGAAGATAGAAAAACAATAATTGACTATTGGGTTTGTATAATAGCTTTTATATTTGATTTGAATTTTGATATATCGTTAAAATATGTACAGGAAAATAATTATATCGATATTCTTATAGATAGAATTGATTATAAAAATGAAGATACAAAACGAAAGATGGAAGATATAAGAAAATGTGCAAAGGAATATGTAAAACAATAATCATAATTAAAAAAAGGATGAAATAATGGAAGAAAATAAGTTTGTCAACATTTTTAAGACACATTGCTTAACAAAGCAATGTGTCTTTTTTTCATCTTCAAAAAAATTATGCGTTTAGAAGTTTGTATAATCCATTTCGAAGTGCTACTCTGGTTTTCCATTCCTCATCGGTTTCATCGCTTAGAAAGACATTGTGAAAATAGCTAGGTCTATTAAGTACATAGTAAACATCGATTATAGCTATTTTAGCTATTGCTGTTTTATCGTCTTTTAAAGCATGGTCTACTCTAGAAATCATCTCCGAAATATTGTACATGCCATATAAATCTTTATACTTTTCAGAGAGGCTTGCAAGATATTCATATTCCTCTTTAGTAGGTTCATAGTTTTCGCTTTGAACCATCAACCGTATAAATTCAGGTTCTGTAATACAAGCTTGTGCTAATGCTTTAACTTCAGTGTACCAAATTTTTGAAAATGTTGTCATATGTATCCTCCTTATAATTGTTCGGAGGTTTGAGCCTCCGAAAAGTTTTTTTCAAAGGCAACAAAAAGTTGTTCATACATAATATACCATATTTTACATAAAAAATCAAATTGAATATTTTATATTTAGCAGTAAAGAATAAAATATAATATAATAAAAAGGACAAATCATCATGATTGTCCTTTTTGAATATATAGAGAAATGTAATAAGTCTCTATATATTTGTGATTGTAAATACATCTAACATAGTTAAGTATTAATTACAATATTTGCTACAATAGATATATAATATTAGTAACAGTGTAAGACATCTTCAATAATATCTGCTATTTCAGAAACAGAATGATCTGATTGAATTAAGAAATTGGGATGTCCTTTATATTCACTGTTATAAATGGAAATCGTAATTTGTCCAGTAACATTTCCAATAATTCGATTGTCTTTGTCTGTAGATTTTATAACTTTCATAAATTTTACCTCCTTTTTTTAGTGGTAAGTAAAATTATAGCAGAATGAAAAATAGAAAGATGTCGAAATTTGTCTTAAATATAAAAAAATTAAATAAAGTATGGAAAAAATTAAAAAATGATATATAATATAGTAAAAAAACAGGAGAGATGCTAATGAAAAAGTTTGTTGTTACAATATTAATATTACTAATGATTTTTATTGGAATGTATATATATCGAAAAAATACAATAATTAACAGTCAAAAAAAAGAAATAAATGTTGAAGAAGTTACAAAGATTGAAACATATATGCAAGAAATATATATGTGGAAAGAAGTGACTAAAGATGCTTTACCAGAATTTGAAAATATCAACCAAGCTCCTGAGCTATGGATATGGGAAGTTGTAAAAAAGAATATGGAACAATATGAATTAACATATGATGAAATTCAAAATAAAGCAAAAGAAATATTTGGTAATGAGTTTAATAAAGAATTTCCCAAAGATGGATATGAGTATATGAAATATGATGATACTAAGAAAAAATATATAGCTAGTGGGACTACATTAGATAAAAAAGATGATTCATTTTTGTTAGATACAATAACTAAAGATGAAAACGGATATACAGTTAAAATAATCGAATATTTAGAAGACTATTCAGGTTTGGATGAGAGTCAGAATACAGAATATAATATAAAAATCGAAAATTTAGGCGAACAAGAAATAGGAGAAGTTAAATCTACAGAAGATGAATCAAACATTCAGGCAATGGTAAAACAAAACATAGATAAATTTACTAAAAAAGAAGTAAGGCTAGAGAAAGATGAAAATGGTAATATATATGTAACAAGTGTTAAAAATATTTAGAGAAAATAAAGATGTTTAATAAAAGGAATGATTAGAATATGGATTTAACAAAATGCGAAATATGTCCATTAAAATGTAAAATTGATAGAACTAAAAATAAAATAGGAAGATGTAAAAGTACAGATAAGATAAAAATAGCGTTATATTCTAAACATAATTTTGAAGAACCGTGTATAAGTGGAAAAAAAGGTTCTGGTACAGTGTTTTTTTCAAATTGTAATATGAATTGTATATATTGCCAAAATTATGAAATTAGTCAATTAGGAAAAGGAAAGGAAATTTCGATACAAAAACTTGCTGATATATTTATTGAATTACAAAATTCTGGTGTCGAAAATATAAATTTAGTTACACCAACAAGTTATGTTCTACAAATTATAGAAGCAATAAAAATTTCTAAGAAAAATGGATTAAAAATACCAATAATATATAATACAAATGGATATGAAAGAGTAGAAACATTAAAGTTATTAAAAGGATATATAGATATATATTTACCAGATTTGAAGTATTATGATAATAAATTAGGAAAAAAATATTCAAATGTTGATAATTATTTTGAGATTGCTACAAAAGCAATTAAGGAAATGTATAATCAAGTAGGAATACCTTGTTTTGATAATTGTGGAATGTTAAAAAAAGGAATTATGATTAGACATTTAATATTACCTAATAATATAGAAAATAGTAAAAATGTATTGAAATGGATAAAAGATAATATAGATGAAAGAGTGTATATTAATATAATGGCACAATATTTTCCTACATATAAAGCAAAAGAAGATAAAGAATTAAACAGGAAGTTAAGCCAAGAAGAATATGAAGAAATTGAAACCTACGTTTATGAATTAGGAATAGAAAATGGTTATATGCAAGATTTAGGAGAACACGAAGAAGAATATGTACCTAAATGGAATTATTTGCTCATTTGATTGCTTACGCAGTATTTCAAAAGACAATATATTATTAAATTAAAAAATGATTTTATTTACAATAAAGTATAGAAAAATAAATATAGTTGTGATATACTTCAATAAAATTAACTTAGGAGGAATACATATGACACAAGCAGATGAACAATTCATAAAAACTTGTAAAGAAATAATCGAAAATGGATATTCATCAAAAAGAACTAATGTAAGAACAAGATGGGATGATGGAGAAGAGGCAAATTACATATCTATTGTTGGTGTACAAAATAAATATGATGTTGGAAAAGAATTTCCAATGATAACATTAAGAAACAATAGTAAAACTATAAAAAATGCAATAGATGAAATTTTGTGGATTTGGCAAAAGAAATCTAACAAGGTAAGTGAATTGAATTCACACATATGGGATCAATGGGCAAATAAAGAAGGGACAATAGGAAAAGCATATGGATACCAATTAGGAAAAAAATATGAATTTAAAACAAAAGATGGAACAAAATTAATGGATCAAGTAGATTATGTTTTGTATCTTCTAAAAAATGATAAGTCAAGTAGAAGAATAATGACAAATTTATTTAATCATGAAGAATTAAAAGATATGGAACTAGAGCCATGTGCTTATGGAACACAATGGATTGTAAAAGAAAACAAATTGCATTTAATATTAAATCAAAGATCTCAAGATATGTTAACAGCAAATGGATGGAATATTATGCAATATGCAGCTTTACAATATATGTTTGCACAGGTATCAAATTTAGAGGTGGGAACATTGACTCACAATATAGGAGATTGTCATATATATGATAGACATATACCACTTGTAAAAAAATTAATAGAGGCTGAACCAAAAGATGTTAGTCCAAAATTAATTATTAAAAATCCAACTAAAGATTTTTATGAATTTAAAGTAGAAGATTTCGAAGTTGAAGGATATGATTATAATAAAGAAGTAAAAATTGGTAAAATACCAGTTGCAATATAAAGATGATAGGAAGGTAAAAATAAAATGTTAAGTATTATAGTAGCAAAAGCAAAAAATAATGCAATAGGAAAAGATAATAAATTATTATGGCATATATCAGATGATTTAAAAAGATTTAGAAAATTAACGGAAAATCATACAATAATTATGGGAAGAAAAACTTTTGAGGCATTAGGTAGAGTATTACCTAATAGAAAACATATAGTTTTTAGTCAAAATCCAGATTTTAAAGTTAAAGATGAGAATGTTGAAGTGGTACATTCAATGTTACAAATACAAGAGTATATTGAAGGTGATGAAGAAGCATTTGTAATTGGTGGTGCAATTATATATAATTTATTAATGCCATATGTTACAAAAATGTATGTAACAGAAATAGATAAAGATTTTGATGGAGATGCATTTTTTCCAAGAATTAGTGAAGAAAAATGGAAAGAAATTAAAAGAGAAAAAGGACCAGAAGATACAGAAAATAAATTTAAATATGAATATGTTATTTATGAAAAAAGATAAATAAAATTTAAGCTTTAGGTAAAAATATATAAAGAAAGGAATTGATTTATATGTTTAAACCTAAAGCTATTTATTTTGAAAAAGAAATATTAAATTATAATTTAGGAAAGGAGTTGATGGAAAAATATAAAGATGTAGCTAATTTTGAGATAGAAAACCATAATAATATAGAAGAAATGAGAAAAAAATCTAATAAAGAGTTTATGAATATGAAACAAAATTTAATAATAGGTGTAAGAAAAACTCATAAATTTGTACCTAATTATAAAACTTCTGATTTTTTAGTTCCATACACGTCATCGGGTTGTACTGCTGCATGTATGTATTGTTACTTAGTGTGTAATTATAATAAATGTGCATATTTAAGATTATTTGTTAATAGAGAAAAAATGTTAGAAAAGATACTAAAAGTAAGTGAAGAATCAGAAAGAGAATTAACTTTTGAAATAGGAAGTAATAGTGATTTAGTTTTAGAAAATACTATAACTAATAATTTAGTCTGGACAATTGAAAATTTTAAAGAGAGTAAAAAGGGATATTTAACATTGCCAACAAAATTTTCTATGGTTGATGATATTTTAAACTTAGACCATAAAGGGAAGATAATAATTAGAATGAGTGTGAATCCTAAAGAAATTATTAATAAAGTTGAATTTGGGACTTCAAGATTAAATGAAAGAATTGAAGCAATAAATAAATTAAGTGAAGCAGGATATAAGATTGGAATATTAATTGCACCAGTTATTATGGTAGAAAATTGGAAAGAATTATATATAAATTTAATTATAGAATTAAATGATAAGTTATCTAAAAAATCAAAAGAAATAGTTTTTTTTGAAATTATATTTATGACATATAGTTTTGTACATTCTAAAATAAATGAAGAAGCCTTTCCAAATGCAATAAATTTATTAGACAAGGAAAAGATGCAGGGAAGAGGTAGAGGAAAATATATATATAAAAATGAATTAAGAGAAGATGGAAAAAAATTTTTCCTAGAAGAAATGTTAAAATATTTTAAGAATAACAAAATAGAATATATAGTATGAAAAAAGAGGGCTTCCCAAAGGAAACCCTCCAGGTTAACAAATTAGTTAACCTACTACTGGTTGCTGTTTTATCAGCGTATCAATAGTTTCTCGGAGTTCTTGACAACTTTGAATTTCTTGATCAAATTGATCTAAAATACTTACAAGTTGCGTATGAATACGTTTATCTTCCTCAACTTCTTTTTCTGATAATTCACCAGTAGAACATAAATATTTATCATGTTCTAATTGTTTTGAAGCTAATTCAGCCAATCTATCAATTTTATTTTTTTGACATTTTTTGTCATTTACTAAATTTAAAATGATTGGCTTCATGTTTAAGCAAAACATGATCTGGTGAGGTTTTAATGTTTCTTTGCGGCTAGAAATTGTTTTTGATAGTAATTCAATATTTGTCATATTTACTCCTTTTCTAGTTAGATAAACTCTAACTTATAGTATATAATTAATAGTTACTCTATTAATTATATACCATTTACATAAATTTTACAACTCATAAGTGCTTAAATATCAACAATCGTAAGACAAAAAACGACAAAAATATCATAAGTTTTACATGAATTTTAAGTAGGATAACATAAAGAAAATACCCTTTACAAAAAATAATAGATAATGATATAATAACAGCAAAGTTTATAGATTACAGAAGAGGGAGAAAGAATGGGAAATATAGTTTTATTAGATGATTTAACAATTAATAAGATAGCAGCTGGGGAAGTTATAGAAAGACCAGCATCAGTAATAAAAGAAATGGTAGAAAATTCAATAGATGCTGGAGCTACAAATATTACTGTTGAAATAAAAAATGGTGGTATTTCATACATAAAGGTAAGTGATAATGGAAAAGGTATAGCACAAGATGATTTGGAGATAGCTTTTGAAAGACATGCAACAAGTAAAATAAGAAGTGCAGATGATTTAGATACAGTAACATCAATGGGATTTAGAGGAGAAGCATTGGCAAGTATTGCAGCAATTGCAAATGTTGAATTGGTTTCAAAAACAAAGGAGCAAGAAATTGGATATAAAGTTGTTGTAGAAGCTGGAAATGTTTTAGAAAAAGAAGAAGCTGGATGTAAAACAGGTACAACAATTACTGTTAGAAATTTGTTTTTTAATACACCTGTTAGATATAAATTTTTGAAAAAAGATTATACAGAATCAGGATATGTAGAAGATGTTATAACAAGAATTGCATTAGTTAATCCTAATATAGCAATAAAATTAATAAATACAGGAAAAACAGTTATTCAAACAAATGGTAGTGGAAATATAAAAAATGTTATATATAGTATTTATGGAAAAGATATAGCAAATGGAATTAGAGAAGTAACATATCAATATGAAGATATAAATATTACAGGTGTTGTTGGAAAACCAGAAATAGCTCGTTCAAATAGATCTAATCAATTATTTTTTGTTAATAAAAGATATATAAAAGATAAAACATTAACAGCTGCTACGGAACAAGCATATAAAGGATTAATTCCAATAGGAAAATTTGGATTTGTAATATTAAATATAGAAATGAATCCTGCAAAGGTAGATGTAAATGTACATCCTGCAAAATTAGAAGTAAGGTTTGCAGAAGAAAGTAAGATATTCCAATCAATATACCATGCAGTGAAAGATACATTATTAAAAACAGAATTAGTTGCAAATTCTGAGGACAAGTTAGACAAACAAAAAGAAGAAATAAGTACAGAATTATCATTTGAAGAGAGATTAAAAAGATTAAAAGAAGAAAAGAAAAACGAGAATGGTTTATTTTCTTATAGAAAACAAAATGAAAAACAAATAGAAGAATATACAGATGAAGAAAGTAAAATAAAAACTAATGTAGTGGAAGAGCAAAATAAAGAAAAAGATATAAAAAATATTATTGGAAATCCAATAGATACTGCAGATATTTTATCACAACTAAAAAAGATGAAAAAAGATTTAGAAAATGAATTGCAAGAAAAAGGTGTTGAGATAAAATCAAATGAAAATTTAAAAGAAGATAGTGAAAAATATGATTTAGATATAAATGAAAACAATAATGAATTAAAAGAGACTATTGAAGAAAATAATGAGATAAAACAAAATACAGAAGAAAATAAAAATACTGAAAATGTTGAAGAAAAAACAAATAAAGAAGATGAAAATATAAATGAAAACAAAGAAGATAAGACAGAAGAAATAATTGAACAAATAGAAGATTCAGATATAAAAAAAGAATTTAGAGAAATAAAAGAAAAAATTAAACAACTAAATGATAATCCACAAGTAGTATCAGATGATTTTAATGAAATGTACACAAAATTATTTGGAAGACCTCCAATTACAGAAGAGGAAGCAACTCAAAATGAAAAAAGCACTGATAATAGTAAAATAGATTTATTAAAAGATAATGTTTCTGTATTTGAAGGAATAGAGGAATATAAAAAACCAGCATATAAATTTATAGGGATTATATTTAAAACATATATTATATTGGAAATTGGACAAGAAATGTATATATTGGATCAACATGCTGCACATGAAAGAATTATGTATGAAAAAGTAAAACAAAATTATTATAGTGAAAAAGGAAAAGATTCACAAATGCTTTTATTACCAGATGTTATAACATTAACACATAAAGAAATGGGAATAGCAAAAGATAATATGGATATGTTTAGAAAAGCAGGATTTACTTTAGAAGAGTTTGGTGATAATACAATAAAATTAGAAGGTGTACCAACAGTATGTATAGACTTAAATACCAAAGAATTATTTTTAGAAACTCTTGATGAAATAAATACTGTTGCAAGAACAGCTAAACAAGAAAAAGAAGAAAAATTCATAGCAACAGTTGCATGTAAAGCGGCAGTAAAAGCAAACATGGCACTTGACACAAAAGAAGTAGAAAGTTTAATGGATAAATTGTTAGCATTACCTAATCCATTTACTTGTCCACATGGAAGACCAACAGTTATAAAAATGACAAAATATGATATAGAAAGAAAATTTGCTAGAAAATAGGAGAATTAAAATGATAATTGTTAACTTTGCAGCAATACTAATATTTATGATAGGGATAATATGGATATGGCATAATTTAGGGAATATAGAAAAACCAAGAAAAGTATTATTTATTATAATAGGGATATTTTTTATGTATGTATATACAATGTTTATATTTAATATGGTTCATCTTGATATTCCATATCCAAATGAAGATGTAAAAAATGTTATATCTAAAACATTGATATTGATTTTTACAGGTTTGAATACATTAGTTATTTTGCCATATAGTGCAAACATAGTTGATAAAATATTTGAAGAAGAAATAGAAAGAAATAAAGCAAATAAAAGAATAATTATATTGGTAATCATATTTTTGTTATGCATATTTGTTGAAAAAGGATATTTGAAAAATACACAAGAAGGTATAATTAATAGATATAATAATGAGGTGCAAAATGCAGAAAGATAAAGTAATAGTTATTTGTGGACCAACAGCGTCAGGAAAAACAAAATTATCAATAGAATTAGCAAAAAAAATAAATGGAGAAATTATATCTTGTGATTCAATGCAAATATATGAAGATATGGATATAGGAACAGCTAAGCCAACAATAGAAGAAATGCAAGGAATAAAACATTATTTAATTGGAAATGTGTCACCAGAAAAAAGATACAGTGTAGCAGAATATAAAAGAGATGCTAAAAAAGCAATAAAAGAAATAATAAAAAAAGGAAAAAAACCAATTATTGTTGGTGGTACAGGGCTATATTTAGATAGTTTAATATATGAGATTGATTACCAAGAAATTAAATTTGATGAAAAATATAGAATAGAATTGGAAAATGAAGTAGAAAAGAATGGATTGGAAAAGATTTATGAAAAAGCTAAATCGATTGATCCCAAAGCAATAGAAAAAATAAGCCCAAATGATAAAAAGAGAATATTAAGAATATTGGAAATATATCATGCAACAGGTAAGAATAAAACAGAACAAGAGAAAGAATCAAGAAAAAGAGAAGTTGAATATGATTACAAAGTATATGCTTTAAATTGGAATAGAGAGAAATTGTATGATAGAATAAATAAAAGAGTTGATATTATGATTGAACAAGGGCTAATAGAAGAGGTAAAAAATATCTTAAATAAATATAAAAAATTTCCAACAGCAATGCAAGGTCTTGGATATAAAGAGGTAGTTGAATATCTAAATGGAAATTTAACAAAAGATGAAATGATAGAAAAAATAAAAATGGAAACAAGAAGATATGCTAAAAGACAATTAACATGGTTTAGAAAAAATAAACAAACAGTATGGCTAAATGCAGAAGATGATATACAAAATAATATCAAAATTATTTTGGAGGGAATAAATTGGAACAACAAATAAATGAAGAGTTTGAAAAAACACAAAAGATAAAAAGAAATAATAAAAAAATAATAGTCTATATTGTTATTTTTTTAGTGATGATATATTTATTTTATACTATATATTTGTTAATAAAACAGCCAACAGATATTTTTACATTAGATGAGGGAACACTTTATTCTGAAGAAACTGACATAGGATATGTTATAAGAGATGAAGTTGTTATACAAGGTGAAAATTATAAGAATGGTATGGAAAAAATAAAATCAGAAGGGGAAAAAGTAGCTGTTAATGAAGCTGTATATAGATATTACACAAAAAATGAAGAAAATTTAAAACAGAAAATATCAGAATTAGATTCAAAAATACAAGAGTCAATGGCAAATGAAAATGGTTTATTTACAAGTGATATAAAATCTTTGGAAACACAGATAGAAGAAAAGATGGTAGGCATAAATGAATTGACAGATACAACAAAATTAGAAGAAAAGAAAAAGGAAATAAATGAATTAATCACAAAAAAAGCAAATATTGCTGGAGAATTAAGTCCACAGGGGTCATACTTAAAACAATTAATTCAAGAAAGAAAAAAATATGAAAATGAATTGAATTCAGGAGCTGAATATGTAAAATCTGCTAAAAGTGGAGTTGTTTCATATAAAGTAGATGGACTGGAAGATGTATTAAAGCCAACAAATGAATGTTTTTCACAATTAAGTAAAGATTATTTAGACAAATTAGATGTGAAAACAGGAAAAATAATTTCAACAAGTGATGAATGTGGAAAAATTATAGATAATACATATTGTTATATTGCAACAATAACAAATTCTGAACAGGCTAAAAACGCAAAAGTAGGAGATACTATTAAAGTGCGATTATCAAGTAATGATGAAGTACCAGCAGAGATAACATATACTTGGAATGAAGATAATGGTGATATGGTAATTGTTTTAAAAATTGAAAAAGGTGTAGAAGAATTAGTTAATTATAGAAAAATATCATTTGATTTAATATGGTGGAGTGAAAAGGGATTAAAAGTACCAAATCAAGCTATAATAAAACAAGATGATAAAGCATATGTAGTAAGAAATAGAGCAGGATATTTAAGTAAAATTTTAGTAAAGGTAAAAAAAGAAGGAGAAAAATATTCAATAGTAGAAGCATATACAACAGATGAATTAAGAGAATTAGGACTTAGCAATGATGATATTATTTCATACAAAAAAATAAATTTATATGATGAAGTAATGCTAAATCCAGATTTAAGTAAAGTAGGAAACTAATATTACAAAAATATTACAATAATATTAAAATAGCATTACATTTATAAAAACTATTGACAAGTTAGCAAAAAAAGTAGATACTTAGTACAAGCGAATACAAAGGAAAGATTTAGGAGGTTTTTTTATGTCAGGAGCATTAATGGACAAAGTTTGGGGATTATTTGGAATGGACTCAGCTGAACCAGACGAATACGAAGATGAAGATATATATGATTATGATAATGAAGATGAACAAATAGATGAAGATAAAAAAGGATTTAATAGAAAAAATAATAAAGTAATAAATATGCAACAAGGACATCCAAATGCAATAAAAATGGTAATATCTCAACCTACAACATTTGAACAATCAGATGAAATTTGTAGTTTTTTGAAAGAAAGAAAATCAGTTATTGTTAATTTGGAATATGTAAATAAAGATGTAGCTAGAAGAATAGTAGATTTTATTAGTGGTGGAGTGTATGCTCTAGATGGATATATACAAAAGGTATCAAACTCTATCTTTTTAGTTGCACCATCAAACTATGAAATAACAAATGAAATGGCTAGAGAAGAAATAAAGAGTAAATTATCAGTATCATGGCTAAAAAATAATGGACTAAACTAATAACTAAAATAAAAAGTAATAGTTTTGTGAAGGAGGAAATATGATTACACCATTAGATATAGAAAATAAAAAGTTCTCTAAACAAATGATGAATGGCTATAATGTAGAAGAAGTAGATGATTTTCTAGATGATTTAACAGTAGATTATAGTAAGAATTATAAAGAAATAACAGAATTAAGAGCAAAAGTAGAAGAATTAAATAAAAGTTTAGAACATTATAAAACAATAGAAACAACTTTACAAAATACACTAGTAATGGCTCAATCTACTGCAGAAGATATAAAAAATGTAGCAAAACAACAGGCTGATCAAATAGTAAATGAAGCAAAGGGAACAGCAAAAAAACAAGCAGAAGATTTAGAAAATGAAATTGTATTAAAAACAAAAGAATTAGATGATGTAAAAAAACAATTTGATATATATAAAGCAAAAATGGAATCATTATTAATTTCACAATTAGAATTAATAAAAGATATTAATAAGGAAAATTAATCACAAAAGACTATCTTATTTATTTAGATAGTCTTTTATATTCGCCATTTTATTACAAAAAAGGTAGTATATTACAGAACTGTTAAATGTATGTTACATTTCTATTAATACTATTGACTTTGGATAAAAATGGTTTAAAATGATATTTATAAAGAAAGGTTAAAATATGAGGATTATATCGGGAAAAGCACGAGGAACTAAATTATATACTTTGGATGGTGAAAATACGAGGCCTACATTAGACAGGGTTAAAGAGTCACTATTCAACATAATTCAAAACGATGTTAGAGATACAGTTTTTTTAGATTTGTTTTCTGGAAGTGGAGCAATAGGATTAGAGGCATTAAGTAGAGGGGCTAAGAAAGCAATATTTTGTGATAAATCTAAAGAGGCATGTGAATTTATCAAAAAAAATATAAAGAAAACACATTTTGAAAATGATAGTGTAGTGTATAATGAAGATTTTAAAATAGTTTTAAATAAATTAAAAGAAAAAGTTGACATTATTTTTTTGGATCCTCCATATAAAACAAATTTTGCAATAGATGCAATAAAAATAATTTTAGAAAATAACCTTATAAAAGAAGAATCAATGATTATAATAGAAACAGATATTAAAGATGAGTTGATGGAACAATTAGAAAATTTAAATTGTAATATATATGATATTAGAAAATATGGACGAGCTTATATTATATTCCTTAAAGGGGGTAAATAGTAGAAAGGGGCAAAATCATGGAAATATTTACATTGTTAGAAACATTAGAAGATTTGTTAGAAAGAAGTAGGAATTTACCTTTTTCTTCTAAAAGCGTTGTAGATAAAGATGAAATGTTAGATTTAATAAAAGAAATAAGATTAAAATTACCAGATGAATTAAAACAAGCAAAATGGGTAAAAGAAGAAAGACAAAGAATATTAGCAGAATCACAAAAAGAAGCAGACGGAATAGTAAAAGAAGCAGAAAATAGAATTATTGCAATGATTGATGAACATGAAATAACAAGAAAAGCTTATGACCAAAAAACAGAAATTATAGAAACAGCAAATGAAATGTCTAGAGAAATATCAAAAGGAACTAAAGAATATGCTGATAGCTTACTAGGAAATACAGAAGATGTAATGAAAGAAACATTGGGTAAATTAGAAACAAATATGACAGAAGCATTAAGGCTAATGGAAATATCATTACAAGATACAATAAAGACAATACAAAATAGTAGAAAAGAATTAAAATAGAGAGAAAATAAATCTATATTATAATCAGAAGTCAGATTCAAAAGTCAAGATAATATGACTTTTGAAATCTGGCTTTAATTATAATAAAATTACAATTCACAGCTCAAAATATTTACAAACTGTGAAAGGAATATGGCATAGGAGTGATAAGATGGCTAAAAAAAGAAGATATAAAAAGAGTAAAAACAGAGCTTCAAGATTAGACCTGGCAGTTATAACTATTATGATGTTAAGTATATTGCTTGGAGTATTGATATATACTAAATCAGGAGTGTTAGGGATAAAATTAAACGACATATTAGGTGGAATGTTTGGGATAATGCAATATGTGTTACCGATAGGAGGATTTGTAATTTCTATAAAACTTGCTTGTGAAGGAAGTGAAACATTAAATTCAAAAATGTTGCAGTATGCAATTTTTGTGATAAGTTTATCAATAGCTTTTAGTGTTTTTCAAATTTCAAGTGAAGAATTACAATCAAGTAAAGAATTATCAGAAGTTGTAAAAGATGCATATGCATTAGGAGAACATAGCAAAGGTGGAGGCGCTATAGGTGCAGTGGCTGCAGTACCGTTAGCTAAACTGTTAGGAGACCTAGGTGCAGTTATATTATGCATAGGTATAGCTATAGTTGTAATGGTATTTACATTTGGAATCAATTTATCAGATTTGATAAATATGTGGGTTGAAAATCTACAAGATAAAAGAATGGAAAAACAAGAAATCAAAGAACAAAGAAATAGAAAAGAAGAAAAAGAAAGTATAGCAGAAAGAAAAAGAAAAGAACGAGAACAACGAATGGAAGAAAGAGCAAGATTAAAAGCAGAAAAAATTGCAAAAGCTAAAGAAAAAGAAAATAATGAATTAATGGACAACCAAATAAAAATTAATTTTGGGGGAAGAATATTAAACGAACAAGACAATCCAAGAGGATTAAAAAAATATGATCATTCTAATGATAATTTAGAGCCATTAACACGTGATAGTAAAAAAGAAATACAACCAGATGTATTAGAAAATAATTTGTTTAAACAGGAAGAAGAGAAAAAAGAAGATAAAAAGAAGGAAGTACTTCAATTAGAACATGCTATGGTTGTAGAAGATGAACATTATGAATATCCACCTATAGAATTGCTAAGCAAGTCAAAGGCGAAAACTTTAAAAGGAGGAGCAAAGGCATTAACAGATACAGCAACGAAATTGCAAAAAACATTATATAGTTTTGGTGTATCTGCAAAAGTTGAAAATGTATCTGTAGGTCCAGCTATAACAAGATATGAATTAAAACCAGCAGAAGGTGTTAGAGTTAGCAAAATAGCTAATTTAGCAGATGATATAGCTTTGAATTTGGCAGCAGAAACAATAAGAATTGAAGCACCAATACCTGGTAAACAAGCTGTTGGAATTGAAGTTCCAAATAAAGAAAAACAAACAGTACATTTGAGAGAAGTTTTAGAAAGTGGAGAATTTCAAAATAATAAATCAAAATTGAGTGTAGCATTAGGTAAAGATGTAGCAGGAAATACACAATTAGCAGATATTGCAAAAATGCCACATGTTTTAATTGCTGGTTCCACAGGTTCTGGAAAAAGTGTGTGTATAAATACAATAATAACTAGTATTATATATAATGCAAAACCAAGTGAAGTAAAATTGGTAATGGTAGATCCAAAAGTTGTTGAATTATCAGTATATAATGGAATACCACATTTGTTAATTCCCGTGGTAACAGATCCTAAAAAGGCTGCAGGAGCATTAGCTTGGGCAGTTCAAGAAATGGATGATAGATATAATAAATTTGCTAGTAAAGGTGTAAGAGATTTAAAAGGTTATAATAAACTAATTGAAAAAGAGGAAGAAAATGCGAAATTACCACAAATAGTTATTATAGTAGACGAATTAGCAGATTTAATGATGGTTGCAGCAAAAGATGTTGAGGAAGCTATATGTAGATTAGCACAAAAGGCAAGAGCTGCAGGAATGCATTTAGTTATTGCAACTCAAAGACCATCTGTTGATGTAATTACAGGTTTAATTAAAGCAAATATACCATCGAGAATAGCGTTTGCTGTATCTTCACAAGTAGATTCAAGAACAATATTAGATTCTGTAGGGGCTGAGAAACTTTTAGGAAAAGGAGATATGTTATTCTTTCCTGCTGGTGCACCAAAACCATCTAGAGTTCAAGGAGCTTTTGTTTCTGATGACGAGGTAGAAAAAATAGTAGATTTTGTTAAATCAAATGGAACAGCTACATATAGTGAAGATATATTAGAAAGTATAGAAAATAGTAATAAAACAGAAAAGGAATTGACACAAGAACAAGCAAATGATGACGAAACAGATCCATTTTTAATGGATGCAATTCAAACTGTTGTTGAAACAGGTCAAGCATCAACATCATTTATACAAAGAAGATTTAAAGTAGGGTATGCAAGAGCAGGAAGAATTATAGATCAAATGGAAGAAAGAGGAGTTATATCTGGATATCAAGGAAGCAAACCAAGAGAAGTGTTGATGACTTTAGAAAAATTAAATGAATTAAAAATGAGTACTAGTGAAGCAAAAGAAGCATGATAGAATGGAAAGGAGAAGAGAATGCTAAATAAAAAAGAAAAGTTTTTAGATAGAATAGTAAAAAAAGATTACAACAATGAACTAGAAACAATATTAGAAACAAAAAAATTCGATGAAAATGCAAAAAATCTTCTTCTTAATATATTATATAAAATAGAAGCAGCATATAAAGATTACGAAAAGGTTAAAGTAAAATCAAAAACAAAAGAAGAATATATACAAAATTTTATAAAAACAATAAACGAAAATTGTGACTTTATCGAAATTTGTAAAATAAACTCAAATGATAAATTAAAAAATAAAACATTTCTTGTGGATAAAGAACAAAAAAAGATTATATGTTATCCAATAGAAAGAAAATTATTATATTGTATTTCAAAAATCAGTAAAAATGAAAATATTGTAAAAGATAAATATCAGATAATAAATAAAACAATGTCAAATTTAATAAATGTAGGAAATAATATAGATGCAGTAGAACCATTAAGAGAATTTAATGGATATTCATGGACAACAATAAAAAATGAAATTGAAAGTATTAGTTATAATCTCATATATCAAAATCTGAGAATCTTATTAGGATATGAATTTTTAGAAAAATGGATAAAAAATAAGGAATTTATTATTGACTATATGGAATTGTTAAAAAGCAAATTAGATGAAAGATATGGAGTTAGAAATGAAAAAGATATATTAAAGACTATAGAGGTTTTATCCATATTGTTAGAAATAAAGTATAATCCAGAAGAAAAGGAAAATTTTAGAAAAGAAAAAGAAAATTTAAGTGAAGAACTTGAAAAAATAAATGATAAAGAAAAATTTATAGAAATGATAACCAAAGAAAAGAAAGATTTAACTGATGAAATTAAATTGATAGATGAAACTATAAATAATAAAGATTTATTACAAAGGGAATATATAAAAAGAAATGAAAAATTGCCTTTAAAGAAAAAAATATTTAGTGCAAGAATATTATATAAATTGATGATTGATGAAAGAGAAGAGAAAATAGAAAAAATAGAAAGTTTAAATAAATTATTAAATCCTAAAAACTTTGTAGAACATAAAAAGAAAGTTGAGGAAAGATATGAATATTTAAAGATAGCTGATGTAGAAAAAACCGAAGAGGAAATAGAAAAAAATCTGATAAAACTACAAAAAATATTTATAAGATGTTATAAAATAAGAATAAAACAAGTAGAAGAAAAAACAGATATAACAAATTTAATATATGAATTTAGATATTATAACTTATTGCCGTTTAATTATGATATAAATGTAAATGAAGTTAAACAGTTTAAAAAAGAAATTGAAGAACTTAAAAAAATGTTAATTGTAAAAGCAGGACAATTAAAAGTTATAATAACTGTTTCAAAAGATGAGGAAATAAATAATAAAATATTAAACAAACTATTTGAAATAAGAGCTATATCATTAGAAAATATATATTTAAAAATATCTAAAGAAAAAGAAAGTTTACAATTGAGTTTATTTGATGATGATTCTTTTGAAGAGAAAGTTGAAATAAGTAATTTAAAAAATATAAGTAAAAAAGATGTAGAAATAAAGTTTAATAAAAAATATAAAGTTTTTGAGTAATGGAGGAGTTTTATGAAAATTACATTTTTAGGAGCAACAAGAACTGTTACAGGTTCAAATTTTTTAGTAGAAGCATGTGGAAAAAAATTCTTAGTAGACTGTGGAATGTGGCAAGGGAAAAAAGAAATTGAGGAACAAAATAAAGAAGAATTCTGTTTTGATCCGAAAGAAATTGATTTTATGCTTTTAACACATGCACATATTGATCATTCTGGAAGAATTCCCAAATTATATAATGAAGGTTTCAGAAACAAAATATATGCTCATAAGGCGACCTGTGATTTATGTGCTTTAATGCTACCAGATAGTGGACATATTCAAGAAATGGAAAATGAATGGAAAAATAGAAAACGTATACGTAAAGGTGAAAAGGAACAAGAACCATTATACACTGCAGAAGAAGCGGCTAGATCTTTAGAAATATTTGAACCAGTGAAATATGATGAAATTATAGAAATAACGCCAGAAATTCATGTTAGATTTAATGATGCTGGGCATATGTTGGGGTCAAGTATGATTGAAGTATGGACTAAAGAAGGCGAAAATGAAACTAAAACAGTGTTTACAGGAGATATTGGAAATAATGATATTCCTCTTTTAAGTCCACCTACAATGATAGAAGATACAGATTATCTTGTAATGGAATCAACATATGGTAGTAGATTACACATGAAAAATGAACAAAAAGCTGAAATATTTTTAAATGTTGTGTCAGAAACTTTAGATAATGGAGGAACTGTTGTTATTCCTTCTTTTGCAGTTGGTAGAACACAAGAGATATTATATGAAATTAACAAATTAAAAGAAGAAAAAACAGATGAAGAATTTAGAAGAAAATATAAAACATTAATGAAGTCAGCTGTATATGTAGATAGTCCTCTTGCTATATCTGCTACAGAAGTGTTTAAAGAAAATATGGATTTATTTGACGAGGAAACAAAAGAAGAAATTATTAAAGGAGATAATCCATTAGAATTTCCTGGGCTTAAATTTACTAGAACAGCAGATGAATCAAAAGAATTAAATGAAGATAATACACCAAGTATTATAATATCAGCAAGTGGAATGTGTGAAGTAGGAAGAATAAAACATCACCTAAAACACAATTTGTGGAATCCAAACAGTACAATACTTTTTGTTGGATATCAAGCACCAGGAACATTAGGATATAATATAGTTAATGGAGCTAAAAAAGTAAAAATTTTTGGAGAAGATATAGCAGTAAATGCAAGAATAGAATATATTGAAGGATATTCTGGACATGCTGATCAAGAATTATTAATGAACTATATATATTCATTCATAAAAAAACCAAAACATATATTTATAGTACATGGAGAGCCTGAATCACAAGAAGTATTAGCAGATAAAATTGAAAATGAAACAAAAATAGGTGTTACTATTCCTGAATTTGGAGAAACATATGAAATAAATGATGAAATTACAATGACACATAAAATAGAAAGAAAAATAAATAAAACATTAAAAGTTGAAATACTAGAAAGATTAGAAAAAGTAAAAGATGAATTAAAAGACATGGAAGAATATGTTAATGAAGATTTAGGAAATGAAAATTTACGTGATGAAGACATATTTAGAATAAATGAAAAAATAAAAGAATTAGAAAAACAAATTCTAAATGTAATAGAAGGATAATAAAGGTGAAGAAAAATGGAAAATAAATATTTAAATGAAGCAATAATTGGTAACAAAAAAATGTTGGCAACTTATTCTTCAAAGGGAGAACTACAAAGATTGTATTTCCCGGAAAGAGAAAATAGACAATATATAAATTTTTTTCATACAGGTGTAAAAGTAAATAATTCTGATTTAATATATTTGCATGATGATATAAATAATGTATATAAACAATATTATGATACTGATACAAATGTATTAAATACAGAAGTAACAAATACGTATTTTAATTTAAAAATTGTTCAGACAGACTGTGCATTAATAAAAGAAGATAATGTATTATTAAAAAAATATACATTTATTAATGATGGAAAAATAGATTTAGATGTTGGATTATATTTTCATTCAGAATTATTATCTAGTGAAAACAATTATGTAGGATGTAAAGTTTTTGATAATGGAATGCTTCAATATGCACATGATTTTTCATTGTCATTATTTTCAAAACAAGAAAAAATAGAAAAACATCAAATAAATGGAAGTAAAGAAAATATAAAAAGAGGAGAAATATATGATAAGGACTATATAGGAATGTCAAATGATTCTAGTGTAAGTTATAAAATTGGAGTAATACATCCTAATCAAAAAAAAGAAATAGATATATGTATATTATTAAATGAAAATAAAAATATATCTGATATGGAAGAAGAAATAGAAAGAATAAGAAGAAAAGATTTTAATAAAGAATATGTTTCTACAAAATCTTACTGGAGAAAATATGTAAAAGCACATAATGGTCTAAATATAAAAGAAACAGAAAATAGTTATGAAGAAAAAATTTATGAAATTTATAAAAGAAGTATATTATTATTTCCATTATTAACCAATCATGAAACTGGAGGTGTTATCGCAGCACCAGAAATAGACGAGTATTTTACAAAATGTGGTAGATATGCGTACTGCTGGCCAAGAGATGCTGTTTTTATAACAAAGGCAATGGATATACTTAATATGCAAAAAGAAACAGATAAATTTTATAAAAAGTTTTGTAAAATGACACAAAGTAAAAACGGTATGTGGGAACAAAGATTTTTTACAGATGGTAAGCTAGCACCATGTTGGGGATATCAAATAGATGAAACAGCAAGTGTTGTTTATGGGATATATGAACATTTTAAATATACAAAATCTGAGAAATTTTTGAAGGATAACTTAAAAATGTGTGAAAAAGCTATTGATTTCTTAAAAAAATATGTAAAACAGTGGTTAGAAATAAAAGAAGAGGAAAAAGATATTGTAAAAGAAGAAATAGAAAATAGTAGTTATGCCAATAAAAATAAAATTCATGTAAGTTACGATTTATGGGAAATGTCTGAGGGAATACATTTATATTCATTGGCAAGTATCTATTCAGCATTTGAAAGCATGATAAATATTTATAATACATTGGATAAAAATATATCAGAATTTGATAATAATAGATTAAAAGAAGAGAAAGTAAGTAAAACAGAAAAAGAATTAAGATATTTACAAGAGAAGATAAAAGAGTATATAGATAATAATTTATGTGATAAAGAAACAAATACATACTATAGAAATACAGAAGATAAAAAAATGGATATAAGTATATTGGGAGCTATAGAACCATTTAAAGTGTTTAAAGCAAATGAAAAAAAGGTAGTAAATACTGTTGAAAAAATAAATTTGAGTCTAAGAACATATACTGGTGGATATCAAAGATTTGAAAATGATTCATATATGAATGGTAATCCATGGCCAATAGCAAATTTATGGATGACTTTATATTATTTGGAGGTTGGAGAAAATATGAAGGCAAAAGAAACGTTTGATTTTGTGGTAAAAACTTCTGGAAAACATAATTTTTTGGGAGAACAAGTAGATAATACTACATTAAAACCTAATTGGGTTATTGGACTAGGTTGGAGCCATGCAATGTTTATAATAGTACTTGAAAGATTATATCAAAAAAACAAATAAAAATAATAAGGTGAATTTATAATTGATATAAGTTTACATTGTTTGGATTTTAATAATATATCGTTTTTTCATACCTTGGTGTCGCAAACTACATATTAAAGTAATATATATATATATATATGTAGTTTGCTCCAAATCGCACTCGCATTCACTTGTTTAATCGCTTACGCGGTATTTCAAAACAATATATTATTAAATTTTTATAATTGTGAATTGTAATATGGAAAAAATTTAATAATAATTTTAAAAAAGTATTGACACAGATAAATAAAAATGTTATTATAATTTTGTTGAAAATATTTAGCGTATTTGCAACAGCAATACAGAAAAAAATATTTTAAAATATTTTTAAAAAAGTATTGACAGAAACAAATAAAAATGTTATTATAGCGAAGTACCTTACAGAGGAAAAATAAATCGAAAAGAAACGAGAATTAGTAATAACCACATATAAAAATTAAACAATAAAATTAATTACTAGTTTTTTATTTTGCTTCGAAAAAACAAAAAGAAAAAAGTCGAAAAAAATAAAAAAAAGACTTGACAATCAAAATAAGGTATAGTATAATACAAAACGTTCCAAGGAGGAACGAAAAGTACATTGAAAAGTAAACAATAAAATCCTTTAGAGAATAAACCGAAGCGGTAAGATATTTTTAAAAATATAGTACCGAACAAGTAATGATTTTTTAAAAGTTTTTAGCCAAAAAAGTAAGAAGTTTAAAGAGCTTGAAAAAACACTTTAGTTAAAAAGATTTATA
>CAKPOF010000004.1 GCA_934169725.1 uncultured Clostridia bacterium | reverse complement strand
AACAATATCATTTTTGTGCTCTCTTTTCAATATTTTATTTTCAATGTATTTGTGACATATCTATTTTAAACCTATAATTCTCGAATTTAAGAAAATAGTCCGGCCTATAAAATTAAATATTGGATTTTCAAATAACAATTGTCTCATCCATCCATTTGTAAATGGAATAAACCATAATATAATTCCTATTAATATCATAACAATTATTGTTAAACCTATTGCTAGCCAATCATTTTTTTCCATTTTCTTTTTTTCTTCCTTTTTTGGTCTATTTCCAAACAATTCTTTTACTAACTCAGCTATACCAAAAATCGTTCCAACATTATTTTTATTTTTTTCTTTATTTTCTTTATTATCTCTTATCATATTTTTTATTCCTTCCCAATACGTATTAGGTTTAAAACAAAAAACAGACCACTCTCTTTTGTTGCAATCTGTTTTTCGTTTATTTAATTTTATTCTACTGTTCCAAATATAGTTTCAAATTCATCTGCTTCAATTTTTTCTTTTTCTAACAATATTCCAGCTACTTTATGCAATTTGTCAACATTGTCTGATAATATTTGTTTTGCTTTATTATATCCAACATCAACAATTTTCTTTGTTTCTTCATCTATGATTGCTGCTGTTTCTTCAGAATATTCTTTACCTTGTGCTAAGTCTCTTCCTAAGAACACTTCTTCTTGATTTGATCCTAATGTCAAAGTTCCTATTCTTTCACTCATTCCATATTTTGTAACCATACTTCTTGCTATTTTAGTTGCTCTTTCTATATCGTTACTTGCACCTGTTGAAATATCATTTAATATTAAAGCTTCTGCTACTCTACCACCTAAAAGTGATACTATATTTTCTTCCATTTCTGTTTTAGACATAAAATTTTTATCTTCTGTTGGTCTATACATAGTATATCCACCAGCCATACCTCTTGGAACTATAGAAATTTGATGTACTGGATCTTGTGTTTCTAAATAATGACTAACAACAGCATGACCAGCCTCATGATATGCAACTAATCTATTTTCTTTATCACTTCTTACTCTTGTTTTCTTTTCTGGTCCCATTGTAACTTTAACCATTGCATCTTCTATTTCTTTCATTCCTATTTCATTTATGTTTCTTCTAGCCGCTAATAAAGCTGCCTCATTTAATACATTTTCTAAATCTGCTCCTGCAAATCCTGATGTATTTTTAGCTATTACTTTTAAGTCTACATCGTCTGCTAATCTTTTCTTTCTTGAATGTACTTCTAATATTTGTTCCCTAGCCTTTACATCTGGTAAACCTACTACTATTTGTCTATCAAATCTTCCTGCTCTTAATAATGCTTTATCTAATACGTCTGGTCTATTTGTTGCTGCTAATACTATAACACCTTCATTTTCAGCAAATCCATCCATTTCAACCAATAATTGATTTAATGTTTGTTCTCTCTCATCATGTCCTCCACCAAGACCTGCACCTCTTTGACGTCCAACAGCATCTATTTCATCTATAAATATAATACATGGTGCATTTTTCTTTGCTTGATCAAATAAATCTCTTACTCTTGAAGCACCTACACCAACAAACATTTCTACAAAATCAGATCCACTTATTATAAAAAATGGTACTCCTGCTTCACCAGCTACTGCTTTTGCCAATAATGTTTTACCTGTACCTGGTTGACCAACTAATAAAACACCTTTAGGTATTCTTGCTCCCATATCTGTAAATTTCTTTGGATTTTTTAAGAATTGTACAATTTCTTCTAATTCTTCTTTTTCTTCATCTACACCTGCTACATCATCAAATGTTATTCTATTTTTTTCAGCTGGTGTCATCATTCTTGCTTTACTTTTTCCGAATGACATTGTTTTGCTTCCTGGATTTCCACTACTTGATCCACCTATTGTTAAAAACCAAAAAAGTACAAATATTACCAACATCGCAAATGGTGTTACTAATGGTAATAATGTCATAAAAATAGATTCTGATTTTTCTTCTAATGAAAAGTTATTTATAAATTCTTCTGCATATGACATAAAGCTTTCCATATCTGGTATATTAGTTTGTTTCTTTATACCATCATCTTTTAATTCAACTTCTGCAGTTTTTCCATCAGAATTAATTACAATAGATTTTACATTATTACTACTAATATTAGCAATTAATTCTGAATATTTTAGTTTAGAATTACTATTTTCTACTATTGATGATAATACAACTAAAAAAATCACAATTATTATTAGCCACATTGCTAATGTTTTTATTCCGTTTTTCAAAATAATTCCTCCTCTTTTTCTTGCTGTTTCTTTAACATGCAATGATTACTTTTTATTTTTCTGCACTTTATCATATAATTTTTTCTTTTTCAATAGTTTTTTTATTTCTTTTTTGTTACATTTTTCCAGCCTTTTATAAAGCATTACGGCTACTTATATTTCCTTAAAAAATTTTATTTGTCCTTTTTTTACAAAAACTTTTAACTTTTTGTTTGGCTTTAAATATTTATTTCCTACATTATTTTTGCAAAGTTTTATAATGTCTTCTATATGTATCTTTTCTATTCCCTTTACCGTACAAAAAAGTCTCGTTATAGTATATATAACTATGTTTGATTTTATTACTTTTTCTTGATTATTAAATTTTTTTAAATCTAAAGTTATACATGTACTATTTTCTTCTAACACAATTTCTTTATATGTTTTTTCAACTTGTTTTTGAATATATTCCTCTTGTTCTGTAATTAAATCTGATAATCTATCTATTGTATTTATAATATTAGGATTAAATTCTTGTTTTATATATGGTATAACTATATTTCTAACTTTATTTCTAGTATAGATATTTTCAAAATTTGTTTTATCTATTTTTGGCTCTAAATTATGTTCCATACAATATTTTTCTATTTCTAATCTTTCTATATCAATCAATGGCCTAATGTACTTATCCCTAATAGGTTCTATTCCTTTTAGTCCTGAAATACCACACCCACGTAGTTCATTCATTATAATTGTTTCAACTTTATCATTCTTATTATGTGCTACGGCCACTTTGTTTCCAGCTATTTTTTCTAATACTTCATCAAAAAATTTATATCTTGCATTTCTACCAGCTTCTTCAACACTTTCTTTATTAGTATTAGCAATTTTTTCTACATCTATACTTTTTGAATAAAAATCTATTCCTTTATTTTTACAATATTTTTCTACATATTTTTCATCTTCTTTTGCTTCTTCTCTAATCATATGATTAACATGAGCCACCACAAAATCAAATCTAATTTTTTCTGATTTTTTTATATTAACAAAAATATCCAACATAGTCATTGAATCTGGTCCCCCAGAAACTCCAACAACTATTTTGTCATTTTCTTGTATAAGATTATATTTTTTTATTGTTTTTAAAACATCTTTCATTAAATTCTTTTTCTCTCTACATGCCATAATTAATCCCTCACATTAAAATAGTGATAAAGGTATGTATCCCTAAATCACTTTAATCATATCTTCTTTCTAGATTTACAAATTTAGTATAACTTCCTAACCATAATAGTTCTACAGTTCCTAATGAACCACCTCTATGTTTTGCTATTATAACTTCTGCAATATCCTTTTTTTCACTGTCTTTATTATAGTAATCATCTCTATATAAGAACATTACTATATCAGCATCTTGCTCTATAGCACCAGACTCTCTTAAATCTGATAACATTGGTCTATGATCTGGTCTTTGTTCTACAGCTCTTGATAACTGTGATAATGCTATTACTGGTATATTTAATTCCTTTGCTAGTATTTTTAAAGATCTACTAATTTCCGAAATTTCTTGCTCACGGCTTCCATTTCTTTTATTTGTCCCTTGAACCAATTGCAAGTAATCTATTACAACCATACCAATATTTTTTTCTAATTTTAACTTTCTACATTTTGCTCTAATTTCTGTTACCGAAATACCTGGTGTATCATCAATATATATTTCAGCATCTGATAATGGTCCTATACTTCCTGCTAATTTTGTCCAATCATCTTCTTCAAGTTTACCTGTTCTTACTTTATTACTATCTACCATCGCTTCACTACATAAAATTCTGTTTACCATTTGTTCTTTTGACATCTCTAAACTAAATAATACAACTGGAACATTTGACCTAACAGCAGCATTTGTTGCTATATTTAATGCAAACGCTGATTTTCCCATTGCAGGTCTTGCCGCAATTAATACTAAATCTGAACCATGAAATCCTGCTGTTTTATAATCTAATTCTATAAAACCTGATGGAACACCAGTAATATGTTGTTTTCTATTATACAATTCTTCTAATTGAGTAAAACTATCAACTAATACATCTTTTATTGGTGTATAACTTTTTTTCTCATTGTTTTGCATAATATTAAATATTTTTTTCTCTGCACCTTCCATAATATCAGAAACATCTTCTGTTGGATCATATCCCATTTCTATTATTTCATTTGCTGTTTTTATTAAATTTCTTAGTGTTGATTTTTCTTCAACTATTTTTATATATTTTATAGCATTTGCTGTTGTAGGAACTTTTTCAGGTAAACTAGCCAAATATTCTAATCCACCTACTTGATCAAACTTTCCTAAAGATTCCAATTCAGCTTTTACAGTAATAATATCTACCGGTTCTGCTCTATTATATAAATTTATTATAGCTTCATATATAGACTTATTATCTGTTCTATAAAAATCGTTTGCATGTAATATTTCTATTGCAGAAATAACTGCATCTTTATCTGTAAGCATACTTCCTAAAACGGCCTGTTCTGCTTCCACATCATGTGGTGGTACTTTTCCTATTTCCATTACTACTCCTCCAATAAATAATTTAAAATTATTTTATTTTTCTGAAATAACATTTACTTTTAGAGTTCCTAGTACATTTTCAAATAATTTTATTTCAATATTGTGTACTCCAAGTGTCTTAATTGTTTCTTTTAAGTCAATTTTCTTTTTATCTACATTTATTTTATATTGTTTAGATAATTCTTGTGCTATTTCTTTGCTAGATACACCACCAAATATTTTTCCATTTTCTCCTGCTTTTACATTTATTTTTAACATTATTTTTGAAAGTTTGTCTGCTATTTTTTTTGCTTCCTCTTTTTCTTGATCTTTTTGATATTTAGCTGAATTTTGTTTTGATTGTAATTTACTCATATTTTCTCTATTAGCTTCTACAGCTAAATTTTTAGGAAACAAAAAATTTCTTGCATATCCATCAGATGCGTTTATAACTTGATCTTTTTTCCCTACACCTTTTATATCTGCTTTTAAAATTACTTTCATAATCATTTTCTCCTTTTTTAATTATTTTCTATCAATTTCTGAAAAGTACTCGTTAATTCTATTTATTAATTCTTGTTTTGTTTCTTCCATTGTCATACCTTCTACCTGAGCTCCAGCTAATGTGATATGACCTCCTCCACCTAATTTTTCTAGAATTACTTGTACATTTATATCACCTATAGATCTACCACTAATACATATTTTATTACCATTATTACCAATAACAAATGATGCTGTAATATCACTAATTGTTAATAATTCATCTGCTGCTTTAGCACATATTAAACTTGCATCTTTTTCTTTTTTATCATAACAAGCTATTGCTATTGTTTCATTAACAATTTCTGCATTTTTTACTATATCTGCTATTTTATTAAATGTATCTAAATTACTTTGGAACCATTTTTTTACTCTTATAATATTAACTCCACATCTACGCAAATATGCAGCTGCTTCAAAAGTTCTAACTCCAGTTTTAAAAGTAAAGTTTTTTGTATCCATCATAATTCCAGCATACAAACTTTCTGCTTCAATTCTAGTTAATTCAATTTTCGCCTCAGCATATTGTAATAGTTCTGTTACCAATTCTGCTGCAGAAGAAGCATAAACTTCTTGGAAAATTAATGTTGCATTTTCAATATAATCTGCACTTCTTCTATGATGATCTATTATTACAACTTTATCTGTTCTTTTCAATAATTCTGGTGCTTCTACATAATTATTTTTATGTGTATCTACAATTACAACTAAAGTTTCCTTATCTACATTTTCTTCTGCTACTTCTTTGCTAATTAATACATCCTCATATTCTGCTTCTCTTGATAAAGATTTTTTAAAGTTTTGCAATGTATTTGTTTCATTGCTATCTATAATATATGCTTTTTTTCCTAAACTTTTAGCTAATCTATAAATTCCCATACTTGAGCCCATAGAATCAATATCAGGATTTGTGTGTCCCATAATCATTATTTTTGTAGAATTTTTTATTAAATTTTCTAGTGCATGTGCAACAACTCTAGCTTTAACTTTTGTTCTTCTTTCAACCTCTTGAGTTCTTCCACCATAAAATTTATAAATTTCATTTTCTCTAATAACAGCTTGATCTCCGCCTCTTCCTAATACAACATCCATTGCTTCTTGAGAAGATTTATATTTATCTTTATCTGTTGAACCATCAGTTGAAATCGCAATACTTAATGTAATTTGAACATTTTCCTTTGTTTTAATATCTTTTACTTTATCTAGTACACTAAATTTATCCTCTTTTACTTTTTCTAGATATCTTTGTTCAAATAAATATACATATCTATCTCTATCAGCTTTTATTAAAATACCATTAGATTTGTCTGTCCATTCATATATACATTTATCTATTTCTGCAGTAACTTGTGGTTTTTCTTCACTCTCTAATTGTTGCATTGTTTCTTCATAATTATCTATCATCATAACAGATACACATGATTTTGAATCTCTATATTCTTTCTGCAATTTTAAATTCTCTGTTTCGTTTATAAAATATAATATCATCATATATTTATCATCATGTTTTTTATCATATCTTCTTGAATGCACAAATTTACCTAAAATTTTATAATTTTTATTGTTTATTTCTACATGTTTAGATATTTGTTTTTCCTTACTATTATTTTTTTCTATTTCTTTAATATCTAACTTTATATCTTCAATTAATCCATTTAAATATGTGTTAATATCAAACTTATTAAATTCTAATATAAATTTTGAACTTCTCCAAATTATATTCCCATTTGATTCTAATATAATTAATGGAAATGGAGAATTTATCAGACTACTTTTGGCTGCTGTATCTACTGATGATGTTAAATCTTGCAATGTTTCTGATATCTCACTTCTTCTTCTATTATTGGCATAATATGAATATGCTACTACTACTAAAAATATTAATACTGAAGGTATAATCATACTTACATTTTCTATACATACAATTACCAACAATATAAATATAATTGCCAAATATAATTTTGTTTTTGATAATAATTTATCAAAAATCTTTCTATTTGTATTTTGCATGAACAAATTTCTCCTTTTAATTATTCTATTATATTTTACTTTCAAATAGCCAATTTGTCAAGTTTTATAGCACTTTGCAAGAATCAGATTATACTAAATTTTACAACTAATTTGTCGTTTTTTAAAATTAATACTATATTATTTTTTGAAATACCGCGTAAGCGATCAAACGAGCGTATTTGAGTGCGATTTGGAGCAATCTACATACTATTAAATTTAATATGCAGATTGCGACACCAAGGTATGAAAAAAAATAATATAGTATTAATTTTAAATATTCTGTCTAATATAGTTATAACTAGTAATTATATTACTTCTTTTTGTAAACTTTATTAATTAATAATTGCTTTTTTCTTATAACTATATTACAATAGTTATAAGATTTTATAAATTAAGGAGATTATACTATGCGAAAAAAATTTTTTAAAAATGAAAATGGTGCTATAACTCTATTCATATTATTAGCAATACTTTTCTTTTTAATTATTTTATCTAGTTTATATTTTAATAGCAGTAATAAAATTCAAGCCCAAGCTTCAGAAACTGATAAAATAAAAAAAGAATATGAAAAAGATATTAATAATGTTGACCAAATTTACCTAGATACATTAAACAATACATCAACTTAGTAATAATATATTTATTTATAAAAAAGACAAACTACACATTAAATTGTGCAATTTGTCTTTTTATTTTATTCCATATTTTCAGTATCTGCAACTTCTTCTGTCTCTTTTTCTGGTTCTGTTTCTGGTTCTTTTTCAGTATTTATATGAATATTTTGATATTTTTGCATTCCTGTTCCTGCTGGTATTAATTTACCGATGATTACATTTTCTTTTAATCCAACTAAATCATCTACTTTACCTTTAACTGCTGCATCTGTTAAAACTCTTGTTGTTTCTTGGAATGATGCTGCAGATAAGAAACTTTCTGTTGCTAATGCTGCTTTTGTTATTCCTAATAATACTCGTTTTCCTGTTGCAGGTCTCTTACCTTCTGCTATTGCTTCATTGTTTTTGTCTTCGAAGTCATACATATCAACTAATGCTCCTGGGAACATATCTGTATCTGCATTATCTTCAACTCTAACTTTTTTAAGCATTTGTCTACCAATAACTTCAATATGTTTGTCATTGATATCAACACCTTGATTTCTATATACTTTTTGTACTTCTGAAATCAAGTATTCATATACTCCTTCTGGTCCTTTTAATGTTAAGATTTCAGCTGGATTTATTGATCCTTCAATTAATGGTTGACCAACTTCTACCACATCACCATCTTTTACTTTCATTTTTGAACCAAATGGTATTGTATAAGTTTTTGCGTTATCATTTCCTGTAACAATAACTTCTTTCTTTTTCTTTGTTTCTTTAATTTTTACTTTTCCATCTATTTCAGAAATAATTGCAAGTCCCTTTGGTTTTCTAGCTTCAAATAATTCTTCAACCCTTGGAAGACCTTGTGTAATATCTGCTACACCTGCTACACCACCAGAGTGAATTGTTCTCATTGTAAGCTGTGTACCTGGTTCACCAATTGATTGTGCTGCTATAATACCGATAGCTTCACCAATTGAAACTAAATCTCTTCTTGCCAATCCCATACCATAACATTTTTGACATACACCATGTTTTGATCTACATCCAAGAACTGAACGTACTTTTAATCTTTCAATTCCTGCTGATACGATTTCATCTGCAATTTTTTCTGTTATCATTGTATTTGTATCCACAATTAGTTCTTTTGTTTGTGGATTATATACATCTTCTACCACATATCTTCCTAATAATCTTTCTTGCATTTTTTCGATTATTTGTTGTCCATCTTTTATGTCATAAATTACAATTCCATCCTCTGTACCACAATCATGTTCTCTAACAATTATATCTTGTGATACATCAACCAATCTTCTTGTTAAATATCCTGAATCGGCTGTTCTTAAAGCTGTATCTGAAAGTCCTTTACGAGCCCCATGAGCTGAAATAAAGTATTCCAATGCATCTAGTCCTTCAGCGAATGATGATTTAATTGGTATTTCTACCGCTTTACCAGTTGTACTTGCCATAAGTCCACGCATACCTGCAATTTGTCTTAACTGGCTCATATTACCTCTGGCTCCTGATTTAACCATCATATATATAGGGTTTAATTCATCAAAGTTATCTTCCATGGCATCACTAACTTGATTTGTTGTACTTTCCCATACTTTAATAACTTCTGAATAACGTTCATCGTTTGTAATTAAACCTCTTGCATATTGTTTTCTAATATTTTCAATTTTACTATCTGCTTCTTTTAATAATCCTTTTTTAGCTTCTGGCACTTGAACATCACTCATTGAGAATGTTATACCTGCTACTGTTGAATATTTAAATCCTAATGCTTTAATATAATCTATTACTTCTGCTGATTCTACTAATCCGTGTGTTCTAATTACTCTTTCAATTATATTTCCCATTGATTTTTTCATAACAGGGAAGCTAATTTCATATTGGAAAGGATCTTCTTCTCTATCTATAAATCCTAAATCTTGTGGTATTCCTTGGTTAAATATTATTCTTCCTACACTTGTTTCAACTTTTTGAGTTTTAATTTCTCCATCAATTTCTTTAGAAATTCTTACAAATATTTTTGCATGAATTCCTACTTCATGATTTTCATAAGCCATTAATGCTTCTTCTGGATCTTTATAATATGTTCCTTCACCTTTTTCTCCATCTAAAACCATTGTTAAATAGTAACTTCCTAAAATCATGTCCAATCTTGGTACTGCAACTGGTTTACCATCTTGTGGTTTTAATAAGTTATTTGTTGAAAGCATTAAATATCTTGATTCTGCTTGTGCTTCAGGTGATAATGGTAAATGTACAGCCATTTGGTCACCATCGAAATCGGCATTAAAAGCTTCACAAACTAATGGGTGAAGTTTGATTGCTCTACCTTCTACTAGTACTGGTTCAAATGCTTGTATACCTAATCTATGTAATGTTGGTGCACGGTTTAACATTACAGGATGGTCTTTTATAACTTCCTCTAATATTCCCCATACTTCTGGTCTTAATCTTTCTACCATTCTTTTAGCATTTTTTATATTTTGAGCAATTCCTCTACCAACTAATTCCCTCATTACAAATGGTTTGAATAATTCTACTGCCATTTCTTTTGGTAAACCACATTGATAAATATTTAATTCTGGTCCTACAACTATAACTGAACGTCCTGAATAATCAACACGTTTTCCTAATAAGTTTTGACGGAAACGTCCTTGTTTTCCTTTTAATAAATCTGATAAAGATTTTAATGGTCTATTTCCAGCACCTGTTACAGGTCTACCTCTTCTACCATTATCAATCAATGCATCTACAGATTCTTGTAACATTCTTTTTTCATTTCTTACGATTATTTCTGGAGCACCTAATTCTAATAATCTTTTCAATCTATTATTTCTGTTAATAACTCTTCTATATAAGTCATTTAAATCAGATGTAGCAAATCTACCACCATCTAATTGAACCATTGGCCTTAATTCTGGTGGAATAACTGGAACCACATTCATAACCATCCATTCAGGTCTGTTTCCTGAAATTCTAAATGCTTCTACAGTATCTAATCTTTTTACTAATTTTACTCTTTTTTGTTCACTTGCTTTTTCTAATTCTTTTTTGATTTTTTTTGATAATTCATCTAAATCAATTTTTTCTAATAATTCTCTTAATGCTTCTGCTCCCATTTTAGCCTTAAATGAACCTCTACCATATTTTTCTTCAGCTTCATGGTATTCTTTTTCATTTAAAACTTGACATTTTTCTAATCCTGTTTCACCTTTATCTATTACAACATATGATGCAAAATAAATAATTTTTTCTAGATTTCTTGGTGAAATATCAAGCATTAAAGCTATTCTACTTGGTATACCTTTAAAATACCATATATGTGCTACTGGTGCTGCAAGTTCAATATGTCCCATTCTTTCTCTTCTAACTTTAGCTTTTGTTACTTCAACACCACATCTATCACATACTATTCCTTTATATCTTACTCTTTTATATTTACCACAATGACATTCCCAGTCTTTTGTAGGTCCAAATATTCTTTCACAGAATAATCCATCTTTTTCTGGTTTTAAAGTTCTATAGTTTATTGTCTCTGGCTTTTTTACTTCACCTTTTGACCACTCTCTAATTTTTTCATCTGATGCAATTCCTATTTTTAATTTATTAAAAATATCTAATTCGTCCACTATATTTCCCCCTCGAACTTTTTTTATTGGGTAATTTTAAAACAGGTTAAGAGGTCTAGCCACCGCTGGTGCAATTCCTTCCTGTCGCCTCTATCCTTTTTAAAATTTATTTAATTATTTTATTTATTCTTCAATATTATCATCATCCATTAACATTTCATCGCCTTCATCATCTAAGCTTTCAAATAATTCATCATTTCCATCATCTGATGATTCATTTTCATCTTCTAAAAGAATATCATCTTCTGTTCCTTCTGAATATCCGTCTGCTAGATCTCCCTCTGCGACAACTTCTTCTTCTGCTAAATATTTTTTCTCTTTTTCAGGATCGTATTCTATTCCATCTTCTATATTTTCTTTAAGTTCTAACTCTTCATTTTTATCTGAATATAGTCTGACATCTAATCCTAAAGATTGTAGTTCTTTTACCAATACCTTAAAGCTTTCTGGTACTCCTGGTTCTGGTACATTTTCACCTTTTACAATTGCTTCATATGTTTTTACTCTTCCTACTACATCATCAGATTTTACTGTTAACATTTCTTGTAATGTATATGCAGCACCATATGCCTCTAAAGCCCAAACTTCCATTTCTCCAAAACGTTGTCCACCAAATTGTGCTTTTCCTCCTAATGGTTGTTGTGTTACTAATGAGTATGGTCCTGTTGAACGAGCATGGATTTTATCATCTACTAAGTGATGTAATTTTAACATATACATAACCCCAACTGTAATTGGACTTGCAAATGGTTCTCCTGTTCTTCCATCATATAATGTTGTTTTTCCATCTTTAGTCATACCTGCTTTTTCTAGTAATTCTTCTACATCTTCTTGTGTTGCACCATCAAAAACTGGTGTTGAAACATGCCATCCTAAAGCTTTAGCCGCTCCACCTAAGTGTACTTCCAATACTTGCCCTAAGTTCATACGAGATGGAACTCCAAGAGGGTTTAATAAGATATCTATTGGTGTACCATCTGGCATAAATGGCATATCTTCTTCTGGTAAAACTCTAGATATAACACCTTTGTTACCATGACGTCCAGCCATTTTATCTCCAACTGATATTTTTCTTTTTGTTGCTATATAACATCTAATTATTTGATTTACACCAGGTCCTAATTCATCTGAATTTTCTCTAGTAAATATTTTTACATCTACTATTGTTCCAGCTTCTCCATGTGGTACTCTTAATGATGTATCTCTTACTTCTCTAGCTTTTTCACCAAAAATAGCTCTTAATAATCTTTCTTCTGCTGTTAATTCTGTTTCACCTTTTGGTGTAACTTTTCCAACTAAGATATCTCCTGGTCTTACTTCTGCACCTATACGAATAATTCCATTTTCATCTAAGTCTTTTAATGAATCATCACCAATATTTGGTATATCTCTTGTTATCTCTTCTGCCCCTAATTTTGTATCTCTACATTCACAATCATATTCTTCTATATGAATTGAAGTAAATACATCTTCTTTAACTAATCTTTCATTTAATAATATAGCATCCTCGTAGTTATATCCTTCCCATGTTGAGAAAGCTACTACTACATTTTTACCTAATGCCATTTCTCCATTTTGTGTTGATGGTCCATCTGCAATAGCATCACCTTTTTTAACTATTTCGCCTTTTTTAACTATTGGTTTTTGATTTATACAAGTACCACCATTTGTTCTTTTAAACTTACGTAATTTATGTACTACTGTCTTTCCATTGTTATATTTAACTGTAATATTATCCCCTGTTACTTTTTCAATTACTCCATCATCTTCTGCTAATATTAATATTCCAGAATCTTTTGCAGCTCTGTATTCCATACCAGTTCCAACTATTGGGCTTTCTGTTATCATTAATGGAACTGCTTGACGTTGCATGTTGGCTCCCATTAACGCTCTTTTTGCATCATCATGCTCTAAGAATGGTATCATTGCTGCAGCAATAGAAACTAATTGTTTTGGTGAAACATCAACATATTGTACATTATTTCTATCAACCTCTATAGCTTCATTTTTAAATCTTACTCTTACACGTGGATTTTCAAATCTTCCTTCATCATCTATAGGTTCTGATGCTTGTGCAATTATATAATTATCTTCTACATCTGCACTCATATATTCTACTATATCTGTTAATTTATGAGTTTCTGGGTCTACTTTTCTATATGGTGTTTCGATAAATCCATATTCATTTATTTGAGCAAATGAAGATAATGCTGATATAAGTCCAATGTTTGGTCCTTCTGGTGATTCTATTGGGCATAATCTTCCATAATGTGTATAGTGAATATCACGAACCTCGAAACCAGCTCTATCTCTAGTTAAACCTCCAGGTCCTAATGCTGATATTCTTCTTTTATGTGTTAATTCTGAAAGTGGATTTGTTTGATCCATGAATTGTGACAATTGTGAACTTCCAAAAAACTCTCTAATTGCTGATGTTATTGGTTTTGTGTTTATTAATGTTTGTGGTGTAACAACATCTAAATCTTGGATTGTCATTCTTTCACGAACAACTCTTTCTAGTCTTGTTAAACCAATTCTAAATTGATTTTGTAACAATTCACCAACACATCTAATTCTACGGTTTGCTAAATGGTCTATGTCATCTGGTTTACCTAATCCATGTGATAAATTTAGTAAATAGTTTATTGATGCAATCATGTCTTCTGTTGTTATATGTTTTGGAACTAGCTCTTCTTGTCTTTCTTCTATAGTTTTTACTAAATCTTCTTCACTTGTATTATCTATAATATTTTTCAATACATTATAATTTACTAATTCTTTAAAATGTAATTTGCTTAAATCAACTGTTGGCAATACTTCATGAATATTAACTGTAGCATTTCCTATAATTCTTACAACTCTTTCTCCAACAGTAACATCTACAGCATTAATTCCTGCATTTTGAATATTTTCTGCTACTTCTTCTGAAATTATTTCTCCAGCTTGTACAAAAACTTCTCCTGTTTCACTATCTACTATATCTTTTGCAGAAACTTTTCCCTTAATTCTAACAGCTAATGCTAATTTTTGATTAAATTTATATCTACCAACTTTAGCTAAATCATATCTTCTATTATCATAGAATAAACCATTAAATAAATTTCTAGCTGCATCTGCTGTTGGAAGTTCCCCTGGTCTTAATTTTTTATAAATTTCAATTAAAGCTTCGTCTTGGTCTTTAATTGTATCTTTATTTATTGTAGCTTGGATTAGCTCTTCATCACCAAATAAATCTCTCATTTGATCATCAGTTGTTATTCCTAATGCTCTTAATAAAGTAGTTACTGGAACTTTTCTTGTTCTATCAACACGAACCCAGAATACATCATTTCCATCTGTTTCATATTCTAACCATGCACCACGTAATGGCATTACTGTTGATGTATATGTTCTTTTTCCTGTTTTTGTATCAAATTCTTCTGCATAGTAGCATCCAGGTGAACGAACTAACTGACTTACTACAACTCTTTCTGCTCCATTGATTACAAAAGTTCCACTATCTGTCATTAATGGAAAATCACCTAAATAAATCTCTTGTTCCTTAATTTCTCCTGTTTCACGATTTATTAGTCTAACCTTTACATGTAATCTTGTTGAATATGTAGCATCTCTCTCTTTTGCTTCTTCTACTGAGTATTTTGTTTTTTCTTCCATATAGTAATCAAAAAATTCAAGTACTAAGTTTCCTGAATAATCTTCTATTGGAGAAATATCTTTTAATACTTCACCTAATCCTTCCTCTACGAACCAATCATAGGAATCTTTTTGTACTTTAATAAGATTTGGCATTTCAATATAATCGCCAACTTTTGCAAAGTCTTTACGAGAAGCCTTCTCATACTTAACTTCTTTTAATTTCAAGAAAATCACCTCATAATAAAATATTAAGCAGAATGAATATCAACTTTGAATGTGTTGATGGGATATATTAATTAAAAAAAGTCCTTCTTAAATAATAAATTTTTTCTAACTTTTTTTGATTGTCTGCTCTTACAACAAAAAAACATTTAGAATAATTTATAATTAATTCCTCTTTTTTTAAATTTTAACTTTTGAATAAAAAATTTGAATATATAAATTCTAGTTTGAAAATTGTCTGGCTTAACCATTAGATAAATTAAAACGGCAATAAAAGAGCTGTCAAAAAATTTTCATTTTTCAACTGGCTCTAAGTAAAACATTAAATTTATTTAAAAACTTTTTCTTTCTATTTTTATCACCTTTTTATTACTTTTTTGGTTTGTTAAAAATCTCTTTTTTCAAATCTTCTATTATTATACATTAAAATCGCCCCATAAGTCAATAGTTTTGGGTGATTTTCTGTAGTTTGTAAAGTGAAAATTTGTTACTAGTTATCTATAAAAGAAAAAGCACCACATATGTGATGCTAATTTCCCAAAATTCATAAATGCATTTTGTCAAATTTTTAAAAATTCCATCTTAACGTCTAAAGTCGTTAAGACCTTTCTATATTTCATATTTTTCTCCTATAAAACTACTTCTTCTACTTTTTTTATTTTACGGCTTTAGCGTTCAGCTATTCAAGAATAAAGTGGGGCGAAAACCAATGTAAAAAAAGCTGCAGGAAGGATAGTAGGCGCTACGATAAGAAGCCGGATAGTTAGAGCCTGTATTGTTGTAAAAACCTCCCCTAGTAACTCGAATGCCGGTGTTGAAAGATTCCATTGTCCATTCGTATACATTTCCTGCAAGATCATATATTTTTTTTACTTGATTTGAACCTTTATTCTCTTCTCCTATATCTATACCAGTTTTATAATCGGAATTTCCTGAATTATAATTGTCACTATACCATCCCATTCCTGTACTATCTTGTATATATGTTTTTCCTTCTACATTTGGATTACTTACGTTTTCCATCCATTTCATTACAGCATCCCACTGCACTCCATATATTAATGTACTTGTTACTGTTTTGTAATTCTTTACATTTGCAAAATTTCTTGATAGTTCTACTGCTCCTCCAGTTGTTCCTGTAGTTTCTTGTATATTATCTCCATTTGCAGACCATGGTATATAATTATATACATCTGCTCCTTTTTTTGAAACAACATTTTCTCCTTCTTTTCCAGCCTCATATCTTGCTATATAAAACCCTTCATTTCTTTCTACACTTGCATACATTTTTATAGCTTCTTTTTTGGTTGTTTCTGTTTCAGTAACTTTTTCATTTTCACCTTTAGCATTTGCTTCTCCACAGTAAGAACCCCATGATTGTAAACTTCCATTATCTCTTCTCACAAATTCTGTTGCAAAATTTTCTTTACTTACTGGTACCCATACAAATTGATTCCTTTCACCATCTTCTATTACTATTCCTTCATCTATTGTTGTCCCACTATCATCTGCTACTTTAAATCCTGCTGGGATTTTTACTGTTTTATTATCAACTGTTATTGGTGTATCATTGGTTTTTGTTAACATATCATCAGTTTTTGCATCTTCTAATTTTTTTGGTTTTTCTACATTTCCTTGCTCAGTTATTACTACATCATATCCATCCACATTTACTGTTGCTGGCAAACTTTCTATTTTATTGTCAGCTGATATTTTCTTTTCGTTATATTTCAAACCGTCTACGTTTTTTAAATTATTATTTAAGTCATCTAAGCTTAATTTTCCATCACTTCCATAGCTTCCTAATACTTCTGTTTTTACTCTTTCCTCTGCTGATACTTTGGCATTATTATCTCTTGCATTTGTTGCTTTACTTAATATTCCATTTTCTCCTGTTATGCTTGCTATCGTTACTCCTGCTAGTATCAAAAGTACTATGATGGTTATAACTAGTGCAATTAATGTTATACCATTCCTTCCTTTCAGTTTTTCTTTCGTTTTGCTACTTTTCTTTTTTGCCATCTTTTGTTCCCTCCAATTCTTTCTATTTGATAATTCATTATCCTAGTATTAGTATTTGCAACTAATTTATTTCTATACTTGTATTTTATATTTTTACAAGTATTAAGTCAATATATTGTAGTATTTTATTTCTATGTTTTTTCTTTTAGTTAACTACTCTAGGAATTTTTTTATATAAAACTAAATTATAAAAATTCAATAAATATTATTTTGAAATACCGCGTAAGCGATCAAACGAACGCTAGTGAGTGCGATTGGAGCAATCTACTATTAATTTTTAATTAATAGATTGCGACACCAAGGTATGAAAAATAATATTTATTGAATTTAAAACATAATTATTTATTTTTAGAGAAAATTTCTATAACCCTATATTATTTTTCAATAAAACTCTTGATATTACATATTTTTATTGTTATACTTTTAATTAGAAAAGTTGTCCTAGAGTAGTTAACTCTAGGAATTTATTTATAAAATACATAACATTATATAAAATATTATGTGCTTTTAAAATCAAAATTTACATTAATTAAATAATACTTCTTCAATTATAGACATTTTTTTTATTATGTAGTACAATACATTAGAAATTTTTAAAATTTGAGGAGGATTTATGAGTAGTTTACCATTGATAATAAAATATATATTAACTGCTTTAGTTGGTATGATACCTATAATTGAATTAAGAGGTGCTATTCCTATAGGAGTTTTTACTTTCCATTTAAACTATATTGAATCTTTTTTATGTAGTTTTATAGGAAATATTATCCCTGTATATTTCATTGTTAAATATATCAGACCTTTATTCGATTTTTTCGGTAGATGGAAACCTTTCAAAATAGTTATTGACTGGGCTTCTGAAAGAGCTACTAAAAAAATAGAAGAAAGTGAAAAACTTCAAAATTTTGCTGCTCTTGGCTTATTTTTATTTGTGGCAATTCCACTTCCTGGTACAGGAGCTTGGGTTGGTTCTTTAATTGCAAACTTTTTAGATTTACCACCTAAAAAAGCAATTCCACCTATAATTGTTGGTGTTCTTACTGCTGGTATAATCGTACTTGCTTTAACAGCAATTGCTAATGGTGGTATACAATATTTGTTACAAAAATAATAATAAAAAAAGTAGATTCCAGTATATAACTACAATATATGTAAATTAATATTTATTATTTTGAAGTACTGCGTAAGCGATCAAACGAACGTTAGTAAGTGCGATTTGGAGCAATCTTCTATTAATTTTATTAATAGATTGCGACACCAAAGTACTGAGAAAATAATAAATATTAAATTTATATTTACAAAGTTAACTAACAGTATTGGAATTTACTTTTTATTTATATTTAATTTATTTCTATTTCATTCTTTTTATTTTTCAATTTTAATATTTCTTTGTATTTTATATAATCATCTATTAAAATTTTTATAACTGCTATTACAGGAACAGCTAAGAACATACCTAGTATTCCAAAATATGCTCCACCAAAAGTAACTGCAAATAATACCAACAATGGGCTTATTTCTAATGATTTACCAACAATTTTAGGGTTTATTATATTAGCATCTATTTGTTGTAATATAATTACAACAAATAACATCCAAAAAGCTTGTGTTAGTCCTCCTGTCAAAATTGTTATTAATACAGATATTACAACTGCAATAATTGCTCCAACATATGGAATCATATTAAATAATCCTATAAAAGCTCCTAGCAATGGTGCATATTTAATTCCCATTATACTTAATGCTATTGACACTAGTATTCCTACAACTATCGCATCTAAAAATTGACTAGCTATAAATTTAAAAAATATTTCATTTGAATTATTAAAATATTTGTCTATATTTTTATATGTTCGTTCTTTAAATATAGCTCCTGCAAATCTTTTAAAAAATCCTAATATTTGTTTTCTATCTAATAATATATATATTGATACTATAATTGCTATAAATGAATCTACAACGCTAAATATTGCACTTATTGCATTCATCACATATTCTAAAATCATTTCCATATTTAAATATTGTTTTATATTTATGTTTTGAATATTATTTATTTCTTCCTGTACGGCTTGACTTTTTAGTATTGAATCTTCTGGTAAATTATTATATGTATTTATTATTTGTTCATAATAATGTGGTACTCCTGATATAAAGTCTGTAATACTTTCAAATACTATTGGTACTATTACAGCAAACAATACACATATCAATAATATTGCTATTATATATACTGTAAATACTCCCAATATTCGTGATTTTTTTGCTATAAATTTTATTTTTGATTTTCCATACAGTTTTTCAAATTTTCTTGATGGCATATATAACAAATATGCAATAAATATTCCTATTAAAAATGGACTAATTACATTAAAGAATGTTTTTAATACTTCCATAACATTTTGATAATTATCTAATATTTTAGATATTAATATCAATGATAATCCCAATCCAAACCAATACATCCATCTTTGCCAATTATGTTTCTTTTCTACGTTCATTTTATATTCCTTTATTTCTGTATTTAGGTTTTATGGCTTAACCTATAAACCTTCTAGATTTTAAATTTCGATTTCTAATTCAACAGGACAATGATCACTTCCCATAACTTCAGAATATATTTTTGCTTCTTTTATTTGTTTTTTTATTTTTTCTGACACTATAAAGTAGTCAATTCTCCATCCCACATTTTTTTCTCTTGCATGTCCCATATATGACCACCAACTATATGCTTCTGTTTTATTTGGATATAAATATCTAAAAGAATCAATAAATCCTGCATCTAATAAACTTGTCATTTTTTCTCTTTCTTCATCAGTAAATCCTGCATTTTTTCTATTAGTTTTTGGATTTTTTAAATCAATCTCATTATGTGCTACATTTAAATCACCGCACATTATAACTGGTTTATTAGAATCTAGCTTTAGCAAATATTTTCTTATTTCATCTTCCCATATTTGTCTATAATCTAATCTTTCTAATCCTCTTTTTGAATTTGGTGTATATATATTTACAACATAAAATTTATCAAACTCTAATGTTATAACTCGTCCTTCTTTATCGTGTTCTTCATTTCCTATTCCATAAGTAACTTGTAACGGTTCTTTTTTTGTAAATATTGCTGTTCCAGAATATCCTTTTCTTTCTGCACTATTCCAATAAGAATAATATCCATCAAATTTTAATTCAATTTGTTCTGGTTGACATTTTGTTTCTTGTATACAAAATATATCAGCATTTATTTTATTAAAAAATGTTTCAAATCCTTTATTAACACATGCTCTTATTCCATTTACATTCCATGATATTAATTTCATCTTATTTTCTCCTATTATAAAAAAATATACTAGAGCCTAAAACTCTAGTACATTATACTATATATTAAATTAGTTTACAACACTTACATTTAAGTATCTTACTCCCCATTGTAATGCTTCAGCATGAGTATTAACAAATATATCTATTTTATTTCCATTAATTGCTCCGCCTCTGTCTTCAACTGTATATACGTGTCCACCAATATTTAATTTTGTTCCGAAAGAAAACCCTCCTGATGCAGCAACCGTTCTACCTGCTGTTGCTATTGTTCCTGCCGCTGTTCTTCCACTTGCTTTTCCACAACATTTTGCACATGGGCAATATGCTGTTACTTTATATACAGTTCCTCCTGAAGTGCTTGTTGAACTACTATTATTATCTTTTGAATTTCTTGTTGAAGTTGACCCTCTTGAAGTTACTTTCTTTTGAACTTGAACAATTTTATTTACTGGTTCTTGTACTGTAACTTCTGATATCACTGACTTTTCAATTTCTACATCATTTTGATATTTTACTTTGTAAGTAATTTCTTTTATACCATCTTTACCTTCTTGTAATACTTTGTTTGTTCCATCAGTTGAATTTTCTGATGCATTTTTTGTAATTGTCTCATATGGTATTGCTACTTGCTCTACTACAATTTTCTCTGTTATCGGTGCATAATTTTGCATTAATTGATCTAATGAAGTTTGAATACCTTCTTCTGATATTTTTGATATTTGTACTTCATTATATGATTTATCAGTTATTTTTATAGTATCTCCTGATTCTATTTCACTATCTAAATCTGGTATTGTTTTTTGATTTTCATTTAAAACAATATTATTTTCGCTTAATATATCAGAAACTTTGCTTTTTGATGTTATAGCATTCATTTCATAACCATTTTGCAATGTGATTTTTATATCTTTTACATCTGTATTTACAGCTAAAACACTTATCCCTGATATTAAAATTAAAATTATGCTTACACAGATAATCTTCATTATAGAAATTGAAGCCTTTTCTTCTTTTTTCATAAAAATAAATTACCTCCTTTTGGCAACAACATAGCTATTATACTATTTTTTAAGTCAAAAGTCAAATTTTCATCACATAACAGCAAACTCTTTGCTATCTAGCATTTGCTAAACTGCTTTATTTTTGTTGCTTTTATCCCCTTTTCAAACTGGCTATTTTCGTACACTTTGCCATAATATATTATATGAAAAAAATTTTTTAAATATTCCATTTTTTTATTTTTATATTGTATAAATTTTTTTAATATGTTATTATCTATTTGTATATAATAATTGTTAAGGAGGATTTTTCTATGGGATGGATTATATTTGCAATTATAGCTATTATAATTATTGCAGTAATTAGCATGTATAATGGCTTAGTTCAAGCAAAAATCAAAGTGGATAACGCTTGGAGTCAAATAGATGTACAATTACAAAGAAGATTTGATTTAATTCCAAACTTTATAGAAACTGTTAAAGGTTATATGAACCATGAATCTGAGACATTTGAAAAAATTGCTCAAATAAGAACTAGTTGGGCAAATACTCAAAATGTTACTAAAAAGGCTGAATTAGATAATGAATTATCTACTGCTTTAAAATCAATTATGGCTGTATCTGAAAGTTATCCGGAATTAAAAGCAAACCAAAATTTCTCAGAATTATCAGAAGAATTAAGAAATACTGAAAATAAAATCTCTTTTTCAAGACAATTCTACAATGATACTGTAACAATGTACAATACAAAACTACAAGTTTTTCCATCTAACATTATTGCTGGAATGTTTAATTTCCAAGCTCGTGACTTATTTGTAGCAGAAAGTGATGAAGCTAGAAAAAATGTAAAAGTAGATTTTGGAAATAATAAATAGATTTTATATGTTTATTTAATTATTTTTGAATTAGGGGACAAACTTTGTAAAAATAAGGTTTGTCCTTGTTTTATATGGAGGTGAAATTATGTTTGAAACTAGTAAAAAGAATAAATTAGAATCTAGTTTTATTGTTGGAATTTTTATTTTGATTATTACATTAATCGTTTATTATATTTGTAATGCTTTAGAATTAGGTACTTTTTCAATTATAATTGCATTAATTTTTTCAATAAGTTCTGCATGGGCTTCATACTATTATAGTGATAAAATAGTTTTGTCTTTAAATAATGCACGTCCAGCAACAAAACAAGAAGATCAAAAATTAGTTAATATTTTAGATGCTCTTATGGTTACTTCTGGTTTACCTGTAAAACCAAGACTTTATGTTGTTGAAGATTCTCAACCAAACGCTTTTGCTACTGGTAGAAATCCAGAAAATGCTGTTATATGTGTAACCACCGGGCTTTTAGAAAAATTAGATTATTATGAATTGGAAGGCGTAATTGCACATGAAATGAGTCATATTAAAAATTATGATATACGTTTAAGCTGTGTAGTTTCTGTAATGGTTGGATTTATCGTTATGTTGTCTGATTTATTTTCTCGAGTTTTATTTTGGGGAGGAATGAAAGATCGTGATGATGATAATAAATCAAGTGGTTTTCTTATGATTATCGGTCTTATATTTTTAATTTTATCACCTATTTTTGGTTCTCTTATGCAACTTGCATTATCAAGAAAAAGAGAATTTTTAGCTGATAGTACAGCTGTAGAATTTACACGTAATCCAGATGGATTAATTTCTGCATTACAAAAATTAGAAAATGACCCTAATGAATTAGAAACAGCTAATAAAGCTACTGCCAATATGTATATTATAAATCCATTTAAAGATAAGAAAAAAATATCTAACATTTGGTCTACACATCCTAGTACAGCTGATAGAATTGAAGCATTAAAAAACTTAAAATACTAAATTGTATTTTAAGTTTTTTTATATATTAGTAAAGCCCCAAAAGAAAAGTTAAAATCTATATCATTTATAAGGCTTTTCGATTTATTCTTTATTCTATTTTAAAAATTTTATTTGCATTTTTATATGTCATCTCTGCAACTTGTTCTATTTCTAAATTCTTTACTTCTGCGATTTTTTTAGCAATATATTTAACATTTCTTGGATCATTTCTTCTTCCTCTTAAAGGTTCTGGTGATAAATACGGACTATCTGTTTCTATCAAAATTTTATCATTCGGAATCATATTTATTATTTCATCCGCATTTTTTGAATTTTTAAAAGTTACTGGTCCTGCACATGAAATGTAAAAGTCGAGTTTTAAAGCTTCTTTTACTAATTCTCTATTTAATGGACAACAATGAAAAACACCTTTATTTTTTACAGGATATTTTTTTAAAATCTCTACTGTATCCATAACAGCTTCTCTTGTATGTATTACAATTGGTAAATTGTATTCATTAGCTAATTGTATTTGAGCTATAAATGCCTTCTTCTGCAAATTTCTTTTTTCTTGATTTTTTTCCCAATAATAATCTAAACCAATTTCACCTATTGCCACTATTTTTTTATTTTTTATATGCTTTTCTGATAATTCTTTAATTTTATCAATACTTTTCCACATTTCTGTCTCTGTTTGTGGAATATCATTTGGAGAAATAGCACATGTTGTGTAAATAAAATCATATTTTTCTGATAACTCAATTCCTTTTTTAGTTCCTTCTAAACTATATCCAGCTGATACAAATCTTGTTATTCCATCTTTTTTTATTTCTTCAATTATACTTTCTCTATCTTTATCAAATTTTTCATCATCTAAATGTGCATGACTATCAAAAAACTCCATCTTCTCTCCCTATACACCCTATTTTAATTATAAACAGAAACTACATTTGCAACTGCATATTTTCTACAATGAGAAATACTAAGGTCTATTTGTTCCAATTCATTTATATGTATATTAACAAAATTAACTTCTGGTCTTCCATTTTTGTCATTTATAATCTCAATATTTTTCCACTCTATTTGATACTTATTTTCTAACTCATGTGATATTGCCTTAAACACAGCTTCTTTAGCAGCAAATCTTGCAGCATAATGCTGATATTTTTGATTTTTTTTACTTTCGCAATACTCAATTTCTTTTTTTGTGTATACTCTTTCTTTAAACTTTTCTCCTATTTCTTCTATACTATGTTGTATTCTTTCTATTTCTATAATATCTGTACCACAAGTAATTTTCATTTTTCCTTCTTTCACATTTTTTATTTTAATAATAATGTAAAATTTAATATATTAAATACAAGAGTTGCTACTAATATTACAGCTATACCAATTGTAATGTTTTTATTTTTTTCTATATTTAACTCTTTGTATAAAACATCATATTCATTTTTTACTTCACTATATAATTTTTCTAGTCCCATCATTTCTTTTATTTTATAATCAAACATTGTCCCTGTTTCATCTTCTGTTATTTCTTGAATCCATATATTTTTAGTAAATTCTATAAATTTATTTCTTGCTTTTTTTATTTTCATTGCATGTTTGAATTCTAAACTTAATTTTTTTAGATATATTTTTTTATATAATTCATATATATATGTATATAAATATTGTTGTTCAAACTCATTTGGCAATATAGTATAATTATTTATATCTATTGATGATGAAAATAATGTTACTCCTTGTCTTGAAATTCCCATTTTAGTATATTTCCATTTAGCTAAAGACGTTATTTCATCTTCCTTTAAGCTTGCTGAATTATCTGCTGGTAATATTCTTGCAAATTTAATAAAATTATGTTCTATTTTATCAAAATTATTGTCTGTATTCCATGCAGATTGATCTATACATAAATATGAATATGTTAAAAATCTTTCAGTATCTACATCTAATTTTATTGCTTCTATATTTGTTCCAGTTATTCCTTTTATAAAGTCTGTAATTTTATCTATATTTGAAAAACTATCTGTTTGTATATTTATCTTATCATAATTATTTAATGTTCCATTATCTTGTTTTATATCTCTAAATTTATAATTAAAATTTAACACATCTGAAAAAGTCGGCTCATCCTCTATTGTAGTTTTCATACATAAAAAACAAATTCCTGATTCAAAGCAAATTATTTCTACTTTTCTAATTTTAAAAAATATCCCTTTTCCATCTCCAGCTTTTCCTTGTATGTCTTTTTTCAATGTATATTCAAATATTGTACAAGGATATTTTGCCAATATAGCTGATTGTGTTTCTATTGGCATTTCTTTAAATTTTGTATATTTATTATTTGTAAAACTAAAAGTTGAAAACAATGTTTCTCTCATTTTAGGTGTGAAATATTTATATAATTTTAAATCCTTTTCTTTTTCAAATCTTTTTAATTTACAATTTTCATCTTTTAATAATTTTAAAATAAATTTTTGATATTTGTTTTGTTTTATTACAAACGGATGTATAAAATATGTATATTGATAGTTTATCTTTAGTTCCATTTTAATCACCTTTTATTTTATATTTTATTCTTGATTATAATAATTCATATTTATATCTTTTCCTAGATGCCATTTACCTATAAAATCAATCATTATATAGTCATCTAGATTATAAGTTGGTTCTTGCACTACTTCTCCATTTTTGTTTAGTGCTCCCCATTTTCCATCTTTTTTTACTGCTACATATCCATATTCATTTTGTTCTGTAGCATCATCATAAATATATTCTACCACAACATTTCCATTTTTGTCTACATATCCATATTTATTATCTTTTTTATCTAAATATAGGGTATTTTTACTTAATATGTCTTTTATATTTTTTTCTTCAAATTTAAAATTATAATATGAATATTTATCATCTTTTCTTAATTCAAAATATCCGTCATCAGTATTTACCTCTATTAAAATTCCCTCTTGTTTAACTTCAAATTGATTATTCATAATTTGGCTATTATATGATTCATCTTCTGCAATATAGATATCACCTTTTTCATTATATGTAATTGAATTATACTTAAAGCTTACTTTTTCATTATTATCAAAATCAATTATTCCTTGTTTATTTCCCTTTGTTGCAATAAATACATTTTCTTTTGCCTCTACTAAATTATCATATTGTGCTGGGATTTTTACTTCCCCTGTAAGTGTCATTATTCCATACTTACCATTAGATGTGTATATAACACCTTTATCTTTTTCTTTTAAAATTGCTGATATTTGATCAAATCCTTTTGTTAATACCTCAGTTCCATCACTTTTTATTACTTTTTGTTTTCCATCTTGTGATACAACATATAAATCATCACTATATATTTTTTCAATTTCTTGATATTTATTTTCTAATATAGTATTTTCTGAATAACCTACAATTCCATATAGCCCTTCATCGTTTTTTACTATATATCCTGATTTATTATCTTCTCCTAAACTTGATATTTCTGTATATTTAGGTTGTATAATAATTTTTCCATCATCATCTGCCACTCCATATTTTCCGTCTTTTTTTATTAATAATGCATTTTTTATTCCTTTTACTGTATTTATTTCATCATATTCGATGTTTAATATTGTTTTTCCTGTATTGTCTATAGTTCCCCATTTTCCATCTTTTTCTACTTTTATTACATTATTTTCATACCATAAGTTGTTATTTTCATCACTATTTGAAACAGCTTCAATTTTATCATATTCAGTTAAAATTTCTTGATTTTTACTATTTAATGCTTTTGTTTTATATTCTCCTGTTTCATAATTAACATCATATGTACATAAAAATATATCTGTTTTATTATCTGGAATAATTATCATTTCTTCATATGATGGTGTTATTATTTCTTCACCATTTTCATCTATAACACCCCATTTGTTGTTTTTATATGCTGAAAAGTATGTTTTGCTTGTAATTCCTCCTGATTTCTGTTCTTTTGAAAAAATGTCTTTTATAATGAACACTGACATTATAATAACAATTATTGCTAATATTACCGCAAAAACTTTTTTTATATTTAACTTTCGTTCTTCATATCTTCTTCCTCTACTCATTTAAATTTTTCCTCCCAAACTACATATCTTTTCGCATAAATTTACATACAACAACACTCATATCATCTTTAGTTTTTCCAAAATTATTATCTATTGCTTCATTTAATATAAGATCTGCTATTTTCTTTGTATTTTTTGTTTCTATATCTTCTAACAAATATTTAACCCATAATTCTTTATTTTTATATTCTATGTTTGAATCTAAAATTCCATCTGTACACATTAACATTATTTGATTATTTTGTATATCTGTATCAAATACTTGAATATCATCTGTATTTATCATTCCTGCTGGAAGTGATGTAGATTTTACTATTTGTACTCTTTTATTCTTTTTTATATATGTTGGACATGCTCCACTTTTTATAAATTCCATCTTACCATTATATAAATCAACAATTGCTATATCTAAAGTTGCAAAAATTTCTTCACTTTTACTTATTAATGTAGATGAAATTAATTGTATAGATGTGTTTTTATCAAAACCTGTATCTAATAAATTTTCTAGCATTGCTAAAGCTTGCATACTACTTTCATTTGCTTTTTTTCCTGTCCCCATTCCATCACTTAGAGCTATTAAATATTTACCATCTTTTAATCGTATATTTATGTAATTATCTCCTGAAATTTCACTTTGACTTTTAGTTGTATCTGCTGTTGCAAATCCCATTACATATTTATCATCAGACATGAATAATAAATCATTTTCTGTAGAGTTTTCCTCATTTAATACAATTTTTTCCTTTAAAGTTTTTGTCAATATATTTTCAATTATTTCATTATTTTCTAAATGTTTTAAATATATGTGAATTATATATCTATCTTTTTTTGTAATATTTAAATCTTCAATTTCTATTTCTCTTTGTTTTAACAATTCTGCTATTTCTATTTCTAAACTTGAATAATCCTGTCTTTTATTATCTTTTACAATATCTTTAGCTATTCCTGATATTACTTTTGAAACTCCATTTAATTGAGTTTCCATATTTTTTTTGCTTTCTTCAAATTTTTTCTTCCATATAAAATTATTTTTGCTTACTTTATATGAAACATTAATTGCTCTTAATATTTGTAAAATATTTTCTTCTAAATAACTGCTTATTTCTTCATCATCAAAACCAACAATATAACTATTGCAATCAGCAAATATTTTTAGTAATTCTTCTCTTTCTATACCTTGATTTTCTATTAAATAATTAAATATCTCATCTACAATTTTCCCATCAACATTTGATATGTCATCATATAATAAATTATCTTTATATGGTTCTAAATTATTTAATAATTCATTTATAAATATCTGTTTATTTTCTTCTTTAGCTTCTAATGAATATTCTTCTTTTTCTTTAGCATATGAATTTGCCATTTTCTTTATTGTTTCTGAAACATTATTTAATTTTTCTGCAGTTTCATTTTCTTTTGTTAAAGTTCTAGCTCTTGATACTGGTAAAAACTTTGAATTTCCCATAAATTCTTCTATATCTATATTTATATTTTTTGGTATTATTAACAACATTATTGATGCCAATAATATTTCCTTAAAATATATTATTTCTACAGTATATCCATTTGATGCATATGCTAAAATAACATTTCCTATACAAAAGCCTATAATTACACCTATTTTTCCAAACTTATTTAATATTCCTGCTATCATTCCAGAAATTGCATATGCAGCTATTATAATTGGTTCTCCACCTGTTAATATTCCTAATGTTACTCCTATTGTTACTCCTGAAGTTGTACCTACTAACATTCCATTTTTCCATCCTAAAATCATAACAATTAATATGCTAAGAACATTTCTTATTGAAAAACCTAAAACTGAAAAATCTGAAAAAGCACTTACTGCTATTGCTAATAATAGGCTTGTCCCTATTACTTCTTCAATTGAAAAAGCCTTATCTGTCCCCAAATTATCTATTGCTGAAATTGAATTTACAAATATTTTATAAAATGCTACTGCTATTATTCCATAAGTTATACTTACTAAAAAATCATAAAATGTTGCTGTTCCTAATATTGCTTTTATTATTTGTATTAAAAATACTGAAATAAATATATTTTTTCCTATTTTTATTTTTTCATTTCTTTCATCTTCATTATATTTAGGTTTTAGTATGAAAATTGTAATAAAAAAGACTAGACTTGTTAGAAAATATTCCAAACCTCCTCCTACGCCAAATTTTACTACATTTCCTATTAATGAAACTATAACTACTCCTAAAAGTGGAATTGAAGATGAAAAACATGCTCCTAATATACTAAAACTAAATAGTGAAAAATCACCACCTATTCCTACAAATGATAACATAAAAGAAATTACATACATAACTATATTATTTTTACTAATGACTTCTGACCACTTATTAAGTGTATCTCTTTTTCTTTCTTCTACAGTACTTTCATTTATATTCTGAAACATATTTCATACCACCTTTTTACTAATTATAAGCTATATTTTACTACTTGTCTTTCGTGGTTTTTGTCTTTTTTAGTAACTGATTACTAATAATTGTTTTACATTTTTTACTGTTTTTTTATTTTTTATTTTTTTATTTCTACTTTTATGCTTTTTTATGCTTTTTATTTTATTACATAATGTCAAAAAAAGCAATACACTAACGCTCAAAAAAAGAAGTAGCAAATGCTACTTCCTGTAATCTATTTATTTAATATCTTTTTCTTAATTACTATTATTCCTATACCAATTACAATTAGCATACTTATTCCTACTACTCCATAAACAACATATTGTTTGTTACTACCTGTTGGGCCTGTTATTGTTAAAGTTACATTATCATCATCTTCTTCATGTATTTGATTTGTTGTTGGATTATAATTACCTGGTGTAGAATTTCTTGATTTTCTTCCTCTTAATTTGATTATTTCTATATCATTTTCAAAAGTTAAATCATCAGATGAACTTGTTAACAATTTATCCACTGTCAAACTTGTACTACGACGTTCTGAACCAGGTTCCATTTCAAATACTTTCTTTGCAGGATTTAAATGAACTATATTTGTACGTTTTTCTACTGCCTTATATACCTCGTTTGAAAGTAATTTTCCCTTCATATCACTTGTTATTTTTTGAATTTTCCAGTCTTCTTGATCTGTTGTATTTAATGTAACATCCTCTGGTAAATAATCAAACATATCAACTACTGTTGCTATCATATAATTCTCATTATTTGCTGGCACTGTGCCATAGATATAATAATCTTCGTCATTATAATCTATTTCACATCCACTATTATCTACACTTATTGCGTATTTTACTGTCAATTTAGCACCTTGCATTAATTCATTATCCATTTCAACATATACATCATCACCTAAAATTTTAACTCCTGATAAAGTTTCAGTTTTTGGATTTCCATTTACCAAATTAACTCCATTTGCAAGTGATATTTTAACATTGTCAATTTCTTTCTTTAGTTTTAATTCTTGTATAGGTCTTTCTATTATACCAAAGTCAATATTATCAAATTTAAATATTAATTTATTATTTCCAAATTCATCTATATATTCTGTTGTATTATTTAAATTAATATCATATTCCAATTTTATATCAAACTCTCTTGTATCAGCTTTTATTTCTTTTAATCCCCTACTCTTAGATGCTGTCTCATATGTAATTTCATTTTCTGTTGTTCTATTATTTACTATATCTGGTATTTCAGTTCCATCTTGATTTACTCCAATTGTATCTTTTGCATCTGATAATCTTGATACATTTTTATCACTTGTTTCCCCTCTATACCAGTAATCTGTCATTGCTGCTACGGCTTGTTTATTTCCTCCTCTGTAAATTGTAGACTTATAGTCTTCTGCCACTACATTTTTCTTAACGTTTCCCTGAGGATCATAGATAACACTATTATCTCCATATGTAAATCTTACATAATATTTGTCTGGTATAACACCTGTAAAGATATATTTACCTTTTTCATCTGTTTCTGTTACAGCATCTGATATAGCATTATTTGTATTATACAATTTTGCTACTTTTCCTTCTTGTTTAGATATTAATTCTACTTTTACTTTTTTTACTGTATTCTCTTTTGTATCATATATTCCATCACCAACTCTTTGTTTTTCATAACCTTGTTTCTTTAATAAACTTTGTATTGCACCATCTTCCCAAACTGTACCTTGTACTACTCTTGGATCTTTCAATTGTAGTTTTAATGATGGAGCTCTATCTGTATCATCTTCATATGTATTTGTATCTGTTGGTGTTGCATTATCTGGTGCAGAATCTATATCTATACCAGCATATGCCTTATTATCACCTTCTATTGTAGAATATGATGCTATTTCACTTACAGAATTTAATGTCATATTATCATTTAATAAACTGTTTATTGCGTCATTACCCAAATTGTAAGTTATATATATTTCTTTAGTAGTTTCTTTTTTCAATTGTTGATTTAAAGTAATATTAGCTCTTCTTAAACCATTTCCTCCACCTGCTGTTTCTACTTTTAAACTATTTCCTTCTGAATCCTTTACATCAATACTATCATACCTTGCATCATAATAATTGGCTAATGTTTTTATTATACTAGTTAATCCTGTTGCTTCATTTCTTAATCTTATTTTATATGTCATAGAAATTTTTAATTTTCCTTTATTTTCTGCTTGATTATTATATACAACATCTGATGCATATACTTCTCTAGTATATGAATTTTCTGAATATTTACTTGCAAATTTTACATTTACATTAAATCCATCTCCACCAGCAAATTCATTTGCATTTTTATATCTTTGTTCATATTTATAAGTATGTGTATATCCATTTAAACTAATATCAACTTTTTCCATATCTTCTGTTATAGCTAAATCTGGCATTTCTCTTTCTACAACACCTAAATTTATACCACTAACCTCTGATATTCCATTTTGTCTAAGTGTATCTATTGTGTAATCTGTACAAATTATATTTTCTGTCTTTTGCTTTGTATGTGCTTTTATTTTGTATTGATCATCTATACCTGATATCGGATATTTTTGTCCTTCATATCCATATTTCAAATTATTACCATAAATAACTTTGCTTTCATGATTACTTGAATTATATCTTATATCATATGTCTTTTGATTATTATTGTTAAAAGAACTATTTTTTCCTATTGTTGCATATTTATTATTAAAATCGTCTCTTAAATCACTGTCTGTTGCTGTATTTTTATCATTTACTACTATTTTCGACATAACTTTGCCATCTGAATTTTTCTTTTCTTGTAATGAAAATTCCGGTTTATCATAATCATCTAATGATTTATATCCCATTCCATTATATTCAAATTCTACATATGCACCTTTTAAATCTTCAATTAATATCTTTTGTGCATTACTATCATTTTCATAATCACCAAATACGTATTTTCCATCTTTATCTGTTATTGTGCTTCCTATTACGCTTCCATCTGCTTTTTTTAATGTAACTGGTACATATTGTAATCTTTTATCATCTGTATTTTCTACCCATCGTGAATCTTTTTTGCTTTCTTTATTATCATTTATTCTGTCTTCCCATGCAAATCCACTTACTTTGATGTATTTTCGTTTGTTATATACATAAACTCTATTATACTGGTTAGTATTTACATTACTAGTTTCTAAAGAACTTTGATGTTCAACAGTAACAACAATCTCTCCATCTTCATCTTCTGATAATTTTTGTTCAATATAATTACCATTTTCATCTGGTTCATCGGTTTTATACCATATATAATTTCCATCTATATCATACCCAAAATTGTATCCTACAGATATTTCTTTTACTTCATATGTTCCCTCAAGCATATTTAATATTTTTATTTGACCATTATTATCTGTTCTGAATGTTGTTGCTTCTGAACTATTTTTTGTCATTCTCATACCTGAATTATCTGAAATTAGAGTTGTGCCTTGTGCAATACCATTTCCTATGTTATTTATAACCACGTATTCTTCACTACCATCATCATCTTTTATCGCTAACTTAAAATCAACATTAGATATTGTTAAATTTCTATTATCATAATCCAATTTACTTATATTTAAGTTACCTGTATTTTTCTTATTATTTATTATATATATTTTAGGATTATCATCTTTACCAACTTCTACTTCACTATCACCAACCATTTCTAAATAGCCATAATTTGGATTACTAATTTCTTGAATTACATAGTTTCCAGCATCTAAATGTTCTATATATATTTCTCCATTGTTATCTGTATAAAATATTGTTGCGTTATCTTCATTTTCTGTAAATCCATTTTCTGGTCTAGGATCCATCCAATATTTTCCATCCCATTGATTTTTTGAAGACACTAAATAATTATATGTATCACTATTATATATTTTAAATCCAACATTAGCCAATCTTTTTCCACTCTCTTCATCTTGTTTTATTATTTTTAATGCTCCTCTTTGTCTATAATCCTTCAATGTCAAAGATGTTTCTGTATTAGTTTTTACTTCTATTGGTCCAACTGTTGTCGAATTTACTATTGTTGCATCAGTTTCATCAGAACTACCAATTTTCACTTTAGCCTCGTAAATATCTCTTCTATATTGATTACTTTCTGAAGTTTCTTCAATATAATATTTACCTAAAGCAATATTATTTATATCAACAGTTCCACTTGCAGGTGTTGTAAATACAGTTGCCTTAGAACTACTTTCATTATTACTTTGTGATGTTACTGTAACAGCACCATTTGTAATAGAACTTGAACCATTTATTTTAACATACTTTTTATTATTACCACTCATAACATATAATTTAAATTTTATTCCTTGAACATCTTCATATTCATCATCTCCAGCATATATTCCTATTTTATTCACACTTAAATGTCCTTTTGACGTTGTATTTAAGTCCCATGTTACACTATCAGTCACTGTGCTTCCTTTTTTTATTCTACCTGCAAAAATAAGCTGTGATTGTCCTGTACTATGCCCTATAAATAATAATCTTGCTTGAATATATCCATTACTTAATTTACCATTTTTATCTATTATGGTTGCTCCACCTTGTGTTCCTTTCGTATACAATGTAACCTTTGCACTAGTTGCACTTTTTATTTGACTCCTTTTTGTTGCAATATAAAATTTTTTATTATTTTGTATTCTTTTTAAATCTCCTTTTACTTCTCCTCCTACTTTAGTAGCTATTCCTTTAGTTTCATACGTTCCAGCACTAACTTGTGTTGTGACCTTTGTTACTGTTCCCTTTGTATTTATTTTAAATGGGCCTATATACATATATTCAGTGCCTTTATATTTCTTTTTAGTCATTTTGGGATTAGTCGTTTTCTTGGTTATTTTTGCTGTTGATTCTGATGATTCCGTTTTGGCATATCTCTCAGCTCTATTCATTACTTTTTTATCTTTTCCTGATGGATATCCACCTCTTCTTTTTATTTTATAGTAAAATTTTCCAATTAATTTGTCCATATCATTTGCAACATATATATACCAATGTAATGTTCCCTTCGTACTCGGAGTATCCGCATATCCAGTTTTTTTATCAACATTTGATATCCAAGCTAAATATGCTAATTTTTTTACCTGTGTCGTATTTTTTTTATCATTCTGAGAAGTTCCTGTTCCATGTTTTATTTTACTTGTATATTTTCCAAAGCTTGTGCTTCCATCATTTTTCATATTAATATCTAAAGCACATTTTATATCATTGACATTGTCTATTCCTGAATACTTTCCATGTCCTAAACATAACCATAAATAATTATCATTATCACTTATTATTCCACTATCGCTATATAATTCATCTTTAACATGATATTTAGTTACAAATTCATTATTATTTTCAGAAAAAATTTTAGCTTTATCTAACATATCTTTCATTTTAAAATTTGCAGCCATTGAAATATTGTACAGAAATTGTATAATTAGTACTAATATAAATATAACAATAATATTTACTACTATTTTCCTATAAAATTTCATTCTTTACCTCCTTTCTCTTAAAATTCTATATCATATTTTGTAAGTTTTTTGTTTATTACATAAGTTCCAAGGGCAATTATTGCTAAGCTTAAGAATATTGTAAATATATACATTACAACAGAACCTGTCTTTACACTTATAATAACTTCGGCTTTTCCATAATCATCTTCATCCGCTTTTTTATTATTTGGTGTAGAATCCACATCATCAAGTTCTAATGCATTACTTGCTTTTCCTATTTCAGCTGTATTTACAACTGTTCCAGTATTAGTTTCATTTATATTTTTAACAAGTACTAAATTAACATTTTTTGATTCTCCAGGTTGTATTGCTGTATTTGATAAACTTGTATTATACAATGCTCCATTAGATTCATACCAATCTGAATTCAATTCAGATTTAAATTTCAAATCTGACGGCATATAATCTATAATGTTTTGCACATAACCTGCTACATCTCCTGTATTAGTTACTTGTATTGAATATCTCATAATTACAGTAGAATTATTCAATTCTTTTGCTCCAATCTCTACTTTTACTAAATTTTGTTTATTATATCCATATTTTGTTGTATTTTTGTTTGTTTGTACAGTAATCTCATTTATGTATTTATCCAGTTCTAAGTCAAAGGTAGCTGACTCTGTTAAACCTATATCAATATTTATTAAATTTGATGAATCTATTTGTAAATTATCTGTAGCTCCTACTGTTTCAATGTTTCCATCAATTGTTATATCTTTACTAATAACATCTGAATTCTTATCATTTGACACTCCACTTGCTTTATATTGAGTCAAATTGTATCTTGATGTATCATATGAAAACACCAATATATAATTTCCTGAATCTACATTTACTTTATATTCTCCGTTATCACTTGTTTTTACATTTATATCACTTACATATGTTCCCTTTTCTGCGTCTATAACTTTAACTCCTACTCCAGCTAGTACTTTTTCAGAATCATCTCTTTTTCCATCTTTATTTGAATCAACCCATGCAATTCCACTTATCGAATATTGACCATTTCCTGCATTATTTCCATTGTTAGAATCTCCTGGATTTGTTGGATTACTAGGATTATTTGGATTATCCGGTTTCGTTGGGTTATTTGGATTTACCTTAGATTTATCTGTTTTATATGTAATACTATTTGATATTATGCTTTCTCCATCTGTTTCTGCTGTTAAACTATTTACTATTGGATCATTAACCGCTTTCTTTTTATCAAAATAACCTTCTATTTTTAAATTTGATATTTGTCCCGGTTCCATCTCATAATTTTTTACTTTAATCTTATTTGTATTTCCGATTTGTTTTCCATCTAAAGTAATTTTTTCTACAACAATTCCTTTAGGAATATAGTCTATTAATGTTGTTTCAATATCAAAATTTTTATTATTTCTTATTTCAAAGATATATTCTGTTTTTTGTTTATCTTGTAACATTGATTTATCTTCTGGATTTGCTGTTTGTGTTATTGACACTTGTTCTTTCTCATCATCAATTTCTGTCATTACATTAAATTCTTTATTCACAGTAAATGTATGATTCCAATCAGTTGTATACTCTTCATATTCTGATTTTTTACCATATGTAATAGTTGCTAAACTATTTAAAACTACAACTTGATTCTCTTCTTGATCTTCACTTCCCTCAACATTTGCTTCTTCAACTTCTATTTGCATTATAATTTCTATCTTGGAATTTGCTTTTATTTCTTGCTGGCCTTTTATTTGTTCTACACTTGCACTAAATCCTTCTTTATCCTCATTTTCATTCTCTTCCGACTCGTTTTCATTGCTATATTCTTTCATCTCTTCTTGTCCATTTTCATTACTATCCTCTTCACTCTCTTTTTCCTCTGTTGTAATATCTTCTTCATATTCTTCATTATCTTCTTCTTCATCATTTCCAGACACTACTACTTCATTTTCTGTTCCTAAATACTTTATTTTTGCACTCTTTAAATTTAACCCACCATCTAATTCTTCATTTATAGTTACCCATAAATCTTCTTTATCGTTATTACTTACTGTTAATTTTAATTCAAATTTATCTCCATCTTTTAAAGTTTTACCACTATCAATATTAGCAGTCTGTTCTGCTACTACATCTCTTATTGTGTTTATTACATCCAAATTTACTACATTTGAATTATACGTATTTTCAGATTGCATGCTATATAAAAAGTTAAAATTCTTTGACTCACCTTTAAAATCTTCTGCATATACATATAACTCCAATTTTACCTTCTCCTGAGCTTTTAACTCTGACAATTCAAAAGACATTATTTTTTTATCGTCATCATATGTTCGATTTGCTATAATTGATCCTTCTCCTATATCTATACTTCCATCTTCTGCCTCATCTGAATCATCTTCTTTTTCATCTTCATTTGCATCATCATTTTCATTGTTTTCTATTTCATCTTCACCTTGCTCTTCTTCATTATCATCATCACCATCTGTACTTAAAATTAACGCATCTGGATCTTTACAATATACTCCATCAGGCAATTTTATTGTACCTTTTAAATTTGTTAAATCTTTTCCACTTGTATTCTCTATAGTCAAATTTAATTGAACTGATTGCTCTAAATAAATTTTTTCGCCTTCCCAACGTGCATTTTCTAAAGTTGCTTTTACTTCTGCCTGTTTTATATTATTTTTTATAGTTGCAACATTTATGTCATTATTTAACCCATTAGCACTTATTACTAAATTGCCATATGTTTGTTCATTTTCGCCCTCTACTTCTTGTACTACAATTTCATATGTTATAGTTTTGCTTTCTCCATTTGCTAATGTTTCTGATTTTGCAAATTCTTTTTCACTAGTATCTAGTTCTTTATATCTATATTGAACTTTTTTAGAATCTTCTCCAACATTTGGATCGTATGTTTCTTCTGCATAAAGCCCATAGATTTTCCCTTTTGTTTGTGTAGCTTTTACTCCTACATTTTTTAGTTCATTTCCTGTATTATTTGTTATTTGTGCTGTATATACTATGTGCTCTCCTTCATATATGCTATCTCCATCTTTTAATTCAGAACCTGCTGAAACTGTAGAAATATTTACTGTCAATCCATTTTCTGTTGTTTCTGCAGAATTTGCTAAATTCATTACATTTTTATTAATTAGTTCTTCTGTTTTAGCTTGTACTCTTGATTTTTGTGTTTGAGTATTTCCTGAAATTGTATATTTTACATTTGTTTCTTCTGACAATTTCTTTCCATATCCAATATCTTCTGGAACTTGTATTTCATATTGTATAGCAGCAACTTGTTGAGCCTGCATATTGTCAATTTTTATCATGTATATACTTGCATTTGTAGGATCTTCTTTCCAACTATCATCCCCATTTTTAGCATTTATGTTTTCTGAATAAAGTATTTCTACTCCATTTAAATTCGTTTCTATTCCTTTTATTAATGTTGAATCTACACTACCATCTGCTTGGCCATTTTTTGGTATTCTTCCAACAATTGTTACATTTTCAATATCTTGTCCAAAGTTATTTATAATTGCAGATTTTACTGTAGCAACATTTGAATTACTACGTAAATCTAAAGCTCCCATTGGGACATTATCATCTATTGTATATATTGAATCTTTAGCATTATTATAATTTGATATATTATTATAAATCATCATTCCAGATTTAGATTGTATATTTAAATCTGTATTTAATTTATATGTTTTTTCATTTCCATTTTCATTTGTATATGTTGTTTCTATATTAGCTTTTTGACTAGGTGTTAATATATTTGTTTCAATGTCTGCATTTACTACAATTGCTGTTTCATTTATTTCATTAGTATATTCTGTTTGTTCTCCTTGTAGTGATATCCTTATAACTTTTTCTCCATTTTCGTTGTCTACTATTTTTTGTTCTGTTATATTAAACATTTCTGAAGAAACTGTATTTACAGATTTTACAGAAATATTTGAAATTACATTTGGTATTTTTATTTCAAATGTAGGATTTTTAAACAAATCGTTTTCTGGTGATGAAGTTTTTAAAGTAAGTCTAAATTCAATATTTTCATTTTTTTGTAATGTCGATATATTTGAATTATTTACTTCTAATTTAGCTTCTGTTTTCGTATCCATCAAATTCATATCAATATTTGTTTCATCTGTACTTAAATTAGTTTCTACTTTTCCATTAGTATTTAGTTTTAAGAATTGTTTTAATTGCTCTTTTGCATACCCTGTTTCTCCATTTACATATTTTTGATTTTGTATTGTAAACATACCTTCTTTTACAGGTTTAGAAGTTTCTAAAACTATATTGCTTGTATTTTCTTCATATTTTATAGTAATTTTACCGTTTTCATCTGTTTCTGTATTTTTATCTATTGTTTGTATTGTATTTCCCGTAGCATTTTTAACATTGATATATCCATCTTCACCAAATATTTCCATCATTTTATTTTTATTTAAATATGTTTCTTCATATTTTATTAAATTATTAGCATCGTATTTTGTATTATTTCCATCTTTAAAATACGTATTATCTGTGTATATTTTTAAATTTTGAATATTATCTATATTAGAAATTTCTACTGTATTATTTTCCTTGTATTCTGTTCTATTTTGTGAATTAGCATACAAATATCCTTTATAAACACCTGGTATTATATTTTTTTGTATACTTACTAAATTACCATTTAAATTTACTTCTATTTCATCTTCTGCCTTATTTGATATTACATCTTTCGTAAATACTTTTGTATTCATTTCAGTTTTTAATTTTACTTTACTAACATTTTCTTTTGATACATTATCGTATAGATATATAACTTTATATACATTTGTTTTATTTTTACTCCAAATAGTATTGTCATTTTCATCTTTATTAGCTATTACATTTATTTTTAATTCTCCATTTTTATTGTCATAACTTATATTTGAATCTTCTATTTTACTTCCATTAAATATTACTTTTACATTAGTAGGTTTTTCATTTGATATTTCTGGTACTGCAATTTTTAAACTTTCATTTTCTCTTGGTAATTCTCCTTGTTCAATTTTACTTATAATATTTTGTTCTAATAACATTTGATTATCTTTTAAATCAACACATTTTTCTATATTTTCTGATAATGTAATATTTTCATCATCACTCCAATCAATTCTTGTTATTATCTTACCTTTTATCGTTTCTTCTTTTTCATCATTTCTATATGTACCTTCCATTGAGATATTAGTTTCTTTAGAAAAATATTCAGATTTCAAGCTATCAACTTTCTTAAATTCCACTGGTATTTCTAATTCTATTTCATTACCATGTGTAATTGAATTTAGTTCGATCTCATTTGAATCTAAGTTGATATTTTTTATATTAGAATTAGTTATCTCATTTGTTTTTATCTTAAAATTAGAATCATCTATTTTTACTTTAGCATTATCTAAAATCCCTCTATCTTGAACTTTTATATATAAATATAAACTTGTATCTTGATTGCTTATATTCTTTTTAACATTATGAGTTTTTTTATCCTTTTCTTTAAAGTATGCTTCAAATTTAACATTTACATTATTAGTATTATCACTATATGTTTCTAAACTGTCAGCAACTGCCTTTACTATTTTGTTCCCCAAAAAGACGACATCAAAAGATGACAATGTTATAATTATTAATATAATTGTTAATAACTTCTTTAAATTTTCTCTCATAATATCCCCCACTATTTCAATAATATAATTTATTATCTTTCATCTTTATTTTTTAATCAATATCTTATTTTTCCATTTTTTGTTTATTACAAAATGTGACATATATCGTGTTGCGGAAAATATTATTTTTACTTTTTACAAGAAAATATTAAATTTTTTTTACATTTTTGTTACATCTCTTTTTTATATTTATTGATTTCATTTTAATTTTTTATAAATATATTTAAACCCTTATTTACGTAAGCTTTAAGGCAAAAAAAGAAAAAGCAGATATTAATCTACTTTTTCTTTTTTATATATTATTTATTTAGAACTTTTTTCTTAATAAATACTATTCCTGAACCTAATATGATAAATGCTGACATTATTACTGCTATTGGAAGTATATAATTATGGTTTTCACCTGTGTTAGGTGTTATAATTATTTTTTCTGCTCTTGAATCATCTGATTCATATGGTCCTTTACCTGGTACATAGTTACCTGGTGTTGAATCTTTTGGAGTTCCTCCTCCTGTTTTTGTAATTTCTATAATTTCACTCTCATTATCTAATTCAATATCTCCTGATGATGTTAATATTTTAGAAGTATTTAACTCAACTTTGTCTTCTTCTGTAGGTTTTAAATCTTTTTCAAATTTTGTTGTATATAATATTTTTCTGTCTTTTATGCTTTTAGTATTGTTAATATCATATTTTAATTTTATGTTATTTCTTTCTAAATCTCCATCTGTTGCATTTACATATATCCATCCAGAATTATTATCTGAATTGAAATCCCAATCACTATCTAAGTAATCTATAACCTTTGATGGTTTAATAGTTACTACACTACCTTTTACTTCACCATATTTATAGAAATCTTCAGATATGTAATCTAATTCACTTCTATTAACTGCTTTTATTTCATAAGTAACTTCTAGCTTTGAACCTTGAATTAATTCACTGTCCATTTCAAGTCTAACTGTTCCATTTGCATTACTTGGTGAAGGTGCAAGATATGTTAAACTAGATTTTTCACCTTCTATTTTTCCATCAGCATTGATTGTTACGTTTACTAATGTTTGTCCATTTGCTAATGTAACTTTCATTGATTTAACACGTTTTTCTAGTTCGATATTTTGTCTTGCTCTTTCAACAATACCAAAATCAATATTTTTAATTACATATGTGTATTTATCACCTGATGATGCTGTTGTTGTTGTATCATATTCTACACCTATTCCCATTGTTGGTGTTGTTGAATCCATCTTGTCTATAGTTGGTGTTGTTTCACTATCAATCTTTGTAAGTTCAGCATCAATGGCTTTTCTTGTTTCATAATTATCTACTGCATCTGTCCATCTAGTTTCTACATCATTTTTATACCACTCTTTATTAGCTATATTTTGATTATATCTATTTTTATCATATATTGTTCCTTTATAATTTTGTACTGTATATGTTTTATCTCCCCATGTATATGTTAATGTATAATCACCTGGTATATAATCTTTAATAATGAAGTCACCATTTTCATCTGTTGTAGCTGTGTATGTTTTTCCACTTCCAGTATTTTCTTTAAATGTAATATTTACATCTTTAATTCCTTTTTCACCATCTGTGTATTTACCATCACCTTCTCTTACTTGTCCTACTTTTAGTTCACGATCAGTTGAATCTAAGAATACTTTACCTGTTAATTCTCTTGCGTCAGCTAATTCTAATTTTAATGATGGACTTGAGTCTGTATCATCTTCATATGTTGATTTATCTCCTGGAATTGCATTTCCTGGATTTGAATCTACATCTACACCAGCACGTACATATAGATTTCCTTCATTATCTTTACCAAATGTTGTATATGAATTTATTTCAACTACATTGTCTAATGTTGTTTGATCTTGTAATAAACTTGCTACTGCCGTTCTGCTTAACTCAAATTGTACATATATTTCTTCTTGTTTTTCTGCTTCTATTTTTGTATTCATGTTTATTATAGCTTTTGAATATTTGTCATTATATCTTTCAGTTGTTAGTGTTTCTACATCACCTGTAAGTTCACCTTTTTCATTAACTCCTGAACCTTTTTTAGCATTTTGGTAAGTGCTATCATAATAATCTACTAAGCTATTTACTTGTGATACTAAATTTGTTGACTCATTTCTTACTGCTATTCTATATGTTATATATACTTTCAATTCTTTTGACGCATCAGCTTCATTTACATATTCATAATCAGATTTATATATTGCTCTTGTATATGGTTTATCATAATTTCCTGTTCCGAATTTAACACCTACATTAAATCCGTCTCCATACCCACCTTGATTTTTAAATCTTTGAGCATATTCATAAACATGTTCATATCCATTTACAGATAATCGTACATTTTGCATATCTTTTATTAAAGCTAAATCTGGTTGTTCTTTTTTTACTAATCCTAGGTTGATATATGGTATTTCTTCTTGTCCATATGTAAAGTGTGATTTTATATCATATCCTGCATTACTTGTATTTGCAGTTATTGGGAATTGTCCTGTTGGTAATCCATTATTATTTAATGTTGATGTATGTTGTTCTTTATCTTTGGTATATGATAAATCATATGCTTTATTTCCATTTTGATCTAATGTCTCTCCAGTTGTTTCTGAAACTCCTTGTACAACACTAAATTTGTTATTAAATTCTGTTCTATCATTACTATTTTCTATAGCTTTTGAACCATTATTAGCATTAATATTTGCTGGTACAGTTTTATATGTTAATCCATCATATGTGAATCTAACATAATATTTATCTAAGTTTTCAGTTTCTACCTCTGTAAATTGATAATATCTTAATATTTGTCCGTCTTTTCCATTACCATCACTTATTTTTTTAGTTGTTGTAGATTTTACTACTGAACCATTTGTTTTGTCTACTAACTCAACTTTTACATTTTCTAATAGTTGATCACTATTATTATCATAATCATAATAATAATTTGGCTTAGAATTCTTTCCATCAGTTCCATCTACCCATACATAACCAGAAAGTTTTATATATTTTTGTTCATTTCCAATTTGTTTTGTTGTATATCTTCCTGTAGTTGAATTTGTTGGTGCTTTAACTTCTACCTCTGAATCTACTTTTTCAAATCCATAATATGGAACTGTTTTTTCCATCAATTTATATTTTCCTAAAAGTAGGTTGTCAACTTTAAATGTTCCATCTGTTCCTGTTACAAATTCTGTAGCATCACTTTCTTCTGATACATATTCAATATTATTTCCATTTTTCTTTACATATTTTCCTTTATTAGGTTCTTCAGTTTTTTGAATTATAAATCCTACTCCTGATAATTTTTTATCTGTAGCTCCTTTAATTACTTTTTCAACTTTTAAGTTTCCTAATAGTGGTATTGTAGTTTTATCAGTAAGATCTGCTAATACTGCCTTTCCTGGTTTTGGGTTTGCAGCAATTATGTTTTGCCAACTTTCTTCAACACATTGAAGAAAATATATTTTTGCTCCTTCTGTTGTTATTTCGCTTTTTGCTGTAATTTTTTGAATTTCTGTATAATTTCCATTACTTGGAATTAATAAATAGAAATCCTTATCTGATTTTATATTTTTTACAGACACTTTTTCTAAAGTCTTATTCTTATATTGTGCAAATTTAACCCCTGAAATTTTTTGATTATCTTTATCGTCTTTCTTTCCATATACTGTAATTTCTGATAAAGCTGTGTTAAATTTCCATTTAAATGGACCAATTTTATATTGATTATTATATGATTCAACCTTTATTGCATTTTTATTTGTTTTATTTTCAATATCTGCTTTCTTTAATTTATCCATATATGAATCTGCATCATCTACAACATCTTCACCATTATCTGTTGTATATCTAGTTGCAAAATTTGCTGGTATTCCTGCATCTTTACCTACATGTTTTATCCATGTTTTTATATATTGCCATACTCCATCTTGAGCATCAGCATGTTTACTTTGAGATATTATGTATGCTAATTTAGCATTTCTTCCTAAACCATTTTTCTTTATACCATCTTTATGCTTATTTGTTTTTATTGTTGCATCTAAACCTGTTATATCTGCTATACCAATAATCTTATAGTTTCTTCCTTCTGAATATTGATGTTGGTTTTTTTCAACACAAAACAATGTTTTATGACCTTCATATGATGAATAGTCAATAAAGAATGTTTTTCCTAATTTGTATTTACTACTCCATTTATATTCAGATGCTGCCTTTACTCCTGAAAAATTACTCAAAAGACATATTATAGATATCATCAATATAACTATTTCTGCAAAATATTTTTTCATTTTACTCATTAACTCTCCCCCCCTTTCTATTCTTCACCTTTTAAATTTTTTCTTTTTACTATTATTCCAGCTGTAATTCCAGCTACTAATACTACTGCTATAACAATTCCTATTGTCATATAAATTACTCCACCAGTTCTAATACTTACGATTACATCTGCTGATCCCATATCATTTTCTCCATTTGCTTTATTTCCTGGTGTTGAATTGCTATCTTTTAATCCTAAATCATTATAAGCTTCATAAATTTCTGCACTGTTTCTTGCAACAACATTATCTTCACCCATTGTTTTTGTCAATGTTAATGTTACTGTTTTTGATTCACCAGGGTTAATAACATCATTACCTATACTAGTTGTGTATAATGTATTGTCTTTTTTATACCAATCTTTGTTCATTTCAGAACTGAAGTTCAAATCACTTGGCATATAATCTGCTATATTTCTTGCATAACCTGCAACTTCTCCAACATTTGTTACTACAATGTTGTATTCTACTATAATTGTTGAACCTTTTATTTGTTTAGCATCTAACTCAATTTTTGCAGTTGTTGTATTGTTATATTCTTTTACTGTTGTTCCTGCAGAATTTTGAACCATTATTTTATTTACAAATTTATCTAATTTTAAATCGAAATTCTTTAATTGTATTAATCCTATATTTATATCTGAAATATTTTCTTGGTCTATATTAATTATATCTGTTGATGCTACTTCTTGTTTTGAATCACCTATTGTTAATTCATTTAATCTTGTATTAGAATTTACAGATTCTCCTGCACCATCAACTTTATATTTAGTTAATGAATATTGATTTTTATCATAATCAAATACTACTACATATTTTCCACTTGCAATATTATCTAACACATATGCTCCATTTTCATTTGTAGTTGTTTGTAAGTCATCTCCTGAAGATGTTTTTACATATTGATTTGTATTTACATTTAATAACTTAACTGTAATACCACTTAATGTTTTTTCTCCACTGTCTTTCTTTCCATCTCCATTTTCATCATACCAAGCTACACCACTTATCATTTGACTACCATTAGCAATATTTCCATTGTTTTCTCCATTATTGCCGTTGTTATTGCTATTATTATTGTCATCATTGCTATTATCCTCTGTTGCATCAGCTTTTATTATATGATTTATTTCAGATGTTGTTGCTATTTGTTCATCATCTAATAATGCTACTGCTTTATTCGTAATTGTTTCTGCTGATGTTCTTGATTCTGAATAATCAACTGTTGTTTCTATATTTACAACTTTTTCTGAATTTGCTGGTACTACGATTCCAGCATATACATTATTTGAATTCACTGTTTTTTCATTACCATCTACTAAAACTTTATTTATTGTTAATGCTCCTGGAATTTCGTCATTTAAAGTTATTCCAGACGTTGCAGATTTTCCATTATTTTTTATTTTAATTGTATATGTTATTTGGTCTCCTGAACTAACATATTTGCTTTCTGTATTTGATTCTATTGACATATTAACATCAAAACTATTTATTTTATCTGACCATACGTTTGACTTATATTCCTTTTGTCCATCAGACGCAACTACTGAAATTTCAGATGCGTTATTATCTGCTTTTCCTATTTGCATACCATAAGACAATACTTTTACTTCTCCTGGTTTTATAGTTCCTATATTAACTTCATTTTCATAGTTTATTTCTTCAGAATTTACCTCTGTGCTATCATCTGTTCCATCTCCAGTTTCTTCTGAATCTGGCTCTTCAGAATTATCTTTTTGAGATGAGTCTGTTAATACCATATCGTCGTTAGATATCTCTTCATCTTTTAAACCTGTTATTATTTTTAATGTTTCTACTGTTAAATTATCAGATTTATTGGTTTTTACTTTTACATTATCTATTTGACTTGATGAAGTATTTTTTATAATTGCAAAATATTTTACACTTTCACCTTCATATAAACTAGCATTTCTATCAGTAATTCTTTTTACCATTGCTCTTAAGTTTCCAGTTTCTGAAGAAACTTTTGATTCATTAGTATTTTGGTTAACATCTGAATAATTAATTTTAACTGTATTAGCTATTGATGTATTATCTGCTGTATTTGTGCTAACCATAACTTCATATTCAACATATTTAACTTCACCTTTTTTAAGGCTATCTATTGTTGTTTCATAATTATCTGCTTTTACACTTTTGTAATATGCAGTTCCTGCATATTCATAGTTGTCAACTGGTTGTACTAAAAATGTTCCTTCTGGTATTTGTCCTGTAACTTTTACATTTGTTACATCTTCTGAACCTACATTTGATACTTGTACTTTGTATTTTATAACTTCTCCTGATTTTACTTTGCTTGTATCAGTTAATTCTTGTCCACCTACTGTTGCTGTTAATTTACTTTCTAGTTTTGGTCCAACTCCAGTTTCCATTGAAATTGTTGTTGCTTTTACTGTATTTGCATTTTGTGCTTGTCCTTTTAAATATGATACTTCATATCCTTCTTTTGCTGTTTGGTTATATTCTAGATTTTCTGGTATATCTATTGTATATGATCCATTTACAGATGTTCTTGAATCTATTTGATCCATAACAACTAAATATTTTTTTACTGTTTCTGGATTTGATATTTCTTCTTTCCATCCATTTGCAGAATTTCCTAAATCTGATGTAGCATTTTCATTTTCTGTATAATATACTTTGCTATTATCAACTTTTATTCCATCTACAACTTTTATATCAATATTGTTTTCATCTGTTTTTGTTGGGAATGTTCCCATTAAATTAACATTTTGTACATTTTCTTCATTATTATTTATAACTTCAAAATTCACTTCTACTTGTTTACTATTTGTTCCTCTTTGTAAGCTTACATTATTAGTATCATTTTCTCCAACTGTTTCTACATTTAATGCTTTTATACTATTTATAGCTGTTACATCTTTTGGTGCAACTACTTCTATATCTTTAGATGTTCTTCCTACTTCTTCTCCATTTGCATATGCATTAGCTTTTTCGTTTCTATATAATACATTTATTGATTCTGGTTTTGCAATTGATGTTTTATTAACATTTATTGTTGCATCTATTATTACATTTGCCCCTTCTATTGATTGAGCTTTATAAGAAGTTTGTTCTCCATTTAATTTAAGATTAATGTATCTTCCATCTGTTGTACAACTAGCAATTTTTAATTCATCTTCATATAATAAATCAACTTTATTAATTTGAATGCTTTCTACTTGTTCTGGTAATTCTATTCTAAATATTGGATTTTTATATAAATCTTTTGATTCATCATCTGTTTTTAAAACTAATTTCATTTCTATATTATTAGAAACAACTGTTGATAATGAATCTCTATTTAGTTCTAATCTTGCTTCTGTTGATGTTTCTTTTAATTCTATTTCTGCATTTGCTTCTGTTTCTATTCCTTTTGTATATGTTGCATTTCCTTGATTATAATTGTTATATCCATATACAACTTTTGAAACAATTTTGTTAGCAGCTTTCATTGTATTAATGTCTATTGGTTTTATTGTTTTAACATGTTTAATTTCTAATGTACCTTCTGCCTTTGGTGTAGATGTTTTTATTGCTATTGATTGTGGTTCTCTACCTGTATAATCTATTACTACATTTCCATTTTCATCTGTATCAGTATCTTTTGATATTACAGCTAGTGCTTCTCCATTTTCATTGCTTATTGTTAATGTTCCATCTTCACCAAATAATTTAGTAAAGCTATCTTTATTTATAGTGGTTTTATTATAATATACATTAGCATTTGCTTCATTTTCATTTACTTGGTATTTACTATTTTCTTCTTTTATAGAAATATATTCTTCTACATTTGCTAAATTAACATCTAATGTTGTTGTACTTTCTATTTGTTTATCAATTGATGAATAAAGTTTTCCTTTATATATACTGTTTTCTGAATTAGATGTTTTTACTTCTATTGCTGAATCTATTTCTTCATTTGATAATTTTACTTTTCCTTCATTTGAAGTTATTTCTTTATCATTATATAAACTTACTTTTTCTTGTGCTGTTATGTCTATATTAGATAAGTCAACATTTGCATCATATATATATGTAAGAATAACATTTTCATTTCCTTGTTTTTTCCATTTTACACTATTTGTTTCTGTTTTTTCATTTTTTAATGTTATTTCTGCATATCCATTTTCATTTTTATATTCAGATGCTGTCATTGTGTTTAAGTTAACTTCTTTTGATACTTCTGGCATTTTTCCATTTATTTCTGGAACATTTACTGTTGTATATATTTCTTTTATAGGATAATTGTTATTTTTTAATCCCATATTCATTGAAATTTGAACAACTCTTTTATCTTCACCTGATACTTTTAACACTTTATTTGTAATTACTTTTAAACTATTTTCAACATCAGTATTAGAATTTGTTTCTGCCAATTTTAAATTAACTTTTCTTGTTGCATCTATTTTTATGTCTTTTTCTCTACTATCTCTGTAGATACCTGTTAATTTTAATTCACTTTCAATATTTAACATATTTAAGTCAAATACATCTTTATCTGTAGGAGTTATTTTTATTTCTACTTCTGTTGATGTTCCTGCATTTAATTGATTTAGATGTATCTTGTTGCTTTCAACTTTACTTACAGCTTGGTTATCACAACTTGCAAAAGTAAAGTTTGCATTAGATAATTCTACATCTCCTGTAAAAAATCCTTCTTTATTAACATTAACAGATAGATATAAAGATATATCTTTCATGTCTTCTGTTCTTTCTAGTGTGGTTAATCTATTACCATCACTATCCTTAAAAAACGCACTAAATTCTATATTTTTGTTGTTAGTACTTGCATTATCTGCTGCATAAGATACAAGACTTGCACCCAAAAATATAAAATTAGTCATAGTTAGTGTCATTATTAACATTATAGCTACACTAATTTTAAAAATTTTGTTTTTCATATTGGTACCTCCTCCGAAACTTTTTTTGCTCTTAATCACAATTCAGCATTATAATTTTATAATTATACCTATAATTTATTATATCTTCTTTTTATTGATTTTTCAACCTTTTTCGCATTTTTTTTGATATTTTTTTAATATTTTATTTGACCTAGTTTACTTTTTTATTTTTATGTATATCTATTTTGCGTTAATTACATTTCAGTTACATTTTATAATTATATTACATTTTCATTACAAAATTTTCTCACTTTTTCTCTAATTATATTCTATCCCTAATTTTTTTATCTTTTGGTTACATATCATTTTTTTATTACATATAATATTACATAGATTTTTATTTTTAGAATATATATTTAAAAGAGGTGATTTTTTTGAATGATTTTAATATTGATAAAAATACTATGGATAAACTAAATTCCATGCTTAACAATGGAAATTTAAATGATATGATTTCTCAAATTCCACCAGATGCTCTTAAAAATTTTTCTAACATGATGAACTCCAATAATGCTTCAACGCCAACTCCCCCTAATGCTTCTAGTCAAGAGTCTAACAATAATAGTACCTCATCTAGTACTTCTAATTCTGATTCCCGTACTAATTCATCTAATTTTGACTTTAACAACATCGATATTAATACTATGATGAAAATGAAAAACATAATTGAAAAAATGAATAATTCTTCTGATCCAAGATCAAATTTACTTCAATCTTTAAAGCCTTACTTAAGAAATGAAAAAAAAGATAAACTTGATCAATATTCTAAGATTCTTAATATGACTAACCTTATGGAATTATTTAATCAAAACAATAATAATGGAGAGAAAACAAAGTGATAAATAATTTTTCTAAATATGGATTTCCTTTTTATAGAATTCCACCAAACTATTCTAGACCAATTAGTTATAATAAAAAAACACATCCAGATACTGCTCCAAAAATAGAAAATGATATTAATATAGAGCCTTCTATAGAAAAAAAAGAATCATCTAAATATAGTTACCTTGGTCCTTTTCTCCTTAATCTTGACGCTTTATCTAATAAAGAAGAACCTTTATTAGATATTTTAGGATTTAAACTATATTTAGACGATTTAATAATCTTATCTATTTTATTTATTTTATATAAAGAAAATGTTAAAGATGATATGTTATTTATATTATTGTTACTTTTACTTATTTCATAAGCCTATTCTATTACAATATTATCTTCTATTATACTTACATATGCTTGTTTGTGTAATGGTTCTTCGTCTCTATCTATTTCTTTTACAACATTTGCTATTCTTATTTGTACTGTATCTAACAGCCCTGCTGAAATTATAGCTTGTTTATTACCTTTTGCTCCTGCATGTGCAAGTCCTCTTAAAGCTCCTAAAACCACTATGTTATCTGAAGCCATCACTTCTGCGCCAGAATTTACATCTCCTAATATAACTAAACTTCCTTCTGTTTCCATTCTTTGTCCAGACCTTAATGAACCTCTATGAAATTTAGTTTCAGATATAGCTATTTCTTTATTAAATGTACGCTTTATACTAGATAGTCCCAATGTTTTAGGCATATCAAATTCTATTTCAACATCTATTTTGCTTTTTATTAGTTCTTGAATTTCATCTATTTCTTTATTTTTTAATATTTTGCCACTAACTGTAATAGGTGTTTTTTCATTTTTATACATTTTTTTTAATTCTGGTAATTTTTTATTTAAGTTATTAATAATTTCTTTTTGTTCAGCATCATCACTTATTTTTATTAAAATTTCATTTTTCTTTAAATTAATACTTACACAATTTTTCATTTTTACATCCTTTCTTTATCTTAAAGACTGGCTATAGTCTATAGCATCCATGTTTTCTTGAACATCTTGTGTATTCATTCCAAAATATTCACCCATTATATCTCTAACAACTTCAGCTGTATAATTTCCATGTCCACCATTTTCTACCATTACAACAATTGCTATTTCAGGATCATCAAATGGTGCAAAACCTGCGAACCAAGCATGTACAACTTCTTTTCCATTATCGTCTCTTGCTTCTGCAGAACCTGTTTTTCCTCCAACTTCTATTCCAAAATCTTTAAATCTAACATATGCTGTTCCTGTTGTATCACTTGTAACAGATTTCATACCTTGTAAAATTGCGTTTAAATTTGATTTATCTATTTCTAGATTTTCCTGTTCTTGCTCCTGATTACCTAATTTCTGATTAACATATTTGTTAATTTCATCTGTAGAACATTCTGTTCCATCTGATTTTATTATACTTTTTACTATACTAACATCTATATTATTTCCTCCATTAGCTAACATACTTACATATTTCGCCATTTGCAATGGACTAAATGTATCTAGCCCTTGTCCTATTGATGCATTTATTGTTTGTCCTTTTGTCCATGTAACACCAACACTTTTTGCATATTCTGGTGTTGCCATTGCTCCTGCTGTTTCACTTGGTAATTGTATTCCTGTTTTTACTCCTAATCCAAAATATCTTGCATATTTTGCTAAAGTTTCAATTCCCATTCTATCTCCTGTTTCATAAAAGAAGTAGTTACATGATTTTTCTATTGCTCCTGAAACATTTAATAATCCATGTCCTCTATGAAAATCTGTATAATACCAACATGGCCATGTCAAATTATATTTTTTATATACACCAGTATCGTTTATCATTTCTGTTTTAGTAATAGCTCCTGATTGTAAACCAGCAATTGCTGTGACCATTTTAAATACTGAACCAGGTGGGTATGAATTTTGTACAGCTTTATTCATCAATGGTTTAGCTTCATCTGTATTGTACTTATTCCAGTTTTCATTACTTATTCCTCCAACAAAATCTGATGGGTCATAATTTGGATAACTAGCCATGGCTAATACTTCACCTGTTTTTACATTCATTACAACACAGCTACCTGCTTTTGCATTATATGTTTTTCCAAAACCTCCTGATGCTATTTTTTTTATGTTTGATTCTAAGGCTTGTTCTGTTATTTTTTGCAAATTCGAATCTATTGTTAATACAACATCATCTCCAGCAACAGCTTCTTTTGATGTATATTCAGATGTTATTGTTCCATCCACCGCCATATCTATTTGTTTAGTTCCATTTTTACCTTTTAAATAATCTTCAAATACATATTCTATTCCTGATTTTCCTATAATATCATTTTGTTCATATGTATCTTTTTTCTTTTCATATTCTTCTGAACTTATTTTAGAAGCATATCCTAAAATATGTGATGCAAGTGTTCCAGAAGTATATTCTCTTACAGGTTCTGTCACAATATTAATACCTGGAAATTTATCACTACTTTCTGAAAATTCAGCAACTGCTTCTCTTGGAATATCTTCAGCAATTTTTAAAGCTTTTGTACTACTATATCCTGTTGTTGTTATTTTATATCTTATCGCTATTATTTTTCTTATTTCTTTTATATCTGTATTTTCTATATTATATTTATCTTTAAATTTATAAAAAGCTTCTTCTGCTGACGCATTTTCATCTATATTGTATGTTTTTTTCCATTTAGCAAGTGATTCATCACTTATTGTATATTCAAATGGATTTGTATTTATTGGAAATGTGTCATTATAATTAACTTCATATTTTTCTAATAAATTTACTATATTTAAAATTGAATCATTCAATTCATTGTTATCAATTTTTGTTTTATATAACTCTAAACTAAATTTAGTGGAACTTTTTACTAATGCTGTACCTGTTCTATCAAGAATTTGTCCTCTTGAAGCTTCTAATGTACTTTCTCTTGTAAGTCTTGTATTTGATTCTTCCCTATATTCTGCACCATGTATTATTTGCAAATTAAATAATTGAATAATTAACACAATTCCTACAACATATGTAATTACGGTTAAAACATTATATCTTAAGTTTAAGTTACTTCTGCTTTGACTTTTTCTTCTTTTAAAACTTAATCCCTTCAAAGCTTCACCTTCCTTGTTTTTTACTCTATTTATTACTTGTTTATAAATCTTTCATTTTTTAATTTTAAAAATATCTTGTTAAAATTCTATTTCCTTTATACACATTTTCAATTCCATACCCGAATTTTTGTATCATAGGATACAATATTATTACGATAATTAAATTATATATTGTTTCTATTGCAAGTATTTTTATAAAATTTATTAATTCTGTACTCATTCCATTTAGCATATAATTTAAAACATAATTGATTACTTCAAATATTAAAGTAGCTCCTAACACCATAAACATAATTGTTGCTCTACTATCTTTTGAAAAATTTTTATCAAATGTAGATGATAAAAAACCAATAATCCCTAGTCCTGAAGCATATATTCCTACCTTTGTTCCAATAACTAAATCTAGTATAGCTCCAATAACTATTCCATATATTATTCCTGTTATCCTATTTGAAAATAATCCTATAAATAATATAAATATTACAAATAAACTTGGCATAACTCCAGAGATGGTAAACCAATTAAAAAAATTAGATTGTAAAAAATATATAATAAATGTAGCTATTATTAAAAATATATTTATTGTTACTTTTTTCAATTATTTTTCACCTCTTTATTTATTGATTTGTAATAACTAATACTGTATCTAATTTATCAAAATTAACAGCTGTTTCAACAATTGCATATCTATCTGTTGCATTTTTTGTATTTACTACTTTTTTTATGCTTCCAACATGTACACCTTTAGGAAATATTCCACCTAATCCAGATGTTTCTACACTATCACCTTGAATAATTCCATCCTCATCTGGTATATACATTGCTTTTAGTGCTGAACCTTCTTCTAATGTTCCTTTACATACAATACTTTCTTCTGTTGTACTTAATGAACAACTTACAGAACTTGATGTATCAATAATTGTTCTTACCTTTGCTGTATTTTTTGTTACTGATATAACATGTCCAACTAGTCCTTGATCTGCAATTACAGTCATATTTTCTTTAATTCCATCATCACTTCCAACATTAATTACAACAGTTTTAGAGTAATTACTAATATCTTTGTTTATTATATATGCTGGAATTGTTTTATATTCTCCATATTTTTCAGTTAGTCCTAAATATTCTTTTAGTGTTTCATTTTCTGATTTTATATTTTCTAATTCTCTTAATGATTGTTCTAATTCACTATTCTTTTTTGTTAATTCTTCATTTTCTGATTTCAAATTACTTATATCTGTAAAAAATGTACTATTTCCACTAACTTTATTTTTTAAATATGTTAGTCCATTTTGCACCGGCATTACTAATTTACTTGCTGCATTTTCAAAAAATGATATTTCACTATCTGAATTTGAAAATACCACTATTAATATTAAAATAAGTATAGTTATAACAATTCCCGCTATTTCAGCTCTTTTATTTTTATACATTTTCTACTCCTACTTCTTTATTTTTTTCTTCTTGCATTAATTAAAACTGTTTTTAATCTTTCTAAATCTTCTAATGTTTTACCAGTTCCTCTAACAACACAATCTAATGGCTCTTCAGCTATATATACAGGCATTCCAGTTTCAATGCTTAACAATTTATCTAGATTTTTTATAAGTGCTCCTCCACCTGCTAACACTATACCTTTTTCCATAATATCAGATGCTAATTCTGGTGGTGTTTTTTCCAATGTTACTTTTACGATTTCTACTATTTTTGCTATTGATTCTTTCATTGCTTCTTCTATTTGAGTAGATGTTACTGTCACATTTCTTGGTAATCCATCTGTTAAATCTCTACCTCTTACTTCCATTGTCATTTCTGTCATTAAAGGCATTGCACATCCTATTTGCATTTTTATTTGTTCTCCCGTTGTCTCTCCTATAGCTAAATTTTCTTCTCTTTTTACAAAATTTACTATATCATCATCTAGTTCATCACCAGCTACTCGTAAAGAATGGCTGACTACTATTCCTCCAAGAGATATTACTGCAACCTCAGTTGTTCCTCCACCTATATCTACAATAATATTTCCGCTTGGTTCACCAACATCAAGTGAAGCTCCTATTGCTGCAGCCATTGGTTCTTCTATTAAATATACTTCTTTTGCTCCTGCTTGAATAACTGATTCTTCTACTGCTCTTTCTTCTACCTCTGTTATTCCTGATGGTACACCTACTACAACTCTTGGTCTTCCTATATTATATCTACTTCCAACTTTTCCTATTATATTTTTTAACATTAGCTGTGTTGCTGTAAAATCTGCAATAACTCCATCTTTTAATGGTCTTACTGCTTTTATTTGATCTGGTGTTCTCCCTAACATTTCTTTTGCTTCTGTTCCTGTAGCTAATATATTTCCTGTTTTTCTATCTATTGCTACTACTGATGGTTCTTTTAAAATAATTCCTTTTCCTTTTAATGTTACTAAGATATTTGCTGTTCCTAAATCTATACCAATATCTTTTGATCCAAATGTAAAAAATTTCATAATTTATGTATTCCTTTCAATTTATTTATATTTCTCCATCTTTAGTTATTATTTCTGAAATTATACTTGAAAAATTCATATTTCCAAGAACAATATGATCTAATAATTCTATATCAAACATTTTTGCAATATTAAAAACTTTTTTTGTTATATCTATATCAGCATTACTTGGCTTTGAATCTCCACTAGGATGATTATGTACCAATATTATTTTGGGTGCTTGCATTTTTATTGGTTCAGCCAATATATCTTTTATAGATATATTTACAAAATTAGTTCCTCCTAAAGCTATATTTTTCATTTTTGTTATTTCATTTTTCGTATTTAAAATTATTAATTTAACTATTTCCTGTTTTTCTTGTCTTAAGTCTTCCATTAGCAATTCTACTATATCATCTGGTTTCTTCACCTTGACTTTTCTATAATCTACTGGTGTTACCATCCTTTTAGATAATTCACATACTGCTTTTAGCTGTATTGCTTTTATCTTTCCTATTCCTTTTATTTTCATTAATTCATCTATTGTAAGCTCTCTTAAAAAATCTAATCTGTTATTTTGATTGTGATTTAAATTAAGTATTTTTTGAGCAAGTATTACAGATGACTCTTCTTTTGTTCCAGTTTTTATAATTATTGCTAATAATTCAGCATTTGATAATGCTTTCTCACCATAAAGTTCCATTTTTTCATATGGTCTTTCTATTTCAGGTAATTGTTTTATTTTTATAGACAAAATATCAATCCTTTCTATTTTTATTGACTTAAATTATTATATTTTGCCCCCTATTTTTATTATATTTTCTTATATACAAATACTGCTAATAGTAAGCCTATTATACTTGAAACACTTATTTTAAACATTAATGCAAATGTTATTTTTACTACACTTAAGTCCAAAATAATTGGATCAGCTAGTCCAAATGTTTGACTATATGAAAGCCACCATAGCCAGTCAACCTTTGCTGCAATTTCTCCTAGTAACCCTCCTACTACTAATCCTGATAAAATAAATACTAATAATATCCATATATTTTTATCTTTAGTTGCCATTTTTTATACCTCCATATTAGCCTTTACCTCTTACGGCTATTTATTTTTTCACATATTGCTATTATATCTTGATTTAACATTTTTTTCAAGTAAAAACCTTTACTTTTTTGATATTTATGTGTTATATTGATTAATATTTTAAAATTTATTACCAAAAATTATGTATTTAAATATAATATTATTAGTAGTATAATATACTTAGTAGATTTTAAGGAGGATTTCTTATATATGAAAATTGAAAAACTTACTGAAAATAAAATTAGAGTTATAATAAATTCAGAGGATTTAAAACAAAACAATGTAGATTACAAATCAATTATGGAAAAACCAATTGAATCCCAAAAATTATTTTTAGAAATGCTTATACGTGCCGAAAAAGAAGTTGGTTTTAATACTGACGGATGTAAACTTCTTGTAGAAGCTTTTTCTTCTTCTGACGGTTCTTTTGTTTTTACAATTACTAAATATGTTGAAAAAAAACCAAACACAACTCATAAACAAAAGGTAGTTCCCAAAAAGAAGTCTGTACAATTAAATAAAAAGAGTTCTACTTCTATTTATAAGTTTTCTACTTTTGAAGAATTTTGTGATTTTTGTGTTTGTATAAATTCAGTAGAAAAAATTAATCTAAAAAAGTTAGCAAAAAATATATCTTTATCAATATATAATGATACATATTACATCATATTATCTGGCATAAAGACTAACCATACATCTATTAATAATTTTTATTCTTTAATATCTGATTTTGCAACTCTAGTTTCTCATTCTGATACTTTTAAGAATAAGATTACTGAATATGGTAAAACTTTAATAAAGAAAAATGCTATTGAAACAGGAATAAAATTTTTTGTTTCTTAGCCAAACAATCCACAGTTTGTTATAAAACTGTGGATTGTTTTATCTTAATATAAATAATTTTGTGGATTATATGCCACACCATTTACTCTAATTTCTAAATGCAAATGTGGTCCTGTTGAATTCCCTGTTGAACCAACTGCTGCTATTACCTGTCCTTGAGATACTTCTTGACCAACTGAAGCTATCAATTTACTACAATGACCATAATATGTTTGCACACCATTTCCATGTGTTATAACTATCATATTCCCATATGATCCTTTCCATCCAGCAAAAGTAACAGTTCCTGATGCTGCTGCAGTAACAGTTGTACCTGTTGGTGCAGCTATATCTAATCCAGTATGTGCTGAGCTTCTTATATTACTGCTTACACCAAATCTAGAAGTTATTGTTCCTGATACGGGTTTAGCTAATGAAATTCCTAATGCAGTATTTCCACTAGATGTTGTTGTTGCTGTATTTACATATCCAGATGCAGCCTTTTTTTCTGTATTTTGTGCAACTTTTATATCTGTTTTTTTCTCTATGTATAATTTAGATACCACTTCTTCTGTTGATACCATATCTTTTATTCCTGTTTCATACTTCTCCAATATTGAAATTTTATCTATATTATCACTATTTTTTTCTTTTAAAGTATTTATTGCATTTTCTGCTTCTTCAAATGATGAAACATAATATTTTTCTTCTTGATTTTCCAAAATAGCATAATACCTATAATATGGTACTCCCTTTTCTACTACTTTTTTGTATATATCATCATCATTTGTTACTATATTCCTTTTTAATAAACATAATTTATATTCTGGTAATTGATTAACTTGTACAAATGCTATATTTTCATTGCTCCCATCTCCATGATTAACATATTCATTAATTTTATGTTGTAAACCTGATTTATTAGATGTATATCCAACCTGTTTTCCATTAATAAATACACTATATGTTGGTTTGTACAAAAATGCAACTGCTCCAATTATCAAAAAAATTGCAATCATAAAAAGAATTATAAGCTTTATTCCTCGCCTTGCATGAAACATTGCTTTTTTTAACATTACATTATCTCCTTTGTATATGATAATGTAATCATATTGTAATATTAGACTTTTTGCAATGATACAAAAAGTCTAATTTCCGTAAGTTTTTTTTCATTTTTTTATAAATACTTTATTTTTTTCATTTTTTCTCTGTTTTTCTTTTCTGAATTATTGTAATTCTGTTTTTACAGTATTTACTTCTGTTGTAGTTGCTTTTTGAGCTGGTACATAGTATCCTTTTGATTGTGCTATTTTAAATAATTCATATTGAAAACTTTCATCATTATTTCTTATTTGTTGAAAAGTTTGTCTTAATTGCATATTTTCAGCTTCTGATATCGCTGTTTGATATGCTGTTAAATCTGATTTAACTCCTGCTAAAATATCATTTACCATTGTTTTTTCGTCCATATAAACCTCCTTAATTATTTAAAAATGTCATTAATTTCTGCTTTGTATTTAAAGCATCTTGCGCTGATTTAGCAAAAACTTGCTTTATTTGTGGATCCACAGCTTGTGATGAAAATGTATTTAATTTTTGATATGCTGTTTCATGTGCTCCTATTAAATGTCTTAAATGTTGTAATTCAATTTGATTTAAATCTGCCATTTTTATCATCCCTTTCTTAAATTATCTTGTTGTAGTATTAACATTTTTTCTTTTTTTATTCATGTTTAATTATAAAAAGGAAAAAATCTCAAAAGCAATAGCGATTATAGCATTTTTATATACTAGAAAATGAGAAATTTCTTAGTATATAAAAAAGGAACAAATTAAAAATGAATTATTTTAATTTGTTCCTTTTTAGTTAAATATTTAACAATATATTTTTTTAAATATCGCATGGCAATCAAAAGAATGAACATGAGCGCAAATATTTTCATTATTAAATAAACTATGTTTTAATCCAAAATTTCTAATTTTGCAAATTTCGCCATTAATCTTTTATGACCTGCTTTTTCAAAATTTATGTCTACTTTTAAATCTTCTCCTTCTGGTTCAACTTTATTTATTACACCTTCTCCAAACTTTTTATGGTATACTTTAACACCTTCTTCATATTTAGATAAATCCACCTCTGCATTTTTATTTGCTGTTTTACCTAAATTATTTAAGAAACTTTCTGCAGTTCTAAACATAAATCCAGATTCATTAATTTTTTTATTAGCAGTTGTTGCACCAATTGGTTCTTTTTCATTTATTTTATATGTTTTTATATTACTATTATTTTTACTTCCATATGACCATGTATAAGCAGAATCTTTAAACATTTGATTTTTATTATTATCTTCTTCTCCAAATGCTTCTTTGTACCCTTCTAATAAATCTTCTGGTATTTCTTTTAAAAATCTTGATACTTGATTATAGCTTGTTGAGCCAAATATTGTCCTTTGCTTACTACATGTTAAATATAATTGTTCTTTAGCTCTTGTTATTCCTACATAACATAATCTTCTTTCTTCTTCCAATTCTTGAGGTTCTGATATTGATTTATATCCCGGAAAAATTCCTTCTTCCATTCCAACTAAAAATACTACTGGAAATTCAAGTCCTTTTGCACTATGTAATGTCATAAGTGTAACTGAATCTTCTGTTTCCTCTATATTATCTAAATCTGATGATAATGTAATTCCTTCTAAGAATTGACTTAATGAATTTTCAGCATATTGTTCTTCAAACTCAATAGCTACTGTTAAAAATTCTTCTAAGTTTTCTATTCTGTTTTCTGCTTCTATAGTATTTTCATTTTCCAAAGCTTTAGTATACCCTGTCTTTTTCAATGTTTCTTTTATTAATTCTGAAATAACTAATTTATCTTTTTTAGTTTTTAATTCCTCTATTACATTTACAAACTCTCTAGAATTTAAATAAACTCTATTTAATCCATATTGTTCTGCATTTTTTATTACTTCATACATTGAAATTTCATTTTCTTCTGCTAAATTTTCAACCTTTTCTAAACTAGTTTTTCCTATACCTCTCTTAGGCTCATTTATTATTCTTTTTAAACTTAAATTATCTGAACTATTTTGAATAAGCCTTAAATATGCAATAATATCTTTTATTTCTTTTCTTTCATAGAATTTTAAACCACCAACAATTTTATATGGAATATTTTCTCTTCTTAATATATCTTCTATTGCTCTTGATTGTGTATTCATTCTATACAAAACTGCAAAATCTGAATATTTATAGTATTCTTCCCTTTTTAAATGTTCTATTTGCATTGCTATATATGTACCTTCATCATATTCATTATCAGCTTGATATACTTTAGGTAAATTTCCTTCTTCATTTTCTGTCCATAATTCTTTTTTATATTTTACTTCATTATTTTTTATTACACAATTTGCTGCTTTCAAAATATTTCCTGTACATCTATAATTTTGCTCTAATTTTATTATTCTTGTTCCCGGAAAATCTCTTTCGAAATTTAATATGTTTGAAATATCAGCCCCTCTAAAACTATATATTCCCTGGTCATTATCTCCTACAACTGTAATATTTCCATTTTTAGATGCAAACAATGTAACTAATGTAAACTGTGCTTTGTTTGTATCTTGGTACTCATCAACTAATACATATTTAAATTTATTTGAATAATATTCTAAAATATCTGGATTTTCCATCAAAATTTTAATTGTATAATTTATTATGTCATCAAAATCTATTGCATTATTTTCTCTTAATCTCTTTTGGTATAATTCATATACTATTGCTATTTTTTCTTTTCTAAAATCTCCACTAGCTCTAGCTGTATATTGTGCCGGTTCTAACATCTCATTTTTTGCATTGCTAATTTCTGATAAAATACTTCTATCTGTAAATAATTTATCATCAATTGCTAAATCTTTCATACAACTTTTTACTAATGTTTTTTGGTCTGATGTATCAAATATAATAAATGAACTTTCAAAACCAATTCTATCTATGAATCTTCTTAAAATTCTCACACATATAGAGTGAAATGTTCCCATCCAAATATCTTTAGCTGCATCACCTATTAAGTCTGAAATTCTTTGTTTCATTTCATTTGCTGCTTTATTTGTAAATGTTATTGCCAATATATCCCATGGTTTTGCATTTTTTTCTCCTATTAAATAGGCTATTTTATGTGTTAGTACTTTTGTTTTTCCACTACCAGCTCCTGCAATTATTAAGCATGGACCTTCTGTATTTACTACAGCTTCATATTGTTTATCATTTAAACCTTTTAAAATTTCCTGCATTTTTTATTTTCCCTTTCAGTTTATTTTTATATTAATTTTTCAAATTTCTGTTTGCATTTTACTATATACTAACATAAAAATCAAGTAAATATTTTGATGTTTTTCGAAATTTTTGACAAATTTCGACAATTATGTTATACTGTTTTATGTTACTATTAATATTAGGATTATCTTTTTAATCCTATCACACAAAAAAGGAGACTTTTTGATGACAACTTTTAAAAAGAAAACAGACAACTTGAAACTTGAAGACATTAACATCGCTGAGATCTATTTTTCTCCAGAAGATAAAAAACATCCACTTATCCGGATTTTTCATCTTTTAAATGGAGAGAAATTGGTTGTTTCAGATCCTCAAAAAGTAACTTGGGGTCATCAGCAATTAGGTGAAAAAACGGTTTATTGGGCTAATCATGCCGAACGCAAAGACCCACTTCTTAAACTTATCGAATTAGGAAATGGACATCTTTTATCACCAATTGTTGACTTACGTAAAGGTTATGCTTTTTCAGTTATTCCAAAAACTGAATTAACTGAAGAATTATTAATTTAAATACTAAGTTGTAGTTTCCTAAACTTTTAAAGTTAAATAAGATTCAAGCTAATAGCTTGAATCTTATTTTTTTGTATTTTTATCCTTTTATTTTTTCATAAAACCCCTATAAATATTGCACATGCATTATTTATAGGGGTTATTTTGATAGAAAATAATCAATAAAATGTAATATACTCTCCTTATCTTTTTTATTTAATTTTTTAAATTTTTCATCATATATTGAACCTTTAGTTTTTTCATCCAATAAGTCATATAAAATAATATCTAGTGTTATTTGATACGCATTACATAATTTTATTAATGTATCAATACTTCCCTTTGATAATCCTCTTTCTATTTGACTTATATGCCTAGGCTCCAAACCTGTTAATTCTGCAACTTGATTTTGTGTCAAATTATTTTTTATTCTATATTGTTGACACATTTGACCAATATGTTTGCTTATACTATCTTTATTCATATTTTTTCCTACTTTCCTTATTTATAATATAATATTTTATAACATTTTTATGAATGATTTTTTATTTGATAAAACTCAAAAATAATATTGTTTTTTATTAAAAATATATTTACTTTATTTTATGATTTTCATAAAATTAAAATTGATAAATATCGTTTTAAAATTTAGTTGTACCAGATAGTGTAAAAACAATTCGTGCTGCTTCAATAAAAGGATTTACTATAAAAAAGTAGTAATTGGTGATAATGTAGAAAAAATTAAAATTAATAAAAATGAAAATACAATATCTGATGCACCTTGGGGAGCACCTAAAGGGTTAAGAATTGTAAATTGGAATTAAAATAAAAAGGTGTTTTTTAGTATTACACCTTTTTTATTATTTTTATAATCTACAATTTTTCAATTATTATAAATTCATAGCAACTACACCTATTAAAAAACCTAAAATATTTCCCATTGCCGTCATTTTTCCTTTGTATAAATCATTTGCTTCAGGAATCAACTCTCCGCGATATTATATATAACATAGCTCCTGCTGCAAAACTTAAACATATTGAAATTATACTTTCAGAAATTCCTCCTATTATTGCTCCAACCAAAGCACCTATTCCCGTAGTAATTCCAGACATAACTACTAAAAAAACTACTTTCCATTTTTTCATTCCTCCATTTTTCATAGGAATTGCCATTGATATTCCTTCTGGTATATCATGTAGGCATATAGCAATCGCTAGACTTAATCCTAATTTTATTGATGACCCAAATCCTGAGCCTATTGCTAATCCTTCTGGAAAATTGTGAATTGCTAATCCTATTGATACAATTATACCTGTTTTTAATAAATTATTATCATATTTTTTGGTATTAAATTTTTTTTCTACAATTTTATCACAATATATCATCATAAAAATCCCTAAAAATATTCCAATATTTAAATTAAACATATTTCCTATTTCTATTGCCTCCGGTATTAAATCAAAACATATAATTGCCATCATTAGTCCTGATGCAAATGCTAATATAAAACTTAAAAATTTTTGAGAATTTCTTTTAGTTCTTACTCCTATTATTCCTCCAATAGTTGTTCCAAATGTACCAAAAAATAATCCAATAAGTGTTGTTCTTAGTATTTCTTGCATAAAAAAACTCCTTAAAATAAACTTATTATAATTTTATTTTAAGGAGTTTTTATTTATTCTACTTTATTTATAAATTATTCTTCACCTTTTAATTTTTCTGCTCTATCTGCAGCTATTAAATTGTCAATCATTTCATCTAAATCTCCATTTAGAAAATTTTCCATTTGATATATGCTCATACCTATTCTATGATCTGTTATTCTTCCTTGAGGGTAGTTATAAGTTCTTATTTTTTCACTTCTATCTCCTGAACCTACTTGTGATTTTCTTGCACTTGAAATTTCATTATCTTGTTTTTGTTTTTCTATTTCATATAGTTTTGTTCTTAACATTTTCATTGCATTATCTCTGTTTTGAAATTGAGATCTTTCAGTTTGACATTCTACAACTATTCCACTTGGCTCATGTATTAATCTAACTGCTGATGATGTCTTATTAATATGTTGTCCACCAGCTCCTGAAGAACGAAATACTTCCATTTTTATATCTGCAGGATTAATTTCTATCTCTACATCTTCTACAACCGGTAACATTGCAACTGTAGCTGTTGAAGTATGGATTCTTCCACTACTTTCTGTATCTGGTACTCTTTGTACTCTATGAACACCACTTTCAAATTTTAATCTACTATATACACCTTTACCAGTTATCATAAAAGATATTTCTTTATATCCACCTAATCCTGTTTCATTTTCATTAAGTACTTCCAATTTCCAATGTTTTCTTTCTGCATACATTGTGTACATTCTAAATAATGTTCCAGCAAATAGTGCAGCTTCTTCTCCTCCAGCTCCTGCTCTAATTTCACAAATAATATTTTTATCATCATCTGGGTCTTTTGGAATTAATAAAAATTTTAATTCTTCTTCAATTATTGGTAATTTTTCTTTTGATGAATAATATTCTTCTTCTGCTAATTCTTTCATTTCAGGATCTTTCATAAGTTCTTCTGCTTCTTCCATTGCTTGCTTAACTTTTTTATATTCTCTAAATTTAAATACAATTTCTTCTATGCTTGCATGTTCTTTCATTAATTTTTGCCATTCTGTGTGATTTGATATTACTTCTGGATCACTAATCATTTTTGTCAATTCTTCATATCTCTTTTCTACTGTTTCTAATTTTTCAAACATAAATATTCTCCTTTTTTACTTACTTGCATTATTATACTATATTCTTTAGCTTTTTACAAGTTTTGCTCAATCATATTCTTTAATTTAATGTTTAAAAGTTATAATTCACAGCTCTTAACATTTAAACAAAAATTTTATAATATATTATTTGAAATACCACGTAAGCAACCAAACGAGCAAATGCGAGTACAAATATGTTAATTTTTATAAATTTATATAATTATATTTTATATTATTTTTTTCTAATATATTTTTTTCTCTTTCTGTACATGCAAATATTATTATTTGTCTTTCTGGATATACACTATATAAATATTTTAGAATATTTTCTAATCTTGTTGTATCATAATATGCAAATGCCTCATCTAAAATAATTGGCATTTTTTCATTTGATAATTCTTCTATCATAGAAAGTCTTAATGATAAATATAGTTGGTCTATAGTTCCAATGCTTAACCTATTTGCTTCAACATAATTTCCATTCTTTAATTCTACTATCAATCCATTATCGTCTTGTAATACAACATTTGTATATTTACCATTTGTAATGTTGTTTATATTTTTTGAAAGATTCTCTGTAAACTTAGGGGTAACTGTATTTTTCATTTTTTCATATGCTTTTAATAAAATTTCTTTTGCCATGTTCATGCTTTTCTCTAATTTTCTTAAGTTTACTATTTTTTCATTATTGTTAACTATTTTTTCTTCTATTTTTATTAAATTATCAACTTTAGGATTTACGTTTTCTTTATCAAAATCTAGTTTATGTAAATGTATTTTTGTTTCATTTAATTTATTTTGTACATAATTTATTTGGTCATTAATATTTTCTAAATTATTTATTTGTTTTATTTTTTCATTATTTATTTTATTAAAATATTTATTTTTTATTTTTTCATTTTCTATTTTTAAATTATTATTTATTTTATTTTTTAATTCTTTTATTTCTTCTTCTAATTGATTATTATTTTTTTCTAATATTTTATTTTCATTTAAATAATTATTTTTTTCATTTTCTATTTTTTCTTTTTCATTTTTATTTTCATTTTCTAATATTTTTATTAATTTATTTTTATTTTTTAAATTAATTATAGAAAAAATTAAATCCATTGGGAGAGTAAGAAGAAAAATATATTTAATATTATTATTTTTTATAAAAATAAATTGCCCTATATTTATTAAAATTAATATTATAAAAATAATTATAAAATTATTTTTTAATTTATTTTTATTTTTTTTCATTTTATTTATTTTTTTATTATTTTTTTCTATTATTTTTTCATTTTTATTTTCTATTTCTAATATTTCTTTTTTATTTATTTTTATTTTTTCTATATTTTCTTTTTTTATATTTTCTTTAATATTTAATTTTTCATTTTCTATTTTATTTTTTTCATAAATGTTTTTTAATTCACTTAAATATTTTTCTTCATTTTCTAATTCAGATTCTTCTTGTTTTAAATTATTTCTTTTTTCTTCTATTTCATATTTTATATTTTTATATTTCTCTAATTCTTCTTTTTCTTTTTGTAATTGTTCATTTTCCCTTAATAAAATATTTAAAGGTTTTTCTCTTGATCTTTCTGTTCCTATTTCATCTAATTGTCTCCTATTTATTCTATCTATGGCCTTTTTATATGATACATTATCTTCTCCTGTCCCAACTAAATTTGCTATTTTCTGTATTAATATATTTTGTTCTGTTTTTTCTAATTTTACCTGATTTTGATTAACAACAATTGTTGATAAAAATAATTTTTCATCTACCCCTGTTTGTTCATAAAAAAATTCATTTCCTTTATTTTTATCTATATTAAAATTTTTTGAAATATCTTCTTTTTTTTCATTAAATATTTGTGGGTTTTTTTTCTTAAAATCTCTAAATATTTCAAACTTTTCTCCATTATTTAATTCATATTCTATTTTACCAGAAAAAACTTCATCATTCCATGGCTTATATCTATCAAAATCTGAATATTCTTTTCCGTTTTTATTTTTTGATATTCCATAAAATGAATTAGTTATAAAATTTAATATTGTTGATTTTCCTGCTTCATTTTTTCCATAAATAATATTTATATTTCTATCTAAAATATATCTTTTATCTTTAATTTTTCCATATGCATTTATTTTTAATTCATTAATATTCAATTTTTTACCTCTTTATCTAAAAATTTACTGTAGTGCCTCAAATGCAATTTCTACAGCTTTTTCTAATATCTCTTTTTCTTCTTCTGAACTTTCTTTTTGTTTTTCTAAAATTTCTTTTGCAAATAAACCTTTTAATGTATAGGTATTTGATATTTTTTCTAAATCATATTTTATTTTTGTACAATTTTTTATTTTTATTATTCTTTCATTTTCAATTAATTTATATATATCATAAACATTAATTTCAAATTTTCTGTATCCTGTTAAAATTATTTTTATCAAACTATTTTCTTTTATTTCTAGTTCATTTAATTTTTCTATTAATTCATCTTTTGAATTAATATCAGAAACATCTATATTTATTTCTTCAAAATTATTTTCACTTAATGGTATAAATTTTATTTCTAAATTTTTATTATTTATTTCTCCGCAAATCATTCCATGTTCCCCAATCTCGTCAAATCCTAAAGAGACTAATGAACCTGGATATACAATTTTTTGATTTTCATACGAATTATAATCAGATTTATGTATATGGCCTGTTGCTACATAATCAAATCCTATTTCTTCTAATATTTTTCTCGAAATAGAATTATATTGTTTTTCTTCAATATTTGCACCATCTATTGTACTGTGTATTACTAATATATTTTCTTTATCATTTTTTTCTAAATTTATTTTTTCAATTCCACAGTCTGTACAATAAAAATCTCCAAATCCATATCCATATATATTTACATTTTCTAATTCTATTTTTTCTATTTTAGAAGAAAAAATATGTACATTTTCATTCCAATTAAACTTATTATAATATGAATTTTTTATGTACGGGTCATGATTTCCAGGACTAATATATATTTTTGTATTTGGTATTTCTTTAAATAAATTATTTATATATTCTATCGTAGATTCTCTTATATATTTTTGTTCATATAAATCTCCAGAAATAAATAAAAAATCTACATTATTTTCTTTTATATATTGTATTACTTTTTTAAACACCCTTCTTTGCTCTAATCTTTTTAATTCTCCAAAACTATCTCTATCTGATAAATTCACAAATTGACTATCAAAATGAACATCTGCTATATGTATAAATTTCATATTTTTTTATTCCTTTACTTATATTTTTTATTATTTTATACTATTTTTTAATTTTTTACAAGATTTTTACGAATATTTTTTCGCTTTTTTATACAGTTACAATTCACAGCTTATGAAATAAATCATTTTGAAATTTGATAATATATTGTTTTGAAATACCGCGTAAACGACCAAACGATCAAATGCGAGTGCGAATTGGAGCAAACTACATACTACTAATTTTAATATGTGGTTTGCGACACCAAGGTATGAAAAAACAATATATTATTAAATTTTAAAATTTAAATATCTAAAGTCGTGAATTGTAACAAACTACGTAAAAAGATGTCCTTCGACATCTTTTTACTCTAATTTTATTCATCTATTACACCAAATAATTCATCAAATTTTGCTTCTATTTCTTTCTGTAAGTCATACATATCATCTTCTTCTGGTTCCTGTGGCAAAACTGGTGCTTCTTCTATTTTTGTATCATTTGGTAGTACTATATTTTCTTCTTCCTTTTCATTATTTTCTACTTTTTTTTCTTTTTCACTTATGTTATTTTCTTTTTTTATTTCTTCTTTATTATTTTCTTCTTTTTTTGGTTCTTCTATATCATCAAATAAATCATCTAAAGATTCAACTTTTAAATTATCTACCTTTTCCTTTTCTTCACTTTCTGGAACATATGGATTATATGGATTATATTTTCTCCATTCTCCTCTCTCTATTTCTCCTATATCATTATGACTAATTTCTAGCTGTTTCATTTCTTTTGCCATTGGATGTTTGAAATAATAAAATTTATTTGCTTTTACTGGTTTTATTCCTTTTTCATAAATAATACATAAATCATTATCCATTCTTCTTAATTCGTCTGGTGTCATTAAAGCTCTTGCCATTACTTGATCTGATACACTTTTTCCAGTTTTCCAGTTTTGTCTATCTCTATTAATTGAAACACTGTCTCTTTCAATTGTTTTGTCTCCTAAGGCTTTTGAAAAATATTCAACTGTTTTAAATGAGTTGCTTCCTAAAAATACATGTGTATCACAGTTTCCCATTATTGTTTCATATGATTTTTCATATACAGCTTCTAACTGGTCAATATTTTGTAAAATTACACTAAATGAAATTTTTCTACTTCTTGATGTTGATATTTTTTTATCAAAATCCGGTATTTTTCCTATATTTGCAAACTCATCTAATATGAAAAATGTTTGTTCTTTTAATGCCCCACCATTTTGATCAGCATAATCATATAATTGTTGTATCATCTGTGCAAAAAATATTGTTAATAAAAAATCATATGCTGTATGTGTATCTGAAGATATTACATATACTGCTGTTTTTTCATTTCCGATTTCTTCAAAATCTATAGTATCTGTTGATGTTAATTCTGCTATTTCTTTTGAATCAAATTTACCTAGTTTAGATTGTAATGAACTTAATATTGAAGAATATGTTTTTTCTGGAGCTATTTCAATTGATTTATAGTTCATTCTTGCAGGATGATCATATGGTAATTTACTCATTAGTTCTGTTAATAGGTTACTTCCACCATTTGCATTAGCGGCTCTTACTAATTCTGCACAACTAGCTAAGTTTTGTTCTTCTTCTGGTCTTGTTGCTAATAAATAATATATTAACGCTTTTAATAACATTTCTGCCATATCATCCCAATATGGCTCAGAACTACCACTTTCTGATTGTTGTCCTTTTACAATTGTATTAGCTATTACATCAACATCTAAACCTGAAGAAATATGCATTAATGGATTATATCCATCACTGTACTCTGGTCTTACCAAGTTTAACACTTTTATTTTATACCCATGTGCTTTTAAATATCCTGCTGTTCTATCATACAATTCTCCCTTGGGGTCTGTAAATACGTATGACCCTAGCATTTGGTATGCATTTGGTATTGAATATGATGCTGATTTACCAGATCCAGATCCGTCCAACTACTAATACATTAACATTTCCTCTTTTATCAACTGGTAAATAATTATTTTCTGCCAAAACAATACCTTTTCTTTTATTTAATATTTGATATTGTTCTCCACCCTGACTCCAATCACTGGAACCATGTTCTATATCTGTAAATTCATTTTTTGGTGCTGATCTTACAAATCCAACAAAGAAAAATGCAGAATAAAATATAGTAAAAAACATTAACATAGAAAAATATGAACCCATCGCACCTTCCTTTATAACACTTCCAAGTGTAGGAATTGGCTTAGTTATTGATTCAGCAAAATACTCAACAAAAATTGCTAAATCAAATCCTCCACTTGCTTTTGCCATATAGGTACCATGAGCTATAGGCGTAACAAATACTATGGCCATAAATATCCATAGTATTATACTTATTATAAAATTTCTCTTATTTCTTCTTATTGCACCTTCTATTTTATAATTCAAATTTTTTCACCTTCTCTTTTGTTAAATTTGTCTATCTTCTTGATTTTTGTTCTTTTGTGATTTATTTTTAGCTTTATTAAATTTATCCATTCTAGCTTTTTTCTTTAAAAAATCTTGCATATCTTTTCTTTGTGTACCATCACTTCTTTTTCCTGTTTCATCAATTTCAATCCCATCTTTCACCGTAACTGAAATCAATTGTGCTGGAACAATCTCTTCTATTCTATCTAATTGTCCATTTTCCTTTACTTCTGTAGCATCACCTATTTTTTGATTTTTTGATAATTTATTATCTTTTTCACTTATAAAAGAAAATACTATCCTTCCACCATCTGTTAAATTTGTATCACGCATTTAAACTTTCCTCCCTTAGTTTTCCTTTTTGTCTCTGATTTCAAAGGCAAAATAAGATTTATTTGGTTTCAACTTACACTTTCCCTTTACTTCATTTGTTTTTTCATCAAAATAAAGTACTGGTTTTATTTCTTCAGTAGTTTCTGGGTCTATTACACATATTGGTCTCTTCAAATTTGGAGTATATCTAAAATCTTTTATTTCAGTTGCTTTTTCTGAATATATACTATCACATTTCAAAGGCATTGGTTTTTTACTGATAGAAACTTTATTTCCATCCATAACTGCAGTATTAACAACAACTCTATCTTTTCCGAAAGATAATATAACCAATTCATCTTGACTCGCTGATGGAAAATCAACATAAAAGGTTTTTCTTATCATATCACCTCGTATTTCATCAACTGATTCTAATCTTTCTAATGAATATTTTGGATATTCTTTTAATAATTCTTTTGGTGTTTTTATTACTTGATAAATTACTGTTTTTACTCCTTTTGGATCTGTAACACTAAAGCTCTTTCCTTCCCATGTCTCCATTTTTTACCTCCATTTCTATGTTTTAATCCATAGTTTATCATTCGTTTTATATTACATTCTCTATATATTTTATCGTAAACTATTCTTATTGTCAATATGAATATTATGTAAATTTATTGTTTTTTCTCACTCACTCCTTGGATTAAACGATGATATCTTTTTCAATTCTTCAAATTTTAACTTTTCTTCATTTGTTAATTTTTTAGGAACCATTATCTTTACTTCTGCTATTAAATCTCCTCTAGCTCCTTTTACATTCTTATATCCTTTGTTTGGAATTCTTATTATTTCACCACTTTCTATTCCTTGTGGTATATACACTTTTGTGTTTTCATCAATTGATTGTATACTAACTCTAGTTCCTAGGGCTGCTTCCCATGGAGTTATTTCTAGGTCTGTATAAAGATCACAACCTTTAAGTCTAAATTTTTTATCATTTTTTATATTTATTTTTATAAATAAATCACCATTTTTTGCCCCATTTATTCCAGGCTTTCCTTGGCCTAATAGTCTTATTTTTTCACCATTCCTAATACCTTGTGGTATAGATATAGTAAAATTCTTCATATTACCATCAACAGTTCTTAACGATATTTTTTTATTAGAACCATAAAATGCTTCATAAATACTAGCATTAATTTCTGTTTCTACATTTTCTCCTCTTACTGCATCTTTTTCTTTCTTGTTATTAACCTTTTTTGTATTTCCAAAAAACATTTTTACAATTGATTCTCTTCCATCAATCTTAAATTTTTTATCTATTAAATTTCTTGAATTCCATACACGATCATATTTTCTTTTAGAACTTGTTGTTGATAAAACTCTATATGCTTCATTTATATCTTTTATTTTCTCTTCTGCTAAATTATCACCTATATTAACATCTGGATGATATTTTTTTGCTGAATTTCTATATGCTACTTTTATTTCATCTATTGATACTCTACTTGTTTCTAATCCTAAAATTTTATAATAATCTTTATAAACCATTTGACATCCTCCCCTAATAATCAGGTGTTTACATTATATCATAAAAAACAAAAAAATCCATAGTTTTACGGATTTTTTTAGTTTATTCTTAATTTATAGTTCTATAATAAAAATTTAATAATATATTGTTTTAAAATACCGCGTAAGCGACCAAACGAGCAAATGTGAGTGCGTTTTGGAGCAAACTACATACTAATAATTTTGATATGTGGTTTGCGACACCAAGGTATGAAAAACAATATACTATTAAATTTAAACACGATTTATTTTTTAAAATTATAAAAATTATTTATTTTTTATTTCTTTAATTTTATCAGCTATTTCAAAAAATTTCATTCCATTTGATGCTTTAAATAATATCACATCTTTAGGTTCTATTATTTTCTTTAACAATTCTATAATTTCATCTTTATTTTTACAATAATATACACATTTATTATCAAATCCATTTTCTATGGCTGATTCAACTATGTATTTTGAATTTTCTCCACCGCAAACTAATATATTTACATCATTTTCACATGTGATTTTCCCTATATTTTCATGTAATTCTTTTGCAAAATTTCCAGTTTCTAAAACATCTCCTAATACTGCTATTTTTTTATTCGCATTCATATTATTCATGTATTTTAATGTAGCTTCTATTGATTCAAGACTAGCATTATATGCATCATTTATAATTCTTATTTCATCTTTTAAATTAATTATATCCATTCTATTTTTTGTAAGTTCAAATGTTTTTATTCCCTCTGATATTTCTTCAAAATTCATCTGTAATTTATTTCCTACAGCAATTCCACATAAACTATTTAATACAAAATGTTCTCCTCCTATTGGAACATTAACTTTTTGTTTTTCTCCATTATAATTAATATAAAATTCACTTTCATTTTCTTTTAAGATTACATTTTCAGCTTTTATTTTACTTTCAGTATTTATTCCATATGTAATTATTGATAAATTTTCTTTATTTTCTTCTGCCCACTTATGTAATAAATCATTATCATTATTTATAATTATTGTTGGGTCTTTTGCACCATTTAATATTTCCAATTTAGCTTTCAATATATTTTCTCTAGAACCCAAATTACCAATATGTGATGTACCTATATTTGTTATAATACAAATTGTAGGTTTTGCAATATTTGATAATAAATTTATTTCTCCAAAATGATTCATTCCCATCTCTAAAACCATTGCTTCTATATTTTCTGGTGCATTTAATATTGTAAATGGCATTCCAATATTATTATTATGATTTCCTATTGTTTTTAAAGTTTTATATTTTTGTGATACTATATTTGCTACAATATCTTTAGTGCTTGTTTTTCCTACACTTCCTGTAATTGCTATCACAGGTATATCATATAAATCTCTTTTATATGATGCCATTTTATATATAGCTTTTAGCGTATCTGATACTTTAATTATTATTTTATCTTTATATTTGTTTAGAATTTCTTTTGAAAATTCTATGTCTTGTACTATAACTCCACTTGCACCATTTTCTAATGCTTTTTCCCAAAAGATATTTCCATCAAAACTTTCTCCTTTAATTCCTATGTATATATCTCCTTTTTTTATTGTCCTTGTATCTTTAGAAAATGTTTTACATATTGTTTTTTTATCTCCTATTAATAAATCTGCATCTGTACATTTTACAATATCTTCTACTATTAAATTTTTCAATTTTTTCACCTCGGTTTTTAATTTTCTAAATTATATGCTTAATATTCTTTTTTTGCAACTAATAAAATATTTTTTTGCAAAAATTTATCACAATCCACGTACCTAGTATAATCTAAATATGCAAATTGCGATACACAAATTATAAAATTATTTTTTTATACCTTTTCATTATTTAACAGATCTATTAGCTATTTCAATTGCTTTTGAAACAATATTTCCACAATCTTTAGATGATACATTTCCCCAACTTCCACCATCTTTTTTTACTTGTTCATATACACCTAATTCTTTAGCTATTTCCTCTCTTAAATTTTCAGAAATCAACTTACTATTTCTAGACATATTTCCTCCTATTAAAATTCATGCTACAATTCACAGTTTATAAAGCAAATTCTTTTTTATTTGATAATATATTGTTTTGGAATATTGCGTGATCAATCAAACGGACAAATGTGATTGCAACACTTTTATTTTATAAACCATAATAATTATTTATGTTTACATTTATATTATTTACTCTTTTATAAAAATTATTTTAACAATATTTTTATCTTTTTCCTTTATTTATTTTTTTATTTGTATACTCTTTTTCGACTTTTTATGATATAATAGTTTAGATATATTGCAAAAGGAGATTTATATGAACACACAAAATATAGAATTAGAAGAAAATAAAACAAATAATAGAAAAGAATTTCATCCTGTGGAAAATTATGCATTAGCAGAACAACGTAGCAAAAAAGCTTCTGAAACATTAGGTATAATTGGTCTTTTATTTCTTATAGCTGTATTTATAATATTTATCGCATTTTTTATTTTTACTTTTTACAACTATAATAATACAAATATTATTTCAGGTATTACAGTAAAAGGCGTTGATGTTTCTGGACTTTCAATAGATTCTGCTAAAGAAAAAATTCAAAATTATATAAATGAAAATCTACCAGAAAATATAAGTTTAATTCATAATGATTATGAAACAAGCATTCCTTTATCAGCTCTTGATATTCATTTTGATTTAGACACAGCTTTAATTAAAGCATATAATATTGGTAAATCTAATAATGCTTTTGAAAATAGTTTTACAGCATTAAAAACTATTTTCTCTAATACAAATGTAGAACCTGATTTTTCTTTAAATGATGAACAATTATCTAATGCTTTAAATGACATATCTACTAAGTTACCGGACACAGTAATAGAAAGTAGTTATTATATAGATGGTAATAATTTAATTATAACTAAAGGCTCAGAAGGTAATATTGTTGATGTAGATAAAATGTCAACTTATATAAAAAATAATATTGCAAATTTAAGTTTAAAAAATAAAACTTTAAATATTAATACAATATCACAAAAACCTTCAGATATTGATATAGATAAAATTCATGAAGAAATCTATAAAGAACCTAAAGATGCTTATTTTACTCAAGACCCATATGCCGTATACCCACAAGAAAATGGATTAGATTTTGCTATTTCTGTAGATGATGCAAAAAATATATTATCAGAAGATAAAACTGAATATACCATTCCTTTAAAAACACTTTATCCATCTGTAACTACAAATATGATTGGTACAGAAGCTTTTCCTGATTTACTTTCAACTTTTTCTACAAAGTATTCTACAAGAGACCCAGATAGAACAACTAATTTACAATTAGCAGCTTCTAAAGTTAATGGTACTGTAGTAATGCCTGGCGAAACATTTTCTTATAATCAAACTGTAGGTGCTAGAACTATTTCTGCAGGTTATAAAGAAGCTCCAATTTATGTTAGTGGCGAAGTTGTTGATGGTTTAGGTGGAGGAATTTGTCAAATAACTTCTACATTATATAATGCTGTTTTATACGCTAATTTAGAAATTGTAGAAAGAAGTAATCACCAATTTGTTCCATCATATGTTTCTGCAAGTAGAGATGCAACTGTTGTTTACGGTTCTATTGATTTCAAATTTAAAAATAATAGAAATTATCCAATAAAATTAGTTGCTTCAGTTTCTGGTGGTATTGCAAAATTTGAAATCTATGGACTAAAAAGTGATAATGAATATGAAGTTGAAATTTCTTCATATGTAACAGGATGTTCAGCAAACTCTACTTATTCTGAAGCATATAGAATTCTAAAACAAAATGGTCAAGTAGTTTCTAGAGAACTTTTATCAAGAGATACATATAAAAGACATTAAACTTATATAAAACCGCAAGACATAAATCTTGCGGTTTTTTTAATTTGCTAAAATTCCATTTCCCGTATCTCTTATAATTAATATATCTTCTTCTCTTCCACTTTCTGCATTAATATATATTAAAAATTGCTTATCATTTACCGTTCCTTTAAATTCATAACACAGTAATTCTGTTTTCCATTCTGTTGGAATAATTGCTAATCTTTCATTATTAATTTCTAATTTTTTATTAATATTTTTCTTTGCTTCTTCTTTTGGAATTTTAATATTATTAATATTTCTATCTGTATGATTGTTTAAATATCCTGTTGTTTCAATCCCTAAAATGTCACCATTATCTAATGCTACCTTAACTTTTATTAAATCTGGATAAACAATAACATTTTCATCAGTATATGCATAATTGATTGTTGTTACCCCATCTTGTGTTATATAATATGTTTCTTGCATATTATCAAAACCTTTATTTTCTAAAAACTCTTTTCCCTTTTTAGTTGCATCTTCTTGTGTGATTATTTCTGAAGCCACACTTCTATTTGTATTCATATATATAATATGTCCACCTTTTTGTGATACTGATATATTTATATTTTCATCATTTGGGCTCGTAGCTGAAAATCCATATGATGATATTGTTGCATTTTCTGATAATCCTAAATTATTTATTTCTTTTATTTTATCTTTTCCAATAAAATTCTCTGCAATTTCTCTAGCCTTTTCTTCACTTATATCTTCACCAGTTAAACCTTTTTTTTCACTACTTGTCATATGTTCAGAAAAAGCTCCATCATATATTAATCCTGAATATTCATGAAAATTTTCTTCTAGATTACTAAAACTTTCTTTTGATACATTGTCAACTTGTTGCGCAAAAGCTACTGTTCCTTTTTTAGTCAATTCTCCCCATTTAAATCTTCCACTGTTTAAATCTTCTGATAATTGATTTAATGTATTTTCTAAATCATTACTATACGTATATAACTCTTCCAAATTTGATAAATCTTCGTCTGTTAATTCTTCATTATATATATTTTTTCTTGATAATGAATAACTATAATCACTAACTTGGTTTAAAAATTTTTCAGTATTTTCTAACTCTTGACTTTGAATTGGCAACATACTCAAATAACTTTGTGCTAAATTTGCTTCTCTCCATAAATTGGTAAGAGTTTCTGCTCCATGTTCTGGAGTAGTAGAAATTAATGACTTAGCTAAATATGTTTCAACATTTTCAACATAATCAACTAATTCATAAAAAGCCATATTATATGAATTTTCTGATGCTTGTCTATATTCTCTTTGTTTTTTATACAATAAAAATCCTAATATAGCAACAATTATTAAAAGCACACATATTATGCTAAACATATGCCCTTTTTTTAATCTTTGTTTCCATTCAATTAATTTATTCATAAATCTCTTCCCTTCACTATTTACAAAATCTGTGTTTACCTATAGTTTTTACCAAAGGTCTTGACCATATCCAAGAATTAGTAGCAGTATTAGGATTAAAATAATAAACACATCCACCTGTTGGGTCCCATCCATTCATAGCATCACGTGCTGCTTTATAAACTGTTGAATTTTCAGCTATTGTTGAATTTATTTGTCCATCTGAAACTGCTGTAAAAGCTCCTTTTTGATATATTACTCCTGATATAGAATTAGGAAACCTCGAATCTTTTACTCTATTTAATATAACAGCTCCTACAGCTACTTTTCCTTCATAAGGTTCTCCTCTAGCTTCTCCATTTATTGCTCTAGCCATTAATTGAATATCAGATGTATTTGATGTTGCTGCATAACTAACATTTGAATATAAAATATATCTACTTGATATTAATGTAATTAATAAAAATATTATTAAACAAACATAGATTAGTAATATTTTCAATTTATTTTTCACTTAATCACCTCATTTATATTATTTTTTCTTTTTTCAAAAAAATTATTCCATTTTTTGAAAAATTTTTTTTTTTGTGATAAAATTAAACAAAATAAAATTAAGGAGACTTTTATGAAAATTATAGTTTTTTATGCCTCATATGGTGGAGGACATTTGAATGCTGCTAAATCTATAAATAATTATATAGTAGAAAACTATCCTCAATTTGATATAGAATTAATTGATTGTGTAAAATATGTTAATAGAGCAATAGAAAAAATAACAACAACAGCATATAATGAAATGGCAAAAAAAATGCCCTGGGCTTGGGGAAAAATTTATTCTGATTCTCAAAAAGGACCACTTGCTCATATTTCTAGTAGGTCTAATAAAATTATGGCAATAAGACTTTTGCAATTATTAAGAAAAAAACAACCGGATTTAATTATATGTACACATCCTTTTGGAAGCCAAATGTGTAGTTATTTAAAAAGAAAAGGGAAAATACATGCAAAAATTGCTACAATTATGACTGATTTTGCCCCACATGCTCAATGGTTAATAGGCTCTGATTATACAGATTATTACTTTGTAGCACATAATAGAATGAAAAGATATTTAATATCTCATGGTATATCTGAAGAACGTGTATTTGCAACTGGTATTCCATTATCAGAAAAATTTTCACAACATTTTAATAAATATAAAATTTTTAAAAATTTGAACTTTGAACCAAATAAAAAAACTATCTTATTTTTTGGCGGTGGTGAATTTGGATTACGGAAAATCAAGAACTATTGAAATTTTTGAAAACTTTGTTTCATATTGTTCTGATACACAATTTATTGCTATTGCTGGAAAAAATAGAAAAATGAAATTAGCTTTTGAAGAAATTGCTAATAAATATAATAAATCTAATAATATTGTTGTTTTTTCTTACACTAATAGAGTTCCTGAATTTATGAGTATCTCTGATTTAGTTGTAACAAAACCCGGAGGATTAACAACTACAGAAAGCATGGCTTCACATTTGCCTATGATTATTATTAATCCAATTCCTGGTCAAGAAGAAGAAAATGCCGAATTTTTAGAAAAAAATGGTGTAGCTGTTTGGATACAAAAAAATGATAATGTTAAAAATTTACTAGAAAATTTATTTTCTGATCCAGAAAAATTAGAAAACATGAAAGAAAATACAAAAAAACTTGCTAAAATAAATTCTACAAAAAATATTTGTGATATTTTATTAAAATAATTTGAACAAATCTGAAAGCCTTATAATTTATAAAAGGTTACAATTCAAATTTTTAAAAATAAATTGTTTTTAATTTAATAATATATTGTTTTTTTCATACCTTGGTGTCGCAAACCACATATAAAAATTACTAGTATGTAGTTTGCTCCAAATCGCACTCACTATCGTTCGTTTGATCGCTTACGCGGTATTTCAAAACAATATATTATTAAATTTTATAAGCTAAATATTTTAAGATGTGAATTGTAACAAAAAAGATATTTAAATTAAAATCAATTTAAATATCTTTTTTTATTTATAATTCCCTTCTTCCTTCTAATGCTTTTGTAAGTGTTATTTCATCAGTATATTCCAAATCTCCACCTACTGGTATACCATGTGCAATTCTTGTTACTGTTATTCCTAATGGTTTTATTAATTTCGATAAATACATTGCAGTTGCTTCACCTTCTACCCTAGGGTTTGTTGCTAAAATTACTTCTTTTACATTTCCATCCATTAATCTTGATAACAATTCTTTTATTTTTATATCATCAGGTCCTACTCCATTCATCGGAGATATAGAACCATGTAAAACATGATAAACTCCTTTAAATTCATGTGTTTTTTCCATTGCAATAATATCTCTTACATCTTCTACTACACATATAGAAGATATATCTCTTTTAGGATTGCTACATATTGGGCATGGATCTGTATCTGAAATATTAAAACATTTACTACAATATTTTAAATTTTTTTTAGCTTCTAATATTGAAGAAACAAATTCTTTTGTTTCTTCTTCTGAACTATTTAATATATAAAAAGCTAATCTAGCTGCTGTTTTATGTCCAATACTTGGTAATCTTTCAAAACTTTCTATTAATTTTTCAATTGATGGTGAATATAATGACATTTTGCCCTCCTTATTACATTAAGCCAGGAATGTTAAATTTTCCTAATTGGTCAGCTTGTGCACTATCTACTTTTCTTAAAGCTTCATTCACACATGTTAAAATTAAATCTTCTAACATTTCAACATCATCAGGATCAACAACATCTTTTTGAATTTTTATTTCCTTTATTACTTTTTCTCCTGAAACTTTAACAGAAATAGCTCCGCCACCTGCTGTAGCATCAAATTCTTTACTTGCTAATTCGGCTTGTGATTTTTCCATATCTGCTTGCATTTTTTTTGCTTCTTTCATTAAGCTATTTATATTCATTCCACCGAATCCTCCCATTCCTCCTGGAAATCCTCCTCTTTTTGACATTACACAAAACTCCTTTCATTTATTAATCTATAACATTAAATGGTATATCTGATTCTTTAGCTAAATTTTTTAAATTATCTTCTTCCGTAATTTTTATATTTCCTTCATTTGTAATATATTTTATATTCATCGGCTTTCCTGATGCCATAGAAATCAAATTTGACAATTCTTTAATATTTTCTTGTTTTTCTAAAACAGTTCTTCCAAATGATGTTAATCCGTTCGGAAATTCAATTCCAACTGTCATATCATTGATTTCTTTTGCTCTTGTATTCATTAAATTTGTATATAAAACTATTTTCCCATTTTGTTTTAAATCTTTTACAATTTGAGGCCAATATTCTTCTACTTTATTTGAATATGAAGATGTTTTCATTTTTGATTCTTTTGGTGTATTTATTTTTTTATTTACATCATTATACTTCAAATTGTTGTTATATGTTACTTTAGTTTGAGCAGTTTGCTGGACATTTTGATATTGATTAATATTATTACTAACATTATGTGTTTTTAAATATTTTTCTATCTTATTTATTCTCTGCTCTAATTCTGGATTATTAGTATTGCTTATATTATTACATAATTTTATTATACCAGCTTGAAATATAATATTTTTTTGAGTAGAATATTTTATCTCATTTCCTAATTCAGAAAATTCATAAACTAAATTTATCAATCTTTCTTTTTCTGCTTTTTCTGAAATTTCTTTGATTTTGCTAATTTCTTCATCACTGTATAATTCTACTTTTTGTGTTGCTTTATATAATAAAATATCTTTTGCATATTTTATTATTTCCCATAGTAAATTAGAAATATCTTTTCCTTCATCTAAGACCTTATTAACTGTTATTAATGCATTATCTACATCATAATCAATTATTGCATTAATAATATCATGTACAAAAACTCTTTTTGGAATTCCTACCAAGTCTTTTATCTTATCTTCATCTATTTTATTTTCTCCATCTTGTATACATCTTTCCAAAATTGATAAAGCATCTCTCATTGCACCTTCTGATAATATTGCTATAATATTCAATGCTTCTTTAGTTATTTCTATATTACTTTCTTTACACACTATTTCTAATCTTTTTATAATATCTTCATTACCTATTCTTTTAAAATCAAATCTCTGACACCTTGATAATATAGTTGCTGGTAATTTTTGTGGTTCTGTTGTTGCTAATATAAATTTTACATGTTCTGGAGGTTCTTCTAATGTTTTTAACAAAGCATTAAATGCTCCTGTTGATAACATATGTACCTCATCTATAATATATACTCTATATTTTGCCTTTGTTGGTAAAAAATTAACTTCTTCTCTTATACTTCTAATGTCTTCTACACTATTATTAGATGCTGCATCCATTTCTACTATATCTGTCAAAGAACCAGATATAGCCCCTTTACATATTTCACATTCATTACATGGTTCTCCATCTTTAGGATTTAAACAATTAATTGCTCTTGCTAATATTTTAGCTGCTGATGTTTTTCCTGTTCCTCTTCCACCATTAAATAAATATGCATGTCCTACTCTATCTGAAATTATTTGATTTTTTAAAGTTCTGGTTATATGTTCTTGCCCTACCATTTCTGAAAAATTCAATGGTCTAAATTTTCTATAAAGAGCTGTGTACCCCATAATTATCACATCCTTTATAATTTAAAAAAATGGTTATGATAATCTAATCTCTCTATGGAAAGTATTCCACATAAAGATAAACTACTTATTGCTGCTTCCTCCCGGACCTGACAAGATTCATAGGTCTTTATTGGATACTCTCCATACAAAGATTAAATATCACACCATCCGTATTATATAATGATTTTTATATTTAATCAAGTATATTTTCATATAAAATTAATTTGTAATTCTTTTAAAAACAATATTATCTAAATTTGTTATTTCCTTGGATGCATTTCCATTATTTATTACATCACCTACCGGTAATTCTAAACTTACTTCTGCTTGATATTTTTTATCACTTTCTAAATTAATATTTAAATTAAAACTTATATTAATTTTTAAATCTTCATTATTGATATTTATTTTCTTTAATAATTCGCTGTGATTTATTTCTTCATCATCAGATTTATATTTTCCTACATTATTATTTGAACATCTAAATGCTAAAATTCCACCTTGATTTGAAATTTTTAAATTTTTTAAATCAGATTGAACATCAGCATTATATTCTATATCTTGCACTATATCATCATCTTTATATTTAAATATAAGCTGTTCCTCTTGTGGGTCTGGTTTATACAATTTTATATTTTCATTATTTTTTGATTGAATATTAAAATTATTTAAACTAATTGACTTAATTGCCTCAGTTTTTCCATAATTTTCATTTTTATCTATATATATGTATATATCATTTCCTTGATTAACATTAAATGACCATTTGGTATCTGTTTCTCCTGTATCTATTCCTTCCTGAGCACTTATAACTGCTATTTTACTTAATTTAAAAGGCATATTCGTTTCACCTTCTACATCATATTTTAACATCAACATTCCTGCAATAAATAAAATAACTGTTATTATAACTATTATAATACATATATGAAATGCCTTACTTTTTGTTATTTTTTTTATTTTATTCATCTATATCTCTTCTCCTAATTTACATATTTTTATTTATTACTTTTTGTTTTTCTTAATTCTTTAAAAAAATTTTTTAAAATTTCTTCACTTTCTTTATCTAAAACACCTGTTTCAAATTCTACTTTATGATTAAATTTGTAATCATTAAATAAATTTAGCACAGAACCTACGGCTCCAGTCTTTTTGTCCATAGCTCCTATATATACTTTTTTTATCCTAGAATTAACAATTGCTCCTGCACACATACAACAAGGTTCTAATGTAACATACATTTCACAATCTATTAATCTCCATGAATCCAATTTTTTACTTGCTTTTTGTATTGCAACAATTTCTGCATGTTTAGTTGTATCTCTTTTGGTTTCTTTTACATTATGACCTCTAGCAATAATTTTATTATCTTTTACTATAACACACCCTACTGGAACTTCTAATTTTTCATACGCTTTTTTTGCTTCTTTTAAAGCTTCTTTCATAAATTTTTCCTGCATTACTTCACCTACTACAATATTACGTATTTCAAAAAATGGTGTGCCTAGAGGGACTCGAACCCCCATCGGTCGCTTAGGAGGCGACTGCTCTATCCTGCTGAGCTATAAGCACATTTTATAGTGCATATTATAGTATATTTATCATAAAAAAGCAAGTAATGAATTTTCTCATCCATTACTTGCTTTTATTTATATTTTTACAACTTCTAACATAGCTTCTTTTAGTTCTTGTAATTTATTTTTTGCATCTTCTTCACTTTCACCTTTTATTCCCATATACAATTTTATTTTAGGTTCAGTTCCAGAAGGTCTAATGCAACACCAATTATTATCTTCTAGTTCATAATATAAAACATTTGATTTTGGAAGTCCAGTTTTTGTTATATTTCCTGTTGCCATATCTTTTTCTACGTCTTTTTCTATATCTTTAAATTTTAATACTTTATATTTTCCAATTTTTTCGATATCTTTATTACGAGTATTTGTCATTATTTGTTTAATTTCTTCTGCTCCTTCTGCCCCTTCTCTGACAATAGACACTTGTTCTTCTTTATAGTATCCATATTTTTTATAAATATTTATCATTTGATCCCATAAAGTTTCTCCTTTAGACATACAATAACAAGCTGCTTCACAAAGAGCCATTACAGCTGCTATTCCATCTTTATCCCTAGCATAGTCTCCAATTAGACAACCATAACTTTCTTCAAATCCAAATACATATTTTTCATCTCTGTTTTCTTCTGCTTTTCTCATGATAGCACCTATATTTTTGAATCCAGTCAAAACTTCATAGACTTTTAAATTATAATATTCTCCAATAGCTCTTGTTAAATTAGAAGATACTATTGTTGTTATAATCATACCGTTTTTTGGCAATATATTTTTTTCTTTCATTTGAGAAATTCTATATTCTGCAATTAATAATGCAGACATATTTCCTGTATAATTTTTATATTCACCTGTTTTACTATCTTTAGCATAAATTCCCAATCTATCAGCATCTGGATCTGTTGCTAAAACAACATCAGCATCTACTTTTTTTGCCAATTCTAAAGCTAATGAAAATGCTTTTGGATCTTCTGGATTTGGATAATCAACAGTTGGAAAATTACCATCTGGATCTTTTTGTTCTGGAACGACATATAAATTTTCAATTCCTATTTCTTTTAACAATCTTTCAGCTACCATATTACCTGTACCATGTAATGGTGTATATACAACCTTTATCTTTTTTCCTTGTTCTTTTACTATTTCAGGATTTAATATTAAACTTTTTAGTTTTTCTATATATTTATCATCCATTTCTTTTCCAATAAAATTAAGTAATCCTTTTTCTTCTGCTTCTTTTTGTGGCATTTCTTTTATTTCTGAAAAGTTTTCTACAGCTCTAACTTTTGCAATTATTTCTTTGTCCCTTGGAGCAACTATTTGTGCACCATCTTCCCAATATACCTTATATCCATTATACTTTGGAGGGTTATGACTAGCTGTAATCATAATGCCAGCTGTACATCCTAATTTCCTAACCGCAAAAGACAATTCTGGAACAGGTCTTAAGTTCTCAAACAAATAACTCTTTATTCCGTTAGCAGCTAATATTAATGCAGTTTGCATACTAAATTCTTTTGACATTTTTCTTGAATCATAACTAATTGCAACACCTTTTTCTTCAGTTTTTTGTTCTAATATATAATTTGCTAATCCTTGTGTTGCTTTCCCTACAGTATATTTGTTCATTCTATTTGTTCCTGCACCAATTATTCCTCTAAGTCCTGCTGTACCAAATTCTAGTTCTTTATAAAATCTATCTTCTATCTCTTTCTCATCATCTTTAATTTTTAACAATTCATTTTTTGTTTCTTCATCAAATTCTGGACTTTCACACCATTTCTTATATTCCTCTAAATATCCCATAAAATCACTCCTATAAACTATAAAATTTTTTATATAATTCTCTTGCAGTCTTAGGACAATCTACACCTGCGGAATCACTATTTTTTACTGGTGCAAATTCATCTTCTCTTTTTACCCTTAAAACAGCCATATCATCTACTTCACCAAAAGCATCAAATAAAAATGCTTCAAATTTATATGCATTTGGTGAATCAGGTATTACTAAGTTTCCATCTTTGTCAATATATTTTGCTTTTTTATAAGCCACATGGTATGGTAATGGTTCTGACCCCATTCTTTCTATTGCATCTACACTAAATAAATTACACAATATATGTGATTCACCATATAATAATTCACCATCTTTATCTGTAGACTCTGCCATTTCATCTGTTATTTCTGAATATTCTATAACATTTGGTTTACCGTTTCTTCTACAAAATACTCCAACTTTTTCATGTGGATTAGCTTTTACTACTGATTTACATGCAACAGTTACTTTTTTATCTATTGCTATTCCCATAAGAACTGGATCGACCATTTTTACTAGACAATTATCTACTCCTCCTATAAAAACCCATTCTATTCCTAACTCTCTCATTTTTTTAACCATTTGAGTTTTTACTAAAGATTCATAAATTCCCCCATGTCCATCTGCTGCTAATTTTATTAAGCCATCTTCACCAATTAATATCTTCCCTTCAGTATCCATCATTGGAAGTTCTCCTTGTTCAAAAAAGAAAATATTTTTATTTTTCTTATATCCAAAATATTTATTTTTTTCAAAGAAATCTACAGTTTCTTTATTATTTTCTTTACTAGTCATTATAAACCACGGAATTGTTACTCCATATTTTTTTCCTTCTTCTTTTAAGCCGTCACATAATAATTCGAATAATGATTTATGAGAATCTAAACCAATATCATAAGTTCCTTTTGGTCCGCTATGTCCTAATCTTGTCCCTTGTCCTCCAGCCATAGTTACTGCTGCAAGTTTTCCTTCTTTGATTGCTTTTTTTCCTATATTTTCATAATATTTATATTTATCATTTAATTTGAATTTATCCATATAATCAATTGGTGTTATTTTGTCATTATTATTTGTCTTATTTTCTTTAGTAGTTTTATATAAATTATTCATTAAATCAAAATCAATACTTTTAATTTGATTTATTAATTCTACTTTAGCTTTATCATCAAGATTATCATAATTATTCAACAAATGTTCTTGACCATATTTTTTTAATAAAGCTTTTATTTCTCCTAAATTTTTGTCCATAAAATTCATCCTTTCTCATCATTAATATACACACATATTACACCATAACTTTATTAAAGTCAAATATCGGCAGATAATTAAATTATCTACCGAATTTATAATCCTTATATCGCTGTTGTCCCTAGTACTTTATCATATTCTTCAGCTACTTCTTTCATTTTGTTTTTTACCTCAAAGAATTCATAACAATCTACTACTTTTATGTTGTTATTTTTCACAACCCATTTTTCTATATTTTTATTTACATTTTTAATATAATTTTGCTTTCCTTTTATAAAAATAACTATTTCTTTATTTTCTTTTGTTTTTTTGCTAAGTTCTTTAAATTTTATTAAATCTTCATTTTTCCAATTTAATTTTAGTATTTTTTTCTTTTTTTCTTCATTTAAATTCATCTTTGACATTAAAATTTTTACTGTATCATCTAAATCATTTTCTGTTAAAATAATGATTTCTTTGTTTTGATCCATACTTCTACTTATGTATGGCAAACTTATCATTTCAAAATGATAATCACTTGCATAAAATGCACAATTTTTTTCTTTTGTTATATTTTCCATATTCAAACATTCCTTTCAAACAAATTGATTTTATCATACGGAATAGCTTATTTATTTAATTTGTTTACTGGTAAATTTTACCATTTAATTACAAATATGTCAATAATATTTCAATTAAAATCATCGTTTTTTTTCGACAATGTATAAATTTTCTTTTTTTGTTAATACTTATTTTAAAGAATTTTTTAGAAAAAAAGTATATTGGAGGTAACTTATGAAAAATTTTATAAATATATTTAAAAATCCCAAGGTAAAAATGGTAATAATTTTAACTATATTATTCTTTATATATGTAAGTTTATGCGCTATTTCATATGCATATGATATCTCTGAAGATATTTCAAGTTCTGTTTTTAGATTACATGTTATTGCAAACAGTGACTCCGAGGCTGACCAAAATTTGAAATATATAGTTAGAGATAATTTATTAAATTATATGAATAATATATGTGCTAATTGTTCAAGCAAAGAAGAAGCTATTACAATTGCCAAAGCCCATATTGATGACTTCAAACAAATTGCTTTAAATACTATTCATTCTGAAGGTTATAATTATAATGTAACTATAAACATTGGAAATTTTGAATTCCCTACTAAATATTATGGTGATATTTCTCTACCAGCTGGTTACTATGATGCCTTAAAAGTTGAAATTGGTAATGCAAAAGGTCAAAATTGGTGGTGCGTAATGTTTCCTCCATTATGTTTTACAGATATTACTTCTGGTATAGTTCCAGATGAATCAAAAGAGGAATTAGAAAATTCACTAACAGACGAAGAATTTGCAATTATAGCCAATAATGATAAATTGGATTTAAAATTAAAATTTAAAATTCTAGAAATCCTTAATAAATCTGGTCTAATTGCTAATACTCAAAATAATTATTTTTAATATATAAAACATAAATTGTGAATTATAACGTTATAAATTGTAAAATTCAATAAATCCGTAAGAATAGTTGCATTACTTTCCTTTTTATGTTATATTTTATACGTATAATAGAGTGTTAATAGTTACACTCTATTTTAAATTAATGTAAACTATTATTTTGTAAAAATTGTTTTTAAATATAATATTTATTGGGGGTAATATAATTGGAAAAACTAATCGTAAAAGGACCTACACCTTTAAAAGGAGAAGTAACTATAAGTGGTGCAAAAAATGCTGCTGTTGCAATTTTGCCTGCTACTCTTTTAATTGATGGTGTATGTACAATAGAAAATTTGCCAAATATAAGTGATATAGAAATTTCTTGTACTATATTAGAAAGACTTGGTGCAAAAATCACAAGAAATAGTACTAATAGCATAACTGTTGACACAAGAAATATAACAACTACTGTTGCACCTATAGATTTAACAAGTAAATTTAGAGCATCTTATTACATCATTGGCGCTATGCTTGGTAGAATGGGAGAAATAGAAGTTGGTATGCCTGGTGGTTGTAAATTAGGTGCTAGACCTATAGATCAACATATAAAAGGTTTTGAATTATTAGGAGCAAACGTATCTGTTGAAAAAGGAAAAATATATGCAAAAGCAAAAAAACTAAAGGGTGCACCTATATATATGGATATTGTATCTGTTGGTGCAACTATAAATATTATGCTTTCTGCTGTACTTGCTAAAGGTACTACCATAATTGATAATGCAGCCAAAGAACCTCACATAGTTGATGTAGCAAATTTTTTAAACACTATGGGTGCAGATATTAGAGGTGCTGGTACTGATGTTATAAAAATAAATGGTGTAGATAAATTATATGGAAATGCTACATATTCTGTTGTTCCTGATCAAATAGAAGCTGGTACTTTCATGTTAGCCGCTGTTGCAACAAAAGGTGATTTATTAATAAAAAACTGTATTACAAAACATTTAGAATCTATTACTGCTAAAATTTTAGAAATTGGTGGAAATGTTGAAGATAATGGTGATAATATCCGTGTTTGGTGTAATAAAAGACCTAATAAAGCAATAATAAAAACATTGCCTTATCCTGGTTTTCCTACAGATTTACAACCTCAAATGGGTGTTGTGTTATCACTTGCAAATGGTACAAGCACAATAAATGAAAGTATATGGGATTCTAGATTTCAATATACAGAAGAATTAAATAAAATGGGAGCAAAAATTACTGCTCAAGGTAAATCTGCTTTCTTTGAGGGAGTAAAAAAATTGTCAGGCGCACCTGTATATTCTTCAGATTTAAGAGCTGGTGCAGCATTGGTTATTGCAGGAACAGCTGCAGAAGGAATCACAGAAATATATAATTTAGAACACATTGATAGGGGCTACGAAAATATTGAAGAAAAATTTAGAAAAATAGGCGCCAATATCAAAAGAGTAAATGAATAAACAAAGGAAAGAGATAGATTATTATGCTAAATTTTTGTAGTTTATATAGTGGAAGTAGTGGAAATAGTTTATTGGTTCAAACTGATAATACAAATTTATTAATCGATGCAGGCGTAAGCAGTAAAAAAATTGAACAAGCTTTATCTGATATAGAAATTGATCCACATTCAATAGATGGAATTTTAGTTACCCACGAACATTCTGATCACGTTCAAGGCCTAGGTACATTTTCTAAAAAATTTGATTTACCTGTTTTTGTTAATCAAGAAACATTAGATGCCATGCCTAAACAACGTGACAAAATTTCGGATAAAAATATTAAAAAAATTAAAATATCAGAAAACTTTTCTGTGGGTGATTTAGATCTAAAATCTTTCTCTATACCTCATGATGCCGCAAATCCTTGCGGTTTCACTATTTTTAATAATAGTAAAAAAATAAGTATTGCTACTGATATAGGACACATGACAAATGACATCCTTAAAAATTTAGAAGAAAGTTCATTTGTATTATTAGAATCTAATTATGATCCAGAAGTTTTAAAATGTTCACCATACCCATTCTCTTTAAAAACGAGAATAGCTGGACCATCTGGACATCTATCTAATGAAATGGCAGGAAAAACAATTTCCTTCTTATTAAAATCTGGATTAAAAAATGCTATGCTTGGTCATTTAAGTAAAGAAAGTAATTTTCCAGAACTAGCTTATAAAACTGTTATAGATGAATTAATTTCTAATAATTATGATGAAAATTCATTATCATTATCTGTAGCTGAAAGAAATTCTCACAGTAAAATAATCTCAATATAAACGAAAGGAATATATGTAATTCATATATAATAATTATTATGTTAAATATTCAAATTTTATGTGTTGGAAAAATAAAAGAAACATATCTAAAAGATGCAATTAAAGAATATTCTAAAAGACTAAGCAGATATTGTAAATTATCAATATTAGAACTACCTGATGAAAAGATTCCAGATAAATTAAATGATAGTATTTCTAATGAAATAAAAAACAAAGAATCCACTAATATTATGAATCATATAAAAAAAGATTCTTATATAATTTGTTTAGATTTAACTGGTAAAGAATATACTTCTGAAGAATTTTCAAAAAAAATTGATAATTTATCTTTACAAACAAGTAATATAACATTTATCATTGGTGGTTCTTTAGGTCTTTCTTCTGATTTATTAAAAAAAGCTCACCATAAAATTTGTTTTTCAAAAATGACTTTTCCTCATCAATTGATTCGTGTATTTTTATTGGAACAAATTTTTAGAAGTTTTAAAATTTCTCATGGTGAAACTTATCATAGATAATATATATTATATTGTAGAGAAAATAACTAGAACAAAAAAACATTAAGATAAAAAATTTAGGGGCTATAATTTATCAATACTAATTTATGGGGGAATGTGTTATTTCCTCTACAAATTTAAAAACTTTATTAAATTAATTTTGGTAATTTTTTCGATTTAAAATTATTATAAATAAAATTTTTACAATAATTTTTCTTACGATAAAAAATATTGAAACAAATATTAAACTTTTTATTATCATAAAATTTAACATCCTTACTGAATTAACTGTACTGATTATACATACATTTCCAATAACTGTCAATATATTTTTCTTAAATATTCCAAAAACTTATCGACAAAAAATGACATGTTTCTAAAATTTCATTAATTTACAAATAAATACACTTACAATTATCCCAACAATATCAGCCATTATAGATGCTAAAAAAACAAATCTTGTTTTTTTTATATTTACACTAGTTGAATATACAGTTATTGTATATAATGTAGTCTCAGTTGCCCCCATTATAATTGACGCTATAATTCCTAATTGACTATCTACTCCATATTTTTTCATTATATCTGTTGCTATAGCAATTGAACTACTACCTGAAATCGGCCTTAATATTGCAAGAGGCATTATTTCACTTGGGAATTTTATAATATTTAATATTGGTTCTATTATACTTATACACAAATCAATAACTCCAGATGCTCTTAATGAACCAACAGCTAAAAAAAGACCTATCAATGTCGGAAAAATATTTACAACTATCTTCATTCCTTCTTTAGCACCTTCTATAAATTTATCAAAAACATCTTTTTTCTCAATAATTCCATATAATACAATAATAAAAATAATTAACGGCATCGCCAAATTAGATATAAAATTTATTACATTAATCAATATTATCTCTCCATTACTTTTTATTTTCAGAATATTTAATTAATATTTTAGTTATAATAATAGCAACTACTCCAGCACAAATAGTTGCTACCCAAACTGGAAAAATAATTGCTGTAGGATTATGCGAACCTAATGAGCTACGAATTGCTATAATCGTTGTAGGAATTATTTGAATAGATGCTGTATTTATAACAATCAACATAATCATAGAATTACTTAATTTTTCTTTTTCTTTATTATCTTTTTGTAATGTTTGCATTGCCTTTAGCCCTAAAGGAGTTGCAGCATTTCCTAATCCTAAAATATTGGCAATCATATTCATTGAAATTTCATTTTTTACTTTTTCATTATTTTTTATTTCTGGAAAAAGAAAATTTATAATTGGTTTTAATAATCTATTTATTGTTTTAATTATATTAGTATTAGATGCTATATTAATTATTCCAGTCCATAAACACATTGTTCCTAACATTGTAATACTTAATTTTACAGCATCTTCTACACTTTCAAAAATACTTTTATTTAACATTTCTACATTACCCGAAAATATAGCATATGAAAATGAAATAATTATAAAAACTGGCCAAATCAAATTAAGCATAAACATCACCTAGATAATTTTATTCTAAAATTATCTTTTTATTCCAATTTGATTGACCTGTAAAACTATTTGTGATATATTAACACTATAGAATAGAGGGTTGTAATTAACTTTTTGAGGAGGGGAATTTATGAAATCAACAGGAATTATTAGAAAAGTGGATGAATTAGGTAGAGTTGTTATTCCAATTGAAATTAGAAATCAATTCAATATTGCTGAAAAAGATCCTATTGAAATATATGTTGATGGTTCAACAATTATTTTAAAAAAATATGAACCAAATTGCATTTTTTGTGGAAACACTGAAAATCTAGTTGCATATAATGATAAATTAATTTGCGAAAATTGTTCTAAAAAAATAGGAACATTACAGCCAAATAAATAAAAAATAGTTACTTGATGTAACTATTTTTTATTTAACAAAATATTTATATATTTCATTTTTATTAACTTTTCTATCTTTAGCAATTTTTTTTATAATTTCCTTTTTTCCTAAACCTTTTTCTTCATAATATTTATAATGTTCTTCTATTGATAAATTTTCAAAATTATTTTCTTTTTTTACTTCTCCACCTTCAATTATTAATACCATTTCTCCTTTTAAATCTTTTGATATTCCAATTAATTTATCTATATCTTCTCTTATATATTCTTCATGTATTTTAGTTAATTCCCTAGCTAAAACAATTTTTCTATTTTGTATTACCTCTTTTAAATCTTTTAATGTATTAGTTATTTTATGTGGAGCCTCATATAATATACTAGTTCTTGTCTCATTAAATATTTCTTCTAATTTTTCTTTTCTATTCTTTTTATTTAACGGTAAAAAACCTAAAAAAACAAATTCTTTAGTATCTAGCCCTGAACATATTAATGCATTAACCATCGCACATGGTCCTGGTATTGAAACCACATTAATATTTTCTTCTATGCATTGTTTTATTGCTTCTTCTCCAGGGTCACAAATCCCAGGAGTTCCAGCATCTGAAACCAATGCTATATTTTTTCCTTTTTTTAAATTCTCTATTAACAACTCTGTTTTAATATTTTCATTATGTCTATGATAACTTATTAATGGTTTTGATATTTCCAAATAGTTTAACAATTTTAATGTATGTCTAGTATCTTCAGCGGCAATTAAATCAACTTTTTTTAATGTATTAATTGCTCTTATTGTAATATCTTCTAAATTTCCTATTGGTGTTGCAACTATATATAATGTTCCTATTTCTTTCTCTTTTTCCTTACTCATATTCTTTCTCCCTAATCTCTATAAAATGTATAAATTTATTTTTTACTATATATTTTTAAAATTTCATCTGTATAATTTCCATTTTTATCATATATATATAAATTTTTTTCTACTTTTAAAAATGGTTTTGAATTTTTTACACCCTGTACCAAAACTAATTTAGAAACTGCATTTACATTAGAATAAACCATTCTAATTTTTTTAGGTTCAATTTTATATTTTCTCATAGTAACAAATAAATCTACTAATCTTTCAGGTCTATGTACAATATATAATTCTCCCTTATCTTTCAACATGTTTTTTGATATTCTAATAAAATCATCTAAATTAGCTTCTATTTCATGACGTGATATTAATTTTCTTTTATCTTCATTTTTTATTCCTGTGTTATTCTTTTTATATGGTGGATTTGTAACAATAATATCAAAAGTATTATTTTCAAAATATTTATTTAAATTTAATATATTGTCATTTATAATTTTAAATTTATTTTCTAATTTATTTAATTCTATACTTTTTTTAGCCATTTCATAAACTTCTTTTTGAATTTCAACACCCACAATTTCAGCTAAATCAGTTTTTCCACATAATAATGTTGGTATAATCCCTGTTCCCGTTCCTAAATCTAAAACTTTTGAATTCCTTTTTATATTTTGGGCAAAATCTGATAATAATACACTATCTATTCCAAAACAGAATCCATCTTTATTTTGTATTATTTTTAATCCTTTAAATTCTAAATCATCTATTCTTTCATTCTCATTTAATTTTATATTATTTTCCATATTTAATCCTCTTTTTTAGAACAACTCTAAAATCCCTATTATTTATACAGATTTTTAAATTCACAACTTTCTTAATATGTTATCATAATCATATATTTTTTGCAAATTTGAATTGTAACTCTCTCTCTGTTTTTTCATATAATATTAATATAATTTATAATCTAAAAATACATTAAATATATCATTAATTTACAAAGATTAGAGAGGACTGTTTTTATGGACAAAAAAATTATAAAAAACATAAATAATAGAGGGGATAATAAAGGGAAAAATTCTAAACCTTTACCTCCACCTCCTAAAAAGAAAAAATTTAAATTTAATCATTATAAAGATAATACATTAAAATCTTTACGAGAAGTTGAATTTTTTTTAGGTGATTTTCGTAGATTTATTAAATATGTTAAATTATATAAAATATTAAGGTAAATTTTTATTTCATACTATATATCTCATTAAACTCTTCATTTTCTTCTCCATCTATTAATATTTTTATTGAATTTATTTCTGTTAATTGTGTCAACGTTTTTACCAAACTATCAGTTATATTTTGCTTTGCCTTAGTATTTTCTTTATTATAATTTAATAGTTCACTTGAAAAATCCAAATAAAGCATATCTTTTTCTGTATATGTTTTATTTAATTTAGTATTTTCAGGAATAATTTTCTCATACTTTTCATTTTTAGGACCTTCGATTAATAGTTTTACTAATTCTTCATAAGGTTGATTTATAAAATTTTTAATATCTACTAATCTTGCTTCTGGTACTATTTCTCCTGTCCCTTTTTCCAAAAAATATAAACTAACTATTGTTTTTCTATCTTGTTCTTCTGTAATTTCCTCTTGAGGTGTATATTCCTCTATTGTTGTTTCCTGATTTTTTTTCTTACAATATTCTATTATTAAATATCCTCCTATTAGCACAATTATCAACAATGCTGTAAAAATCATAATTATTTTTTTATTCATATCTTTCCTCCTAATTAATTATTTTACTAACTATTTTATTTTTTGTTTGTCCATAATAGAACTATTATCAAATTTTCTATAAAAAAACCTTTTATTTAATTATAAATTTTTTAGAATTTTTAGCATACTTTTACAACATTTTCCATTTGACAAAGTCTGCTTTTCCGTATACAATTAGGGTGATTTATAATGAAAATTTATATACAAAAAAGGAGATTTTGTCATGAATGAAATATTACATGTTGGACTTGATGTTGGTTCTACAACAGTCAAAATAATTGTAATGGATAATAATAAAAATACTATATATTCTGATTATCGTAGACATTTTTCAGATGCCAAAAAAACAGTTTGTCAAGTTTTAGAAGAACTACTTTTAAAATATCCTTCTTCAACTTTTACAATTGCATTGACAGGTTCTGGTGCAATGTCTGCTGCCAAATTCTTAGGCGTTGACTTTATTCAAGAAGTTGTTTCTTGTAAAAGAGTTATTGAAAAATATTATCCAAAAACAGACGTAGTTATTGAATTAGGTGGAGAAGATGCAAAAATAATATATTTTGATAATTCTATAGAACAAAGAATGAATGGTACTTGTGCTGGTGGAACAGGTGCATTCTTAGATCAAATGGCTTCACTTTTACATACTGATACAGCTGGTTTAAATGAACTTGCCAAAAGTTATAAAACAATCTACCCTATAGCTTCTCGTTGTGGAGTTTTTGCTAAAACAGATATACAACCTTTAATTAATGAAGGAGCTGCAAAAGAAGACATCGCTGCTTCTATTTTCCAAGCAGTTGTTAATCAAACAATTAGTGGATTAGCTTGTGGTAGACCTATTAGAGGAAATGTTGCTTTTTTAGGTGGTCCTTTAAGTTATTTACCAGAATTAAGAAAACGTTTTATTGAAACTTTAAATTTAACAGAAAATCAAATCATAATTCCTGAAAATGCTCATTTATTAGTAGCAAAAGGAGCTGCTTTAGATTCTTTTAATACAGAAATTATTACACCAAATATATTAGAAGAAAAAATAGAAAATTTTAAAAACTCACATGATACAACAACACAACCTTTAGATCCTTTATTTAAATCTGAAGATGATTATAAAGCTTTTAAAGAAAGACATAATAAAGCTAAAGTTACAGAAAAAGATTTAAAAAACTATGAAGGAAATTGTTTCTTAGGAATAGATGCTGGATCTACTACTACAAAATTAGTATTAATTGATAATGAAGGAAACCTATTATATTCTTTATATGGTAGTAATGAAGGAAATCCTTTAAATAGTGTTATGAACATGTTAAGAAAATTATATACAGAATTACCAAAAAAAGCTATTTTAAGATATAGTGGTGTTACAGGTTATGGTGAAAAACTAATACAAACAGCTTTAAATGTTGACTTAAATGAAATTGAAACAATTGCTCATTACACTGCAGCCAAAACATTTGAACCTGATGTTACAAGTATTGTTGATATTGGTGGCCAAGATATGAAATATATAAAAATCAAAGATGGCTCTATTGATAATATAATGTTAAATGAAGCTTGTTCTTCAGGATGTGGTTCTTTTATTGAAACATTTGCTAAAAGCCTAAATTTAGAAATTTCTGAATTTGTTAAAGAAGCTATAAAATCAAAACGTCCTGTTGACTTAGGATCAAGATGTACAGTTTTCATGAATTCAAAAATAAAACAAGCTCAAAAAGAAGGTTACTCTGTTGGTGATATATCTAGTGGTTTATCATATTCTGTTATAAAAAACGCAATTCAAAAAGTTATGAAAGTAAGAGATGTAGAAACACTAGGAAAACACATAGTTGTTCAAGGAGGTACATTCTATAATGATGCTGTTCTTAGAGCTTTTGAATTAATTGTAGGTAAAAATGTTGTACGACCAAATATTTCTGGACTTATGGGAGCCTACGGAATGGCTTTACTTTCAAAAGAACAATATGAATCAAATTTAGATATGAATTATACATCTACAATTTTAAAAACTGATGAATTAGATAATTTAAAAATAAAAGTAACACACACACATTGTAACAATTGTGAAAACCATTGTAAATTAACAATAAATAAATTTAGTAATGGACAAATTCATGTTACTGGTAACCGTTGTGAAAAAGGTGCAGGAATTGTTACAAAATCAAAAAAATTACCAAATTTAGTACAATATAAATATGAAAGATTATTTAATTATAAACCTTTAGATGAACATGATGCACCTAGAGGAACAATTGGAATCCCTAGAGTTTTAAACATGTATGAGGATTATCCTTTCTGGTTCACATTTTTAACAAATCTAGGATTTAGAGTTATTCTTTCTGAAAAAAGTACTAGAAAAACTTATGAAAAAGGTATGGAATCTATGCCTTCAGAATCTGTTTGTTATCCAGCTAAACTTTCTCACGGACATATAGAAAGTTTATTAGAACAAGGTATTAAAACAATATTTTATCCTTGTATGCCATATTCTAGAAAAGAATATGAAAAAGCTGATAATCATTATAATTGTCCTATAGTAATATCTTATTCTGAAGTACTAAAAAATAATATTGAAGGTTTAAAAGATCCTAAAATTAAGTTTTTAAATCCATTCTTACCTTTTGATAAGAAAAATTTAGTAAAGAAAATGTTAGAATTAGATGAATTTAAAAACTATAAATTTTCTAAAGAAGAATTAAATTCTGCTGCTGATAAAGCAGAAGAAGAATATCAAAAATGTAAAAATGATATTAGACAAAAAGGCTTAGAAACTGTAAAATACATAGAAGAAAATAACTTAAAAGGTATCGTTTTAGCTGGTCGTCCTTATCACATAGATCCAGAAATAAATCATGGTATAGATACATTAATAACTTCACTAGGTTTATGTGTATTAACTGAAGATAGTGTATCTGATAAAACAGAAGTTAAAAGACCAATTAGGGTTGTTGACCAATGGGTATTCCATGCTAGACTTTACGCTGCTGCCGATTTTGTTGGAAAACATGATTGTTTAGAATTAGTACAATTAAATTCTTTTGGATGTGGTGTTGATGCTGTTACAACCGACCAAGTAGAAGAAATTTTATCTAGTTATGACAAAATGTACACATTAATAAAAATAGATGAAGTAAACAATTTAGGAGCTGTTAGAATACGTATTCGTTCACTTTTAGCAAGTATGAATAAACGTGAAAAAGAAAAGAAACAAATACATGCTACTGGTGATTATGAACAACATAAAAAAATATTTACAAAAGAAATGAAAAAAGATTATACAATTTTAATTCCTCAAATGGCACCTATACATTTTGAATTACTAGAAACAGCCGTACAAGCTAGCGGATATAATGTAAAGCTATTAAGAGATTGTACTCAAAAAACTGTTGAAACAGGTCTTAAATATGTAAATAATGATGCATGTTATCCATCAATATTAGTAACTGGTCAAATGATAGAAGCTCTTCAATCTGGTGAATATGACCTAAATAAAACTGCATTAATTATGTCACAAACAGGTGGTGGATGTAGAGCAACAAATTATATAGGATTTATAAGAAAAGCACTTAAGGATGCTGGTTTCTCTGATATCCCTGTAATATCATTTAATATTGTAGGTATGGAAAAAATGCCTGGATTTAAATTAACGGTTCCAATGATGGAAAGACTATTAAAAACAGTACTATATGGCGATTTATTGCAAAAAATGCTTACAAAAAATAGAGCTTACGAAGTTAATAAAGGAGAATCTCAAAAATTATTCAACACTTGGATGGAAAAATGTAAAAAACTTCTTCGTAAATCAACAAACAAAGAATTTAAACAAAGTATTTATGATATAGTTAGTGATTTTGAAAAAATAGAATTAGACACATCTATAGAAAAACCTAAAGTAGGAATTGTTGGAGAAGTATTAATAAAATATCATCCTTTTGGAAACAACTTTGTTGCAAATTTATTAGAAAAAGAAGGTGCAGAAGTTATCCTTCCAGACTTCATGGGATTTGTCAAATTTATGGCAACACATAAAATTACATTTAATAATTTATTAAATACTAATAAAACATCTTCAAAAATTATGAAAGCAGCAATAAAATTAATTGATATATTAGAAAAAGATATGAAAATAGCATTAGCAAACTCTAAAAAAGGATATTTACCACCATGTGATATTTGGCACTTAGAATCAAAAGTAAAAGATGTATTATCTATCGGAAATCAAACTGGTGAAGGATGGTTCCTAACAGCAGAAATGATAGAATATATTGAACATGATATACCAAATATAATCTGTGTGCAACCATTTGCATGCTTACCAAACCACGTTGTTGGTAAAGGAGTAATAAAAACAATTAGAGAAAAATATCCTGATGCAAATATCTCACCTGTTGATTATGACCCAGGTGCGAGTGAAACAAATCAAGCTAATAGAATAAAATTATTAATGACAGTTGCTAAAGATAATTTGCAAACTAAACAAAATGCAAAAAAAGCACTACAAAATGAAAACATTCAAAATGAAAAAAATGAAATAAAAAAATAATTATTATTGATGATTATAATTAATAAATTATTTAACCACATTTTAGTAAAAAAATTAGTAGAAAATCTAAAAATTATATTTTAGAAATATCTACTAATTTTTTATACTTTTAAATTTAAATTCCTCAAACATTCTTTAGCCTGTGTATACCCTAAATTATATAACTCCTCAATTTTATCCATATCTAACAAACCTATTTTTTTACTTTTTATCTCCATTAAATAATCTGTACCATCCCATTCATAATTAGATAATTCATTACAAATTAGGTTAATCGATCTTCCTGCCACTTCCACTATATTTAAACAACATTTTTTATCAAAATCTTCTTTAAAAACTACACTTAATACTCTCTCTGTACCAATCTCTTTTAGTTCTCTCCATGGAGTATTTTCTCTTATTCCACCATCTATTAATTTGCTAGAATTAAATTCACAAGGAGAAAAAACTACAGGATAACTACAGCTAGCTCTAACAACTTTACCAATATTTGCACTATTTATAAAAATCGTATTACTTAAAATTCTTTTTTTATTATTAAAAGAAGAAAAACATATTACTTTTCCAGAATACATATCAACAGCAGGAATTACCAATGGCATTTTAATATCTGAAATATTAAAAATATTTTTTTCTTTCCCAATTTCATTAATCATTTTTTCTATTTTTTTACCACTATTTAATCCATCAATTATAATTTTCTTTTTTATAAAAATTCCATAAATTAATTTAAATATATTTTTAAGCTCTATATAACCAATTTTTTTACAATATTTTTTAAAAATTTTATATATTTCATCTGAAGAAAATCCCATTGCATATAATATTGCTACAATACTTCCAGAAGAAGTTCCAGCTATACTATCAATTCTTATATTATTCTCATCTAAAGCCTTTAATACACCAATATGAGCAGCACCTTTAACTCCTCCACCAGACAAACTTAATCCTAATTTCATTTTATCACCATTATAATATATGAATAATTTTTAAAAATGTTATTTTTATTAATATTACAATTGATTGATTATATTTTTTATGATATATTTATTATGAAAGGATAAATACTATGGAAAAAGATTATTATAAATTATTAGAAATTGATAGAAACGCATCACCAGAAATAATAGAAAAAGCTTATAAAACTCTAGCAAAAAAATATCATCCGGATTTACAAGATGAATTAAATAAAAAAAAATCTGAAGAAATATTTAAACAAATAAATGAAGCTTATCAAACATTATCTGACCCTATTTCTAAAGCTAATTATGACCAAACTTTAGCTAACAATGATATATCTCAGGATAAATATGATGAAATGTATAAACAAAATCAAATTTTAAAAAATAAATTAAATGATTTACAATCTAAACAATATTCACAACCAACTAATACTGAATATAATGAACAACATTATACTCCTGATTTAGATACTAAAAATGAAAATTATTCTAGAGATTTAGAATATGAACAACAGTTAAATGAAGCTAAACAAAAAGCTTATTATGATGCTTATATACAAGATTTAAAAAATAGAGGATATAAAATAAGGTATAAAAAAACATTTAAGGATTATGTAAAAAATTTAATATCTATTTGCATTGTTTTCTTTATATTATTTATTTTTTTTCATACACCTTTTGCGAAAAAATTACTAGAAAATTTATATAACAATAATATAGTTCTTATATCTATTACAAATGCATTAAAAACTTTATTTGATTAAAAAAAGGAGTTTATAATAAACTCCTTTTTAATGCCTTCTGACACTAAATGACATAACAAAATCTGTATTATCTTTTAGTTGCATTATTATTGTATTTTCATTTTCCAATTCATCTTCTCCAGTTATATCAGAGAATATGATATCCTGAGTATATACATCTGATTGCTCTGAAAAGTTTTTTAATGTAACTTTATAGTGTAATGGATACATTTCTTTCATATATTTTTCAAAATTTTCTTCATTACCAAAATTTTCATTTCTAAACGTTTCGTCTAATACATTATATGCAGAATTATAATCTCTATTATTTAACATCAAAAACCATTTATTTATATTCATATTAACTTTTTCTTCATTCTTAGAGTCATTATATGTATCCAAAAATTTATTAGTAGCAATTGTATAAGTATCTAATTTTGTTGTAAATTCTTTGACAGCTGTCACGTTAAAAATATATAAATTTTGATATTGATCTTTACATACATATTCAGAATAATCATCATGTTCATTAACTAAATATTGTTTAAATATAATACCAGATAATTCTTCACTGTTATTTTCAATGTATTTTATATAATTTTCTGCATTTCCAAATCTTTTTTCTCTATACTCTTTATCTAAATAATTATATGCTTTTTCTGGTTCTAGAATCATAGCCTCTTTATAAATATCAAAATATTTTTTTGATATTTCTTCGTCATTTAGTCTTGTATAATCAAATTGATTATAGTCATTTTCCTCTATTTCCGTATCTTCTATCTTTAATTCTATCTCATCAATTTTATTAACATTTTTTAATAATTCAATAGAAAATGTATTTATACTCTCGTCTAATTCTACAATAAAATATTGTTCATCAACTGTATCACCATTTTTTAAATCATTTACTTTTCCATACACCGCATATAAACTAATATTATCCTTTTGTATTACATTCATTTTTTCAGCTGAAAATTCTACACCATTATCATATTCTTTTATAAATTTTTCTATATTGTTTTCATTTATATCATTTTTTTCTATAAATCTTTTTCTAAATATACCTAATATTTCTTTTATCCTCATATTTTTATTAGCTTCTATATCATCTTTTGAAAATTCGTTATCTATACCTATTGCTTCATCATCATTTGATTTATTTTCTGAAAGATATCCGTAATATTTATTAATACATGATTCAACTGTATAAAACATTGTATCCTGTGTTACTTTTTTACTTTCATTTTCACTTACATTATTCTCAACAATATTACTTTTTTCTGGTTGATTATAGGATTCATCATCTTTTTTGTCAATCTTATTTTTTATAAAAAATATTATTAACATTAATATTATAACTATAATAATCATTATAATAATTTTTTTAGGATTTACATTCATCTATATTCTCCTTTACATATTATTTAGGTGGTGTTACCCTTATTATTTTTCCTTTTCCCGACTTTGTCAAAAATCCTGATTTATCTATTGCCTTTCCGTTTGCACCTCTCCAATTGTTTGCACTACCACAATCATAACAATAAATCTTATTATTTTTTATTTCTACCACAAGTGTTATATGATGAGTTCCTCCTCCTACTCTTACAAATAAATCCCCTGGTTGTAATTTTTTTATAGGATTTTCTCCTGAACCTACTGAAATTTCTGTCCATCCATATTTTTTTGACCAATTTGTATTTAAAAATGCAGATGTATCCTTTTGTCCTCCTTTAAATTCTGTATATCCGTATTCATATAATACCCATGAAGCGTAAGAACTACAGTCAATCGTTGAACCAGTACATGGAATATTAGAACCTCCATAGCTATAATTACCATTACATACTTTAGTCCACAATTTTTGAGCTACTTCCAAGAAATCTCCATTTTCACTATTAGAACAGTATTTTTTTATTTTATCATAATATCCTGTTTTAAATAATATCCATTCAGATTTTCTTCTATTTACTAATCCTTGAGATTTTACTGATCCACCACTTGTTTTTGCAGTGTCAGGTTTACTCATGTATTCCGTATATAATTTATGACTATACATACTATCAGAAGGTGTAGCTTTGTATTGATCATCTTTTTTCTGATTCCAATATGCTTTGTATGCTTGTACAAAATCTTTTCCATTTCTTGTTCCTAAAGCCCCACTTATTCCACAGTTATATGCCCTACTTACTAATGCATATAATTGATATTGTGTTAAATTCAATCCTGAAGTTTTTGCCTTTATTTGGTCAAGTTTTGCTTGTATTTCTTCTTTCTCCAAATTATCTACAAATTCCACAGGAACATAATCTCCAACTTTTGTAGAGTATCCTGCTGCTTTAAATTTTTTAGCATGTCCTCCATTAAATATATCAACACCATATCCAACTGTTACGTTACCATATCCATCATCGCCAATTCTATATTTTTTTCCATCTGCGCTTATTCCTTCATGTCCTTCCCAAGCATGTAAATACTCTAAAAATGTATCTAATCCTGTTGTTTCTGTAGCACTTTGAAAAGTTCCTGGATCATATTCTTGGAAAACTAATGAGCTATTTTCATATTTTTCTCCTGTTGCCTGTGCAAATAAATATTCCGTTATCTCAACCATATTAGCTGTTTTGTTATTTTTCTTTAAAGATTCTACAATCCAAGGTACATATTTAACATTTCTTACATTTTTACATTTTTTACTTTTGTATAAATCAACAAATTTTTGTGAATTTCCAGATCTTTTTGCATTTCCTGTTGTATATTCATATGTAATTGTACCTGTTGTCGTTGTCTTTGTTGTCGTTGTTGCTTTATAATTACCATTTGTTGATGTGGTTTTTGTTGTTTTAGGGCCATCTGTATTAGAAGTCTGTGCTTTGTTTATTTTTCCCATTGCATCAATACTAATACTTAATGTATCATTATCATTGCCATTTAATGTACTTTTTTCTTCTCCAACATTATTTGCATAATATACTGGTAAAGTTTTTCTTCCCCAATTTAATGCTTCTTGATGAGTATTTACATATAAATCTATCCAATTTCCTGGAAGACCTGTCCCAGTATCTTCTACACGATAAACATGGTTATTAAACATAACATATGTTCCTAAAGGTAAAATATTTGATGCTATAGTTAGTCCTGCTTCTGGCATAGTACCACTTGCAGTTTTTCCAGAGCCACCTGCTTCCACTGAATATTTTCCATTACATTTTATGCAAGGACAATACGATGTGATTGTAAAATTACCTATAAGTTTTCCAGCTTCTCCCGATAAGTTTTTACTAGAGCCTTTTGAACTAGCACTTTCTAAATATTCTGTACTATAACTATAATCTTTTGAAAATCTAAAATACCAGCAGTCAACATATGTAACTTCAACTACTTGGGTAGCATCTTCAGAAATAGAAACTTCCGTCTTACTACTTGAATTTTCTGTTGATAAATAATCATTTTCTTTATTATAATTTTTTACTACTGTTGTAGTTTTTTCTGTTGTTTGTACAGTTGTAACCTTATCCTGTATCGTAATAATATATTCACTTTGTATTGCTAAATCTGCTAATCCTTCACAAAAATCTTTATCCTCCGTATGTACCAATAATGTCAACAAGTAATCAATTGGCATACTATATTTTGACAATGCATCAATATAGTTAATTGTATTCCCCTCTGTAATTTTTGTACCACCATCAGTAGTATAGTTCCATGTTGCAATTTTTACTTGTTTGTTTTTATCTAATGTAAATACATCCAACGCTTTTGAATCATTTTTCTTAACATATTCATCAAAATCCTTTTCTGGAACATATTTTAAGTCATAAACTTTTGAATCTATTGAACTAGTCTCTGAATTTGTTTTATCAGTTGTTTTCTTTTCAAAATATCCATAATTAGGATTATCTTCATCTTCTCCATTCCACGTCCATCCATATTTTTTAAATATTTTATAAGCTTCACTTTCTTTTGTTATAAGTGCAGATTTTTCTTCATTTGATAAATTATTTGTATCTTTTCTATTTACATATTTACTAGCATTTTCGTGTTCTGCTTTTCCATTACTAATCTTCGGATTTATTTTTGGATTCAAAACTAAAGCATTTCCTGTCAATTGAGATGTTGTAGAACCGTAATAATATGAATATGTATCATTTTCATCTATTGCACTACTTTCACAATCTTTAGTATTATCATTTTCATCATAATACTCTTCTGGTATCTCTATTTTATTTATTGGATATTTTATATTATATAATTCTTGAAATATTTCTAATATTTCATCTGCAACTTTTGAATCTACAATCATATGACCGTCTTTCACATCACCTTTAAAATTTATGTATGGTATAGTCAAATATGATAAATCATCTAATGTTTCTTTTGATTTTTCTGGTATATTATTAATAGTTATAATTTTATTCTTTATATTATCTGGTATATTACTTTTTTTACCTAATCCTTCTCCAGTATTTCCTTCATTTTCTGCTTTAATATCGGAACCAGATGTATCTTTATATTCACCAATATTTTTATTTGGTGTAACTCTTCTTATTTTTATAGCACCCTGAAATTTATCTTGGTTTTTTTTATTTTCTTCTTCACCTATATTTTCTATTGAAAGTTTTTCTTTTATATTTTTAGCTAGTGTTTCATAACTTTCTTCTTTAGGCTCTATACTTTTACTTTTAAATTCAAGATTTGAAGATGCATCTATAAAACGCAAATATGTATTTTGTGAGCAATATGTTTTTATTTCATTATTGAAATTTTCTATGTTACTATTTTCTTTTTCATCACCATTTGTAATTGTCCACAATTTTTGAACAAAAATTATATTTTTAGGATACTTTTTATGAAGTTTTTCCAAAAAATCTTTCATTTCATCTATCTCATCAGGTGCATTCATCCCTAACATTACACATATGGACTTTATAGAATCCGATTCATCTGGTAAATCACTATATGTCTTTTTCCCATCAACACTCTCATCTTTTGACCAATTAGCTGGCGTTGATTTACTTACACCTTTATATTGAACATTGTTATTAGAAATATTACCATGTTCTTTTAATCCTTTTATAATTGAATCCCCTATAAACAAACATCCATCTAATGTTTTATCTGAATTTCCAACTACAGAACTTCCTAAATTTGGATATTCTGTAACCATTTGTGCTTTTAAAAACTTTTTTAAAGTACTGACATCTTTTACTCCAATTGAATTATATGTACTTTTATTTTTATTTAATACCTTTTTTAATTTATCATCTGTATCACTTTTAAATTCTAAGTAATATCCATCATCTTCATTTCCTTGTATTTCTATTAATTTTGATACATCTTCTGTATCATCTGTATCATCAGAACTTTTCTTATTATCACTATCTGATGATATCGATGAGAAAAAGTTTTTATTCAATAAACTTGTCAATGCTTCTCTTGTTTCTCTTATAATTCCAGTCACTGACGCTGCAACAGCTGTTAATATAATTATTGTAAGTAGTAGTTTAGTGACTATTACTTTTATATGAAATTTTATTGCTTTAACTAATACATTACCTTTTCCTTTGAAATCTAAGGCTGACACTGTATCACCTCTATTCTGTTACATTTTTAACTATAATTTTATTTGCATATCCATTACATCACTATTATCTATTTCACCATTTTTAAACTTATCGTAATCTTTAATAATGTTATTAAAATTTATTTGTTTAAACTTTAAATCTTCTCTATATGAAATATTAAATTTTATTGATATCTCTTTATTTTGGCCACTATATAACATTACATTTAACTCATTTAGTTCATTACTATAAAAAGAAAATTCAACATCATTCTCATCAATTATCTTTATATCCTTAGAATTTTTTAACGAACTTACCAATACATTTTTATCTGTTTCATTAAATATGTTTAAATTACATATTACGTAATCTTTATAATATTCAAAATTATTTACTTTAATGTTAATGTTATTTACATTATTTTCCTTATTTACTTCCTGTTTCTTTATATATCCAAATATATTTAATTTATTTCCAACTATTGTATAATAATCTTCTGTATATACTGAATCTGAGTATATACCTGTTGAAAGTATATTGTTTCTGAATTCAATTTTATATGTGTCTTCTGACCAAGCTTGATAGTTATATGAAACTTTATTATCTTTAAATATCATATTATAATACCCATCAATAAAATCATTTATTGATGGATATACAGATTTTTTACAATTGTCTGAAATAATATCATATGCTGCCTCTGGATTTCCATTAACACAATTATCTAAAAATTCTTTTATTATATTTTTTTCTATCTCATATGTAGAGTTTTCTTTTTTTTCTCCTGTAACAGCTTCATAATTTTTTCCATATTCACTAATAGTATTATTAACTATAACATTTTCATTTTGTGTACTTCTTTTAGCAAAACTATTTAGCACTTGAAGTATAGCAATTATTGCAATTATAATTATAAATCCTACTAAGAATATTCTCCTATTTTGATTATATATTCTAAATAACTTTATCATTTTTTCCTCTATTTTAATCTTAATTTTTGATCTACAAGATCCATTACTTTATCAGCTTTTTTATCACTGCCTGTCATTTCTTTTGCTTTATTTCTTAAATTTTTTCTAGTATCTGTATTTAATAAATCTTTCTTATCTAATCCTTTTGAAAAATTCATTATATTTGCGGCTTGATTAGCATTTAAACCTTCATTTTTATCCATTAAATTCAAGGCACTCTCTATATCCTTTTGTTCTGTTACCCCTGCTTTTCTTAAATCCATAGCCTTATCCATTTTTTCTTTATATTCTTTTCCATATTCTCTTTGAAATCTAGCTATTACATCTTTGTCTTTTTTCCATTCCTTATCTGATTTTTTATTTGCTTTTTCTTTCATCTTTTCAGCATATCTTTCTGGTCCATTGTATCCTTCTTTAAAATCTTCTATTCTCTCTTTTCCAAACTCTGGCAGTTTTTCTTTAGCATATTTGGCTGCATCTACTGTTTTCTTTCCTGCTAATATTCCAACTCCAGCACCTGCTGCTCCTAATTTTGCTATATTTGAATAATCATCTGTTGCTAATCCTGCAGCAGCACCAATCATTGCTCCTGTACCAGCAAGAGTAGCACCTACTCCAACTTTTATTGCTGGTTTAGTATATTTTTTAACAAATCGTCCTGTCATAGTTGTAGCACCTTTTATTGTATTTACACCAAATTTTGCGGCTTTGCCTAATAAAGGACGTACTCCTAATTTTCGCATTCCTCCGGCTACTGCTGTTGTTTTCTTTAACTTATATCCATTAGGATTTGATTTTTTTAATGCTCCCTTATTTAACATTCCTTTATTTGTTTTTCCTGCTAACAAATTCTTTCCACTTCTATTTACTCCAGATACAGATTTTACTTTTCCACCTCTTTGAGCTACTAAACTTTTAGGTTGTTCTTTAAATCCATCTAATCCTTTAGGAACTGTACTTTCTGCTTGTCTACTATAATGTATTTTATCTAAGGAATCTCCACTTCCTCCTGAATTTCCTCCAGAACCACTGCTAGAACTACCTCCCGGTAATTTTCCAAAAGCTTTTTCAGCTAAACTAGATGCTGTACCAAATATACTTGCACCTGTAAGAGCCGCTGATAATCCTCCACCATCTGCTTTATTAAATCCAAACATTGTTTTCACTAATTTTTCCGCTGGTAACAAAAATCCTATCGCTGCTAATGCATATATCATATTTTTTTGAGCAAAGTCAGATACTGTTGCAATTAGCACTGTGTACAACACCATATGCATTGGTTGTAATAACACATTAAACACATATTCCCTAAACCATACTTGAAAGGCTTGTGCTTTTCCATCACCAATTTTATCTATTGGATATGTGATTGCCACTAGTGGTGCTATCATAGTCAAAAAGGCTAAATATATAAGTCTCATTAAATACTTCCATGTAAACATAAGTGTATATATAACTAACACTACATAAATTAAAATATATCCAAATTGTGTTCCTATATCTTCTACTTCATCAGCTAAAGCTGAATCACCAGCTCTATATCTCGCTTGTTCCATAAATATATCTTGCCCTGTACTTTTTTCTATAATTCCATCTGTATTTATAACATTTGTTAAAGATGTTGAAAAATCTAATAAAAAAGCCATTAAATAATGCATAACAAATAATAAACATAAAGCTAATACCCAATCTTTTAGCATTTGTTTGTATTTTGCTGTTTCTCCAGCTGTACTTGATAAAATTATTCTTATTGCTACATATACTAAAACTGATAATAATGCAACCATTGCAATATCTCTAAATGCATTATACCATCCTGCAATAGTATCTCTTAATTGATATGCCGTGTTATATTCAAATTTTTCATCGTCACTTGTGCTATTATCTTTATTTTGAATATAACTGTCTTTAATATTTTTATTTTTATCAACTTTAGCTCCTGATCTTTTTCCACCTGCATATGTTACTGATGGTTTTATAAAATTAACATCTAATGCAGGAACTTTATTATAAAATATAGTTGCTGGACTATATAAAATTATTGGTAAAACCGTATTTTCATAAAATTTTTTAATAGTATCATACTGCGGATCATTTCCTGTAAATGCACTTTTTATATCTTCCCATCTGTTATTAAGAAAATTATGTGCTGAAGTAAAAATTGAAAGCTTATGACTTCCTGAATCTATAGTTGAAGCCATTGCCTTAATAAAGTTTAACGGTCCTCCTTCTTCTGTGTACTTTTCCCAATCTTCTGCTGTTTTTATATCAGCAATTGATCTTTTATCTATTGCCTTTGGAGCATTTGGCATCATTGTATCTTGCAGTATATTTAACGCCACATCTGCTAATCCACATACTAAATCTTTTATAGGTTTGAATAATGTTCCTCCCATTCCGTCATGAGCTTTTACATTTATAGGAATTATACAATTAAAAATAATTATAATTAGTGTAGAAATAATTGTTAATTTATACCCTATTCTTTTTAGAAAAACTTTCATTTTAATTATTCTCCTCTTTCTTTTTTCTCATCTCTACTAACTTATTTAAGTTTGTTTCTACAAATTCAAATTCTTTTTGTGTTGGTGTTATTTGTAATATTGCAGAATCTTGACCTACTTTTAATAATCCCTCACCTTTTGTACATGTAACTAAAAATCCAGCTTCTCCGTCACTTAGTTTGAATACTTCTTTTAAATATTGGATTTCAGCTTTATCTTGTGCTAAAAACAATTTTGTATCTGATGATGTAAGTACAGCTTGTGCCTCTGGTTTTTCATAGAAATCTTGGAATCTTTGAGATATAATTGCCAATGAAACATTTCTTTTTCTGGCACGTCTAGCCATTGTATTTAAGAAATCAACAGCTTCAGGATATGGTAGCAACATCCAAGCTTCATCTACAATAACCCTTTTCTTTCTTGCCATACTTCTATCTTCACTATTCTTTTTTACATATTTTTCCCAGATCCAAGATAACAATATTTGTTGTGCCAATGGTCTTGCAAATCTTTCCTCTAATTGTGAAATATCTAAATTTATAAATGTTGCACCGTCTAATAATTCAAATGTAGATTGCCCATCAAAATAAGCCATTTGACCATCATACTCTCTTACATATTGTTTCATAACTTTTAATAAATAACTGTAATGAAAACTATAATCTTTATTAACATTGTCTCTTGCCTTAGCTTGTATTCTCTTATACCATGAACCAATTGTTGGCATCTTTTTTTTACTTCTATATAATTTATCTTCACTATTAAATCCTTGGCTTTCTTCATATAAGCTATCTGGATTGTTATTTATTCCATTTGCTGCATATTCTTCTGCTACAGATTCAGCTATTATTTGTTTTGTTAATTCATTAACATCTGTACTTCTTGTACTTCCTCTAGCCATTGTTAATAATGCTTGCGTCACGTCTTCAACTTTATTCTCAATATTAACTACTATTCTTTTCTTTCCCGTAATTTCATCTTTTATATTTTCAGATTCTACATCAAATAAATTTATTACTGTTTTTGAGTTAGGACTTAATACTACATTTATTCCACCCAAACTTTCGGCTACTATTGAATATTCACCTTCTGCATCTAACGCCAAACTTTCAATCCCCATCAATACAGATGATCTTGAAATTAATGTTTTCATTGTAACTGATTTTCCTGCACCAGATTTTGCAAATATTACCATATTATAATTGGTTAATGATGGATGAAAATTATCAAATAAAATTGGTGTTCCTGTTTGTCTGTTAAATCCTAATGGTACGCCAGTTGGATGTCCTATGTCCGATGTTGTAAATGGAAAAACTGTTGCCATAGATCTTCTATCAAATGTGTGTACCCTTTTTATTTTATCATCCATTAAAGGCAAATTGGTTTTAAAAGCTTCTTCTTGCATTGCCCAAGCCCCTTTTATTTCTACTAAGTTCTTTGACATTTCTGTTGCTAATAATTTTGATTCCTTATCTAATTCCTCTATACTTGTAGAAAATAATGTAGCTATTATTGATGATTCAAACAACTTGTTAAATCCAGCTGCTATTTCATTTCTTAATTGCTCGGCTTCAACTCTTTTTTGTGTTAATGTACTTTCTCTATTTATATTTCCTCTATCAGCTGCAACTATTCTTTCTGTTTCTAGTTCATTTATAACTCTGTTTAATTCATTTTGTGACCTTGATTCTGCTATAGGTTCAATATATATAGATACGTTAACATCTCCAAACATATACATATCTCTAAACAACTCTGGAAAAGTACACATTCTTGGTAAATTAGAAACCAAAAAACTTCTCGCATATTTTCTAACATTTGACATTATTTCTAAATGATTTAAGTTTGATACATCTATTCCTGACGGTGCAATTAACTCTTTGATTGTCATTCTATGTAATAAATTTTGTTTTTCAAGATTATCTTTTACTACTATTTCTTCTTGTTTTCTTTTCTTTTTCATTGCTTTCCTCCTTTTCTTTAGTTTCATTATCAATATTTTCTATTGCTTTATCTATAATTTCTTCATCAATGTAATTTCTATTACCATCAAGTATTATTTTAGCCATTTCGTTTATTAAATCATCCATATTAGCTTCTTTCTCTGTTATTTGCTCTTCTAATTCGTTTTTTGCTATATCAATATTTTTCTTTGCTTTTTCAATTGCTTCTCTTTCTATTTGATTATCTAATTCTCTTATTCTCTTTTTATATACATCCTCACCAGTTACATATAACTTATCATATTGAGAAGCCAAAGCATTTTCTAAAGAATATATTTCCTCTTGATCTCTATTATAGGCTATATACAATAATTCAACTAATTCTTTTGAGCTAAGTATTTTTCCATTAACACTACAAGATGATAATGCTCTTATTATTGCTTGAGATCTAGTATAAAGTTCTGAAAACGCTATGTTTTTTATTTCATAATCATTGAATTCTTCTTCTCCTAATTCTGAAACGTAATATGGAATTACAATATAATATTTTTTATTTAAAATGTTACTATTTTTGCTCATTTGTTCTGTATCTCTTATAATATCAGTTCCATATTCATATAAATTCCTTTGTCTAGTTAATGCAAATAAAGCTTTTTGTTTCATTTCCGTAGTAGCTTTATCATCTGCCATTATCATTTGATATTCTTGTTCTCTTCTATATAATTCTTCTTTTATTTTATTAACCTTACTTCTATAAGTAGTTAAACTTCCTTCAAGATTAATAGTTCTAGTTTGTATATATAATTGTATTGGATGTTTTAATGTATTTAAAAATTGAACAAATCCTTCTTCTACACCATTTTTTTCAATTCCAGACATTAAATCATAATTAACACCTTGACATTCAATAATCATTATATATTTAAACTTATCTTTTTGTATAATCATATTATCTTCTATTCTGTCAAATTCCATAAACTCTTCTACTTGAACTGTTTCTACCATAGAATTTTTTGTTTTCTTTGAATTCTTTTCTGATTCATTTTCTTTTCCATTTACATTTGATATATTTTTTTCTCTTTTTTTGTTTTTAACTATTAGCATAATATAAATTATTACCAACACTACTAATATAAAAGCAAATATCCCTAGTATTATCATTAATAAATTTGCTATTTGATTATCTTCCATTATTTTTCCTCCTTTGTAAATAACACATATCTCTTTTTGTTTTTTCTTTTAAAATTTATATATCTTTTTATTACGTCATCTATGTTTTCACCGCTTACATCCCTAATAGATTCTACTGTTTTAATTTTTGGAACTTTAAACGTTGCTATAGAAAAACCTATAACTCCAAAAATAACTACAAAAATTAACCCTACTATTGTTAATCCTATTGCATTAAATAGCAAGTAAAATATACCTCCAATTAGAGCTCCTACAAAACTATATATTAATGCTTTAGTAGAAAAAATATATAAAATTCTTCCTTCACCTTTAACATTTCTTGGAATATTATAAGTGCCCATATTCTCCCTCCTTAATTATTTTTATAATTTAACTCATTAAATTTACTATTATTTTCCATAATGAAAATGCTCCTACTAAAACTACACATCCAATAATATAAACTAATAATATTTCTTTTATTTTTGCTTTTTCCTCAATAGAAGAAACCATGAATTTTATACCAAGTATTGTTCCAACTATAACAGCTATAATCATACCTGATATAGTTAAAATATTATATATTTTATCTGATGTACTTTTTAGACCATCTTCATTTATTATATTTTTATTTCCGTCTTTCTGTAAAATTGTCTGCTCCACTAATTATTGAATCTATATCAGAAGCATAAGTTACATTACTAATCCATATACAAGATATCATAGCAAGCAAACTAATACTTATCATTAATTTCTTTAACATGATTTTTTCCTCCTTTTTCATAGTCTCTTATACTTTATATTATATAATAATATAACCCTTTTTTCAACAATTTTTGCATTAATAAATATGTATTTTGTGTTACAAATTATTATCAAAATAGCTTAAATATTAACATTTTCGCTTTGTTGTTTACATATTGTTTTTATGGTTACTTTTATAATTCTATTTTTTATAATTTTTATTTAAAGCAACTCATTTATCGTTATTAATTAGTCGATAAATTTTTTATATAAAAAATTTAAAAATTAGTGTTGACAAATGTTTCAAAAAATGCTAATATGTATAATGTCATTAGACATTTGTCTAGGATATGGAGAGGTGGTCGAGTTGGTTTATGGCACCAGTCTTGAAAATTGGCGTGCGTTAATAGCGTACCGTGGGTTCGAATCCCACCCTCTCCGCCAGAATAATAAAAGTTAGATATTTTCAAAAAGATATAGTAAATATCTAACTTTTATTCATAATTGTAGGTGTACCCAAGTGGTGAAGGGGGCAGTTTGCTAAACTGCTAGGTCGAGCAATCGGCGCGGAGGTTCGAACCCTCTCACCTACGCCAAAAAAACATAAATATTTTATTTATGTTTTTTTATTTTATTTACTTACTTTATATCACTTTATAAAAAAAGTCGTAAACTTGATAATAATTTTTCAAATTTACGATCTTTTATTTTATATTTATTTACCGCCTGATAACTGTTTAGTAAAACTAAATACAATACCGGCTATTGCTGACGCTGCAAATACTAATCCTGCACCTATAATATATGGCAATAATGTCTTCTTATATTCAGCTTTTTCTTCTGCACTTCCCATCATATACTTAAGACCTAAAACAACTAAAACAATAACAGAAACTATTGAACCTATTGTACTAACAATTGTTATTATTTGATTACCAATATTAGTTATTCCTTTAACATCTGTTTTGCTATCCCCTGAAAATCCACCTGGATCAGGAGCAGCTGTATCTGCATATGAATATACATTAAAAAATATTGACATTATAACTATTAATATTAAAATAATATTCATTATTATTTTTGTCTTTTTTTTCATTTTCTTCCTCCTTTTTATTTTATTAAAAATATATTATTATAAATTATATCATACATAATTTATAAATTCAATTACATTATTATTTAAAAATTCTTTATAACATTAAATATTACACTTGAAAACACAGATGCTCCAAAAACTACCATTGAGCCAATCAAATATGGTAATAATGATTTTTTATATTCAACTCTTTCTTCTATACTTCCAAACATATATTTTACTCCTATTATAACTAGAACTGTTACAGAAACTATTGAACCTATTGTACTTATTGTTGTTATAATTTTATTTCCTAAATCTTTTGCATCGCTTCCACTATACGTTGTTCCACTTAAGTCTTCAAAACTAAATGCATTTACTTTATATAGAAAAAAACTTATTATAATCAAAATTATTGTAAAAAATATTATTATTTTTTTTTGATTCTTATTTTTTATTTTTATCACCTACTTATGAAAAAATATTTTCAATTATACTTAAAACTCTAGTAATTGCAAAAACCATTAACGCTCCAATTACATATGGAAACATTGTCTCTTTATATTCAGCTCTTTCTTCGGTACTCCCTATTATATATTTTATCCCAATAACAACAAGTACAGCCACTGATGTAATACTTCCCATATATTGAATTCCACCTATTATTTTATTACCCATGGTTGCTAATTTTCCCCCATTAGATATTTCATTAGGTTTATACGTATCTGGATCTATTGCATATACATTACTTATTCCTAACATCATTATAATTAGAACAAGCATAAAAATAATTAATTTCTTTTTTTTCATTTTATTACCTCAACATTATTATACTATTTCTTTTATGTTTTTTCAATATGTTACAAAAAATTCATCTTTTTGTAACACGTTTGTAATATATTGATTTTTCCCTAAATATATACTATAATTATATATAATACAATATATGTTTTTTTAGGAGGTTATATTATGTTATCAACAATTTTTAATTTTATAGTATCTTTTGCAGCACCTTTTTTACCTTTTATTGTACTATATTATGCCATTAAATATCGGAAGAAAAAATTAATTATCTTTATTGTAATTCTTTTACTTTATATTTTAATTCATTCAACTTATATGGCAAATACATACACGCTCTAACATAATTATAACAAAATGATTTATATAATTATGAACATTTTTTAGAGGAGACTTATTAGACTCCTCTTTTTACTTTTTGCTTTAATTTACTATTTAACTCTATATACCTCATGTCCTTCTACTGCTTTTTCTATTGCTTCCATTTCTTCTTCTGAAATAGTATATTTTGATTTTCCATTTTCTACAGGTTTTGCATATATATTTGACATTTCTCTAGAATAAATCCCATTAAGTACTACACCAGAATTATTTTCATCAAGCATAGCAAGTGCAAAACTCAAATCGCTTCCTGTATCTTTAAATGCATTATATCTTACTATACCTATTTTTTGTATACATTTAGCCATATTTTTATTAGTTATTTCAATTAAATTTTTAATTTCTACATTTTGCTTTTCTACTCTTTCAACTCTATACATGTAATTTTCTAAGTCTTCCTCTATGTTTTTTCCATCGCCTAATTTCTTCATAAAATTTCCATATTTTTTATTTAAAGCTGAAAGTTTTGTTATCATTACTATAAATCCTACTATCAATAAGATTACTAAAACAGCCATTATTATTAAAAAATTGTCTGTTTTTACAAATTCAATTATACTCTCCATTAATACTCCTTCCTTTTTACTTTATTAAACCTAATATTCTTTCTAAATCATCATTAGAAGTATATTCTATTATTATTTTTCCCCTTCTTTTTCCTGCATCTAATCTAACTTTAGAACCGAAAAAACTTTGGAAATTATCTTCTATGCTTTTATACAATATATGATTTCTATCTTGTTCTTCTTTTGTCTCCTTTATTCTTGCTTTTTTTTCAACTTGTCTTACAGTAGCACCTCTCTCTAGCATTTGTATTGCAGTTTTATATTGCTTTTCTGGATCTGTTATTGCTAGTAGAGCTTTACAATGTCCTTCGGATAATTTCCCATTTTTTGCCATTTCTAGTACACGTGGCTCTAGATTTAAAACTCTTACTATATTAGCTATTGTACTTCTTCCTTTTCCTAGTTTTTTAGCTACTTCTTCTTGTGTTAGTCCATAATTATCAATTAATGTTCTTACTCCTAAAGCTTTTTCATATGGATTTAAGTCTTCTCTTTGCATGTTTTCTATTAATGATATTTCAGAATTTACTTTTTCATTATCTTCTCTTATAATTGCTGGTATTTCTGTTAATCCAGCTAATTTAGAAGCTCTCCATCTTCTTTCTCCTGCAATTATTCCATAATATCCATCTTTTTTGGTTACAACAATTGGTTGAATTAATCCATATTCTTTTATTGATTCTGCTAGTTCTTCTAATGCTTCTTGATTAAAATTCTTTCTTGGCTGATCTCTATTTGGTTCTACTTCTGTTACGTTTAAATTTTTTAACACATCATTTTCTTGTACTTGCTCTTCTTCAGGTGTTGGCCCAAACAAAGCATCTAATCCTTTACCTAATCCTGACATTTTAGCCATTTATAATTCCTCCTTACATCATATGTTTTGCTTTCTTTTCTTCTTCATTTATCTTTAAAAATTCTCTAGCAAATTTAGTATATGCCTTTGCTCCCTTAGATTTTGGATCATATTCTGTTATAGGCATTCCATAACTTGGAGCTTCACTAACTCTTACATTTCTTGGTATTACATTTTTATATACTTTATTGTTAAAATATTTTTTTACTTCTTTAACAACTTGGTTGGATAAATTTGTTCTTATATCATACATTGTAAGAAGTGCTCCTTCTATTTCAATGTCTTTATTTAAATGTTTTTTTACTAAATTTACAGTATTTAACAATTGTCCTAATCCTTCTAGGGCAAAGTATTCACATTGTACAGGTATCAATACACTGTCAGATGCTGTAAAAGAATTTAAAGTAATTAAACCTAATGATGGTGGACAATCTATAAATATATAGTCAAAACTTTCTTTTACTTTTTCTAATTTTTCTTTTAATCTTTGTTCTCTTGACATCATTGAAACCAATTCTACTTCAGCTCCTGCTAAACTCATATTTGCAGGACATATGTATAAATTCTTTATTACTGTACTTTCTATAGTTTCTTGTAGTTCTGTATCATTTACCAAAATATCATACGTAGAAAACTCAACCTCTTTTTCTACACCTAATCCACTTGTTGCATTCCCTTGAGGATCAGCATCTATTAATAATACTTTTTTTCCTTTTTTTGCTAAAATAGTACTTAAATTAACTGTTGTTGTTGTTTTTCCAACTCCACCTTTTTGATTAGCAACTGATATTATTTTACCCAAATTTTTCCGCCTCCATTTTTTAGTAAACATTTACTTTTAAGTTTCTTTTCTTTCTACTAATATGATATATAAATATAAAAAAAAAGTCAATAAATTTTGATAATTTTTTTGACTTTTTTGTTACATTCACAGTTCTAAATATTTCATTTATAATAATTTGATAATATATTGTTTTGAAATACCGCGTAAGCGACCAAACGAACGAATGTGAGTGCGAATTGGAGCAAACTAAATACTAGTAATCTTAATATGTTGTTTGCAACACCAAGGTATAAAAAAACAATATATTATCAATTTTAAGAATGATTTATTACATAAACTATGGATTTTAATATTTATTGTATCGGCTCTCTTGACGGTGTTCCAGCTTTTCTAGGATATTTTGCTGGTGTATTTTTTTGTTTATTTATTATTATTATATTTCTATCAGATTTTTCTTCTGGTAATTTTAGTTTTTCTATTTTTACTATTTCTCCACCTAAGATTTTTATTGCATTTTTACTTTTTTCTATTTCTTCTTCAACGTTTAATCCCTTCATACATATGCATTTTCCACCAATTTTTGTTAGTGGTACCATATATTCTGATAATGTCGTTAAATTAGCTACAGCTCTTGATGTAACAACATCAAATTTTTCTCTATTTTTTTTGTTTCTTCCAAAATCTTCTATTCTTGAATGTACAGTTTTTATGTTTTTTAATTCTAGTTGCTCTATTACTTCATTTAAAAAGTTTATTCTCTTATTTAATGAATCTAATAAAGTTACTTTTACATTTTCTTTCATTATTTTTATTGGTATTCCTGGGAAACCTGCACCTGTTCCTACATCTATAACTGTTTTTTTATCTTCAAAATATTTCAAAATAGTTAAAGAATCTATAAAATGTTTTATTATTATTTCATTAGGTTCTGTAATTGCTGTTAAATTTATTTTATTATTCCATTCAATTAATAAATTCATATATGTATAAAATTTTCTTATTTGTTCTTCTTTAAACACAATATTTATTTGATTACCTAAATTTATCATTTTTTTTGAAAATTCATTTATTTCCATCTATTTCTCCTTATTTTTTAATTGTTGTAAATATATTACAAGTACAGATATATCAGCTGGTGAAACACCTGATATTCTTGAAGCTTGTCCTACTGATCTTGGTTTGAATTTATTTAATTTTTGTCTTCCTTCTAGACTTATTCCTTCTATTTTTTCATAATCTATTTCTTCTGGCAATATTTTTTCTTCTAATTTTTTAAATTTTTCTACTTGTGTTTCCTGTAATTTTATATATCCTTCATATTTTAACTGAATTTCTACTTCTTCTTGTTCTTGAATTGATAAATTTGGTCTTTCATCGTCTATTTCTGCTAGTTCATTGTATTTTATTTCTGGTCTTTTTAGCAATTCAGCCATTTTTGTACCTGTTGTAAGTATTGTTGTATTTTTTGTTGCAAGAAATTTATTGACTTTTTCTGTTGGTTTTACTGTTAATTTTTTTAATCTTTCTATTTCTTTTTCCACATTTTCCTTTTTATTTAAAAATTTATCATATCTTTCATCAGAAATTAAGCCTATTTCATGCCCTATTGGTGTTAATCTCAAATCTGCATTGTCTTGTCTTAACAATAGTCTGTATTCTGCCCTAGAAGTCATCATTCTATATGGTTCATTAGTTCCTTTTGTTACTATATCGTCTATTAATACTCCTATATATGCTTGTGACCTATCTAATATTAGTGGTTCTTTTCCTTTTATTTTCTGAGCTGCATTTATACCAGCAATTATTCCCTGTGCTGCTGCTTCTTCATATCCTGAAGTTCCATTTGTTTGACCAGCCATAAATAATCCGTCTATTCCTTTATATTCTAAAGATAATTTCAAATTTGATGGATCTATACAATCATATTCTATTGCATACGCAGGCCTTGTAAATTCTGCATTTTCTAGACCTGGAATAGTTCTGTATAATGCTATTTGAACATCTTCTGGTAACGATGAACTCATCCCTTGTATATACATCTCTTCAGTGTCTAATCCTACAGGTTCTACAAATGCTTGATGTCTAGGTTTATCACTAAATCTAACAACCTTATCCTCAATAGATGGGCAATATCTTGGACCTGTTCCTTCTATCATCCCTGCATATAAAGGAGATCTATACAAATTATCTCTTATTATCTTGTGAGTTTTTTCATTTGTATATGTCAAATAACAATCTACTTGTTCAAATTCCTTGGTTTTATCTTCAAAAGAAAATGCTTCTATACCCTCATCGCCCTTTTGTACCTCCATTTTGCTAAAATCTATACTTCTTCTATTTATTCTAGCTGGAGTTCCTGTTTTAAATCTTACTAAGTTTATTCCAAGTTTTTTTAGAGCTTCTGATAGCTTATTTGCAGCTGCTACACCATCTGGACCACTTTCCTTAGAATATTCACCTATGAATATTTTTCCTTTTAAATATGTTCCAGTTGCAACTATTACCGCTTTTACATTATAAATAGCTCCTACATCTGTTTTTACTGCTTTAACTTTTCCATTTTCAACAATAATATCTACAATTTCTCCCTGTTTTACTTCTAAGTTTTCTTGCTTTTCCAATGTATGTTTCATTTCTGCTTGATATTTTTTTCTATCTGCTTGTGCTCTCAATGAATAAACAGCTGGACCCTTAGAGGTATTTAACATCTTTATTTGTATCATTGTTTTATCTATATTTTTTGCCATTTCTCCACCAAGTGCATCTATTTCTCTTACTAAGTGTCCTTTTGAACTTCCTCCAATATGTGGGTTACATGGCATATTTGCAATTGCTTCTAAACTAATTGAAAATATTAATGTTTTCATTCCTAACCTTGCAGCAGCTAATGCTGCTTCACATCCTGCATGTCCTGCTCCTATTACAGCTATATCGTAATCACCTGCATTATATTCCATTTTTATTCTCCTTTTTTAATTCCCTGTGAAACAGAAAGTTTTGTTTTATTTCTTTCTATTTTTATTTTTTACCAATAAGTTAATATGTTTTTTGGGTTTTTATTGTTTTTTCAATTATTATTTGTGTTTTTTAATATTTTTTACATAACTTATTTTTTTTATGTTTTGATTTCTGGTATTCGTTCATGTTCTAAATCTTTATCTTTTTAAAATTATAAAACAACTAGCTTTTTAATATAAGCGCTGTCGTATTGTTTTCAAAATCGTTTCTGATTAATTTTTGTTGTTTCGAGTATAATTTATTGTTTTTTATATTTTACTTGCTTATTTTTGCTTCTCGTTTGATTGAATTGTATTATTTTCCAAGACAGAACTTAGAAAAAATTTCATTAATTATATCTTCTGTTATATATTCTCCTGTTATATTTCCTAAATTTTCCAGAATTTCTTTTATATTAACCGCAACTATATCTATCGGCATATTATTTTTTATTGTAATTTTTGTTTCTTGTATATTATTTAATGCCTTTGTTATTAAATTTTTATGTCTTATATTTGTTATTATTAATTCATTGTCTAAATTTATTTCACTCAATTCAAACATTTCTGTTATTTTTTGGTACAATTCTTCTATTCCTGTATTGTTTAAGGCTGATATTTCTAATATATTTTCTGTAATTCCTTTAAATCTATCGTCTTTTTTAGTTATTTTTTGATTTAAATCTATTTTATTTAATACAATTATTGTATTTTTATCTTTAATTATATCCAAAATTTCTTTGTCTTCTTCTGATAATTCTTTTGAAGAATCAAATATTGCTATTATTAGCTCTGCATTTTTAGCTATTTCCTTAGATTTATTTATACCTATTTTTTCAACTTCATCTTCTGCATTTCTTATTCCCGCTGTATCAATCAATTTTAAAGGTATTCCATTGATATTTACTAGCTCTTCTATTGTATCCCTTGTTGTTCCTTCATATTGTGTTACAATTGCTCTATCTTCTTTTAAAATTCTGTTTAAAAGCGATGATTTACCAGCATTTGGTTTACCTATTATAGCTGTTTTTATACCTTCTTTTATTATTTTTCCATTATCAAAACTTTTTTCTAATTTATGTAACTCTTTTTCTACACTCTCTAACATACTTGTTATTTCAGCATATGTAACATCTTCAACATCATATTCTGGATAATCAATTGCAACTTCTATATTTACCATTACATCTAAAATTTCTTTTTTTATTTCTGCTATTTCCTTAGATAAGCCACCTTTTAGCTGATTAATTCCTGCTTTTAGTTCTTTATCGCTCTTAGCATTTATAACATCAATTACAGACTCTGCCTGAGATAAATCTATACGTCCATTTATAAATGCTCTTTTGGTAAATTCCCCTGGTTCCGCTAATTGAGCTCCATTTTTTAGACAAAGTTCTAATATTTTTTTTACAATAATATTTCCTCCATGTGAATTTATTTCACACATATTTTCTGTAGTATAGCTTTTTGGTTCTTTAAAATAAGATACCAAAACTTCATCAACTACTATACCATTTTCTACAATATTTCCGTATTTTATAGTATAGCCTTTTATATCTTCTATCTTTTCTCTTTTTTTAGGTTCAAATATTTTTTCTAATATTTTAAAGCAATCTTTTCCACTCATTCTAATAATACCTATTCCACCAATTCCGTGGAGCCGTAGATATTGATGCTATTGTTTCCATTAAAATTCACCTCTTTTTTTATCTTAAAATATTATATCATATTATGTCAATTTTTTCTATAGTACTATCTTTCTTTTTCTTATTTATTCTCGCCTAATTTGAGTTTTCGACTAGAATGAGAAAATCTCAAATAGCTAGTAATTGTAGCTTTTTTATATAACAGGAAAGTATCCTTTTCCTATTATATAAAAAAAGAAGCCAAAGAATTTTATCAACTATTGTTGTAAAATCTGATCTCTGACTTCAAATTTTATTATTTTTTTAATGAAACCACTATACGTCTATATGGTTCTTCTCCTATACTTTCTGTTTTTACTTTACTGTTTTCTTGTAATTTACTATGAATTATTTTTCTTTCATATGCTTGCATTGGCTCTAATTTTAATGGTTTTCTTGTCTTTATTACAGTTTTAGCTACTTTTTCTGCTAAATCTTCCAATGTCTTTTCTCTTTTTTCTTTATATCCTTCTATATCTAATATTAATCTAACTCTTTTGTCAATTCCTTTACTAGCAACTGCAGACATAATATTTTGAAGTGAATATAAAGTTTCTCCTCTATATCCTATTAAAAATCCTAAATTCTGATTTGATATTTGCAAAAATATACCATTTTTGTCTACATTTATATCATATTTTGTATTCTCTGGTAATTCTTTTATTAATTCTTCCATAAATTTTTCTATATTATTTCTTGCTTTTTCTTGTTCTTCATCAGTTAATTCAATAACTTTTTTAGATATTTTCTTTTCTTCTTTAATTGTCATTTCTACTTTTACAACTCTAGGAGCTAAGATACTAAAAAAACTTCTTTTTTCTTCATTTTCTAACACTTTTATTTCTACTTTTTCCTTCGGAACTCTTAATTCTTTTAAGCCTTTTTCTATTGCTTCATTTGTGGTTCTTCCTTCTGAAATAATTGTTTTACTCATATAATCTATTCCTCCTCAGTTTTTATTAGCTTATTTAATATCAATCTTTCTGCTATCATTAAAATGTTATTTGTTAACCAATATAAAGCTAATCCTAGTGGTGCAATTATTGCTACAGATACTGACATTAATGGCATAAACCAAGACATCATTTTATTAGTTTCCATTATTGTATCCATTTCATTCTTTTCTTCTTCAGGTACTAATTCTTTTCCTGTTGTACCATCTATTTCTGGTTTTTTAGTATTATTTTTCTGCTCTTGCATTGATGTTGATATTTTTATTGATATAAATGACGAAATTATATATAGTACAGGTATAATATATACTGTTAAATCAGTCATATTTTGTTGTGGTACCTTGCTTAAATCCAAACCTAAAAAGTTCATTTGAAGATTTGCTTTTTCTATATTTTCATCTTCCGGATTTTTTTCTTTTAAATAATTATACTCTCTCAATATATCTATTTCAGGGTAATTGCCAGTTACGGATTTACCATCTTCTTGTAATTGTTTTATGTAACCATTTATACTATCTGCTGGCATTTTTTGCATATATGTTAATGGAGATCTAACTAAATAAAATACAGAAAATAGTAAAACAATTTGTATAATTGCTGTAAAGCAACCGCTAAATGGACTCATTTTTTCATTTTTATATAATTCCATCACTTCTTGATTCATTTTTTCAGGATCATTTTTGTATTTAAATTGTATAACCTTCATTTTTTCTTGTATTTTTGCTGATTTTTTCATCGTTCTCTGTTGCTTAACCGAGAACGGAATAAATAATATTTTTATAAGAATTGTAAAAAATATTATCGCTAAACCATAATTATTTGTTAATTTATATATAATTTCTAACAAATAACCAAAAATATTTGCAAACATTTGAAACATTTAGTTTCCCTCCTATTTTTATTTTAATGGATCATATCCACCTTTTGAAAAAGGATTACATTTTAAAATTCTTTTTATAGCTAAAATACCACCTTTTACTGTTCCATATTTATTTAAAGCTTGTTTAGCATATTCTGAACATGTTGGATAATATTTGCATCTTACATTTTTAGTTTCTAACCATTGTGATATATTTTTTTTATAAAATTCAATTAAAAAAATTAAGATTTTTTTCATTTTATCCCTTTATTATTTGAGCTTTTTTTAAGATTTTTTCAAAATCTGCTTGTATATCACAATAACAAGCTCGTCTTATATCTCTTTTTTTCTTCCATAAAAACACTATATCATACCCTGTTTGCATCTGTCCTTCAACATTTTTATAGTTTTCTCTTATTAATCTTTTTAAATGATTTCTTTCTACGGCATTCCCCGCTTTAGAACTTATTGCTATTCCTAAAAAGTTAATATTTTTTTTATTTTTTTTTATAAAAACTTCTATGTAATTTCCAGAATAATATTTTCCTCTATTCAATACATTTTTAAATTCGTAATTCTTTTTTAGCATTTCTGTCTTTTTCATTTTATGAACTCCTTATTAAAAAGTGACTATCACTTTTTCTTTCACCATTTGACTTAAAATAAGTGAAAAAGTTCAAGGTTTTAGTGACTATATTTTTTTATTTTTAAAAGGCTCGCTTTTACTGCGGCCTTTTTAATAAATTATAAAAATATATCAAATTACAATTAAGCACTAAGTTTTTTTCTACCTTTAGCTCTTCTTGCTTTTAATATATTTTGTCCTGCTCTAGTTTTCATTCTTTTCATAAATCCATGTTCTCTTTTTTCTTGTCTATTTTTTGGTTGAAATGTTCTTTTCATTTATTTGCACCTCCTATTGTTTTGGTTTATATATAAATTCCTTTTTCGGAAATTATTTGCTATAAAAACAAGCATATCGATTATACATTAACTTTTATACTATTGTCAAGGCATTTTCTATATTTATTTTTAAATTATTGTAAACTTTTAAATCATTTTTTGTAATATTTTTGTAAAATAGAAATAGTTTTCCACAGCTTTTTTAAAAGTTTTCCACAATTTTTTATTTTTTTCCACATTTTTATTGACTTATTTATTATTAATTTGTTATTATATGAAAGTATAAAAAACATTAATTTTTTGTTGAAATTACTTAAATTTTTGTTCGCATTAAATATATGTTTCTTTACAAAAATGTTACAATATTATCAACATTTGTGGATAACTTTGTGGATAACTTTTAAAAAAAAGAAAGGATGAAAAAAATGGATATTGATAAGGATGAATTAGTTTCAAAAATAAAAGAATTATTAAAGCCTGAAGTTACAAAAATATCTTATGATACTTGGATTTTACCATTGGATATAAGAAGTATTGATAACGATAATATTGTTTTTACAACTATTTCTGAATTTCAAAAAGATTTTATCGAAAACAAGTATCGAAGTTTAATTTTTAATACTTTAAGATACATAACCAATAAAGATTGGACTTTTACTGTTATAGATATTTCTAACGAAACTCCTGAAAATGAGCCTGTAATAAAAGATTTATCTAAAGATTCTTCTCAAGATATTGAATACAACAAATCAACACTTAATCCTAAATACACTTTCGAAACATTTGTCGTAGGAAATAATAACCGTTTTGCACATGCAGCAGCATTAGCTGTAGGTAATGAACCCGGTAAATCATATAATCCATTATTTCTATACGGTGGTGTTGGATTAGGTAAAACTCACTTAATGCATGCTATTGGTAATAGAATATTAGAAAATAATAACAAAAAAAATGTATTATATGTTACTTCTGAAAAATTTACTAATCAACTTATAAACGCAATAAAAGATAATAAAAATGAATTTTTTAGAAACAAATATAGAAATATAGATGTTTTATTAATTGATGATATTCAATTTATTGCAGGAAAAGAAAGAGTTCAAGAAGAATTTTTCCATACTTTTAACTCTTTATACGAAGATGGAAAACAAATTATAATCTCTAGTGATAAGCCACCTAGAGATATTCAATTTCTAGAAGATAGACTAAAATCTAGGTTTGAGTGGGGATTATTAGCTGATATTGCTTGTCCTGATTATGAAACTCGTTTAGCTATATTACGAAAAAAGGCACAAGATGAAAATATTTTAATTGATGATTTTATTTTATCAGACATTGCAAATAAAATTGATTCTAATATTAGAGAACTGGAAGGTGTTTTTAATAAAATCGTAGCAAGAGCATCTTTAATCCATAGCCCTATAACTATAGAATTAGCAGAAAATATAATTAACGAATTTAAATACGAAAGTGAAAAAGTTATATCTTGTGATTTTATTAAAGAAACTGTTGCAAAATATTTTAGTATTGACAAAAATGATTTATCTGGAAATAAAAGATCCAATGATATAGCATTTCCAAGACAAATTGCCATGTATCTTTGTAGAGAAATTGCCAATATGTCATTTCCTCAAATAGGTACAGATTTTGGGGGTAGAGACCACTCTACTGTAATGCATGCATGTAAAAAAATTGAAAAAGAAGTTAAAGAAAAAAACAACACTAAGCTAATTGTGGATAGTGTGAAAAATATAATTATAAATGGTAAACAATAGATTTTTATATAGTTTAATTTACTTTTTTGAAAATTGTGTTTGTCAAAATCTTTGTTCTTAAAAAAGCATTCTTTCTATTCTTACGGAATAGCTAGCTAGACTATCCACAGTCACATGTTAATACAGTGTTAATAACATGTTAATAAAAAAGATATACACAATTTTTAAAATAACATGTGGATTATTTCTAAAGTTTTCCACTAAATTATAAACAGTAATTTTACTAGGGATTTCAACTATCAACATAGTTTTCCACAGTTTCCACAATGCCTAATACTATTACTACTAAAAATATTATATATTTTATAAAGGAGGTACTGCTATGAAAATAGTTTGTTATAAAGACAAAATTATGAAAGCTTTAAATTCCGTAGTAAAAGGTGTTGCTTCTAAAACAACAATGCCTATACTAGAAGGAATATTAATTCAAACAAATGATAACGAAATAAAATTAACAACATATGATTTAGAAATTGGTATAGAATATGTTATGGAATGTGATGTAAAAGAACAAGGTAATACAGTTGTTAATGCTATAATGTTTAGTGAAATAATAAGAAAATTACCTAATACTGAAATAGAAATAAGAATTAATGAAAATAATTTATTAGAAATAGAATGTGAAGGAGCATTATATAAATTAGCTACAATGAATCCAGAAGAATTTCCAGAATTACCTAAAATAGAAATAGAAAATTCAATAGAAATTGATCAAAATATATTAAAAAATATGATAAGGAAAACAATATTTGCAGCAAGTACAGAAGAAAGTAGACCTATATTTACAGGTTGTTTATTTGAAATAGAGAATAATAAGTTAAGTTTAGTTGCTGTAGATGGTTTTAGACTAGCATTGAGAACAATATTTTTAACAAAACAAAGTAATGATTTTAGTGCTGTTATACCAGGAAAAACTTTGATAGAAATAAATAAAATAATAACAGATTCTTTTGAACCTATAAAAATAGGTGTTTCAAAAAATCAAGCATTATTTGAAATGGACAATTGTAAAATTGTAACAAGAATATTAGATGGTGAATTTTTAAATTATAAAAACGTAATTCCTAGCTCTTGGGAAACAAGAATAAGAGTAAATAAAAGTAATATACAAGACAGTTTTGAAAGAATAAGTTTAATTTCTTCATCTGCTGTTGAAAAAGAGAAAAAATATCCTGTAAAAGTACAAGTTGATATTGGAAAAGTGACAATTTTATGTACAAATCAAACGGGAGATGCTAAAGAAGAATTGTATGTTTCAACAGAAGGAAAAAATTTGGAAGCTGGATTTAATCCAAAATACTTTTTAGATAGTTTAAAGGCTATTGATGATGAAGAAGTATATATAGAATTTGGTAGTAGTATATCTCCATGTTTAATAAAATCAGTAGAAAACAATGATTATGTATATATGATTTTACCAATAAGATTAAAAGAAGATTAAGGGCAGAAATTTTCTACCTTTAATCTTTTTAAAATAAATAGAAAAATAAAAAATGTTTTCCACATTTTGCAAATAAATTGTGGAAAAGTATAAAAAAAATAAAATATAGATAAAAAAGAATAAATTAGAATAAAATAGAATAAATTAGAATAAATTAGAAAAAAAAAGAAAACTATATAAAATCTGGAATATAAATAAAAATAAAATGAAAAAAATAGAATAAATTAGAAAAAAATCGAAAAAAATAGAATAAATTAGGAAAACTGACTTTTAAAAAGCCAAAAATAATAATATTTATATAGAAATAAAAAATAAAATAAATTAATTTTTAAATAAAAATAAAAGAAAAAAAGCGACGCACGAAAATCAAAATTAAGGCGATTTTATTTTTTATTAATATAATTTAATGTTAAAAAAATTAATAAAAATTCAAAAAAAATAGAATAAATTAGAAAAAAATCGAAAAAAATAGAATAAATTAGATATTTAAATATAATAAAAATAATAAATAATTAAGTGTCTAAATAAATATTTTTTAAAAGATATACACAAATGGAGAATAATATGTGGATAAGTAAAATAAATTTAATAAATTTTAGAAATTATAATAAAGAAGAAATAAAATTAGAAAAAAATATAAATATATTTTATGGAGAAAATGCACAAGGAAAAACTAATATTATAGAAAGTATATTTATGGGAAGTATGGGAAAATCATTTAGAGCTAAAAAAGATGCAGAAATGATAAAGTTAGGACAAAAAAATTCTATAATAGAAATTTTTTTTGAAAAAGAAGACAGAGATGGAAAAATTAAAATAGAATTATCGAATAAAAAAAATATATATTTAAATGGAATTAAATTAAAAAAATTAAGTGAATTATTAGGAAATATAAATGTAGTTATTTTTACACCTGATGATATAAATATTTTAAAAGGTGGACCTCAAAACAGAAGAAGATTTTTAGATATAATGATTAGTCAAATGAAACCTAATTATATGTATAATTTAAATTTATATCAAAAAACAATTGAGCAGAGAAATAATTATTTAAGACAAATTAGAGAATTTAATAAATCTGATGAAATGTTAGAAATTTGGGATGAAAAATTAGTTGACTATGCATGTAAAATTTATGAGTACAGAAAAGAATTTATGAAAAAAATAAATGAAAAAATAGTAAATATTCATAGTGAAATTACAGATAATAAAGAAAAAATAAAAATAGAATATAATAGTGATTGTGATAGTAGAGAAAAATATATTGAATTATTAAAACAAAGAAGAAAATTAGATATAATAAAAGGATATACAACTAAGGGAATACATAGAGATGATTTTAATATTTTTATTAATGAAAGAGAATTAGGGATTTATGGTTCTCAGGGACAACACAGAACTTCAATATTATCATTAAAAATGGCTGAATTAGATATTATAAAAGAAGAAATTGGAGAATATCCTATTTTATTATTAGATGATTTTATGTCAGAATTAGATGAAAAAAGAAGAAAACATTTATTAGAAAAAATAAGTAACATACAAGTAATAATAACATGTACAGACAAAATAAAACTTGAAAATAAAGATGTTTTAATATATAATGTAAAAGACGGAAAAGTAATTAAATAAAATTAATATATAGGAGGAACATAAATGGAAAAGTATAAACATAAATATGGTGCAGAGCAGATACAAGTTCTAGAAGGACTTGAGGCCGTAAGAAAAAGACCAGGTATGTATATAGGAAGTACATCTGTTAGAGGACTTCATCATATGGTATATGAAATTGTAGATAACTGTGTAGATGAAGCATTAGCAGGATATTGTACTAATATTAAAATAGAAATTGAACCAGGAAATATTATATCTGTAGAAGATAATGGTAGAGGAATACCTGTTGAAATCCATCCAAAAACACATATTTCTACAGCAGAAACAGTATATACAGTTTTACATGCTGGTGGAAAATTTGGTGGAGATAGTGGATATAAAGTATCTGGTGGACTACACGGAGTTGGTGCATCAGTAGTAAATGCCTTATCAACTTGGACTGAAGTAACAATTAAAAGAGATGGTGGTTTATATCAAATGTACTTTGAAAAAGGAAAGACAGTAAAGAAACTAGAAAAAATTGGGGATGCAGAAGGTACAGGAACTAAAGTTAGATTTTTAGCAGATGATACAATTTTTGAAAGTTTAGATTATGAATATGAAGTTTTAGAAAAAAGATTTAGAGAAATGGCATTTTTAACTAAAGGATTAAGAATAGTAATAGAAGATAAAAGAGAGGAAACACCAAAAAAAGCAGATTTTTGTTTCGAAGGTGGATTAGTTTCATTTGTTGAATTCTTAAATAAAAACAAAGAAAAGTTACATAAAACTCCAATATATATTGAAAAAAATGGAGATGTTCCGGTTGAAATAGCAATTCAGTATACTTCAAGTTATTCTGAAAATATATATACATTTGTAAATAATATAAATACTATAGAAGGTGGTACACATCTAGAAGGATTTAAGAGATCTTTAACAAAGGTTTTCAATGATTATGCTAGAAGTCATAATTTCTTAAAAGAAAAAGATAATAACTTACAAGGAGAAGATATTAGAGAGGGAATTACAGCTGTAGTATCTGTAAAAGTTAGGGAACCACAATTCGAAGGTCAAACTAAAACTAAGTTAGGGAATAGTGAAGTTACAGGTGTTGTTCAAAGTATGGTTAATGAAGCATTATCTACATTCTTAGAAGAAAATCCACAAGTTGCAAAAGCTATTCTAGAAAAATGTATAAGTGCTTCAAGAGCAAGAGAAGCAGCTAGAAAAGCAAGAGAGTTAGTAAGAAAAAAGAGTAGTTTAGAAACATCAACTTTACCAGGAAAATTAGCAGATTGTAGTAGTAAAAATGCGGATGAATGTGAAGTTTATATAGTCGAAGGAGATTCAGCAGGAGGTAGTGCAAAACAAGGAAGAGATAGAAAATTTCAAGCAATATTACCATTATGGGGAAAGATGCTTAATGTAGAAAAAGCTAGAGCTGACAAAATATATGGAAATGATAAATTGAATCCGGTTATAGTAGCTATAGGTGCAGGAATAGGTGCAGAATTTGATATAACTAAAATTAGATATGGAAAAGTAATTATAATGGCAGATGCTGATGTCGATGGTGCACATATAAGAACATTATTATTAACATTTTTCTTTAGATATATGAGACCATTAATAGAAAATGGAAATGTATATTTAGCACAACCACCATTATATAAATTATCAAAAAGAGGAATGGAAGATGTTTATTGTTATACAGATGAAGATTTGCAAAATGCATATAAAAAATTAGAAGAAAAGGGTATCCAAAGGGATCAATTGGGATTACAAAGATATAAAGGTCTAGGAGAAATGAATCCAGAGCAATTATGGGATACAACAATGAATCCAGAAACTAGAATCCTTGTAAAAGTAACAATGGAAGATGCAATAAAAGCTGATGAAATATTTACATTATTAATGGGTGATGAAGTTGCACCAAGAAGAAACTTTATACAAGAAAATGCAAAATATGTAAAAAATCTAGATATTTAATTATAAAAAAAGTTAGAATATTAATTTCTAACTTTTTTTATATACTATGAAATGAGAAATTTCATAGTATATAAAATGCTATAATCGCTATTGCCTTTGAGATTTTCGCCTTATAGTCGAAAACTCAAATCGGCGAGAACAAATGGCGACCTAAAGTCGCTTTGTTCTAATTTAATGGCAGATAATAATTATTATTATCTGCCATTAATCAGTAAAGCTAATAATAATCGTAGCTAAAACTAAAATATATAATTTTCTAACCTATCATATATTACTACATAATTAAGCTATAAACCACATATAATAATCAGTCGCTGGACTATTAATACACTACAAGCAACTAAAGTCATCCGAAAAGGAATTAAAAATAATCACTTAAAAATAAATATAAAAATAATCGTAACTCGAATATATTACATATTTTTTTGTCACTTAAAATAATAATATAAATAAAAGAAAACAAAATAGAAACAAATAAATGCAACATACAAACAAATAATATACTCTTATCGCCGAAATATTATAATGATATTCACACTATAATACATCTTTGTTCGAATATTAATAAACTATAATTTATTAATACTCTTTGTTTAACTATTATTAACTTTACAATAATATTATATGTAAAAATAAAAATAATATTCAAAAAAGATAAAAAAATTTTAAATTTTTTTATATATAATTTTGTCGAATTATGAAAGAAAATTTTTCTTGACAATTAAAACAAAACAATGTAAAATATTTCCAAAAGGAGAGTGATAAATATAGTAAAAAAAACAACTCAAAAATGGATAGAAATATCAGATATTTGCGAAAATAGTAACATAAAACTAAAAAATAATAAATATATAAGAATTTTAGAAGTTACTCCCATAAACTATAATTTAAAATCAATGTTAGAAAAAGAAGCAATTTTGAATGCTTATAAAATTTTTTTAAAAACATGTAATTTTGATATTCAAATTTTAATTCAAAGTAATAAAGAAGATTTAAGTCATCATATTTCAAAAATAAAAAAAAATATAAGAAAAAAAGAAAATAAATATTTAAAAAATATAAGTGAGGATTATATAAAATATATTTCACAAATAAATATTAAAAAAAAATCTGCTAGTAAAAAATTTTATATAATAATAACTAATAATCAAATAAATAAAAAAATAAATAATTATGAAATTATAAATCAAGAATTAAATGAAAAATATTTAAGAATAAAAGAATGTTTAACAAGATGTGGAAATTTAGTTAATTGTGTTAACGAAAAAAAAGAAATTTTAGAATTATTTTATTCATTTTTAAATACAAGAAAATATATTAATAAAATAAATAAAAAGGAGGATGAGTAATTTATTATAAAAAATTTATTTAATAAAAATAAAAAAGAAAAAAATTTAAAAATATATGAAGGGAGTATTTTTGATAAAGACAGTATATCACCAGGATATATAAATATAAAAAATCCTAAATACATAGAAATAGATAATTTGTTTTATGCAGGAATAATTATTGTAGATTATTATAGAGAACAAGCGGAAATTATTTTAAAAAATTTAATAGAAAGTAACATAAATTTAAATATATCAATTTTTTATGAAAGGCAAGATACATATAAAATTATAAAAGAATTAACATATCATATTGGTAATGTTGGGGTTGAAGTAAAAAGTAGTAATGAAAACAGGCAAGATATAGACATCGCAACATCAACATATAGTGATGCTAAATATATAAGAAGAGAAATGCAAATAAATAATGAAGAAATGTATTTTTTATATATTTATTTATTAGTTTATTCAGAAGATAAAAAAGAGCTTGAATATTTATTAAATAAATTAGAGGGAATTTCGCAGAGTAAAGGAATGCAAACTAGAAGGGCAAATTTTAGACAAGAAGAAATATTTAAAACATGTTTGCCAATGATGGAAAACAATAAATTAATAAAAAGCGTGGCTAAAAGAAATATATTAACATCAAGTTTAGTATCAACATATCCATTTGTTTCATCAAATATTTTTGATAATGATGGTATTTTTATAGGGACAAATATTTATAATGATTCGTTAGTATTTATAGATAGATATAATACTGAAAAATATAAAAATGCAAATATGTGTATTTTTGGGACAAGCGGAGCCGGAAAATCATTTTATACAAAATTATTAATATTAAGGTATAAACTAATGGGAATGAAACAATATATTATAGATCCAGATAGAGAATATGATAAATTATGTAAATATTTAAAAGGAACAAGAATAATTATAGGACCAAATTCTAATACATATATAAATGTTTTAGATATAAGAAAAGAGAGTTTGGAAGATGGAGAAGAAGGATATTTAGCAACAAAAATTGGTAAATTAATTGGATTTTTTAATTTAATATTTGGAGAATTAAATGAAGAAGAAAAAGCAATAATTGAAGAAAAATTAATAGAAACATATGAAATAAAAAATATTAATTTTGACGATAAATCATTATATAAAAAAATAAATAATTCGAAAATTTTTAAAGAAGAAAAAGACATGCCAATATTAGAAGATTTATATAATATTTTAAAAAAAGATAGGAAAACAGAAAAATTTTCAATAAAAATGATACCATTTATAAAAGGTTCGATGAAATTTTTTAATAATTATACAAACATAAAAATAACAAATGAATTAATAGTGGCAGATGTATATGATCTAGGAGAAGAAAACTTAAAATATGGAATGTATTTATTTACAGAAATTTTTTGGGATAAAATCAAAGAAAATAGAAAAGAAAAAAAAGCTATATATTTGGATGAAATATGGAGATTAATAGGAGTTACATCTAATAAAAATGTAGCAAGCTTTATATATAAAATATTTAAGACTATTAGAAAATATGGAGGTAGTAGTGTAGCAATTACTCAAGATATTTCAGATATATTTAGTTTAGAAGATGGAATATATGGAAAAAGTATATTAAATAATTCAAGCATAAAAACTTTTTTTTCCTTGGAAGAAGATAATATAAAAATATTGTCAGAATATTCAAATTTAACAGAAAAAGAAAAAATAGAAATAAAGTCATTAAAAAGAGGAGAATGTTTAATGTTTGTTGGTTATGAACATATTTTAATAAAAATAGAATGTTCAGATAAGGAATACGAAATAATAAAAGGAGAAGAAAAAAATGGGAAAAATAATAACAGCAATAACTAATGAAACATTAATAAAAAAATTATACAAAAATAAAATAACTGAAGAAGAAAATATATGGTATAAAGAAGCTATAATAGAAATAATAAAAAAAGATAAAAATATAAATATATTAATAATAAGTGAAAATTTACCAGGAGAAATAAATTTTTTTAAATTAATAAAAAATATTTATAAAATAAATAATAAAATAAAAATAATTATATTATTAAAAAATAAAACAAAAAAAGAAGAAATAAATAAATTAAATATTTATAAAATTTATTCAGATAATTATATAAATAATTATAAAATGATAAAAGAAATAAATAAAAATAAAACAATAAAAAAAGATAATAAAAAAATAAATAAATATATAATAAAAAAAAGAAAAAATAAAATAATAGAAGAAAAAAATATAATAATTATTTTTGGAAAAAAATACATAGATAAAAAAATAGTAGAATTAATGTTAATAAGAAAAATAAATAAAAATATAAAAATAATAAAATTAAATTTAGATAGTAAAGAATTTTTAAAAAATAAAATAAATAAAAAAATAGAGAATATAAAACAAAAATATAAAAATAAAAAATATTATATAATTATAAATATAAAAAATGCTGAAGATATTAATAAGTTACCAATATTTGAACAATATATAAATATACTAGTAATAGAAAACAATATAAATAATTTAATAGAAATAAAAAATTATAAAAAAACAAAAAATAATTTAATCTTAATAATAAATAATTATTCATTATTAAATATATCAAAATATTTTTATTTTATTTTTAAGAATAAATTTATAAAAATAAAAATATTAAATAATTTTTTAAAATAATAAATAAAATAATTATAAAATAAAAATTAATTAATTAAATTAATAAATAATAATAAAAAATTAAACACAAAAAAATTAAAATAAATAATAAAAAATAAAAATCAAGAAATAGAAATTATTAATAAAATAATATATTATTAATAATAAGATATTTAAAAATAAAACAAAAAAAATGAAAAGCATATAATATTATTGAAAATATATAAAAAAATAAGTTTACGATAAAAGATATGTATATTTAATAAAAAAATATTTTATAGTTTTAAAAGATAGATTATAAAGTGAGCAAACCGTAGTAAAATTAAGGTAAAATGAATGAAAAAGCATATAAAAATATCAACAATAGGCTAAAAAAATAAACATAAAACATATAAAAAGTAAAGCGTTAAAATCGATTTTAAAGGAGTTTAAAAATTAAATAATATAATTAGATAAACAAAATTAAAATAAAATATTTTTAAAATAAATTAATTTGACATATTTTTATAAAAATAGAAAATATAAATATTTAAAAATATTATTAATTAAATTAAAATAATAAATAAACAATTAAATAATAATAATAAGAATTAATAAATAAAAAATAATTAATTAAAAATAAATATTAAAAATCAAATAAAAAAATCATAAAAATAATTATTTTATATTAATAAAAATATAATAAAAAAATATTAATTAAATTAATATTTAAATAAAAATAATCAATAATTAAAAAAACAAAATAAATAAAAAATGCTAAA
>CAKPOF010000003.1 GCA_934169725.1 uncultured Clostridia bacterium | reverse complement strand
TGTCCACGTAGATTTTTTATTGATTTTTATGGGGTTTCCTCGATTCTGTCCACATTATTTATGCTATGTGGACAAATTGTCATCTGTGGACAAATTTATCATTTTTTCTATTTTTAACAATTCCTTATTTTATAATGGTTTGCGAGGTTATTTACCACAACAGTTCTTGTATTTCTTTCCACTTCCACATGGACATGGATCATTTCTACCTATTTTGGGTCCATCATTTCTAATTGTTTTATCAACATCTGTTCCTATTTTAGATCCACCATCTACACTATGTATTGCTTCTAAAGCTGCTCCTGTTATTTTTACTGTTTCTTGTCTTTTTGCTTCTCCTTGTTGTCTTATATTCATAAGAATTTTTGCTACGTCAACTTTTATGTCTGAAATCATTTCTTCAAACATGTCCATTCCTTCAATTCTATATTTAACAACAGGATCTTGTTGTCCATAAGCACGTAAACCTATACCATTTTTTAATTCATCCATACTATCAATATGATTCATCCATTTTTCGTCTACAACTTTAAGCATAACTACTCTTTCAAGTTCTCTCATTTCTTCTGAGCCAATTTCTGCTTCTTTTTCTGCATATTTTTCGTTTGCTTTTTTTATAAGTTCTTCAGAAATTTTTTGTGCTTCTGAATTATTTTCTTTAATGTAGTCTAACATCTCTATTCCATATGTATTGATTATTTCTTGATTTAAAGCTTCTACATTTACATCTCCATTTTCATTTTCAACATACATGTTAACAGTAGCTTCAGCAACAGTATCAATCATATTTATTATATTATCATGAATATTTTCTCCATCAAGAACTTCTCTTCTTTGTGCATAGATAATTTCTCTTTGTGCATTCATAACATCATCATATTTCAATACATTTTTACGTATTGAAAAGTTTCTTCCTTCTACTTTCTTTTGCGCATTTTCTACTGCCTTTGAAATAATTCTAGATTCTATTGGCATATTTTCGTCTGCACCTATTGAATTATATACTTTTGTAATTGTGTCTCCACCAAATATTTTCATTAAATCATCATCTAATGCAATGTAAAATTTAGACTCACCATTATCTCCTTGACGTCCTGAACGGCCTCTTAATTGGTTATCAATTCTTCTTGATTCATGTCTTTCTGTTCCTATTATTTTTAGTCCACCTGCATTAATAACTTTTTCTTTTTCTTCTTTTATTTGTTCATCATATTTACTTACTAATTTTTTAAATGTTTCTCTAGCATTCAAAATATCTTTGTCGTCTGTTTCATAATATGTATTGGCTTCTTCTATTAATTCATGAGATATCTTACTTTTTCTCATTTCTTCTTTAGCTAAGAATTCACTGTTTCCACCTAAAATAATATCTGTACCACGTCCTGCCATGTTTGTCGCAATTGTTACAGCTCCAAATTTACCTGCTTGAGCAACTATCTCTGCTTCTTTTTCATGATATTTAGCATTTAAAACTTCGTGCTTAATTCCCTCTTTATTTAATAATTTACTTAATTTTTCTGATTTTTCAATTGAAACTGTACCAACTAACACTGGTTGTCCTTTTTTATGACTTTCTTTAATACTATTTACTATAGCATTAAATTTAGCATTCTCATTTTTATAAATAACATCATTCTCATCTTTACGTACCATTGGTTTATTTGTTGGTATTTCAACAACGTCTAAATTGTATATTTCTTCAAATTCAGCTTCTTCTGTCATAGCTGTACCTGTCATACCTGATAATTTATCATACATTCTAAAATAGTTTTGAAATGTTATTGTAGCCAATGTTTTTGATTCATCTGCAATTTTTACATGTTCTTTAGCTTCAATTGCTTGATGCAATCCGTTGTTATAACGTCTTCCATACATAATACGTCCAGTAAATTCATCTACAATTAAAACTTCACCATCTTTGACTATATAATCAATATCTTTTTTCATAACTCCATGTGCACGTAATGCTTGGTTAACATGATGAACTAATGTTGAATTTTCTAAATCATTAAAATTATCTAATCCAAAAGCTTCTTCTGCTTTTTTTATTCCTTTTTGTGTAAGTGAAGCTGATTTTGCTTTTAAATCAACAATATAATCATATCTTTCATTATCTTCTGCTTGTTCAAAATCTTTAACATCTTCTTCAACAATAACTTTTGGTGTTAACCTTCTTACAAAATTGTCTGCTTTTTTATATAAATCAGATGATTGATTTGCTCTTCCTGAAATTATAAGTGGTGTTCTAGCTTCATCTATTAAGATACTATCAATTTCATCGACAATTGCATAATTTAATCCTCTTTGTACTAATTGATCTTTATATATAACCATGTTATCTCTTAAGTAATCAAATCCAAATTCATTATTTGTACCATATGTAACATCAGCACTATATGCTTTTTGTTTTTCTTTAGGTTCCATTCCAGCAATTACAAGCCCAACAGATAATCCTAAAAATTTATATAATTTTCCCATCCATTCACTATCTCTTTTAGCTAAATAATCATTTACTGTAATAACATGTACACCTTTTCCTTCAAGTGCATTTAAATATACAGGTAATGTAGCAACTAATGTTTTTCCTTCACCTGTTTTCATCTCAGCAATTCTTCCTTGATGTAATATAATACCACCAATTAATTGAACATCAAAATGTCTCATACCTAGAACTCTTTTTGATGCCTCTCTAACTACTGCAAAAGCCTCTGGTAATATATCATCTAATGTTTTTCCTTCAGATAATTGTTTTTTAAAATACTCTGTTTTTCCTCTTAATTCCGCATCACTTAATTTTGATATTTCTTCTTCAAGCTCATTTATTTTATTTACTAATGGCCTTACTCTTTTTACTTCTTTTTGACTGTATGTTTTAAATAATCCCATTATTAACTGTCCTCCTAAGTTTATTTTTCCATGTTACTATATCACTAATATTTAAAATTAGCAATAGTTTACACTCTTATTTTTTTATATTTCTTCTACTTATGTCACAAATTCATAGCTTATAAAATAAATCATTTTTTAAATTTAATAATATATTGTTAAACTTTTATAATATAAGTTAAATATTTTAAATTGAGACTTATATTGTAACATATATAAACTAATTCAAATTTATTAGTCATTAATTTATACAATATTACATATATTTTAGTAATTACTTTCTTGAAAGGATTTTTTATATGTTTATATATAATTTTAAAGTCAATGGAAATAAAATATTTAAATTGTTTTTTGTTTTAATAGTTCTTATTATAATTTCTATATTAATATTTGTTACATTTAAACTATTTTATGGTGCTAATAATGAGAAAAACAGTTCTGGTTGTACACCCCAAAATAAAGTCAATACAATTTCTAGCAAAAATTATACTAACATACTAAAATCTGTGCATGAAAATATTAATAATTATATTGGTACTAACATAAAGTTCACAGGTTATATATATAGAGTTACAGATTTATCAGACAAACAATTCATTTTAGCAAGAGATATGATAATATCTTCTGATTTTCAATATGTTATCGTCGGTTTTTTGTGTGAATTTGATAATGCACAAAGTTTCCCCAATAATTGTTGGGTAGAACTTTCTGGAGAAATAACAAAAGGTTTTTATCATGGCGATATGCCTATTATAAAGGTTACTGAAATACATAATGTCGAAAAGCCAAATGATGAATATGTATATCCTCCAGATAACACTTATATCCCTACTGAAAACATTGTATAAAGCCATTAATCCAGATGGCTTTTTATTATTTTATAATTTTAAATATATAGTTTTATTCCTTTACTTTAGGTATCTGTTATGTTATTATAATATTGTGTTTTAATATTTAATATGGAGGTTAAAAATGAAAAAAAACGAACTAATCTTGATTTTAGACTTTGGTGGTCAATATAATCAATTAATTGCAAGAAGAGTTAGAGATTGTAATGTATATTCTGAAGTAGTACATTATGACATATCTATTGATAAAATTAAAGAAAAAAATCCTAAAGGTATTATATTCACCGGTGGACCCGCAAGTGTATATGGTGAAGATTCTCCTAAATGCAATAATGAGATTTTCGAATTAGGAATTCCTATTTTGGGAATTTGCTATGGAATGCAATTGATGACACATGTTTTAGGAGGAAAAGTTTCAAAAGCCGATACGCGAGAATATGGTACAACTAAGGTTAATATAGATAATACATCTTCCCTATTCAAAAATTTTGATAGCGAAAATAATTTTTTAATGAGTCATACTGATTTTGTCTCAGAAGTACCTAATGGTTTTAAAAATATTGGTTTTACAGAACATTGTCCTAATGCTGCTATGGAAAATCCAGAAAAAAATCTTTTTGGTATACAATTTCATCCTGAAGTAAATTTATCTGTTAACGGAACTCAAGTTATTAAAAATTTTCTATTTAATATTTGTAATTGTTCTGCTGATTGGAAAATTTCTTCATTTGTAGAAGAAAGCATCCATAACTTAAAAGAAAAAATCGGTGATAAAAAAGCTTTATGTGCTTTATCAGGAGGCGTAGATTCTTCAGTAGCTGCTGTTTTATTAAATAAAGCTATTGGAAAAAATTTAACATGTATTTTCGTTGATCATGGTTTGCTTAGAAAAAATGAAGGTGATGAAGTTGAAGAGATATTTAGAAATCAATTTGATATAAATTTAATCCGTGTAAATGCTAAAGATAGATTTTTATCAAAGCTTTCTGGTGTTGCAGATCCTGAAGCCAAAAGAAAAATTATAGGTGAAGAATTTATAAGAGTTTTTGAAGAAGAGGCTAAAAAAATTGGTACAGTAGACTTTTTAGTTCAAGGAACTATCTATCCTGATGTTATAGAAAGTGGTTTAGGAAAAAGTTCTGTAATAAAAAGCCATCATAATGTTGGTGGACTACCTGATTATGTTGATTTCAAAGAAATTGTAGAACCTTTAAGAAATCTATTTAAAGATGAAGTTAGACAAACTGGATTGGAATTAGGAATTCCTGAAAATTTAGTATTTAGACAACCTTTCCCTGGTCCAGGATTAGCAATAAGAATTATAGGTGAAATTACAGACGACAAATTAGAAATATTAAAAGAAGCTGATAGCATTTTTAGAACTGAAATATCAAAAGCAGGACTTCATAAAAACATAAATCAATATTTTGCAGTTCTAACAAATCTGAAATCTGTTGGTGTTATGGGTGATGAAAGAACATATGATTATACTGTTGCTCTTCGCGCAGTTGAAACTACAGATTTCATGACTGGTGTTTGGAGCAAAATACCATATGAAGTATTAGAAAAAGTTTCTTCTAGAATTGTTAATGAAGTAAAACATGTTAATAGAGTTGTTTATGATATTACATCTAAACCACCAGCAACAATTGAATGGGAATAAATTTTTTGATTATTTTTTAATTTGTGTTAAAATAGTATTAGATGAAAACTTATGAAAAAACATAAGATAAGAAAGGGTGATTGTTATGAGAAAAATATTAAAAATTTCAAAGATACTCCTAATATCATTAATTATATTAGGAATGGTATTTATACCTGTAACTTCAAAGGCTGCCTTTAATTTTTGGCCATTTTTAAACAAGGATAATGCAAACTCAATGTTAAATAAAAAATATGGAGATGCAAGCAACTATAAAAACTTTTTAAGCGATCTTAATCAATATGTTCAAAGTATTGATAAAAACAAGAGTGTTTCTGATACAAAAATAGATATTATTGATAAGATGACTGAACTTCAAAATAAATATAAAGATACATCAATTATATCATCTTCATCTACTGAAATATTAAATAAAATAATTTCTAGTAATGCTAAAGATTCATCTTCTTTAATAACATCTATTGTAGAAACTTTAAAATCACTATCTAAAAATAGTAGTAACAGTGCATTAAAAAGTTTGAAACCAAATGAGGTTGTTGAAATATCAGCTACTACTGCTGGAAGATTATCTGGAGATAAGTATAAAGTAAGCTTAAGTGGTAATATCTACTATGCAAATGCAGATTCTGAAGGAAAACCAACATCTAAAAAATGGGTTGTTTTAGTACATGGATTTATGATGAATGGACAAGCAATGGCTGATTCTCTAGGTCAAATGTATTTAGATCAAGGATTTAATGTATTTGCTCCTGATTTAAGAGGCTTTGGTAATAGTAAAGGTAGTGTTGCTATGGGATACTTAGAAAGTCTTGACGTATGGGATTGGCTTACATACCTAAATGACAAATATCCTAACAATTGTGATGAAATATTTGTACATGGTGTATCTTTAGGTGGTGCAACAACTGTATTTCTATCAGGATTAACTGTTGATAATAAAACAATTAAAGATCAAAATGTAATTGGATTAGTAGAAGATTGTGGTTATACTTCTATGACAGGAATAGTTAAAGACATGTTAAATTCTTATAGTGATAATAAATTAGTTGCAAAAATATTAGGAATTTTCAACAAAACAGATTTATCTGATGTAGTTGGTGAAGCTACTATTAAAAAATTAATTATAGAAAAAGTTGATGTAGGTTTAACACCAGAAAAATATGACGAATTACAAAGTTCTGTTAATAGCTTAAAGAAAAGTTCAACACCTTTACTAATCATTCACGGAACTGAAGATTCTACTGTTCCATTTACAAATAGTGATGAAATTTATGCCACTGCAAATGCTAATGCAAACATACCTTATGTACAAAGATTCAAAGCTAAAGGTGAACAACACGCATTTATAATTTTAGGAAATAAAGAAAATGTTTATGAAGGACATGTTGATAATTTTATTACTCAAGCAGAAAAAGTAAAAAATGGAATACAAGTAGAAAAAATATCAGACTATAAAGAAAAAACTGAACAAAAAACATCTATGATTGGTGGATTAGTTAAAGCATTAAAACTAATAAAAAATATGTTTGGTGTTTAATTTAATATACACTAATGAAAAATATTGAAAGGAATAATTATTATGAATATAAATACAAGAAAAATTATTATTACATTATTATTAATATTATATTTTATTCTATCTATGTGTTTCCCTACTTATGCAGAAACCTCTACCAGCGACAAGGAAGATTTAGTTGAATTATTAAATGAATATAAAGAACAGTTAGGAAATCTAAATGAATTTAAAACAGTAGTTGATAAAACTTATAATGATCTTAATACTGCTACAAAAGTTACTGATGAACTAAAAGAAACATTAATGAATGATATAAATATGTTAGATAATGTTTCAGATATGGATCCATTTGTTTTAGAAGTATTAAAATCAGAATTAACATCTCAGGTTAATAATGATTTAAATGATGATACTTTAAGTGAAATGCAAGATGAAATAACTACTATAAAGGATTGGACAAATGAACAGGTTCAATCGTCATCTAATAATGACAACGATGACAATAACAAACCAAATCCATCATCATCTTCTACTCCTACTTCTTCTATAACAAATAATAAAAGCAATTTGGCTAATAAAATTTTACCCTATGCTGGTATAAATAATATTATAATAATACTTACTATTTTATTATTGACTATAAGTGTAATTATTTCAATAATAAAAGCTAAACAATTAAAACAAGTAAAATAAATAAAAAACAATATAGATTTTAAAGTCTATATTGTTTTTTTGTGTTTTAAATATATTTTTTACATACTCTTATTAACATTTTTTCTTAATGCTATATAGCTAGCTAACATTTGTACCAATATCATAAGCAATAAAATTAATATCACATGTATCATATGTTCTGTTGTAAATGTAAAATAATCTTCTGCCTCCACTTCTATTAATGGATTTATGGTTTGTACCATATGTGTTAAATCATTCAAATTAGCACTTGTTCCTAATCCTTCAACAGACCATCTACATAATACGAAATTTGATACAAAATCTGCAATTCCCTCTAATTTAAAAAGCATACCAGAAAACAATAATTGTGGCACTAAAATTAGTGGAATAATTGACATTGCTATATTAGAATTTTTAACTAATGCAGAAATAAATAATCCTAATGTAGCTGCACCTAATATTGATAAGAAGCATATTATTTGTATATCCCAGAATGAATCTATTAATATGTTATTTTCTGATTTTCCTGCAATTGCTTGAAATATGACAACCATTATTGTTGCCTGTATAAAAGCTAATATCCCTTGTACTATAAATTTTGAAGCTAGATATGCAGACAATTTTAAATCTGACATATGTTCTTTTTGTAAAATAACTTTTTCCTTACATATTTCTTGAACAGAATTTAATAATCCAAGCCAAATTGATGCACATCCTAAAGAAAATAAAAGAGCTTTTGTGTCATCATAACTAGAATATAGTTCATCTGTTTTTACTGTTGTTAGTAATAATCCTACTATTGGTGCCTGAGCAAATAATAATACCATTTGTTGAAAATCATTTGAAATTAATTTTATATATCTCTTAATTAAAATTATCAGTTGTTTTATAAATGATTTTTTCTTATGTGGTACTTTATTTCTTTTTTCCACTGTAGGTTTTTTTACTTCTTTTGCACCTATTGTTGATTCAAATTTTTCTTGCCATTCCTTAGGATTTTTACTTAACAATGTATATATATCAACAAAATCATCTACTCCAAAAAAATCTAAAGCCTCTTGTGGTTTTCCATAAAAACATAAGTGTCCACCAGCTCCAAAAAAAGCTACTTTATCACACAAATGTAGGTTTAAAGTGTTATGTGTTACTAGGATTATTGTTTTCCCCATTTTTGACATTTTCTGCAAGGTTTTCATTATACTTCTCTCTGTATCTGGGTCTAATCCACTTGTTGGTTCATCTAAGAAAAATAATCCGGGATCAGCAATTAATTCTGTTGCAATACTTGCCCTTTTTCTTTGACCACCACTTAATTGTCTAATATATGAATTTTCGAACTCTGTTAATTGTACTATTTCAAGTACTTCTTTAATTCTTTGTTGTCTCTCCTTTTTAGTTGCATTATCTGGCATTCTTAGTTTTGCTGTATATTTTAACATATCATGCAATGTTAAATTTGAGTATACTATATCTTCTTGTGGTACATATCCGATATTATATTTTAATGTTTCATAATTTTCAAATAAATCTTCTCCATTAATATATACTTTTCCTGATGTCGGTTCATTAACACCACTAATACATTTCATAAAAGTTGTTTTACCTGCTCCAGATCCTCCAACAAACGCAACAAATTCTGATGGTTTTACATGCATAGTAACATGTGAAGATATTTCTCTAGTTTTAAATTTTATTTTAACACGTTTTACTATATCTATTGCATCCAACTGTATACCACGTTGATAAATTTGATATATCAACTTATTATTGTATAAAATAATTTTTGAATTTCCTATTAATATAATATCAAAATTTTTTAATGGGACTTCTTTTTCAGAAGGTATCTGTCTTCCATTTACAAATGTTCCATTTAAACTTCCATCATCTTTTATTGTATATTTATTTCCAATTTTATGAACTGTAGCATGTCTTTTAGCAACTCCCTTAGGTGGTAATACTAAATCACATCCTCCTCCAGTCCCCAAGCTAGTTGCACCTATTTGTATTGGATACCCTTTCCATTCATCCAAATTAGAACCTATAGACATCATAAATAATATGCTATGTGTCCTATCCTCTGTATTTGGATTAATTATTTTTATAAAACTTCCTTCTGATAAATAAATATCATCAAAAGCTTTATCATTATTTCCTATCATTGGAAAATTTTTACTTGTGTTTACTGCTAATACTCCATGTTCAGTTATTTCAAAATATCCTTGCTCATCATCAATTTCTTCTGATTCAATTACTATATCATTTTCCGGATCTTTCCCAAATGTAAATAAATTTCTTTTATATTCAGAAAGATTTATAGTATTTAAATTACCGTCATAAAATATTGTTATATAATAATTGTCACCAGGTAAAGCTTTTTGCTTAAACCTTTCAAACTCTTTGTATTCTTCATTTTCATTTTTCATATGTATTACTCTCTCCCTTTGGTATGATTTTATCATTTAACAATTTTTATTTCAACTAATTAAAAGAAAAAATTATTTTTTTTCAAAAATCGCTTTAAATACACCCTGATCTATTAGATTTGAAAATATATTTTTAACAATTATTAATATAATTGGTCCTAATAATAATCCTATTATGCCTGTAATTTTGAAACCTGTATACATAGCAATTAAAGTGAATATAGGATGAACACCAATATTTTTGCTTACTATTTTAGGTTCTAAAAATTGTCTAACTATTGACATAATAATCAATAATGTTATTATAGCTATTCCCAATGTTAAGTCTCCATTTAATGATGAAATAATAGCCCAAGGAATCATAACTGAACCAGATCCCAATATAGGCAAAGCATCTACAAATCCAATAAATAAAGCCATCAATAATGGATATTTCACATTAAAATTTAAAAAGGATAATATATATAATCCAACCAAAGATATAATAAAAGACACTAATATCAAAGTTGCTTCAGCTTTTAAATATCCTCCTAAAGTTTTTATTAAATCTCTTAAATGATTACTTATTTTTTTTACCCATAATTTAGGTAAATGATACTCTATTTGATCTAAAATATATATTTTATCTACACATATAAAATATAACGCTAAAATTGTTATACCTACACATATTGCTATTTCAGGCAATTTAGTAATAATATTTATTAATCCATTTAAAGCATTTCTTACCCAATTCGATATTGTTTGTAAAAATTCTCCACTAGATTCTTGTATAATATTTAAAATTTCATTAGATATTTTTATTTTATCAAAATCAAATTGTTTTATAAAATTATTTACTTGTATATAAGCTTTATCAACATATTCATTTAAACTCTGTAACAAATTCGAAGATTCTGAAAATAATGTAATTATTATCCATGTTAAAATTCCTAGTATAATAAGAGATACAATTGCAAAAATAATAATAGAACTTGTCCTTCTAGTAAGTTTTGTTTTTTTCATTATTAATTTTATTAATGGTTCTATTATTAATGATATTATAAATGCTACTAAAAAAGGCATATAAAATATTGATAATTTTAAAGTAAGAAAAAGCCCTATTATCAACAATACTACATAAATTATGTTTTTGGCTACTTTAGTCCAATATGATACATTTATTGTCATGTACTCCCTCCTACTTTATTATATGTATTGTACTTTATTATATACTTATATATAGTTACAATTTACAATTTATGAAATAAATCTCATTTTAAAATTTAATAATATATTGTTTTGAAATACCGCGTAAGCGATTAAACGAACAAAAGTGAGTGCGAATTGGAGCAAACTACATACTAGTAATTTTAATATGTGGTTTGCGACACCAAGGTATAAAAAAACAATATATTATTAAATTTTTATAAGTTAAATATTTTGAATTGTAAATTGTAACTATATATAACATATTAAACAATATTATACATATCATATAATATTGTTTAATACTAATATTCCATTATTATAAGCTATTCCGCATTTTTTTGAGTGTTACAGTCACAAATATCTTCAAAAGTCATACAAATTTGATTTTCATCTAGTTTATCCCTGTTTTGTGCAATATCTCCCAATGTTAACATTCCAATCACTTTATTATTATTGTCACATACAGGCAATCTTCTAATTTTATTTATCCCCATTATATTTTCTGCATTTGAAACATCTTCATTTTCATTACAAGTACATACTTGTGAGCTCATTACTTCACTTACAGGTGTATTTTTTAAATCTTTTTCACAAGCTACAGTTCTTAATATAATATCCCTATCAGTTACAATACCACATATACAATTATTTTTATCACATATTGGAATTGAACCAACATGATTTTCACACATCAATTTTGCAACATCACTCACCTTAGTTTCTGGTTTTACGCAACATACTTCTGTACACATACAATCTTTTACTTTCATTTTATATACCACCTTTCAAATTTTCTCGTAATTATTATTTGCCTTTTTGAATTTTATATTCAATCTTTAATTTGAAAAAATGGTAAAATTTTCATTTAACAATTAATATTATTTAATATTCATATATATCATAAAATGATTGAAATTCCCTTGGTCTTATCGGTGGCCTCATTGGTAGTGGCATTGGTGGTCTTCCGTGTGGTGGCATCGGCGGAGGCAAATTAGGTTTTCTTAGCAATTCTCTTATAAGTAATATTTTTATTAAATCCCTCAAATTATTGTTGGACTGACTTCTCCTAGTTTCATTTGATATTTTTTCACTTTCAGTTTTACTTGTTTTTTTGATTATATTTTCTGCTCTACCTTCCTTTCCTACTTCATTTCTTAAATTAATATTTACATTTATTTCATTATTTCCTTCTAAAGCTACATATATTTCATCTGTTAATCTGTTTATTTCTTCACTACTATTTATATTATTGCTATCACACGCTTTTTTTACCATTGGATATATTATCTGATATATTTCAGGATAAGATTCTTCTAAAACCTTTCTTTCTTCATTTCTACCATTTTCAATATATGTTTCTTGGTATGTATTATTTTGAAAATGCAATTGTTCTGCTTGAGTTGGATATCCTAAAATGCTTCTTATATATTCATCATATTCTTGATTATACATTTATTTTTCCTCCTTTTTATACATGATATGAATTTTTTGAAATATTGTGAATATTTATTTACATAAAACTTAACATTTGGGAAAATTTGTGTTATAATATAAATATAATAAAAAAGGGACTATATATATACACGGCAAAAGACAAGGAGGACAAAAACATGTATTTAAACGCTTTATTTTTACAATGGGTTTTCTTAAAAGAACACAATGCACCAGATGAATTAAAGAGAGAGGTTGCTAATGATATTTGTAATTTCTATCAGCAGAACGAAATCAACGAATTAAAAGTAGATTTGACTGAAAACAACAAAAAAGTCATTAAAGAAGCTCAAGCTTTTTTAATGAAAGAAGAATATAACAAATAAAAATATACATAAATTTTTATATAGTCCTGTATTTGAGAAAAGAGCCTTTTATAGACTCTTTTCGTTTTTAATATTTTTTACTAAATCTTTAAACTGATTTCCTCTATCTGCAAAATTTTTAAACATGTCAAAACTTGCACTTGCTGGTGAAAATAATACAACATCACCTTTACTAGCATTCTTTTTTGCAATTGGAATTGTATCTTCTAATGTATTACACATATAGATATTCATTTTTTTACCTTGATTTTCTAGTTCTTGCTTTACAGCATCATATATTTTTCCAGATGTTTGACCTATTAAAATTAATGCTTTTACCTTGTCTACAACCGTTTTAGCCATTGGTGTATAATCTAAATTTTTGTCATATCCTCCAGCTATTAAAACAATTTTTTCATCAAATGCATTTAATCCTGATAATGTTCTAGATGGAGATGAACTTGCTGAATCATTATACCATTTTACTCCATCAATTTCTCTAACAAATTCTATTCTATGCTCTACTGGTTTAAAGCTTTTTATTGCTTTTAATGCAGTGTCAATATCAACCAATGTTGAAGTTGCAGCTATTGCAGTTGCTATATTTTGATAGTTGTGATTTCCTCTCAATATTACATCATTTGTATCTAAGATATGTTTTCTTACTTTATCATCACATTCTTTTATGACTCCTTCATCAACAATATATCCATTATCTAATTTAGCTTTACTACTAAAGAAAATCACTTTTCCATTTGCTTCTTCAGCACATTTTTTTGTTATATCATTATCATAATTTAAAACTAATATTCCTTTTTCATCTTGATATTTAAATATATTTTTCTTAGCATCTATATATTCTTGGTAGTCTTTATGTATATTCAAGTGATTTGGTGTTATATTAGTAATAACTGAAATTTGTGGACTTATTTGCATTCCCATCAATTGAAAACTACTTAATTCCAAAACAACAATATCTTCTGGTTGTATTTCTCCTAATTTAGTAAATAATGGTGTCCCTATATTTCCACCTAAAAAAGTATTATAACCAGCTTGTTGTAAAATTGAATTTATTAAACTTGTTGTTGTTGTTTTTCCATCACTACCTGTAACACCTATTATTTTTGCAGGTGACATTTCCATTAATAATTCAACTTCTGTTGTAACTATTGCTCCTCTTTTTGATTCTTCTACCAATTCAAGTTTTGTTGGCAAACAACTTGGTGATCTAAAAATAACATTAAAATTTTTTAAATATTGCAAACAATCTTTACCATAATGAAATATATATCCATAATTTGATATTTTTTCAGCAATATCTTTTGGTATTTCTTCATAATTTCTTTCATCAAATATAGTAACATTTGCTTTCTTTTCGTATAAATAATCTAAAAGCGGTAGATTACTAACTCCTAATCCTATTATAGCCACTTTTCTGTATTTTATATATTCATTAAATTCATTCAATTTTTCATTTACAAAACTCATTTTTAGCCTCCTAAATTATTGATATTTATTATTTTATCATTTGTATTATATCTCAATTATATAAAAAAAACAAATAGTAATGAATATTTTTTTCATATTTGTATAAACTAAAATCAACATTCAATTACAATATTTTAATATGAAATTGTAATTTGTTTTAGGAGGTGCATTTTTTATGAGTAAGAAAAACAAAGAAAAGAAAAATAATAATTCTAATAATCAAAATAATACAGAAAAACAATCTAACAACAAATAATTATTTTATAAAAGAGACTCTTGGAAGAAATCCAATTTGTCTCTTTTTTATATACTAGGAAATTTTTCATTTCCTAGTATATAAAAATTCTATAATCGCTATTGCCTTTGAGATTTTTTCCTTTTAGTCGAAAACTCAAATCAGCAAAAACAAAGGGCGACCTAAAGTCGCTTTGTTATATATTGTATTTATTTCTGTGACTATATTTAGTATGTAATAATTTTTTGGCTATATCACTTTCTGGTTTTTGTAAAAATTCTTCATATATCTTTTTTATAGTAGGATTTTCATGTGATTTTCTAATAGTACTTTTCTCATCAATTGTATATAATGCATCTGCTCTTAGTTTTTTTATATTAACATCTGACCTTATCTTTGAACTTTTTATTGGTTGCCCACCACCCATAATACAGCCTCCTGGACAAGCCATAATTTCTACAAAATCATAATCAGCTTTTCCTGATTTTATTTCTTCTAAAATTTTATTTGCATTTTTTAATCCACTTGCAGCAACTACATTAACATTTTTTTCTGCTATATTAATTACAGCTTTTTTTATTTCTTTTTCTCCTCTTACTTGTTTAAATTCTATACTATCTAAATCTTTTTTTACTAAAAAATCCTGTGCAGTTCTTAAGGCTGCCTCCATAACTCCTCCTGTTGTTCCAAATATTGCTCCTGCACCACTTGCCTCTCCCATTGGTGTATCAAATTCACTATCTTCCAATTTTTCAAATTCTATATTTGCTTGTTTTATCATCCTTGCTAATTCTCGTGTTGTTATAACATTATCAACATCATATAGATCTTCTTCTTTCATTTCTTCTCTTTGTTTTTCAAATTTTTTCGCAATACATGGCATAACAGATACTACATATATTTTTTCTGGATCTATTTTCTCTTTTTGGGCATAATATGTTTTTAAAATTGCCCCAAACATTTGATGTGGCGATTTACAACTTGATAAATGTGGTAAAAGTTCTGGATAATTCATTTCTATATATTTTATCCATCCAGGACAACATGATGTTATTAATGGCAAATTTTCATTTTTACTAAATCTATCAATAAATTCACTTGCTTCTTCCATAATTGTAAGATCTGCTCCTGTATTTGTATCAAACACTTTATCAAAACCTAGTCTTTTTAACGCTGTTATCATTTTCCCTGCAACATTTGTGCCTATTGGCATTTTAAATTCCTCTCCTAATGCTACTCTAACTGCAGGTGCTGTTTGAACAATTACAGCTGTATTTGGATCTTTTAATTTTATCCAAACATCGTTAATAGTTTCTTTTTCATGTAATGCTCCTGTTGGACAAGCTTCTATGCATTGTCCACAAAAAGTACAATTTACATCATTTAAACTCTTATCTCCAACTGTTGAAATACATGAATCAAATCCTCTGTTAATACAATCAATTGCTCCTATCCCTTGCACGTTTTTACATGCAGCAACACATCTTCTGCATAAAATGCATTTATTAAAATCTCTTACAATCGCTGGTGATAAATCATCTACTTTATGTTTGGTTACCTCTCCAGGGAATTCTACATTTAAAACATTAAATTTCACAGCTAAAGTTTGTAACTCACAATTTCCAGAACGTGTACACGTCAAACAATTTTTTTCATGATTAGATATAATTAAATCCAATATTACGTGTCGAGCTTCTAATACGTTAGGAGTATGTGTATGAACTATCATTCCTTCTTCAACTGTTTGGATACATGAAGTTGCAAATCCTTTTCGTCCTTCAACTTCAACTATACACATCCTGCAATCTCCAACTTCATTAATATCTTTTAAAAAACATAATGTAGGTATATCTATTCCTGCAATTTTGGCTGCATTTAATATTGTAGTTCCTTTTTCTACAGTTATTTTTTGACCATCTATAGTTAAATTAATCATTTCTTTTTCCATATTAAAACTCCTTTTGTACTTATTACCTTTTTATAAAGGTATTGAAAAATAATAAATATTAAATTTGTTAGAAACATATAAATATATACTATTAATTTCCTATTGCATGAAATGGACATACTGATATACATGTACCACATTTTACGCATTTATTTTGATCTATTTTTCTTTTGTTTCTTTCTTCACCATCTATTGCATTTGCTGGACAATGTTTTTGACATAATCCACATCCTTTGCATAATTCTTCATTAATTTTTATTTGTGCAATCGCTTTACATTCTAATGTTTTACATTCTTTTTCTATAGCATGTTGTCTAAATTCTTCTCTAAAATATTTTAATGTACTAATTACCGGATTTGGAGCACTTTGACCTAGTCCACAAATACTAGATTTTTGTATATTTACAGCTAATTTTTCTAATTTGTAAATATCATATTCTTCACCTTCGCCTGAACATAATTTATCTAATATTTCCAACATTCTTTTAGTCCCTATCCTACATGGTGTACATTTTCCACAACTTTCACTTACAGTAAAATCCAAATAAAATTTAGCTAAACACACCATACATTTTGTATCATCCATAACAATTAATCCACCTGATCCCATCATAGAACCTATTTCTTTTAATGATTCATAATCAATTGGTGTATCTAAATGTTCTTTTGGTATACATCCCCCTGACGGTCCACCTGTTTGTGCTGCTTTAAACTCTCTTCCGTTTGGAATTCCTCCCCCTATATCATATACTATTTCTCTTAATGTCGTCCCCATAGGTACTTCTACTAATCCTACATTATTTACATTTCCTCCTAGTGCAAATACTTTTGTTCCTTTTGAATTTTCTGTTCCTATAGAACAATACCACTCTGCACCTTTCAGTATAATTTGAGCTATGTTTGCAAATGTTTCAACATTATTTATCAATGTTGGTTTTCCCCATAATCCTGCTTGAGCTGGGTATGGTGGTTTTACTCGTGGTTGCCCCCTTTTCCCTTCAATTGATTCTAATAAAGCAGTTTCTTCGCCACAAACAAAAGCTCCCGCACCTAATCTTATTTCTATATCAAAATTAAATTTTGTATCAAAAATATTTTTTCCTAATATTCCATATTCTTTGGCTTGTTTTATTGCAATTTCCAATCTTTTTACTGCTATTGGATATTCTGCTCTTACATATATATATCCTTTACTTGCTCCTATTGCATATCCAGCAATAGCCATTGCTTCTAAAACACTATGTGGATCACCTTCCAATATGCTTCTATCCATAAAAGCTCCTGGATCACCTTCATCTGCATTACACACTACATATTTTTGTTTACTTTCTATTTCTTTTGTTAAACGCCATTTTTTTCCTGTTGAAAAACCAGCTCCACCTCTTCCTCTTAATCCTGATTTTTCTATTGTTTCAATCACGTCGTTTTGTGTATATGCCTTTAATACTCTTTCTAATGCCTTATAGCCATCAAATGCTATATATTCATCTATTTCTTCTGGATTTATAACTCCACAATTTCTTAAGACAATTCTTTTTTGCTTTTTATAAAAATTAAGTTCATCTAAAGACTCTACTTTTATTCCGTCGATATCTTTACAAAGTAATCTTTTTACTTTTTCTCCTTTTAAAATATGCCTATCTATAATTTCTTCACAATCACTTGGTTTTACCATAGAATAAAATGTATCTTCCGGTCTTATTATAACAATTGGACCTTTAGCACAAAGTCCAAAACATCCTGTTTTTATTACTCTGACATTTTCTATCTTTCTTTCTTCTATAATTTGTTTGAATTTTTCTAGAATTTCTGGCGATTTTGACGAAGTACATCCAGTACCTTGACATATTAAAATATGTTTTTCTCTTGTATCTGTATTTTTATTTATTCTTAAATCCAATTCTTTTCTCTTTTTATCTCTTATTTCATGAATCTCTAACAATGTTTTCATATTTTATTTATATGATATATCACATATGTATATATTCATATTCTCCCTTCTTCATAGATTATTAACAATTATTTTCTTTATTTATAATTTCTTCCAAAACTTCATCTAATTTTTTTACTGTCGCTTTTCCATATACTTCACCATTAACAGTAAAAACAGGTGCTAAACCACAAGCTCCAACACATCTTGTTTCTTCTATTGAAAATAGCCCATCTTTTGTGGTTTCTCCCGGTTCAATCTTCAATTTTTCTTTTAATCTATCCATTATTTTCTGAGAGCCTTTTACAAAACAAGCTGTTCCTAGACAAACTGATATATTATACTTACCTTTAGGTTTTAAAGAAAATCTAGAATAAAAAGTAACAACACCATATATTTCAGCCATTGGTATATTTAAAAATTCTGAAATTTCTTGTTGTGCTTGAATTGTAATATATCCATAATGTTCTTGTATATCATTTAACATTTGAATTAAATTATCCTTTTCTGGCTTATATGTTTTAAATAAATTTTCCATAAATATATCCTTTTTTATATTTCCACAATTGCATTTATTTTTTTCCATTTGGATACCTCCATTATTATCTTTATTTAATAATTGTCTAAATTATATCAAATCAAATTTTTTTATACAATAATTTTTTTATTTTATATTGACTTTTTTGTCGAAAAATGTGAAAATTTATATATGAAAATATGAAAGGGGGACTTTATATGAACTATTTAAAATATGCTGCAATATCACCAGACTCTTTTTCAGGAGGTTCTGATTACTCTTCAATGCCTTCGCCAGACTATTTTTCAGGCAGTTCTGATTATTCTTCAATGACTTCATTAAATTCTGATATAACATCTGCAATTGCTTTGTTTGGTGGAGTGTTTGTAACTATTTCTTTGATAATTGCTATTTTGCAAATAATAGCAATGTGGAAATTATTTACTAAGGCAGGAGAAAAAGGATGGAAAAGTATAATACCTATTTAAATCTCGTTATATTATTCAAAATTTCTGGAATTTCACCATGGGTTATCTGTGGTTATTTAACTTCATTTATACCTATTGTTGGAATAATTGTTTGCTTAGGTATTGCAATATATCAAGCAAACGGTTTGGCTAAATCTTTTGGAAAAGACATAGGTTATACTGTTGGTTTAATATTTGTACCATTTATTTTCTATCTAATATTAGCATTTGGTAATGCTGAATATGTAGGAAATAAAGCATCAACAGATGCCAATGTATAAAAGCATAAAATAATCCTGAGCAAGGATTATTTTTTTGATATTATTCTATTACATTCAACCACAGTCACATTATCTGGTATATCTTTTAAAACTGTACTATTTGCACCGTATTTTTACATTATTTCCTACCTTTATTGGTCCCAATACTTTCGAACCTGCACCAATCATAACATTATTTCCTATATCAGGATGTCTTTTATATTTGTCTTTTCCTGTTCCACCTAATGTACTATTATGATATATCGTACAATTATTTCCTATAGTTGCTGTTTCTCCTATAACTATTCCCATACCATGATCTATAAATAATTTTTTTCCTATTTGTGCACCAGGATGTATTTCTATTCCAGTTAAAAACCTTCCAATTTGTGAAATTAATCTTGCACAAAATAACAATCTGCGTTTATATAAAAAATGAGATAATTTGTAAAAAACTAAAATATGAAATCCTGGGTATAACATAATAACTTCCAATATGCTTCTACATGCTGGATCATGTTCCTTTATATTTTTAGCATCTATATAGAGTTCTTTTAAAACTTTCATAAACCTCACCTACAATATATTATATGTTACAAAAGTTTTTCTAGTTCTTTAATTTTATCACGTAATTCAGCTGCTTTTTCAAATTCCATATCTGTTGCATGTTTTAACATTTCATCTGTCAACTTAGTAATTACATCTTTTATATCTTCTTCTTTCTCCAATTTATATTCAACACCAATATCTTCAGTCAATGTTGCTTTAATTGAATCTCTAACTGATTTTTTAATTGTCTTTGGTATAATATTATTTTTTTTGTTATAATCTTCCTGAATCTTTCTTCTTCTATTAGTTTCTGTTATTGCTTTTTCCATACTTTCTGTTAACTCATCAGCATACATAATTACAGTTCCATTTGTATTTCTCGCAGCTCTACCTATTGTTTGAATTAGAGCTCTTTCTGACCTTAAAAAACCTTCCTTATCAGCATCTAATATTGCAACTAAAGAAACTTCCGGTATATCTAATCCTTCTCTTAATAAATTTATTCCAACTAAAACATCATATTCTCCTAATCTAAGTTTTCGTATTATTTCCATTCTTTCTAAAGTTTTTGTATCAGAATGAATATAACTTACTTTAATATCCAATCCTTTTAGATAATCTGTTAAGTCTTCCGCCATTTTTTTAGTTAATGTAGTTACAAGAACTCTTTCATTTTTTTCTATTCTAATTCTAATTTGTTCTAATAAATCATCAATTTGGTTTGATACTGGTTTTACATCAATTTTAGGATCTAATAACCCTGTGGGCCTAATTATTTGTTCCACAACATTTTCATTGCTATGTTGTTTTTCATAATCTCCAGGAGTTGCACTCACAAAAATAACTTGATTCAATTTCTTTTCAAATTCTTCAAATTTTAATGGCCTATTATCAAAAGCTGATGGTAATCTAAAACCATAGTTTATTAAAGATTCCTTTCTTGAATGATCTCCATTATACATTGCCTTTACCTGTGGAATTGTTGCATGAGATTCATCTATTAATAAAAGAAAATCATCTGGAAAATAATCCAGTAAAGTATATGGTGGACTTCCAGGCTTTCTTCCACTTATATGTCTTGAATAATTTTCAATTCCTGAACAAAAACCAGTTTCTTTCATCATTTCTATATCAAAATTTGTTCTCTCTTCTATTCTTTGTGCTTCTATCAATTTATTATTTTCTTTAAAATATTTAACTCTTTCATCTAACTCTTGTTCTATAGTCATTATGGCTTTTTCCATTTTATTTTTAGTTGTAACATAATGTGAAGCTGGTGAAATTAAAATATGATTTCTTACTCCAATATTTTTACCTGTTACAGGATTTATTTCTGTTATTTTTTCTATTTCATCTCCCCAAAAATCAACTCTGACAGCAGATTCTGATTGGCTTGATGGATAAACTTCTAAAACATCACCTTTGGCTCTAAAAGTTCCTCTTTGAAAATCAATTTCATTTCTTGCATATTGCATTGATATTAATTTTCTTAAAACCTCATCTCTTCCTTTCTGCATTCCCGGTCTTAAAGACAACATCATTTCTTGATAATCTTCTGGATCTCCCAATCCATATATACATGATACTGATGCAATTATAATAACCTCTCTAGTTTCAAATAATGATAATGTAGCAGAATGTCTTAATTTATCTATTTCTTCATTCATCGAAGAATCTTTTTCGATATATGTATCAGACTGTGGAATATAACTTTCAGGTTGATAATAATCATAATATGATACAAAATATTCAACATGATTTTCTGGAAAAAATTCTTTGAATTCAGAATATAATTGTCCTGCTAGTGTTTTGTTGTGTGCCAAAACAAGAGTTGGCTTCTGTGTTTTTGCTATTATATTTGCCATAGTAAATGTTTTACCAGAACCTGTCACTCCCAAAAGAGTCTGGTATTTCTCACCTTTTTCTATTCCTTTTACTAGATAATCTATTGCCTTAGGTTGGTCTCCTGTTGGCTTATAATCAGATACTAATTTAAACATTTTTCCTCCTAAAATTAGATGTGTTTACTTTTATAGTTTATCACTTTTATATAAAAAATACAAGGAATTAATCCTTGTATTCTAGACTACTAATTTTTTTGTATAGTTCCTTAACAGTAATAATTATTGTTTCTCATTCTTTTCTGTTTCTTTGTTTTGTTTTATTATTTCAAATACCTCATCCATAACCTCTTTATTGGGAAACACTGACGAAAAAGTATATTTGACTGACTCAGTACTTTCTTTTAGTTCTTTTTTTATTTTATTTTTCTTGTCGTACCGAACTTTAATTTTCCCGATTACTATTACAAGTACAAACATAAAACAAAAAAATTTTACACAAAATAATAAAAAATCACTCATAGTCATAGTCATCCCTCCTGCCATTTGGCTATCTAATAATTATTCAATAGTTGCATTTATACTAAACTGTTCATATTAGAACAAGATCTTTATATTTAACAATCATATACTATCATAATTTTATATTTATATCAATTTTAAACATATATTTTAACACCATAATTTCTGAATTTTTTACTTGTTAAACTCATCTTTTCTACTTATAAAAATATCTTACATTTTCAAGTTCATTCCATTCAGCTCTTCTTTTATTTCCATATGCATTTCTCATTATATTAGAACACAGCAACGTAGTCGCCCTTTATTCCTCTATAGAAACAAAGGTCTGAATTTAATTTATTTTTTATTCATTACTACTGATTAAAAAAATATTACCAAGTTGTAAACTTTTGTATTTTTTTAATACTATTCTAAAAACATTTCTTACAAATGGCCCTACCAAAAGTATTTGTAGTGGATAAGCAATTATAAAATTTTTACAATATAAAACTATATAATTACATATAATATTACTATTTATTAAATGTTGTGCAAATAAAGCATACGCACTCATTAGACCTACCATAGTCAAAACCGTAAATGTTTGAATAGATAGAATAATAAACATTTTATTATCTTCTTTAGGATTTACTATTCTAAATGCTAATTTTTTAGCAATAGGACTTGCAACAAAAAATGCTAATAAAAAGACAATACCCCCTCTATTGCAAATTCTTTTAATGCTATTAAAAAAGTTTGATTTACTAACCCTTCAGTTGAATTTATAGATACACTGTAAACAATCATACAATAAGCCATTAAAACAGCAGTCATTAAAGTGAATATAAAATTTTGAAACTTTGTTTTAGGCATTTATACCTCCTCCTCTCTTTAAAAAGTTCTCGGTATTTTCTCTTAAAAGCGAAAAAATACCATCTAGTCGCAGACATAGACTAGACAGCATTTAATGTCTATATTATTATATTACAAAATTACAATTTTTATATTCTCTTTCTCTATTTTTTTCTACTTCAAAAAGTTCCTTTAGTCTTTCTAACGAAGAATACTCTATACTATTTGCATCTCGATTTTGTTTTATCTTATATAATTCATTTATTTGTTCAATTGCTTTTTTATTATCTAAAGATTTCATAGAATCCAAAAAAGCTTCTAAAGCACAACTATATCTAGAATTTTTTTCTTGGCTATTGTAAAACTCTATTGGCATAGATTTTTCTCCTATCCCTCGATTATATACTTTAATTATAGGATTATCGTTTTTTCTTTGAAGCATTTGTATTGTTTCTTTTATTCCTTGAAAAGATGTTTCTATAAAACTCATTGGTGTAAATCGTGGACATTCTCCATCAGCAATTTGCTTTTCATATCTATTTTGCGCTGATAATCCACTTTCACTTATAGGAACTGACATAATACATGCCTCCATTTTATACCCCCCATTTACAGCAGGTTCATATAAAATTCTATTTATTGCTTCTGAAGCTCTCAATGTTGTTACACTTATAATATCACAATGCTCTTTAATTGCTTTTTTTATCAATTCAGCTTCTATTATGTTAGAAAATTTACTTGTTTCATTTATCGCTTTTTCAGGTATTTTTTTTAATAATTCATAATCTGGATGTAGTTTTCTGTAATTATCCGTATCTATAATCACAAAATCACGCTCCTTATATTCTTCTTGTATTTGTTTTACAAGATTTGTCTTTCCTGAACCTGGTAGACCTCCTAATAATACACATAATGGCTCATCATTTATTTTTTTTCCTTTTATTTCCTTTCTACATATTTCTTCTATTATCTTATTTATATTTTTATTCATTTTCAAATTTCTCCCATAAAACTTAATTAGAAATATTAAATTTATTCCTTTTTTGAATTCTAATACATTTTTATATGATAAACATAGACTCTTTTTTTCATATGTATTTCTCTCTATATTATAAAAAATAAGTTCTTTATTTTTACTTTATTATTTATTTTAAAAATTTTGAATTTACATCTTTTTGTATTTCATTAGCTTTTCTTCTGATTCGAGTTAATGCTGTATCTACTGATTTTTCTTTACAATTTAATGTAGTAGCAATTTCACTATATGACTTTCCTTTTATGTATTCGTTAAGAACATCTTTCTCTTTTGCACTTAATTTGTTATAAATAGCATTTTTCATCGCATTTTGATATTCATAATCAACGATAATATCTAATGGATCTTTTACAACACTATCTTTAATAAATTCAATCATTTCTGGATTTTCTTCACATCCATTTCCTGTAGAAGCATTTAATGATATTGCATCATTTAAAATAACTTGTTTTTGTCTATTTGAGTTTTTTAATGCTGTTATTAATTTTCTTTTTATACATAAAATTGCAAAAGTTTTAAATTTTGCATTATTTTCAATTTTGAAATTTTTTATAGCAGAATATAGTCCAATTTGCCCTTCCTGAAAAACATCACTTTGTTCTGCACCTGTTATAAAAAAATTATTTGATAATTTTTTTACTATACTTTCATATCTTGTAATCAATGTTTCTAATGCATCATTATCCCCATCATGTATTAATTTGATTAATTCTTCATCTGTCTTTTCTTCAAACATTTCTTTATTGTTCATATATTTACCACCATCTATTTATTTAAGCAATATTTCATTTATTTTTTTAGATTATATAACAAAAAAGCCTAAATTCCAATACTTTTTTAATAATTATCCATAAAATGATGTGTTTTTCCATCTTTTACATATGAAATAATTGTATTTAAGTTTACATTTTTGGTACTATTATATATATTCATATCAACTTTATCATAAACGCTTCTCAATTGTTTTAGGAGTTTTTTCATTTCTTCTCTTTTTGAGCCTCCACCACCATTATCACACATAGTACAATGTTCAGTAAATCTACAAGCACATTGTATAAAATGTAAATCATTTCTTTCTTTCCATCTTATAATATCTGCTTCTTTAACATAATATAATGGTCTTATCAATTCCATTCCTTCATGATATGTACTATGTAATTTTGGCATCATTGTTTGCATTTGTGCACCATATAGCATTCCCATTAAAATTGTTTCTACAACATCATCAAAGTGATGTCCTAATGCTATTTTATTACAACCTAATTCTTGAGCTTTTTTATATAAATATCCTCTTCTCATTCTTGCACATACATAACATGGGTGATCATCTATTTTTTCTACAACTTCAAATATGTTACTTTCAAATATTGTTATTGGAATATTTAATAATTGCGCATTACTAATTACTTTTTGCCTATTTATTGGATTATATCCTGGGTCCATTACAAGAAAAACCAAATCAAAATTAACTTGTCTATGTTTTTTTAGTTCTTGCATGCACTTTGCTAGTAACATTGAATCTTTTCCTCCAGAAATGCATACAGCAATTTTATCTCCTTCTTGTACCATTTCAAATTCTTTAATTCCTTTTATAAATTTGCTCCATATCTTTTTTCTATATGTTGTAATTATACTTTTTTCTATTTCCTTATATCTTTCCATATTCCTTACCTCAATAATTGCTAAAATTCTATACTATGAATTATTATTCTTAAAAAAATTATAACTTTTTTCAAAAATATTTAAAAATTCTTCAATTTCCTCTTCTGTTGTTAAATGACTAAAACTAATTCTCCAAGATGATAATGCCCTTTTTCTATTATGTGTCATTGACATTACAATTCTTGATGGTGTAATTGTTACAGTACATGCAGATTTTATAGAAACACATATACCATACTCTTCTAATTTAGTTTTAAAATCTACTGCTTTTATATTATTAACACTTACATTTAATATAAATGGATTTTCTTCTGTAATTGTGTTTATTTGAACATTTTCATATTTTAATAAATTTTCTCTTACTTTCTTATTTAACATTTTTACATATTCATAACGTTCATTGAATTTATCAAATGTTTTTTCTAATGCTTTATCTAATGCACATATTTGTCCAATTACTGGTGTTCCACTTCTATATATACTTGTACTTGCTCCACCATTAATTAATGGTTCTAATACTATTGATTTTTTCTTTATAAGTACACCTGAACCATTTATCCCATAAAATTTATGGGGAGCAAATGATATTAAATCAATATCTTTTAAATCTACCTTTATTTTTCCAATAGCTTGAGTTGCATCTATATGTAAAAAACAATTTGGATAATCTTTAATTATATTTTTTATTTTTTCAATTGGTTGCACATTACCTAGTTCACTATCAACATAACAAATCGAAACCAAAATTGTATCTTCTCTTAATAAACTTTTAAGATGATTTATATCTATTTTTCCATCACTAGTTATATTTACAATATCAATTTCATATCCTTGCTCTTTTAAATATGTTAATGGACTACTAACAGAAGAATGCTCCAAAAAAGTTGATATAATGTGTCTTCCATTTTCTTTATATGTATTAGCTATGCCTTTTATTGCTAAATTATTTGATTCGCTTGAACCAGATGTATATATAATTTCTGTATCTTTATCCAAATTAGTTTCTTTCTGCAACATTTGCATTATATTTTCAGTTGTTTCTTGTATTTTTTTATTAGCTTCTATTCCTAATGGATGAGTTGAATTTGGATTAGCAAAATATTTCAAAGTATTATCATTAAATACTTCTAATACTTCTTTATCTACTGGTGTATTGGCAGCATAATCCAAATAAATGCTTTTTTTGTTCATTTATTTACCACTCTTTCCTATAAATTCTCTTATAATTTCTCCAGCAATCATCAATCCTGCTACAGAAGGAACAAATGATATGCTACCAGGAACTTGATTTCTTATCGAACATTTTCTTTTTGTTCCTGGTGGACATATACAATTTGTTTTGCAACTGCTATTAGATTCATTGTTTGGTTTTATTGGTTCTTCCTTAGAATAAATAACTTTTAAATTCTTTATATTTCTTTTTCTTAGTTCTTTTCTCATTACTTTGGCTAATGGACATACACTTGTTTTGTATATATCTGTTATTTCAAATTTTGATGGATCCATTTTATTTCCTGTCCCCATTGCTGATATAACTGGAATATTTAATTCTTTAGCCTTTTTTATTATTTCTATTTTAGCTGTAACTGTATCCACACAATCAACTACATATGATAAATCATCTTTAATAATCTCTACATTTGAACTTGGCATATAAAATTCTTTGTATATTTCAACACTTGCATTTGGATTAATATCTAATATTCTTTCTTTTGCTACTTCAACTTTATATTTTCCTATTGTTTTTCTTGTTGCAATTATTTGTCTGTTTAAATTTGTTAAGCAAATTTTATCATCATCAATTAATACAAATTTTTCTATTCCAGCTCTTACAAGTCCTTCTACAACAAAAGAACCAACTCCTCCAATACCAAAGATGGCAACTTTTTTATTTTTTAAATTTTCTATTTCTTCTTTTCCTATTAATAATTCTGTTCTTGAAAATTGATTTAACATTTTTACATTCCTTTACTCTTAAAAACTCATAAAATTATACACCACTAAACACTTCAGTGTCAAACTTTACATCAAATCTTGTATTATTTTTTCAACTTCTTCACTATTTTTAAAATTTTTTACATGCACTTTTGTATAATATGGTTGTATATCAGGTAATAAACTATCCATATATATAATTTCTTGTTCTTTATCTGTTATCTTTATATTGGGAAATGTTCGTATCATCTTCTTATCTCCCCAAAATTTATAAATAAAATTAGATAATTTCTCATTATTATAAATTTTATCATATTGTTGCTGGATAATATCTCTATTTTCAACATTTAAATCATATTTAACTATCATTCTTACCAAGAAAAATTCAAGTGCAAATGCTGTAGATATACAATCAATTAATAACAATATACATACTGTCGTTACAAATGTTTTTAATCCCTTATATGTTTTAAATTTACTCTTTGTCCAGTCTATTATTTTATCTATTTTAGGATTTAGAGATGCTATCAAATATATACCTAAAAATCCCCAAAATATTGAATAATACACGCAAATTCTTCCATTAATATTAAGTGGCATATTAGAATAATCCCACCATTTTAATCCAAGTAACATTTCTCCTACAAAACTTACGATATACTCAACAATTGATCCAACAATAAAACCTCCCAAAAATAATGCATTAAATTTTTTAGGAATTTTGTGCAGACATACAATCATTACCACTGCACCTAGTCCATATATTCCACAAAAAGGTCCATATAAAAAACTTTGTCTACTTTCCCAAACACCTTTTGTTACCATTCCATAAACTGTTTCAATAACATATCCAGCTACACTATATATTATAAAATATGCCAAAATTCTCCATATACTTATCCCATTTATATTTAATTTATTCTTTACCTTTATTTCTGAACTATTATTTTGTGCTTCATTTATTTTTTCAATTTTTTCTTTAACATTTGTCCTATCCTTTTCTAATTCTTTCTCGCTCATATTTTATCCCTTTTTTATTATTTAGGTTTTTTGGATACCTATAAACCAATTTAAATCAAAGATTCTAGTTCTGATATTTTATCTTTATAATATTGTGATACTATCCTATATGTATTTATATTTTCTAAATCTACATCTACCATTTTTAATAATTCTATTGACTTTTTTGTACATCCTTGACTTAACATATTTATATATTTTTCTACAAATCCTTCTTCTTTATTCAAAATTTTTGTTGCTATACATATAGCAGCTGATATTCCTGTAGCATATTTATATACATAAAAATCAGAATAAAAATGTGGTATTCTAGCCCATTCATATTTAATTTCATCATCTATATGTATACTGTTTCCAAAATATTTTTGATTTAATTTATAATATATATTATTTAAATCTTCAGCTGATAACATTTCTCCCTTTTCAATTTTTTCATGTACTTTTTTTTCAAATTCAGCAAACATTGATTGTCTATAAAATGTAGCTCGTATCATCTCTAATATCTCATAAATTAGTTCTGCCTTTTTTTGTTTATTTGTTTCATTTTTTATTTGATATTCGCTAAGTAATATTTCATTTACTGTTGATGCAACTTCTGCAACCATTATTGTGTAATTGGAATCAATTATATTTTGATTTTTACTAGAATAATATGAATGCATACTGTGCCCTAATTCATGAGCAATAGTACTTACATCTCTTTTATTATTTGTAAAACTCATTAAAACAAATGGATGTACTCCATAGACACCTGAACTATAAGCTCCTCCTCTTTTATTTGGTTTTTCATATACATCTATCCAATTATTTTCAAAAGCTTTTTCTAACATTTGACTATATTCTTCTCCTAATATAGCTAATGCTTTTTTCACTTCTTCTTTTGCATCTTCAAATGATATACTATCTTTTTTTACTTCAAATGGGTTTACATATAAATCATACATATGAAATTCTTTTTTCTTTAATAATTTTTTCTTTAATTCAATAAAACTATAATTAATATTTATTCCTTCATTTACACCTTGCATTAATACCTCATATACTTTTATACTTGAATCATCATATACTGTTGCTTTTTCTAATGAAGATTTATATTTTCTTAATTTTGATGTTATTGCTGTTTGTTTTACATTTGCTAAATATATTTCTGTAATTGTATTTATATATTCTTTGTATTTTTTATACATTAATTCAAAAGCTTGTTTTCTAACTTCTACATTACTGCTTTTTAAATATTTTGTATATGTTGCATCTGTCATTTCTACACTTTTTCCGTCTTCATCTATTAGCTTTCCAAATTTAAATTCTGCATTTGTTAATATATCAAAAATGTTTTCAGGGGCTGAAAATACTTCAGAATAACTTGCTAATAAATTTTCCTCTTCTTTACTTAAAATATGTTTTTTCTTTTCCAATATATCTTTTATATCTCTTTTGTATTTCTCAAGTCTATTATCTTCATTTATGTATTTATTTATTACATTTTCTTCTGCTGATGTAATTTCAGGTGTTATAAAAGAAATAGCTGTTCCAAAATTTGTAGATAATTTTTCTACTTCTTTAAATAATTTTATTCCATCTTGATCTGCCATATTTAAGTGATATGAAAACATTCCATATGAATATATTTTATCAAAATCAATTAATATATCTTCATAGATTTTATAACAATTATATAAATTGTCTGAACTATTACATAAAACTCCTTTATATTTTTTTATTGTTTCAATCTTTTCACTTACTATATTTATTGCTCTATAAAAATCTTCTTTATCTTTAAATAATTCTGTTAAATCCCAGTCATATTTATTGGTTTTATCACTCATAACAATATTCTCCTCTCTTTTTTCTTGTATTTTATCATAAGTGTTTTTTTTGTACAATAGTTAATAAATATAGAACAAATCGAAAAACCTTTTATCTTATGAAATAAAAGGTTTCAAATTTATTTTAATATGTTGGAATTTTTATTTGCATTCCCTCTGACAAATTACTATTAGTCAAATTATTTACTTTTTTTATTTCTAATATTACATTTCTAACATCCTTATTTTTAAAATATTGGTTATTTTTAACTTCGGTTTCTGCTATTTTCCATAATGTATCTCCTTTAGTTATATATGATAATTTATAATTTTCTTTACATTCAGAATATGTTTTGTTTATCAATATAATAACCATACTTATAATGATTAACATTAATATTACCACATTTTTTATAAATTTATTTTTAATTCTTTTCATAACACACCTCCAAAGAATACTTGTTCGCTTATGTTTGTATTATATACGAACATTTTTTCTTTGTCAATATGTTTTGCAAAAAAATGTTTGCTTATATCAATATTGGACTTATTTGTTCTCCATCTAATGCATATTTAATAGTTTTTATTATATATTCAGCATCAAAAACAATAGAACGCGGCTTAGTAATTGGGTTATCTTGTCTAAATGGAACAAAATAATAATTTTTTCTATTTAATAACTTCCCAATATTTTCTGCATTTCCACTCAATCCATTATTTGTTGACGGTGCTATAACCAAAGGCCTATTATTTCTTAAGTGTGATTTTGCAGCCATCACAGCTGGTGTATCTATAATATCACATGATAATTTTGCCATAGTATTTCCTGAACATGGTGCTATAACCATAATATCTGTCATTTTTTTAGGTCCTATTGGTTCAGCTTCGGTTATAGTATGAATTATTTTTTTATTAGTTATTTCTTCTATTTCATTTATAAAATCTTCCGCTTTTCCAAATTTTGTATCCAAATTGTAACTATTAAATGACATTATTGGCAAAATATCAGCTCCTAATTTTATCATTTCTTTTATTTTGGGTATCACTTTCTTAAATGTACAAAATGATCCTGTTAATACAAAACCTACCTTTTTTCCCGTTAATTCCAAAAATCTCCCTCCTTTATTACATTTTATATATAATATGTTTTTATGTAAAATATGTATACACAACAAAGTGACTTTAGGTCGCCCTTTGTTCTTGCCGATTTAAGTTTTCGACTAATTTTCTAGTATATAATAAAAGAGCAAAGAAATGGAAAAAATTCCTCTTCTTTGTTCTTTTATATTTCTAAATATTTTATTGTAGATAATACAGTATCTAATATCAACAGAATAACAAATATAATACTTGATATTAATTGTACTTTATTACTCTTTTTAGTTATTTTTTGTATTTTATTTTGTACATGTGGATGTATTTTTTCTAACATTACTATTCCTATAAATCCCCAGAAAACTGCATATGGTAAACTTACTCTTCCATTTATATTTAAAAAATCATTTGAATAATCCCACCATCTTAATTGAAATACTAATTCTAAAACAACAGATACAATATACTCAAATGTTGTAAATGCTATTGTTGCTATCAAAAATCTTAAAAAAGCATTTTTATATAATTTTTTTGTTACAATTATTAATAAGACAGCACCAAAACCATATATTGGACATATTGAACCATATAAAAAACCTCTTTTTACAAAATGTCCATGCACAAATATTGCATAAATTGTTTCTATTATCCAACCAAGAAATGAATATATAAAAAAATATGTCACATACTCTATTATTTTATCTTTTGCGGATTTTGCTAATATTACTTCTTCATTCATAAACATCCCTTTATACCTTTCTATTTTGCTCCAATTTGCTCTCTCTAATGTTCGTTTAGTTTCAATAAATATATATTGAATTACTTTATTATCAAGCAAAATAGTAATCATATTTTAATTATTATTGTATCCTTCATCAACGCCTGTAGCAATGACTGTAACAACTACTTTGTCATCTAAAGATTCATCTGTAGTTGTACCAAAAACAACATTTGCTTCTGCACTAATTAAATCATTTATTTTAGCAATTCCATCACTAATTTCACTTAATGCCAAATTTGAACTTCCTCTAACATTAAATATTACACCTTTTGCATTATTAATTTTATTTTCTGTAAGCGGATTATTAATCGCTTGATTTACTGCATCAATAATTCTAAGTTCTCCAGACGCTTCACCTATTCCCATATAAGCCATTCCTTTATATCTAAGCATTGTAGAAATATCAGCAAAGTCAACATTAACATCTCCTACAGATGTAATTAAATCAGTTATACTTTTTATTCCTTGTTCTAAAACATTATCTGCCATTTTAAAAGCATCTATAATACTCATTTTTTTATTTCCAGCAATTTGTAATAATTTATCATTTGAAATTAAAATCAAACTATTTACATGTTGTTTTAATTTTTCAATTCCATTTTCAGCTCTGCTCGCTCTCATTTTCCCCTCAAATATAAATGGTTTTGTTACAATTGCAATTGTTTGGATTCCCATTTCTTGAGCTACTTCTGCAACAACTGGTATTGCACCTGTTCCAGTGCCTCCGCCCATTCCTGCAGTTAAAAATAATAAACTTGTACCTTGTAATAATTGTTTTATATCTTCTTTGCTTTCTAATGCTGCTTTTTCTCCCATTGCTGGATTAGCTCCTGCTCCTAATCCTTTGGTAGTTTCTTTACCTATTTGTAAAACATTATCCATTCTTGTTTTGTTTAACATAGCAAGTTCTGTATTTATAAAATAAAATTCAACATCTTTTACATTGTCTTCTATCATCTGTCTGACAGCATTATTTCCACCACCGCCTATTCCTATTGCTTTTATTTTTGGAATAGCAGTTTTTGTGTCCCCATATATTTTCCCAAAATTATTTCCATCTTTATTTTCTATTTGTATCATTTTCTGTATCCTTTCTTGATTTACTTTTGTATTATGCTGATTTGTATTATACATTTTATTTTATTTTTTTTCAATATAAAAATTTGAATTTTCAGTTATTTTAATAAATATTCTGCATGTTTTTTTATCATTTTTAATATAAATATTACACAATCATCTATCGACTCACTTATTTGTTCTTTACTATATAATTTATAATCTTTATTTATTCCTTCTGGTAATATTTGAGTTTTCCCTGTATAATTATCCATTACATGCTGTATTGACCTGTTAATTTCTTCTACATTTAATTCTATAAACTCTATTTGTTTTAAAAACTTCTTTATTTTCTTATCATATATTAATTTATCTATTAATTTATTTTCATAAATATATTCAGAATATATCATAAAATCTCTTACTTTTATTTTTCTTGATTCTTCTGATGAACATATTAACTTTTCTCCGTTATTTAAAACTAAGCCTATTCTATTTTTCTCATCATCAAATATACCATATTCATCATATGTTTTTGCATTCCAGTAATAATCGGTTAATAAATGTGTATAATATCCCAACATTAGTGGATTAGAAAACATATTTTTATATTTTTCTGCAAATTTTTTTAAATTATATCTTTTTTCTATATGTTCTAATACTAACACATTTACCTCAAAATGTGTTTTTTTATGAGATATAGGATGTGCTAAATTTTGTATTACATATCCATTTGGTATATCTGGTAATATATTTCCAAATTCAAATAAGTTTGCGTCTATATTTATTTTTTTTGATATTTTTTTGGCCGTTAATAAATGCATTGCCCATGTTGGCATTTGTATTCCTCCCATCTACTAAAATCATTGCTATTATATTTCAAAATAATATTTTTTTCAACCAATTTATAAAAATAAGTAGCATTTACAATTAATTAGCCACAATTCATAGTTTATAATAGTTAACTTAAAAATTTGATAACATATTGTTTTGAAATACCGCGTAAGCGATCAAACGAACGATAGTGAGTGCGAATTGGAGCAAACTACATACTAGTAATTTTAATATGTGGTTTGCGACAGCAAAGTATAAAAAACAATATATTATCAATTTTAAAAAGAATTTATTTCATACACTGTGAATTGTGACAATAAAATATATATTTTATTTATCATATTTTTTTAACATTTGAATAAAAATCTAACAATCGGAGGTACTTTAATGAAAAATTTATTTATGAAAATGTTATTATCTTTTCTTTCTATATTTACCGTATTTCAATTTTTATTTCTATATTCTCTCTCATCTTATGCTTTAAATTCATATGAGTGGACTACTAACCCAGATGTTATTCCAACTACGGCCGAAACATCTACAGACACATCTAATTCTTTAGGTCTAGAATCTGCATCAGCTATCTTAATAGAGCAATCTACTGGTCAAGTATTGTATTCTCATAATGTACATGAAAAATTAAGGCCTGCTTCTGTAACTAAAGTTATGAGTATTTTATTAATAATGGAATCTATAGAATCTGGAAAAATTGCTTTAACAGATAAAGTTCCTTGTAGTGAAAATGCAGCTTCTATGGGTGGATCTCAAATTTGGTTAGATACCAAAGAATCTTTAACTGTAGATGATATGTTAAAAGCTATTTGTGTAAACTCTGCAAATGATTGTGTCGTTGCTATGGCTGAATTTATTGCTGGTTCTGAAGACGCATTTGTTCAAATGATGAATGATAAAGCTTATGAATTAGGAATGAGTGATACACATTTTAAAAATTGCCATGGTTTAGATGAAGATGACCATGTTTCTTCTAGTTATGATATTGCTATAATGTCTAGAGAATTATTAACTAAACATCCCAATATAACAAATTATACAACAATTTGGATGGATACCTTAAGAGATGGAAAAACACAACTTTCTAATACTAATAAATTAATAAAGAATTATAGTGGTGCTACTGGATTAAAAACTGGTTCAACTTCATTAGCTTTATATAACTTATCAGCAAGTGCAACAAGAAATAATCTGTCTCTTATAGCTGTTGTTATGAAAGCTCCATCCACAAAAATTAGATTTGCTGAAGCAGAAAAATTATTAGATTATGGTTTCAATACATTTTCTTATCAAAGCTTTCGGAAAAAAACGGAGATATAATTCAATCTTTAAATATTAGCAAAGGTATAAGTTCAGATATACCTATAGTTCTTGAAAAAGATGCAGGAGTACTTCTTGCAAAAGGAAATGAAAAAAATATTGAACAAACTATTACATTAAATAAAAATATATCTGCTCCTATTTCTGCTGGTGAAAAAGTTGGCGAAATTTCTTTTTCATTGGATGGTAATATATTATTATCTGTAAATTTAGTTTCACAAATTTCAGTTGATAAAATTAATGTTGTCTCTATGAGCAGAAAAATATACTCTAACTGGTTTAATTTATTAAGATAATAAAGGTGATTATATGCATTTCATATTTTTTAGAAAAAAATATTTTTTTATTACATTTTCTATTTTATTTTGTATTATTGCTCTTTCATTATTTAATAATATTTTTGTTATTAATACATTAAGTGATAATCCCCAAAATTCTAAGCTTATGATTACATCAAGCGTTATTAATTATAATAATTTAGATTTTTTTACAAATTTGAGTCCCACAATACAATCAAGTTTTTTTGAAAAAATTTCTAATCTTACAAATAATAAAGAAAAAGTAGCATATTTGACATTTGATGATGGACCTACATTAAAATCAACACCTAAAATTCTTGATATCTTAGCACAAGAAAACGTTAAAGCATCATTTTTTGTTATTGGTAAGTATGTAAAAAATCATCCAGATCTTGTTAAACGTGCATTTGATGAAGGACATTTTATTGCTAATCATGGATATGATCATAATAATAAAACTTTATATTCAAGTCCTGAAAATTTTATAAACGAAATTAAGAATACAGATATAGAAATAGGCACCGCTATTGGAATTAAAAACTATTCATCTCATGTTTTTCGTTTTCCTAATGGATATATGTCCCCTAATAATAAATCAAAGAAAAAAGAAGCTGCAAAATTACTTGTAGATATGAATTATACATATATTGATTGGAATTGTTTAAATCGAGATTCAGAAAGAAAATATTCTAATAATCAACTATTAAATAATTTAAAAAAATCATCTAAAAATAAAGGTACGTTGGTAATTTTAATGCATGATACTTCTGATGTAAATAGTTCTTACAATGTATTGGCTGATTCTATTAATTATTTAAAAAATGAAGGATATACTTTCGAAAATTTTTATAATTTAATAAATTAAATAAATTTTTATATCTACAAAACAAAATAAGGGGAAAATCCCCTTATTTTGTTGCCTGTACGCAATACCAGTGACCACTATCAACAGGATTAGAAACATGTCTCCAAACATAGTCCCCTTGAGTAAACATTGCTTGATAAACCACATTTTCTGGCATATCTGTTTCAATCTTTCCTCTTAAATATTTTTTTACATTTTTCTTGGTTCTATTGTTTGGAGTTTTACTCCAAGAACCATCCCACGTAGGCTGATATTGCCCAGGTTGGAATATTACCTCTCTTACTGTATCTGGATAATATTTACTTTTTATCCTATTCTCTATTACGTTCATAACATAATATTGGTCAATACTAGGATAATATGTGTCTCCACATTCTCCAGTTACTATCAACAGCATTAATCGATAATATTCATCATAAAGTGCATTCGCATATTTCTGTGCTTTTTGCACTTTTAATTTTACCATCGTATCTTTTTTTGAAATCAAATTTACTTTTAATTCCAATTTACTATAATTGTTTATAGTAACTTCTGAAAAACTTTCTTCATCCAAATTCAATTCTTTTTGAATTTGTCTAATTTTCTTTTCTAAGGTACTACATTTATCATAGCGTTTCTTATACGCTGGTAACTCTTCTTGCAATTTTCTAAAAGTTATATTATAACTCTTTATTGCTTTTTGTGCTTTATTATTATAGCGATTAGCATCACTACACACCTTAGCATTTAAAGCTTTGCAAGAATTTTCTTGAGCAGTTTTTTGATGCTCTCCTGTAGTATCGACATCAGAATTTAAATCCCGATACAAAGAAGATGCAATCATTTCTTCTCTCGTTAACTGGTTTTGTAAACTGCTTAATTGTTCTTTCAATCTTTCATGCCTAACATAACTATATATTACTGTTGTTACAGATACTACAGCTATTGTTAATCTTATACAATTAAACATTACAACATTGTTACTCGATGGAAGTTTTACTACTCCAAGTTGGTCGGCCGTCTTCTTAGTAAATTTCAACGTCCACTCCTTTCTATAACAGTTTTTACTGGTTACATCTTATATTATATCACATTTTATGTAAATTTTCAATTTTTTCCAGTTTATAATTATGAAATTTTTATGCCTCTTGACGAATTTATATTAAACATCATAATTAAATTTGCTTTATTATGAAATTTTTCTCAAATTTTCATTTATTTTTTCTAACATCTGTTGATACTTATTTAATTTTCCTTTTTCTTCATCAATCTTATTTTGTGGTGCTTTATTCATAAAACCAGGGTTTGATAACATTTTTTCACATCTTGCTACTTCACCCTCTAATTTTTTCTTTTCCTCTTCTAATCTTTTTATTTCTTGCTCTATATCAACCAATCCTTCAAACGGCATATATAGTTCTATTCCATCCTCTACTATACTAATAGCATTATCTTTAATTCCTGTTTTATCATTTTGAATAATTATTTTGTTTCCAAATCCAAGTTTTAATAAAAATTCCTTGGCTTCATTTAGTTGATTATCATACTCTTTTGTAACAAAAATTAAATTTGCTTTTTTTGATGGATGTACATTCATATTAGCTCTTGTATTTCTTATTTCAGTAATAATTCTTTTTAATCTTTCTACAAATTCAAAATCTTTTGAAAAATCTTGATTATTTGATTTAGGCCATTCAGAAATGATTAAATCTTTATCATCATATTTAACTAAATTTCTATATATTTCTGTCGTAACAAATGGCATAAAAGGATGTAATAATTTCATTAATATACTAAATTCATAATTTAACATATACGATACTTTTACTTTTTCTTGATAATCTTCACTATATAATCTTGTTTTTACCATTTCTATATACCAATCGCAAAACTCATTCCAAATGAAGTTATAAATTTTATCTAACGCAACACCTAAATCATAATTTTCAATATTGTTAGTAACTTCTACAATTAGTTTTTCTATTTTAGTTATAATCCATTTATCTTCTATATTTAATAATTCTGATTTATATTTGCCATTATTATAGACTTTTTTATGGAAATTAACAATGTCTTCATCTTTTACATCATTGTTTCTTATGAATTTTGTAGCATTCCATATTTTGTTAGCAAAATTTGACGCTTGTTCTAATTTTTCTGGCATATATCTTATATCATTTCCCATTGTTGTTCCTGAAATAACAGCAAATCTTAAACTATCAGCTCCATATTTATCTATTATTTCAATTGGGTCTATTCCATTTCCTAGAGTTTTTGACATTTTTCTTCCTTGGCTATCACGTACCATACCATGTATCAATATATCTTTAAATGGTGCTTTTCCTGTGAATTCCAATCCTTGTGACATCATTCTTGATACCCAGAATGTAATAATATCAAACCCTGTTACCAATACATTTGTAGGATAAAACATTTTATAATCCTCTGATTCTTTATTTGGCCAACCTAGTGTTGAAAATGGCCATAATGCTGAACTAAACCAAGTGTCTAATGTATCTGGATCTTGATGTAATTTAGTGCTTCCACATTTTTCGCATTTTTCTGGTGCTTTTTTATCAACATTTATATGTCCACATTCATCACAATAATACGCAGGTATTTGATGTCCCCACCACAATTGTCTAGAGATACACCAATCTTGAATATTATCTAACCAGTTAAAATATTGCTTTTCGTATTTTTTTGGTATAAATTTAGCTTCTTCATTTCTTACAGAATCAGCTGCTCTTTGTGCTAATTGTTTCATTGATACAAACCATTGCTCTGATATTTTAGGTTCTATTGTTGTTTTACATCTTTCACATTTTCCGACATTATGTGTATAATCTTCTGTTTTTACTAAATCTCCTAATTCATCTAATTTTTTTACAATTAAATTTCTTGCTTCTAATATATCCATTCCTTTATACTCAGGAACTAAATCTTTCATCTTATTGTTTTCGTCAAAAACTTCTATAATTTCAAGATTATGTCTTAATCCAGCTTGATAATCGTTTATATCATGTGCAGGTGTGATTTTAACACAACCTGTCCCAAATTCTTTTTCAACAAACTTATCTGCTATAATAGGAATTTCTTTGTTCATAATTGGTAATATACATGTTTTTCCAACTAAATCCTTATATCTATCATCTTCTGGATGGACAGCAACAGCCGTATCTCCCAGCATTGTTTCAGGTCTTGTTGTTGCAACAATAATATATCTATTTTCTTCACCAGATACTTTGTATCTAATATGCCATAAATGAGAAGCTTCTTCTTTATATTCTACTTCTGCATCTGATATTGAAGTTTTACAATTTGGGCAATAATTTATCATTCTTGTTCCTTTATATATTAAACCTTTTTTATATAAATCAACAAATTGTTCTAATACCGCATCTGATAAACCTTCATCTAATGTAAATCTTCTTCTTTCCCAATCACAAGAACATCCTAATTTTTTTTGTTGCATTTCTATAGTACCACCATAAAGTTTAGTCCATTCCCATGCTTCTTCTAAAAATTTTTCTCTTCCTAATTCTTGTTTTGTTTTTCCTTCATTTCTTAATTTTTCAACTACTTTCATTTCTGTAGAAATCGCCGCATGATCACTACCTGGCAACCATAAAGTATTATATCCTTGCATTCTTTTGAAACGAATTAATATATCTTGAATTGTATCATCTAATGCATGCCCCATGTGTAATTTACCTGTTACATTTGGTGGTGGCATCATAATACAAAAACTTTCTTTTGTTTTGTCCATGCTTGGTTTAAAATAGCCTTTTTCTTCCCATTCTTGATATAATTTTTCTTCAAATTCCTGTGGGTTATATTTATTACTTAATTTTTCACTCATAAAATAATCCTCCTTAATCATAAAATTTAATTGAATATTTACATTCAAACATATTATTTTTTTCTAGTTTAATAATATTTTCTTTATCTTTATAAACTTGTGTACTATCAATTCTATCTGCTGTATTTTGCCATGGTTCAATGCAGACAAATGGGGCTCCTCTTTTTGACCATAATGCCAAATATGGAAATCCTGTAAAATCAAATTCTAATATTTTTTTATTTGTTTTTTTATTTTGCAATATTATTGTATTTGACTTTATATTTTTCATTATTACTGCATCATTATCAAATGTATCTTCTTTCAAATGAATTTTTTTATCTACTAAAATATTTTGAGCTTTTTCTGTATCCACTAATCCATTTTTTAATTTTAAAAATTCAATATTTTCTTCTTGTGGAAATACAATTTCATATTCCTCATTGCTATAAGCACAGTTAAATGCTGGATGACCTCCTAATCCAAAATATATTGTCTTGTCATCTATATTTTTTACTTCATATTTTACTATTAATGTATTTTCAACAATTTCATATATAATGTGCAATTCAAATTTATAAGGATATCGTTTTAATGTATCTTCATTATATTTTAATACATAATGATGTTTATTTTCTGATTTTGATACCTCTTCAAACTCCATATCTCTTGCAAATCCATGTTGTGTCATCTCGTATAAATTTCCATCTATTTGAGTTTTTGAATCCTTTAGTTGACCAACAATTGGAAACAATATGGGTGCTTGTCTTTTCCAATATGGATTCCCCGTATCATCTAATATTTCTTTGCCTTGAAACAACATCTCTTTGCCATTACATTGTATACTAGTTAGCTCAGCTCCTAGTTTTTTTGTCTGTATTTTTAACATTTTTTCATCCCTCCTAATATAGAACAAATATATAAAAACTCGCCAATATGCTATTTACTAAGCATAAGGGCGAGCTATTCTCACGGTACCACCTTAATTATCATCTAATTAATTAGATGATATCTCTTTTTACTTTAACGCAGTATTACGGATAATCTTAAGTTTATTTTCGGATTATCAACTCTAAAGTTACTTTCCATTTATCTTTATTTTAGAAGCTCACAGCCATCGACTTCTATTCTCTTTAAATTAGTTTTAAATGTACTTCTCTTTTTCTTCGTTTTTATTTATTAAAATTATTTTATGTTTTATATGTTATACATTATACATCCTTTTACTAATTTTGTCCATAGAATCCGAAATTATTTGTGTTGTGTTTTTCACTTCATCAGGATTGTACCAAATTGACTTAATATGTGCATTTTGAGATTTTTATTACATTGCTTTTCTAAATAATTCAATAAATTCTTCTTTGTTTGTTTCTCTTGGATTACCTGGTTTACATGGATCTTTCATTGCTTTTTCTGCAAGCATTTCAAAATCTTCTTCTTTAGCTCCATAATCTTTTATTGTTGTAGTAATTCCAACTTCTTCTGATAAGTCTTTTACTTTATTTACCAATGTTTTTATAACTTCTTCTTTAGTATATCTTTCTGCTGGATATCCTAATTCTTTTAAAATTTCTCTATATCTTTCATAGCAAACTTCTCCATTGTATTCTAATACTAATGGTAATAACATAGCATTAGCAATTCCATGTGGTGTATCATATACAGCACCTAATTGGTGTGCCATAGAATGGCATATTCCTAAACCAACATTTGAAAATCCCATACCTGCTATATATTGAGCCATTCCCATTTTTTCTACTGCTTCTGGGTCTTTATCATTTACAGCTTCTGCTAAATATTTAAAAATCATTTTCATTGCTTTAATATGAAACATATCTGACATTTCATTATGTGCTAATGTTATATATCCTTCTAATGCATGTGTTAATGCATCCATTCCAGTAGCTGCAGCTAATCCTTTTGGCATAGATGCCATTAATTCTGAATCAACTATAGCTAAGATTGGAATATCGTTAGGATCAACACATACCATCTTTATTTCTGCTTCTTCATCTGTTATAACATAATTTATTGTAACTTCTGCAGCTGTTCCTGCTGTTGTTGGAAGTGCTATTATAGGCATACCTCTATTTACTGTGTTTGATACCCCATTTAATGATTTTATATCTGCTCTATCTGGGTTTGTCATAACTATTGATATTCCTTTAGAAGTATCAATACTTGATCCTCCACCTACAGCAACAATTACATCTGCTCCTGAATTTTTACAAGCTTGTACACCATCTGTTACATTTTTTATTGTTGGATTTGGTTTTATTTCATCATATAGATCATATGGTATACCAGCATTTTTTAGAACTTCCTCAACTTTGCTTGTTACTCCAGCTTCTACTAATGATTTATCACTTACTAAAAATACTTTTTTAAATCCTCTTTTTTTTATTTCTCCAGCAAGTTCTTCTCTTGCTCCCTTTCCAAAATATGATGTTTCATTTAAAACAAATCTTTCTGACATTTTTTTATATCCTCCTTATTTTTAACATCTCCATTTATTTCATTATCCTTCTTTAAACTCTGAAGGTATATTAAATATATTATCTTTTACATCATAAGATACATCTACTTTTAACAGTTCTGATTTATCTCCAACTATTGTTTTTATATATTGTAATTTATCTCCCTTAAAATAAAATCTTGTACTAACATTTGAAGAATTTGAATTACCACTATTTATATTCATAGCAAAATATGAATAATCTTTATATTCCTCATATTTATATGTTTTTCCTTCTATTTGTTCTTCTCCTTTTTCAGGTGAACCACTCTTAATTATTTCATCTAATTCATCAGATAATTCTGTTAGTCCTGTTTCATTGTTTTGATATTCATAATAAGTATTGTTTGAGTACATTAATAAAATTGTTTTTCCGTCTTTTACAATACTTGTAGTATGATTACCATCAGCATATGTGTCTGTACATGCTTTATCATTTTTTCTAGATACTGTATATTTATTATTTTCATCTAATTCAATTGATATACTATATGTTGAATTTTTCATCATTTTTTCATAAACTTTATCTAATTTTGTATTATTTTCATCTGTGTTATCTTGATCAGTTTTTTTATTTTTTGAAACACATACAGCTACTATAATAATTGCAATAGCAATTATTACACATATTGAAATAATAATTATGTTTCTTTTTTTATCCATTTTTATTCATCCTTTTATTATTTTATAATATATTTTTTAACACTATTGTTTTTACTCTTGACATTTCTTGTAGTGTTGTCATAACTCCTTCATTTCCAATTCCAGAATGTTTCCATCCTCCAAATGGCATTTCAAATGAACGATAGAAGCTTGCACCATTTACAATAGCCCCACCACATTCTAGTTTATCTGCTATCTTCATTGCTCTTGAATAATCTTTAGATATAACACAACCACATAAACCATATGAAGATTGATTTGCTATTTCTATTGCTTCTTCAACAGTGTCAAAACCAATTACAGAAATTACTGGTCCAAATATTTCCATATCTTTTGCAACATCCATATCTTTAGTTACATTGTCTAAAATAGTTGGATAATAGTATGCATCTTCTCTTTTTCCACCACACACTACTTTTGCGCCTTTTTCAACCATTTGATTAACTTGTTCTTCTATCCTTTTAGCAGCATTAATATTTATCATTGGTCCCATATCTGTATCTTCTTGCATTGGATCTCCAACTTTTAAATTGCTTATAACTTCTTTCATTCTATCAATAAATTCTTGTTTTCTAGAATTATGGATTAAAAATCTTTTACTTGCACAACAAACTTGTCCACCATTATATAATCTTCCCCATATAGTTTCTTTTACAGCTAAATCCATATCTCCATCTTCTAAGAAAATAAATGCATCATTACCACCTAATTCTAACATAACATGTGTTAAATTTTTAGAAGCTGTTCCCATTGTTTGAATACCTGCAGCTGTTCCACCTGTTAATGATACCAAGTGAACTCCCGGATGTCTTGCTAATGCTTGCCCAACTGTTGGTCCATCTCCTGTTAATATTTGTATACATCCTGCTGGCACTCCTGCTTCAATCATTAATTTTACATATTCAATTAATGTTAACGGATTATAATTTGATGGTTTTACAATAATACTATTTCCCATCATTAATGCTGGTGGTACTTTTTGGCAGAACAAATCACTTGGAAAGTTGAATGGTATAATTGCTGCAATTACACCTATTGGATATCTTTTAGTTATTTGCATTGTTGTTTCTTGTCCAGCTTCCGCACCTGCTGGAATACTTTTTCCATATAAATGTTTTGCTTTTTCAACAAAACCTCTAATTCCTATTCGTACATTTGCTATTTCTCCTCTTGCCTCTTTTATTGGCTTTCCTGTCTCATTTGATAAAAGTATTGCCAATCTTTCTTTATTTTCTTCTACTAAATTGACAAATTTGTATAAAATTTCTGCTCTTTCATAAATTGATACTTTTTCCCATTTTTTTTGCTCTTCAACAGCAACTTTTACTGCTTCATCAACATCTTCTTCTGTAACATTTGGAACTGTATCAATCAATTCTTGAGTTGCAGGATTTACAACTTCTATTTTAGCTCCATTTGAAGCCTCTTTCCATTCATACCCTATTAAATTTTTCATACTTTCCTCCTTTTTTACTTTTATTTCTTGAGCTCTTCATTTACCAAACGCTGTGAATGAAAGCATTAAACCTCCTGTTGTATTTGCACCATGATCTTTTACACCATATTCTCCAAAAGTAAATATAGTCATAAATGGTACACCATTTGCTTCTTTTTTCAATTGTTTAGCCACTTCATCAATTCTATCTCCAATACCTAATCTTCTACCACCACAATGAACTAATAAATATGCTCCAATATCACTGCTCATTTCTTTATTTAGTTCTTTCATTGTTCTTCCTGTAGAACTAATTAATTCATCAACTGATGCCTCCATTTGTATAACAGCTGTATTAACTGCTAAATTAGCACCTATATTCATTGATCCATCTGGATTACCATACATTGGATGACGAATTGCAATTAAATCTCCTAATCTATCTTTTACACCTAAAGGTGCCGTTATTGTTGATACTAATAAATTATTTTCTTCAAGATCTTTCATTTTCTTTCCAGTCCATGAAGAATATTTTTTCAAAGCTGGAGTTCCATCTATTTCAACCAAAGTTCTATTTCCTTTGATTTTTGTAATAACTCCTGAATTTGTTGTTTCGTGATATTCACCTGTATACACATTTTTCATTTCTTTATCTGTGTAGAAAAATGCTACTGCAACACCATCTGCAAATATTTTATCATTTGTATATATACTCCATTTTCCTTCTACAGTATTATCTGCTGCACTTCCACCAAATACAGGCACTCTTCCTATTACATCTTCAATTCCTTTAATGTAAAATTCTTCCTCTGCTGGTGAAGCAACCATATAAAAATACGCTGGTGCATCTGTTCTTCCTGCTTTTTTCATTGCTTCTAAAGCAACTTTTCTACCTGTTTCTCTTGGGTCATTTCCTCTTTCAGAACTTGCAACTCCAACTTCTGTTTCTGGATCACCTAATGCAAGAATTCCAGTAAATCCATTTTCTGAAGAAATAAAACCATCTGGAACTATAATTCCAGCACTTGATGTACATCCTATAATAGGTGCTGTACCTAATTCTGATTTTGCTCCTTCTAATACTTTTTTGACATCACAGTCTACAGATGTATATAAAAATGCTACCTTTGTTTGTACTAGATCTACTACTGCTTTTTCAGCAGCTTCTCTCCCTTGTGTATAACTATCCTCATTTGTACTCCATGCCACATTTGATTTTAACATAACTATTCCTCCTTCGTATTTTATTATACCCAAATTATACCAATAATATTTTTTTATAACAACAAAAACAAAAAAATGTAACATAAATGTAACATTATATAATTCAAGTTTGTTTACACATGAAAATTTATTTCATAAATTCTCTGCATAACATATAATATAAAAACGTCTCATAAATAAATATGAAACGTTTAATATATTCTTTTTTCTATATGTTTATTCTATTAATCACCTAAACAAATACCAATATCTCTTGCAGTTTTTACTAAATCATGATCCATTGTTACATACCTTACATTACTTTCAGCAGTACCACCTTGTACAGCTCCTAACTCTTTATTCTTTCCAACCACTATTTCCAATGGTACAGAATCTAATTTTCCATTTTTAATAACAGTTAAGACACCAAATTTACCATCCATTGCTAATTCCATTGCTTTAGCACCATATTTAGTAGATAAAACTCTATCATATGCAGTTGGTGTCCCACCTCTTTGCATATATCCTAATGTAGTACATCTTGCCTCTAATCCTGTTAATTCTTGAAGCTCTTTTGCAACTCTTGTTCCTTCGCCACCAAATTTTATACTAATTCCTGCTTGATTATCTATACCTTCTGCTGAATGTGTTGTTGCCTCTTCATTTTTAGGATGTGCTCCCTCTGATACAACAACAACACTGAATTTTTTCCCTGATTGTTTTCTTTTATTTATTGTCTCTGCTGCTTTATTAATATCATATGGAATTTCTGGTATTAAAGCAACATCTGCTCCACCTGATATTGCAGATTCTAATGCAATCCATCCAGCAAACCTTCCCATAACTTCTAGAACCATAATTCTATCATGTGTTTCTGCTGTTGTATGTAATCTATCTATAGCCTCTGTTGCAACATGAACAGCAGTATTATAACCAAATGTAACATCAGTACATGCTACATCATTATCTATCGTTTTTGGTACACCTATTGTATTTATTCCTTTTAAAAACAAATCTCTTGCTGATTTTTGAGTACTATCACCACCTAATGTAAACACACAATCAAAACCTGCATCTTTTACATTTTGAACACATTTATCTGATAAATCCTCATATGTTATAGTTCCATCTTCATGTTTTACTTTATAGTGAAATACAATTGCATTTGTTGAAGAACCAATTATAGAACCACCTTTAGGTAATATTCCTGATGCTTTTTCATTTCCATCTAATCTTATATAATTATTTTCTACTAAACCTCTATATCCATCAATATATCCATAACACTCTATCCCATGTGTTTCACATGTTTTCTTTATAGCTCTTATAACTGCATTAAATCCAGCTACATCTCCACCATTTGCTAATATCGCTACTTTTTTTAACATAAAAAATCCTCCTCTTTTTATTATGATATTATAATAAGTTTCTTACTTATTATAACAATAATTTAAAAAAATACAATAATTATTCTTAAATTTGATAGAACAAAAGCGGACATTGATAACATTTTTATTTATTTTAACTTCTTTAAGCCCGTGTCTTTGTTTGTGCACGAAATTGCAAAGCAAATTTTCTGTGCAATATATTTTCAAGAGGTATTTTTATTCTTTTTTGATTTAAATATTAGCATACAAAAAAATCTTAGATTATTGTTTTACACAAAATCTAAGATTTTTTATTTTTATTTTTCAGTTAAATATCCAGGATTGCTTGTTCCTCCATCTATATGTGCATATTCAAGTCCAGTATGAGAAGAATCAAATGTTGTTCCTGCACCTCCAACTAAACTAGTACAATTTTTAAACATACTATCTCCATACCAATCATCTTTCATTGCCCATTTCGAATTTACATAAATTGTTTTTAGTTGTGTACATTTTTCGAACATTGACCTTACATTTACATGCTTTGAACTATTTAATTCAAAGCCACTCAAATCTACACTTGTTAAATTTTGACACCCATAAAACATATCACTCATATCGTAAACATTGCTTGTATTAAAATTACTTATATCTAAATTTTTCAAATTTGTACAGCCAGAAAACATACTATCCATCTTCGTAACATTACTTGTATTAAAATTAGATAAATCTAAACTAGTTAAACTTGAGCACTCCCTAAACATATTATCCATATCTGTAACATTACTTGTATCAAAACTTTTTAAATCCAAATTCGATAATTTTTTACAATTATAAAACATTAAACCCATCCATGTAGCATTATTCGTTTTTAAATTTGTCAAATTTAAATTTGTTAAATTTTCACAACCCATAAAAATACTATTCATCCTTTCAACTTTATTATCTTTAAAGCTACTTAAGTTTAAACTTGTTAAACTAGAACATCCTGAAAACATACTATTCATATCTTCAACATTACTTATATCAAAATTATCTACATTTAAATTAGTTAACTTTTTACAGTTATTAAACATACTAATCATTTTTTTAACATTGCTCGTATCAAAATTGCTTAAATCCAAATTAGTTATATTAGAACAATCTAAAAACATACAAGTCATATTTGTAACATTTGACGTATCTACGTTTTCTATATTTTTTATGTCTGTTAAATTTGAACAGTTAAACCATCTCTCTGTTATTGTTGGAACAACTTTATTATATATAACAGCATTTTTTATTGCATTCAAATCATCTTTCCAAATTGGATAATAATATATATTTCCATAATTTTTTTCCGCATTATCTTCATTACTTTCATATGCCTCACTATCTCCATAGCTTTTTATAATTGTATATCCATCTATTGTATCTGTACTGCTTAAAACTAAAGTTTCTCCTTCTCCATTTCCATCTGTATCACATAAAAAAGCATATACTGGTGTTACCTCTTCTTTTTTATATTCTTCTACACCTTTACTTTTTGATATTGTATACGTATTATTAGTATCTATAAATCTTATTTTAAAAGAGTTTCCTCCAGACACTGTAGTTTTTCCACTTCCAGCAATATTATCTAATTCTGTTTGTATTTCACTTGCTGTTACTGAATCATCACCTAATCTATTAGCTACTGCTGCACTATATGCTGAACTTATCTGTTCTTTTTCTTGACCAACTATTGTCTTTGCTTTAGCTTCTGTTGATTTTGATAATATTCCATTTTCTCCAGTTATACTCGTTATAGTAACTCCTGCTAATATTAAAAGCACAATTATAGTTATAACTAAAGCTATTAATGTTATACCTTTTGATTCCATAAAATTATCACACTTCATTTTTTTCATCCTTCGTCCTCCCATAATTTCATCTAATGTTTAGTATAAAATACTATATTTTTCATTAACATTATATATTTTTACATTAATTAAATCAATATATTTTACTAAATTTTTATCAATATAAATTCCAAAATTTAATAATGATGTCTTAAAATACAAATTGTAATTTTAAAACATCATTATTTTACTTTTATGACTGACTAGTAATAAATTCAGTGTTTTTAACAATAATTCCAACTTAAAACACATTCAAGAAATATTTCACTCTTATACTAATGCAAATGTTAACTCTCCTTTAACAGCTATTTTTCCATCTACAGTTGCTATTGCTTCTCCTATTCCTATAGGTCCTTTTTTCTTTATAATTTTCATCTCTAATTTCAATTTATCTCCAGGAACAACTTGTCTTTTAAATCTTAACTTATCAATTCCTCCAAAAAGAGCATTTTTCCCTTTATTTTCTTTCATTGATAATATTGCTACTGCACCTGTTTGTGCCAATGCTTCTACAATTAATACTCCTGGCATTATAGGATTTCCTGGAAAATGACCTTTAAAATAATACTCATTTTCATTTACATTTTTGTATGCAATACAACTTTCTCCAGGAATATATTCTTCTACCTCATCTATCATTAAAAACGGTTCTCTTTGTGGTATAATTTCTTTTATTTGTTCTTTATTTAACATAAAAAAATCCTTTCTTTCTAACTTATTTTATTTTAAATAATGGTGCTCCATATTCTATAATATCTTCATTTTTAGCACAAATTTCTACTATTTCTCCATCAAATTCTGATTCAATTTCATTCATTAATTTCATTGCTTCTAATATACAAACAACTTGTCCTTTTTTTACTTTATCACCAATTTTTACGAATGGTTCTTTATCTGGTGATGAACTTGAATAAAATGTTCCAACCATTGGTGATTTTATTATTTTATAATTTTCCTCATTTTTTGAATCAACAGTAATCATACTTTTTTCTTTTTTTGGTTTTACTACTGGAACTGTCATTGGCGCACCTGCTTCTATTACTGTTGTTGGCATAATAACTTCTTTGTTATCTTTTTTCTTCATGCTTATTTTTACTCCATCAGGAAATTCAATTTCTAATTCCTCTAATTTTGAATTTCCCATATCATCCATTAATTTTTTTATATCTTTATAATCCATTACAATTTCTCCTTCCTCTAAAATTTATTTCACATATTTTTTTAATATTATACTACTATTATGTCCTCCAAATCCTAATGAGTTAGACATTGCACATTGTATATCTGCTTTTCTTCCTTCATTTGGTATTATATCTAAATCACATTCTTCATCTGGTACTTTGTAATTTATTGTTGCTGGTGCAAATCCTTCTTCAATTGCTTTAGCACACACAATTGCTTCTACACCTCCAGCTGCTCCTAATAGATGACCTGTATGTCCCTTTGTTGAGCTTATCATTACTTCTTTAGCTATTTTTTCTCCTAGAGCTACTTTAATAGCTTGTGTTTCACAAGAATCATTTAAATGTGTAGATGTACCATGAGCATTTATGTATGTTATTTCTTCTGGTTTTACATTACCATCTTGCATAGCTAATTTCATTGCTCTTGCTCCACCTTCTCCACCTGGTGCTGGTGATGTTATATGATAAGCATCTGATGTTGCTCCATAACCAACTACTTCTGCATATATTTTTGCTCCTCTTTTTTGTGCATGTTCCAATTCTTCTAATACAACTATTCCTGCTCCTTCTCCCATAACAAATCCGCTTCTTTCTTTGTCAAAAGGAATACTTGCCCTTGTTTTATCTTCTGTTTTAGTTAATGCTTTAATATTTGAAAATCCAGCTATACTCAAAGGTGTTACACTTGCTTCTGTTCCTCCTGCCAACATAATATCTTGATATCCATGTTTTATCATTCTATAGCTTTCTCCTATACAATGTGTTCCTGAAGCACATGCTGTAACCATTGCCATAGATTCTCCTTTTGCTCCTATATCTATTGCTACATTTCCTGTTGCCATATTTATAATTGCCATTGGAATATACATAGGTGATACTCTGTCTGGTCCTTTAACTACACATTTTTGATTTTCTGTTTCTATTGTTTGAATCCCGCCAATTCCAGATCCAACTACAACTCCTACTCTTTCCATATTTTCTTTTTCTCTGTCTAATCCACTGTCTTTCCATGCTTCTCTTGATGCTACAATTGCATATTGAGAATATTTATCTAATCTTTTTGACTCTCTTCTATCAAAATATTCTTCTGGGTTATATCCTTTAACCTCTGCTGCCAATTTTACTTTAAATGTTGATGTATCAAATCTTGTAATTTCATCTATTCCACATGTTCCTTTTTTTATTCCTTCCCAAAATTCCTTTGTATTATTTCCTATTGGAGTTATAGCTCCTAATCCTGTTATAACAACTCTTCTTTCCATTTTATTCATCCTTTCTTTTTTACATTACCATTCCGCCATCTACATTAATTACTTGTCCTGTTATGTATGAACTTTTTTCAGACCCTAAAAAGTAAATTAATTCTGCTACTTCTTTTGCTGTTCCCATTCTTTTTAATGGTATTTGATTATATATATTTTCTTTTACTTCTTCTGATAATACTGCTGTCATATCTGTTTCTATAAATCCAGGTGCAACTGCATTTGCTCTTATATTTCTTGATGCAAGTTCTTTTGCTATACTTTTTGTAAATCCTATTATTCCTGCTTTTGATGCAGAATAATTACATTGTCCTGCATTTCCTGAAACACCAACCACTGATGATAAATTTATTATACTTCCTCTTCTTTTTTTCATCATATATTTAGTAACAGCTTTTGTCACTATATATGTTCCTTTTAAATTTATTTCAATAACTTTATCAAAGTCTTCTTCGTTCATTCTCATTAATAATCCATCTCTTGTTATTCCAGCATTATTTACTAAAACATCAATTGAACCAAATTCTTCTATTGCTTTTTTTACTAATATTTCAATTTCGTCTTTGTTTGTTACATCTGCTCTAACTATTAATGATTTTATTCCTTTACTTTCAAATTCTTCTTTTAATTTATCTATATTTGTCTTTTCTGAAACATAGTTTATTACAACATTATATCCTTTTTCTGCAAATTTCAAAGCTACTTCTTTACCTATCCCTCTAGAGCCACCTGTTACAAATACAGTTTTATTTTCTTCCATTTTACACCAATCCTTTTTCTAAATAATTTTCCAAACTTTCAACATTGTTTATATTTACAACGTTTGCTTCTTTATTTTCTTTTTTTATAAATCCTGTTAAGGTTTTTCCTGGTCCAATCTCAACATATTCTTCTGCTTTTGCTTCTTTTAGCAATTCTATTGTTTTATCAAATCTAACAGGACTAACTATATGTTTCGATAAAATTTTCTTAATGTTATCATTTATGTCATAATATGTACCATCTATATTTTTTATTACTTTTATCTTAGTATTTAAATTAAATTTAACTTTTTCTAATTCCTTTTCATATTGAATTCTAGCTTTTTCTAATTTTATTGTATGAAATGGTCCACTTGTATTTAATTTTATCACTCTTTTAGCTCCAGATGTTTTTAATTTTTCCATCGCAATATTTATTGCTTTTTCTTCTCCTGATATAACTGTTTGTTTACTATAATTATAATTTGCTATTGCTATAAATAAATCTTGTTTTGAAATTTCATCGCAAACTTTTTCAATCTTTTTTGAATCTAACCCTATTACAGCTGCCATAGAATATTTTTCCTTTGGTAACATATTTCCCATATAATATCCTCTTTTTTGTATCAATTTTATTCCATCTTCAAAACTTATTATGCCAGAATATATCAATGCACCATATTCACCTAAACTTAGTCCTGTAGCTATTTCTGCATTTATATTTTTTGACTTTAAAACTTCCAATATTGCTAAGCTTGTTGTTAATATTGCTATTTGTGTATTTTCTGTTTTATTTAATTCTTCTTCTGGTCCATCAAAACAAATTTTTTTCACATCTATCCCTGATATTTCAGAAGCTTTGTCATATATTTTTCTTGCTTCTTCATATTTTTCATATATATCTTTTCCCATTCCTACAACTTGTGCCCCTTGACCAGGGAATAAAAATACTCTTTTCATTTTTTATTTTCCTTTCTTAAAATTCAATTAATATACTTCCTGTATTTAATCCTCCGCCGTAACCTAAAAAAATTATCTTATCACCTTTTTGTATTAGATTTTCTTTATTTATATCATATAAAGCAATTGGTATACTTGCACAAAATGTATTTCCATTATTTTCTATATCTATATACATTTTGTTTAATTCAATATGCAATCTCGAAGCTATTGATTTTATTATTTTTAAATTTGACTGATGTGGAATTATATATTTTATATCCTCAAGCTTTAAATTTGAATTTTTTAATAACTCTTTTATATTTTCTATTGTTTTTGTGACTGCATATTTATATACTTCTTTACCATTCATATATAGATTTTCACCATAATTGTATGTTAAAATTTCATTTCCTTTTCCTGTTGCTGTAATATTTACTTTGTATTCTTTTTCTTCATCAATCTTCCCTAGAAGTGTTGCACCTGCACCATCTGATAAAACAATTGCTGTTCCAATATCATCTTTATCAATTACTTGTGATAATTTATCTACTCCAATCACTAATGCTTTATCTACTTTCCCTGAAGTTATATATAGTTTAGCAATATCAAAAGCATTTATATATCCACTACATCCTGCTAATATATCTAAACATATACATGATTTTATATCTAACTTTTTTTGAATATAGTTTGAAATTCCAGGCATTATCTTATCTGTACTTGTCGTTGCTGTTATTATAAGACCAATACTATCTTTTTCTTTTAAAATATTTTTTATATTGTTTACAGCATTTAGAGCCATATCTTCTATTGATTCTTCAATACTATAATATCTTTGCTTTATTCCTGTTCTTTTTTCTATATATCCATTTTCTAAATTTAAATATTTTTCTAATTCATTGTTTTTTACTTGTTTTTTAGGAAGATATATTCCATTTTCTATAATTTTTATATTACACATTATATACCTCTTTCTAGTTAATATATAATTTTTCCTCTATATATTTATATACTATTTTTTTATTTTTTTCTATTAGTATGACTGGTCAAAAAAAGAATACTTGTTACCCCCAAGTATTCTTTGTTCTTATTCCTCTTCATCTGATTGATTATCTTGATTGTTTTCTTGATCATTATTGTCTTCATTGTTATTTTGTTCTTGGTTATCATTTTGATCTTGATTATTATTATCTTCGCTGTTTTCATCTGCTTGTTGTTCGTTTGTATTTGTTGTATTGCTTTCTGTATTATTATTTGTATTGGTGTTATTTTTTGATTGATTACTACTGTTTTTAGTTGTTCTTACTCCTAATTTATCTAAATATTCTTCTACATCATAAGATTTATTATTTGCTATCATAGTATAATGTTTTACGCCACCACTTATTGTCATATATATATCATCAACAAATGCTTTAAATGGTTGTTCCCCAGAAGCATTTAATAATGTATATCTTCCATCTAAACAAGCTACTATTACATTATAATTAGGTATAACCAATAAATTTGTTGCATCTTTATTATTATTTGCTATATATCCTAAATCATCATATTCAAAATCAACTATTTTTTTACCACTTTTATCAAATAATCCCCATTTATCATTTTTCTTAACTGGTATTAAATTATCTACTAAAACATATCCAGATTTTAAATCATTCTCTTCAAATTTTGATATATCTACACCAATTTGATCATTTTCTGCATATATTTTATCATTTCCTTTAAAGTCTATAACTCCATATTTATTGTTTCTTTTTACTACATATAATCCTGAGTTTTGTCCTTCTTCATAATCCATCAATTTAATTTCATCATATGCTAAATTTATCTTTGTTTTTTTATCTGCACCAATAATACCATATTTTCCATCACTAGATACTATAAAATCTCCTGTTGTTTCTTGATATTTTATATCATCATATTTACACTCTAAAATTTCTGTACCATCTGTTGCATTCACAACTCCAAATGCCTTGTCATTTGTTACTACAAGCATATCTTTTATAGCTGTTTTAGTATTTTCAAATTTATCACTTAATTTTGTATATCCATAATCTAAAACTTTATTTTCGTATATACTTACCAAATAATTTGTTGTATACATAGAAATTCTATTTTTATCTTTATCATAATTAAAACTTGTATTAAAAACTTTTTCAAATCCATCTGCAGTTACATATAGTTCTCCATTAATAGCTTTTACTGGTTTATCCATAAAAATATATGTGTAGTTATCATCTGATTCCTCTAAATTTAATTTATAAATTTTATTAGAATTTAAAACTAAATTTGCTATTTCACCTTCACATTGTACATAACATTTACTGCTTTCTTCTGATTTATTTGAATATTCACCATTATAACAATTATACCCTAAAAATGATGACATTGCTCTTACCGGCAAATATATACTTCCATCTTGCTCAAATACTATTAAATTTTTTACATCGTTATTTATTTGATCATTTAATGAAACTTTTAAGTTTGTACTTTCTAAATACATTAAATAACTAATTATTCCAATAATTGAAAATACTATTAATATTATCAAAACTAATACAACTCTCAATATTTTTTTATTTCCTGTTTCTTTTTTATCTTGAAAATCTTCATCCAATAAATTCATTTGTAATCCCCCTATTCCATATATCCATATTTTTTGTAAAATTCTTTTCTAAATGTCCCTAAATTATCTCTCTCTATTTCTATTCTAACCTTTTCCATCAAATTAGTCAAGAACCTTAGATTATGTATTGATAATAATCTTACTCCTAATATTTCATTTGCTTTAATTAAATGTCTTATATATGCTCTAGAATAATTTTTGCATGTATAACAATCACATTCTGAATCTAATGGTCTCCAATCTCTTTCATAAGTTGCATTTCTAACAACTACTTTTCCATTCCAAGTCATTGCTGTTCCATTTCTTGCTATTCTTGTAGGTAACACACAATCACACATATCTATTCCTGCAATTGCTGATTCAATTAAATAATCTGGCGTTCCTACTCCCATTAAATATCTTGGCTTATCTTTTGGCATTAAAGGTGCTGTAAAATTAAGCATTTTTAAAAATTCTTCTTTAGGTTCTCCTACACTAATTCCACCTATTGCATATCCTGGTAAGTCTAATTCTATTAAGTCTTTTGCACTTTTTTCTCTTAACTCTTCATAAAAACCTCCTTGGATAATACCAAATAATGCTTGATTTTCAGTTTTGTGTGCTTCTTTACAACGTTTTGCCCATCTTGTAGTTCTTTCCATTGATTGTTTTGTATATTCATATGTAGCTGGATATTCAACGCACTCATCAAACGCCATTATTATATCTGCACCTAAATCCTCTTCTGTTTTCATTACACTTTCTGGTGAAAAGAAATGTTTACTTCCATCTAAATGAGATTTAAATTCCACACCTTCTTCTGAAATTTTTCTTAATGCTCCTAAACTAAAAACTTGGAACCCTCCACTATCTGTCAAAATAGGCCTATCCCACTTCATAAAATTGTGCAATCCACCTGCTTCTTTAACAATATCCTGTCCAGGTCTTAAATATAAATGATATGTATTTGATAATATTATTTGTGCTCCTACCATTTCTTTTAGTTCTTCTGGAGTCATTGATTTTACTGTAGCCTGAGTTCCTACTGGCATAAATACAGGTGTTTGAATATCCCCATGCGGAGTATGTATAACTCCTCGTCTGGCACCTGTTTGTTTACATTCATGTAATAATTCATATGTTACTGCTGGTTTCATATTCTATTCCTTTCATTATTTAATAAACATTGCATCTCCAAAGCTAAAAAATCTATATTTTTCTTTTACTGCTTGATTATATGCTTTCATAATATATTCTTTACCTGCTAAAGCAGATACTAACATTAATAAAGTTGATTGTGGTAAATGAAAATTTGTTATTAGTCCATCTAAACATTTAAATTTATATCCTGGATAAATAAATATCTTTGTATCTCCTTCTGTTACTTTTACTAACCCTTTTTCATCTGCTATTGTTTCTAAAACTCTACATGATGTTGTACCTACTGCTATTACTTTTTTTCCATTTAATTTTGTTCCATTTATTTTTTCAACATCTTCTTGTTTTATATAAAAATGTTCTGTATGCATTTCATGTTTTTCTACTGTATCTTCCTTTACTGGTCTAAATGTACCAATTCCAACATGTAATGTTACATTAGCAATTTTTACACCTTTTTCTTCTATTTTTTTTAATAATTCTGGTGTAAAATGTAATCCTGCAGTAGGAGCTGCTGCTGATCCTTTATATTTTGCATAAACAGTTTGATATCTATCCCTGTCCTTTAATTCTTCATGAATATATGGAGGTAGTGGCATTAATCCTATTTGATCCAATATTTCATTAAATATCCCTTCATAGAAAAATTTAACCTTTCTTGTTCCTCCTGGCATGATTTCTAAAATCTCTGCAGTTAATAGTCCGTCTCCAAATATTACTTTTGTTCCTACATGTAATTTATTTCCAGGTCTAACAATACTCTCCCAAATATCACCTTCTATATTATTTAGTAATAAAAATTCTACATTTGCTCCTGTTTCTTTTTTTCCATATATTCTTGCTGGTATAACTTTTGTATTATTTCTTACTAAACAATCTCCTGGTTCTAAATAATCTATTATATCTTTAAATGTTTTATTTTCTATTGTTTGTTTTTCTCTATCTAAAACCATTAATCTTGATTCATCTCTTTTTTCTAATGGTGTTTGTGCTATTAATTCTTCTGGTAAATTATAATTAAACTCTGATACTTTCAATTTATTTGCTCCTTATTTTTATATTTTTCCAATTATGATTTTTGCATTTCTAAATAAATTACCAAATATTCCTCTTATTTCTTCTATAACGTTTTGCGGTTCTTCATAAACATCTAATGCTATTGGAAAATCAAAATTAGACTTTTTGGCTGGTTTCATAGTATATATTTCATTTGGCAAGCCTGTATATCCATCAGCTGTTTTTATATTTTTATTCATATAATCTGTATACCATTTTTTTTGCCCAATAATAACTTCATTTTGATATCCATATTCTTTATATCCATGTAGTTCTGGAATTTGATAACCATATTCTTTAGCCGTTCTTTCTAAAGAATGTAAAAATTCATGTAAAAAAACTTCCTCTGGAAATTGGTTAACCCTAGTATTATATTTATATATATAACTTTTTGAACTGTTTGGCAATCTAATATTAGAAAATCCTACACCGTAATAATCCATAGACCCAAGACCTATCCAATCTTTTATTTCAATATCATCTTTGTGTTCATCATTTCCTAATCTTATAATTGCAAAAATATGATCATAATCATTTTTATTTATAACATTATTTATTTGTTTTTCAATATCTTCTGGTGAAACATAATATCCAAATTGATCATCATATGATAAAGATGTGATTGGATCTTGTATTTCATATATATCACAATCAGCAGTCATTTTATTTTCTGATAAAGTATTACATGATTTTTCAAACCTATTTATTGTATTTTTTATATCTACAATATCATTACTTGTAATTTGTATATCAACTGGATTATTATTTATAGTTACACTTGTATTGTCAAATATTAAACATGCAAATTTCCAGTTATTATTATCATCTTTTTCTCCTTGTTCTATAGAAAAGTCAGAAAACCATGCATTTCCCTTAGCATATCCATCACTTCCTCCTAAGCGAAATGCTATATTTACACTTGTTCTATTTTTTGAATTAAATATCAATTCAATTTTTTGCCACTCACTATCTCCTTTTACAGATATTGATCTCTCAGTAGTATCACTTATTGAAATTTGAGCACCTATATCTGATGTATCTTTATCTCCTATTACATTCTTCGTTTTTACCATACAAGATACTTTATATGGTGTATCTCTTTCTACTTGTATATCTTTAGAAAACATGGCATCATTAAAATCGTTTGAATTAATTTCATAACTCTTCATTTTTGAATATTTTTCTTTGTTATCTCTTTTAAATTCTGTACATCCCATATTTGCTTCACTTCTAATAAATTCATTAAAATTATGAATTTGATAAAATCTATACGCAAAATATAACGCTAAAAATAAAATTATTGTAAATATTAAATTAGATATGCTTTTTTTTATATCTATCTTATTATTCATATTCTTATGTATCCTTTTATTATTCTTTTTCTAACAATACAATTGTATATATGTAATTTTGATATCTAGTTACAAATTCAGTTGGTTCTACTATAGTTTTTAATCCATCCTTCGGAATTTCATTATACAATCCACAACCTTCTGAATCAATTAACCATATTCTTCCATGATAATCTTTTAATACATCTTCATAATTATAAATTGTTTCCATCGCTGGCCCATAAGCCTTATATGCTTCTTCTACATCCCAATATTCACCATTGTAAAAATATTGCTTGTTTTCTGGGAAAAATGCAGCTATTACTCCACCATTTCCAATATTAGAATATATTATAATGTCATCTTGTTTTATATTTTCTCTTAAATATTCTATTTGTTTCATATTACTACTATCATAATTTATTTGTATGTTAGTAATATTACTAATACATCCTAAAATCAATATTATTGAACATATTAATATAATTAACCAATTTTTCTTTTCTTTTGCCATAAAAAATGCTATTCCAAATATATATAACCCAGTAATAACTAGTAAGTATCTTGCAAACAATATTGATTGTTTCATAACTAGAGACACTACTAAAACAGATGCTATAACTGCAACATACAAAACCCAAGCTAATACACCTGGTAACATTTCACTTTTTTCTTTTTTAGCTTTATACATTTTTAAACCTATATATATATACATAGCTAAAGCCGAAACAAGTGCAATTATTGTATTTAGATCAAATGAAAAATTAGTATCTAATTGTCTTCTAAATTGGAAGCTAGGCACTTCAACTAATGTACTCATTCCCAAATATATCCAAAAACCACTTTCTACATGAGATACTTGACCTTTTAGGTAAATCAACCATGGAACATATAAAATTATTTGTACAAAAGCTAAAATCAAAAAGTTTCTTAATATATGAGGTACATTTTTCCTATTTTTTATTATATATATTAATAACACAAAATTTATTAAACCTGCTGAAACTAAAGCGTAGTAGTGAATATAACATGATAATATACTAAGTATACCAAACAATATTATATTTCTATTTACATTTTTTTCTTCTTTGTTTTTTATTTTTTTGTATAATCTATATGCATATATTGCTAAAAGTGTTATTAATAAACATGACCATGAATACATTCTTATTTCTTGACTATATGTACACATTACTGGTAAAAAATACACCAAGTAAGAAAATAAAATACCAGCTTTATCTCCAAAATCTTTTCTTATGTGAGTATATCCTAATATCCCCAATAATACAATTGCTAAAACTGAAAATAATCTAAATGCAATTACATTATTTCCAAAAATCATCCATACTATATGTAACATCCAATAATATAAAGGTGGATGCACATCATGTCCAGTTATTTGCCAAATATCTATAAAATTGTGTTTTGCTATAGCAACTGAATAACTTTCATCAAACCATATATCTTCATGAAAAGATGATAAAAATAAAAATATAACTCCTATTATAATAATTGCTATATGTAAATATTTTTTATTTATTTTTTTTAATTTTTCCATATTTTTATTCGTCCCTTTCAAATTCAACTTACTCATAATAATATAAGTGGAGCATTATGAATTGTCATTTCAAGAAATAACAGTTTAAACGTCCACTTATATGTTATATATATTAAATTAATTCTTTTTCAGTCTTATTTTCATCATCAGAAACATCTGATATTTTTATGCTTCTTACATGGTCTATCTTTTCCCATGAAGTATTTCTTATAAATAAACATTTAAAATTGATAAATATCCATGTTAATAGGAATAATGGATAACAAAGTAATCCTTTTGCCATTGGTTTAATTTTTCTTCCATCTAACCACATAGCAAACATTCCTATAAATATTGGTAATACAAATGTTGGAAGTAAATAGAATAATATATTTTTTATTAATTCTGCTGATGTTATAGCTGATGAATTATACATTACAAAATTAGAAAATAATAATAACATTGTTATTACAAACATTGGAATACTTCCTACTATATAAAATAATCCATCTATATTAATCATTTTTTTATTTTCTTTTGCAGCAATTGCTAAATCCTTTGTATATTTTTTTATACATTGAATATGTCCTACTGTCCATCTGCTTCTTTGTGACCAACTTTGTCTAAATCCTGTTGGTTGTTCATCATAAACAATAGCATCTGTTGCCCAACCTAATTTTTTACCTTTTATAATTCTTTTTAAAGAAAACTCTATATCTTCTGTTAAAGTTTCTGTATCCCATCCTTGTGGTTTTATAACATCAAATTTAACCATAAAACCTGTACCATTTAGTAATGGTGATAATCCAATATTGTATCTAGCTAAATGATAAAATCTATGCATTTGCCAATAGAATATTGCATATCCTGCTGTAATCCAGTTGTCAGAAGGATTTTTTATATCTCTATATCCTTGTACTACATCTTCACCTTGACATAATTTTTTATTCATATTTTTTATGAAATTTTTGTCTACTATATTATCAGCATCAAATACGAAAAATGCATCATATGGTGCATTTTCTTTGATTTTTTGTTGTAAAAACCAATTTAATGCATATCCTTTTGTTTTTTTAGTTTCATCAAATCTTTCATATACTATTGCTCCAGCATCTCTTGCTACTTTTGCTGTATTATCTGTACAATTATCAGCAATTACATATATATCATATAAGTCTTTATTATATGTTTGATTTTTTAAACTTTCTACTAAATTAGCAACTACCGCTTCTTCATTATGTGCAGGTATAATTGCCATAAATCTGTGATCTTTGTTTACTTTTAATGGTTTATCTTTTAATTTTATTAAAGAACATAAACTAACTACTACTTGGTATAACCAAAATATTGTTACAGTCCATACTAAAGCTTCTCTTAATATATATAAATAATCCATTTTTTTACCTCTCTTTAAATAATATTTTCTTATATATTATTATGCTACCTTTTATATTATACTATTATTGGCAAAATATTGCAACTTTTTTAATAAAATTTTATTATAAATTCTTTATTTTATATTACTATTTATGGATATATGATTTTCACTAGTTATATCATTTAATATTATATTGTTTGAAATACCGCGTAAGCGACCAAACGAACGACAGTGAGTGCGATTTGGAGCAATCTTCATTTTTATTTTTTATAAAGATTGCGACACACAAGGTATAAAAAACAATATAATATTAAATGATATAACAAACTGTAATTTTTAAAAATACTACTTATTTATTATCTTTATCACATACCACTAATTCTATAGCTTTATTTTTATTTTCTATATTTGCAAAATTCATATTTCCTGCAAATTCGCCATCTATTGTCCAATCTACCTTTTGTGCTGTTGTTACAGTAATTTTATTAGCTTTAAAATAAACAAAATCTCTATTAGACATATAATCTTTATTTCTAAAATCACTTATTAATCTAAAATATCCTGAAAGTTTTTTTGGTTTTCGTATAAATAATGCTTCAAATTTTCCATCTGACAAATCTACATCTTCTTTATCAAACCATTTAAATCCTGCTATTGACTCAGAATTACTTATTCCTCCATATACAAATTCTCCTTCTAATTCTTCTTCGTCAAATGTTATTTTAGTTTTATATGTTGGAATTTTTATTAATTCAAACAATGCTCTTATATAATATGCAAATTTTCCATATTTATTTTTAGCTTTATGTGATGTTTTATATGCCACATCTGTTACAACTCCAAAGGCTGCTATATAACAAAAATATTTATTTTCATTAAATTGTCCTACATCTAATCTTCTCGCTTTAGATTCTAACAATTTTTTAGTAATAGATATATCTTTTTCTGGCATATTTAGACTTTTAGCTAAATCATTTGTTGTACCAGTTGGAATATATGCAATACTCATATCAGATATATTTAATTCCATTAATGCAGATATGGTTTCATTAAAAGTTCCATCTCCTCCACATACCAAAATCAAATCACTTTCATTTATATTATCTTTTACAATATGGTTGGCATTATATTCTTTTTTAGTAATTTTTAAATTTACTTCCATATCTTTTTCTTCTAAGTTTTTTCTTATTTCATCTATATATTCAGTTATATTTCCTCTTCCAGATGCTGGATTTATAATTGCTAAGACTCTTATGCTCAAATTTTTTCCTTCTTTCTTTTATTAATACAAGAATTTTACCACATTTTATATAAATAGTAAAGCTATCAAACCTTAAAGTTTAATAGCTAAATTTTATTTGTGTTACAATTCACAGTCTATGAAATAAATCGTTTTGAAATTTAATAATATATTGTTTTGAAATACCGCGTAAGCGACCAAACGAACGATAGTGAGTGTGAATTGGAGCAAACTACATACTAGTAATTTTTATATGTGGTTTGCGACACCAAGGTATAAAAAATAATATATTATTAAATTTTTATAAGTTAAATTTTTGAACTGTGAATTGTAACCTATTTATAAATTTTAAATAATTACTAATATTTTACTCTGTTCGTAATGCTTCTACTGGATCTTTTTTACTTGCCATTTTAGCTGGAATTAATCCTGCTATAATTGTTAAAATCATGCTGATTATTACTAACACTACTCCACCCATCACAGGTAATGCAACTGTTACTTGCACTTCTGTTAATTTATGTATTATTGCTGTTATTGGTATATCTAGTAAAATTGTTATTCCTATCCCTATTAAACCTGCAATTAATCCAACAATAAATGTTTCTGCATTAAATACTCTAGAAATATCTTTTTTTGATGCTCCTATGGCTCTTAAAATACCAATTTCTTTAGTTCTTTCTAATACAGATATGTATGTGATAATACCAATCATAATTGAAGAAACTACTAAAGATATAGCCACAAATGATATTAATACATAACTTATTGTATTTATAATTTGACTAACAGATTTCATCATAATTCCTATCATATCTGTATAATTTATTACATTTTCTTCTTTTCCATCAGCCCTTTGTTTTTGATTGTATTCATCTATGGCTTTTGTTATTGAATCTTTAGACTCAAAATCTTTTGGGTATATACTTATAGAGGATGGTTTATTTACATCGACAGCTCCTAATGATTTTAAATTGCTATCATATGTAGCATTTGCATTGTTGTTATATGTTTCCATCATTTTAGCTAACTCTTCCGTACTTAATGTAGCCATTTTAGCTTTTTGTTCAGAAGATAATTGGCTATAATCAAAACTTTGATTATCTTTATCTGCAAATTTTGTTCCTGTAAATACATTTATTTCTGGATTTTCTTTTTGTTCTTTAACTATTTGTGCATTATTTGATTTATTTATAACATATTCTTTTAATTCTTTTTTGTATCCAATTCCTCCATATTGATCTGTAGACATGCTTTCAGTATTTTGTTTTATTATTCCAACAATCTTTATACTTTCAGAATTTTCTAGTTTTTTCTTCATATATTGTTCATCTTTGCTCTTGTCTATCCATATTCCATTTTCCTTTTGATAATAATCTGAATTTAAAACTAGTTTAAAGGACATATTTAATAACTGTTCATATGTATATGACGTGCTTTCTGATTCTTCTACTTTCTCGCCATTTTGTACTTTATTCCATTTTTCTTTTAATTCTTCCTGATTCTTTAATCCTAATGTATATAATGTATAATCACTTATCTCGTTATTTTCATTAACCATTAAAACAACTTCATTATAATCTTTTGGCCATATACCAGCTAACAAATCATATTGTGATTTTAGCAAAGAGTCATTGTCAATTAATTCATCCCATACATCTGTATTAGACATTCCTGTTGTCATTGTAGAGCCAAATACAGATGTCATTGAAGTATTTTCATGTGCATCAACCATATCTTGCATTCCTAAACTATTCATTACCGTACTTGGATTTACTCTGACTATACCATTAGTAGTATCGTTTTTATATAAATTTATATCTAAATCATAATTGTATTTTATTGCATTTGCATTATTTTTTATTTCATTATTGTCTGATTCTATATATTTTTTTAATTCTTCCAAATTATTGTTAGATACTTTATTTGATATTGTTGATATCATATCATTCATTATATCTTTTGAATATATTTTTCCTTCTTCATAATTCTCTTCATCATTTTTTTGATTTCCCATTAAGTTTTCTATCATACTTGATATATCAACTGTTGATTCATCAATTGTTACAGGATATGATGACAGTGTATCTTCTTCTACTTTATCAATATAATTTTGCACTCCACTTGAAATTGATAAAATAAGAGCTATTCCAATAATCCCTATACTTCCTGCAAAAGAAGTTAATAATGTTCTGCCTTTTTTAGTCATTAAATTATTTAAACTAAGTCTAAGTGCCGTAAAAAATTTCATAGAAGTTCTACCACTTTTTGACTCTAATTTTTCTTCATCTTTTTTATCTTCTTCATTAAATGGTTTAGAATCATCTGTTATCACACCATCTAAAATCCTTACAATTCTTGTTGAATATTTTTCAGCTAATTCAGGATTATGTGTAACCATTACAATTAATTTATCTTTAGATATATTTTTTAATATTTCCATAATTTGCACACTAGTTTTTGTATCTAATGCACCTGTTGGTTCATCTGCTAAAATAATATCTGGATTATTTACTAATGCTCTGGCAATTGCTACTCTTTGCATTTGTCCGCCTGATAATTGATTCGGTTTTTTATGTATTTGTTCTTTTAATCCAACATCTTCTAGTGCTTTTATTGCTCTATCTCTTCTCTCATTTTTTGAAACACCTGATATTGTCAATGCTAATTCAACATTTGAAAGAACAGTTTGATGTTGTATTAAATTATAATTTTGAAACACAAATCCTACTGAATAATTTCTATATGCATCCCAATCCTTATCTTTAAACATTTTTGTAGATTTATGATTTATAACCAAATCACCTGATGTATATCTATCTAGTCCCCCTATAATGTTTAATAATGTTGTTTTTCCACATCCGACTTTGACCTAGAATTGATACAAATTCATTTTTTCTGAATTCTATATTTATTCCCTTTAAAGCCTGAACTTTTGAATCCCCTGAAACATACTCTTTAGTGATATTTTCTAATCTTAACATATCTTCCTCCTTAAAAAGAAAGTTTTAATCTTAATACTACTGCTTTTTATTTTTCAACATCTTCATTCATTTCTTTCTTTCCATTATATTCATCTACTAAATATAATGGTCTATTTTTAGTCTCATTAAATATTCTTCCTAAATATTCTCCCACTATTCCAAATAATAATATTTGAATTGCTGAGAAAAATAAAATCAACAATATAATAGCTTGAAAAGCTTGAATTGCTTCATGTATAGTGAAGCTTTTTATAATTACATATATAAAATATATAATTAAAACAATAAATGTTGGTATTGCTATAAATGTAGATAATCTTAAAGGTGATGTTGTAAATGATGTTATTCCATCTATTGCTAAATCCATTAATTTTATATAATTCCATTTTGTTGTTCCAGCTACTCTAGGGTCTCTATCATATAATACTTCTTTTTTCTTATATCCAATCCAGCTAAACATACTCTTTGTATTTCTTTGTGATTCTCTTAATTTTTTTAATGCATTTACACATCTTTTATCTAATAATCTAAAATCACCTGTATCTCTTTGGATTTCAACTTTAGTTAGATGTTGTAATACTTTGTAATACATTTTTGAAGTAAATTTTTTTAGCCACGTTTCTCCTTTTCTTGAACGCCTTTTAGCATATACATCGTCATACCCTTCTTCCCAATATTTTACTAATTCTGGTATTAATTCTGGTGGGTCTTGTAAATCAGCATCCATAAATATTACACAATCTCCTGTTGCATAATCTAGGCCTGCTATCATAGCTATTTCTTTTCCAAAATTTCTAGAAAAATTTACATAACTTATTCTGTTATCTTTTTCTCTCATTTGTTTTATTATTTCTATTGTTTTATCTTTGCTTCCATCATTTACAAAAAGTATTTCAAATTCATAATTTTTCATACTTTCCATTAGTTTATCCATTCTTTCGTATAAAATTGGTAGTGATTCTTCTTCATTATATGCTGGTATTATTACTGTTATTTTTTTCATCTTCTACTACTTCCTTTCTACTCTTTATTTTTTGTTTTAAATGCAAAAAATTTACTAATAAAGAAATTTAATATAATAACAATGACTGTTATAAAGCATTTACTAATTATCGCGGGTATTACTGTTTTAAATAATATTAAGCCACCAACAAATTCTAGCACCATTGTAAATGCCCTTCCAAGCATGAATTTTAAAAATTCCATTATTTTTTCTTTTGCACTTTCAGCTTTAGAATGAAATACTAAGTCTTTGTTAGTTATATATGCAAACAATACCGCAAGTATTATAGCTATAAAATTAGATAAATTTTCGTTCATATGTAATAATGTGTTCATTACAAAAAATGAACCTAGATTCACTATTGTTGTAAACACTCCAAATGCAATATATAAAATTACTTCTTTGGTTAATATCTTCTGTAATATTTTTTTTATTTTTTCCATAATATCTCCTAATATAAAAATCTATAGTACTTATATTTTTAAAGTGATAATATAAAAGAATTTATATTATCACTCTTTAACTAAATTTCATTTTATATAATACACTTTATTATTTTAACCAATCAGGATTTGCTAAATACCAATCTATTGTTTTTATTATTCCATCTTCAAACTTAGTTTTTGGTTCCCATCCTAATTCATTTTTTATTTTTGTTGGATCAATTGCATATCTATAATCATGACCTTTTCTATCAGCTACATGTTCAATTAAATCTTCAGATTTTCCTAATCTTTGTAAAATTAGTTTTACTATTTGTATATTTCTTCTTTCATTATGTCCCCCAATATTATATCTTTCACCAGAAATACCTTTATGGAATACTAAATCTATAGCTTCACAATGGTCTTCTACATATAACCAATCTCTAATGTTTAAACCTTCACCATAAACAGGTAATTTTTCATCATTTAAAGCTAATTTAATCATATGTGGTATTAATTTTTCATTGTGTTGATATGGTCCATAATTATTTGAACAGTTTGTAACATTTACATTCATTTTATATGTTTCTTTATAAGCAAGAGCTATTAAATCAGAACTTGCTTTTGAAGCAGAATATGGACTACTTGGCTTTATTGGTGATTTTTCTGTAAAATACCCATCTTCTTTAAGTGAACCATAAACTTCATCTGTTGAAATATGTACAAATTTATTTGAACTTCCTTCTCCCCAAATTTGTTTTGCTGCTTCTAATAATGTATGTGTACCTATTACATTTGTATGTGTAAATACAAATGGATTTTTTATACTATTATCAACATGTGATTCAGCTGCGAAATGAATTACTCCATTTATATCATATTTTTTAAATACATCTAATACAAAATCAAAATCGCAAATATCTCCTTGTACAAATGTTATTTTATCCATTACTTTTTTTAAATTATCTAAATTACCAGCATATGTTAATTTGTCTAATACTACAACATTATAATCTGGATGTTTATTTACAAAATATTCTGCAAAATTTGCTCCTATAAATCCTGCTGCTCCTGTAACTAATATATTTTTGCTCATTTTTTATACCTCTTTCTTTTTATATTTTTTGTATATTTTGTGTTTACATATTATTTTTGTACTGTCGCATACGTACTCAAACAATAATTAACATTATAAATTACTAAATAAATCTGTTTCTTTTAATTTTTTCAAAGAAGGCCATTTAGCATCTTTTTCAGATGTTAATAAATCTTCTTTTTTTAAGTCTCCCATAGGCCATTCTATTCCTACATCTGGATCATCCCATTGTAATCCACCTTCTGCCTCATGATTATAAACATCATCACATTTATAAGCAAATTCTGCTTCTTCTGACAATACTAAAAATCCATGTGCAAAACCTTTTGGTATCATAAACATTTTTTTATTTTCTTCTGTTAAAACTACACCTTCCCATTTTCCATATGTTTTGCTACCTGGTCTTAGGTCTACTGCTACATCAAAAACTTCACCTTTTATACATCTTACTAATTTGCTTTGAGTATTTTCTTTTTGGAAATGTAATCCACGTAATACTCCTTTTTTAGATTTTGATTGATTGTCTTGCACAAAGTCATAGTTTAATCCTAATTCTTCAAAATCTTTTTTGCTATATGTTTCCATAAAATATCCACGGTTATCTCCAAATACTGTTGGTTCTATTACATATACACCTTCAATTGATGTTTCTATTTTTTTGAATTTACCCATTTTAAATTCATTCCTTTCTAATATTTTGCTAAAAGTCTATTTTATTCTTGTCCATATTTGTTTTCTGCTAAGTCTTTTAGATATACTCCATATTCTGTTTTCATGTATTTTTTAGATAGTTCTATTAATTCTTCTGATGTTATCCATCCTTGTTTGTATGCTATTTCTTCTGGACAACAAACTTGCATTCCTTGTCTTTTTTCTATTGTCTGTACAAAGCTTGCTGTTTCTATTAAGGCATCATGTGTTCCTGTATCGAACCATGTCATTCCTCTTCCTAATTTTTCTACTGTTAATTTTCCCATTTTCATGTATTCATCATTTATTGATGTTATTTCTAGTTCTCCTCTTGCAGATGGTTTGATTGTTTTTGCTATTTCTATAACATCATTTGTATAGAAGTATAATCCTGGAACTGCATAGTTTGATTTTGGTTCTTCTGGTTTTTCTTCTATTGAAACAGCTTTTCCTTCGCTATTTATTTCAACAACTCCATATCTTCTTGGATCTTTTACATAGTATCCGAATATTGTTGATTCATCTTCTCTTTCATTTGCTCTTCTTAATATTTCTGGTAAGTGTGATCCATAGAACATGTTGTCCCCTAATATCATTACAACATTGTCATCACCTATAAATTCTTCACCTATTATAAATGCTTCTGCTAGTCCATTTGGTTTTTCTTGTACTTTGTATTCAAAGTGCATTCCCCATTGTGAACCATCTCCTAATAGTTCTTTAAATGTTACTACATCTCTTGGTGTTGAGATTACTAATACTTCTCTTACTCCAGCTTCCATTAATACTGATATTGGATAATATATCATTGGTTTGTCATATACTGGCATAATTTGTTTTGATATAGCTATTGTTAATGGATATAGTCTTGTTCCACTTCCTCCTGCTAATATGATTCCTTTTCTGTTTTTCATTATAAAATCATCCTTTCTTTTTTATTTAATGTAAAAATTCTTCTTAAATTCTTCCTTCTTCTTTTAAGTATCTTTTTAATCCATCTTCCCAATTTGGTACATTTATTCCTACTGATTTTAATTTTTCTTTTGACATTTGAGAATTTTTTGGTCTTTTAGCTTGTGTTACTCCCATCATTTCTATATATTTTTCTGTTGTTACTGGATTGACTTTACATTCTATTCCTGTATATTCAAATATTGTTTTTGTAAAATCATACCATGTTGTATACCCCTCATTTGTAGAATTATATACACCATATGGTATTTTGTTTGTTACAGCTTGATATATTATTTCAGCTAAATCTTTTGCATATGTTGGACTTCCATGTTGATCTGCAACAACATTTAATTCATCTTTTGCTTCTCCTAATTTCAACATTGTTTTTACAAAATTGTTTCCACCAATCCCATATAACCATGCTGTTCTAAATATATAATATTTATCCGTATTTGCTTGTATTTGTTCTTCTCCATGTAATTTTGTTATTCCATAAGCTGTAACAGGATTTTTACTATCATCTTCTTTATAGTCTTTTTCTATATCTAAATCTCCACCAAAAACATAATCTGTACTTACATGAACTAATATTGCATCATTTTCTTTTGCTGCAACAGCAAGATTTCCTGGTCCATCTGCATTTATTTTTTCAACAATCTCTCCTGCTACTTCTGCTTTGTCAACTGCTGTAAATGCAGCACAATTTATAATACAGTCTGGTTTTTCTCTTTTTACTACATCCATTACCATTTCTTTGTTTGTTATATCTAGTTCTGTTACATCTGTTAAAACTAATTCATTTCCTTGTGCAAATTTTTCCTTTACTTCTTTTGCTAACATTCCATTTGCACCTGCTATTAGTATTTTCATTTCAACACTTCCTTTTTATTTGTTTTTACGCTAATATAATATCATTTAATAGAAAAAAGTACAAGGGTTTCTTGTACTTTTTTCTATAATGATTTCGTTATAATGTTACAATTATAACGTTACTATATATTATCTATTAAATTTTCTATTATATCATTGTTACTAACATTTTCCATTTTACTTTCAGATATCACTAGTATTTTATCTTCATTATTGTTTACTATATCTATAGTATCACCAAGTTGAGAAAATGGATATTCTACTATTTCTCCACTTACATTATCTACTTCATAATCAAAATCACAAATATCTAATATTATCTTTTTATTTGATTTTATTATTTGTTCTATTTTTTTGTCTTTTTCATTTTGTTTAGAGTTATCTGCTATATTTAAATATCCATCTGTATCTACACTATATTTTGTTTGCAAATTTTCATTTAATATTTTTACTATTTTTTCTTTTGCTCTTTCGCTTATCCATATTCCACTTCTAGTTGGATACTTTGTTTCAAATACCTTATCTAAATTTTCCATTTCCGGTTTTTCTTGATTTACTATTCCTACAAAAGCCGTTTTATATAAAATTTCTGCTTTTACATTTAATGTTTTTCTTCCATCAAATTCTTCTGATATTTCATATATATCACTAGGTGCTGTTAGCCCCATTTGTTCTTTTAGCTTTTCTACATCATCTGTATTATTATAGTTTATATCATTCTTATCTACTTCTGAGTATTGGTTATCCCAGTTTTCTGTTTGATTATTTTCTTTATTTTGTATTTCATTTTTGTTATTTACTATAATATATCTAGCAATACAGAATATTGATATTATTATAAATATTATAGCAATTGTTATTACTAGTTTTCTCTTTTTCATTTTATATTCCCCTTAACATAGAAAGTGTAGCTTCTATATATCTATTTGCTATATTATTGTTTATTACATCTGTATTTGAATAATTATTGCGTGGTAATTCTATTAGAGCTGCTTTAGCTCCTATATTCGCTCTTGCCCAATTTATTAAATATCCTTTTCCATATGTTGCAGTATCTGTATTTTCAGAGAATTGCGTTCTATAATAGTTTCTTAAGGTTGGGTCTCCTATTAATTGCTGAGTCCAACCATGTAAATCAACTACTACATTTTGTCCATTATTGGATTTATGTGAAAGCATAAAATCTCTCAAATATCTAGCTTCTTTTGCTAAAAATGGTTGCGAACCTGTATAATTTCTGCTTGAATAATTTGGTACAAATGCAGTTGACCAACAGCGATTTAAATCTATTCCATGTCCCACATCACTTCTTAATGTAGTTCTTCCTGGTCCATAATTTGTATTCCCTTGATTTACTCCATCTGGATTTACACATTGCATTATATATATTGTCCATTTGTCAGCTATTGAATAATCATTAATTGCATTTAATCTATTGTAAAATTGATGTGCTATATCTACCAATGCATATCCATCTCTAGACCAATTATCTTCAAACCCATGTACACAAAATGTTGCAAAAAATACATTTGGCCCATTTCCATATCTAAAATATTCTAAATTATCACCTAATCCTGTAATTCCATATTGTCCTTTATAACTTTCAATTTTTTTCACTACATTTATGTTTATACTAGTTTCTTTAATTATATTTCCATCTTCAGAAATAGCTTGCATTTTTATTATATGATTTCCAAGAGAATATTTAGAAAAATCAATATTTGTTATAAATCTTGGTTCAGGATTCAATTCTTCTCCTCCATAACCTTTAATCTGATTATAAACACCTTGATCTCTTTTTCTAGTCAATTGATTATTTATTTCTTCATTGTCTATAAATAATTTTATTTTAGTATTTTTTTCGTTTGTCATAATCCATCCCGAAAGCTGATGTACCTCATTTGTTACTTGTCCCATATCATCCAAACATATCATTGTTTTTTTAGTTCTTATCTTGTCCACTATTTGAATTTGAATTGCTTCTAATCTCTTAGCTTGCTCCTCTGTTCCTGCTGTTTCTCCATCATTTACCCAATCCTGCCATCCTATATCTTGTACATGTACTCTATATTTTACAGAATATTTTTCACTATTTTCCAATTCTACTTTTATTGCTTCTAATCTTTTATTTTGTCCCTCTGTTCCTGCTATTTCTCCATCATTCACCCAATCTTGCCAGCCTATATCTTGCACATGCACTTTATATCTTAAAGTAATACCATCGGGCAAATTAATCCCATTTAAATTTATTGCTTCTAATCTAAGTCCCTTTTTCATTGTTCCGGATACATCACCATCATTTACTTCATTTTGCCATCCTACGTTCTGAATATGTGATTTATACTCTATATGTATATTTTTATCAACTATAAATTCTTTAGTATATGATGTTAATTCTTTTTCATAATTTTTATCATATACAATTATTTTTAAAATATGTTTTCCTTCATCTAATATTTTGGCATTTATATTAAATTTAAATCCTGGATTTTGATTTTCTTCTTCTCCACCACAATCTATTTTATTTATAATATCATTTCTTCTCGAAAAATTGATATTTAAATCCTCTGTAAAATCTTTGTCATCAATCATAACTTTTAAATTTGTATCTTTCATATTTGAAGTCTTATATCCTGATATTGGTATTTCTTTATAGTAACTTTTATCTTCTATACCTTTTTCTATAACTAAACTTGCATTTGTTTCTCTATCTACTATAATTATTTGAATTGCTTCAAGTCTTTTAGATTGTCCCTCTGTTCCTGCCATTGCACCATCTTGTTTCCAATTTTGCCATCCTATATCTTGTACATGTACTCTATATTTCACGGAATATTTTTCTTCATTTTCTAACTTTATTTTTATTGCTTCAAGTCTTTTAGCTTTGCCTTCTGTTCCTGCTATTTGTCCATTTTCTTTCCACTCTTGCCAACCTATATCTTGTATATGAACTTGATACTTTATTTTTGCTTTTTCAGATATATTTTTAGCATCAATCCTTATTGCTTCAAGTCTTTTAGCTTTTCCCTCTGTTCCTGACGTTTCTCCATTCATTTTAGAAAGTTCTGGTTCCCATCCATAGTCTTGTATATGTGTAGAATAACCAATTTCTACTTTATTATCTTCTACTATAAATTCATTCGCTGTTGAAATTAAATGAAAATATAATATAAATACCATAAAAACACTAAACATTCCTATACATTTTTTTATTCTCATTTTATTATCCCCTTAAATATTTTCTTATTTATTTTTCTTTTTTCGTTTCTTTATACCTATATTTACCAAAATTATTATTACAATACAAATCAATAAAATCATTATATTTTTATATTCATTTTTCTGACTTTTTGTTTGCTTTATTTCTTTATACACATTAATTTTATATGTTGTTTTTTCACCTTCATCTGTTGATACAGAAATAAAAATCTGGTTCATCCCTTCTTGCAATCCATCATTTCCATTAATCTCTATTTGGGCATTTTCAACATTTGGCATTGCATCTATATCTATCTTTGAAATATCGTTTGATACATTACAATAATATTCAAATTTTTCACTATTAAAATCAGAATCCAAATCTATTTTATTTTCATTTGCTTTTAAAATAATATCAGTTAATCTCAAATTCTCTTTTGTTTCTTTTACTACTTTTATAAAATATGTTCTCACTGTTCCGCTTTCAGCAGTTACTTCTATTTTTAAATTATTTTCTCCTGAATTTAACATTACCTTACCAATTCCAGATATGCAAGCTTTTTCATCATCAGTCTCAGCTTTTATTTCTAAAAAATCATCTTTTACTCTTTCAGTTATTTCATAATTTATCGTTTGCTTGTCAAATTCAGGTGTTAGAATATATCCCTCAACCTCTAATTTTTTCAGATAATTATCAGTTGATTTTATTGTTGTTTGTGTATTGTTATTTTCTTGTTCTTTCGCCTTTTCTAATTCCTCTTTTTCTTGTTGTTGTTCTTCTTCGCTATACAATAGAAATCCTTTACTGCTATTTGGATCTGCAAACACATTTGTTGTACAAATCCAAATAACTAAAGTCATAATCAACATGATATTTACAAATTTCACTATTTTTTCCATATTATTTTTCTTTTATCTTCTCCTTAAAAAATTTAATGGTATAAATGCCTGTCTTCCATCACTTAATATAATTCTTGCCCAATTATATCCATCTATATTCTTGTACGTTGAATCATCTATAACTGTTACATTTGTTCCATCTGGTAATGCTGTTATTAAATCCAGTTCTATTCCAGGTCCTAACCTTATTTTGCAACCTATTCCATCTGCAGTTTTTACATATGCAGTATAATTACAATTTGTAACATCACTTACTTGTTGCAAATATGTTCCTGACATATATCCAACAGTTCCATCTGATAATACTATTTTTTGCCAATTTGAGTTTATTCCTCTTTGGATTGATAACACTACTTCTCCTGTTCCTATTGTTTTTATTACACTTGAATTTTCACTTGCATCTGTTCTTAAATTCAATCCACCATTTGCCGTAATTTTAACGTTTATTATATTTGATTCTTGACTATTTTGTGGTCTTTCTGATATTGTTTGACTCATGTTTTCATATACAGGTATTATAAATGTAAATTCTGATTCTGTTTTATCTGTATTTACATACATACTTCTTAATGTTAATGATTCACTAGAAGCTGCCATTAAATTCTGCATATATTGGTGAGTATATAATGCATTGCTACTTCTTGAATCTATATTAAATTTATTTAAATATAGCGTATTTTGATAATTTTCTAAATAATATCTTTTACAAAATGAAATTCCACCTTCTATCGCTTTTTGCATTGTATCCCATCCATATCTCTTAGCTGTTACTAATGCATTAGCTTTTATTGTCTCATATCCATCACCAGATGCCCCTATATTAAATGGATTATAATATATTTTTCCATCTTTACCATCCATTCCTGTTCCTATTTCAGTTCCCTTGTTTCCTTGTTCCTGTAATAATCTTGTAATTATATAATATGGGTTTACATTTGTATTAACACATGCATTGTTTACAGCTGTTGCATAATTTTGTAAAAAAGTACCATTTACTTTAGATTGAATTCCGGAAATTGAAACTGAATCTGATGGATATTCATTTAACTCTAAAAATTGGTATACATTTTCTTCCTTTAGGAAATTTCTAACATCCATATAATAAGCTATAGCTTTTTCAGATGCCCCATACCATCCACTATCATATTGTTTAGTTCCACACACACTACAAACCCATTCTCCTGAATAATTTGAAGGTACTAAATTTTTATTATGAACAGAATACTCTGATCTTACAGCAGTATTAAAATCTAAACCTGTATACAACAGTTTGAAACTCCATGTAGGATGTTTATCTTGTAAATTGTCTAAAAGTTCTTTATATCCTGGATATTTTGAAACATTTATATTATCATAATCTGATTTATTATGTGGATATGCATCTATATTAATTCTTATTTGTATTGCACCTATTTGCTTACTTTCTCCTACCGTACCAGATGTTACTCCATCTCTTACCCAATCTTGCCAGCCTTTTCCATTAACATATACTCTATATTCTACTGAATATCCAGGTAAATTTTCTAATTTAATTTTTATTGCTTCTATTGCATTGTTTTGTCCTGTAACACCTGCTTGTGTATCATTGGATACATAATCTTGCCAACCTATATTTTGTACATGGGCTTTATATTCAACTTTTGCATCGCCTGATACCTTTGATAAAGCAATTTTTAATGCTTCAATATTTATACCACTTGAATCATTTCCTGATATTTGTCCATTAGAAACATATGAAGTCCAATTGTTTTGTGTTGTATAATTTGCATATTTTATTTGTGGAACCATTGTTTCTGTACTTTTGACTATTCTTGTATTAATTGCTTCTATTCTAAGTTTTTGTTTAACCGTTCCTGAAATCATTTCATCAGATGCCCATTGTTGCCAACCTATATTTTGTACATGACTCCTATATTCTATAACGTATCCTTCTATTCCTTCTAATTTTATTTGTATTGCTTCTATTCTTTTGTCTTGTCCTGTTGTTCCTGCTAATTCTTCATCTTGCTTCCATTCCTGCCATCCTATATCTTGTATATGTGCTCTATATTTTACATGCATTTGATTTGATGCATTTATAATTTTAAATTTTACAGCTTCTATTCTTTTATCTTGTCCTGTTGTCCCTGCTAAGTCTCCTTCCTGTTTCCATTCTTGCCATCCTATATCTTGTATATGTGCTTGATATTCAATATGTATGTTATTATCAATATTAAAATTAATAGTATTTTCTGCTAATAATGTCATATTAGAATATGCCTCAATTTTTAATATATGTTTTCCTGCTGTCATTTTTGATATATCTATATTAAATGCAAATCCAGGTTTTGGATTTTCTTTTTCAGTTCCATACCCTTCTACACCATTTATTACATCAGCTCTTTCCACATAAGAAATAGAATTTGTATCTATTGCATTTCCATCTATATATGCTTTTAATGATGTATTTGAAACATTAGCCATTTTCCATCCAGATACATTTAAACTTTTTTCTTCTATTCCATAATGTGTACTTTCATTTATTGGAGTATCAATATATAACTTCGCAGCTTTTTGTCTCTCCTGTATTTTTATTTCTATAGCTTCTATTCTTTTATCTTGTCCTGTTGTTCCTGCCAATTCTCCATCTTTTTTCCATTCCTGCCATCCTATATCTTGTACATATACTCTATACATAATAGAATACTCTTCTGTGTTTTCTAAGCTCATTCTTATAGCTTCTATTCTTTTATCTTGTCCTGTCGTTCCTGCTAACTCTCCATCTTTTTTCCAATCTTGCCATCCTATATCTTGTACATGAGCTTGATATTTTATATGTATGTCATTCGACACACCTTTCATTTTTATCTTTATAGCTTCTACTCTCTTTGATTTATTAGTTGTTCCTGCTAACTCTCCATCTTTTTTCCAATCTTGCCATCCTATATCTTGTACATGTGATTGATATTCAACATGTATACCACTATTATCAACATTAAAATCTAAAATACTCTGAGCTAATAAATTCCCACCTGAATATACTTCAATTTTTATTATATGATTTCCGTTAGTCATTTTTGATATATCTATATCAAATTTAAATCCTGGAGTAGGGTTTTGCTCTTTTGTTCCATATCCAGATATTGTATTTATAACATCCTCCCTCTCACTATAAGAAATTGTATTTGCATCAACAGCATTACCATCAATATATGCTTTCATAGTTGCATTTGTATCATTTGACATTTTCCAACCTGATACTGTTAATGTACTCATTTCTACTCCATAATATGTATTTCCATTAACTGGCGTATCTATATAAATTTTTGCCACTTTCTGCTTTTCTACTATTTTTATTTGTATTGCTTCAAGTCTTTTGGATTGATTTGTAGTTCCTGCTAATTCTCCATCTTGTTTCCAGTCTTGCCATCCTATATCTTGTACGTGTACTCTATACATAATAGAATACTCTTCTGTATTTTCTAAACGTATTTTTATTGCTTCAAGTCTTTTGGATTGATTTGTAGTTCCTGCTAATTCCCCATCTTGTTTCCAGTCTTGCCATCCTATATCCTGTATATGTACCTGATATTTTATACCAATATTTCTATTATTTTTTTCGAGTTTTATATCTATCCCTTCTAATCTTGCAGACTTTCCTTCTGTTCCAGCAGTATTTCCTTCTTCCACATAATTTTGCCATCCTATATCTTGTACATGAGTTCTATAAGATACTGTTGGTTTTACAGTTTTTGCATCTTCTCCTAATGAATTTCCAACAATTCCCAATATAGATATTGTCATCAAAATTAATATTATCATTATTTTTTTTATATTTTTCATCGTTTTCACTCTCCCATATTTTTTCTTTTATATTTTATCATTACTCGACATCTTATTCAATAATTCTTAAATAAAAAATGTTAGAAATTATTTACAATATTTCTAACATTTTTTATTAATATTTTTTTATATTCTCAAATCTATGTTTTTTATTTAAAAATATTTCCATACACATATATTATAAATTTCCCCAAATGTAACTTATGTGCATTCATTACTGTTGATATTATTAATCTTATTTTTAATCTGTCTCCTTTTGTAAGTTTCCAATACTTGCATTTTTTATAATTAGGAAAATGTTCTTTTTGCCACGAAAATAGTTCTTCATAAATTTCACTTACTTCTTTATATGTTGCACCATAACTCATCCATTGTAAAAATTGAATAATTAACACTATAAAATATAACTCTATCAAATCATAATTTGTATTATTTATACTGTTTTTTTCTTTCAATATTCCATAATGCGTATCTAGTAATTCAGTTATGTTTATACCTTTTATTTTTTTAGATATAGTATTAGTAACACTTACTCCATTATAATACCAATTATAACCTATATAATCTATAATTTTTATTTTATCTGTTAATGTATTTACTTGTAAGTTAAAATACACATCTTCTCCTATAGGCGTCTTTAAAAATTTTATGTCATTTTCCCTAATAAATGATGTTCTATATATTTTTCCCCATGGTGATATAGAAATATATCTTGACCATCTATATTTATTATCTAGATTTACTCTAAATAATTCTTCTTTGTCACTTACTCTTCTATATCCTGATATAACAACATCACATTTGTCTTTTTCCGCAACCTCAACATATGTTTTTATATAATCTCTATCTATAAAATCATCATTATCTATAAACATTAAATATTTACCAGTTGCTTTATCCATACCATTATTCCTAGCCATTCCTATTCCTTGGTTATTTTGTTTTATTGGCCTAAATATTTCTTTATATTTTTTTTCATATTCTTCTATTATTTCTTGTGATCCATCTTTAGATCCATCATTTACAGGTATTATTTCTAAATTTTCATAGTTATTTTCTATTATACTATCAAAACATCTATGTAAATAGTTTTCCGAATTATATACTGGAATTATTATTGACACTTTAGGCTTCATCTTTTTTTACTCCCTACTTTTTGTTTTTTATTTGATTTGAACGAAACTTCATAAATTTTGGTATTAGTGTATTTATTATTCTATATCTTAGTCCTGGAAAAGGTTTTGTTATAAAGTTAAATATATTCCAACAAATAAAATAAAGATTCCATCCACGTTCCATTCCTTCGTTTGCCCATGGTGTACTATTCAAGTAATTTAAATAATCCTTTTTGTATTTATGATTATTTCCGATATCTCCATGGTCTTTCTTCTCCTAAATAATGTATTATTACAGGTTCTTTAACACATTCTTCAAATTCTTTTTTCTCAATATATTTCACTGGTTCCATTAACTTACTTAAAAATTTATAATTGTATTGGTAGAATATATTATAAAAATTATATTTAGGTAATAATGTATATATATATTCTGATAATGAACCATTTATTGCATCCTGATCGTTTGCAAATAATTTTCCATCCTTTGCTCTATAATAATCCAATATTAGTTTTCCTGCATTTATCTCTCTCCATTTTTTTAAATTTACCAAAAGAACTCCTGCATTATAATACGGTTTTGTTTCTAGTCCAAGTTCCTTTTTTCTTTCTTTGTCAACTGTTGGTTCTATACTTGCTCCTAACACATAATTGTCTAAATTTGTTTCCCACAGTTCTTTTAAACTTTTTCTTACTATTGTATCTCCATCCAAATAAATAACTTTTTCAACATCTTCTGGTAAAAATTTGTCCATTATCAATCTAGCTAATACAATTGAATTCCAACCTGTTGTATCAAATTCAAAATCAAAATATTTATTAATATCTCCTAACTCTTTTATAACAATTTTTCTTTTATATCTTTCAACAAAATTTTTTAATTTACTCTTATTTTTTTCACTAATTTCTTTTGAAATAAGATAAAATGTAATTTCTTTCATATCCTTATTGTTTTCACATACTGAACAAATTCCTGCAGCCACTTGTGGAACAAATTTATCATTTAATGTATATAATATATTCATATTTTTTTCTCCTTTTTCTTTGATATTTTACTGTTTATTATTGTCATCGCTACAACATAAAATATAACAAAATATATTATCATAGTTATTAAGTAAGCCCAAACAGCACCGTTTATTCCATATTTTTGTACTAATATATTTGATATAATTCCTTCCATTATAGCTACTGCTATATATGTAATAAATTGCACAAAATTGCATCTCATTGTAATTAATATTGGTGATATTATTCCTGCCATTGTATAAAATGTAGAAGCTATTAGTATCATTAATAAAGCTATAGCATATTGTGATAAACCTATTCCATAAACTAGTTCTAATATTGGAATTCCTAGTAAATAACCCAATATTGAACATATTGCTCCAATCACTAATATTGCTAATATTATTTTATAAATAATCTTTTTTATTTCTTTGTATTTTTCCGTTTTATATAATTCAAATATTTGATTTAAATATGGATGTATTATAAATTGTGCCATCAAGCCCATTACCGTTGCTGGCATTATTATAATTCCAAATATCGCTTGGATATCTTCTGTTAAAAAACTATCTATCGCATATTTCTGTGCATTTGTTATATATACTCCTAAAAAAGAGATACTAAATGGAAAAAAACCACCTTTGAAAATATCCATAGCATTTCTTATATTTGCTTTTTCTTCTAAATAAATATATTTTCTCGTTGTTCTAATATCATATAACATAATTATTGCTATATATACAACAACAATTGATGTACATGCTAAAACTAAATTTTTAGTTAACATATCTATTAATATAAAAGCAACAATACTTATAATAGTTTTTAAAAAGCATGATTTTCCAACTTTATCTAAATAATTGTTTTTTTGCAAAATACCATAAAAAACATCACAAAATGCTTCTAATCCTTTATACATTGCTAAAGTTATAAATATCATCGACTTATATAAATCATATTTTTTTGTTGTCACAAATATTAAAATAATAAAAATACTTATACAACATGATATTACTCTATTTAAAATATAATCCCTATTATGTATCTTTTCATTATTTTCAGTAACCTGATATATACGTCCTGCATATATTCCTATCATATATAATATACAAGCTGTTGTATAGGCTATTGTATAAATACCAGCATTTTCAACTCCATTTATTCTTGTTACAATAATCATAAAAAATAATGAACTAAATGCATTTACTCCTGTTCCTATTATATTCCATATAAAATTCTTTTTAAACTGTGTATCTTTTTCCATTATAAATTCCTTTCAGTTTACCATTTTATATCAATTTTTAAAACATCAATCATAAATTTATATAATTTTATATATACCATTGCCATGTTCCATTTATATAGTTTTGATATTCCCCACAATCCTATATGTTTAAATCCTTTTTTTGTAGAATATTTTAATGTTAAATATGGCGATTTTCTCCATGTTCCAAAATTATTATCTAAATATTTTATTGTTTCTTTAACCATCTTTCTAATATTTATTGTTTTATCATACGAAGCTCTATACATAACTGATGTTCCTAAATGAATAAATGCCATAAGGTCTAGAATATTTCTCATTTCATCATATTTACCTGTATCTATATATAATTGTTTTAAATCTAATAAATACTTTTTAAAATTTTCAACATCCTGTTTATTTACACTATGAATTTGTGAATCATATCTTAAATAATAATGATATAGTACATCTGGAACAAATGCTATTTTTTCAACTGTTGTATAACTACTTGTTAAGAAAATCATATCGTTAAAACCTCTAAAATCCAAAAATCTTAAGTTTTTAACTTTGTCTAGTTTATATATCTTGTTCCAAGGTGCAGGATTTATAAATAGCATAAAATCATCTTTATTATTTATTTCTTTTACAGTATTTCCGAAATTTGTCATATTTGTTGACACAACCTTATTTGTATTTAAATCTATTCTTTCAAATGCACACACAGCCATATCTGCATTGTTTTCTTTGGCAGCATTATATAATTTTTCTGCCCAATTAGGTTCTACCCAATCATCTGTATCAACAAATGTTACATATTCGCCTGTAGCTCTTTCCAATCCATAATTTCTTGTGGTAAATTCTCCTCCATTTGGTTTATGAAATGCCTTTATTTTATCTGGATATTTTTTTGCATATTCATCAATTATTTGTGGTGCTGAATCTATTGAGCCATCATCTACACATAAAATCTCTATTTCTTGCAATGTTTGGTTAACTAATGCATCCAAACATCTTGGCAAATATTTTTCTAAATTATATACAGCTGCTATTATTGATAGTTTGTATTTATTCATTTTCTATCCCCTTATTTTTCTTCATTTTTTTCTTTTAGAGCTATGTAATGATTTAAATCTTTTAATTTTTCACTTAAACTTGTGATTCTCATATTATCTATAAAATTTTGTATAAGTAAAAATCCAATTATGACAAGAAACACAAAATTTACTGGTGCCATAAATCCTAATTTACTTGAAATATATTCTACTCCATTTTCAAATACACTCATTAATATTAGTAATATACATCCTATCATCCATGTAACTGCATTCATTACTTTCAACTTTGATTGTTTTATTTTTCTTATACATAATATAAAAGATATCACAGATAATACTATTAATATTATTCTTAATGTTAGTGTCATTTTTATATCATTCCCTTCTTTATCAACTATTTATTTTTTGCTATGGCTCTTATAAATATAATAGAGAAGAACATATTTATCATATATTCAGCAGATTTTATAGGATTTAAATAGCTTTCTCCAAATTCTCTTTCTTTCATTTCAACTTGAACTTCTTCTATTCTCATTTTCTTTTTTAGAAAATAAACTAAAGTATCAGGTTCTGGTGTCAAACTCGCATTTTTGACAAATTCTGCAATTGTTTTTCTATCATATGCTCTCATTCCTGATGTAGGGTCTTTTATCTTTTTTCCTGTTGTTAGTTTTATAGCTACTGTTAATAAATTACTTCCAAACATTCTCATCGAATGTGGTTTCTTTTGATTTACAAATCTAGAACCTATTGCGATATTAGTACCATTTTCTATACTTTTTACTAGATCTTTTAGATATTTTGCTTCATGTTGTCCGTCACCATCAAATTGAATTGCTACATCATAATTATTTTTATATGCATATTTCATTCCTAATTGTATTCCACTTGTTAACCCATAATTTACAGGTAATGACAACATATTAAAATTATTTTTCTCACATACTTCTTCTGTATTATCTTTGGAACAATCATTTATTACAACATAATCATAGTTTGTATTTTCTATTACATCTTTTACTGTTTTTTCTATATTTAACGATTCATTATATGCTGGTATTATTATTAAAACTTTCATGTTTTTATCCCTTCTTTTCGCATTATTTTATTTTTTAGTATTTGAAATCCATTCTTAAAATTTTAGTTCTTCCTTTTTTTGCAATTGTACTTTAATTATTATATTAGCACCAATATCTTAAAAAGATTGTAACTAACATTACACAAAGCATCATTAACGGAACAAAATAGCTATACTCCATTACTTTTTTCATAATATTTTCCAAATATTTATTTTTTTGCAATAATGAATTAGACAGAATTACAATTGCTAAAGGAATAATTGGTATAAAATACCTACCTTGAATTCCAGTAATGGTTTCAGCTCCTACACCTAATTCCATACTTGTCCATAAAACATATAATCCTAAAAAAGCAGCAAATATTGTTGCAATACTTCCTAGGACAGATATGCATTTATATTTCCAATTAAATTTTATTGGGCATAAACTAAAATCTGATAAAATAATTATAAACATTCCCAAACTATACATTACTATATAGAGAGTTGGCACAAATGTATCTATTAATCCAAAAATTCCTATCATTCCCGTAAAATAGAAATTTCTATTTGATATCATTGTTTTTATCCAAATTTTTAAATACTTTATAGGATTATTAATTATAAAACTTATTTGTTTTCCAGAATTATTTTCAACAACATTTCTTTCCAAATTCATCAATGGTATCTTATTAATTATATATAATACTATTGCAATTAATAATATTATTCCAAAGCTTTTTAATATTTTAGTTACTTTACCACCATATTTTTCTTTAGGAATAAAAATTAATGGGAATAAAACTGTAACATATATTGTTTTTATTGTTAATAAAATAAAAGCTATAATGCCAAAGGCAATTAAATATTTATAAGAGACTTCCTTTATATTATCATCAAATATTAATTTAAATATTAATGCTGTGCTTAATAATGAAAGTGCAATTATAATACTATCATATGATATTGCTACAGCTAACGCTAAACTCATTGGAAGTAAAGCAATAGCACAAAATGTTTTCTTTAAAATAGGAGTAGACCTTATTGCCCAATATACTAATATAATATACATCATTAAACTAAAAAATCTAGCAAAATGCAACATAGTAACTATAGAAATATTATCCATACCTATCACTTTGGTTGCAATTTTAGAAAAAATAATTCCAGTAGCTGGTGCTATATATACAATTGGTGTAATTTCTACTGTAGAAAAATTATGAAAAGTAACATCTGAATAATCTTTAGGCAATTTATCATCTAATATTTCTTCACTATAAGTATATTTTCTATCTCTATTTCCAATATATGATAATTTTTCATTAATGTAATTTATCATATCAGTTGGAATATCATATCCTACTATTCCATTTTGTGATGTAGGAAAAAGTTTTCCTTTTGATATCACATATGCTTTCTTAAAATGACTATCTTCATCTGGAGATTGAAATGGGGGAATTATAGTTATTAATAAAATTCCAAATATTAATGCACAAAACACAAAAAATTTTGCCGGATTCATTTTAAACATTATATTTACTCCTTTACTCGATTTGGTTTATAAGTTTATTTTTTATACTTTTCTTACATTTAGAAGATTATTATATTACGTGAATTTTAAACATATAAATCAACAACATCTTTTTCTATAGCTGACCATTCCCTCTCTTTAGCAGTTTCTAGTCCATTCTTTATTAATCTTTCCCTTAATTCTTTGTCTTCAACTATTCTTTCAATTTGGCTAACAGCTTGTTCAATATTTCCTTGTTTATAAAATAAGCAATTATACTCATCTTTTAAATATTCAACATTTCCTTCATTTGGTGCTACAACCACCAAACCTCCTGTTGCCATCATTTCAAGTGGTGGATATGAAAAGCTTTCCAATTTACTTGATTTTATTAAAATATCACAATCAGCATATACTTGTCCTACTTTATCATATGGAACTTTATGCATAAAATTATCAACATAATACCATTTTTTAGGTTCTCCTTGATATGATAAAAAGTTAATTTCATATTTATTTTTATCTAATCTTTCAACAATTTTAAAACTTTCATCTACATTTTTATAATAATCTTCTGAATTTCCCTCAACTAATATTTTTATTTTATTATCAAATTTACGTTCTTTAAAAGGGAATTTTTTCAAATTTATTCCATTCGGAGCAAATTTACATTCTTGGTAATATTCATTTTTTAACCAATCTTCACACCATTTTGAAATCGTTAAATATTTAATTGGTGTGTAAGAATTATATGTTGTATTAGCTTCAAATTTTTGTAAATCTCCATCTTCATAAAAATCAGTTTCAAAATTTTGAACCAAATATGCTTTATTAATACAATTTGGATATTTTTTTACATAATTTAATGTTGCCCATAATGTTGCAACCATTGTATTGATTTGTCCTAAAACTATATCTTTAGATTTTATAACTCTAACGATACCATCACTATTCACAATATCATCAGTATTATTATCCATATTAATAAAAAATGCATCATATCCTGCTTTTTTTAATATATTGCAATGTTTAATTGCTACATTTACACCACCGCTAATATTAGTACTTGGTACAATAAATACGATATTTTTCTTTAACTTACTTTGTATAAAATTATATAAACCAATTCCTGTATATGTTGTAACTTTTTTCTTAATAACCTGTTTAAAAGCCTCTTCAGCAAGTTTATTTCTATATTCTCTATCTTCAATAACTTTATTTAATTTTTCGTACCAATCGTCAACAGAATCACATAAAACACCATCAATCCCATCTCTTATGCATGTTTTAAATGCACCAAAATCACTTGCAACTGTCACAGTTTTGCATAAAGACGCCTCTGTCCATTTATTTTCAGATTTTGCTTCATTAAAAATAGTCTTTTCTAATGGTGCTAAATTTATATCAATTGAAGCAATTATATTTGGTAGTTCTAACCATGATACAAATGGTGTAGTTAAAATCCTTGATTTAAATTCTTGCAATTCTTCCGGTATATCTAGCAAGCCAACAACTTTTAGATATAAATTATCATGTTCTTTCATAAGTTTTTGAACAACAGGTAAAATCATTTTAAAATCATCATTATGTGTTATACTCCCACTTAAATATGACATAACAACTTTATCTTCGTCTCTTTCTACTTTTTTCATTGCATTTAATGATAACTTAACCATCTTTTCTGAGGCAACATTTCTATTAATATAAACTTCTTTTACATAATGATTTAATTCTGTAGCTAAACGTTCAGTTGTTGTAATTGCGTAATCACACATTTCTAATGTTTCTCTCATTCTATTTACACCATCATTATATAAATCTAGTTCTTCTTTGCTCATAGTCTTTAAATACTTAATTGTATTTGTATATTTTTGGTCTATAACTAAATCATCAATATCATAAAAAACAGCTTTATTTTCTGCTTTTGCAGTTTTTATAAACTCTCTAACCTGATCAGTAATAGGACATCTAAAAAATACGAAACCTCTATAATACTTTAAAAATTTCATATCTATTTTATCATAACTAATTCCTTCACAATAAAATCCTGCAGCTCTAAGTTGCTCTATCTGATGATCAACACGATATCTTTGAGGATGTAAAAGTGTGCATCCATTAATAAATAAAATATCTCCATATAGCATTCTATCATCCTTAATAAGTCTACTTTTTAAATAAAATTTTGATTTGTTAATAAATTCTTTTACGCCCTCTATCCTTATTGTATCAATTGAAGTTTTTAATAATCTTGTTACTTTTTCCATTTTTTACTCCTTATATATTATTATGTAATTCATAAATCTCAACTTTATAATTCTTCAGCAAATTTTTTCTCAAGTTTTTTGAATATCCAATATCCTATGAACATTATTACTATTCCTATAACAGCTAAAATTCCAAGTGCTTTTAAATTTGGCATTGTCTGATAATAAAATATGTCTCTATAAGCATTTATTATTTCAACCATTGGGTTTATACGGAATAATTTTGCCAATTTTTCTGGTATCATTTCTATTTTATATATAACTGGTGTTACATACATCCACAATTGTAATAATACATTTATAAAATATTCTAAATCTCTTATAAAAACAGTAAGAGCTGATAGAACAAAACAAATTGCTAATGTGATAATACATTGAACTAATAATATTACAGGCAACCATAGCACATTAATTGTTATTCCCATTCCTGAAATTAACAATGCCGCAAAAATTATAATACAAGAAATTAAAAAATTTATTGCGCCACTTATTACAATTGAAATAGGTAAAATTTCCCTCGGGAAATATACTTTTTTTAATATTCCTCCATTACCAACTATAACTGATGTACTTTGTGAAATTATTGTAGCAAAGAAATTCCATGGAATTAATGCTGAAAATAAAAACATTATGTAATTTTCTTCATGAATTCTTAAAATATATGGAAATACAAGTGCATATATTAATAATTGTAAAAGTGGATTTATAAATGACCACAACACTCCCAAAAATGATTTTTTATATTTACCACGAAATTCTTTCTTTACTGATGTTTTTAAAAATTGTCTATAAAAATATAATTCTTTAATTCTTTTTAACATTTTATTTCTCCTTATTAATTTAATATCTGATAATTATTATGAACATTCCTTTACATATTGCTCTAAAACATCTGCTGTATTTCCATCCATTCTTATCTTACCATTACTTAGCCATATAGTTCTGTCACATAATCTTTGTGCTGCACCTAAATCATGTGTTACAAGTACTATAGTTTTTCCTTCTTTTTTTAATTCTTGCATTTTATTAAAACATTTATCTTGAAAATGTTTGTCACCAACTGATAATATCTCATCAATTAAAAGTATATCTGCGTCAACATTTATTGCAATAGAAAATGCTAATCTCATATACATTCCTGATGAATATGTTCTTACAGGATTATCAATATAATCTCTTAATTCTGAAAATTCTATAATATCTTCTAATCTATCATCAATTTCTTTTTTTGATAAACCAAAAATTGATGCATTAAAATATATATTTTCCATTCCTGAAAAATCCGGATGGAATCCAGCACCTAATTCAAGCATTGATGTTAATTTTCCTTTTACCTCAATTTCTCCTTCATTAGGATAGATTATTTTTGTCATTAATTTTAATAGAGTACTTTTTCCAGATCCATTTACTCCTATTAACGCAACTGTTTCACCTGATTTAATTTGAACATTAATATCATTCAAAACTTTTCTAACTTCATGATTATTTCTTTTCCAAAAAATAGCTCTCTCTTTTAAAGTATTTGCTTTATCGTAATATACATTAAAATGTTTGCTAACATTTTTTACATCTATTACAATATCAGATTTATTTTTCATTCTACTACCTCTCTTTTTCATTTTTTTATATTTATTATTTTGCATATTATAACACTAACTTTTTTTTAAATCAAATACAATCTTTCTAATTTTAATTATATGTATTTTTTGTTTTTTCATATTTTATTTTGTTAGGATTTATTCTCATATTTGATACATCTTTACGAAAATTAGGATTAAAATATTTATCTTCTTTTATAAAATATTTATTCCATTTCTTTAAAATTTCTTCATCAGAAGTCTTATCCTCATCATATTTTAATTGTATTGTTCCTTTATCACATCCTATTATATAAGGATTATATACAACTAATTTATCAATATCATTTATTTTTAAGCAAAAATCAACATCACAATATCCATCCTTATAATTAAAATCAAATCCATTGACTTTTTCAAATATTTTTTTAGATACACCTATCAATTGACTTGAAATAGCCATAACATTTTGTTGTATCATTATTCTACCAAAATATCCTGGACTTTTACTTTTTTCTAATCTATTGATATTGCCAAACAATCCCATTAAATTCAGAGCTATCCCAGCATGTTTTATTTTTTTATTTTTATATAATATTTTTCCGCCAATGCATCCAACTTCATTCCTTTGACAGTTAGATAGAATCTTTTCTAACCAATCCTTAGAAACTATTTTTATATCACTATTTAAAAAAACTAAATATTCACCATTTGATTTATTTGCCCCATAATTACATAATTTAAAATAATTATATTCTTTATAATCTGTTAATTCTATTTTTATCTTTTCGTTTTCTTTTATTTTGTTATAATATTTTAAAATACTTTTATTGTCACTACTATCAACTATAATTATTTCAAAATTATTATATGTTGATTTCATTATAGAATTTATACATTTCCTTAGTTGTTTTTTATTATTTTTATTTGGAATTATTATTGAAATTTTTTCCTCTTTCAAAATTGGATATGTAACATTATATAATCCTATAACTTTCGAATCTTCCACCTTTGCATTATATATATCATTTCTCTCTAAACTTGTTAACAGTGCTCTTTTTGCAGCTTCATAAGCATATGGTTTTGCACTTGAACCAGATGCAACAGAACTTTCACTAATTCTCCAATTATATAATATTTTTGGTATATGAATAATCTTATTTGCATTCTCGGTTGCTCTTAATATAAAATCGTAATCTTGGCTCCCATCAAATTCTGAGTTAAACTCTCCTATCCTAGATATTAATTTTTTACTAAAAATCGAAAAATGACATATATAATTATAACTTCTTAATGTATCAATAGCATAATCTTGCTTAAAATGTGGTGATGTTCTTATTTTTATATCACCTTTTTCATAAACTTTATCTTCATCTGAATATATAAAATCTACATCATCATTTTCATTTATAGTTTTTACAATTTCATATAAAGCAAATTTTGGCAATAAATCATCTTGATCCATTAATGCTATATAATCTCCAGTTGCTAATTTCAGTGCTTCATTAGTATTACCCGAAATCCCCTTATTTCTTCCAATACTTTTATATTTTATTCTATCTCCATATAAACTAATTATTTTCTTTATATGCTCATTTTCTTTTTGACTCCCATCTGCTAAGCACAATTCCCAATTTGCATAAGTTTGTTCATTTAAAGATATTAATAGTTCATCAAAGTATTTTTCTGGTGTATTATAAAGAGGAATAACTATGCTAATTTTAGGCATAAATTTGAATTTTACTTTACGTTGATTTTTAAGTTCATCTTCATTAGGTTCATTATTAATAATCCATTTTTGATAATTTTCTTGTTCTTCTCTATTAAATTTTTCCGTTGGTGTTTCTTTGAAGAAAATTTTATAAATTTTTTTTATAATTTTTTTTATTACAATCACTTCCTTTTATACTATTTTATCTCTTTCCTAATATTTTTAAAATCACATGTCTAATTGCAAACGGAATTTCTACAACTCTTGGCATATTCAAAATTAAGAAATTTTCTATAAAATATTTTGTGGTTTCATTTTTATACAATTTATAAAATGTTTTCCATCCTTTAAAATTAAAGTTTTTTTTCTTTTCTAACATTTTAAAATATTCCAAAGCTTCCCTATTTAATTTTTGAAGTTCACTTGGAAATTTTTCATTATGTTTTACATATGTTCCAAAAACTCCAAGTTTTACATTTATAAATAATTTTCTTACCTGTTCAAGTTTTTTAAATCCATGCGAAATTTTTTCTGTTCCCACTTGGTTATTTCCATGTTGTCTATATTTTATATATTTTTCAGGCATGTACACTATTTTACCATTTAATGACACTATTATTCCTATCCAATGATCATGAATTAAATATTTAGAATCTGTTGGTATTGGCAAAATATCCTTTATCCATTTTGATTTTGACATTAAAGTACATCCTGTTATGCAATTATATAAATAATTTAGCTTGTAACTATTTATATATTTATTTATTTTTCTATCTAATAACATGAATTTGTTGAATGATGGATATATTGTTTTTAAATTTTCATCAACAACCTCTAAATCAGCAAAAACCATATCAGCGTCATTTTTTATTAATTTTTCATATGATTTTGTTATTTTTTCAGGCATCCATACATCATCTTGGTCTGATAACATGTATATGTTATTTTTTACTTGCTTTAATAAATATTCAAAATTTTTTATATATCCCTGGTTTTTTTCATGATAATGTACTTCTATTCTTTTATCATTTTCATATTGTTTTAAAATATTTATTGTTCCATCTTTAGAACAATCATCTGAAATTACCAGCCTTATATTTTTATATGTTTGATTTAATACACTTTCTATCTGTTCTTTTAAATATTTTTCTCCATTATATGTTGCCATTAATACATCTATTTGTTCTTCCATTTACTCACCTACATTTGTTAATTGCTTTTTGTTTTTTTCATTCTATATTTAAAATTTATATTTGTCAATCCAAAGTAGCTCTATTATTGATATTTGAAAACTATATAACCCAATATTGGAAAATGAAAAATCATAATTTCTTTTATCATTTTTTTTAATAAGTTTTTTCCAGCAAAAAATTTAAAATATTTTGTCAAATGCCAATTAACATATTTAGATTTTTCTATATTTTCCAAATAACTAACTAAATCATCTATAAACTTTTTATTTTTATCTTCCAATCTATATTCATTACACATTTTCGCACCATCTAAATATGCTTTATCTATAACTTTTTCTTTTCTATATTTTAGATATGATCTATAACTATTTCCATTTTCTTTTTTCCATCTATCTATATTTTGCGAAAAACTTCTTCCTCCAAATACATTTGTATTATGAAGTCTATATCCAAATAATGGTTCTTCTATATATGTAAGACCTTTCAACTCATTAGCAATAAATCCAGCTAACCAATCATGTGCCATAACACTGTCTTTAAATGGTATCATTTTTTCTTTTACACTTTCAGTAAATATTTGCGAACATCCTATACCCGCACATCTTGATATTGCCAATTTACTTTCTTTATTTATTAAAGGCACATTTTTATATTTAAAATAATTCTCTTGAATCTTTTCACCTTTTTCATTTATTTGATTTGAATTGACATATATAAGGTCAACATTTTCTTTTTTCAACTTTTCTAAGCTTTTTTGCACTTTGTTTTCATACCATATGTCATCATGGTCTGAAAACATAATATATTTTGCTGTAGATTTTTCTAACAAAAAGCCAAAATTTTTTGTATATCCTAAATTTTTTTCTTGGATATATAAATCAATTCTTTTATCTTTTATTTGGTATTTTTTTAATTCTTCTTGAACTTCTTTATTTGTTGAATTGTCATCACTTATTATTAACTTTATATTTTTATATGTTTGATTTAGTATACTTTCTATTTGTTTCTTTAAATATTCTATATTACTGTTATATGTTGCCATTAAAATATCTATTTGTTCTTCCATTTATCCATTTCCTTTTTATTCTTAATTCGTGTATGATTATATCATATCGTTATTATTGTAACAAGATGATTTTCTTAAAAAATGATATTCTTTAATAAAGCAACGTAGTCGTCCTTTGTTCTCGCCTAATTTAAATTTTTGACTAAAATAAGGAAAAACTCAAAAAGCTAGCAATTGTAGCTTTTTATATAATAGGAAAGTAATATTTTCCTATTATATAAAAAAAGACTTAATTGCATCTATTTTTGCAACTAAGCCTTAAATTTATAATTTTAAATACTTTTTTATTAACATTTTTTCATATCATTCATGTAAAATTTTCTTTCAGCTAATTTATCTTGAACTCCACGCAATGCTTCTCCAAATCTTTGGAAATGAACAACTTCTCTTTCTCTTAAATATCTCAATGGGTCAATTACATCCGGATTGTCTCTACATAAATCTATTAATTTTTCATACGTAGCCCTCGCTTTTTGTTCTGCAGCTAAATTTTCCTGTAAATTTGCTACAGGGTCACCTTTGCATGCTAGACATGTTGCATCAAATGGTACTCCGGCCGCTGATTGAGGATAAACATCAACACCATGATCTGTATAATACGCACCTAATCCTGCTTTTTCTATTTCTTCTATTGACGCTCCTTTTGTTAATTGGTGTACTATAGTTCCTACCATTTCTAAGTGAGCTAATTCTTCTGTACCTATATCATTTAAAATTGCCTTTGCTTTTTGATCTGGCATTCCAAATCTTTGAGACAAATATCTAAGTGCTGCACTAAGTTCTCCATCTGGACCTCCATATTGTGAAATAATAACTTTTGCTAATCGTGGATCTGTACACTTTATATTAATAGGATATTGCAACATTTTATTATATGTCCACATTTAATAATTCCCCCTTTCCCATGGCCATGGTTCTTCTAGCCATCTCCATTTATTGCATGGATAATTTATTGTTAATGGTCCATATACTTTTTGATATTTATCTTTTAATTCTTTACATTCTTTGCAATATTTTCTGTGCAAACACAATGCTTTTTGATCTGTTGGATGTGTATCTAAATATAGAGCTAATTCTGTAATTGCAAATTCATAATTTCTTATTTGCATAGCCATTTCTCTTCTTTGATTACATTCCATATTTCTATCATTTTCTATTTTTTCTTGTTCTTGATTTGTCGAAAACATTTCTTCATTATTACATCCACATTCTCTATTTTCATTCATAATCATCTGTTGCACCCCTTTCCTATTTCATTCCTCATAGCAATATAATTTATTTCTTCCATTGATTGACAAGGTGAATAGGGGCTTACTAATTCTGGAAAAATAGTTCCCATTTTTAACCCTACTCCTGGTTTAAATGTTCTATCCATATATTGAATTGGAACATAACTTTGTGCTAACATTGGGTTTTCAGGAAAAACACTTTGCTCTTCATCAAATCCACAATCGCAACTATCTGAATTATCTTCATATGATATTACATTATTACATTTTTTTTCTATAATATCATTTTGTAATTCACACATATTATCTGAATAATTGTTATTCATACAACAACAATGTCTTCTACTAAACATATTAAAATTCCTCCTTTTGTTACATTATATGCATTTTATCTTCAAAAATTTACAAAACAAAAAAATAAGAAATTTTTTTATTTTTTCTTATTTTTCTATACAATTATAATTCTTTATAAAAATGATAATACAAAAGTTTATATTGTAATCTACTTACATAAAAACAAAATTAGTTAAATAAAAAAAAAGAAACCTTTTTCAAGGAAAAGAAAATGATTTTTCTTTTTTGGTTTGGTTAAATACAGAACTTAAGTTTCAATTCTGTATCTGTTTCATCAACAATAGTAAATGATTTAATTAAGTGATCATATACCTGCTGTGCAGTAAATGTATTACCATTCTTATCATGAAAGTCAAGATTAAACATGAAAGTAAGGTCCGCTTCTTGATCATCATTCTCAATTGCATTAACAACATCATGAATGAATAATCCTGCTAAAATAAATTCCCACTCAATGTGTCCTGTACCTTTCCATTTGGCAATCATTCCCTTTAGATTAATTTTATTTTTGCAATCCAAAGGATTTGTAAGAATAACTTTCTTACTTTTTTCCTTTGATTCTTTACAACACCATAGAAGCCTTCCGGATACTTTATAGCATTCATCAAGACAATATGTTAATGTCAATACAAAAATGTACAATTTTTCAAATTTGTTGATGGACAAAATTGTACATTTTCCAAATTCCATTTTTAGTAGAACCAATTCTTTCAATTACGCCTTTTTCTTTTAGAATTTTAATATTATATGATATGCCATCTCTTGTTAAATCAAGTGTTTTAGCCATTTCTACTTGTGTATAAGTTATCCATTAATGCTGAAACCATTCTATGAGGTGGAGCCATAAATATTTGAATATCCCCATCATAAACAGCTTCTCCATAATTTCTAAATTTTCCGTTATCATCTTCAATAGTAAAAGTTAGTATTCCTTGTATCTTTTTCATTAGAACTCTGAAAAAAGCAAAAAAAATAATACCAAGTGGAATTTTACAAAACACTTGATATTACTGTGGCGCAGATGGCCGGAATCGAACCGGCACGAGGTTTAACCCTCGCAGGATTTTAAGAAAAATCAAATAATTATTACTTAAAATTTTTTAGCATTATTTAGCACCATTTATAAATATCAAATAAGCCTTTTTTCTAACTTTCTTTCAATTTCATTTAGATTATACAATATTTTTTTATTTTTGGCAACTATCAAAAATTTTTAAATTTTTGTAGAACTTTTGTAGAACTAAAAAAGGATTCTTTTATTATTTCCACTAAAAAATGACAATTTTCAGGAATTTATGCTATAATACTATTGTATAAGAGATTCTCGCACAATTATATAATTGGAGGTTAATTATGTTTATATATAATTTGCAAGAAATGTCAAGAAATTTACCAAGTGATTTCTCCAAAAACAGAACAAGCTATAAGAGCTAGTTTTTCAAATTTTCAAGATGAATTTAGCAAACTTGTTTATGAAACAGGAACGATAGAAGATATTAAAAAATCAATTATAGAAAATGAAACAAAATTACTAGAAATATTATATAAGTATGAAATATTTTAATATTTTTTATTGCCAAACTTTAAAAATTCTCCTACATTTACTGCTAAATCATATATATTATTTACTTTTGTTTCTAATTTATCACTAATATATTTGATTTCCTCTAAGCTAATGTCATCATCTTTTAACAACTCATCTACATAATATCTGTATCCTTTTTCAGAAAGCACCATACCACTTGATGTATGGGTTTTGTCCAAATAACCTGCCTTTTCCAAATCCGCCATTTCATTTCTAATGGTTGCACTACTACAATCTAATCCATGATTGGTTGTTAATGCATTTGAACTAACTGGTTCTGCTGTATTAATATATTCTTCTACGATTGATTGTAATACTTTCTTTTTTCTATCATCTAACAATTTTTTCGCCTCTTTAGTTTTAATTGTTAGTTTTTAGCACTCTTTTTGTTTGTCTGCTAACTTTCTATATATTATACCCCATTTTAGCACTTGTCAATACTTTCTGCTAAAATATTTTGTGAATTTTGTGTGAACAAAAAATACAGTATTAAACTACAAAAATAGTTTATACTGTATCTCTTTATACATCTGTTATTAATTATTAATATATAAAATGGAACGAAACGAAAAATTAGGTTTTTGGAGCATCTCTGAATTATTTCCTCGAGTAGTTGTATAATTACTGCGATACAAATATTCTCCACCCCTTGTAACTGTTGGTCCGCCAACAAAACTAGACGTTTCAGTTGTCCATTCTCTGCAATTTCCTGCCATATCATATATATTGCATCTAATATCATAACTACTTCCATTTGTAGCTTTCCCTGTATTTGCTAAAGTATTTTGTAATCTTGCCTGTCTTGAATAATCTGAATCTCCTGAGTTTTTTTGTATAAATAAAACAGCTGTGTCCCATGCATAACTATTGATTAAATCACTTTCGATACTTGTATATAAATCTAAACATGCATTTGCAGCATCTGGTTGTGTTATGTTTGCCCAAACAACTTGATTGTATTTACTGTCAGCTTTACCATCATCACCTTCGCTTGCCTCAAATCTAGATATATAATATCCTCCATTTTTTTCTACACTATCTATAAATCTATTTATATCCTTAGCTATTGTATTATTTTTTGATTTTTCTGTCATTTCCCTATATATGGTAGTATCTGTAGTTGTTAGCTTTAAATCTCCTCCTAATGAAGATGGACTTAATGTTGTATTTATTTTTCCTCCTGTTTCAAATAAATATCTTCCTAATATAATTTCTCTATCTACTGCATTTTGCAGTGTTTTTCCATTTTTTCCTATTACACCATCTACAGATATCCATACATATTGATTTCCTTCACCATCTTCTATTACTAATCCTTCATTAATGCCAGGTGGTTCTGTTGTTCCATCTCCCCAATTGGCATTTCCTTCATTTATAGGCTTAAATCCTTCTGGTATAACAGGATTGTTTTTATTTCCTTCTTCACCATTAATTGTACTTGTTTCTTTAAATATACCTGTAGTTTTATCCGGATTTCCTGGCACTATATATTCCCCTAATATAACACTACCATCTCTTTTGATTGTCACATCATACCCATCTACCTTAACTGCTATAGGAAAACTGCTATCTATTATTTCATCTGGTACTCCTGTTATATTTGATATTTTATCTAAGTTTGTTTTCAAATCCCCATAATGAATATTTCCATCTGTTCCTATACTTCCTGTTACTGCTATTTCTACTTGTTCTTCTGCATTTGCTTGTCCTGTTCTTTCTTTAGCCTCACTCGCTCTTGATAGAATTCCATTATCTCCTGTTAATGTTGCTATTGTTACTCCTGCTAAAATTAATAAAACAACTATTGTAACGACAAGAGAAATAAGAGTAATACCTCTTTTACCATACTTTAATTCTTCTTTTAGTTTCTTCATGATTAAATCATTCCTTTCATTTTTTCTTTTGATTTTCTGAAATTATATTATCATGATTGCAAAATATTTGCAAGCACAAATAGGTGCATATTTATTTTATTTTTTAATATAAAATATCTTGCAAAGGAGGTTGCAAATATGAATAAGCTAAGAATACCAGAAAATCATAGTGGAGTTAGCAAAACTCTTAGATTGCCAGAAAATATAGTAGAAGATATACAAAATCTTGCTAATCTCAAAAACTTATCTTTTAATAAAGTTGTAATTTCTTTATTAGAATTTAGCCTAAATAATCTAGATGAAAAAGATAAAGAAGAATTAGAGAAATTACAAAAATAATTTTCGATTTAGGTAGACTTAAGTAGTCTATCTTTTTAAATACCAAGACAAATTATTGTATCATTATCTAAGTATAATTTAATGTCTTTTTCATTGATTTCTATTTTGTATATTTGATTCAAGTTTATCTTTAGATAATTCTGGCTTTCGTTATCTGTGATATTCAAAATCTCATATTCAATAAAATATTTTAGTCTATGTATTGAGTATTTATTTTTCAAAAATCCATCTTGAGTTATAGTTACATTTTTCCCTATAAACTCATTTAATTTTTCTTCTAAACTATTATTTGTATTTTGTACCATTTTTATTACCTCATTTCACTATTTACTTATTTTTATTATCTTATTTTGTCAATTTCTTATTAGTATTATACTACTTTTGTTGTTCTTTTTCTTTTTATATAATAAATTTTTTATTAGTAAATTTGTGAAATGAAGTATTATGACTTTATATTTGCGATTGTTCGCAATAATTATATTATAAGAGAAATAAAAAGAACAAAATTGCGATTACTCGCAAATATTTACATCTCGCTTTTGATATAATTTTTATGTTAAAAAAGAGGTGAATTTATGCAACTTTCAGAGGCTGTTCAAAAAAGAATTATAAATCTTTGTAAAGAACAAAATATAACATTAAATAAGTTGGCAACTAATTCTGTATTATCATATTCTACAGTTTTTAGTATATTTTATGGAAAAAGTCAAAGTCCAAAACTTGTTACTTTATTACATCTATGTGAAGGATTAGGTATTGAATTAAATGAATTTTTTACAGATAAATTATTTAAAGATGTAGAGGAAGATTAATATTTCTATAAATTTATTTAGTAGCTATATGGCTACTTTTTTTGTATCTATTATCATTTTTTTTACATCTAATTTTTTCAAAAATTGTTCAAAAAACATTCATTGATTTATTTTTTATTCCCTGCTACAATCTAGTTACAATTGATTTTAAGTATTTTTAAGTTTTTAGAAAAAAGGAAATTGATTATTACTAATTATGATAATATAATTCTTTAAACAAATAAATTTAAAAATGAGTATTTATCTATAAATATTCATTTAGATTATTATGCTTAAAATTTATTAGCAAAAATTTAACCAATCACAAGGAGGTACTTTTATCATGTCAATTAAAGAAAAAATTATTGATTTATTTTACAATAAACATTTAAAACCTGTTGATATTGCTTTAGAATTAAATGTCAGTAATGCCTATGTATCAAAAATAATAAAAAAGATTCTAGGTATCATGAAGAAAAAAGTCAAAGGAAACAACAAAATCAACTAAAACATAAAGAACGAACCATTGAATACATGAAATTAAAGCAAAAATCAAACAAAGATAGTTATGAAGCTCTTAAAGCCCAACTGAAACAAGATGCGGAAGAACTATCTTATTATTTTGACATTTCAGATCGTAGTTTTAGAAAGTTTAATTCTAGTGCTTACAAGTATAATAATAAAAAGAAAAGCTTTGAAATAGACAGAAAATTAACGGTTTCAATAGATGTTCCAAAAGTAGTTTATTAACAAACAGGAGGTACAATTAAAATGGATGTAAAAGAACAATATTCTATCATGTTTACAAATTACCCAGATATTATAAACATTGAACAAATGCGAAATATGTTAGGTGGAATTAGTTTAACACTAGCTTATAGGCTTATTAAGGAAAACAAAATAAAAGCTATGAAAATAGGCAGACAATATAAAATTCCAAAAGCTAATATAATTTCATACATAATAAGTCAAAATTGAAAATAAATACATTTACACGAGAATAAGGAGGTCATTTTATGATAACGGTAACAGCTACATTACAGCAAAAGAAAAATATTTATTATGCTGTTTTATATTATAAAGATGAATTTAATAATATACAGCGAAAGTGGATTTCCACTAAATTAAAAGTTAAGAACAATAAGAAACTTGCAGAAAGAAAAGTTGAAGAAATAAGACATGAATATGAAAAAACTCTAAATGAAAAACTAACTATTTCTGGGTTAGATATAAATAATAAAGCTAATATAAAATTTTGTGATTTTATGATAAATTGGCTAGATATTATAAAACCTAGAGTTGTAAAAACTACTTATGCAGGTTATGAAAGAATTGTAAAAGGTAAAGTATATAACTATTTTAAGAAATTAGATGTTTCCTTAAAAGATTTAAAGCCTTATCATATTCAAGATTTTTACACAGAATTATATAACTTAGGTTTGAAAGGTAATACGATTCTTCGCTATCACGCAAATATTAGAAAAGCATTGCAATATGCAGTAAAATGTGAATTGATACTAACCAATCCAGCAGACAAAATAGATAAGCCTAAAAAGGAACAATACATAGCAACCTATTACAATAAAGCACAACTAAATGAATTATTAGTTGCAATAAAAGACACACCTATTAAGTTACCTGTTCTTTTAGCCTTATATTATGGACTTAGGCGAAGTGAAGCACTTGGTATTAAATGGAATGCCGTTGATTTTGATAATAAAACAATTATAATTAGACATACCATTTCACAAACAAAAGTAGATGGTAAATTGCAAATTGTTGCAGAAGATAAAACTAAAAATCAATCAAGTTATAGGACATTGCCATTAATTCCAGAAATAGAAGAAATACTTTTAGAAGAAAAGGCAAATCAAGAATACAATAAGAAAGTATTTAAAAAATCATACTTAAATGACAATGGCTATGTTTGTGTGAATATAGATGGCTCTATACTAAAGCCTGACTATGTTTCACATAAGTTTAATCAAATACTAAAAAATAATAACTTAAAACCTATTAGATTTCATGATTTAAGACATTCGTGTGCTAGTTTATTACTATCAAATAAAGTAAGTATGAAAGATATTCAAATATGGTTAGGTCATTCTAGTTACAATACTGCAGCGAATATATATACTCATGTAGATACAGAGTCAAAACAAAATTCTGCCTTAGTAATTGGTAATAGTTTAAACTTTATTGATCCTAGTCAAGATGATGACGAAGAAGATGAAGAAATGGAGTTATAAATAAAAATTGTTAGAACTGTTAGAAAATAAAAAATCCTTATTTAAGCCACTAAATAAAGATTTTATAAAAATAAAATGTTGTCAATTTTGTAGAACTTTTTGTAGAACTACAAAATTTTTATAAATTAAAACCTCAAGCATATCTTACGAACTACTTGAGGTTCTAATGGTGCAGATGGCCGGAATCGAACCGGCACGGTTTATTCAACCGCAGGATTTTAAGTCCTGTGCGTCTACCAGTTCCGCCACATCTGCATTTTAAACTGGTTTGCCTTAACGACAATTGATATTATAATATTAGTTTTATATTTTGTCAATACATTTTTTGAATTTTTTTAGTTTTTTTCTCAAAAATTTTCTCATTAAATTTATTGTTCAGAAAATTTTTCAAAAGGGACTTTTATTGTCCCCTTTTTTCTAATTATTATTTGTTCCTTCAAAAGGTATAAACTTATTTACAACACTTTCTGGTGCTACATCGTCTGCTCTAAACATCATAAAGGATGTATTAATTTTATTTTCTACTAATTGTTCTACTTCTTCTTGAGTAGCATGTTCTGCTAAAACTAATTCGCTAACTAATATTTGTTTAGCATTATTTAACATTTTTTTCTCTCCTGTTGAAAGTCCTTTTTCTTTTTGTTTAAAGCTTAGATTTCTAACAACATCAGCTATTTCATAGATATCTCCACTTTTCATTTTATCCATGTTGTCTCTATAACGTTTATTCCAATTTTTGTCCATAGCTGTTTCGTCTTTTTCTAAAACTCCAAATACTTTATCTGCTGATTCTTTATTTATTATATTTCTTACTCCAACTTCTTCTGCTTTTTGTGTTGGTATCATTACTTTTACTTCACCTGGCATTTTTAAAATATAATATGATTGTTTTTGGCCTAAAATGTCCTTTTCTTCTATTGCATCTATTGTTCCTGCCCCGTGCATTGGGTAAACTATTTTGTCTCCTACATTAAACATGTAAGTCAACTCCTTTCAGCATTTTTATTTATTTGGCAGAAAAATATAATAAAGCTATGTAAATAACTTTATTGGATTTTTTAACCATATTTATTATACTACAAAAGATAGTAAAAGTCAAAACAATTACCATCTTTTTCTTTATGTTTTTTGGCTATATCCCTTACCGTTCTAAGAAATATTTTTTATAATATTTTTATTTATTAGTAGAACCAAATCCACCTTTTCTTTCTCCTTCTGCCTCATCATCATCTGTTACTAAATATTTTTGAAAAATAGCTTGACCTATTGCCTCGCCTTTTTTTATTTCTATATCTTCTTCTTTTATATTATAAAATGCAAACATAATATGTCCATCATTATCTGGATTTCCATAATAGTCTTTATCTACAACTCCAACACTGTTTGCCAATATTAAACCCTTTTTTTTAGGATTAGAACTACGATTATATAATAATAACATTTCATCATCTTGCATATATGCTTTTATTCCTGTTTTTATTAATGTTGGATTTGTTCCTTTTTTAAAACTTGGTATTGTTGTATCTTCTGCTGCCTCTACATCATATCCTGCACTGTATTTAGTTTTTCTTATTGGAATATTTATATTTTTATCTTCAAATCCTTTTGCAATTTCAAAACCTCTCTTTTTCTCCATTTATGTTTTTCCTCCTTTTTTATTATCCTTTTGTATTTTTTCACAATATCAATTAATTGTCAAGGTATAAAAAACAATATCTTATTAATTTAAAAAATGCAAAACAGGTTGTACTTTACAACCTGCATTTTATTTATAATTATTTTTATTTTAGCTTACCCTCTTGATTCCACTATTAATTTTATACCTGTTCGATCTTCTCCTTCTACTTCAACTTCTGCAAATGCAGGTATACATACTAAATCTACTCCGGCTGGAGCAACAAATCCTCTTGCTATTGCTACCGCTTTTACAGCTTGATTTAAAGCTCCTGCTCCTATAGCTTGCATTTCTGCCTTATTTGATTCTTTTACTAATCCAGCAATTGCTCCTGCTACTGAATTAGGATTTGATTTTGATGAAATTTTTAAAACTTCCATTTTCTTTTGCCTCCTATAATTTTTATTTTTTGTTGCAACCTTTATATTTGATATTTTACATTATTTGGAAATATGTGTAAAGTATTTTTTAGAAATATTTATAAAATTCCATCGCAATAAATCTTCCCATTCGACATTTTTCTACATGTTAATTCTTGTTATTTTCTTTACTTTGTTTGTATTGTCATCTATATCAAATATTACACCATTTAGCATGCACTCCCCTTTAGCCATTTTATATCTTTCTGGTAATGCAGTTTCAAATCTTTTTATTACTACAGATATGTCCATACCAAGTGCAGAATTTTTTGGTCCTGTCATTCCTATATCACTAATAAATCCTGTTCCTTTCGGTAATATTCTTTCATCAGCAGTTTGGACATGTGTATGTGTTCCATAAATTGCCGTTACTTTTCCATCTAAGTAATGTCCAAGTGTTATTTTTTCTCCTGTTGCTTCAGCATGAAAATCTATAATAATTATATCAACCTCATCTTTTATTTTTTCAACAATTTCCTTTGCTACTAAAAAAGGATTATCTGATAATATATTAATATACACTCTTCCTAATAAATTTATAACAGCTATTTTTTTATCTTTACAATTATATATTGAATATCCTTTTCCTACTACTCCTTTAGGATAATTTGCTGGTCTTATTAATTTAGGATGATCTATAAATTTAAATATTTCCTTTTTTCCCCATGTATGGTTTCCCATTGTTACAACATCAACATTTTGTGATATTATATCTTTAAAATTTCTTTCTGTAATTCCCATTCCTTCAGCTGAATTTTCTCCATTTACAATGACAAAATCAATTTCTTCTTTTTGCCTTATTTTATATAAATTATTTTTTAATTCTTTTACTCCTAATTCTCCTACAATATCTCCTACTGCCAAAATTTTCAATTTTATTCCTTCTTTCTATATTGAAATTTTTTATTATAATACTATAGATTTGTAAATTAATCAATTTTCCCATTATAGAACAAACTATATAAAAAAATATACCTAATGAAGTATTTATACTTCATTAGGTATATTTTGTTTTATTTTGCATAATCTACAGTTCTAGTCTCTCTTATAATGTTGACTTTTATTTGTCCTGGATAATCCATTTCATTTTCTATTTTTTTAGAAACATCTCTTGCTAATATTGTCATTTCATCATCAGAAATTTTTTCTGGTTTAACTATAACTCTTATTTCTCTACCAGCTTGTATTGCAAAAGATTTATCAACTCCATCAAAAGAATCTGCAATTTCTTCAAGATTTTGTAATCTTTTTATATATGCTTCTAATGTTTCTCTTCTAGCTCCTGGCCTTGATGCTGATATTGCATCAGCTGCTTGTACTAAAATTGCCTCCAATGTTTGTGGCTCTACATCGCCATGATGAGCTTCTACAGCATTTATAACTAATGGATTTTCTTTATATTTCTTTAATATTTCTACACCAATTTCTACATGTGTACCTTCCATATCATGATCTAGTGCTTTTCCTATATCATGCAATAATCCTGCTCTTCTAGCTCTCTTAGCATCTAATCCTAATTCTTCCGCCATAATTCTTGCTAAATTTGAAACTTCTATAGAATGATTTAGTACATTTTGTCCATAACTTGTTCTATATTTTAATTTTCCTATTAATTTTACTAAATCTGGATGTAAGCCTATTACTCCTGTTTCAAGTACAGCTCTTTCTCCTTCTTCTTTAATTGTAGCATCTAGCTCTTCCTTAGCTTTTTCTACCATTTCTTCAATTTTAGCTGGATGTATTCTTCCATCATCAATCAATTTTTCTAATGCTATTTTTGCTACTTCTCTTCTTAATGGATCAAATCCTGATAATACTACTGCTTCTGGTGTATCATCAATAATCAAATCAATTCCTGTCAAAGTTTCTAAAGCTTTTATGTTTCTACCTTCTCTACCTATAATTCTTCCTTTCATATCGTCATTTGGAAGAGCTACTATAGATACAGTAGTTTCTTGTGAATGATCAGCTGCACATTTTTGTACTGCATAACATAAAATTTCTTTAGCATTTTTATTTGCATCTTCCTTGGCTTTTTGTTCTTTTTCTCTAATTAATGTTGCTTTTTCTAATGTCAATTCTTTGTCTATCTCTGATAGTAATCTCTCTTTTGCCTCTTCTTTAGTCAAAGATGCAATTTTTTGAAGTTCAACCATTTCTTGTTCATACAAATTTTCTAATTCTTGTTTTTTGTTTTCTATGTTTTGTCTTTCTTTTTCTAATTCTAATTCTTTCTTTTCAAAATTTTCTGAACGTCTTTCTAAATTTTCTTCTTTTTGAATTAGTCTTGCTTCTTGCTTTTGTACTTCGCCTCTTCTTTCTTTAATCTCTTGATCTAATTCTTTTCTATTATTCATAATTTCTTCTTTAGCTTTGAAAATTTCTTCTTTTTTTAAATTTTCTCCTTCTTTTTTAGCTAAATCAATTAATCTTTTTGCTTCATTTTCTGCTCCTTGAATTTTAGATTCTGCAACTTTTTTTCTGTATATAACTCCTACTAGAAATCCTATTGCAAGTGAGATTAAGATAGCGGCGATAATGATTACTGTATTCATAATCATACACCTCTTTCTTATTTAATTTTCAATGTTCGAAATAAATATATATGTTTATTTTGTAATATATTTCTTCCTACCATATATATTTTATATTTATTATTGTAAACTGTCAAGCATTTTAACATAATTTCCATAAGAAGTACATATAAGGTATAAAAAAACAATATATTATTAAATTAAAAATAATTTATTTTCCTTTATTTTCTTTTATTTCTCCATTTTTATATGCTTGAATTAATTCTTGTAAATCTGCAATTTCTCCTTTTAGTTTAGTTCCTATATCTGTATCACTAACTCTTTTTCTTTCTCCGTTAGTTTCTTTTACTATAATCTCACTTATTATATCTTTTTCTTCTAATATAGCTTTTTCAACAGATTCAAAAGGCTTATTTTGACTTAACAATAATCCATGTGAATTATATGTAAGTATATATCCAGCATTTCCTGTTTTTTCTCTAAAACTTTTTGCCAATCCACCATCTATAACTAATAATTTTCCATTTGCCTTTATTGGACTTTCTCCATCTTTTACTTTTACAGGCATATGACCATTTAATATATGAGAATCTTCCCCTTCAATTCCAAATTCCTTCAATATTTTTACACAAAAATCTTCATTTTCAGAATATTCATAATATGGACTTTTTGGTTCTTTACTAATACTTTTATCTTTTACAAAATAGCTTTCAAAAGTTGCCATTTTTCCTTTTCCAAAAAATGGAGAATCTGGAGAAATCCATAAAAACCACATTAAATCAACTAATTCAGGTTTTTTTGTTAAAAATACTTTATTTACTGTTTCATTTATCTCATCAAAATATTTTTTTCCTTTTAATTTTTTTCCTAAAAATTTAATTTCTTTTAAATTTCCTTTTTCATTTACAGGCACACATCCATGAAATAGTAAATTATTATTAAAAATAGTATATATTTCTCCTTTAGCATATAAATATTTTAAATGTTTATTTAAACTTGCACTATGTTCAAATGATTCTGCTAGTCTTTCTATTACTTCATTTTCTTCTTTTGTTAATTGATATGGATCATTTGGATTAATTGTAGGAAAATTTTTATCATTAATTTCATATATTTTTCCTTCTATTTCTACAGTTCCATTTTTTAAACTCATTTTATCTAATAAAAGTCTATTATCTAAATTATATTCTGGATGTTTTTTTATCATTTGACCTTCTAGTTTAAACTGTATAATTGTTATTGCCTTATGAATTTTAGCCATACTATTTTTATCACTATTATTATATTTGTCATAATCAAATACTTTTGGCATAAAATTAGTACATTCATCATCTTTATATTTTTCAAGAGCAAATGTAGCTAAAGGTCGTATATTTATTCCATATGAATCCTCTAATATTCCTATATTGTTATATCTTGCACATATTCTCACAACTGTAGCTATATTGGGTTTGTTTCCACATCCTGCTCCCATCCATAGTATATCGTGGTTTCCCCATTGAATATCTAAGCTATGGAAATTCATAAGTCTTTCCATGACTAGATCAGGATGTTTTCCTCTATCATAAATATCACCTATTATATGTAAATGATCTATTGCCATTTGTTTTATTAAATCTGATATAGCTATTATAAAACTATCTGCTTGTTCTAATTCGATAATTGTTTTTATTATTTGTTTATAGTAATTTTCTTTATCTTTTTGATTATCTGCTTGAGAATGTAATAATTCATCTATTATATATTCAAAACCACTATGTATTGCTTTCCTAACTTTTGACCTAGTATATTTAGAGCTAACTTTTCTTGCCACTTCCACTAGCCTATATAAAATAATAGCATACCATTCGTCTAAGTCCTTAGTTTCTTTTTTTATCAATTTTAATTTTTCTTTTGGGTAATATATTAGTGTAGCCAATGCATTCATTTCTTTTTCAGTCATTCTATTTTCAAATGTTTCTTCAATTTTGCTTCTTATAATTCCTGCACCATTATTTAATATATGTGTAAATGGTTCATATTCACCATGGACATCACTCAAAAAAACTTCTGTCCCTTTATGTAAGTTTAAAATAGCTTTTAAGTTAATAATTTCTTCTGTTACTTCATTTATATTTTTATATTCCTTACTTAGTAATTGTAAATATTTTTTCTTATCATACATTTTTATAAAATCCTCCTATTTTTTCAATAGTATATACTAAACTATCTACATATGTCAAAAAAAGAATGAGATAACTCATTCTATCTATTACTTTTATTAAAATACATCACCAAATGATCTATTGTCTTTTTATCTTCATCTGATAAATTTTCATACCCTACTAAAGAATATGATAAACATTTATTTTCTGTTATATCTAAATATTCACTAAATACTTGATCTAATCCTATTTGGAATATATTGCAAATTCTAATTAATACTTCATATGATGGCTTTGCTCTATCTTGTTCAATATCACTAATATATCTAACAGAAACTTCGATTTTTTCTGCTAATTGTTCCTGTGTATAGCCATTACTTCTTCTCATAGCTTTTAAATTTTTTCCTATTTTTATATTGCTTGTTTTTCTCATGATTATCACCTATTTATTTTTTGTTTATATTATCAAATTTTTTCATCAGTATAAATGAACTGTTTTCGTGTATTTATGTTTTTTATTTCTGGTTTTAATACATTTATTAACAATTATTATATCTAAAATTCCTTAAATAAGTTATTTTTTTATATCAAAATAGTATATTAATTCATGAAATTTTTATTTTTATAAATCTTTTATATATTTTTCTAATAGTTTATCTAATTTTTTCCTCTGTTCTATAATTTTTTCTTTATCTGAATTAGATAAAATCATCTTTTCTAAATTATTAATTTCTTTTCTTATTTTTTCTTGCAATTTTTCCAAATATTCTTTCCTTCCTTATTTTTTATTTTACATTCTTATTTTTTACAAAATTCTTTTTTTTATTCATAATTTCCTAGTATATAAGAAAAAGAGGAAATTTGTAAAAAACTTTCTCTTTAAATTTTTATGTAATAAAGATATTTTATCCAAATTTCACTCATTTCACCTATATTTATGTAATTAATTTTTTAACGTTTTACCGCCATATTTATCTTTTCTCCATTTATATTCATTTCTGTATATTCTAAATTTTTTTCATTATAGAATATATTATTTGCTAATGTATCATGTTTAATTGTTTCTTCAAATTTTCTTATTATCTTTTCTATTTTTTCATTTCCTTCTACATACAAATCTATTCTGTCTAAGACTTCAAATCCACTATCTTTTCTCATATTTTGAACTTTTGATAATACTTCTCTTAATATTCCTTCTTCTTCTAGTTCAGGTGTTATTGTTGTATCAATTATAACTCCTATTTCACCTTCTCCACTAAATGCAAATCCTTCTTTTCCTTGCATAGTTATTAGTAAATTTTCAGAGTTTAATCCAATTTGTGTATCATCAATTTCAATATATTCTACTCCTCCATTTTTTACTGTATTTGCTAAATCCATTTGATTTTTCTTTGCAATTTCTTGTTTTATTCTAGGTATTAATCTTCCATATTCTTTTCCTAAAACTGGTAAATTAGGTTTGATTTCAAAATCTACATATTCAGCCATATCAGCTCCCAATTTTACTTCTTTTACATTTAACTCTTCTTTTACTATGCCTGAATAATATTCTGGAAGTGTATCTATTGAAATTAACATTTCTGATAATGGTTGTCTATTTTTTATATTTACAGAATTTCTTGCACTTCTTCCTAATTTAACAATTTTATATGCTAAATCCATTTCTTTTTCTAATTCTTTATTAATTTCTTTTTCATTTACTTCTGGCCATGCGCACATATGAATGCTTTCAGGAGCTTTTTTATCTAAACTAAGCACTAAGTTTTGATATATTTCTTCTGTTATAAATGGTACAAATGGTGCAGCTACTTTACACAAATCAACAATTACTTTATATAAAGTTACATATGCCCCTATTTTTTCATCATTTAACTCTTGACTCCAAAATCTTTCTCTATTTCTTCTTACATACCAGTTTGATAAACTATCTGTAAATTCTTCTATTTGTAACGCAGCACCTGTTATATCATAATTTTCAAGCTTACTATCTACATCTTTTATTAATGTATTTAATTCTGAAATAATCCATTTATCCATAATGTTAGTTATTTCAAATTTCTCATAATTTAATGGATTAAATTGATCTATTTCAGCATATAAAACATAGAATGAATACACATTCCATAATGTACTTAAAAACCCTCTTTGTGTTTCTTTTACATTATCTAATGATAATCTTGTTGGCAACCATGGTGCACTACATGTGTAGAAATGCCATCTTGTTGCATCTGCTCCAACTGTATTTAATAATTTCATTGGGTCAACACCATTTCCTTTAGATTTAGACATCTTTTGACCCTTTTCATCTAGTACATGTCCTAAAACAATACAATTTTCAAATGGTGTTTTTCCAAACAATGCTGTTCCTATTGCTGTTAATGTATAAAACCATCCTCTTGTTTGGTCAATTGCTTCTGAAATAAATCCTGCTGGGAAATTGTTATCAAACATTTCTTTATTTTCAAATGGATAATGCCATTGTGCAAAAGGCATTGAACCTGAATCAAACCAACAATCTATTACTTCTTTTGCTCTATGCATTTTTTTACCACATTTAGGACACTTCAATTCTACCGCGTCAATATATGGTTTGTGTAATTCTATATCATCTGGACAATCAATTGCTTTTTCTTTTAATTCTTCTATTGATCCAATACATTCTTGATGACCACACTCTTCATCTTCGCAAGTCCATATTGGAAGTGGAGTTCCCCAATATCTATCTCTTGATATTCCCCAATCTATAACATTTTCTAAGAATTTTCCAAATCTTCCTGTTTTTATTGTTTCTGGATACCAATTTACTTTACTATTATTTTCTACTAACTCATCTCTTAGCTTGCTCATTGCAACAAACCAACTTTCTTTTGGATAGTATAAAAGTGGTGTATCACATCTCCAGCAATGTGGATATGAGTGAACATGTTTTTCTTTGCTGAATAATTTATTTTCTTCCTTTAACCATTTACAAATACTTTCATTGCAATCTCTTACAAATTTTCCAGCCCATGGTTCAACTTCTTTTACAAATTTTCCTTCTTTATCTACTAAATTTATAAAAGCAATTCCATTTTGTTTTGCAACTAAACTATCATCTTCACCATATGCAGGTGCAATATGTACTATTCCTGTACCATCTGTTAATGTTACATAATCACCATGTATAACTTCAAATGCTTTTCCTTCTACTTTTCCAAATGGCATTAATTGTTCATATTTTACTCCTAACAATTTTTCACCTTTAAAAGTATTTATTATTTCATATGATACATCTTTTAAAACTGTATCTACTAAATCTTTTGCTAAAATATAGTTTTCAAAAACAGGCTCTTCTTCTGTTCCAATATTTGCTTTTATTTCTACATATTCATATGCTTTATTTACACAAAGTGCTAAATTCGATGGTAATGTCCATGGAGTAGTTGTCCATGCCAAAATATATGTATTTTTTGGTATATCCTCTTCACCAATTTTTTGTTCATCTAAAACTTTAAATTTAGCAATACATGTTAAATCTTTTACATCTTTATATCCTTGTGCAACTTCATGTGATGATAAAGCAGTTCCACATCTTGGACAATATGGCATAACTTTATGACCTTGATATAAAAGGTCTTTTTCCCACATTTGTTTTAAAGCCCACCAAACAGATTCTATATAATCATTATGATAAGTTACATATGGATTTTCCATATCAACCCAATATCCAACTTTATTAGTCATTTCCTCCCATAGATGAACATAATCAAAAACGCTTTCTTTACATTGTTTTACAAATTTTTCAACACCATATTCTTCTATTTGTTGTTTTCCTGAAATCCCTAATTTTTTTTCTATTTCTAGTTCAACAGGTAGTCCATGTGTATCCCAACCTGCTTTTCTAATAACTCTATATCCCTTCATTACCTTGTATCTTGGAATTAAATCTTTCATAACTCTTGTCTCAATATGTCCAACATGTGGTTTACCGTTTGCTGTTGGAGGTCCATCATAAAAAGTAAAATATCTTTTACCTTGATTTGCATTAAGACTTTTTTTAACTATATCTTTTTCCTTCCATACCTTAGATACGTCATTTTCCATACCGACGAATCCATCTTTCAATTCAACTTTTTTGTACATACGTTTTCCTCCTTATTTTATTATATTTTTCAACAAAAAAAGCTACTCATCCATACTAGGACGAAATAGCTTCTTTTCCGCGGTACCACCTAATTTAATCATAATATATTTTATTAATTATGATTCTCTCATTTATCTTTAACGCAGATTTACGATTAAATTTACTAATATTTCAATTTAATAACAGTACGGTGATAATAAACAATATGTCCCTTTCCAAATTCTCAGCTACCTTTGGTTCTCTTTAAGTTTTATATTGCTTATCGTGTCCTTACTATAGTTTTTCTCATTTTTCTGACTGTATTATATCACAAAAATATATGAATGTCTATTAATTTGAAACATTATTATAATAAAATCTTTTTTTGTGGAAATACTATAATATAGAAAATTAATTTGGAGGATAATTATGAATCAAATTATAAATATTGATTTTGATAAAAATACTGACAATAATTCAAATACAGATTCAATAAATAAAGCTAATATGAAATCTGCTAATAAAAAATTTTCAAAAAATATTTTTAACGTTCAATTTTTATTGTCTATTATTGCCATTTTCGTTATTTTATCAATTTTTATTTACTATAAATTATCTTTATACAAAAAAGAAAACTATTCTAATTTATTAATCAATAATTATAGTATTGCCAAATTATATAGTAATAATTCCACATCTAATGACAAAAATAAACTTTCCGATAATTCTATTATAGGTGTTATAAAAATACCATCATTAAACTTGTCTTATACAATATTTAATGGATTAAATGATGAATTGTTAAAAACTTCTCCTTGTAGATTTTATGGAAGTCTTCCCTCTGAAAAAATTAATAATTATAACTTATGTATTGCTGGACATAATTATGATAATAATAAATTTTTTAGCAAAATAAAAAATTTGAACATAAATGATAAAATTGTAATATATGATAATTCTAATAATCATTTTATTTATTCTGTAATAAAAAATTATGAAGTAAAATCGGATGACCTGTCTCCTGTTTATGAAACAATTACAAATTCATATGAATTAACTTTAGTTACTTGTAATAATTTTAACCGGAAATAGAATTATTATAAAAGCAAAAATTGAAGATATGTAATATCTTCAATTTTATTATTTTTATTAATCAATATTTCTATAATCACTAACTTTTTTATAAGCATATACTGCTGAAATTCCAAATACTGCAATTAGTAATGCTGTTGGTAAAGAATCTCCTGCACCTGTTTTTGGTAAGCTTGTATTATTTGCACCATTATTTGTATTGTTTGTATTATTTTTTAATCCATTTGTATTTGGAGTATTGTTTGTATTTGCTGGTGTATTATTTTTATTTGATGGTGTGTTATTTTTATTACTTGCTGGTGTATTATTATCACCTGAACTACCTAATAATTCATCAAAATCTGAATCTGTTGCTGCATATACAGATGATGTAACAAATGTAAGCATCATAGCTACCAAAACTACTAAAAAACTTTTTAAAATAATTGATTTTTTCATATTACCTCTCCTTACTTCAAATAGTATATTCTATTTTTTTCTCTATAAACAATTATTATTATATCACTCTTTTTTAATAATTGCAAGTAAATAGACACAACTATTTATCATTTGTTTAACTTATTTATATATTACACTTATTTTTTTTCATAGTCAATAGATTTTTTCTTTTTTTATTTTACATTTTTATTACAAGATTATTTCATTCTAAACATTAAATTTAAATAATACTATATCTCCATCTTGCATTACATATTCCTTACCTTCTGATCTTACTAATCCTTTTTCTTTAGCAGCTACCATTGAGCCTTGTTCCATTAAATCCTTAAAAGAAACTACTTCTGCCTTAATAAAGCCTCTCTCTATGTCTGAATGGATTTTTCCTGCTGCTTGTGGAGCTTTTGTTCCTTTTTTTATTGTCCAAGCTCTAACTTCTGGTTCTCCTGCTGTTAAGAATGACATTAAACCTAATAAATCATAGCTCTTTTTTATTACTTTATCTAATCCTGATTCACTCAAGCCTAACATCTCTAACATTTCTTTTTTATCATCATCATCTAATCCTGATAATTCTTCTTCAACTTTAATACATAGTGGTATTACTTCAGCCTTTTCTTTTTTAGCATATTCCCTTACCTTATTGACTGCTTGGTCAGTTTCTGCGTCTGCTAATTGTTCTTCTGATACATTTGCTATATACAATATTGGTTTAGTTGTTAATAAAAACATATCTTTTACTAAAACTTTTTCATCATCGTTGAATTCAATAGCTCTAGCTGATATTCCATTTTCTAAATTCTCTTTTATTTTCTCTAATAAATCAATTTCTTCTTGATATTTCTTATCTGCTTTTAAATTTTTCTTTGCTTTATCTAGCCTTTTATTTACAGTTTCTATATCTGCAAATATAAGTTCTAAATTAATTGTTTCTATGTCACGTATTGGATCTATATTTCCATCTACATGTACTACATTTGAATCTTCAAAACATCTTACAACTTCACATATTGCATCAGTTTCTCTTATATGTGATAAAAATTTATTTCCTAATCCTTCTCCTTTACTAGCTCCTTTAACAAGTCCTGCAATATCTACAAATTCTATTACTGCATGTGTTGTTTTTTGTGGATTATACATTTTTGTTAATGCATCTAATCTTTCATCTGGAACTGGTACTACTCCTACATTTGGTTCTATTGTACAAAAAGGATAGTTTGCACATTCTGCTCCTGCTTTTGTTATACTATTAAATAATGTACTTTTTCCTACATTTGGCAATCCTACTATACCTAATTTCATTTTTCTTTCCCTCTTTTTATTATTTTAATTACCAAATCATTTTATCACACATATATTTCTTAGTCAATTTATTTCAAATAATTTGATGGATCAATTTGAATAGAATTTTTTAAAATTTCAAAATGCAAATGTGGTTCATCCGCTACTTCAAATACAGCACTATTTCCCACTGTTCCAATTGCTTGTCCTTTTTCTACTTTTTCACCTTCAACTACAAATTCTGATGTTAATAAGTTTGAATATATTGTTTGATATACATCATCATGTTGTATAACTATAGTTAATCCATATCTTGGGTCATTCTTTATTGATTTTACAACTCCAGCTTCAGCTGATTTAACTACTGTTGTTTTATCAGCTTTAATATCAATCCCATTATGTGTTATCCACTCTTCTAGTGTGTTAGAATATACAAGATTATTTTGTGCAAATTCTCTTATTATTTCACCCTCAACAGGCTTTTGAAAAGATATTTCTTTTTTGGTTTCTTTTTTTTCTGAATTATTTGAATTTGTTGATATTGTTGTATTTATTTTTGTGTTATTATTTGTATTGCTTGTATTGTTTTTTGTATTTTCTTTTGTTTGTTCATTGGTTGTATTTGTACTATTTTTTATATTATTTTCATTAACTGCATTTGTATTGTTTTCTTTGCTCTCTTCTACTGTTTTTCCTAACTCAGTACTAGCGCTTTCTGTTTCATTATTATTAACATTATTTTCTCCTATTATATTCCCCATTTTTTCTAGTGACATTGTTTCATTTTTTACATTGTTTTTTATTTTTTGACTATATAGTAACAAAGAAATAATAATAATTACTAAAACACTTGCTCCTGTAATAATATATGACATAACCTTATCATTTGCATTTTTTCCTCTTCTATCTTTTAAATCATTGTCTCTTCTCATATAATCCTCCTTTATGTTTCGTATATGCTTTATACATATTTCTTATTACAAGTATTTCCTTATTTTAGAGAATTATACATTAAATAATTTAAATATTATTTACTTCTTTTATTTCTATACCAGTATAAAAATGTTTTATTATATCTTCTGCCGTACTACCATTTTTTGCCATAGTATCTGCTCCTGTTTGACTCATTCCAACTCCATGTCCATATCCTTTTACTACAAATTTTATTTTATCATTTTCTTTTATTATTTCAAAATTTGTAGATTTTAATCCTAATATATTTCTAATTTCTGTACCCGATATATTGTGATTTCCAAACTTTATTGTCTTTACTCGTCCGCTTGTTGTATATTCTAATACTTTAATATCATCATCATTATTAAAATCAATTTGAATATCTTCATATTTTTGTTTTATTTTTTCTAAAATTTCTTGATTCGTTAATTCTAGTTCTGAATTATATTGACTATAAGTATCTTCTCCTGCTGTTTCTACAATCTGCAAATACGGCATATCACTTCCTCCTCCCCACACATTTACAGGTAATTCTGTTTTTCCACCACTATTAGAATGAAAAAAAGCATTTATTGGTTTATTATCATATGTTATTATTTTTCCTTTTGTACTATATACACATTCCTCTATCTTTTTCCATTTTTCTTCTTTTTGTTCACTCCATTTATTTAACCTATCTTCTTTTGAAATCCATGCCTGACAACATTTGGAATCATCGCATATATCTGCATTATCATGTTTTTTGTTGTTTATCTTATATATTGTATAGGTTCTAGCTACAATTGCCTGTGCCTTTAATGCTTCTTTTTCAAAATCAGCTGGCATTTCTGCTGAAACAACATTACAAAGATATTCATCTAATGGTACTTCTTCTATTTCATTTGTATTTGTATGTAATAATTTTATAGTAGCATATTTATTATATGAATATTTTTCAATATCACTATCTATTGTATCATTTTCATCGATTTTTTCGTCATTATTAGAATTTGCAGGTACTTCTAATTTTGTTAATAAGGCTGGTAATATAAAACAAATAAATATAAAACTACAAAAATAGATAAAAAATTTCTTCAAATTATCACCTCTTATGAAATTAATTTAAGTTTCATATTATCTAATACCTTTCTTTCTATTCTAGAAACCTGAACTTGTGTTATACCAAGTATTTTTGCTACCTGTGCTTGAGTTTTGTCTTTATAAAACCTTAACAATATAATTTCTTTTTCTCTCTTTTCAAGTCCATCTATTAATTGAGTAACTGCTATTTTATTTGTAATAAATTCCTCTTCATCTTTTTCTGTTGAAATTTTTTCTATTAAATTAATACTCTTTCCATTTGTTGAATTTGTATAAAAACATTTATCAATTGAATCTATTGTAGTTGTGGCATCTAATGCTAGAGCTATATCTTCTTTTGATATTTTTAATTCTTGAGCTATTTTTTCTATAGATATTTCCTCTCCCTTTTTGTTCAAATATTCTTTTTGTAATTCTTTTATTTTAACTCCTAATTCCTTTATTCCTCTACTTATTTTTATTGGTCCATCGTCTCTTATATATCTTTTTATTTCACCTATCATGTATGGTACCGCATATGTTGATAATTTAACATCATATTTTGTATCAAATCTTTTTATTGATTTTATAAATCCCATACACCCAATCTGGTATAAATCCTCTAAATCATATCCTCTTCCATTAAATCTTTTTACAATACTCCAAATTAATCCGATTATTGTCTTTAATCATTCGTTCCATTTCATATTTATCTCCAGATTGAGCTTTTTTTATTGCTTCAATACTGTTTTCAAACATACTATACCTCTATCCTTTTGTAATCATTTCAAATTCATCATCAGATTCTTGATTTTCTGATTTATCCTTTATTTTTTTACTCATTGTTACTTTAGTTCCTAGTCCAACAACAGATTCAATTTCTACTTTATCCATAAAACTCTCCATTATTGTAAATCCCATTCCTGATCTTTCTAGATTAGGTTTTGTTGTATATAATGGTTCTTTTGCAATATCTATATTTTCTATTCCCTTACCTTTGTCTGATATTTCTATAATAATTTCTTTTTCTTTTAATCTTGCAAATACTTTTACAATTCCCTGTTTTTTATCATATCCGTGAATAATACTATTGGTTACTGCCTCTGAAACTGCTGTTTTTATATCAGCTAACTCTTCTATTGTCGGATCTAATTGTGATGCAAATGCTGCTACAGTAATTCTAGCGAAAGCTTCATTAGCTGATTTACTAACAAACTCTAATTTCATCTCATTTTCAAATTCACTTTTCATTTTTCTAAATTCCTTTCTCCTTATTCATTTTTTAAGAAACTTCTAATGTTACGGTTGGTATTAATCTTAATATTCCACTCATCTCAAAAATTTTCCTTATACTACTTGTTAAATTTGCAAGTTCTACTGTACTTCCAAGCATTTTTGCAAACTTATATCTTCCTATTATTAATCCAATTCCTGCGCTATCCATGAATGTAACACTATTAAAATCAAATACAATTCTTTTAGGCATATATCTTTCAATTTCATAATCTACCTTCCTCCTTATCTTTTGAACACTAAAATCATCGATTTCTGTAGTTATCTTAAAAACTAACAACTTGTCCTTTTCATAAAATTTAAATTCCATTCTTTCCTCCTACAACTTTCTAGACTTATTATATTCTCATTTACATTATTTTCCAAGAGCAAAAAATAAGAAGTTTTGTCACTTTTTGATATGCTCTAAAAAAAATATCTTTTTCGACAAAAGCACATTATATGAATTTTAAAGAACCATCATATTTGCATACAATATAGTTTTATATAATAGGATTTCCTAGTATATAAAAAAAGCAGCTTATTTAGCCACTTTTTATTCATCGTCTAAAGTTTCATCATACTCATACTCATATGTTACCTCTTCTTCTGTTGGTTTATTTACCTTAGTTATTTTTTCTTTTACTTTATTATTTTCCTTCTCTTCTATTTTTTCTTTCGTTTTACTTTTTACAGGTTCATTTTCATTTTTGCCTTGTTTTACATATTTATTTAACATGTTATTAGTTTTATCCAATAAATCAGGTATATAGTCTAATAATTTATCTATAGATGAACTATAATTTATTGGCATTAATTTTACATTTTCTCCTTGTATTACTAAAAACGCCATTGGATTTATTGTAACCCCAGCTCCTGATCCTCCACCAAATGGTAATCTATATTGTACCTCTTCTTCCTTTTCCTTTTTCTTATATTCATCAACTGTTTCTCCTTTAAATTCACTTCCACCAGCTGCAAAACCAAATGACACTTTAGATATTGGAATTATGACAATATTATTAGAAGTTTCTATAGGTTCTCCTATAATTGTGTTAACATCAATCATATCTTGAATACTATTCATAGCTGTAGTCATAAGACCTTCTATGGGATGTTCGCTCATTTTTCTTCACTCCTTCTTTTCTTTTTAATACATATATATTTATAATATGTATCATTTTTATTTGAAATATACCAGAAAATTCTCCTATTATTAAATTTTGGTTATTATATATTGGCTTTATATTGTATTTTACATTTTTTTCACTAATTTGTTTTTTAGCTAACATTATTGCCATAGCACTTGCTAAAAAAGCTACTATTATTGATGTAGTCATTACATTATTAGTACTTAAAATTATTTCTAAATACATATTATTTATTTCTATATATTTACTTATTTCTTTTTGTATTTTTAAAATTTCAAGGTCAAATTTTTTCTTATAAATTTCTTCTTTTATTTTTTTCCTTACTTGTGGCTTTGAAAATACTTTATTTATTTTATCATGTGTTATTGTGTATTTAATAATTGGAATGGCACATAATATCTTATATTTTATAATTATTTTATAATCATTCTTTATTTTATTCTTATTTTTAGAATTAAATTTAAAATTTTTAAACTGTAATTCAATTTTTGATGTTACTGTTATTATAAAAATCATAATTATAATTAATAAAAAATAAAGAAAAAACAATATATACACCTTCTTTAATAGGATTTATATTAGTTTTTCCTCTTTTTTCTATTTTAATCAATTTTACATTTTATTTATTAATTATGCTCTTTTCCTTTTTTCAACAGTTATATCTCCAAATAGTTCTTCTTGTTCAGTTTCAACTTTTTTTCTTCTAGACATTTCTAATAGACCACTAAATGCAGTTACTACTTCTTGCTTACTACGTTTATTTACTGAAAATAATTTATTAAAAACAAATCTCTTTTGTTTTACTAAAACTTTGTACATTTCTTTTACTTTACTTGCAACACTATAATTTTCTACTAATGCTATTTTTTCTATATTTTTAGCATTTTGGTTTATTTTTGAACGTTTTTTTTCAATTAAATTTTTATATATTTTTGGAATAATTTTTTCATCATAATTTTTTTCTAGTTTTTGTTTTGGCAATTCTATTTTTTCTTGTTCTTTATAATATCTATTTCCCGTTTCTATATAATTCTGTTTTAAAACATTACTAATTTCTTTAAATTTTTTGTACTCTATAATTCTCCTTATCAATTCTTCTTCAGTTACTTCTTCTTCTTCATTTTCTTGCTTTGGTAATAAATTTTTAGATTTTAAATATAATAATGTTGAAGCCATTACTATAAATTCGCTTGCTATTTCTAGATTCATTTCTTCCATTTCATTTAAATACTGAATATATTGTTCTGTTATTTCATTTAAATTGATATCATATATATCCATCTTGTTTTTTTCTATTAAATGGCATAATAAATCTAATGGTCCTTCAAAATTTTCTATTTTTATTTCATACTTTTTTGATTCTAATGATAATATTGACATCTATTTCTCCTTACATAATTTCTTCTATAGCCTTATTTATATTTTCTTTTTTATAGCCTTTTCTAAATAAATATTGTTTTATATCTTCCAATTCATATGAATTTATCCTTTTGTTTATAATGTTTTTGGCTGATTTTATTTCATATTGAATTAATTCTTCATTATTTATATATACATAATCTTCTATGTCATCTTTTTTTAACCCTTTATTACATAACTTATATTCTATTTCTCTTATTGATGAATTTTTTAATAACATAAAATCATTTATAACTCTTCTAATATATTCCTTATCATCAATGTATTTAGCCTCTTTTAAATATTCTATAATATCTTCTAGTAAATCTTCTCCCATTTCTTTTTTGAACTTATTTCTAATTTCATTTTCACTTCTTTTTTTATATATTATATATTTTAATATTTTTGTTTTTCCTTTGTCAAATTCTTCTATTGTATACATTTATCCTCACTTCTTTCACATATCTATAACTCTATAAATTTATATACAGCCTCCGCAAAACCTCCATCTGTAACATTTTTTTCTGTGACATATGATGCTACTTTTTTCACCTCATCATAACTATTTCCTACTGCTACACCTATACCTGCATTTTTTATCATTTCAATATCATTTATATTATCTCCCACAGCCATTATTTCTTCTTTATTAATTTCTAAAAACGCACTTAATTTTTGTATAGCTTCATATTTTGTTACATTTTTAGGTACTATATCTAAATATTCATATTCTTGATTTATAATATTATCTTTATATTCATTATACTTTTTTATTTGTATTGCACAAACATCTTTATTTTTCTCTATTTGTGTTTTTATATCTTTTAAATCTTTTTCTCCTGATATCACTAATTTTAATACATGTGGTTTATTTTCTTTTATAAAAGTTATTAAAGATGGTACAACTTCAAAATTCATTTTTTGACTATATAAAACATAATTTCTATATGCCATATATTTTAATACTTGTTCCGAAATCAATTTATCTTCTGTATATATATGTACATGTAATTTATTATTATTAGCTATTTTTATACATTCTATAACTTGATCATTTTGTATTATATTTTTTACAATTTCTTTTCCTGTTTTTAAATTTATAATTTGTGTTCCATTTCCAAAAATTCCATATGTTGCATTTAATTTATCACAAATATCTTTTGTCATTGAATATGTTTTTCCTGTACATATAGTAAAATTAGTCTTCTCTCTATTTATTTTATTTATTGCTTTTATATTATCTTGTGTAATTTCATTATTACTATCAATGATTGTTCCATCCAGATCACTCGCAAGTAATTTTATCATAATATCCACCTTTTATTAAACCTTTTTATTTTTTCTTTATAATTCTACTATAAACATTTAAAACTTTCAATAATAACAGTTTAACTAAAAAAAATTTATAATATTATTCACTATTCACAGATAACTTATATAGCTTTATAAAAATTAATAATATATTTTTGAAAATACCGCGTAAGCGACCAAACGAACGCTAGTGGGTGCGATTTGGAGCAATATACATATTAGTCCAATTTCAATATGCAGATTGCGACACACAAGGTATTAAAAAAAATATATTATTAATTTTTTATACATTTAACATATCTGTAAATTGTGAATAGTATTAATTAATTTAAAAAAAGGAGACACAATCATCTATTGTTCCCCTTTTTACTATTTTATTCGTCATCATCCATATCTATTTCTGGAATTTCTTCTCCTAAGCTATCTTCAAAAACTTTTGCAAAATCTGCTCTTACCTTTTTTTCTATTTCATTTAGCATTTCTGGATTTTCTCTCAAATATTTCTTTACATTCTCTCTACCTTGACCAATTCTTTGTCCATCATAACTAAACCATGAACCTGCTTTTTCAACTATATCTAGATTTACAGCCATATCTAAAATATTTCCTTCTTTAGAAATACCTTGTCCATATACAACATCAAATTCTGCTTCTCTAAATGGTGGTGCTACCTTATTTTTTATAACTTTTACTCTTACTCTATTTCCTTTAACTTCTCCATCTTGTTTTATATTTTCTATTCTTCTTATATCCATTCTAACTGAAGCATAAAATTTCAATGCTCTACCACCTGTTGTTGTTTCTGGATTACCAAACATAACTCCTATTTTTTCTCTTAATTGGTTTATAAATATTAATACTGTTTTAGATTTATTTATTGCTCCTGCGAGTTTTCTTAATGCTTGTGACATTAATCTAGCTTGTAATCCCATATGAGAATCACCCATATCACCATCAATTTCTGCCTTTGGAACTAACGCAGCAACTGAATCTACTACAATAACATCTAAAGCTCCACTTCTAACTAAACTTTCTGTTATTTCTAATGCTTGTTCACCAGTATCTGGTTGAGATACTATTAAATTATCAACATCAACCCCTAATTTTTTTGCATACACAGGATCTAAAGCATGTTCTGCGTCTATAAATGCTGCTTCTCCTCCCATTTTTTGTGCTTCTGCAACTATATGTAATGCTAATGTTGTTTTTCCTGATGATTCTGGTCCAAATACTTCTATTATTCTTCCTCTAGGAACTCCACCTATTCCCAAAGCTATGTCTAAGCTTAATGCTCCTGTTGGAATTGCTTCTATTTCCATTGCTTTAAATTCTCCCAATTTCATGACAGAACCTTTACCAAATTGTTTTTCTATTTGACTCATTGCCATTTCAAGTGCTTTCTTCTTTTCTGAATTTTCGCTCATAATTTTCCTCCTATTTTTGAACTTTTGTTTGATGTAAACATTATATATCAAATATTTGTTTTGTCAATAGTTATTTGAAATATTTTTTATTTCTTTATTTATACCATGTTTCTATACCACAAAATGGATTAAACCAATTTGATTTTATTTCACCTGCTAAAGATGTATTATATGCTATAGTTTGCTTATTTGTGTATAAACTAATATATGGTATGTCATTTTTGTATATTTCAGCTAACCTTGAATAATCTTCTTTTATTTTAGACTCATCTGTTGTATTTTTTACTTCATCCATAATATTTGAAATTTCTTCTGTATTATAATTAGCTAAATTATTATCTCCAAAAAACATAGACATATCTGGATTTGGTGATAAATTCATTCCACATAAAATCATATCATATGATTTATTTTGTAATGCTAAATTATATTGTTCATCTGAATATTGTTGTACATTTATAATAATTCCTTGACTAGCTAACTGTGTTTTTATATTTTCTGCCACAGCTATTTGATTACTATTTGATGCTTTTACAATAAAATTCAATTCAATTTTTTTAGTTTTATAATTCTCTGTTTTTTGCCAATAACCATTTCTAAATACCCATCCATTTTCTGTTAGCAATTGATTTGCTTGATCTGGATTATATCCTGCACTTGAATCTTGTTCTTGATATACCCAAGATCCAAAATCTAAAGGAAAACTTGATGTATAATATTTATTTTGATATACATTAGAAATTATATTATTTTTATCAATAGAATACGAAATCGCTCTTCTTATTTCTTGTCTATTTAATAAATCATTTTGTATATTAAAAGCTATAAAATCATGTTCTCTTCCTTTTATTTCTTTCGTACTATAACCTATGGTTCCTATATAATCTTGAATATTTGTATTGTCTGTACTAACAATATCAACATTTCCCAATTTAAATGCATTATATAATTCTCCTACAGATTCATATACATTTATATTTATTTTTTCTAATGATAAATTTGTCTCTCTATTCCACCAATTTGAATTTTTAGTACATGTTATATAATTTTGTTGCACACTATCTACCTTATACATTCCAGTTCCAACAGGCACAATTCCTGTATTATTAAAATCTTGTGAATCGTAAAATGTTTTTGATAATATTGGAAATGTTAAATAATATTCAAAAAATGGAATTTCTTGGTCTAAATACATTTTTATTGTATAATCATCAACAATCTCTATATCTGAAACATGTTCTACATTTGATGAATATATGGATGTATTTTCTTTTAATCTATCATATGTAAACTGAACATCTGCCGAAGTAAACCTCTCTCCATTTGACCATTTTACATTTTCTCTCAATTTTATAATATATGTTGTATTATCTTGTTTTGCCCATTCTGTTGCTAATACTGGTTCTGCTTTATAGTCTGACGATATATCTACAAGCGGTTCATACATTAGTCTTACTACATCCTGAACATTCTTATTTTTATTTAATAATGGATTTAATGTACTACATTGTGAGACCCCTAATCTTATTTCTCTTACAACTTCTTGATTATTAGTTGATTCTGTATTATTTTGTGTAACTTGTTCTTTTTCCTTATTTTTTATTGTAAATACTGCAACTACAATAATTACTATCACGAATATTATAAATAAATATTTAAAACTATTTGATTTCATATTTCACCTCTATCTTTTGCTATCATACATTATATTTGAAATTTTTTCAAGATACTCACTAATTTTTATTTGATATTATATACTATATATGTTATAATTCGCATTAAATGTATAAGGGGGGTATTATTTTGGATTTTTGGGCAACTATATCAAATTCATTTTTATTTGAATCTATACTAAAAATAATTTTAGGTTTTATATTAGCTGGTGTCATTGGATTAGAAAGATCTTCTTGGAATAAACCTGCTGGTTTTAGAACACATTCTTTACTTGGTATGAGTGCAGTATTAATTATGTTATGCGGTGAATACATGTCAAAAGAATACAATGTTGATCCTTCAAGAATTCCTGCTCAATTGCTTTCTGGTATTGGATTTATTGGTGCAGGTACAATTTTAAGAGATGGTTTTAATGTAAAAGGTTTAACAACTGCTGCTGGTTTACTTGCAGTTACTTGTATTGGATTAAGTATTGGTGCTGGATTTTATTTGGGTGCGATTTTAACTACACTTATAATGTATTTGGTTTTATCATATTCTTATAAAATCTCTGATAAATTAGATCATTTCAATATTTTAGAACTTCAAATTAATATATCAAAAGATACAAATGAAGTTCTTAATGAAATTGAACGTATTTTTAGTGATTTTAATGTTGATATAAAACATATTAAAAGACCTAAAAAAGATGAACTTGAATCTAATAGTGAAGTCATTAATATTGTCGGTCAATATAGCAAAAAAGGATTTAAGAAAAATGAATTATTGAAAAACATTAGTGCAATCCCTAATGTAACAGAATTAATGGAGGAATAAAATCCTCCATTATTTTTTATACTCCAACAATTGAAAATCCATTATCTACATGAATAATCTCTCCTGTTATAGCACTTGACATTTCACTAAATAAAAATGCTGTACTATCTCCAACTTGTTTTATTGTGACATTTTTATGTAGTGGTGCTCTTTGTTCAACAACATCTAATATTGTTCCAAAATCTTTTATTCCTTTAGCTGATAATGTTTTTATTGGTCCTGCTGAAATACCATTTATTCTATATCCATCTTTTCCTAAATCTTTTGATAAATATTTTATACTTGTTTCTAATGCTGCCTTAGCTACTCCCATTATGTTATATCCTTCAACAACTTTTTCTGCTCCATAATATGTATATGCTACAATACTTGCACCTTCATTTAACATTTCTTTTTCTCTTGCCATTCTTACTATAGCCACTAAAGAATATGCACTTACATCTTGAGCATGTGCATATCCATCTCTTGATGTTAAAATAAAATCATTTCTTAAATCTTCTGTATTAGCATGTGCAATTGCATGTAATAATCCATCTATTTTTCCATAATCTCTTTTTATTTCTTCTAAACATTTATCAATATCTTCATCTATACTAACATTATTACAAACATATACACTTGCCTTTGGCATATCTTTTAATAAATCTTTTACCTTTTCTTTGCTACCTTCTGAACATGTACATATTATTTCTGCTCCTTGTTCATAAGCAGATTGAGCAGCTCCCCACGCAATACTCCATTTATTTCTTACTCCCATAATAACTATTTTCTTTCCATCTAACAACATTATGTTTCCTCCTATCTTTTATAACTTTATTAACACATTGTTCTAAATTTTTTATATCTATTTTCTATTAACTCTTCTTTTGTTAATTTATCTAATTCTTTTAAACTATTTTTTATATATGATTTTAATGCTTTTGTAACATTTGCAAAATCTTCTCCAGCTCCACCTTTAGGTTCTTTTATAATTTTGTCTATAATTCCAAAGTTTTTTAAATCTTCTGCTGTTGCTTTCATATCTTCTGCAGCTTCTTTCGCTTTAGTTGCATCTTTATATAAAATACTTGCAAATCCTTCTGGAGATAATATTGAATATATTGCATTTTCCAACATAACAATTCTATCTCCAACAGCTATTGCTAAAGCTCCTCCACTTGAACCTTCTCCTATAACCACACAAATAATTGGTACTTGCAATTTTGCCATTTCATATATATTTCTTGCAATTGCTTCTCCTTGTCCTCTTTCTTCAGCGCCCATTCCGGGATATGCTCCTGGTGTATCAATAAATGTAATTATCGGTCTATCAAATTTTTCTGCCTGTTTCATTAATCTTAATGCTTTTCTATACCCTTCTGGGTTTGGCATTCCAAAATTCCTTTCCATGTTTTCTTTAGCTTTTTTGCCTTTTTGTTCTCCTATAACTGTAACTGGTAGCCCATCTAAAGTTGCTATTCCTCCAATTATAGCCTTATCATCAGCAAAATTTCTATCTCCATGTAATTCAATAAAATCATCAAACATATTATTAATATAATCTAAAGCTTTGGGTCTATCAACTTGTCTTGCCAACATAACTTTATCCCATGCTGATTTTTTTGCCATTTTTTCCTCCTATTCTCTAAGCATTTGTTACAATTCACAGTTCAAAATTTATAACTTTTAAAATTTAATAATATATTGTTTTAAAATACCGCGTAAGCGATCAAACGAACGATAGTGAGTGCGAATTGGAGCAAACTACATACTAGTAATTTAAATATGTGGTTTGCGACACCAAGGTATGAAAAAACAATATATTATTAAATGAACAAAGTGATTTATTTCATAAACTGTAGATTGTAACAATATTTTAGAATATTTCATTTTTATAATTATCATTATTTTTTATGCATTCTTAATAAATTAGCTATTGTAGATTTCATATCTTTTCTTTCCACTATTTTATCTATAAAACCATGTTCTAACAAAAATTCTGAACTTTGAAATCCTTCTGGCAATTTTTGTTTAATTGTTTGTTCTATAACTCTTGGTCCTGCAAATCCTATTAAAGCATGTGTCTCAGCTAGTATTATATCTCCCAAACTTGCAAAACTTGCTGTCACACCTCCTGTTGTTGGATCTGTTAAAACAGAAATATATAATTGTTTTGCTTCACTTAGTTTTGTAAGTGCGGCTGATGTTTTTGCCATTTGCATTAACGAAATTATACCTTCTTGCATTCTAGCACCACCTGAAACACAAAATATTATTAGTGGTAATTTATCTTTTGCTGCTGTTTCTATTGCTAAAGTTATTCTTTCACCAACAGCTGATCCCATACTTCCCATTAAAAAATTCCCGTCCATTACTGCTAATACAGCTTTTTCTCCTTCTATTTCACATATTCCACATTTAACAGCTTCTTCTATCTTTGTTTTTTCCTTTAACATTTCTACTTTTTTTAGATATCCTTTAAATTCTAATGGATCCTTTGTTTTTATTTCTTTTCCTATTTCTTCAAAAGTTCCTTCATCTGCTATTTGCATTATTCTTCTTCTAGAAGATAATCTAAAATTTTTTCCACAATTAGGACAAACACTTAAATTTTTGTGTAAATCTTCTTTATATATTATTTCTTTACATTTATCGCATTTTACCCATTTTCCTATCATCATATCTGAAGCTTTTTTATTTTTCTTTCTATTTATATCTTTTCCATTTATTTTTTTTACTTTATCTATTACCAAACTATTTCACCTCCTATTTTTCCATTTCTTTTTGAATAAACGATGTATCGTAATTATTATTTTTAAAATTTTCATTTTCTAAAATTTTTAGTAAAAAATCTATATTTGTAGTAATTCCATCAACAACAAATTCAGCTATTGCACTTTTCATTTTATTAATTGATTCCTCTCTATTTTTACCATGTACAATTAATTTTGCAAGCATTGAATCATATGTTGGTGGAACAACATAATCTGCATATATTGCAGTATCTACTCTTATACCATTTCCTCCTGGTAAATGTAATCCTGTTATTTTTCCTGGGCATGGCATAAAGTTTTTTTCTGGATTTTCTGCATTAATTCTCACTTCCATAGAATGACCATTAAAATTTATATCTTTTTGATTATATTCCAAAATCTCTCCACTTGCAATTTTTAATTGTTCTTTTATAATATCTATTCCTGTAATCGCTTCTGTTATCGGGTGCTCAACTTGTACTCTAGTATTCATTTCCATAAAATAAAAATCTTTGTTTTTATCAACTAAAAACTCTATTGTTCCAGCATTTGAATATCCTATTTCTTTTACTGCTTTTACTGCAATTTCTCCCATTTTATTTCTAGTTTTTTCATCTAATATTCCACTTGGAGTTTCTTCTAGAACTTTTTGATTTCTCCTTTGTACTGAACAATCTCTTTCTCCTAAATGAATACAGTTACCATGTTCATCTGCTAATATTTGAATTTCTACATGTCTTGGATTTTCTATGAATTTTTCTAAATATACACTGTCATCATTAAATGATATTTTAGCTTCTTGTTTTACAATATCATATTCCTTTTTCAATTCTTCCTCAGAATATGCTATTCTTATGCCTCTTCCTCCACCTCCTGCTGATGCTTTTAGTATTACAGGATATTTTATCTTTTCTGCTAAATTTACAGCTTGTTCTTTTGAATATATTAACCCATCAGATCCAGGAACTACTGGAACACCTGCTCTCTTCATAGTTTCTTTTGCTTTTGATTTATTTCCTAATAATTCAATCAGTTTATAATCTGGTCCTATAAATTTTATTCCAATCTCACTACATATTTTTGCAAAACTAGAATTTTCTGACAAAAAGCCATATCCAGGATGTATGCTATCAGCTCCAGTTAAACATGCAGCTTCTAATATTACCTTCATATTTAAATAACTTTTATTAGATGGTGCCGGTCCTATACAAATTGCTTCATCTGCTAATTTAACATGTAATGAATTTTTATCTACTTCTGAATATATTGCAACTGTTCTAATTCCCATTTCTCTACAAGCTCTTATTATCCTAACTGCTATTTCTCCTCTATTTGCTATTAAAACTTTTTTTAACATAAATCTTCCTCCTAAACAAAAAAGACAGTATATTAACTGTCCTTTTGCCTTTATTATACATTTATTATTTTTCTTTTTCAAGATAGGATAACCGGTCAGATACACTTTATTTTGTAGATATATGTATATTTTCTATTTTTACATTTAATTCTCTTGAAACTATATTTTGAATTTGAGCCACTTCTTCTTGTTTTAATGATTCTATTCCTACTATTATACTCACACTATCTCCATTAACAAATACAATACTATTTTTAAACCCTTTTGTACTTATTAAATTTTCACATATCATAATACTATTTTTTGTATCATTTATTTTTTTTATTTCATCTGTAGCACTTTGCTTTTGTGTTTCTGAACTATTTGAACTATTCAATATATTTTCATATGTTTCAATCATTTGTGAATACATATTATCTCTATCTAATTTTGATTTTGTAAAATATTCATCAGAAGTTGTATCTGCTGTTGTTTCCATTGTATTTGTTGTATTTACATTGTTTTCATTTTCTACAGTATTGCTGTCTGAATTAGCTTGTTCCGTATTAGTTGTATTTTCAACTTTTACATCATTGCTACTTACAAGTGTTGCATCTCCTATGTCAGCAATTTGCATATCATCATTTGATTCTCTTTCCATAGCAGTTTCAACCGATACCTGTTTTGACGTATTTGTTGTATAATTTAAATATCCTGCTGTTACTAACATTAAAGCAATTACATAAATTATAACTTGGTTTTTTTTCAATATTCCTTTCATTATATCTATCTCCTTTTTTAATTTTTTTCAAACACTTGTATTTTATGAGTTGCCAATCCTGTCACAGCTTCAACAGCCTGTATTATACTTGTTTTTACTTCTGCATTATTTGCTCCTTTAGCTGTAACTATTGCTCCTTCTATCTTTGGTTCTACAACCTTTTGAGTTATTGGAGTTTTTTGTGAATTTTTTTCCTCATATATAATTTCTTTTTGCGAATCTTCTTGTTGAGTTACTCTTGTTCCACCCGACGTATCTGTTTCTTGTGTGTTACTGCTTTTGGTATTTTCATTATACATTGGTATAATTTCACTTGATTCTGAATAATTTATAAATACATTTACTTCTCCAACACCTTGTATTTTTGATAAGATATTTTCTAATTTGACTTCTAATTCATTACTTGTATTAGCTGATGTTTCTTCTATTTTTGAATTCTGTTCTGCTAATTGTTTACCATTTGTACTATTTGTATTTTCTTTTATCGAACTGTTTTTTTCACCACTCCATATGATATTTATTAATATTATAGTTACAATTAAAACAATAATAAAAAATGCCAAATTTTCTATTTTCTTTTTATTCTTACTATTATTTTCTTCCGGATTTACTAATCCCTTTAGTTTATCTTTAAACACTTTTCATCAACTCCATATTCCTCAACTATAAATTTTTTTATCTTCAAATAGTCACCATTACTTATACTATTTTCTTCATTATTTTCTTCCTGATTTATGTTTGTATTAATAGGTTTTATCTTCTGAATCTTCTCAACTAATTGATTTTCTACAGTTTCATTTTTTGTGTTATTATCTTCCATTTCTTTGGTATTATCTTTTTCTACTTTTAAAACTATTTTTTCTATATAATTATCTTCCTTTTTTTCTGAAAGTTTTGCATATACATTACATGTTTTTACTAAATATCCTAATTCATTTAATTTATTCGAAATATCTTTTTCTAATTCTTCCACATATATTTGTTCTATTTTATTATTTGCTGATACATCATTTGACAAAATATTTTCATTTATTGTGTAATTATCATTATATTCATTAACACTATATGCACTTACATCTAGTATATCTTTATTTTTTACAAAAGGTGCTATTATATTAAATATTATATATATCCCAAATATCATTCTTACATATTTCTTGGTTTTATTATTTGGTAATATCATTTCTAATATTGATATTACAATTATTGCCAGTCCCAAACTTTTAGCCCAATTACTTAAAAATTCTATCATCTATACATCATCCCTGTATTTGATATTTTTACTACTAATGCTGTGCCAATAATTAACATTACTGATACTGTACATAGTATTGCTAAAAAAATTTTATATACATCTCCTATTTGATCTAATAGTCCTACTATTTTTTTATCTGAAACAATCTCACATAATGAAGACATTAATTTATACGAAATAGTAAGTACAGTTAATTTTAATATTGGCATTATGCATATTCCTATTATTACAATTATTCCTACTAGTCCTACTGCATTTTTTAATACAATTCCACATCCCAAAACCGTATCTACTGCATCTCCTAATATTTTTCCTACAACTGGTATAGCAGAACTTACTATTGCTTTTGTCGTTTTTGCTGTTATTCCATCAACACTACTTGATAATGTCCCTTCAAGTGAAACTACTCCAACAAAAATTGTTAAAGTTATTCCAAAAAACCACATAATCCCTGATCTCAAAAATTTAGATAATTTTTCTATTTGTATATTATCCGATATTTTGGATATTACAATTAAACTTGTAAATATCAAGACTATAGGAATAATTAAATTTTGGATTATATTACCTATAAAATTTATTAAAAATAAAATAATTGGTTCAAGTACTCCGCTAGTTGCAATACTACCTGTATATATCATTAATGTAATTATTAAGGGGATTAATACATTTGTAAATGATATTAAATTATTACAAGTATCTCTTACCGATTGCACTATATCTGAAAAATTCATCATTATAATTGTTACTATTAATATATATTGTACATAATATATAAGTTTAGATATATTATCATTTTCTAAACTTTCACTTACAGATTTTAATATTCCGTGTATTATTATTATTGATAAAATACTTCCTATAGTTGTTACTCCTGTTATTATTTCACTTCCAAACATTTTCAAGAGCTTATTTAAAATTATTTTATTATCAATTTCTCCTTTTATTGCATTATTTAATATTTCATTAATATTTAATTCTTCGAAAAATTCTCCTGAGTATTTATCTGCCTCTTCTATAAAATTATTTATTCCAAATTCGTTTTTCTGTTCTTCTAAAGTTTCATCTTCTGTTGCCATCGAAATTGGAGATAGTATATTTAATAATATTATTAAACTTGCTCCTATACGAACTATTTTTTTCATTTGTTTACCTTTCTAAACATATATTATGGTAATATTTCTAATATTATTTCTAGCAAACTTGATATTATTGGTATAGACATCGATATTATTATTATTTTACTCCCTAATTCTATTTTACTTGCAATTGCACCTTCTCCAGAATCCTTACATAAACTAACTGCAAATTCAGATAAAAAAGCTATGCCTGTTATTTTTATTAACAATGATAAAAATTGACTATTTATATTTGCTTTGTCAGATATAGATTGTATCAAACTAACTATCCCTGTTAGTTTATCAATAATTAATGTTATTATTAAAATACCAGCTAACAAGCTTATATACATTGCAAATTCTGGCTTATACTGTTTAAGTAATATAATTATAATTAATGATACTAAACCAATTCCTATTATTTTTATAATTTCCATTAATTTATTTTCCTTTTTATAAATTAAATATTGTTCTTACAGTATTAAATAATTGACTTATTTCTTTTATAACCATTGTTAATACAATTATTAGTCCAGCTAATGTAGTCATCATTGCTTGATCTTCTCTTCCTGCCCTTACTAATACTTGATGTAAAACAGCAACTAATATTCCTATTGCTGCTATTTTAAATAATAAATTAATATCCATTTTTATTAATTCTCCTTTATACTAAAATAATCACAATTGCTAGTCCAATCGTAGTTCCTAATTTTTTATACAATTTTTCATTTTTATTTTTCTCTTCTCCGCGCCTCTTTTATTTGTTTTTTTAAAAACTCTCCGTGTAATCTCTATTTGACTTATTTGTCCTTCTACATCAGTTTGTCCGAGCATTTTTGATAACATTTGTAATACATTTATATCTTCTTCTTTTAAATTAGTTTCATTTTCTTCCAGCGCCTTTTCCCAAGATTCTCCCGCACTTAATCTATTCATATTTTCGCCGTGCTTTTTTAAATATTGTTCTTATACTATCTTTTTTACAATTTTCTGATATCTCTTTAAAAATTTGAGGGATTGGTTCATATGTAAATTTTATCTTTGATTTAAAAACATTCAATATATTTTTTATCTCTTCTAATTCTTCTAATCTATATGTATATTTTTTAGCTATGAATTTTCCTATTAAATTTGACGATATAAATATTAATAACAACATAAAACTTTTTACTATTTGCATACTTTACACCTTATCCTTTTATTTGATAATAGTATATGCACTATATTTTTATTTAGAACTTTTTATAGTACAATTAAGAAAAATTGAAAATTTTTCTTTGATTTGTTCTCGCCCGATTTAAGTTTTCAACTAGAAGGAGAAAATCTCAAATGGCTAGCGATTGTAGCTTTTTATATAATATGAAAGTATACCTTTTCAATTATATAAAAATAATTTTTTCTATTATTTTTTCATCTATTAATTTTTTTATAAATCTATTAGAATTAACATCCTCTATTGTTTTTCCATGCATTGTAAAAATTCCTTTTACTCCTGATATCATTGCCTCTTCTATAGCTTGTATATCTTCATTACTACCTATTTCATCACAAGCAATAATTTCTGGTGACATTGTTCTTATAAGCATTTTTATTCCTTTTGATTTAGATACATTATCAATAATATCAGTCCTTATCCCAATATTATTTTGTGGAATTCCTTTATACATTGCTGCTATTTCGCCTCTTTCATCTACTACTCCACAAGTTTTTCCTTTAAAATTTAATTCTGTTATTCCATTACTTAATTTTCTAATTAAATCTCTTAAAATTGTTGTCTTACCTTTTCCTGGAGGTGAAACGATAAGTGTATTATATATTGTATTATTTTTATTATCTACAACTTGCCCTAGAATTCTATTACTACAGTTTAATACTTGTCTTGCAATTCTAAAATTCAAACTAGTTATATATTTTATATTTATAATTTCTCCATTTTCTATAACTCCTGTTCCTGTTATTCCTACTCTATGTCCTCCCTTTATTGTTATATATCCTTCACATATTTGTTTTTTATATGCGTATATAGAATTTTCACATAATCTCTCAACAATTTGTAATATATCGTTTTGAGTTATTTTATATTCAACTATTATTTCACTATTTCTTAATTTTAAAATCAAAGGTCTATCTACACGTATTCTAATTTCTTGTAACTCATCTTTTATTTTATTATTTGAAATAATTGTATTATATAAAATATTAGACAAATTCATTGGAAAGAATTTAACTATTTCTAATAACTTTTCCAATATTTTCCCTCCTAATTTTTATTATATATATTTTATTCTTCTCTTTTTTATTTATTACAGAATAAATCGAACAAATAAGAAATTTCCTATTATATAAAAAAATGATTTTAGTACTTTTATTTTACTAAAATCATTTTTTACTTTAATAATATATTGCTGAAATACTGCCTAAATAATCAAACGAACGATAATATTAACGTTTATTTATTACTGCTCTATAAATTAATCCTGTTTCACTATCTTTCTCAAATTCAACCTTATATTGGTCATCAACATTTATATTACTTTTTATTAATGTAATATTTTGTTCTGTGGCTTCATATTCTTCTCCATCAATATTTATTTCTTTTATTTTATTATTTTCATCTGCATCATTACTATTTTCTATTGTTGTTAACAATCCTTTTACAGTAGCTCCTTTTGTGTTTGTACTTTGATACAATTCAAATTTTTTATTAAATATATTCATTTCAGTTTCATCCACATCTATTACAGAACTACTTGCATATTTTAACATACTCAATGGAAATAAATTTGGTATTGGATTTTGATCTTCTCCAACCTCTAATTTTTCCATTTGCACTTTGTTAACATCTACCATTCTTTCAGAAATCTTACTCATTAAGTTTACCACATATTCTTGATCTTTATCATTTAAAACCACAGCATTATTTTTTGATAATTCTTCTATGTCAACTGAATCTTTAAATTGCACATTATTTGTAATATTATAATTATATTTTGAATCCTCAAAATCCAAAGAAATATCACATGTTTCGTTTACACTATCTGAATTCAATCCATCAAACTTAAGATTTACATCTACTGATTTATTATTATCTTGACTAACTTCAATACTATAATTCACTTCTTGATTACTTAATTGCTTAGATATTATTACACTATTATTTTCTTCTGAAAACATTATTTTATTTAAATTACCATCTTTTTCATATACCACTATTTCAACATTATTACTTAATTCCCAATTATTTATTTGGTCTTTCATACCTTGAATTGTAGTCGAATCAATTTTTGATGAGCTTCCCTTAATAACAGCTAATAATTCATTTATTTTATTTTTTGTATCTTCATCATTTTCTAAAGCTTCAATAATTTGTGTTGCTACATTTTTAAATTCATCTCCAGATATAGTTAATTTATATCCTACCATACCATTTTCATTAGTTTTTGTAAATTTTTTATCATCTAATTTATTAAAAATATTATCAAAATATGTACTTTTTAAATTCTTTATTTCATCCATAGAAAATTGTATATTTTGTAATTCTAATAATTTGTTTATATCTTTAAAGCTTTGCATTTCTTCATTATTTTTTATTGCAACAAAACTACTTCCTATATACTTAGTTTGTATACCATCAAGATTTCCAGTTTTTCTATATATAAAAGGAAAATCCACATCTTTAGAATAATTTATTGTTATATCTTTTTCATTTTTAGAATTTGGCATATCAGTCTTTCCAGTATAATTAATTTCAAAATTATTAGCTAAATTCTTTTCTTCGTCAGATAAATTACTATTTTCTATATTGAATGTAATTTTACCTTCATTCTCATATGGATTATTTTGTTTTTTAGAAAAATAATCAGAAACTGAATTTTCTATAAAGCCATTTTCTGACTGTAATGTTTGTGCTGTATATTTAAAAAATAGTTCTTTATTTGTTCTAAAAATATCAGTAAAAAAATACAAATATGCTATTATTCCTACTAAAATTAATATTACAATTAGTAATATAGCAATAGTAATTATTAATCCTTTATTTTTCTTTTGCTTCACTTACTCCACCTCTTTAATATAAAATACAATAAATAGATAAATAACTGTATTTATATACTGCCATTTATCTATTTCTTATTATTCTTCCCAGTTATGGTAAATATTTGCTACATCATCTAATTCTTCTAGTCTTTCAATTAACCTTTCCATTTTTTCAGTTCCTTTTTCATCTAAAGCAACTGTTGTTGTTGGTACCATTTGAACTTCAGCTTCTAAAAATTCAATATTATTTTTTTCTAACGCTTCACAAACTGCTGTAAAATCTGATGGTTCTGTAACAATTTCATATATTTCATCTTGAGATGAAAAATCTTCTGCTCCAGCATCTAATGCTAACATCATTAAATCATCTTCACTCATTGAAACTTTTTCTTTTTCTATTACTATTATTCCCTTTTTATTGAACATATATGATACACATCCAGTTGTTCCTAAATTTCCTCCTGCTTTATCAAATACATGTCTTACATCTGCTGCAGTTCTATTTTTATTATCTGTTGATGCTTCTACTATTACAGCTACACCATTAGGTCCATAACCTTCATATACTATTTCTTCATAATTTTCATTACTTGTTGATGCTTTTTTTATTGCATTATTTATTGTGTCATTTGGCATATTAGCTGCTTTACATTTTGCAATTACATTTTTTAATTTTGAATTTCCTGCAGGATCTGGTCCACCTTCTTTTACTGCAATTAATAATTCTCTACCTAATTTAGTGAAAATTTTTCCTCTAGCTGCATCTGCTTTTCCTTTTTTGGCTTGTATATTATGCCATTTACTATGTCCTGACATGGTTAATTCCTCCTTTTATTTTAAGACCTTTGTGTCTCTTGTTTTTTCTAAAAATTTCATTTTATATTTTAACATATTTTTTTTGCTTTGTGTAGCCTTTTTTTAAATATTTTTGTATTTACTATATGTTAAATAAATTTTCTAAGTGCTATATTATCTGTATCTAGTTTCAATTTTATCTAATATTAATGTAATCCACCTAATTACCGAAAATTCTGCAATTGCAAATAATGTAACAAGTGCAGCAGCACGTCCTGAAATTGCTTTTATTGCAAAGAAATCTGGCATAATATTAAGTGTTAAAATAATTCCAAGAATGCATAAAGCCATGACACATAATCTATATTTATTCAATGGTCTAATAATTTTATATAGGATTAAAAATCCCCCTGTGAAAAACAAATAACTACAAGCTGTTGTTATTTCTTGTCCCCCTACATTAAATAATACAGAAAATCTAACCATAGCCACAATTGCTAAAAATGATGTTATTGCAGCAGGAAGTGAATTTTTAAATACCTTTCTTAAAAAATTTCCATTTTGCTGTTTCTTTTGATTTTCTTCAAATGTTAATAAAAATGCTGGTATTCCAATTGTAAATGCACTACCTAATGATACTTGATTTGGCTCTAGTGGATACTGCATTGCGAAAATTATTGAATATACCGAAAGTAACAAAGAAAATATATTTTTATATGTAAATAATGATGCTGACCTTGTTATATTATTGATATTTTTTCTTCCTTCATAAACTATATCTCTCATATTTCCGAAGTCTGAATCAAGTAATACAACTTGTGCTGTTTCTCTAGCTGCATCTGCTCCAGCTCCAATAGCAATTGAGCAATCAGCTTCTTTCATTGCTAAAATGTCGTTTACTCCATCTCCTGTCATTGCTACTTTTAATCCCAGTTCTTTTAAAGCTTGAATTATCTGTTTTTTCTGATTAGGATTTACTCTTCCAAAAATAGTATATCTTTTTACTGCTCTTTTTATATCTTCATAGCTTTCTAATTCTCTACAGTCAATATATTTCTCATATCCTTTTATTCCTGCTTGTTTTGCAATTGATGATACTGTAATTGGATTATCACCTGATATAACCCTGATTCCAACTTTTCTATCGTCAAAAAACTTAAAAATTTCTTTTGCATTTTTTCTTATTTCATTTTTTAAGCTTATAAATAAAATAGGTACACTTTCTTTATTTTCTTCTTTAACTAAAGCAATTATTCTTTCTCCACTTTTCGCTCTCTTATTAAGCATATTTTCAAATGTTTTATCTAATAATATTTCTGGTGCTCCTAATTTATATGTTAAGTTTTCATTGATTTTAATAAATGAAAATTTATTTTTGGAATTAAAATTTTCCTTGCTTATATTAGCTAATTTTTCATAAGAAATTCCATCTAGATGTTCTTTTATAGAATTCATTGTTATGTTATTATCATCTATGGTATTAACATATTTAGCAAGAATTTCTATTTTAGAATTTTCTCTGTCCTTAATTAAACTAGTTTCTTTTTCATCAAATATGTCTAATACTTTCATTTTATTATTTGTAATTGTTCCTGTTTTATCAACACATAAAACATCAACTCTTGCAAGACTTTCAATGCTTTTCATATCATGTAATATAACTCTTTTTCTAGCAAGTTTTCCTGCACTTATTGCTAAAGCAACTGTTGTTAATAAGTATAAACCTTCTGGTATCATTCCAACCAATGCTGATACCATTGAATTAACACTTTCTTTATAAGTATTCCCATTTACATTATAAGATTCCCAGAACAATAATAATCCAATTGGAATGATGACAATTCCTGCACATTTAACAATTTTGTCAATTGCTGAAATCATTTCTGATTTTGTTTCTTTAATTTTTTTTGAATCTTTCATTATTTTTGCAGAAAAAGACTCATCTCCAACCTTTGTAAGCTTTGCTACCACTTTTCCTGATACAACAAAACTTCCAGACATAAGCTTAGAATTTGCACTTTTTTCAATTTCATCTTGTTCACCTGTCAACAAGGATTCATTCACATACATCTTTCCTGAAACCACTACTGCATCAGCAGGAATTTGATTTCCAGTCTCTAAAAATACATAATCTCCTTCAACAAGATTTTCAGAACTTATTTTCTCTTTTTTTCCATCTCTAATTACAATATAATCGCTTTTATCAAGTAATGATAATTTATCTAATGTAATCTTTGATTTTATCTGTTGATAAATTCCAATTAAAATATTTATTGTTATAATAATTAAAAATGTTAAATTTCTATATGATTGTGATGTGATAAGCAAAATTGCTAATATTAGAAAAATCAAATTGAAATATGTAAATATATTTTTAACTATTATCTTAAAAATGCTTTCATTTGCTTTAGTTTTTATTTTATTTATCTTTCCTTGTTTTACTTTTTCTTCTACTTCTTCTCTTGTTAAACCTTTTACTTCATCCATAATTTTATTTTTATTTTACGCCTCCTATTATAAAACAAAGTGACGTAGTCGCTCTTTGTTCTTACCCAATTTAAATTTTCAACTAAAAGGTGAAAATCTCAAATGGCTAGCAATTATATATTTTTTCTTAATCTTAAAGCATTAAAAATAACTGTTAAACTACTAAATACCATCGCCAAACTAGCAATCATAGGATTAATATAAATTCCAATCGGCTTAAAAAATCCTATTGCAACAGGTATCATTAAGCAATTATAGAAAAATGTCCAAAACAAATTTTGTTTTATATTTCTAACAGTTTTTTCACTAATTTTTATAAGTTTTAACACTGAATATAAATCATTTTTAGTTAAAATAACATCACTTGAATCCATTGCAATATCTGTACCACTTTTTACACTTACACCTATATCCGCATTTGTTAATGCAGGACTATCATTTATTCCATCTCCACACATCATAACTTTATTGCTATTTTCTTTTAATTTTTTTATTGTTTCTGATTTTTGTGATGGTAAAACATTTGAAATCACATCTGTTATTCCTAATTCTTTACTTATTTTCTCTGCAGTTTCTTTGTTGTCTCCTGTTAACATTATTGTTTTTATATTGTGTTTTTGTATTTCTTTTATAACATCTTTAGCATTTTCTCTTATGATGTCATTGACACCAATTAATGCTAAAATTTCTTTTTCATCTGCTACATAAATAATACTATTTCCTTCAATAGCTAATTTTTTTTCATCCTCTAAATGATTATTTATAATAGAAAATTTTTCTATTATTTTTCTATTTCCCAATATTATTTTTTTGTTTTTTATTTTTCCAACAATACCATATCCTGCAATATTTTGTATGTTTTCTACTTCTATTTTTTCAATTTTATTTTCTGTCATATAATCCACAAAAGCTTTTCCAATTGGGTGTGTCGATTTTTCTTCTATACTTCCTACCAATCTCATTAAATCATTTTCTTTATAGCTACTATAATTATAAATCTTTGAAATTTTTAATTTTCCATATGTTAATGTTCCTGTTTTATCAAATACTATTGTATTAATTTTAGAAGCATTTTCTAATATTTCACTCTTTTTTACTAATATTCCATTGGTTGCACATATCCCTTCACTTACAACTATAGCAAGTGGTGTTGCAAGTCCAAGACTACAAGGACAAGCAACTACTAATACCGTAATAAATGTGCTTAGTGCTGTTCCAACATCATAGCCTAAAATCAAATATGCTATAAAAGCTATTATTGCTATTATAATTACAGATGGAACAAAATAACCTGAAATTTTATCTGCAATTTTTGCTATTGGTGCTTTTGTATTGCTAGCTTCAACAACTAATTTTACTATTTCTGACACAGTAGATTCTTTTCCAATTCTTTCTGCTTTATATTTTATAAAACCATCAAAATTCAAGCTTCCAGCAATTACTTTTTCTCCAATACCTTTTTCTACTGGTTTACTTTCGCCAGTTATAAATGATTCATCTAAATGTGTATTTCCTTCTATAATTTCTCCATCTACTGCAATTTTATCACCAGCCTTTGAAATTACTATATCACCTTTTTTTATTTCATCTAATGTAACTTCCTTTTGTATTCCATCAACTTCAATTATTGCATTGTTTGGAGTAATTTCAACCAATTTTTGTATTGCCTCTTTAGTTTTGTCTTTACTTATTCCATCAATATACCTACCAAGTTTAACAAAATAAATTATTATTGCAGAAGATTCAAAATATAAATTCATTACAAAATGTGAATTTCCCTTAATTCCCATATACATACCATATACACTATAAATAAAACTACTTATAACTCCTATTGCTACAAGAGTATCCATATTTGGTATTTTATGGATTAAATTTTTATATCCATTTTTTAAAATATCAAATCCATATATTAGAAATAGAATTGTTAGTATTAATAAACATATTGCATAATTTATTGGATTATAATGTGGATTCAATAGGCTTATAGTTGGCAAGCCTATCATGTGTCCCATAGCGATATACATTAAAATAACTGCTAATATTGTAAAAATAATAAATTTTTGTTTTTCCTTTTTATTATTTTTTTCTATATTAAATTCTTTAAAAAGTCCTAAACTCTTAAACCCAGCCTGTTTTATATATTTTTCTATTTTTTCTTGATTTAAAATATTCTCATCATAAGTTATTGTAGCATTTGTCATAACCAAATTTACACTAGCATTAAATATTCCATTTTGTTTATTTAAATATTTTTCTAGTCCATTTGAACATGCACTGCAAGTCATACCATCAATTGATAAAATTATATTTTTCATAGCTTTATTCCTCTACTATTTCATAACCAATGTCTTCTATTTTTTCTTTTATTTGAGAAATATCTAAATCTTCCTTTGTTTTTACAATAACTATACCAGTATTATGATTTGCTTCTACCTCATCTACTCCATTTATAGAAGATACTACAGATTTTACTCTATTTTCACATCCTTCACAAACCATTCCATTAATTTTAATCTTTATTTCTTTCATTTTACATCATCCTTTCATTTATTTATTAAATTTTTTAAATAAATTTATTAATTCATCTATCACTTCTAGATTACCTTTTTCCAAATCATTAGCTACACATGAATATATATGATTTTCTAATATATGATTAGATAAACTTTTCACTGAATTTTCTATAGCAGATAATTGAATTAATATATCATTACAATATTCGTCATTTTGTATCATTTTATTTATTGCAGTTAACTGTCCAGATATTCTATTTATTCTGTTTGTAATTTTCTTTTTTTCATCATCACTTCTTACAGTTTTTTTCTTATGACATTTATCCATTTCTTACCTCCTCAAACATTATATACCCTATATGGTATTTTGTAAATAAGGGGTATAGTCTTATTTTTGCCTATATCAAGCTATTTATACATATGGCAAAAAATAATACTACCTTATTTATCTTTATAGGTAATATTATTTCTTTGTTTTAATAAATAAACTTTTTTAATTTAATAATATATTGTTTTTTATACATGGGTGTTGCACCTACTACCGTTTGTTACTATAATTCATTTATCCAATCATCTATTTCATCAGGTAATGTTACTAGTTGATTTTCATGATAATTTTCTGTAAATACAATATTCATTTCATTTTCAACTTTTGAATTTTGACATATTCTTTTTATTTCTTGGAATGTTTGTCCTAACCAACCTGCGTTTGTTGCATATGGTTTTATGATTTTTCCTGATAAATCATTTTCTTTTAAAAATGTTCTAATTACTGGAGCTATTGTGTACCACCAAACAGGACTTCCTATAATAAATTCATCATAATTACTTAAATCTTTATCTATTTTTTGAATTTCCGGTGTTTTATTTGAACTTTCATTATTTTGTTCTTCATCTACTACAGTTTGATAGTCTGTAGAATATGGTTGTACTGGTTTTATTTCTAAAATATCACATCCTAATTTTTTTTGAATACTTTCTGCTATCATCTTTGTATGTCCTGTATATGAATAATAAACAACTAATTTTTTACTATTTTCCACTTACAATTCCTCCTAAAAATCCTATTATCTTTTAACTTCATTTTTAATATATCACCTCAAGTTAACTCTAAGTCAATACCTTTTTTAATTTTTTTACATCTCGTACATTTTTATCTCACAATTACTTAATCCCATTTTTTCCAATACTTTGTCTTTATTTGTAGGTTCAAAATATCCATTTATAGCCCTTGTAACACCTCCATGTGTTACTATTAAAATATTTTTCCCCTTATACTCTTCTTTTAACTTATCCAAAAATATCCATACTCTTTCACATAGTTGTGACATTGGCTCTACACCTTTATATACCTCACTTGATTCTTGCTTATATAAAGCTCCTGAATTTAACATTTCATCTTTAATTTTTTTTCTTACCATTCCTTCAAATTCGCCAAAATCTCTTTCAACTACTGCATTTTCATATATAATTGGTACCTTCATATTTTTATTTATGATTTCTGCTGTTTGTCTTGCTCTTTTTAAAGGTGATGCTATAATTAAATCAATATTATAATTTTCTATGTTTTTTCTTGCCATTGTAGCTTGTTCTATACCATCTTTATTTAATTCAATATCTGTTTTCCCTTGAATTCTTCCTTTTTTATTCCATTCTGTTTGCCCATGTCTAATTATATAAACTTTCATACTTCCTATTCCCTCCATATCAAAATATAATATATTTTTATCATATTTTTGAATATTTGAATAGTGTTTATATAAATTTATTTTTTTGTTTTATTTTTTCATATATTTAATTATTGAAAGTTCACTTATTTTTATTATTGGTATAATAGGTATCAATATCATTGTACATACAAATATTGCAATTTGTATTAATACTAATAAAATATTTATATGTACTTCAAACTGACTTTTTAATATACCAAGTATCATACCAGATATTAAAAATGCTATTATATTTTCAATAAAATTTTCTAAAACTAGAATCTCTCTTATTTGTCTGTTCGTTGTTCCTATTAATTTAAAATTAATTATTTCTCGCTTTCTTTTTATAATATTAAAAAGATATATAATAAAGCAAACAATCACAGTAATTAATGTTAATATCAATATATTTTTTCCTTTATTTTTTAATTCCGACCTATTTATATATAAAATAATTATTTCTATATTTGTTAATAACAATATTGCTGTATAAATAATCGCACTTTTTTTGTGTTTTCTAATATTTTCTGAAACTAGTTCTAACATTTCTTAATTCCTCACTTTCTCATTATTTTTTATTTTCCCATCAATTATTTCTATTATTCTATTAGCATTTTTTATTATCTCATTACTTTCAGTTATTATTAATATTGTCCTATGATATTTTTTATTAGCTATTTTAAGATAATTCGAAAATTTTGATAAATCCTCTTTTGTCATCTCACTTTCTGTATTGTCAACTAACATTATAATTGAATTTATAAATATACTTCTTACTATAACTACTCTTTTTTGTTCCTCTTCCGATAAATTTTCCGGATATTTATTTTTCTTATCCTTTAAATCAAACTCTTCTATTAGATTATTTAATTTTTCTACCTTAACTCCCCTCTTATCTAATACCACTGGTAGTGCAACATTTTTTTCTACTGTTAACGTTGGAATTAAATTATTTGTTTTATTAATCAAATTTACCTTTCTTCTTCTAAAAACTGTCATTCTTTCTTTTGATAAACTTTGTATATTTATATTATCTACTTTTATATTTCCATTAGATGGACTTTCTAAACCTGCCAACATATAAAATAGCGATAACTTTTCAATTTCACTATTTCCTTTAATAACTACAAATTCCCCTGCCTCTATTTCAAAAGAAATATTGTCCAAGAGGTATTTTTTACCTTTATTTCCCCCACATATTTTTGTTAAATTTTCTACATTTACACTTTGCATATGTTACCCCCTTTTATTTTATAATACTATTACTATTACTTTTATATAATACAGTATCTTTATTAAAAAAAATGTCGAAACTTGTAAAAAAAGTATATTTATTTATAAAAAAAATATATTATAAAAAAATTAATTTTCTTTATAATATATTTTCTTAAATTTATTCTTTATATTTATATTCTTCTACTATATTACCATCAACATCTTTTATAATTATATCTTTCTCTTCTATCATTGCATAACTATGTGGTGTGTTTTCTTTTGGTAAAGATATTGAACCTGGATTTACAAATAACTTTCCTTCATATTTTTTAATAAAACATATATGATAATGTCCATAAAACATTATATCAAAATCTTCTGGTGGTGGATTATCTATATTATATTTGTGTCCATGTGTAAAAAACATTTGCTTTCCATTTATCTTTTCTTGTATATTATCCTTTACTTTAAATTCTGATATCATTTGATCTACTTCTGCATCACAATTTCCTCTTATAACCTCTATTTTATCTTTTAAACTATTTAACAAATTTGCTACCTTCATTGGAGCATATTCATCTGTTAAAGGATTTCTTGGTCCATGATAATATAAATCTCCTAATACTATAATTTTATCTGGATTTTCTTTTTTTATAATTTCCTCTAATTTATCTGCATAATATCCTGAACCATGTATATCTGAAACAACTAAAACTCTCATTTTTATCCTCCCAAATTTTATTCTATAATTTTCTTTATATCTTCATCATTTTTTAATCTATTTGATATAAAATGATATGCTTGTTTGTTTTGTTTTACTGCAATTTCTGCAAGTTCTTTATCATCTATTAATTTTTTACTTGCATATTTTATAATTATTCCTTTATTTTGAACAGCTTCTTTCACTATTTCTTTATCTGCTCTTAATCGCTCAGATGCATAATATAAAGCTTGTCCATAATTTTTACAACATCCTAACATGATTTCTTTATCATCTGCTAATTCTTCAGATGCATAACATATTGTCCATGGTGCTGATTTGGTTGCTATTAGCATTATATCTTTATCACCTTTTAATTTTGTACTTGCAAATTCTAAGGCTTCACCATCTTGCCTTACTGCTTCTAAAACAACTTCTTTATCATTTTGTAATTCACTTGATACAAATTCCAGATTTTTACCATTTTCTTTCACTGCTCTAAGCATAACTTCTTTATTATTGCAATTTTCGACTATTTCATTTTTTTCCATACTGTGAACCCTCTCAAATATTTAATAATTAATAATTTCTCCCAATAATTTTTCTATATCAAAAAAACTATTTTCTTCTGTTAATACTATATCAAATTTACTTTTATACATATCCATATTTTGCTCTATGTTTTCATTTAAAAATCCTATCTTTAATGATTTTTCATCTTCATATTGCCCTATCATTTGTATATCTTCAATCAGGTCACCTATAGCAATTCTATATTTCTTTTCTTCAATACTTGATTTAATTTTTAAATCTGCAAGTTTGTCAATATTTTTATTTAAAGTATGAATTAGATAATCTGAATATTCTATCATATTTCCATTTTTATCAAATTTTATAAAATTACTAATTATTTTAATATTTTCATAATAACATCCTTCATTTCTTAATGTTTGCTCTATTACATTTCCTATTCCTGCAGATAATATTATAACAGGAATATTTTTTTCATATAACTTCAAAAAGAAATTTTTTAAACCTTTTCTTAATATTATTTTACTTTTGTTTATTGATTGTTCTAATTTTTCTTTAGTCATATTATGTTTGTAATACAGTTCCATACAAGTCCTGTACCATTCTATCATATATTTTTCTTTTTCATTTTGTTCTAATTTATAATCTACTTCTATTGGTCTATATTTTTTATAATATCTTGTTAATTCGCTTGAAAGTTCATCTCCTAGGATTTCACTATTTGCACTTGCATCCCATGAATCTACACATTGCTTAATAGTAATTGTTTTGTCAAAATCCATAAAAATATATACATTATCTGTATTCATATTATTAGCTAAATTTTTTATTTTTTCATCATCATTTATATATACCATTGTTTTTCCTTATTATATTTTGAATAATTTAATTATATAATATTCTCCTTTCTTTGAATTTTTTTTATTATATATTTTTTATTATATTTTTTCAAGATACTGTTTCCTATTTATAGATATTTTTTATATATTATGCTATAATTCAAATATAAATTTATAAGATTGGAGCTATCAAATGAAGAATTTTTTTATTGTACTAATAATGAAAATATTAAATATTTTATTAAAATTATGTGGTAAACATGGTGGTAATTTTTTAGGCAAAGTCGCTTTTGATTGGAACCCTAATATTTTTAAATACTTTAAAGTTGATTGTCCCGTAATTGCAGTTACTGCAACTAATGGAAAAACAATGACAAACAATGCTATTTGTTCTGTTTTAGAAACCTCTGGAAAAAAAGTAATCAGCAATAAAGAAGGTAATAATATGGAAACAGGTATACTTTCAACTTTATTAAAAAATTGTACATTGAGAGGTAAGGTAAAAGCAGATTACTTAGTTTTTGAAGTTGATGAAGGATATGTTCCTATTGTTTTTAAAGATTTTAAATTAGATTGTTTATTGGTTCTTGATTTCTTTAGAGATCAATTAGATAGAAATGGTGAAGTTGAATCTTTAATTTTAAGAATAAACGACTTCTTAAAAAATTATTCAGGAAATCTTATATTAAACAATGATGATCCAAATGTTGCAAGATTAGGACAAGCTAATCCTGAAAATAAAAATATTTATTATTTTAGTGTCGATAAATATCAATATGCTACAGAAACTATGAAAGAAGCTGGTGAAGGAAAATTTTGTCCATTTTGTAAAACACGCTTAGATTATGAATATTATCAATATTCCCATATAGGTAAATTCAAATGTCCAAATTGTGATTATGGAAATAATGCAATTTATAAAAAAGCTACTAATATTAATCTAAAAGATATGAGTTTTGAGATTGACAATAACATATATAAAATTAAATCTAATAGTATATATATTATTTATAATTTTACAGCAGTTATTGCTTGTGCATCTTTATATAATGTTGATACAAAATTTATTAAGGAAGCATTATCAAAATTTGAATTGAATAATGGTAGACTTGAGAAATTAATAATAAAAGATGCAAAAACAACTATAAATTTAGCTAAAAACCCAACTGGTGCTAATGTTAGTTTACGATTATTAAATGAAGATGATGATGAAAAAGAATTATTATTTGTATTAAATGACAATAAAGCTGATGGTTTTGATGTATCATGGATTTGGGATATTAACTTTAACAATTTAAATAATGTTTCTCGAATTATTACCGCAGGTACTCGTGGATATGATATTGCAATTAGGATAAAAACATCTGGATTTGATACAAATAAAATAGAAGCATATTTAGATTTAGAAACTGCAGTAAAATCATTATATTCAAATACTACAAAAAAATATGTTATTGCAAATTATACTTCTTTACAACCTACAAGACATGAAATTTTAAAATTAAAATAATGAAAGGAGAAAACTGATATTTATAAATATCAGTTATTATATAAAATGAAAGAAATAAAAATATTATATTTATATCCAGATATGTTAGAATTATATGGTGATTATGGAAATATACAAGTATTAAAATTCAGAATAGAACAACGTGAATTTAAATGTGTTGTTGATAGATATTCCATCGGTGATGAAAAACCTAACTTTGAAGATTATGATCTTATTTTTGCTGGTGGTGGTGCTGATAATGAACAAAGTATTTTATCTAAAGATTTAATACAATTTAAAGATGAAATTAAAAGTGCAGAACAAAATGGTGTATTTTTTCTTCTTATTTGTGGTGCTTATCAATTATTTGGTAAATATTATAAAGGTGTTGAAGGAAATATAATTCCTGGACTAGAAATTTTCCCTTATTACACTGAAGCTATTGCTGATAGAAAAAAAAGATGTATTGGAAACATTGTTTTAGATGTAAAACTTAATAATTTAGAAACAAAAGTAATTGGATTTGAAAATCATGGTGGTCAAACATTTGATATTTCTACTCCTTTCGGGAAAGTTTTATTCGGAAATGGTAATAAATTTGGAGATTCTGAAGAAGGCTTTTTTAAAGAAAATGTTATTGCTACATATTTACATGGACCTCTTCTTTCTAAAAATCCTGAACTTGCTGATTACATCATAACATATTGTATGTCTAGAAAATATAATGAAGAAATAAATTTAACCCCTCTAAATGATGACTTTGAAAATTTATGTAGAACTCAATTGCTTGATAGATTTTTAAACAATTCTGAGCAAAACTAAAAGTTACAATTCACAGTGTATGAAATAAATTATTTTTAAATTTGATAATATATTGTTTTTTTAATATACCTTGGTGTCGCAAACCACATATTAAAAAACTAGTATGTAGTTTGCTCCAATTCGCACTCACATTCGTTCGTTTGGTCGCTTACGCGGTATATTAAAAAAACAATATATTATCAAATTTTTAATCTAAATATTAAAATCTGTGAATTGTAACCTCTAAAAATCAAGAGCATACTATTAAAAAGTATACTCTTGATTTTTTAAATTGCTAAACTTACAGCTTTATGTTCTTTCAAACTTTCTTGAACATCAATTATTCTTTGATTAGATGATCCTCTAAATCTAAGACTTAAATCTTTTTTTTCTTCTTCAAATTTCCCATCTACCATAACATCTATATATTTTAAAAGTTCCTTAGTTGTATCACTCTTTTTTGCCATTTCCCCAACAACATCTTTTTCAAAATCATATCCTGTATAACACCATATATTTTTATTTGGAAATTTTTCTTTCACTTTTTTTATTAATGGTAATAAACCTTCTTGATTTTGTTTTTCTAATGGTTCTCCTCCTAAAAGAGAAAGTCCTGAAATATAGTCATGATTTAAATAATTTATAACTTGGTCTATTTGTTTTTGTGTAAATTTATTTCCATAATTAAAGTCCCATGCACATCTATTAAAACATCCTTTGCAATGATGATTGCATCCACTTACAAAAACAGACACTCTTACACCTTCTCCATTTGCAACATCAACTCTTTTTATATCTGCATAATTCATTTTCTTCCTCTCCTTCTTAGGTATTTTTATTATAGGTGTAACACTCTTTGTTTTATCTCTTTAGTTTTTCCTGCATTCCAAAAGTTTTCACCTAAATATCCGCATGTTCTTCTTACTACAGTCATTTTTGCATGATCTTTATTTCCACAATTTGGGCATTCCCATTCATTATCTTTATTAATTATTATTTCTCCATCAAACCCGCACACATGGCAATAATCTGATTTTGTGTTAAATTCCGCATATTGAATATTGTCATATATGAATTTCACTGCTGTTTCTAGTGCATCTATATTTTTTTGCATATTTGGTATTTCTATATATGATATAGCTCCTCCAGCAGACATCTTTTGGAATTCACTTTCAAAACTTAATTTTTCAAAAGCATCTATTTTTTCTCTAACATCCACATGATATGAATTAGTATAATATCCTTTATCTGTTACGTCTTTAATTGTTCCAAATTTTTCTTTATCTATTCTTGCAAATTTATAGCATAAACTCTCTGCTGGTGTTCCATATAATGAAAATCCTATATTTGTTTCACTTCTCCATTTTTCTGTTGTTTCTTTCAAATGTTTCATTACTCTCATTGCAAATTCATGTCCTTCAGGTGCTGTATGTGATACACCTCTCATTAATTTTGTCATTTCATATATTCCTATATATCCTAATGAAATTGTTGAATATCCACCATATAATAATTTATCTATTTTTTCGCCTTTTTCTAATCTTGCTATTGCTCCATATTGCCAATGGATAGGACTTATATCTGAATGTGTTCCTAATAATGCATAATGTCTACACATTAAAGCTTCTTTACATAGCTCTAATCTTTTATCTAATAGTTTCCAGAATTTATCTTCATCTCCATCTGCTATTATCGCAATTTGTGGTAAATTTATACTAACTACCCCTTGATTAAATCTTCCCTCAAATTTATAATTACCATTTTCATCCTTCCATGGAATTAAGAAACTTCTACATCCCATAGGACTAAATACATTACCTTCATAATTTTCTTTCATTTTTTTGGCAGATATATAATCAGGATACATTCTTTTAGCAGAACATTTTACAGCCATCTTAGTTAAATAATCATATTTACCACCTTTTAAACAATTACATTCATCTAATACATATACTAATTTTGGAAATGCTGGTGTAACATATATTCCTGCTTCATTTTTTATACCTTCATATCTTTGTCTTAAAACTTCTTCAATAATCATAGCATTTTCTTTAATATATGGATCATCATCTTCTAGATGTAAAAATAATGTTACAAAAGGTGATTGTCCATTTGTTGTCATCAATGTATTTATTTGATATTGAATTGTTTGTACTCCTGCTTTTAACTCAGCCTTTAATCTATCTTGAACCAAACTTTCTATTGTATCTTTAGACAATTTTCCACCATATTTTTTTTCTAATTCTTTTTTAAATTTATTATAACTTTTTCTTAAATATTTTCCTAAATGTTTTAAATCAACAGATTGTCCACCATATTGATTACTTGCAACAGCTGCAATAATTTGAGTAGTAACTGTACATGCAACTTGAAAACTTTTTGGACTTTCTATCATTTTTCCATTCATTACTGTTCCATTATCTAACATATCTTGAATATTTATTAAACAACAATTAAAAATTGGTTGAACAAAATAGTCTGCATCATGAAAATGTAAAATACCTTCTGCATCTGCTTTTGCTATTTTTTCTGGTAATAGTAATCTTTTAGTCAAATCTCTAGATACCTCACCCGCAATATAATCTCTTTGAGTTGAAGCAAGCATTGTATTTTTATTTGAGTTTTCTTCTGCTAATTCTTTATTCTCATTTCTTATTAAACCTAATATTGTTTCATCTGTTGTATTTTGTTTTCTTACTAATGCTCTTGTATATCTATAAACAATATATTTTTTTGCTAATTCATACTTTTCTATTTCCATTAATTTTTCTTCTATAAGATCTTGAATATCTTCAACAAGAATTCTTTTTTTATTTAATTCTTCTATATATTGAACTATTCCCTTTATATCTTCTTTATTAGCTCTATTTTTTGGTTTTACTTCCTTATTTGCTTTTTCAATAGCTATTTGTATTTTTGCCCTATCAAAATCTACAGCTCTTCCATCCCTTTTAATAACCTTCATTTTACATTTTCCTCCCTTAATAAGTATGGGTACATTATATATCACTTCATATTTTTTTCCGTTGCAAAAGCAACACATTATGAAAAAAATTATTTTTCTATTCTTTAACCCCCTATCTTCTAAGATTTTTTCTTTTATTACAAATATATTACAGATATATTACAAAAGTATTCCTGTTTTTTAGTTGCTTTTGCAACTTTTATATTGTATAATTTTTATGTAATCTATTAGGAGGGAATTTCATGAACACCAATTTTGATATAGAAAATTTTATTTTAACTTTTTCTGACTCATGTCAAAAAATAACCAAAAAAACTTTTAGCAAAAATGAAATTGTTACATCTTATATTAAAAATCGAAATCAATTATGTATATTAATTGATGGACATGCTGACTTAGTACGTTATGACTTAAATGGTAATAAAACAATTGTAGATCACTTTTCTAAAAATGCTTTATTTGGAGAAGTTTTTTATACTATAACAACTAATAATGAATTATTAGTTGAATCAAAATCAACATGTACCGTTCTTTTTTATAGCTATGACAATTTATATAGAAAATGTAAGAATAATTGCAAATTTCACGATATATTATCTGAAAATTTACCACAATTAATTTTAAAAAAAGTTACAGATTTAAATATGAGAATAGAATTATTAACAAAACGTTCTACAAGAGACAAATTACTTGGATTTTTTTCATTACTATCTACCAGAAATCTAAGTAAAAGTTTTGAACTACCTTTTTCTCTCACAGATTTAGCTGACTATTTAAGTGTAGATCGAAGTGCAATGATGAGAGAATTAAAATTATTAAAAGAAGACGGTTTTATTGAAAAAATAGGAAATCGAATTACATTACTTTATAAATAATATCAAATTGTAGTTTATTATATAATAGGAATGTATCATTTTCCTATTACATAATAAAAAAACAAGTTATAAAATTTTCTCATTATAACTTGTTTTTTATTGATAAAAGATTTTATTTATTTTTTTGAATATAATTCCATGAATCAATACACATATCATCTAGAGTTTTTTCTGCACTCCAACCTAGTTCTTCTTTAGCTTTTTTTGGATCAGCATAACAAGTTGCTATATCTCCACTCCTTCTTGGTGCAATTTTATATGGTACTTTTCTTCCAGTTGCATTTTCAAAAGCTTTAACCATATCTAATACACTATATCCTTTTCCTGTTCCTAAATTATATATATATATACCCTCTTTTTCCTTATCTAATTTTTCTAATGCTTTTACATGTCCTTTAGCTAGGTCAACAACATGTATATAATCCCTTACTCCTGTCCCATCTGGAGTATTATAATCATTTCCAAATACAGATAATTCTTTTAATGTCCCTGCAGCAACTCTTGCTACATATGGCATTAAATTATTTGGTATACCTTTTGGTTCTTCTCCTATTAATCCACTTTTATGCGCTCCTACAGGATTGAAATATCTTAAAATACATATATCCCATGTTTTATCTGATACATATATATCTTTTAAAATTTGTTCTATAAACAATTTTGTTGTTCCATAAGGGTTTGTTGTTCCTCCTGTTTTACAATCTTCTGTTAATGGTATTTTTTCAGGTTCGCCATATACTGTAGCAGATGAACTAAATATGAATTTTTTACAATTATATTTCTTCATAACATCTAACAAAATTAATGCACCTGAAATGTTATTTGAATAATACTCTATAGGTTTTTGAACAGATTCTCCTACTGATTTATATCCAGCAAAATTAATTACAGCATCAATATCATTTTCTTCAAATACTCTTTCTAAATTTGCTCTATCCATATAGCTCATTTCATAAAACCTAAAATCTTTTCCTGTTATTTTTTTTATAGAATCTAAAACTTCTGGTTTACTATTTGAAAAATTATCTATAATAATAATTTCTTTCCCTTCGTTTAATAATTCAACTGCTGTATGACTTCCTATAAATCCAGCTCCTCCTGGTAATAATATTGCCATAAAATCATTCCTTTCCTTTGCAATATCATAACTAATTATACATTTTGAAAGTTAATAATATATTGTTTTTTTCATACCTTGGTGTCGCAATCTCCATATTAAAATTACTAGTATGTAGATTGCTCCATTCGCACTCGCATAAGCTCGTTTGATCGCTTACGCGGTATTTTAAAAAAATATATTATTAATTTCAAAAAATATTTAATATAGTTGTAAATTGAAATATATTTATTTTTTTGTTATTTCTACACTATCTTTACTATCTTTTACAATATACCCTTTTTCAAAAATCTTATCTCTTAACTTATCTGACTCTTCCCAATTTTTTTCTTTTCTTGCCTGTGTTCTTTTTTCTATTAACTCTAAAACATCTTGTGGTATTTCTAATTTTTCTTCTTTATCTATTTTTATTCCTAGTACGCTATCTATTTTTATTAATAATTCTGCAATTTCTGGTGATTTTTTATTATATTTTATTAATTCCCATACATAACTCATTGCTAAAGGCATATTCATATCATCATTTATAGCTTCGTGAAAACATTTTTCTATTCTTTCTATTTCTTTTTTATCTTCATCTGTTAATTTATCTTTTCCATTTTTATTTAATTGATATCCATTTCTTAATCTTTCTAATGATTTTGATGCAGCTTCTATTCCTTCCCAAGTAAAATTAAGTTTATTTCTATAACTACATGTATAGCATAGTAATTTGTATACTAATGGATCATATCCTTTTTCTTTAATATCTTTTAATAAATATACATTTCCTAAACTCTTTGACATTTTCCCACCATTTATCAATAGATATTCTCCATGTATCCAATATCTAGCTGGTATTTTTCCACATATTCCTTTGCTTTGTGCAATTTCGTTTTCATGATGTGTTGGTATTAAATCAATTCCTCCTGTATGTATGTCAAATTGTTCTCCTAAGTGTTTTCTTGACATTGCTGAACATTCAATATGCCATCCTGGATAGCTTGGCCCCCATGGACTGTCCCATTTCATTAAATGATTTTCTGGTGCTTTTATCCATAATGCAAAATCATATGAATTTCTTTTTTCTGTATCTACATCTACTCTTGCACCTGCTTTTTGTTCTTCAACATTATGATTTGATAATACAGGATATTTATCTAATTTTGATACATCAAAATAAATTGCTGTAGATGTTTCATAAGCATATCCTCTTTTTACTAATTCTTTTACATATTCTAACATTTCTGGTATATAATCTGTTGCTTTACATATAACTTCCGGTGTTTCAATATTTAAATCTTTTAAATCCGCAAAAAATAGCTCTGTATAATGTTTTGCTATTTCTAATGGTGTTTTTTTCTCTTCTCTTGCAGATTTTAGCATTTTATCTTCACCTTCGTCACCATCTGATACTAAATGCCCAACATCAGTTATATTCATAACATGTTTTATTTTATATCCATTATATTTTAACATTCTTCTTAAAACATCTTGAAATATATTTGTTCTCATATTTCCTATTGTTGCATCTTTATATACTGTAGGTCCACATGAATATATTTTTACTTGTTCGTTATTTAACGGTTCAAATATATCTTTTTCTCTTGTTAATGTATTGTATAAATATATATCCATATTTTTATTCCTTTCCAAATTACAAATTTGGTTAAAAAAGAATATTTTTAATTCTTTTTTAACCTTTATAAATTTTATGGATTTGTTATATTTCCAGTCGTATTTCCATCTGCTGGAGTTTCTGGTGTTGTTGTATTTTCCTTTGTTGTATTTTCTTTTACTGTATTTGTAGTTGTATTCGTTGTTGTTGTAGTTGTATTTGTCGTATTTGTTGTTTCTTTTTTCTCTTTTTCATTTTCTTTTGGTTTCGTATGTAATGTACATGTTTCTGTCATTTTTACTCCTGATGAACTTTTTCCATTTATTGGTGTCCATAATCCTAATTGTTCTTTTGGTATAACTGCTCCATAATAATTTTGTTTAACTGGTCCATATTGAGAACAATATTGTGTAGCAATTTTATTTGAAATTGAACAAATTGTTTGACTTCCATGACCTTCACATTTTTGTGGTATATTATCTTGTGTAAATATTTCTTTATATGTTTCTGTACATCCTGTTGATGCTAACCCTCCTGTTTTTTTACATACAGTTTGCTCAACTATTCCACTTGGTCTTTCAAATGTTGCATTAGCTAAACCTTTATGTATTGCTGTCATAACAGCATCCCATATTGAACCTGCAGGGTTACTACTATATGGATAAGAAACTGTTTCATTATTGTCATATCCATACCAACATGCTGCTGCATAATATGGTGTAAATCCACATAACCATCTATCATAGTTATCATCTGTTGTACCTGTTTTGGCTGCCACATCTATTCCTGAAATAGCACAATATGTAGCTGTTCCTCCTGCCTTTACTGGTTCTTGAATTATCGTTTTAGCTATATATGCATTTTGTTCTGAAAATACTCTAGTTTGTTCTTGTTTAGGTGTCATAACTGTATCTCCATTTGCATCTACAACTTTTGAATAAAATGTAGGTGTTATATATACACCGTTATTTGCAATTGTTGCATATGCTGCTGCCATTTCTAATGGAGTAGCACCATTTCTAGTCCCACCTAATGCTAGTGATAAATCATTATCTTGATCTGCCTTTATATTACTAAGTCCCATCTTATTTAAATATGTAATTGATTTTTCTGGAGTTAATTCTCTCATTATTTTTAATGCAGGTATGTTTTGTGAAGTTGAAATAAATTGACGTATATTCAACAAACCTTTAAAACCATTATAATTCTCTGGTTTATATCCTCCACCAAAATCTGTAGCCGCATCATCATATACTGTAGCTGCTGTTATAACTTTCTCTTCAAGTCCTGGTGCAATAACAGCTAATGGTTTCATTGAAGAACCTGTTTGTCTTACACTCTGAGTTGCTCTATTTAATCCTCTTGATTCTGTTTTTTCACCTAATCCTCCAACTGTTCCTATTACATTTCCAGTTTTATAATCTATAACTACCATTGCAGATTGTGAATGTTCATTTAATTTTTCACCTGTTGTTTTATTCTTTGCCTTTCCTGCAACTATATATTTACTATTTTTATATTCTGTCTCCATTTCTGTTTGTATATTTGTATTTACAGTTGAATATATTGTTAATCCACTACTATAAACATAGTTTTCTGCCATTTGTTGAGACCATTGTTTTTCTTCCATAACCTGTTTTATAACCTGATCTAAAACAGCTTCTGTATGATATGAATATGCTGAATTAGCTGTAATTGTACCTTTTTGAAAATTTAAACCATTGTCAACTTCTGCAACAGCATTTTCGTATTCCTCATCACTTTTTATATAGCCTAATTGTTTCATTTTTGATAAAGCTACTTTAGTTTGTTTTTTTATCAATTCACTATTATCTTTAGATTCATCAAAAGGATTATATCTACTAGGTGAACTATTTATTCCTGCCATATATGCACATTCTGCTAAGCTTAAATCTTTAGCACTTTTGTTAAAATAGTATTCAGCACCAAGTTCTACACCATGTAAATTTCCTTCTCCTCCAACATATAAAATATTTAAATATAATTCAAGGATTTGGTCTTTTGATATCATTCTTTCAACTTGATATGCTTTTGCCCATTCTTTTACTTTTCTCATGATTCCGGCCATGCCAGATCTGTCATCTTCTTTAGTAATATTTTTTACCAATTGTTGTGTTATTGTACTTCCACCATATGAACTATTTCCTACTAAAGTATGAACTATTGCTCCTGCTGTTCTTTTTATATCAACACCATTATGTTTGTAAAATCTTTCATCTTCCATCGAAATATATGCTTTAGGTAAATATTCTGACATATCATCTAAAGTAATAATCTTTCTTTTTTCATCACCACTTAAATTGGTAACAGTATTTCCTTCTGAATCAACAATTACTGAATTGGCAGCACCTATTGTTAATTCTTCTTTGCTAATTTCAAAATCATCACCAAATAAGCCAAAAAATACTCCTGCAACTACTCCAGCCCCTATTACACATAATAGTAAAAAGATTAGTACGCAAATTCTTAAAAACATCATAAATTTTGGATGTCTATCTGAAAATTTAGTATTTTTATTTTTTGTCTGTTTTTTTCTACTATTTCTATTTACTGTTTCTACTCTTTTTGTTGCTCTAGGTGGTCTTCTTTTTTGATTTGGTCTTTTCTTTGCTTTTTGAATTTTATATTGCTTTGTTTTACTACTATTTCTCCTGTTATCGCTTGGCATTTAATTACCTCCTTGCCATTATAAAAATTGACATTTACATTATATTATATTTTTCTAAAAAATGAAAGTATTTAACAAAATTTTAATATTATATCTCCATATTTTGAGCTATTAATTTTTTTATTTTAACTTTATCTCTTTTTAATTTATCTAAAACATCTTTTATTGGTATGTTAAAGTTATGTTCAGCTTCATATATATCTTTAGTATAAAATTTATCCGTTTTTTTATTTATCGAACAATTTGCCCATGTTATTTCATAATCTTTTATATTTATCCCATTGAATCTTTTGTCTTTTATTATTACTTTTCTATTAAAATTTACAATAATTGCTTCACTATTAATATTATATCTATTTATTAGCTCTGTTGGAAAATCTATATTTAAAATAATATCTGCCTTTGATAAAGCTTTTCTTTTATTATTTCCTATACTAATCATTATTCCTTTTTCTTCAAAAATTTTACTTTCAATTTTTTTCAACTTTTCAATATGATTTGTTACTATTTTTATATATTTATATTTTTCTATTAATTTAGTAATAACATATATTGTGTATTCTGAAATATCATTCACCATAATTACTATTTTCGTTTTATCGACTCCCTTTTTTTGATAATTCACAACATATTCTAAAACATCAAAAATCAACATCTTAAACAATCTTTTTCCATCAACTATTTGATAATTATACGAATATAAATAATTTACATATAATTCTTGTTCTTTTATTTTTTTGCTTAATATTATTTTATTGCAATTTGTCTTATTTAAAATTTTTCTTGTTTTTTGTGATAATTTATATGCTGTTTTGTCATTAAATTCATTATTTTTTAATGGCATGATAATATTATCATCTTCTATTTTCACTACACTAAATAATTTTTCTAACATCTTAAGCTTGTCATTTTCTTGAATATAATACATAAAAAATCACCTCAATACTTTATATTTAAGTATATTAAGGTGATTTTTACTATATGACAATTATATCTCTTTTTAAAAGTTTATTTTTTACTTCTCCAATTCCAACAAATTTATCCTCACAATATATTCTATATATATCACTTTTTAAATCTGTTGATAATCTTACTCCATTTAAAAATAATTCTAGTCTTCTTTTATCTATCTCTATACTATTCTTATTTTTAAATAAATTTTCTATTGTTATTATATTTTGTTTTATTATATCTTCATTTATCTTATCTATAGAAACTGCTTGATTAATATTAAATTCTCCTACTTGAGTTCTTTGTAGTTCAGTCATAAAACCAATTGTTCCTAATTTCTCTGCAATATCTTCACATAAACTCCTTATATATGTTCCTTTAGAACATTGTACTTTAAATTTTACTTCATTTTCAATATTATTATATTCTAATAAATCTATTTCATATATATTAATTTTTCTTGGTTTTATTTCTACTTTTTGATTTTTTCTTGCATATTCGTATAATTTTTTTCCATTTACTTTTATTGCTGAATATATTGGAGGTATTTGATTTTGTTCTCCTAAAAATTCTTTCAATATTTTTTTTATATATTCAATTTTAAAATCTTGTACATTCTCTGTTTGTATAATTTTTCCTTCTTTATCAGCTGTTGTAGTTTTTATTCCCAATTTTATTGTTGCTATATATTCTTTGTCATGATTTATTAAATATTTTGAACACAAAGTTCCCTTTCCAACCAATAATGGTAACACTCCTGTTGCCAATGGATCCAATGTTCCTGTATGTCCAATCTTTTCATGTGTTATTTTTTTTACTTTTGAAACTATATCATGTGATGTATATCCTTTTGGTTTATTTATAATGATAATACCATTCATTTTTACCTCTTTTTACTATTTTAATGAGTTTTTTATTTCTTTTATCAATTTTTCTTTCACTTGTTCAAAGTTTCCTTGTATTGTTGCACCTGCAGCCCTTGGATGTCCTCCACCTCCAAAAACATAGCATATATCTGAAACATTAATATCAGAATTATTTCCTGTTCTTAAAGAAATTTTATAAACATTTTTTTCTCTTTCCCTTATAAAAGCAGATACTTCAACACCTTCTACACTTCTTCCATTTTCAACAATTCCTTCATGATCTCCTGCTCCAGCATGAACTTCTTCTTCATCTTTTTTTGTTATATATGTAAATGAAATTTTTCCATTTTCGAAAAATTCTAGTCTATTCGTTGCTCTTCTAATTAATTCAAAATTAGATTTTGTTTTAGTTTCTAATACTCTTTGATATATATCTGAAACATTTACACCTTTTCTTAATAAATCTGCTGTAAATTCAAATGTTTCTGGTGTTACTCCAGAATATTTAAATCCACCTGTATCTGTAATTATTCCAGCTAGTATGCAACTTCCAAGTTCTATATCTATTGGTATGTTATAGTATTGGAACATACCTGCTAAGATTTCACAACAAGCCGGTGATACAGGATTTACATAATTAAAATCTCCATACATTGAATTTGTACTATGATGGTCTATTACTATTGTTTTTTTAGCATTTTCAAAATATTCTTTTCCAACTAATCTTTTTAAATCTGCACAGTCTAATGATATTGCTAAATCATATTTTTCTGTTCCTAAATCTTTTTTTACTTCATTGGCACCTGGTAAAAAATCAAATATTCTTGGAAATTCTTTTACTATTACATCAGGCTTTTTTCCTAATGACTTTAATGCTAAAGACATAGCAAGCATACTTCCTATTGCATCTCCATCTGGAAATTCATGTGCCATTATTACTATTTTTTCTGAATTTTTCATTTCTACTAAAATATCATCTAATGTCATATTAATTGTTGAATGATATATTTATAAATAAATATATCATTCACTCCTTTCTACACTTTATTTAATCTTCTTTTTTTGGCATAATCTCTTTTAATATTGAATCTATTTTTGCACCATATTCCATTGAATCATCTAATTCAAATATTAACTCTGGTGTATTTCTTAAGTTTACTCTTTTTGCCAATTCTGTTCTAATATAGCCTGCTGATTGTTTTAAACCTGCTAGTGTAGCTTTTATATTTTTTGAATTTAAAATACTTACATAAACTTTTGCATATTTTAAATCATTTGTTACTTTTACTTTTGTAACACTAATTAGCCCTGTAATATTTGGATTTTTTAATTCATAACTTATAATTTGACTAAGCTCTTTTCTATATTCTTCATCAATACGTCCTAATCTTGGATTATTTTTTCCTTGCATTTTATTCTCTCCTTTTCGAATATAACAATGAAGTTTATATTTTTTATCTTTTTATTTCTTCCATAACATATACTTCAATGATGTCTCCTTCTTTTAAGTCATTATAATTTTCTATTTGCATTCCACATTCAAACCCTTTTGTTACTTCTTTTACTTCATCTTTAAATCTTTTTAATGTTGCTAAATGACCTTCATGAATAACAATATTATCACGGATAACTCTAACTCCAGCATTTCTTGCAACTTTACCATTTAATACAAATGCACCAGCTATTGTTCCCACATTTGAAATTCTAAATGTTTGTCTAACCTCAACATTTCCTATTACTTTTTCTTCATATTTTGGTGCTAACATTCCTTTCATAGCTGCCTCAACATCTTCTATTGCTTGATAAATTACAGAATATTGTTTTATTTCAACTTCTTCCTTTTCTGCCATTTCTTTAGCCATATTATCTGGTCTTACATTAAATGCAATTATAATAGCATTTGAAACTTTAGCTAAAGTTACATCTGATTGATTTACTGCTCCTGCTGCACTATGGATTACCTTTACTCTAACTTCTTCATTTTGCAATTTACTCAATGATTGTTTTACAGCTTCTACAGATCCTTGTACATCAGCTTTTACAATTAAATTTAATACTTTTAATTTTCCTTCTTCCATTTGTGTAAATAAATTGTCTAATGTTACTTTTGTAACTGCATTTATTGCTTTTTCTCTTGCTTGACGTTTTCTTTTTTCTATTAAATGTTTTGCCATTTTTTCATTTTTTACTTCATAGAATGTTTCTCCTGCTTCAGGCACATCTGTTAATCCCATTATTTCTACTGGTGTTGATGGTCCAGCTGATTTTACTTTTTTTCCTTTATCATTAATCATTGCTCTTATTCTTCCTATTGAAGAACCTACTACAATTGTATCACCAACATCTAAAGTTCCTCTTTGAACAAGCATAGTAGCTATTGCTCCTTTTGCTTTATCAAGTCTTGCTTCAATAACTGCACCTTTAGATTGTTTATTTGGATTAGCTTTTAATTCTAGAACATCAGCCTCTAATAATACCATTTCTAGTAATTGATCTATATTTTCATTTTTCTTTGCAGAGATAGGTACATATATTGTATCTCCTCCCCACTCTTCTGGTACTAATTCATATGCCATTAACTCTTGCTTTACTTTATCTATATTAGCATCTGGTAAATCTATTTTATTAATAGCTACAATAATTGGTATTCCTGCTGATTTAGCATGATTTATAGCTTCTATAGTTTGTGGCATTACCCCATCATTAGCAGCAACAACTAATATTGCAATATCTGTAATTTGGGCACCTCTAGCACGCATTGCTGTAAATGCTTCATGTCCAGGAGTATCTAAAAATGTAATCTCTCTGTCGTTTATTTTTACCATATATGCACCTATCGCTTGAGTTATTCCTCCTGCTTCTCCTTCGATAACATTTGTTTTTCTTATAGCATCTAATAATGATGTTTTACCATGGTCTACATGTCCCATAACAACAACTACTGGTGGTCTTGGTTTTAAATCTTCTTCTCTATCTTCAGAATCATCAAATAATATATCCTCTTCAGTTACAGTTTCTTTTTTCTTAGCTGTAATTCCAAATTCTTGTGCTACCAAAAATGCTGTATCAAAATCTACTTCATTGTTAATTGTAGCCATTACACCAAATCCTAATAATTTTTTTATAACTTCTGCTGTTGTTTTTTTCATTTCAGCAGCTAAATCTTTTACAGTTATACTTTCAGGAATTTCTATATTAGTTAATTTGAATATTTTTTGCTTTGTTCTTTCTTCTTGATTTTGAGATTTCTTTTTCTTTCCTCTTCTTCCTCTTTGTGTTGTTAAATCATAATAATCTAACATTCCACCTTCTTGATCATCAAACATATTTGACAATCTATTTGCTGTTTTTAATGTTTTTAATTTTCCTTCATCAAAACTACCATTATTTGAATTTCTTCTATTTTTTGATTTTTTATTCTTATTTTCATCAAATCTATTGTTATTTTTTTGTTTATCTATACCTTTGTTATATTCTCTAACATTTTCTTTCTCAACAACATCTGTTGACATTATATTTTTTATATTCTTTTCAATTCCTCTTTCATCTAATGGTTTTCTTTGATATCCATTATTATTGTTTCTGTTATTATAATTACCATTTCTTCGATTATTATAATTTGAGTTATTATCATTATTATTTCTATTATTGTTAAAATTATTATTTCTTCTATTATTGTTATAGTTAGAATTATTATTGTTTCTATTTTGATAATAATTGTTATTATTTCTATTATTATTGTTGCTATTATTATTATTGTTATTATTGTTATTATTTCTTCTATTATTATAATTTTTTACATTCTTAGTTTCTGTTCTCATAATTTTATTTTCTTCAACCTTTTCTGTAACATTATTAGATATTTCTTTTTTAACAGTTTCAACCTTTTTTATTTCTTTTTCTGTATTTTCATTTTCTGTTTTTGAAACTATTTCTTTTTTACCTTCTGTTTTTCCCTCTTTCTTTGGTTCTTCTTTTTTATCTTCTTCCTTTTTTAATCCAAATAGTTCACTAACTGTCATTGGTTTATTAGGTTTATTTCTATATACAATATTATAATTTTTATTAGATTTTCTTTCTACAAAACCGACATTTTTTTCTCTCTTCTCTTGTTGTTTTTTTACTGTTTCTTTGTTCTTTTCCAATTCATCTTGAGAAATTATAACTTCTCTTCTTATAATAACAGGTGTTTCTTTTTTTACTTCTTTCTTATTTGTTTTTTCTATACCTTTTTTGTTATTCGTTTTTTTATTTGCTATTTCCATTTCAATTTTCTTAGCTTCACTTTCATCTATCCCGCTTAAATGACTTTTGGCTTCAATATTTAATTTATTTGCTATTTCTAATATCTCTTTGCTCGTTAAATTTAATTTTTTTGCTATTTCATGTATTTTTATCTTACCCAATAACTTCACCCCCATTATTTTTTATTCTCATTATTTCTTTAGATAAATTCTCATCATTTATAGCTATTACCGCCTTATTACTTTTTCCTATTGATTTGCTTAAACTTTCTATAGTTCCAAACACAATAATTGGTATATTATTTTCATAGCATATTTTATTGAATTTATCTTTGGTTCTATTTGATGAATCTTCTGCTACTATTACTAATTTTACAATTTTCTTTTTTATTCCATTTTCTACACTATCTGAACCAAAAAGTATTTTACGTGCCTTTGCAGATAATCCTATTAACCCCAATATTTTTTTATTTATCAAGAATTACACCTCTTAAACTTTCATAAATTTCATCTGTTATTTTAGTTTCAAATATTCTTTCTAGTCTTTTAGTTTTTATAACTTTATCTAAGCAATTTACATCATTACATATATATGCTCCTCTTCCAGCCATTTTCCCTAGTTTATCAATATTTATTTCATTTTCTTTATTTTTTACTATTCTAATAAGTTCTTTTTTTCCCTTTTTTTCATTACATCCCATGCAAGTTCTTTCTGGTACCCTTTTCACTTAAAACCTCCATATGAACAATATATTTCTTTTTATTTTATGTCACAAATATCTAATTATTCTTCTGTTGTTTCTTCTTCATCATTTTCTTGGTTCATTAACATTTCTCTAAATTGTGTTTCAGATTTTATATCTATTTTCCAATTTGTTAACTTAGCAGCTAATCTTGCATTTTGTCCTGCTCTACCTATTGCAAGTGATAATTGATCATCTGGAACTATAACTTGTGCAAATCTTTCTTCTTCTTTTATATCAACAGCCAAAATTTTTGCTGGTAATAAAGCTGAAGATATATATATTGATGGCTCTTCATTCCATTCTATTACATCTATTTTTTCTCCACTTAATTCGTTTATTACATTTTGTATTCTTACACCTTTTTGTCCAACACAAGAACCTACAGGGTCTATATTTGGATCTGGTGAATATACAGCTACTTTACTTCTATATCCAGGATCTCTTGATACACTTTTTATTTCTATTACTCCTTCATAAATTTCAGGAATTTCAAATTCTAATAATTTTCTAACAAAATCTGGATGACTTCTTGAAACAATTACTTGTGGTGCTCCTTTAGCTCCTCTTTCTACATCTAAAACATATCCTTTTATTTTATCATTTACTTTATATTTTTCTGTTGGCATTTGTTCTTTAGTAGGCATAATTCCTTCTAATCTACCTAAATCCATTACAACTATGTTTTTGTCCGCTTTTTGTATTATTCCTGAAACTATTTCACCTTTTCTATCATTAAATTCTGTGTAAATTATTTCTCTTTCTGCTTCTCTTAGTTTTTGAATTATTACTTGTTTTGCTGTTTGTGCAGCAATTCTTCCAAAATCTCTTGGAACTATTTCTACTTCAACATTATCTCCAAGATTTACATCTGTATTTATTTTTCTTGCATCTTCTAAACTTATCTCTAATGCTGGATCTTTTGCATCTTCCATTACTTCTTTTATAGAAAATACATGTGTTGCTCCTGTTTGTGGATCCATAACTATTCTTACATTTTCTAATGCATCAAAATTTCTTTTATATGCTGTAAGTAATGCTGTTTCAATTGATTCTAGTAAATACTCTTTTTTTATTCCTTTCTCTTTTTCTAATTCCTCTAACGCTAATATTAACTCTTTATTATCTATAGCTTGGGCTTTTTCTTTGCTTTTCATCGCTATTCCTTCCTTTCTTTTAATTCCAATTATATACTGTTTTTATTTGTGCTATATTTTTTCTTTCTATTTCTACATTTTTTAATTCAATTTTTTCTGAATTAAAATCTTTTAAAATTCCTGTATATTCTTTATTACCTAATTCATCTTTTTTAAATAGCTTTACAAATATTTCTTTTCCTTTATTTTGTTCTAAATGTTTATCTTTTCTTAATATTCTTTCAATTCCTGGTGAAGAAACTTCTAAAAAATATTGTTCTTTAATGTAATTTGCTTCATCTAATATTTCTGATATTTCATTATTTACTTTTTCACAATCATTTAAATCAATACCATTTTCTTTATCTATATATATTCTTAAAAAATAATTTTTTCCTTCTTTTGCATATTCAACATCATATAGATCATATCCTAGTTTTTCAATTTTTTCTTTTAATAAATTCTCTACCTTTTCTTCTATTTTTGCCAAGAAGTTTTCCTCCTCTTTTTTCAAAATTTAAGAGTGGGATTTGTTCCCACTCTCTTACTCATCTTGTATCTTTATATATTATACCCACTTTTTGCCAAAAATGCAAGGTTTTTTCAATTTTTTTAGTCATTTTTTGTGTATAATTCAATCTCTCCTTGTTTAAACTTTTCTAAAATCTTCATATTAATTTCATTTTGTACATTTCTAGCCTTTTTGGGATGTACTAAATATCTTAAATATAGTTCTATATGTGTTCTTTCTAATTTTATATATATAATTGGATCTAAATTATTATAATAAATTCTATATTCTAATATTGCCTCATCAACTGCATCTTCCATTTTCTTTGGAATATCGCTTAATACTTGATTATCATATAATATCTCGTATAATACCTCTTCTGTCTTTCTAATATCAGCTTCTAAAGGAATATCTACTTTTATTTCATCCCAAATATATTTAAATACTTTTGTATAATTTTTTAATGTTTTAGTAAATATATATGAATTTGGTATATGAATAATTCTTCCAGTACTTTGTTCTCCATAAACTCTTTTTCCTATTTCAAGTATTTCAAAACCAAGTGCATGTTTACTAATTACATCTCCCATTACATCATCAATTTCAATCCTATCCTCTATTTCAAAAGGTCTATTTATATTTATATACAAACCAGCAAAAAAGTTAAATATAATTTCCCTTATTGCAATTGCTAAACCAGCAGATATAAAACTAATAATAGTAATTAAGCCAGATATTTTTTCTCCCCATATTAAAAATACAATTATAAATGATATTACTGTCAATATTATTCTTATTTTTCTATTTCTAAAAAATTTCTTTTTATCATTTACTGGTAAATTTGAATATATTTTTTTTATTACTAATTTTATTATCCCAAATATTAAGAATACTAATACTGTTAATATAGTTAGCTTTATATATTCACTATCTATCCCCGTTATTTCCCCCATTTGTACAGAAAAACTTTTTATATATTCCATAATTCTCCTTTTTATATTTTATTGTTCATCCTCATTTTTATCTTCTTCACTATTTTCTTCTTTAGTATCAACTAAATCTTTCATAGTTAAATTTATTCTACCTTGGTCATCAATTTCTGTAACCCTAACAGTCACTTTATCTCCTACATGTAAAACATCTTCAACATTTTTTATTCTTTCTTTAGAAATTTGAGAAATGTGTAATAATCCTTCTTTTCCGCCACATCCTAAATCTATAAATGCTCCAAAATTCATTATTCTAACAACTTCTCCATAGTATATTCCATCAACTTCAACTTCTCTTACTATATCTTCTACCATTTCTAAAGCTTGTTCTGCTTTTTCATTATCATTTGAATAAATAAATACTTTTCCATCTTCTTCTATATCTATTTTTACACCTGTTTCATCTATTATTTTGTTAATCATTTTTCCACCAGGTCCTATAACATCTTTTATTTTATCAACTTTTATTTGTGTTCCTACTATTTTAGGTGCATATTTTGATATATCATTTCTTGGTTTATCTAAAACAGGTAGCATAACATCTTCTAATATATGTTTTCTTGCTTTTCTTGTTCTTTCAAAAGCTTCTTTTATAATATCATATGATAATCCATCAACTTTTATATCAACTTGAATTGCTGTAATTCCTTTTTCTGTTCCACCAACTTTAAAGTCCATATCTCCAAAGAAATCTTCTATTCCTTGGATATCAACTAGCATAACATAATCGCTGTCATCATCAGGATTTGTAACTAAACCAGTTGAAATACCTGCAACAGGCCTTTTAATTGGTACTCCTGCATCCATTAATGCTAATGTACTACCGCAAATACTTGCTTGTGATGTTGAACCATTTGATGATAATACCTCAGACACTACTCTTATAGCATATGGAAATTCTTCTTTAGATGGTATTACTGGTACCAATGCTTTTTCAGCTAAAGCCCCATGACCAATTTCTCTTCTTCCTGGTCCTCTTGATGGTCTTGCTTCCCCTACACTATAACTTGGGAAATTATATTGATGCATATATCTTTTTGATTCTTCTGTATCTATTCCATCCAACATTTGTTCTTCGCTAATCATTCCTAATGTTGCAATAGATAATACTTGTGTTTGTCCTCTTGTAAACAATGCACTTCCATGTGTACGTGGTAATAATCCAACTTCACAAGATAATGATCTTATTTCATCTAATTTTCTACCATCAACTCTTTTGTGTTCATTAAATATTAGATATCTTACACATTTTTTCTCTAATTTATATACTGCTTCACTTATATCTGCTTTATGTTCTTCAGCTAAATCTTCTCCATATTTTTCTTCATAACTTTTAACAATTTTTTCTGATAATTCTGATACATTATTATCTCTTGTTTCTTTGTCTTTTTCTTGAACAGTTGCTAACATTTCTTCTTTAAAATTGCTTTCTACAAATTCGTAAATATCTTCTGGAACTGCAAAAGATTTATATTCAAATTTTGGTTTACCTATTTCTTCTTTCATTTTAGAAATAAATTCACATATTTTCTTGATTTCTTTATGACCTTCTTCAATAGCTTTTAACATAATATCATCTGGAACTTCATTAGCACCAGCTTCTATCATAGCTATTTTTTCCTTTGTTCCAGCTACTGTAAGAGTCAAATCACTTTTTTCTCTTTGTTTTTCTGTTGGGTTTATAACAATTTCTCCATCAACTAATCCGACATTAACCGCTGCTGTTGGTCCTCCAAATGGAATATCTGAAATTGACAACGCTGCAGATGCACCTATCATTGCAGCTATTTCTGGTGAATTATCTTGTTCTACACACAAAACTGTTGCAACAACAACAACATCATTTCTAAAATCTTTTGGGAACAATGGTCTTAATGGTCTATCTATTGCTCTTGAAGTTAATATTGCCTTGTCAGTTGGTTTTCCTTCCCTTTTTGTAAAACTTCCTGGAATTTTACCTACTGAATATAATTTTTCCTCATAATCTACTGAAAGAGGGAAAAAATCAATTCCATCTCTTGGTTCTTTAGATGCTGTTACATTAACAATAACAACTGTGTCTCCATATCTAACTAATACACTTCCATTTGCAAGTCCTGCCATTTTACCTGTTTCAAATACAAGTTTTCTACCTGCTAATTCTGTTTCATAAGTTTTAAACATATATATTCCTCCTAAATTAATTTATTTATTGCACCATATATTTTTCTAAAATCTTAACAAATTTAATTTAGATGGTAACCTCTATAATATGTTGGCTTTTTTCCAATACATTATACAAGCTACTTACCTAATTTAAAATTTATTAAAATTTTTTTAAAGTCCGATATATAAAATTACACCGGACTTATAGTTTTATTTTCTTATTCCTAATTTAGCAACTATATCTCTATATCTATTGATATCTTTTTTAGCTACATATTTTAATAAGTTTCTTCTTTTTCCAACCATTTTTAAAAGACCTCTTCTTGAATGGTTATCTTTTTTGTGGATTTTTAAATGTTCTGTTAATTCATTAATTCTTTCTGTTAAAAGAGCTATTTGAACCTCTGGTGACCCAGTATCATTTTCTTCTCTTTTATATGTGTTAATGATTTCTTGTTTTCTTTCCTTTGTCATTTTTACACCTCCCATTTTCTATTTATCCTTTAACTGAGCTTAAGTTTTGGTGCTTTCCATAAGCTAAGTAAAAGGTATGTTGATTTTCAACATACCTATTTTACTATATTTTTTTATATTTTGCAAGTACTATTTTTTCTATTCAAATTCACTGCTAATTTCTTTTTACCTTTTTGTGAAATTTGTTTTAAACTCTTTTTATATCAAAACACTACATTTTTTATTCTCTAATTTTGATTTAAAATTTTTATTATTCTTTGCTTCAAATTATCATCCATACAATTTAATATTATTACATTATTAAAATTTATTGCTTCTACCTTTCTACTATTTTTAGTTGATATCTGAATTATTCCCTGTTGTATATTTTCACTATTAGTTAAATATTTTAATTTTTCATCACTTACACTATACATTTGTATTTTTGAATCGTTTATATCATATTCAAATCCATTTTCCCCTATTTCTTTAGAACTAATATATTTTTTATTTTCTAAATTAATTCCATTTTCCTTAAATTGATTTTCAATTTTAGAAATTTTTTTATTTTCTATTTCTTCTTCATTTATACTTATTGTATTTGTATTTATAACATTATTTTTTTCGGTTTCTTCAATTTTTTCAGTTTTCATCTTAATAAAAACAACTCCAACTATTAATAATACTAAAAAAATTATAATTGCTATATATTTTTTATTCATAATTATTCTCCTTGCCATTTTAATATAGGATATTGGTTATTTATATTTTTATTGTCTTCTATCCATATATCATCATTATTATCACTTTTTAATATTTCTAACATACTATTTCCTTTTAAATTTTCTAAACTATCTTCTTTATTATTTTTTATTGTTGTCCCATGACCGTATCCATCGCATATATTACTATAATTTTCTTTTGAATATACACAATTTAATATACTACTATTAGTTATTGATCCTGCTATTGCACCCGTATATCCTTTTTTTCCAGATATATTTCCTATGTTATAACTATTTAAAATTTTCCCATTTTGTACATTCATACATCCTATAACTCCACCAACATATAAAGAATTTGGTGCAATTATGTTTCCTGTATTGTAACAATTCTTCACTATAATTTCTGTTCCATATTGGTTTCTTCCTGCTATACCTCCTGTATGATATTTTTCACTACTAATATTTCCTATATTGTAACATTCTTCAATTATTGAGCAATTCCATCCACATATACCTGCCACTTCTCTTTGAGCTTTTATATCAGCCGTATTATAACATTTTGATATTGTTCCTTTAGTGTTATCTCCTGCAATTCCTCCTACATCTTGTCCACCTTCAATTGTTCCTTCATTTATACATCTTTCTATGACACCATAGTTATTATTTGTTATTCCCCCCATCATGTATTCATCCGGTAATACAATATTAGCTTTATTTATAGTTTCCTTTATTATACCAAAGTTTCTTCCTGCTATACCTGAACCTCCACTTTGTTGTATTTCCGAAGCGTTTACACATCCACTTATAGTACCATAATTATCATTGCATATTCCACTATTTTTTCCCTTAATTGTAATGTTTTGTATATTACCTTCATTTTTATTAAAAAAAGATTCTTTTTCATTTACGAATAGATTGCTTATTATTTTGTTGTTTCCTTCAAAAACTCCTTTGAATGGATATTCTAACTTATAAAAATCAATATATTTTGTTGTACCTATTATTTTTATTCCACCTACATCTTCTTTTAATATTTCATCTTTTATTCCTTCAATTACACCATCTCCATTGTAATCACCAAATGTTTTTTTGTCATTTGCATTATCATATGAAGAAGTATTACTAAAATCTAAATTATTTATTAATTTCAAAGTCTTTCCTTGATAATCGATCCCATTATTTACATTAATTGACAATTTAACTAAATCCTCTACTGTGCTTATAACATATGTATCTTTGTTTTCTTTAGCAATTTCCATTTCTTTAGCACTTGCAAGCCCATTTACTTGAATATCTTTGTTAGTTTCCTGATTGTTATATTGAGCTATAAAATTATATACTCCGTCAGAAGTAACTATGTATTCATATCCCGTTCCAATAGTTGTTACATTACTTTCTCCTTTAGGATTTATTATTGTTATATTTTCAGAATAACTTTCTTGGTAATTATCATAATATTCATTATATTCTTTCCTTCCAATTATTTGCTTTTTTATTATATATTCATCAATAGATTCTACTCCATTATTTTGGCACAATTCATCTATTGTAGAAACACCATAATCCGATAATATAAGCTCTTCTGTTATCTCTTGTCCTGGATATGTTTCTTCATAATATTCTTTGTTATATTCCCTTTCATAATTAAAAAATATTTCTTTTTTTTCATCATAACTTTTTCCTTCTAATTCTTTTTTAGGATTAATATATTCTTCATATGTTTGTAATCTGGGAATTCCTCCTATTCTAGGATAAACCATTATTTTAGCATATTCTTTATTAACAGAATATTCAATATCATACTGTAAAAATAATTCTCCTGTTATATTACCATGCATTTCTTCTTCTAATTTATTAAATTTCTCCATTTCTTCTTTTTCCGCTTCTTCTGTATTAATTTTTGCCATTTGAACTTTTGTTAATATTCCATTTTCTCCAGTTATACTTGCAATTGTTACTCCTGCTAATATTAAAAGCACAACTATTGTTATAACTAAAGCTATCAATGTTATAGCATTTTGTTTTTTATTTCTCTTCATCTTTTGTCTCCTCCTAAATTTTATTTTTAATTTCCAAGTACCTACCATTTATACTATTTCGAAAATATAAAATTAACATACTTCTAAATTATTTTTCTTTCAGTTTAATACT
>CAKPOF010000002.1 GCA_934169725.1 uncultured Clostridia bacterium | reverse complement strand
AAACAATATCATTTTTGTGCTCTCTTTTCAATATTTTATTTTCAATGTATTTGTGACATATCTATTTTAAACCTATATTTTTTAATATTGGGTCTTTTTTTGTTCTTAAATTTAGTCAGCATACTATTAGAATTATTTATTCAAATGTAGGATAATTATTTTCTCCTAGTTTCCATTTCTTCCATTCGGATGGATATTCATTATTCTCATCTTTATATCCATTTAATATTTGAACAAATTCATATGTTAATATCTCATTTTTATTTTTAAAATTAGCATTTCCTTCATATGTAATACCATTAGATATCCCTATATTATTTGTATAATACACATTTTCTAAAATTAATTTTGTATCTGTTCTTGAATCCGTATATCTTTTAGCTAATATTCCAGTTGAAACGTTTGCTTCAATATTTCCAATGTTCCAACAATTTTTTAAGGTAATGTAATTTTGTGAGCATATATATGACTGTATTCCTACTAATCCAGATGCATAATCTTTACCTATTATGTTTCCTGTATTAAAAGAATTATATATGTATATAATTTCTTTTGTATCCCATGCTACTCCTCCTACAGTTGCTACTATTCCACCTGATGTTTTATTACTATTTATATCAGCAATATTATAACAATTTATTATTTTAGTATCTGCACTGCTTCTAAAATAAGATAAAATTCCAGCTGCATTATCACCATTTGAATCTATTTTTCCTCTATTATAACAATTTACTATTTGTCCATCCAAACTTTGTGTTCCAACAATTCCTGCACATGGTTTATTACCGTAAACCTCACCATAATTTACTGCATTTTTTATTTCTCTCACTCCTGTTCCAATTATTCCACCACATCCTGCATTTCCATAATTTCCATCTGTAATTTTTATTTTCCCATAATTAGTAACGTTCTGCATTTTTAATCCATTTGATGATATTCCAACAAATCCACCAACATGATTTCCTCCATTAACATTAACTTTATTAATACAATTCCTAATTTCTGAATATTCTTTATTAGCACAATTTCCTATAAAACCTCCTGCATCCCATTTTCCATATATATCACCTGTTAATTCTAAATCACATATTATAATTTTATTATTAGAAAAAGAAATTAATCCTATTGTGTTATATTCACTACTACTGTTAATATACAAATTTGAAATTCTTTTATTATTCCCATCTAGCATTCCTCCAAAATTTTTAATTGGAGCAAATCCTTCTCCAGTTGTCATTTCATTTATTAATGCATTTCCATCTTCTTCATTTTTATTGATATCTCCAAAATCTATTCTATCACTATTACTATATGATAACTTTGATTTAAAATTTAAGTTTCTTTTCAATTTTATATATTTATTATTTAATGAATCAGGATATTTTACTTCTACAATATTACCATTTTCAAATCGTATACCAGTTCCATTGGTTATATTAGAAAGCACAACTAAATCTTCTATGCACCATATTTCATATGGATGTTCTTCACTACCATCTAAATCTTCACCATCTATCCCTTTAGTTATATCTCCTGGATTATTATCTTTAACAATTTCTTGTGGTTCACTTATATTTCCATCACTATCAATTGTATAATATCTATTTGTTTCATTAAATATAATTTCATATTCTTTTTCTTCATTTATAACCGTTGTTTTTCCTTCACCAGTTTCCATATCTAGTTGTTTTTTTAATTCATTTTCTTCTATGTTGCCGTATTTATTATTTCCCATTGCATTTGTAGCTGATTTTTCAACTATTTCCTTTTCATTCGCTATTTCATTTTTTTCTTTGCTTTCCACAACCTTTTTTACTATTCCATTATCTCCTGATAAAGCTCCTATTGTTATTCCTGCTAAAATAATTAAAATTATTATTACAATTATTAATATAATTAAAGTTATTCCTTTTTCTTTTTTCATACCATTTTCCTTTCATTAGTAATTTTATTTTTCTTTTAGTTTATTACTCTAAGAAATTTTTAGATACAAATTTTTTAAAATTAAGTATTATTTTATATAAAACTAAATTATAAAAATTCAATATATATTATTTTTGAAATACTGCATAAGCAACCCAACGAATGATAATGTGTGCAATTGGAGCAATCTACTATTAATTTTAATTAATAGATTGCAACACCAAGGTATGAAAAATAATATGTATTGAATTTGAATTATGAGTTTAAATTCACAAGAAAAGTTTTCCTAAAATCGAATTAAAATCTTTTAACAAACTCTTGATATTAAACGTTTTTATTGTTATACTTTTAATTAGAAAAATTATCCTAGAGTAATAAACTCTAGGAATTTTTTTGTAAACAAATAAGAAAATTTTCAATTTTTCTTATTTGTTCTCACTCGATTTGAGTTTTCGACTGGAAGGAGAAAATTTCAGGGGGCTATCGATTGTTGCTTTTTATATCATAGGAAAATATCACTTTCATATTATATAAAAAAGATATATTTCCTAAAAAATATATCTTTTAAAATTTCTTAATTAACTTTTCCCCATTTATTCAATGGCCATATTCTTATAGCAACAGTACTTTCTATTTTATTTAGTGGAATACATCCAAAAGCTCTACAATCTGTGCTATGTGTTCTGTTATCTCCCATTGCAAATACAGAATTTTCTGGTACTATAAAATCTGAAAAACCTTCTCCCATAATATCTGTTACAACACCAGGTTGCAAATAAGATTCTTCCAATTCTTTATCATTAATATAAACTTTTCCTTCTTTTATTTGAACATGTTCACCTGGTAATGCAATTACTCTTTTTATATAACTATCCTTACCAATTTCTAAAACATATCTTGTGAATTTACCAAATAAACTTGTTGGTTCATCTTCATATTTAGCTAATGGATCATTATTATCTATTTCTGAACTTGAATACATTTTTTTGCTTGGAGCCTCAAATGTTATTATTTGTCCTCTTTGAGGAAGCTTTTTTGTTGTTCTTGTCCATCTATTTAACCATAATCTTTGGTCTTGTTCTAATGTTGGGTACATTGATATTTGTTGTACAATTGTTGGTGTTCCTATATAATATCTAAATAATAATGCTAAAACTACTGCTATTATAATACAATATATCCATTCTAATGCATCTTTCATCTTTGGACTCAATTTTATTCTCTCCTTTTCATCGTCAAAATCTTATATATTATACATTAACATTTTTCATTTTTCAATGTTTTTTACAAGTTTTTTATCCTTTTGTTGGTATTCTAATAACCACTTCTGTACCTTGTCCTACTGTACTTTTTATGTCTATACTTCCACCATTTTTATCTAATATTTCTTTTGCTATTGAAAGTCCTAAGCCTGTTCCTCCCATTTCTCTTGTTCGTGCTTTATCTACTCTATAAAACCTTTCAAAAATTCTTGTTAAATCTTCTTCCGGTATTCCTATTCCATTATCAAATATTTTTATATATGCATCATTATAAACAAATCCAACATATATTTTTATTTCTCCACCTTCTGGTGTATATTTAATACTATTTGTTAATATGTTTAATACTACTCTTTCTATATCATCTCTATCTGCATATACTGGTGGAACATCTGCGGTAACAAAACAATTTACCATATGATTTTTTTTCTTTATTTCTATTGCCAATTTATCTTGACATTTTTTTACTAAGTCTCCCAAATCAAATGATTCTTTTCTTACTCTTTTTTTATTATTATCATATCTAGATAATGTCAATAAATCTGTTACAAGTCTGGCCATTCTTCTTGCTTCTGAAGCTATTACATTTAAGAATTTTTCTTGTGTTTCTTTATCATATTCTCCTTCAAGTAAAGTATCTGCATACCCCATTATAGAAGTAATTGGTGTTTTCAATTCATGTGACACATCTGCAACAAATTCTTTTTGAACATTATCTAATCTTACATGTTCTGTTATGTCTTGAACTACAGCAATAACTCCATCTGGTCTAGATGACTGATTTTTAAATGGCGCAAAAAATACTTTCATATATTTATCTTCTACTTGAATTCTTTGTTCTGTTGATGTCCAATTGTCAAGATATATGATTTTTTCTAAATTGATTCCTAATTTAAATTTTGAAAAAATATCATCAAATGTAATATCTTCTGGTCCTATACTTAAAAACTTTTTAGCTGCTGGATTTATTAATATTATTTCTCCTTCCATATTAAAAGCTATAATTCCATCTGTCATATGTAATAAAATCGTTTCCAATGTGTTTTCTCTTTTATTTTCTTCTTCTGTAATTTTTTCTGCACTTTTTATTAATTTATTAATAGGATATATTACAAATTTAGATAATATAATAGCTGTTAAAAGCCCACCTATTGCAAATATAATGCTTACTACAATTATTGCTGTTATATTAGTTGATTTCATCTGTTGTATATATTCTATGACTTGTCCTATGTTTTGTGTTGTTTGACTATTTATATTATTTTCTAATACATTTATAGAATTTATATATACTGTACCTAAACCTGCTATTGTAATAATTCCTATTAGAAAAAATACTATAACTATTCTTAATTGTATATTTTTAAACATATTTTCCCTTTCACTAATTCTTTTTATTATTTATTGTTTTAAGAATTTCTTTATAAATTTTATCTTCTACATTGTTTGTAGAAACTTTTAATGCATTTTTTCCCATTTTTTCACTTACATTTTTATCTAAAGCTATTTTATTTATATTACTATTTAATTTTTTTCCATCTAGTTCATTATCTAATATTATATTTGCTGCTCCTATTTTTTCTAAAACTTTTGCATTATATAGCTGATGGTCATGACTAACATTTGGCAATGGTATTAAAATTGATGCTTTTCCTAAATTTGATATCTCTGTTATTGTCATCGCTCCACTTCTGGCTACTATGACATCTACAACATTCATAATTTCTTCCATATTATATATATATGGCAATATTTTCATATTTTTTATATGATTTATATTAATATTATTATCTTCCAATTCTTCTTTTATTATATCATATTGTTTAGGTCCTGTTGCCCAAATCATTTGATATTCTTCATTTAATTTTTCTTTTATAATTTCAACTATAGCATTGTTTATATTTCTTGCACCTTGGCTTCCTCCAAATACCAAAACTTTTGGCATATCTTCTTTTAGTCCAATTTTATCTATAACATTCTTTTTTTCTAAGTTGTTATATTCTTTTTTCTTTATTTTTACTGGTGTTCCTGTGTACACTATATTTTTAGCATTTTTTATTCTATCTATTGCATCTTCAAAAGAAACCAAAATTGTATCTGTTTTTTTAGCCAACATTTTTACCGCTTTTCCAGGAAAAGCATTGCTTTCATGCAACAATGTTGGAATTTTTAAGTCATGTGCTGCTGATATTGTTGCACCACATATGTATCCCCCTGTTCCTATTACTATGTCTGGATTTATTTCTTTTAAAATTTTCTTTGCCTCTCCATATCCTTTTAATGTTTTCCACATTTTCTTTATATTTTCTATTGAAATTTTTTTGCTTAAACCATATGCATCAATTGTTTTTAATTCATATCCTGCTCTTGGAACAAGATCATTTTCCAAACCTCTTGTTGTTCCTATAAATACTATTTTAGAATTTTTTTGCTCTTCTTGTATTTTTTTTGCAATAGCTAAACCTGGATTTATGTGTCCTGCAGTTCCTGCTGCAGCTATAACTACTTTCATTTATTATTATGAGATTATTTAAATTTTAAACAATCTGCTCTCCTTTCCCATAAAATAAAGATTAAAGGAGCCTTCCCTTAATCTCTTTTTGCTCCGGCTTTTGATATATTTAAGAGTATTCCCATTTCACAGAGTAATATAAATAATGATGAACCTCCATAACTAAAAAATGGTAATGGCATTCCAGTTGCCGGCATTGATGATGTTACTACCGCAATATTTATTATTACTTGTATTGCAATTTGTGTTGTTATTCCTATTGCAATTAAACTACCAAACATATCTGGTGATCTCATTGCAGTTAATACTCCTCTCCATATAAATATTCCAAATAAAATAATTACTATAGCACATCCTATAAACCCTAATTCTTCACCTAATATTGAAAAGATAAAGTCATTATGTGGTTCTGGAATATATAAATATTTTTGTTTGCTTTCTCCTAATCCTACTCCAAATAATCCGCCCGATCCTATTGCATATAAACTTTGTATTACTTGCCATCCACTTCCTGTTGCATCTTTCCATGGATCTAAGAATGTTGTTACTCTCTCTAGTCTATATGGCTCTATTAATATTAATCCAATAATTCCAGGCACTCCTATAACAGAACCTGTTGCTAAAAAGTGCCAAAATTTACATCCTGCAACTATCATCATAATTGATACTATTCCTATTATTACCATAGATGCACTAAAATGTGGTTCTATTAATAATAATCCTATAATTGGTGCTAATATCATTAAATGTTTTACAAATCCTTTAAAATATTTATCCAATTCATCTCTATTTTTCACTAATAATGATGCATAAAAAATAATCATTAATAATTTTACAATTTCAGATGGTTGAATTGATAAAGAATCTGTTAAATATATCCATCTCTTAGCTCCATTTACCGTTGTTCCTATAAATGGTACTGCTAGCAATGATAAAAATGCTATAAAATAAGCTAATTTATAGTATTTTTGGTAAAATCTATAATCTATATTTGATATTACCCACATCATAAATAATCCTGCACCTGCAAATATTGCCTGTTTATAAAAATAAGAATAGCTATTTCCACTTTCAGAAAGTGCCGATGGTGAACTAGCTGAAAGAACCATTATCAAACCTAATGACAATAATAATAATATTGTTATTAATAATGTAAAATCTATTGGATTTTTTAGAAAGCTTGAAAAACTTTTTACTTTCTTTTTCGTCATTGCCTTCTTCCTTTCTTATTCTATATTATCTTTAGTCCAATTATACATAATAATAAAGTTGCAACACTAAATACTACTACTACTTTATTTTCTTTCCATCCTGATAACTCAAAATGATGATGTAATGGTGCCATTTTAAAGAATCTATCACCTGTCTTTTTAAAATATACAACTTGTATAATAACTGATATAGTCTCTAATACTGGTACTAATGCTATTACCAATAATAATAATGGCATTTTTAGATATAATGCTAAACCAGAAATTACTCCTCCTAACATTAATGAACCTGTATCTCCCATAAATACTTTTGCTGGATGTAGGTTAAACATTAAAAATCCTAATACACTTCCTATTACAATACTTGCAAATATTGAAACCTCGTATATTTTTAAACTAATTCCTATTATGGCCAAACATGTAATAATTATCGCACATACACTAGATGATAAACCATCTATTCCATCTGTTAAATTCACAGCATTTGTTGCACCTAATATAACTATAATTGCAAATGGTATATACAGATATACTGGAATTTGTATGTAATTTTTCCATATTGGAATATATGTATCTGTTCCTAACTTTAGTCCATAAACTAAATATACAACATATGCCACAGAAATAATAAGTAAACCTATCATCTTATAACTTGGTTTTAAACCTTTTGTATTTTTTAATACCAATTTTTTAAAATCATCTATGAAACCTATTAATCCAAATCCTATAGTCAGTAATAATATTGGTAATATTTTATTTGCTAATTCACTTTGATTATTTATAGTTAAATATACATATGTACCAGTAACTACTAATATCATTGTAATAATCAAAATGATACCACCCATTGTAGGTGTCCCTTGTTTTTTTAAGTGTGACTGTGGTCCATCATCTCTTTCTATTTGCCCAACTTTCATTTTTTTTAATATTGGAATAATCGTAAATCCCAAAATAATTGATACTACAAATGAGATGATTAACACTTTTGTTTCAAATATCAATTTAATCCAACCTTTCTTTTGTTCTTATTATTTTTTCTTTTTAGTTTCTTTATCTAATTCTTCAATTATGTCCCTAACTATTATTCTTTCATCAAATGGATATTTTTTTCCATTAATTTCTTGGTATGGTTCATGACCTTTTCCTGCTAAAATTATAATATCCCTTTTGTTAGCCATTTTTATTGCTTCTTTTATTGCTTCCACTCTATCAACAATAGTAACATATTTACCATTTGTTTTTTTCATACCACTTTCAATTTGTTTTACTATTTCCTCTGGATTTTCTGTTCTTGGGTTGTCAGATGTTATAATTGTAAAATCTGCTATTCTTCCTGATATTTCTCCCATTATTGGTCTTTTACCAGCATCTCTATCTCCACCACAGCCAAATACAGAAATAACCCTTCCTCTAGTATAACTTTTTGTTGCTTGTAATATATTTTCTAAACTTTCTGGTGAGTGTGCATAATCTATCATAATTGGTATCTCTTTTTTATTATCTACTAATTCTGATCTTCCTGGCACCCTTACTTCTGCTAAAGCTTCTTTTACCTTTTCTGGTTCAATTCCAAATTTTTGTGCAACGCAAATTGCTGCTAATGAATTATATACACTAAACCTTCCTGGTATTCCTGTTTTTACTCTTTCATTTCTATCTTTTATTTTTACTCTAAAATCGACATATGAATTTGTTATAGTTATATCTTTAGCCAAAACATTAGCATAATTATCAATTCCATATGTTGTTATATTGCTATCTGGAAACATTTTTGGTATTTTAGCACCATGTAAATCATCTGTATTTACTATTCCAGTTTCACACATTTTAAATAATTTTAATTTTGAATTAAAATAATCTTGCATATCTGGATGTTCTTTTGGACTTATATGATCTTCTGAGAAATTTGTAAATAATACAATATCAAAATCACATCCTTCTACTCTATTTAACTTTAAACTTTGAGAAGATACTTCCATAACCACGACTTCTACACCTTGTTCTACCATTTGTGCAAAAATTTGTTGTAATTCTAAGCTTTCTGGTGTTGTTCTATCACTATCTTTTATCTTCTTACCATTAATATATGTTGCAATAGTACCTATTAATCCTACTTTTTTACCTGCTTTTTCTAATATTTCTTTAATCATAAATGTCGTTGTTGTTTTTCCTTTTGTTCCTGTTACTCCTATTAATTTAAATTTTTTTGAAGGATGGTTATAATAATTATCTGATACAATTGCTAAACCTTCTCTAGTATCTGTTGCCATTATAATTGTTACATTTTCCGGAATATTCATATCTTTTAAGTTACATCCATCTTGAACCATAACAGCTACAGCCCCATTTTGTATTGCACTTTCCACATATTGATGACCATCAGTTGAAAATCCTTTTATAGCAACAAATAAATATCCTTCCTTTACATTTTTAGAATTACTTTCAATTCCTGAAATTTCTACATCTAAATTTCCTCTTACTTTTAGGTTATCTAAACCTACTAACAACTTTTTTAATTCCATATTTTTCAATCCTTTCGATTATTAATAATTAATCAAACTCAAATTATTGTGTTTAATCTTCTACATTATATAACTAATATTTTATTTTGTATAGACTTTTTTCTACTTTTTATTTTTAACATTTACTAGTCAAACACCTATACTCCTACTCTAAAATTCAATATATATTATTTTTTATCATACCTTGGTGTCGCAAACCACATATTAAAATTACTAGTATGTAGTTTGCTCCAATTCGCACTCACTAACGTTCGTTTGATCGCTTACGCGGTATTTCAAAAAATAATATATATTGAATTTTAGGTTTATAAATATAACTAATTTGACTAGTAATTATTACATTTCAACCATAATAGAACTTTTTGCATTTATAACTGTTCCTGCTTGTGGTACTTGATTTTTTATACATAACTCCTCATTATTTATTACTTCTTCATTTTTTATTTTTAATTGTAAATCATTTTCTTTTAAAACTTTTTCAGCTTCACTTATATTTTTTCCTATAATATCTGGAACTTCAACCTGTTTTACTTCTTCACTATCTTCTATATTATCTTCATTTTCTACATTTTCTTTGTTTATTTCTAAATATGGTAATATTTCACTGAATATTTGCCCTCCTACAGGTGCTGCCACACCACCTGCTTGGTGTATTTTATCACTACATATTTAATTATAATATATTTAAAAAAGACTAGAAATTAGTTTTATTCCAAAATCTAGTCTTTTATTTAAATGTTTAATTTTATAATATCATTATTTTTTCTACTATTTTGTATATATACTTACTTCTAATTCAAATAATGTTTATTTATCCTTTTAAATTTTTGATTGCAATATAGATACCTGCTATCCAAAAAATAAGAGAAAAAGCCAACATCAATAGTTGTCCTTGTTTTATTGCAAAATAATCACATAAAATTAAAAGTCCAAACCAGAATACTAAAAAGCCTATAACGTATACTTTAGAAAATGTTTTTTCTGCAATATTTAATTTTTCGTATTTATCAAATACACTTTCGGCAGAAATATTTTCATCTTTCATACCTTTTCTTAAAATTAAACCTCGTATTAAAACAATTATTCCTCTTATTAATACTGATAAACCACAAACAAGAAAAGGTATAAGAGTAATTCGTGTCATATGATCTCCAGATTTCGTAAAAAACCATCCACACATACCAAAAAAAATAGCACTTCCTATTATTGTAATAATTCCATGAAACACTTCATATGTCCATTCTTCATTATTATCATTATTCATTTTCTTAAATTCTCCTTAATATTATTAAAAAATTAAATATCACTAAAATTTTGTATTTGATGATGTCTAGAGAAGATTACCAAGAACCTCCTCCGCCTCCTCCAGAACCTCCTCCTGAAGAACCACCTCCACTATCACTTGAAGGACTAGATGACATTGCTGTTGAAGCAGATGACATTGTTGTAGTCATAAAAGTTTCAAATGTGTGTATATCAAATCCATCTCTTGAATCATACCAATTAGGAGCTTGTATTGCAATAGTTTCAAATTGACTAATCCATACATCTGATACACCTAAAGCATATGTATATGGTAAAATATTATAAAAATATTCTGGATTTTGTGCTACTAAACTTTCTAATTGAGTTTTTTCTGCTGTTTCAAGAAATCTCTTAAATCCTCTTAGTTTTCCTAAAATTTCATTTCCATAAGGTGTTCTTTTAGGCATAATCTTAACAAATAACATTATTACTACCATACAAATAAATCCAATTACATACATAAGCATATACATAGGATTTTGAATTAAAACAGGTAGAACTATAGATCCCCATGGCATTCCACCAAACATAAAACCAAATATCAATCCTAAAACAACTCTTGCGACACGAGAATCTGTAGCTTTTCCATTTACATACATAGAGCCTGTATTTACACCAAAAATCATTGAGAACATAATTAAGAGACCTACTCCTGGAAATATTAATGCAAATGGTATTAATAGAAATTCACTATATTCCATCATAGGTTTTACTGTTATTAATACAAATATTGCAATAATCATTAATATTAACCATTTACTTTTTCTACTTGCTGATGTTTCAAATATTTTATTCTTATTTTCTTTTAAATTAAGTTTTGATTCTATTTCGTTTAATGTACTATAAAATTTGTCATATAAATCAGATGCTGTTACAGAAATTTTTGATGAACTATCATTTGAAGATTTTGACATACTCATTGCCTCTTTAAAACTGATTTTTTCACCATTAGCTTTTGCTTCTTTCATTATTTCTCTTGCTTTATCCATATCTAAAGAATCACCACTTCTTGAACATTTGAATAATCCATTAAAGAATAATCTCTCGCATTCATTATTTCCATCGTATTCTTTGATCTTTGTAATCCTAAAACCTTTGTTCTTCTTAAAAATACCTTGTTCTTCTGTTTCTTCAATCTTTAAATAACCTTTATTTGCTAAATATATTAATAACGAAATTACACTTTTGGTTCCTGCTGTTCCATAATACAAAAAACCTACCTCTGCTGAATTATATCCTTCAGGTGGATAGAATTCCACAGTTTCAATTACTTCATCATCTTTTCCATATTTTGCCCACAATCTATCTGCTATCAACACACAAATTACACAAATGATAATAACAGCTATAGAATATATGTCTATATTTGAACTTGCTCCCTCAAAATATCCTTCTGGTAGAGTAAGCCTAACTGTTAAAGCTTGTCCTGCAAACAATGTATTTTTTAAACGACCACTTATAACATTTCCATCTACATTATACGAAACATTTGAGCTATTTATAGAACCTGTATTTCCATTTGAAAATCCTAGTAACGATTTATCAAATTGCTTTGGCATTGTAATTTTAAATGATACATTACTTATACTTGTATCCCATTCATCACCAATTAAATTGAAATATAATTCATCTGCATCTTTCAAAGGATCTTTTCCAATATTATATGTATATTTTATAGTATATGATTTTCTTCCTGTATAAGTTTGACTACTGCTTCCAATTTTTATAACCTCATAACCATTTTCTTTATATGTTGTGTAATTTTCACTAACAAAGATATTAGATATTTGTGCTCTATTAGTAGATTTAGTTCCATCATTTCTTATAACATTGTTTTTTAATGGTATTTTTCTAAATATTCCATGTTTTGAAATATTAAAATTTGCTGTTATTTTTTCTGTTATTTCAAATGTATTATTTTCATTTACAATCATATCAATATCATAACTTTCAATAGTATATTCACTATAAGATGATTCTGCAGAAACTTTATTTGGAATTACAAGTATTAATAATAAAATTAAAGCCAAAAAGTATTTTATATATTTTTTCATATTACAATTCCACCTTTATATTATTTTTTTCTTCTGTATTAGCTTCAAACATACTAACTTGTTTAAACCCAAACATTCCAGCAACTATATTACTTGGAAACATTTGAATTTTTGTATTTAAAATTCTAACTGCACCATTATAATATTTTCTACTATTAGCGATTTCATCTTCAATCTTTGTCAAATCCTTACTTAATTGCAAAAAGTTTTCACTTGCCTTTAACTCCGGATAATTTTCTGAAATAGCCATTATTTTTGAAATTCCTTGTGTCAATTGCTCATTAATATTTATTTTATTATTCATTGACATACTATCATAACTATTAGTTCTTAAAGCTGTGATTTCATTAAATATTTCTTTTTCATGTTTTACATAACCTTTCACTACTTCAACTAAATTAGGAATCAAATCCCATCTTTTTTTCAAATAAACATCCATTGTTGAAAATGCTTCTTTTACAATATTATTTGTTTTTATAAAACTGTTATATTGTATTATCAAATAAATTACTAATACAACAATTACTGCTATAACAACATATACACTCATATTATTCATCCCCTTAAAAATATACTTTTATTTAGTGACATCTTATCATATTTGATATTTTTTTACAATAATTTATTTCATAAACTTAGGGTAAAATAATTCTCTTACATATTTTACCCTATCATAAACTATGAATTGTAATAATCTGAAAATTTAAAATGAATAGTGATTTTCTTATTTTCATGTATCTCTATATAATCAATTAATTCTGTTAAAACCACTCTATCTAAAGTCATTATATTTCTATGCTTTTTAAATTCTTCTATCCATTTATTGTTTATATTTTCATTTTTCACTTCCTGATTTTTCTGATCTTGTAAATTTATAATACACTTTTTTATTTTATTTATATATTGTTCATATTTATGTCTATATTCCAAATATTCATTTTTTGTTATATAATTATTTTTCCAATCTTCATATAAACATCTTTTTAAATTACTTATCTTTTCTATTTCTATTTCCTTTGTTCTTTTAATATTTTCAATATTATTATTTTCCGACTTTTTAGTGTTTGATTTATTAATTTGCTCTAATAATTTTTCAGTATCTACAAGTAATTCTATATGTAATTTAATAGCTGTAAGCACAGCATTTTCTAATCCTTCCACTTTTATAGTATGTTTTGTACATAATTTATTGGACTTTTTTCTATATGTGCCACATATATAATATTCATAAACAGTACCACTTTTATTTTTACAATATTTTTTATGCATAGCCCTTCCACAATCTGCACATTTTAATATTCCCGCCCATATACTCAATTTTCCACTATTTTGAACTCTAGTATCAAAATTCTTCATTCCCTGTGCTTTATTGAATAATTCTTTATCTATAATTGCCTCATGCATATTCTCTACTGTAATCCATTCATCTTCTGGTACTTGTTCCACTTTATGTACTTTATAACTTTTTACTCTCCTTTTTCCTTGAGTAATATTACCTATGTAAATGTCATTTTTTAAAATATTTCTAACAGTTGATGGACACCAAGAATAATCTTCTTGCAAAATTTTAGAATTATTATAATTTTGCTTTAATTTATTTTTTTTATAACCTGTTGGATTTAAAATTCCCATATCATTTAGTCTGTGACATATACTTAAGTTTCCTAATCCTTCATTTACTTTCCATTCGAAAATTTTTCTTACAATTTCGGCTGACTCTTTATCAATGATTAACTTATGATTATCTTCTGGATTTTTTATATATCCATATGATGGAAATGCTCCCACAAATTCTCCGCTTCTTTTTTCTTCCATTAAGTGCTGATCTTATTTTTATTGATGTATCTCTACAGTATTCATCATTTATTAAGTTTTTAAATGGTACTAATATTGTATTTGTGCTTGTAGGATTTTTAAAGCTATCTACACTATCATTGATGGCAATAAACCTAATATTAAATAGTGGAAATATTTGCTCTATGTAATTACCAACTTCTATGTAGTTTCTTCCAAGTCTTGATAAATCTTTTACAATGACACAGTTAATATTTCCACTTCTCATATCTTCTAATAACCTTTGAAAAGATGGTCTATTAAAATCTGTCCCTGTAAATCCATCATCTATATAAGTATCATAAACTATCAAATCATCATGTTCTTCTATAAATTCATTTAATAATGCCTTTTGGCTTGTAATACTATTACTTTCTTGCTTGTCTCCTCCATTGTTGCTATCCTCTTGTGAAAGCCTTATATATATTGCAACTGACCATATCTTTGTTACTTTTGTATTTGAATTCTCTAAAGAATATTTTGATTTTCGTCCAGCCATTATTGTTTCTTTCCCCCTTCTATTATAGTATAACGTACGCCCAGTAATATATCAGTCTATTTTGATTTTTTGTCTTAAAATATTTAACATGCATTCATTAATTTCTTTACCATTTTCACAATATTTAAATTCAATAGTCATATTTCCAACTTGCAATTGATATAATTCCTTATTATCAACACAACTTTTAAAAACTTGTTTCATATTTTAATTACCTCTTTATTTTCTAATATTTAAGTTTATTTAGGTAAAAAAAATTTATTACTTTTCTCTCTTCTATATAAATATTATTTGATACTCAAAAGCAATAATACTAGCTTTTATTCAATAAAAAAAATAAAACCCCCACAACTTAAGAGTTTTTATAATTTATATAAATACAAATACCGCATTATTGAATTTTTTGTTCAAATCTTAAATTCTTAATATTCATACCTATATTTTCGTAAAATTTTATAGCATTTTTATTAAATCCCCACACCATTAATTATATACTATCCACATTTTTCCCTTTACCTATCTTTAAAATCTGTGTATATAATTTTTTTCCTATTCCTTTTCTTTGTTCATACTTATCAACACAAATATTACTAATATTTAAAATTCTTCTGTCATTCATAATCCTATTATTAAATATTTCTTTTATTTCAGAAAAGCATAAACCGACTATTCTTTTATCTATCTCTGCCACCAAATATATGTTATTTCTATCTAGCAAATTGTTTTTAAATTCTTCAAAATTTAAAGGCTCTATATCTTTATATATATTCTTTCTTTGTCTAACATGCATTTTATGTACTTGCATAATTAAATCATGCAATTGTTCAAAATCATTTTCTTTAGCCTTCCTTATAATAATTTCTTCATTCATTTTTCCTCATTCCTTTAATTTTATATTTTTTAAATTATACACTAAAAAACTTTAAACTACAATTAAATGAATTATTTTAAAATATAAAATGTAGCGACAAAATGAACCACCCACCTCCTTGGTGTCCCCCTTCTCCTGTGGGATTATATAAAGTTACTAAAACAACTGCTTGAGGATTATCTATTGGAGCTACGCCACAAAATGATGTTACATATTTATTAGTATTTACCCCATCTTCAGATGTTCCTGTTTTTCCTCCTATTCTATATCCTATTACTTTTGCATTTTTTCCTGTACCTTCTGATACAACACTTTCCATCATGCTTAAAACTTTTTCTGACGTTTCTTTTGATATTACCTTTCCAGCATTTTGAATTGGTATATCTGTAACCATTTTTGTTTCACTATCTATTACTTTTTTTACTACTCTTGGTTTTATACTATTTCCGCCATTTGCAATACTTGAAACAGCTGTTACTAATTGAATAGGTGTAATTTCAAATCTTTGCCCAAAACTTATTGTTGCTAACTCCACTGGTCCAGCCTTTTCTTTTGCAAGAAATATACTTCCTGCTTCCCCTGGTAAATCTATTCCTGTTTTTTGTAATAATTTAAATTTTTCTAAATATTCATAATATTTTGTTACTCCCATTTTTTGGCCTAACCCTATAAAAACAGGATTACATGAATTCATTAAAGCTTGCCTCAAACTTTCTGCCCCATGTGGTCTATAATATCTCCAACATTTTATTCTTACTCCCGCTATTTCTATTCCTCCAGAACAATTAAATTCACCTGCTTTATCTGTTTCTGTTATTCCTTCTTCTAATGCAGATGATGCAGTTATTAATTTAAAAACTGATCCAGGCTCATATGTATCTGCTATTGATTTATTTCTCCAAACAGCTTGTAAACACGTTGTTTTATCTTTTTGTTCCATTGTATCCCAAGTATTTTTTAGCTCTTCTGTATATGGTTCATATGGTGTATTTAAATTGTAATTAGGGTATGTTGCCATTGCTAAAATATCTCCATTTTGAGGGTTCATAACTACAATACTCCCACCATCTGTACATTTATTGTCAATACATGCTTCTTGTAAATATTTCTCTACAATAGATTGTATTGTCAAATCTATTGTTAGTACAACATCGTTCCCATCTATTGCAGATACATAATTTTCTCCTTCTTTTCCTATCTCTCCGCCTTTTGCATCTGTGTGTTTTTGAATTGCTCCTTGTTTTCCCTTTAACGTTTCTTCATACTTTGCTTCTATCCCATCAAGCCCTTGATTATCACTTCCACAAAATCCTATTACTTGTGATGCTACATTGTTGTATGGATAATATCTTTTTGTATCTTCATCAATATTTATCCCTGTTGTTATTTGATTTAATTCCATCCATTTTCTAAGTTCATCAGTCTTTTCTTTATTTACCTTTTTTACTATTGTTTCTATTGAACTTCTTTTTTTGACCTTTTTCAATATGCTTTCATAATCCAAATTAAATATATCACTTAATGATTTTGCTACTTTTTGTTTATCTTCATTTTTAATATTAACAGGATTTACTGTAACTGTTTCAACAGTACTGCTTACAGCTAATATATTTTTTCCTGTTGCATCATAAATTGTTCCTCTTTTGGGATTAATTTTTCTATCTAATGTTTGTTGTTCATATGCTAATCTAGATAATTCTTTTCCACTTATTATTTGTATATATCCAATTCTTACAATCAAACATACCATTATTAAAAATGAAATAAAAAGAATATTTCTCATTTTTTTCTTACTACTTAATTTCATTACTTTCATAATACATATTCTCCTTTACATAACTAATTTTAAAATTCAAATTAATAAATTTTATTTAAATTATCACTTACTAATAATATGTATTAATAATTAAAAATTTTATGCGAAGCAGAATTTTCGTTACAATTCACAACTCAAAATATTTAACTTATAAAAATTTTTTTATAGGTAAAAAAATAGACAGATAATCTTTGTATAATTATCTATCTTATTTCTTAAATATTTTATCTACTGTTTTTTCAAACCAGTTTTTATTATCATAGTTTATCTCAACTTTTTCTGTCGCAGATTCAACATAATCTTTTTTAGGTAAATTAACATATACTGTTTGTTTATTAGTTAATTTTTGCATTCCTAATTTTTCTTTAGCTTGTTTTTCTATATTGCTTAAATTCAAACTATTTTCAATTGTAACTTGTAATTGTTCGTTTTCCTTTTGTAATGATGCCAATTCTGCTTTTTTATTTTGCATTTCTGTAAATTCTTCATTTATTTTGGTGTTTCTATAACTTATAGTAAGCAATGTAGCAAATGCTACTACGACTAACAAAGTAACATTTTTATGTTTCCTTTTTTGTTCTTTGGAAACTTTTATTTCTTTCTTAGGTAATTCTTTTACAACTTCAATCTTCTTATTTTTTCTATCATTTTTTTCATATTGTTGTATTTTTCTAGGACTGGTTTCATATTGATATCTTGCTTCCATAAGTTATCTACACCTCCTTTTTAATTATATTTTTTCGAATATTCTTAATTTAGCACTTTTACTTCTTGAATTTTCTTTTCTTTCTTCCTCCGAAGCCACTATCGGCTTTTTATTAATTATTTTTCCTAATGTTTTAGCCCCACATACACAATATGGCAAATCACTAGGACATGTACAATTTCCTTTTGCCTCTATAAAAGCTTTTTTAACTGCTCTATCTTCTAAAGAATGAAATGTTATAACACACAATCTCCCTTGTGGTGCTAAACAATTGATTGATTCTAATATAGTTGTATATAATGGCTTTATTTCATTATTTACTTCTATTCTAATTGCTTGAAAAGTTCTTTTTGCAGGATGTCCATCATTTTGTTTACTTTTTGGTATTGACTTTTCTATAATTTCTACAAGTTCTTTTGTAGTATTAATAGTTTTTTCTTTTCTATATTTACATATGTTTTTAGCTATTTGTCTTGAAAATCTTTCTTCTCCATATTCATAAATTATATCAGCTAATTTCTTTTCTGAATAATAATTTACAACTCTTTTTGCAGTTAATTCTTGAGTTTTATCCATTCTCATATCTAACTCATTTTCCCCAAGATAACTAAACCCTCTGTTTCTTTCGTCAAGTTGATATGATGAAACTCCTAAATCTAATAAAATCCCATCAACTTTAGCTACATTTAATTGTTTTAATATCTCTTTTATATTATCATGATTATCATGAACAAATTTTACATTTTTATATTCACTCAATCTTTGTTTAGCAGCTTTAAGAGCTTCTTCATCTCTATCTATTCCTATTAACAATCCATTTTCAGACATTTTTTTTATTATCTCTATACTGTGTCCTGCTCCGCCTAGTGTTCCATCCACATATATTCCATCTGTTTTTATATTTAACCCATTTATACATTCTTCAAGCAAGACAGGTTTATGTTTAAATTCCAATTTTTTACCTCTTATTTTTATTATGCTTAAACAACTGGTAATTTATAAAACTACCAGTTGTCTTTATCTTTATTTTTTGTATATTTTTCTTTTGGGTTTTAATCATAATAAATAATCTTTTGTTTAATCAACTTTTGTATTTTATAAAATTTATGTACTTTAAAAACTTTATCTTTAGTATTTTTTAAAGCTTTTGTACTTTTATCTTTAGTTATTCATAATTTTATCTTTTGTTTATTTATCTTTTGTATCTTTCAAATTTTTCTTTTGGATTTATATAAACTTTTTCAAGTTATATACCAAGATTTGCCATATTTTCTGCTATTTCATCTGCTGATATATCATCATCACATTTTTCCCAAATGTTTTTATTCCATATTTCTAATCTTGTTCCTACTCCTATTATAACTATTTCTTTTTCTAAATTTGCTGCATTTCTCAAATTATTTGGTATTAAAAATCTACCTTGTTTGTCCAATTCACATTCTGTCGCACCTGATAAGAAAAATCTTACAAAGTTTCTTGCATTTTTATCTGAAAGAGGTAATGCTTTTAATTTTGTTTCAAAATTAAGCCATTCTTGTTGTGAAAATGCAAACAAACATCCATCTAAACCTTTAGTTACGATGAATTTTTCTCCCATGTCTTGTCTTAATTTAGCTGGCATAATAACTCTGCCTTTAACATCTAGAGAATGTTCATATTCACCTATTAGCAATAGCTTTGCACCTCTCTTCTATTTTCCTCCACTTTGTACCACTTTTCTCCACTTCAACTAGATTTTAATATAACTTTTTATATTTTGCAATACTTTTTTCAAATTTTTTTAATTTTTTTATAATTTTAGCTTACAATTCTGTTTTACTTATGAAAAATTTAATAATATATTGTTTTGAAATACCACGCAAGCAATCAAACGAACAAATGATATTTTTTGTTCTTGTTGTATTATTATTATCTAATCAATAGTTCATTCTATTTTAAATATCTACTTGATATACTTTTATCAAATTAATACGAAGGAGAGTTTTATGGATAATAACGAAAAATATTTAAGAAAAAATATTGGTAAAAAAATCAAACTAGCTAGATCTAGAACTAATTATACTCAAGAAAAATTAGCTGAAAAACTTTCTTTATCTACAAGATATATTAGTCAATTAGAAAGAGGTATTGCTTTTGGAAGTGCAACAACCATAATAAATCTTTGTAAAGCTCTTAATATTAGCTCTAATTTTTTATTTGACGATTTAATACATTCTGACTCTTCAAGTCTAAATGATTTAATTGATGATAAATTTTTAGAATCTTATTTAAAACTAAATAACTATAACAAAGAAATTATTTATTTACTTACAAATCAATTAATCAAAATGCAAGAAAATAATTCAGATTATAAAAAAAATATTCTTGAAAAATAACGAACAAAGCGACTTTAGGTCGCCCTTTGTTCTCGCCGATTTGAGTTTTCGACTAAAAGGAGAAAATCTCAAAGGCAATAGCGATTATAGCATTTTTATATACTAGGAAATGAGAAATTTCCTAGTATATAAAAAAACTCAAAATAAATTTTTAACAATTTTATTTTGAGTTTTTATTTTAATTTATCGTTGTGCTTGTAGCTCCTGTTCCTACTACATCTTCCTGAAGTGAACGCCATGTATTACATCCAACAATCCCATCAACTGATAGACCTCTAGCATTTTGATATTGTCTAACAGCATTTTGAGTAGCTACGCCAAAAATTCCATCTAATCCATTTGTTCTATATCCTAATGTATTTAAATCATCCTGTGCAATTAACACATAATTGCTTAAACTCCCTCTTTTCAGTTGTGGAAATCCTCCTGTAGAACATGCAGATTTTCCAAATCTTTTATCAAAATGCACCCATGTAGGTGTTACAGAATATGGTTCTACATAGCTCCAAACTCCAGAATTCACTGCACTATTCCATAAATTTCTTCTCTTAGTGTTACTTAATGTTTGCCCTACATCAAATGCAGTACCAGCATAATGCTGACTTTGGTTTCCATGTCCTCCTTCATAAGGCCTCTTAAACGCAAATCCTACAGGTATTGGCCCTCCATATATATATCTTTGACTATTCCAACTCTGCATTGTTCTTTTCGTAGTCCATAATATATTACTTTTACTAGCACCTCTAAATTCTTTTACTTTCAAAGTCCCATTTGTATTGTATGGCATTGGATCATTTTCTCCTCTATAATACGTTTCCATTCTATCTGTATCATTGTTAAATACAATTATTTTTGCCATAAAATAATCCTCCTTTTATATTTATATATTATGAAGATATTATTTCTTTGTTTACAAACATTGTATTACAAATGATAAATTTTTAGAATCTTATAATAGCAATTATTATACTACAACAAACTAACAACTACATAATAACATCTATATTATAAATCTTATTATTACCATCTAATTTTATTTTATTTTCTACTGCTATACCATTTACTAGAACTTTTTCTACTCCCGTATTTCTTTTATTTTTATTAATAACCTTTATATTATAAATACTCTCTTTCCATTTATATCTCATTAAATATTCATTCCATTCTTTTGGAATACACGGTTCTATTTTTAAATATCCTTCATCTATTTTTAATCCTAAAATGTATTCTATCCCTGCTATATAATACCAACTGCTAGAACCTGTATACCATGTCCATCCTCCTCTTCCTGCTAAATTTCCTGCTCCATAAATATCTGCTGCAATTACATATGGCTCAACTTTATATTTATTGCTGGTTTCTTCTGTTTGAGAATGTTCTATGGGGTTTATCATCCTAAATAAGTCCATTGATTTATTTCCAAACCCTAATAATGCTTCTGCAATAATTGCCCAACAACTTGCATGTGTGTATTGACCACCATTTTCTCTAACACCTGGCAAATATGCTTTTATATATCCAGGTTTTAATTTTCCTTTTTCAAATGGAGGATCTAGCAATTTTATAATTCCATGTTCTTTATCTACTAGATGATTTTCCAAGCTTTCGATTGAAATGTATTTTTTATCATTGTCACCTGCATTTGATATTATGCTCCAACTTTGTGCAATACTATCTATTCTACACTCATCATTTTCCATACTACCTAAAACGTTTCCATCATCCATAAAAGCTCTTTTATACCATCTTCCATCCCAAGCATTTGTATTTAATGCTTTTTTTAACTTTATTTTTATTTCTTCAAATCTTTTTATTTTATCATCTATTTCTTTGTTACCAACATTAATATTATTTTCCTTTATATCATTACAAATTTTAATAAATTTATCCAAAATTTTATATAGAAAAAATCCTAACCATACACTTTCTCCTTTTCCTTTATTTCCAACTGTACTTAATGCATCATTCCAATCTCCTGAGCCTATTTTAGGTAAATTATTTTCACCAAAATTAAAACTTTTTTCTATTGCTTTTATGCAATGTTCATAAATTGTTCCAAATTTTTCTGATGGCATATATTTATCATATTTTTCATCAATACCTGACTTTAAAATTTCGCCTTTCAAATATGGAGTTTCTATATTTAAAATTGAATAATCTCCTGTAGTTTGAATATATTCTATTACCATATATGGAAGCCATAATAAATCATCTGAAAACCTAGTTCTTATTCCTCTACCTGTTTCTTTGTGCCACCAATGCTCTACATCTCCTTCTATAAATTGGTGTCTACTATGCTCTATTATTTGATTTTTTAACTTCTGTGGTAATATATATTTTAAAGCTAATGTGTCTTGCAATTGATCTCTAAATCCGTATGCACCTCCTGATTGATAATATCCACTTTTTCCAAGAAGTCTACTTGACAAAGTTTGATATAAACACCAACCATTTAACATTATATTTGTAGATTCTATTGGTGTATATACTTGCAAATTTCCTAATATAAATTTCCAATAATTTTTTACATTTTCTAATTCTTGTTTACAATTTTGAATTTTACTATATTTGTAAGCAAAATTTTTGCAATCTATATTACTTTCCTCTGCTCCTAAAATAAAAGATATTTCTTTGTTTGAATAACTTTCTAATTTTATCTCTATTTCTATTGCTATACACGAATTCTTTCCAAGAGAATTGCTATTATTTAATTGTATTTTCCTTATTCCTTCAGGATTTGTTAATCCCCCTTTTCCTAAAAAGCATTTTTTATCTCCTGTATAACTTCTTATTTTTTCACTTGATGAAATATATAATTTTGTATTTTCTATTTCGTTTATATACATATTATTAGCTATTATTGTATTACTATTTCTATCAAATTTTAGATTTATATTTTTCTCTGTTTTTATTTCATCTTCACCTATTACTGGTTTTATATAATAATATAATTTTAATACTTTTCTATTTGGAGTCTTATTTTTTAAATTTAATATACATATTTTACAACTATCTTCTTTAGGAACAAATATATCTAATTCTTGATCAATTCCTAAACTATTATGAATAAATTTGCAATATCCAAATCCATAAATTACATTATAATTTCTTTCATCTGGCATTGGATTTAAACCTAATGACCATGCCTTTTTTGTTTCTATATCTTTTATATAAATGATTTCAGACGGTATATCATTACTTGGATTATTATTCCAACTCGTTATCCTATCTAATCTACTATTTTTATACCAACTATATCCTCCCATACTTTCTGTTATCACTGTACCAAATTTTTCATTGGCTAAAATATGTGACCACACTGTTGGTAATCGTTTATTTTTATTTATTTTTATTAAATATTCCTTTCCATCACTAGAAAACGCTCCATATTCATTATAATATTTAATATCACTGTTATCATTTATTATATCTATATCATCTATATTATCTTCAACAAATACTACATTATTTTCTTCATCACTTGAATCTTTATAATTTTCTAAATATTCCTCTTCTATATCTTTTATATTATTTTCCAAAGTACCTTTTTCACAGTCAATTGTAATTACAGATATAAAATCTAAAAACTCCAGGTCTTTTCTCTGAATTTCTTCTTTATTTATTACAAATATTCCTCCATTTATATTTTTTAAATATCCCATATGATTGTTTAAGATTGTTGTTTCTATTTCTTCCCTAACATAATTTTCATAACTATATTTTTCTTCATTTATTATAACTATTTCTACATTTATATTTTTAGTTTTAAAATATTCATATGCTTTTAATACTTCTGCTAAACAATCAGAATCATTTATATTTTTTATTTTTACTAATATTAATGGCAAATCTCCTGATATTCCATATTTCCACAAATCACTTTGTTTATATTCTGTACTTCCTTTTAACTTTTCTTTTTCAACACTTTTTATTGAATTATCAAATATTATATATGACAAAATTTTTTGATATTGTTCTATTTGCTTTCCTTTTATATTTAAATATCGACTTTCCGCTTCTACTCTTGCTTTAGATAAATCAAGTTCATTTTTTACATTTTCTATATTTTTATATTTTTCTAAATTTTCTATAGTTTTTTCTTTGCTTTCTTCTACAGATAGAATAAAATCTATTACTATTTTTTCATTTGCTTTTACCTTTACATTTTTCTTCATTGCTATAATTGGTTCAGTTACCAATCCTATCTTTTTCGAAAAAGGTAAGGATTCTTTTATCATTTTGGGGACATTTAAATTCCCTCTTCCAATAAATTTTTCCTGTTCTATTTCATATTCTAATTCACCTACTGTATTTTCTATATCTGTATTTAATGTTGTTGCTAAATAAATTTCTTTTTCATCTAAATTACGTTTCTTTCTTTTTACTACTAAACAATCCTTTTCATCATTATACTCATAAACTAAGAATAAATTATTAAAAGCTGGATGAGCATAATATTGTTCTTTTCTTACTAATATTGGTTCAAAATATCCTGTAAATTCTAATATTTCCTCTTCATTTCCTAAATTTTCTATTGTAATTCTTCTCAATTCTACAGGTTCATTAGATGCAACTGTTATATCTATTTTTACCTTTATATTCCCATTTACTATTTCTTGTTTATCTTTATCTGGCATAAAAGTAATTTGATATTTATTTTCATTATTTAAGTTATGAAAATAACTTGAACTTATTAAATTTTTATTTTTTATACTTTTTATAAAAAATATTATTCCTTGAACATAATCATCTGTATTTTTAAAATTATTGATATAAATATTTTTGTATTTACTTACTCCCTCTCCTTTTTGATTTATAGCAATTGTATAATTTTCATTTGATATTACATTTCCTCTTATTAATTTTTCATCTATTTTTGTATATTTATTTTCTATATAATTTTCATAATCTTTATATTTCAATTTTTCTACTTTTTCTTTATCTTCTTTTGTTGTTATTGATTTTTCTGGCATTGTTTCTTGTAATAATATACTGATAGCTTGCATTTCTGGATTTTTCATAAATCTTTTTTGTAATATTTTATCATTAAATAAATTATTAATTGATAATAATATTAACCCTTGATGGTGTGCCATATATGTTTTTACTACTTCTGCTTTTTTTCCACTTTTTACTCTTTCTGGTGTAAAATCTATAGATTCATAAAATCCATATTTTTTATACATTCCATACTTCTCTAATTTTCTTAAATTTTCTACTGTTTCTTTTGGAATATCATTTATTGCTAATATACTGCCATATGATGATACAACCATTTCATCAGCTAATCCTCTTTTTAATCCTAACCATGGGATACCAAATGCTTTATACTGATAATTTGAATGTAAATCTTTTAAGTTAAACGCAGCTTCTGATATTCCCCAAGGTATATTTAATTTATTTGCATATTTTATTTGACTCATAATCATAAATTTACATGATTCATCTAATAAACTTCCTTTATATTTAGGAATATTTATATTTGGCATTAAGTATTCAAATGCTGTTCCAGACCAAGATATTAACCCTTTTCTATTATCTAATATTGTTAATGTTCGACTTAAATGTTCCCAATGTTTAGCTGAAACATCCTTTTTTGCTATTGCTACAATACTTGCTTGTCTTGCTTCTGATGCTAATAAATCATAATAAGAATCTGTTAATTTATTTTCTTCTAGATTAAATCCAATTGAAAATATCTGATGTTCTTCACTATATAAATGTGCAAAATTAGTATTTTTTATGTTTCTAATTACAAATTCTAACATTTCTTCTATTTTATTTTTTATATTTGAAATTTCTATATCAAATTGATTTTTATTAGAAATTACTTTATTATCTTTTTCTATTTTTTCAATTGTATTTTCTAAAAAAGCTTTAGTTACATATAAATATCCTATAAAATTCCCACTATCTACTGTTGAAATATATCTAGGCCTTAATGGTTCTTTGGTTTTTATATTATACCAATTATACAAATGACCATTCCATTTTGGCAAACTGTCTATAGAAACTAAAACATTATATAACAAGTCAATAGTCTCTTTTAGATTTGAATATTTCAAATCATAACTAGAAATAATTGCTAATAATGACAATCCTATGTTAGTAGATGATGTTCTATTTACCACTTTTTCTTTTCTATCTTCTTGATAATTATCTATTATTAAATAATTATTTTCTTTGTTTAAATATTTCTTAAAAAACTCCCATGTTTTTTGTCCTATTTCTAATACATAATTTTTTTCATCTTGATTCAATTTATCAATTTCTTTTATCTCTTTTATTTCTTTACTTATATAACACATTATAAATGGAATTACTATCCATAAAATTCCTAATAAATCACAAAAAATATTTTGCTTTTCCATTCCTATTATTATTGCAAATATTCCAAATAAAATATTAATCCACATTTGTTTAACATATGAATCATATGTGTTTTTTGCTTGTTTTTCAGCCTCTTCTGATGTCATCCATTCTAATAAATTTTTATGTGTGATATTTTTTCTATACAATGTTTTTATAATAGCAACTAATTCTATATATGCTTTATATGGTAATACTCCTAAATTTATAAATATTCTAAAAAACATACCTTTATATCCAGATATTCTTGGTGAAAAATTTTTTTGTTTTTCTTCACCTTCTTTTTTTACAATTAAATTATTAAATATCTCTAAAAAATTTGGTAAAATAATTGGTAATAATATCAATATTGCAAATGGATATATTTTAAAGCCATAAAATTTACTATATATACTAAAAAATATCAAACTACAAATAACCGAAACGTCTATTAAACTTCTTCTTAAATTGTCAAATATCTTATATCTTGAAATAATATTTAACGGGTTCTTTATTATTTCATTTTTTAAATGTAATTTACTTTTTATCCATTCAGAAATTTGCCAATCTCCTCTTGTCCATCTTGCCAATCTATTCATAAAACTATTATATTTTTGAGGATATCCATCCATTAATATAATATCTGTTGCTAGTCCACACCTTAAATATGAACCTTCTAATAAATCATGACTTAAAACAGTATTTTCTGGTATTGTATCTTTTAAAATTTTTGAAAACACTTCTACATCATAAATTCCTTTACCTGTAAAAATTCCTTCTCCAAAATTATCTTGATATATATCTGAAATTGCATTTGCATATGAATCAATTCCACCTGCCCCTGCAAAAATTTGCGTAAAAAATGTTTTATATATTATATCCAAATTTATTCCAACACGTGGTTGAATAATTCCATATCCATCAACTACAACATTTTTTTCTTCATCTATTACTGGTTTATTTAAAATATGAGCCATGACACCAATTAGTTGGAATGCTGAATTTAATATTAAATCTGTATCTGCATCTAATGTAATAACATATTTTATTTTTGGAATTTTATCTTTATATTCTTCTATTGTATTTACTCTAAATTTATTATTTTCATGTCCTAAAATATATTCATTAAATTGTGTTATCATTCCTCTTTTACGTTCCCAACCTAGATAACAATTTTCCTTTTCGTTCCATTGCCTTTTTCTATATATAAAATTAAATATTGGAAATTCACCATCTTTTGAATAAATTTCATTTAACTTTTTGGCTAATATTATTCCTTCATTTATAACCTCTTTATCTTCTTTTCTTTCTTTTATAGTACTTTCTGAGCAATCACCTAATAATGTAAAATATATATTTGGAGATTTATTTGCTATATAATAAACTTCCAATTTATTCATTAATTCTCTTACTTTTTCTTTATTTTTTATAATTGTAGGTATTATTACCATACACGTATTTTCTTTATCTATACCATCCATAAAATCAATTTTAGGAATTGGTTTTGGTTTTATTATTTTACTTAAAATATATTGTACTATTTGAATTACAAATTCAGATGAAGGTATTAGAAACAATATAAAATTCAAAACATAAATTCCTGCATTTTTAATATATATATTTAACATAGTAGCAAAAATTAGTGATATTATTATTGATAAAATCACATTTGTAGAAATATATATTTTTTGTTTCATTGTATTGCTTAAACTTATCTTTGGTTTATAATTCAATTCTTTATATGTTTTTTTAATACCTTTATCAATTATATAATATCCTATATGTGACTTTCTTTTTTCTTCTTTATTTTTTCGTGCTAATTCTAATATTTTTTTAGCAATATAAATTTCCGATAATTTCGTTTTTTTAGCTATTTCTTTTATTTTATTTCTATAATAATCTTTAGTATTACTATCCATTTTAGAATAAACATTTACTGGATCTTGTTTTAATACCTCTTCGACACCATTTATTCTTTCAAATATTTCTAAAAAATTTATTCTTTGTATTTTCTTTATACTTGTAATACTATTTCCTATCGAAACCTTCTTTACAGCAATATCGAAATGTTCTTTTTTTATAACTTCCTGTACTGTAGTTCCTGTCATTTCCACTACTTCATCTAAAGCTTTTAAATAGCTATATCCTTTTTTTCCATACTTTTTTAAAATAAATGATATATATTCTATAAATGGATATTTTACATCATTAAAAATATCTTTTTTTATATTATATATTTCTAGTTCAGTATCTGTACCACTATTATCTACTAGTCTTTTTACTATATTTTCTGCTTTTATTTTTTGAATTTGACTACTATATATTTTCTCGCAAATTTCTCTTATATTTTCTATTATTGCAATCTGAAGGAATAGTCCGATATTCCAAATTTCTTCCATGCTTAATGTTTTACTCATTTGATAACTTTTCAAATATTCTTCTAAATCTTTTTTATCTATTTTATTATCTGTATATGCTACTATTTCTCCTGCTAAAACATATATTCTAGCAAATCCTTTATATTTTCCATTTGCTATACCTAAAAAATTCACATATTTTTTTAATGTTAACTCTTTTTTTATTTGTTTTACTGTTTCTTCTACAATATAAAAATTATCTAATAACCATTCTCCTGCTGGATGAGTACTAATTCCTAATTTTAAGTGACTATTTAATAAATTATATACACTTTTTATAAATTCAAAATTTTCTAATAATTGTGGAATTGGATATGTTTCTTTAGATGATTTATTTACCAAATTATAATTTGATGCACTTTTTTGTAAATGACTTTCTAGTTGTACTTTATCCAACACTGTTCCATCAATTTTTAATATCTTATTTGTTTTCAAAAAAATTCCACTCCTTGCAAATATGTTTTACACTTATTGTTTGCAAGGAGTGGATATTTTATACTATTATTTTATTCTTTAATTTTTATATTACATTTTGTTACAATTCAAATTTTAATAAATAAATTAATTTTAAATTTGATAATATATTGTTTTTTTTAAATTACTCTCCTAATTCCATTCCACTTTCTTTTTCTTTATCTTTATTTGAATTTAATCTTTCATTATAATAATTTGAAAAATTTTTATGAGCTTTTTCCTTGTCTACACCATCTGGAATTCCAACATATGTTTTTCCATTTTTAGTATACTCTGTATTTTCTGGTCCAAATTTAATTTGCTCTATATCAACCTCAGATGTCTTTCCTTCTACTTCACCTATACCAGCTATTGTATTGTGATTTTTTTTATCAACTAACACATATATATCTTCAATATCTTCTGCTGAAATCCATTTTTGATTTTTGGAATCATCTAAATTAGATTTCAAAGAATTTTCCAAATATGAAATATTTCCATCTTCTGATATTTCTTTTATGATATGAGCCTCTCCCATTTTTTCTTGTAATATTATGCCTAGGTCTTCTTTACTTATTTTAGCTTGATCTAATAAGTTATCATTATATTCTGATAAAATTTGATCTACTATTTTAGTTTCTTTATCTTCATTTTCTTTGTCTTTTTCTTCATAATTAATTTCTGTTTTTAAGCCTTTTAAATATTCTTCTCTCTTACTTTGTTTTTCATTTTTCTTATTTTGTTGTTCAATTTTTGTTTTATTAGTTTGTTCGTCTGTTTTCCCAGGATTTAATGCTGTATATCCACCAACAGCTAAACCTATTGCACCCAATGCAGCAATTGCTCTATTTCTCCATTTTATTTTTGTTTTTACATTTTTGGCTATATTTCTTCTTTCTTTTTTGGTTAGTTCTCTACCTTTTTTTTCTTCTCTTTTTTCTATTTCTTTTCTTATCTTATCAGTTGTATTTCCCATGGTAACTCCTCCTACATATTATTCAACTATATTATATCATAAAAAATGCTATTGTAAACTTTTTATACGAATTTTTTTATTTAAACTTTACTAGTCAACTATCTAAACTTCTATTCTAAAATTCAATATATATTATTTTTTCAATACCTTGGTGTTGCACTCACTATCGTTCGTTTGGTCGCTTACGCGGTATTTTCAAAAATAATATATATTGAATTTTAGTTTTGAAAATATAATTAAGTTGACTAGTAACTTTCGACATTTTTCTTCATATTATATATAAAACAACTTATGTTGTTTTAGAAAGGGTGATTTATAATGGAAAATAATAAAAAACCATGTCAAATAATTGATATTGATGGTGTAATTTCTGCTGGAAAACAATTTGATTTAGATATAACTTTACCTGAAGATAATAGAGATGTTATTTATGGAGTTATAAAAAATTGTTTCAAAGAACCAGTTTCAAATGCAGTTGTAAAATTAATAGAAATAGTTTATGATTGCGGAAAAGAAGAACGTAGACCTGTTGGTCATACTTTTACTGACTGTGAAGGTGAATTTGTATTTGGTCCTTTATGTCCTGGTAAACAATATGCTATACAAATTTGGGTTAATGATACTAAAAAAATAAAAATATGTGCAAAATGTCATCATGAAGGAAAATGTTTAAAAGGTGAAAAGTGCGAAAAATGTGATTGCTTTTTAGAATCTGATAAATGCAGAAAAGACGATCATAAAGATCCTGAATGCTAATCTATTAATATTTTTAAAAGCCTAAAAATACAAAACTGTATTTCTAGGCTTTATTTTTTATACTATCCCCATTTTTTTAATCATTTGTCTTCCTTTTTTCATTACTTTCTTTTTATCATTTTTTCCCATTTCTGTATACATCATTGTCATTCCTGTTACTATTAATCCACCAATTACAACACCTTTTACAAATTTCATTTTTTTATCCTCCTATATATTTATTACTCTTTATTATTATCTCGTACTTTTTCATTTTTATACAATTTTATACTTGTATAAATTTCATGTATAGCAATTATTGCCAAAAATATACCAAATGCTTTTTTTAATATTTTTACATTTACTTTTATAGCTATATTTGCTCCAATTATTGCTCCTAAAATTCCATATACAGATATTAATATCCCTGTTTTTAAATCTATATTTTTATTTTTTATATTTATTATAATAGCAATTATAGATGTTGGTATAAAAAAAATTAAGTTTGTTGCTTGAGCTATATGCTGATCTAATCCCAATAAATTTGTAAGAAGAAATATTAAAATTGTTCCTCCGCCCATTCCAGTACCACTTACAATTCCTGAAATTAATCCTATAAATATTTGTGTCATTTTCTCTCCTTGTTAAAATATCATCTTATATGATGCATATATTAAAAATACTGTAAATGCTATTTTTAAATATTTAGTCTTTGTATTTTTTAAAACTTTACTTCCAATATATCCACCAATCATACCACCAAATGCGCATAAAATAGATATTTTCCAATCTATATAGTTATTTTCATAATAGAAAAAACTACTTGCAACAACCATTGGCAATATGCAAAATATAGATGTTCCTCTTGCTTTTTTATCTTCCATATTTAATAAATATATACAAGCTGGAACCACAATCATTCCACCACCTGTAGAAAATAAACCACTAATAATTCCGGCTAATGTTCCTATTATTATCTTTTTAACCATTTATTACCTACTTTATTCAAATTTATTCTCAGTTGTAAGTATCGAAAAGATTTCTTCTGCTAACTGTGTTAACCTTTTATCACATTTTAACATTTGTGCTATTACATCTTTTCTTAAATTTTCATTTTTTATATTATCTGCAATATCTAAAAATTTTTGTAATTCAAATAAATATTTCTTATCTTTTTTTTTCCATTCTCCTTTTGTGTAATTTTTTATTTCTTCTTTTCTCATTACATTATTGATGACTAAATCATCCTCTCCTTTCTTTTTTATTATTTCACAACTTCTCTATAATATACCAAAAAAAAATAAAGACAACATTTTTTTTATAAAATGTTATCTTTCCTATACAAGTATATGTATTATTATTACAAATCTATATTTTCATCTTTAATATAATATTTAGTTCCCACCATTTCATCTGGTAAATATTGTTGTTCGACATAATGTCCTGGAAAATTATGTGGGTATAGATATCCTTCATTATATCCTAAACTTTTCATCTGCTCTATTGGCGCATTTCTTATGTGCATAGGAACTTCTCCTGTTTCTTTATTTTTTACATCTTCTAATGCTTTATTTATTGCCAAATATGTTGCGTTTGATTTTTTTGATATTGCATTATATACTGCTGCTTCTGATAATATAATTCTAGCCTCTGGCATTCCTACCATATGTACTGCTTGCATTGCAGAGTTAGCAACAACTAAAGCCTGTGGATTAGCTAGTCCTACATCTTCTGCAGCACTTATTACTATTCTTCTTGCTAAAAACATCGGATCTTCTCCTCCGTTTAAAGCTCTTGCTAAATAAAATACAGTTGCATCAGGATCTGAACCTCTCATTGATTTTATAAATGCACTTATATTATCATAATGTGCATCTCCATTTTTATCAAATATTGCTTTTCTATCTTGAACACTATTTTTTATAATATCATCTGTTATATGAATATATCCATCACTATCCATATTTGTTGTTAAAACAGCTATTTCTAATCCATTTAATGCTGTTCTTACATCTCCATTTGAAATAATTGCTAGCTTTTTTAAGGTTTCATCTTCTATTTTTATTTGATATTCACCTAATCCATCTTTCCTTACTATAGTATTTTTTAAAATAGTATAAATATTATCAACCGTTAATGGTTCAAGTTTTATAACCATTGATCTTGATATTAAAGCTTTATTCACTTCAAAATAAGGATTTTCTGTTGTAGCCCCTATTAATATTATAGTTCCATTTTCTACAAAAGGAAGTAGTGCATCTTGTTGCAATTTGTTAAATCTATGAATTTCATCTATAAATAATATACTTTTTCCTGTAGGGTTTAACATGAAATTTTTTGTTTCTTCAATTACCTTTTTTATATCAGCTACACCTGCTGTAACAGCATTTATTTTATAAAATTTATATTTTGTTGTTTCACTTATAACTCTTGCCAAAGATGTTTTTCCACACCCAGGTGGTCCAAATAAAATTATACTAGATAATCTATCTGCTTTTATTGTTCTATATAGTATTTTATCTTTTCCTAAAACATGTTCTTGTCCAACATATTCATCTAATGTTTTTGGTCTCATTCTAAATGCTAATGGTTCGTTGCTCATCTCTTCCTCCTGAATCTTTTTTACTATTAATTTGCATTTTTAATTATTAAATATTAACCAGCTAATATCAATAATCCCTTTTTTATTAAATCTTCTGTTGATAATTCTGTTTTGTCTATTTTTGCAAATGCTTTTTCTATTTCTTTTTTATTATATCCTAAAACTTGTAATGCAGCAATTGCTTCTTGTACTTTATTATCATTTTCAATTGCTTGTTTTACTTTTATTGATGTTTGAGTTTTATCACTACTATTTCCTTTACTTGCTGATGTTAATTCTTGAATTTGTTGCTCTTTCTTTATTTTATCTTTTAATTCTAAAATTATTCTTTTAGCAGATTTTGGTCCTATACCTGGAATAGATGTTAATACATTGACATCTTCTGATATAATTGCTAAAACAAATTCTGATGGTGTACAAACAGCAAGCATGGCTAATGCTGTTTTTGCCCCAACTCCACTAACAGATAATAATAATTCAAACATTCTAAGTTCTTCATTTGTATTAAATCCAAAAATACTTATATCATCTTCTCTTACTCTATAATATGTATATACTTTTACCTGCTCACCTATTTCTCCTAATTTATCAATGCCTATATTTGACATAAATATCTTGTAGCCAAGTCCTCCAACATCAATTACTACATATTCTGTCATTTTTAATTCTAATGTTCCTTTAATATATGCTAACATTTTATTTCCTTTCTTCGTTATTTTGTTATTTCAAATTTTTAATTATGTATTATAAAAATATGTTGCTTCTAAATCAGCTTCATGTGTTAATAATGCAATTGGATATTTTGTATATGTCGCACCTATTGCATTATATAATTCCTTTGGTTCTGTGTAACCCATATGCCAACGAATTGAATATTTTTCTTCTGGTGATAATTTTATATATTCTGTAATCATCATTACAGATTTTTCTCCATGTCCATATGGTATAGTATCTTCTACAGTATAATATGGAACTTTTTCCCATACTCCTAAAGAATTTTTAGCATTTCTATAATCTATTTTATAAAAATTAGTTTTACATATATCATGTAATAAAGCTATTATAATAATAGATTCATCTGGTATTGTTATACCTTTTATATTATTTTCCACTTTATGTTTTAAAATTTCATATACTTTTAGGCTATGTTCTACTAAGCCTCCTTCATGGTTTCCATGAAATCTAGTGCTTGCTGGTGCTGTAAAAAAATCTGATTTTTCTAAAAAATTTATTAATTCATCTATTCCTTCTCTTTGTACAGTTTTTAGTAGTTTTAAAAATTCTTCTTTCATTTTATATTTGCGTGATATATTAATAACTTAATTATATCACGCTTCTCCTCCCTATTTTTATTTTTTAATATTCCATTTTTTTATTCTTTCAATTGCTTTTATTGTGTTCTCTTTAGTTCCAAAAGCAGTTAATCTAAAATATCCTTCTCCATGAGGTCCAAACCCACTTCCTGGTGTTCCTACAATATTTACTTCTTCTAGTAATTTATCGAAGAATTCCCATGAATTCATTCCTTCTGGTACTTTTAACCAGATATATGGAGAATTAATAGCTCCATATACCTCAAAACCAGCTTTTTCTAATCCATCTTTTATTATTTTAGCATTTTCTTTATAATAATCAATATTTTGTTTTATTTGTGCTTTTCCTTCTGGAGTATATGTTGCTTCTGCAGCTCTTTGAACTATATATGATACTCCATTAAATTTTGTACACGTTCTTCTATTCCATAATTTATTATATTCTACTACATCTCCACTTTTGGTATATCCTTTAACTTCTTTTGGAATAACTACATATGCACATCTTACACCTGTAAAACCAGCTGTTTTAGAATAACTTTTAAATTCTATTGCAACATTTTTTGCTCCTTCTATTTCATATATAGAATGTGGTATTTCATCATCTTCTATAAAAGCTTCATATGCAGAATCATATAAAATAATACTATTATTTTCTTTGGCATAATTAACCCATTTTGTTAAATCTTCTTTAGTTAACACAGTTCCTGTTGGGTTATTTGGAAAACATAAATATATCATATCTACTTTTTCTTTTGGTAATTCAGGTTTAAAATCATTTTCTGCAGTCACTGGTAAATACACTATATTCTCGTAAGTTCCTGTTTTTTCATCATATTTCCCACTTCTACCAGACATAACATTTGTATCTATATAAACAGGATAAACTGGATCTGTTATTGCAACTTTATTATCTTGTGCAAATATATCTACAATATTTCCACAATCACATTTTGCACCATCAGACACAAAAATTTCATCTGGTTTTATATCCACTCCTCTTGATTTATAATCATTTTCTACAATTGCATTTCTTAAAAACTCATATCCTTGTTCTGGTCCATAACCTTTAAAACCTTCACTTGTTCCAATCTCATCAACCGCTTTGTGCATAGCTTCTATACATGCTGAAACTATTGGTTTTGTAACATCACCTATTCCTAATTTTATAATCTCTTTTTCTGGATTTTTTTTACTATATTCTGCAACTTTTTTAGCTATTGTAGAAAATAGATAACTATCTTGTAAATTCAAAAAATTTTCATTTATATAACTCATATCCTTAATCACATAACATATTAAATATGTTACATTCTCCTTTCTTCACTTTATTTTCTTGTAGTTTCTAATAATTCTCCTTCAAACACTGTTACTGCTGGTCCTGTCATATATACATGATTATCTTCTTTATTCCATTCTATTTCTAAAGTCCCACCTAGTAACTCTACATTTACTTTTCTATCTGTTAATCCATTTAATATACATGCAACTGTTGAAGCACATGCTCCTGTACCACATGCCAAAGTTTCTCCGGCACCTCTTTCCCATACTCTCATTTTTATATTATTTTTATCTATAACTTCTATAAATTCTACATTTGTTTTTCTAGGAAAATTTTTATCAACTTCAATAACTTTTCCATATTTTTCTACATCAAAGTTTTTAGTATCATCCACAAAAGTTATTGCATGTGGATTTCCCATAGACACACATGTAAATCTAAAATTTCTATTCTCTGCAGATACTTCCAAATTTTTAACAATATCTTCATTTGATATAACTGGAATTTCTTTTGGCTCTAATATAGGCTCTCCCATATCTACCCTTGCAGTTGAAACTTTCCCTTCCTTTATATTTAATTTTAATGTTTTAATTCCTGCTAAAGTCTCTATTTTTACTTCTGTTTTATTTGTAAGACCTTTGTCAAATACAAATTTTCCTACACAACGTATTCCGTTGCCACACATTTCTGCCTCACTTCCATCTGAATTAAACATTCTCATTTTAAAATCAGCCACATCACTTTTACATATCAAAATTAGTCCATCTGAACCTATTCCAAAATTTCTGTTGCTGACAAATTGAGCTAGAGAAGATTCATTTTCTATATTTTGATGAATTGCATCCATATAGACATAATCGTTCCCTAGCCCATGCATTTTTGTAAATTTTATCATTTTTCTTCACCTCTTCTAGGTATTAATATATAGAATAATATATTTATATTAAACTGATTGTTATTCTATCACAAGGTAAGAAAATTGTAAATATTGAAAATGAAAAAAATAGCATAATATTATGTTTACTATGCTATTTTTCTCAATTTTAATAATCTCACTTTATCATAAGCAAATACAAGACACTTCCGTTGTATTATTTTTTTATTTCCATCCTTCTGGTATTTCATTATAATTTGATAAATTTGTACAACCCTTATAGCAATTTTCATAAGAAGTTACCTTATTATTTTTCCATAATTCTATTGCATTACCTGTTAGTGAAGTACAATTTTCAAACATACTTTCTACATTAAAGATTTCAGGAATATTTGTGAAAAAGTCTGCTGGTATTTGTTTTAAAGATGTACAATTTTGAAAACACCATGCCATATACCCATAGTCTTTTCTAAAACTATATCTTTGTGGTACTGCTATCTCTGCTAGATTTGTACTATCAGAAAAATTAACATCGAGAAGTTCACATTGTCCCCAATCTACTATTTTTAGCAACTCTTCTGAGTGAACTTGTATACCACTTGTATAAACTTTTACTATATATTTTCTATTTTTTTCAACATATTGATGCCAAATTGTATTTGTTCCAGTAGTTATTCCTGCTATTTTAATAGAATTTAATTTTATATCTGAATAAGTATTATCTATACTAGCAATTTTTTTGAAATGGTTTTCTATCTTTCCTGTATATGGATTTTCAACTTTGCTGTATGTTCCATCTCCCCAGTCTACTATTCCATCATATCCAATTTGCATTAAAAATTCACCTTTATTTCCTGAATTCATTTCTAGTTTTATTCCTGATTCTAATTGTGATTTTTCTTCATTTGTTAAATCACTTGTTTCATACTTTTTATCACTAAAATATTCTTCACTTGTTTTTATATTAATTTTTAGATTGCCATTTTCGTCATGTTCATATTTTATGTAATACACATTTCCTGTTTCTTTATAAGTTACTTTCAAAACTCCCATATCATATACGACTTTTGTTTTACTTGCTCCAGCTATATTATCTAATTCTTTTTGAAAATTTTCTATATAATAATCACTTTCTCTTTCATCTCCGGTAATATATTTCATATTATCAGATGTTACAGCCATCTTTATTTCTTCTCTTTCTTTTTCTTGTGTAGTCTTCTGACTTGCTTGTGTTGCTTTTGATAGTATCCCATTTTCACCTGTTATACTTGCAATTGTTACTCCTGCTAATATTAATAACACTATTATTGTTATCACAAGCGCTATCAGTGTAATACCATTTCTTCCTTTCAGTTTTTCACTCATTTTGCTACATTTCTTTTTTGCCATCTTTTGTTCCCTCCAATTCTTTCTTCTTAATAATTCATTATCCTAGTATTAGTATTTACAACTAATTTTTTTCTATACTTGAATTTTATATTTTTGCAAGTATTAAGTTGATATATTGTCGTATTTTATTTCTTTTAGTTGAGAACTCTAGGAATATTTTTCTAATTAAAAGTATAACAATAAAAATATGTAATATCAAGTGTTTTTAACATAAAAATAATTTTAATTTATAAATTTTTTTGTTGTAAATATAAGTCTGTATTTTAAATTCAATATATATTATTTTTTCAATACCCTGCTGTTGCAATCTATTAATTAAAAATTATTAGTAAATTGCTCCAATCGCACTCACTATCGTTCGTTTGGTCGCTTATGTGGTATTTCAAAAATAATATATATTGAATTCTTATAATTAAGTTTTATATAAAATAATATTAACTTTAAAAATTTGTATCTAAAAATTTCCTAGAGTTCTCAACTCTAGGAATATTTTTTACATTATTGTAAAAATTTTTTTCTTGCTATATAATAAAGCAAATATTATATAGAGGTGTTTTATGAAACTTTTTAGAAAATTATTATTTTTAATTATATTAATATTAATTGTTTTAGGTGTTATAGGTTTTACATATTATTCTATGGCATTAAAAGAAAAACCTTTATTAACTAGAACATCTGAAGTAACAAAATCAGAACACTATGTTCCTTTTAATAAATTATCAAAAGACTATGTAAATGCTGTTATTTCTGTTGAAGATCGTCGTTACTATAGCCATGGTGCTGTTGATTTTTGGGGTATTGCTCGTGCTCTTTGGTCTAATATAAAAACTGGTGAACTTCAAGAAGGTGGTAGTACTATCACTCAACAAGTAGCTAAAAATATTGTATTTTCACAAAAAGATACATGGTTAAGAAAGTTGGGTGAAATTTTTGCCTCATACGATTTAGAAAAAAATTTTTCAAAAGAAGAAATTTTTGCTTTATATGTAAATAGTGCATATTTTGGTGATGGTTATTATGGAATTTATGATGCAAGTATTGGATATTTTAATAAAGATCCTCAAAATTTAACATTAAGTGAGACATCAATGTTAGCAGGCATTCCAAATGCTCCTTCTGTATATGCCCCAACGGTTAATCCTGATTTAGCTAAAAAAAGACAAAAACATGTATTAAAGACTATGGTTGAAAACGGTTATATAACCCAGGAACAGTCAAATGCTATTACAAAATAATATTTTTTCCTATATTAGGAATTCTTTTACTTGCCTAATATATAAAAAAATATAATAAATACTTAGTCTAATAGCTGTGTATTTATTATATTTTTATTTTCTGAATTTTTTAATTTTATTATTACATTTTTTCTTTTATTTCTTCTAAGGCTTTTGCTATTTGATCAGGGCATGATGTTCCTCTTCCACCACATGGAATTCCTTTTAGTTTTTTTATGGCTTCATTTATATCCATACCTTCTACTAAATGTGAAACTCCTATTGTGTTTCCTGGACATCCTCCAAGAATTTTTAAACTTTTTATTTTATTACCTTCTATTTCTATTATAAATTCACTTGAACATACTCCATTTGGTGTATATCTATATTCCATAGTTTACTCCTCCTCTTTTTTTAAGTCTACCTTTATGTGTACATCTTTTAATTGTTGTTCTGAAACAATAGATGGTGCTCTCATTAACAAATCTCTTGCTTTTTTATTTTTAGGGAATGCAATTACTTCTCTTATATTTTGTGAATCAGCTATTAACATTACCATTCTATCAATTCCAGGTGCAGCACCTGCATGTGGTGGTGTACCATATTGGAATGCATTGTATAAAGCTCCAAATCTATTTTTTACATCTTCTTCAGTATATCCTGCAATTTCAAATGCTTTTACCATAATTTCTGGATTATGATTTCTAACTGCTCCTGACGCCATTTCATATCCATTACATACTAAATCATATTGATATGCTAATATATCTAATGGATTCATATTTTCTAAAGCTTCTAATCCACCTTGTGGCATTGAAAATGGATTATGGCTAAAATCAATTGTTCCTTCATCAGATAGTTCATACATTGGAAAATCTACTATAAAGCAGAATTTATATACTCCTTTTTCTATTAAATCTAATCTCTTTCCTAACTCTATTCTTACAAGTCCTGCTATTTTTTGTGCTTTAGAAAATTCATCAGCTATAAAGAATATACTTCCCTGTTTTTCTAATCCATATTCTTCTTTTAATTTTTCTTTTATTTCATCTGTTATAAATTTAGCAATTCCACCTTGGATATTGTCATCTTTATCTAGTTTTGTCCATGCTAATCCTTTTGCTCCAACTTCATCTGTTACAGCAAAATCTACCATTTTATCAAAGAATTTTCTACCTTGTTCTGCACCATTTGGTACTATTATCGCTTTTATAGTTTTATCTTTAAATGCATTAAATTCTGAATTTTTAAAAAGTCTTGTTACATCTTGTATTATCAGTGGATTTCTTAAATCTGGTTTATCAATACCATATTTCTCCATTGCCTCTTTATATGGAATTTTAATAAATGGTCCTTTATCTACTTTCCAATTTGTGAATTTTTCAAAAATATATGGTACAACTTCTTCCATAACTTTAAATACATCTTCTTGTGTTGCAAAACTCATTTCATAATCTAATTGATAAAATTCACCTGGTGCTCTATCAGCTCTTGGGTCTTCATCTCTAAAACATGGTGCTATTTGATAATATTTATTAAACCCACTAACCATTAACAATTGTTTAAATTGTTGAGGTGCTTGTGGAAGTGCATAAAATTCTCCTGGATTTAATCTACTTGGTACTAAATAGTCTCGTGCACCTTCTGGTGATGAATTTGCAAGAATTGGAGTTTGAATTTCTGTAAATTCCAATTCATCCATTTTATCTCTTATTGCTTTTAATATTTTGGAACGCAATAAAATATTATTATGTAATTTTTCATTTCTTAAATCTAAAAATCTGTATTCCAATCTTAGATCTTCTCTTACCTCTTGGTTTGTATTTATCTCAAAAGGTAATATATTTTTACATTTACCTAAAACCTCTATATCTTTAGCTATTACTTCTATATCTCCTGTTTTCATATGTGGATTTTTACTACTTCTTTCCACTACTTCTCCACTTATGTGAATACAGCTTTCTGTATTTAAATCTTTTACTTTTTTTTGCAATTTTTCATCATTTATAACTATTTGTGTTATTCCAAATTCATCTCTTAAATCTATAAATGTCATTCCACCTAAGTCTCTAATTTTTTGTATCCATCCTGCTAATTCAACATTTTCTTTTACATTATTTATATTTAATTCTCCACATGTTTTTGTTCTGTACATTATTATTCCCCCTGTTTGTTCTTATCTTAAATATATTATCACAAAATCTGACATTTTTCAATTACATTGAAAAAATAAAAAATTTAGAAGCTAACTATCGTTAGCTTCACTCTTTGAGGTTTACCAGTTTCGTTTCTTTGTCAATACTTCAACAACATTACTTATCGCCATTATATGACTTTGCATAATTTCAATTTGGTTTGCATATTGAGGATAATACAACATTCCATTTTTACACATTGGTACCATATATTTCTTTGTTTCTTGAATATATGATATATTTTCAAATTTACTAGCATTAGCTAATAATGTACATGTATGAACTCTATTAGACAATTTTTCTAAAAGAGCTCTTTCATTCTTTTCTATTTTTGAATAATAGTCTTTTAATGATTGCTCTTTATTTGAAACAAGTTCAACAACATTAATAACTTCCTGATCCAGTCCATATTTTTTTATAAGTTTAATCCCACTTTCATGTGTTTCTGTTTTTTGTGGGATTTCATGTAATAATGATGCTGCATATGTGTAATCATCTCCTGCATCTAATGACATTAAATATGAACATACTCTTAATGGATGAATAATAAATGGATCTCCACTAGTTCGAGTATGGCTCGCATGAAACTTTTGTGCTAAAATTAATGCCTTATATGTATTTGGCATATTATTTCTTGCTGCACCTTCTATGAAATGCACCATTTTTTTGTATTTTTCGTTTTCATCAACAAAAACCTTTTGCATTCCTAACATAGATGCAATTGTTTCACATATAGATACAATTAAATTTTCTAAAATAATTATTGTATCAGAAATTGCTGGGTACTTGATTTTTCCTTTTTCTGCTAAAGGATAAATTTTATTCTTTGTTTCAATAATATATTTGCGAAGTCTATCTTCATCAAATACTACCATTGTACTACAATTGTTAGCTCTATCCGAAATTTTTATTAATGTTGCTTTCCAGTTTAAAGCTATTTTTTCATAATAAACTTCTTCATCATAACTTTGACTCCATAACCATTTCTTATGTTTTGGTGGTTTTGTTAATAACATTACAACTTCTAATACCTCTTTTTCAAGATGATATTCGCTAACTAGTTCCTTACCTTTATTAGGTAGTTCGCAATCTTCAATAACATCATGCAAAATTGCTGCTGCATATACAATGTCACATTCATGCATACTCCATTTTTCTTCTTTTTCTGGATGCCATTCTTTCAAATTTTTTTCAATGTTTAATAACATCAAAGATTTGCATACCATTAATGGATGTATAATGTATGGTTCTCCTCCATCCCTACATTGACCCTTGTGATATTTAACTGCCAATGATAATGCAATTAAAGTATTCCGCATTTTGTTTGTAGTAGCATGGCCTTTTATAAAGGAATATTCTTTTTCCCATTTGGCTAAACCGGTTTTCTTTTTCATTGTTCTTAACCTCCATTTAAAACTAGGATTTCCATATTCTACTACATTATATATTCTATTTGTGATTATGTCAATCATCATTTTTTCAAATTATAGGTATTAATATTATATTGTTACAATTCACAGCTTTAGATATTTAACTTATAAAAATTTTATAATATATTATTTTTGGTTGAAGTTTTTTTTATTTAATGTTATTATATTTTTAAAATAAAGGAGTTGAAAATTTATGAAACAACCAGAATTTGACTTTTATGATAAAACAAGTTTAAAATCATATAATTTGGATAAAACAATGAGATATCAATTAGATATGTTAGATACATTAGATGTTTTTACAAGAAAACACTGTGAAAATGTTGCATCTTTGACATGTAGGCTTTGCGAATATCTTCACTGTACAAAAGGTTTTACAGAATATTGTACAATATGTGCATATTTGCATGATATAGGAAAGTTATTTATACCTGCTTCAATTTTACAAAAGCCTTCTAAATTAACAGATGAAGAATACTCAGTAATGAAAACACATACTACTTTAGGATATGAAATGTGTATGAAAGATTTAAAATTAAGGCCCTATGCTGCTGGTCCTTTATATCACCATGAAGCTTTAAATGGTTCTGGCTATCCACAAGGTTTAACAAAAAAAGATATTCCTTATGAAGGTCAAATAATTAGAGTCGCAGATGAATATGATGCAATAGTTAGTAAAAGACAATATAAATCTCACGTTGGTATATCAGATACATTAAAAATATTATTAGATGAAGCAAAACCTTCTACAACACCTGATTATTCTGGAACATTAAAGCAAATGTCTGATAATGCCAAACTTGGTAAAACTAATCCTCTAATTGTTCGTACTCTATTTAAAGTAGTTATTGATGATATTGGATATGAAATAACATGTACTCAAAGCTATGTTGACAATTTAGAAAAAGAATTAAAAAGATTTAAAAAAATTAATAAATATCAACAAAAAATGGATACTGCTGTTAAAGAAAATGATAAAGAATATTATCTAGAATATATAAAAATGTTATTAAAACCTGGAGAAACAATTGAAAATTATAATTCAATTCATGAAGAATATCTTAATGCTTATAATACAAGGAAAGCTATTATAGATAACTTGTATTCTGAAATTAAATCTATAAAAAAATTAAAAATTTAATTTTACTTGCTGTGTTAAAATTCACAGTTTATGAAATAAATCATTTCTAAATTTGATACTATATTGTTTTTAAATACCGCGTAAGTGATCAAACGAACAATAGTGAGTGCGAATTGGAGCAAACTACATACCAATAATTTTAATATGTGGTTTGCGACACAAATGTATAAAAAAACAATATAGTATCAAATTTTATAAATATTTAGAATTACGAATTGTAACACAGCACTTAAAAAGTAATCTAAAACTAGATTACTTTTTTACATTTACTATTCTTCTAATCCAAAACTAACGCCTAGAGCATTATTAACTTTATTTATTATTTTTTCATCTGTTATATGACCTATTTTTTCTTTTAATCTACTTTTATCTATAGTTCTTATTTGTTCTGTTAAAACAACAGAATTACTTTTTAATCCACATGTTTCTGATTCAATTTCTATATGTGTTGGTAATTTTGTTTTTCCTGTTTGTGAGGTAATTGCTGCAGCTATTACTGTTGGACTATATTTATTCCCTAAATCGTTTTGAATTATTAGTACTGGACGTATTCCACCTTGTTCTGATCCTATAACAGGACTCAAATCTGCATAAAACATATCTCCTCTTTTTATTACCATTAATTTTCACTCCTATTATTAGTATTTATCAAGTTTATTTTTTACTTTAAATATTAGTAATTGTAAAGTTATATTAAGTTAACTTTACTTCTTTATATAATATGTAGATTAATGTTTTTTTGTTATCATTCTTTATTTCTAGTTTAATCGGTTTTTCCGTGCTTTTGTCTATATATAATGATACATATTTACAGTATTTATTATCTTCTTCCATACTAAGCACTATTTCATTATTTATTTCTTTACTTTTTGCGTTTTCACTTTCCTTATATTTTTTTATAAATGTATACAAATTTATATAATTATCTTCATATTTGTTATCTTTATATGTTTTATTAATTTCTATTTTTGGATTTTCTAATTTTATTTCATTTTCTTTAGCTATTATTTTTATACCTCTCATATCTTCTGGTTCTATTATTTCTTGTTCATATTGATTAGGATATATGTATTTTTGTTTTAGTGTATATGTATTGCTATTTTTATTACTATTTACTTCTAAATCTATTGTTGCTTCATATGAGCTAATATTTAAAATATTATTAATTATATCTTGACTGTTTTTATTATTTCCAATAATATTTTTTTTACTCTTATTTATTAGAAAAAATATTAATATTATTAATATTATGAGAATTATTAATATTTTTGGTATTTTTTTTATTTTTAAAATTTTCAAAAAATCCCCTCCTAAGAAAGCGTAATATTCTGTAATATGAAGTTTGACGAACTTTCATATTATAGAAAAAGAAGAATTATTTATATAAATAATTCTTCTAAATACTATTCTATAAAGTTTTAAAATATGTTTCTACTTTATCTAGCAATTCTTTTTCACTTTCTATTTTATTAATTGAACTTCTAAATTCGCTTGAATTTTTTAGATTTTTAGTATACCAAGCAATATGTTTTCTCATTTCTTTTACAGCTATTTCTCCCTTTTCTTCTACTGCTAATTGTATATGTTTTTTTATTACTTCTAATTTTTCTTTACTTGTAGGTTCTTTTATTTCTTCACCATTTTTTAAATATTCAATTATTTCTTTAAATATCCATGGTCTCCCAAAGCTTCCTCTACCTATCATAATTCCATCAACACCTGTATATTCTAACATTTTTTTAGCAGTTTCTCCATCTATTACATCACCATTTCCTATTACAGGTATTTTTACATTTTCTTTAACTTTTTTTATAATGTCCCAATCAGCATCTCCCGAATAAAATTCACTTCTTGTTCTGCCATGTACAGTTATTGCTGAAATTCCTACACTTTCTGCTATTTGAGCTATCTCAACAGCAACAATATTTTCTTTATCCCAGCCTTTTCTTATTTTTAATGTAACTGGAACTTCTGAATTATCTACAACAGATTTTAATATTTTTTCTGCCTTTTTTAAATCTAATAATAGTTTACTGCCATCTCCATTTTTTACAACTTTTGGTGCCGGACATCCCATGTTTATATCTAATATATCTGCAATTTTACTAACACTTTTGGCAGCATATGCCATTGATTCTTCATCACTTCCAAATATTTGCATACTAATTGGTCTTTTTTCTCCTGTTGTATCTAATAATCTTTTTGTTTTTAAGTCATTATGGTACATTGCCCTTGCACTTGCCATTTCTGTACATACCATTCCAACACCATATTGTTTACAAATTATTCTAAATGGCTTATTGGTTACGCCTGCCATTGGTGCTAATATTAAATTATTTTCTAATTCTACATTTCCTATTTTTAATTTTTTTAAGTAATTCATCATTTTCTCCAATATTATTGTATTATTGAACAAATATTGTTTTTTGTCTTTTTCCACTAATATTTAATAATAATCCTATACACATAAAATTTGTTATTAAAGAACTTCCTCCATAGCTTATAAATGGTAACGGTACACCTGTTATTGGCAATAATCCCATAACCATTCCAATATTTTCTATTACATGAAATAAAAATATTCCTGTAATTCCTATTGCTATTAGTGAGCCAGCTCTATCTTTAGCTGTTTTTACAATATATATACATTTAGTTATTAAATATATATATAGAAGAATAATTCCTCCTGCTACTATAAATCCCATTTCTTCTCCTATAACAGAATATATAAAGTCTGTAGTTTTAGGGTATAAAAATCCTAATTGTGTTTGATTTCCTTTTAAGATTCCCATCCCTGTTAGTCCTCCTGCTCCTATTGCTAGTTTTGATTGAATTATATTATATCCTGCTCCTCTAGGATCTGATTCAGGATTTAAAAATACATCTATTCTTGATTTTGCATGTTCTGGTAATACAAAATTATATAATAATGGTACACTTATTACTACTATTAAAATTGTTCCTATAATATATTTTCTATCTAACCCTGCTGCTAACAATATCAATCCTATTGCAACTATAAATGCTAATGATGTTCCATAGTCCGGTTGCATTACAAGTAATAAAACAGGTATCCCAACTACTGCTAAAGCAAGAAATAATTTTGTTATTTTATTTATTTCATTTTGTCCTTTTCTTTGTATTTTTACAACAGTATATGCCAAAAACAGTATTACAAAAACTTTTGCAAATTCCCCTGGTTGAAAAGAAAACGCACCAATATTAAACCAGCTTGTTGCTCCATTTATTGGTGTTGTAAATAATACGGCAATTAACAATAGTAAACACATTCCATACAATACAGGTGATGCTTTTAACAATACATTATAATCTATAAACATTATGACCACCATAAATATTATACTAACAACAAACCATATTATTTGTTTTGTAAATTCATCATGTTCTGTTTCTTGAGTTGCTGAAAATAATGCAATCATTCCTATTACACATAGAATAATTGCAACTATCAAAATTCCCCATTCCATATTTTTTAAATCTCTTTTTCTCATTAAACCACTCTTTTTCTATTTTATTTTTATTTTGATTTAACTTTTTTAGTTCTTCCTCTTTTGCTCTTTTGTTTTACAATTTTTTCTTCTTTGTCTTCATCAGCTTTTTTAGTTTCTTCTTCATTTTCATTTAATTCTTCAACTTTTATTTCTTCTTTGTCATCTTTTACTTCTTTTTTTGACTCTTCATTTATTACATCTTCATTTTGCTCTTTACTTTTTTCTTCTTGTTGTTTTTCAGTTTCTTTTTCTTCCTTTTCTTCTTGTGGCTCTTTATTTTCTGTACTATCTTCTAACTTTTCTTTTTGTTCTTCTTTTTTTGTTTCTTTTATTTCTTCTTTGTTTTCTACTTTATCTACTTTTCTTGCTTCATTTTTTATATTTAAAATAGGAATATTAGCATATAATGCTGGAGCTCCATTTGTTCCATCTTCATTTTCCTTATTTGTTAATCTAACATCTATTGCTCTTTCATCTACATCTATATATTTTTTTATAACTTCTATGATTTCCTGTTTCATCAATTCTAAAAAGTCTGCAGAAACATTAGCTCTATCTTGCATTAAAACTAAATGTAATCTTTCTTTTGCAGCATCTTTTGAATTTGGTACCTCTTTTTCTTCTTTTTTTATAAATTTATTAAAGAATTTTATTATGTTTTCAAACATTATTAAATTTCCCTCCAACTTTTGTTCTATTGTTATCTTCTACTAAATAATCTTTTTAGTCTTGCAAAAAAGCCTTTTTCTCTACCTGGTATTGTAACTTCTATATTTTCTCCTAGGACTCTCTTTGCAATCTCTATATATGCTTTTCCTGATGGTGCTTTTCTATTTTGTATTACTGGTTCACCTTTATTGGTTTGAGTTATTATATATTCATCATCTGGTACTACACCTATTAAATCTATTGATAATAAATCTACTATATCATCAACATCCATCATTTCTCCTCTTCTTACCATGTTTGTTCTTATCCTATTTATTACCAATTCTGGATTTTTTATTTCTGATGATTCCAAAAGACCTATTATTCTATCTGCATCTCTTATTGCCGAGATTTCTGCTGTTGTAACTACTATTGCTCTATCTGCACCTGCAATAGCATTTTTAAAGCCTTGTTCTATACCTGCTGGACAGTCAATCAATATATAATCGAATTCTTCTTTTAATTTACCCACTAAATCTTTCATTTGTTCTTCATTTACTGCACTTTTATCTCTTGTTTGTGCTGCTGGTAATAGGTATAATTCTTTAAATCTTTTATCTTTTATTAATGCTTGTCTTAATTTACATTTTCCTTCTACAACATCTACAATATCATATACAATTCTATTTTCTAATCCCATTACGACATCTAAATTACGTAATCCTATATCTGTATCTATTAATGCTACTTTTTTTCCTTCTAAAGCTAAACTTGACCCCAAATTTGCTGTTGTAGTTGTTTTTCCTACTCCACCTTTTCCTGATGTTATAACAATTACTTCTCCCATAATTCTCCTCCTTAGGATTTAAAAACACATATTTTTGATGTTTATATAATATAACGAAATACATTAAAAGTCAATCAATTTAGTGTTAAAATTACAAAAATATTGCCAAAATATTACAATTTCATTACACATTTTTAATAGTCTTATGCTTTATTTCCCTAAGCTTTTATTACAATTGATATTTTTATTTTTTATTTTAAGCAAAATTTTAGAGAGTTCATTATACTGATTTTGAACTCTCACAAAAATTATTTTATTGTATTTCATGTGGATTTTCTGATGTTCCATCTTTTTGTAAAACAACTACATTAGATTTTAATGAAACTACTGGTCTAACTCCATAACTTAACTGTCCTTTATTTCCAAATGTCGAATATAGTCCTCCATATTCCATTCCATATGTTGAATTTTTATATACACATCTTATTCCAAAATAACATCCATTGTCCATTGTATATGCAAATCTATCTTTAGTCCAATATGTTTTTCTTTTTACATTTAACAAATCTGCTTCTATACTATCACTTAATATTTTATCATTTATACTATATGTATAATAATTTGATTTTATAGTTATTGGTTCATTTGTATCAAGTCTTTTCCACTCATCATTTTTTTCATCATAGTATTTTGATAATCCACTATATGTCATTTCATTACCATAAGCATATTTTTGTCCTGCTCCATAATTGGAAGTTTCTGGATCATATCCTGTTAATTTATTTACATCATTTATTGTTATACTTCTAGCGGAATCAGCACCTTTCCCTTGCCCATACATTTTACTTATATTGTCTAATTCCTTTATTCCATTAGCATATCCTTCCTCTGATTTTAATACAAAGCAACTACTATCATTTTCGTCTATTCCGCTTCCTTTTTCTCCTCCTATATCAGGTCCTATAGAATCAGCTGATACAAGTAATATCTCATTTTTTTCTTCATCAAATCCCAAAATTCTCCATCCACTAGTATAACTGTCTAATTCAAATGTTTGATCTTGGTATCCATTTACACTCTCATTTGAAGTATATGTCTTATATTTGGCTTCACCCTTTGGATTATAATTGATATAATCACCTATTTTCATTTCGGTCACACCATTAGTTATTATTTTTTCTCCACTTTCATTGATATCCTCATGCCAATCTGAAACTTGTTTTAAATTAACTTTTTCTGAATCTCCATTTGTATAATCTGTATAATACATTTTAGTTTGTCCATTTTCTCTAACTCGTATTCCTTCTATATAAAATATATTATTACTATTTTCATTTATTACATATATATCTGTTAAATCCGTTATATTGCTATATTCTCCTGCTTTATATTTTTCATAATCTTTTCCATAATTTAATGTTAATCCATCTAAATATTTTAATTCAATAACCAAAAACTTTCCTGTATCATTTTCACCCAAAATATCAGCTGATTGCAAATTACTCACATCTGTATATTCAGTTGTTGCTGGTATTTTTCCATATTCTGAATAATATGATGATACTTTATCTCTTAAATTAGAAATATCATTTTTCATATTGGTTAAATTTTTTATATAAACACTATCTTTAGCCGAATACACTATCATGCCAGTTAAAGTTAATATTATTATAACAGCTATAGTTAATGCAATTAAAGTTACTCCATTTTCTTTTTTTATCATTTGCATTCCCTCCACTTTTTCTTTAGTAATAGTTTACTATTAATTTGTTTTATTTTCAATAGGAATTTTTAGTTTTTTCTCACCAAATTTCTCTGTTATTACAATTTCCAACTTAAAATATTTAACTTATAAAAATTTAATAATATATTTTTTTGAAATACTGCGTAAGCGATCAAACAAACGATAGTGAGTGCGATTTGGAGCAAACTACATACTAGTAATTTTTATATGTGGTTTGCGACACCAAGGTATGAAAAAAACAATATATTATTAAATTTAAAAACGATTTATTTTTTTTATTATACAAATTTAATAATAGTTTATTTTATAAGCTGTGAATTGTAACTCTCTGTTTCATATTTTATAAGTTCATACAGTTTCTTTCTATTTTTATATTTTATACTTTCTTTTATTTGTAATCCCCATAAAAATATTATTATAAAAAATACTGATATATTTTTTAACCATAACACAGTTACACTACTTATTGCTGTTAACAATATTAATATTATATATGATGTATTATATGTATATTCTTCCGCTAAATGCTTTCCTTTATAAATATATATTAAACTTTTTAAAACTCTGCCTCCATCTAAAGGATATATCGGCAAAATATTAAATACTATTAATAAAGCATTTGAATATGTCATTATAAGTTTATCATATTCAGAAAATATATTTATATATCTTAAAATTAAAATAATTATAAAATTAGTTAATGGTCCAGCCAATGCAACAATAATTTTCTTTATTTCCAATAAATTTGCTTTTTGAATTTTTATATTATAATCTCTATTTTTAATATCAAATTCTATGGAGATTCCCAATGGATTTATCTTTAATTGATTAGGCTTCATTTTTAATATTATTCCTGCTATTAAATGACCTAACTCATGTATAATTGCAAATAACATCATCATTCCATATATTTTTATTTGATTTGTGCATAAAAATAAAATGATTAATAAAAAAATTTTCAGATCTATCTTGAATTTCATTTTTTCACTCCTTAATAGTTTATAATTCAACTATCTTTTGAGGATCTACTGTTTTTTCTGATATTCGTATTTCAAAATGTAAATGTGGACCTGTTGAATTGCCAGTACTTCCAACTTCTGCTATTTCTTGTCCTTGTGTTATTTTGTCTCCTTCTTTTACATATATATTATTACAATGTGCATAAATTACACTTACTTCACCTATTTGCATTTTTATGTGTTTTCCATAATCCCCCTCTTCAGATACCATTACTACCTCTCCATCAGTTGTTGCTTTTATTTTTGTTCCTGTTACTGCAGCTATATCTACACCAGTATGATTTTTAGGTACTCTTCCTGTTGCATTTTCTCTTAAACCATAACTTGAACTTATTGTTCCATCTATTGGCTTAATAAAATTTGCTGTATTTTTTATTTTTAATATTTCTTGTTCCTCTTCTGATAAATTTTCATTCTGGTTACTCTGCTCATTTTCTTCCTTATTTTCTTCTATATTTTCCTGTGCTCCACCTATACCATTCTGGTTTTCTTCGTTTAAATTATTTTCTTGATTACAATCTGAATTTTCACCATTATCTTTATTTTCTGAACTATTTTTCATTTTCTCTTTTATCTGTTCATATATATTTTTAAAATTAATATCATATGATATTATCTCATTTACTTTATTTATAAAATCCTGTGAAAAAATATATTCATTATTTTGAATAGTATAAACTACTAAATAAATTAATGTACATATAATTAATTGAATTACCATTTTTTTTAATAATTTTAAATCTTTTTTATCTTTTTCAACTTCTTTTTTGACAGTTGATATTCCCATTCCTTCATTTCTTTTTTTCTGTTCATATCTTTCTTCTGCTCGTCTAATTCTTTCTTCTACAGTCATAATTCTTTCCATAAAAAAACACCTCTTCCGTGGTTACATATTAAACTATATGTTGGGAAAAGGTTTTTTATAACTATTTTATAACTAATAGTATAAACTGTATAATCATTATTATACTTGCAATATACATATATCTTTTTAATTTTTGATTAATTTTAGAATTTAGTATAACATCATTTTCTGATTTTTCAAATTCATTTATAAAATCTAAAACTATCAATTCTGCTTCTTTTACAATATATTCTTGTTTATTTTTTGATTTTTTCTTATTATTTTTCTCCTTTTTTTGAATTTGTTTTACATCCTTATTAGATTTTAATACAACATATGCCTCTTTTATAATGTTAGATGGTAAATCTTTTAATACTATAGTATTTTTCATATCAATTTTATCCATTTGTACCTCCTCATTATTATGTATTTGTTTTAAGTATTTCCAGATTTGTAAAATTTAAACCAAAAATTAATTTTTATTAGAAAATATTGAGGACTGGTTTTAACCAGTCCTCAACAAGAGTTTACATTGTATTTGTATTTCTATTTTATATAATTATTAACATCTTTTTTTCCATTAACATCAACTAATTTAGTTATTAATCCCATATCTTCTTCTATATCTATACTTGTAATATCTTCAACATTTAATTCCATTGTTTCAACTTTTTCTTCAATTAGACTATCTATAGGAATATATGAAACTGTTTTATCTTCTTTTAACATAAGAATACCATATTTAGGATTTGTTGATGATATTGCTTGACCATACTCATTATTATATATAGCTTTAACTCCTGAAATATTTAGTTTTGACCATTTTTTACTATTATTATCAATAGTTACAAAATCAAAATTATATTCCAAATATGATTTTAGTGTTTTTAATAAAGTTTGAAAATTCCCTTCTCCATACACACTATCAATATTGGATGTGAAATCATATATATTAAGGTTGATATTATATTACAACATTTTTATGTATTATTTAACCGAACAGACTAAAAATGTACAATTATTTTGTTTTACTATAATATTCTACACCTGAATAACTGCCATCTTTATTCAATCTCCTATTTGCTATATGAATTCCATTTAATTTATAAAAAATAACCTCCCATTTACTAAATTTTTGATTTAATAAAAATCCAATAAACGAAAGGTCATTTCTACCTTCAACCGTACCCCAAAAATAAAAAAGTTAGTTGCCTTCTTCCAAAAATATTTTGTAGTTTTTTTACCTATTTCCACATTGTTTCAATGCCATAAACTCATGAATCTGCCGGTATAATGAAAATATTTTACTATTTGTGTAATGATTTGTGCTCTAAGATTACACACAATTTCTATGCACTCTTTAATTCTAAACGTAATTTATCAGCAATCATTGCTATAAATTCTGAGTTGGTTGGCTTTCCTTTTGAAGCTGAAATTGTATATCCAAATATTTTTTCTACTGTTTCTTGTTGTCCACGTCCCCATGCTACTTCAATAGCATGTCTTATTGCTCTTTCTACGCGACTTGGAGTTGTGCTAAATTTGTGCGCTATTTGTGGATATAAACTTTTTGTTATTTGATTTATTACATCAATATCGTTTACCACCATCATTATAGCTTCTCTTAAATATTGGTATCCCTTTATATGTGCTGGAACACCTACCTCATGAATAATATTTGTTACCAATGCTTCTAAATTTTTTTCAACATTAGTATCTTCAGGTGAAATATCAATATACTGTGGTTTAGTTTCTCTTGTAATAAAATTATTATTATTTTGTGGTGATGGTTTATAGTATTTAAATTCCCTCATTCTTTTTATCAATACTTCTATGTCAAATGGTTTTACTACATAATATTGTGCACCCAATTCTATTGCTCTTTGTGTTACTTTGTCTTGCCCTACTGCAGATAGCATTATACAAATTGGTTTTTTTGCTAATTTTATTTTATTCATATTTTCCAAAACTCCTAAACCATCTAAATGTGGCATTATTACATCTAATAACATTATATCTGGTATAGTGTTTGTAATTATATCTATTACTTCTGTTCCATCTTTCGCTTTTGCTATAACCTCCATATCATCTTGTGAATCTATGTATGATGCCAATGTTTGACTAAATTCTTGATTATCATCAGCTATTAAAACTGTAATTTTGTCTTTCATTTGTTCCTCCTATAAAATAAATTGTAAATTTTTTACAATTCAAATTATATTCCTTTACTTTATAAAATGCAATACATATTGGTAATTTTTTCCACCTTTTTTTATAAAACTACTTTTTTTCTATACTTTTTTCTATGTATTTTTTAGATAAAATCTTTAAATTCAATAAATTAATATTCTTTAATTTATAATCTTCTAATATTTTACTTTTTTTGTTTTCATCCATCTCTATTTTACATACAATTTTTTCAGTATATTTATATTCTTTTATATTAATGTCATTATTTTTACAGTAATATTTAAATTTTTCCAATTGACTATACTCTATTTCTACTTCACATTCTATTCCTATTTTTATTTCTACTATATCACTTTTTGATAATATATTTAATAAACTTTCTGAATATGCTCTTACCAAACCTCCTGTACCAAGTAATATACCACCAAAATATCTTGTAACTATTACTAATACATTTACCATATTATTTTTTTCTAATATATTTAGTAATGGCTGTCCTGCAGTCCCTGATGGTTCCCCATCATCACTAAATCTTTCTATTATCTTTTCATTTTCTAATATTCTATACGCTATACAATTATGTCTTGCATCATAATATTTCTTTTTTATCTTTTTTATTTCCTCTTCTGCTTCTTCTTTAGATGAAACTTTAATAATATTAGTTATAAATTTTGATTTTTTAACCACTAATTCACCTATTAAATTATTTTTTATTGTAAAAAAACTATTCATATCTTTCTCCATATTTAATTTAATCCAGCTACATATCCTGTTGAATATGCTATTTGTAGATTAAATCCTCCTGTGTAACTATCTACATCTATAATTTCTCCAGCAAAATACAATCCTTTTATTTTTTTTGATTCCATTGTTTTCGGATTAATTTCTTTTATATTTATTCCTCCACTTGTTACTATTGCTTCTTCTATCGGCCTAAATTCTTTTATTAATATCTTAAACTCTTTCATTTCTAATACTAATTTTTCTCTTTCTTTTTTTGTTATTTCATTTACCTTTTTGTTTGGATCAATTCCACTTCTTTTTATCACTACTGGAATTAATTTTTGTGGTAGTAATCTATCAAGACTATTTTTAAATTGTTTATTTTTTACTGTTTCAAAATCTCTTAAAATTCTATCATTTAATTTTTTTACATCTAATGCTGGCTTTAAATCTATTTTTAATATTATATTTTTTTCATTAAATAATTGCTTTATATTTTTATATCTAACTAAATGTGCAGATGCACTTAAAATTGTAGGACCTGAAACTCCATAATGTGTAAATATCATTTCACCAAAATCTTCATATATTTTTTTGTTTTTTCTTGTGTCAATTAATTCTATTTTTACATTTTTTAAACTTAATCCTTGCAATTCTTTACATTCATTTTTTTCATAAGACTCTAATGGAACTAACGATGGATTTATTTCTGTTACTTTATGTCCTAATTTTTCAACCATTTTATAGCCATCCCCTGTTGAACCAGTTAAAGGATAACTTTTTCCTCCTGTAGCCAAAATAATTTTATCTGCCTTTATGGTTTCTTTATTGGTTCTTACTCCTATTGCTTTTATTTCTCCATTTATATCTTGTGTTAAAATTTCTATAACTCTTTCATTATATTTTATCTCTATATCTAGTTCTTTCATCTTTTTAGTAAAACATTTTAAAACGTCTACAGATTTGTCTGTACATGGAAATATCCTATTTCCTCTTTCTTCTTTTACTTCTAATCCTTGTTTTTGTAAAAATTCTATAATATCTTTATTAGTATATTGTTGATATGCACTATATAAAAACATACCATTTCCAGGAGTATTTTTTATAAAATCATTAATATCTAATGATGATGTTATATTACATCTTCCTTTTCCTGTGATTAATAGTTTTTTACCTAATTGATTATTCTTTTCAATTAAACATACATCATTTCCATTTTCTTTTGCTGTAATTGCTGATATCATACCAGCTGGTCCTCCACCTATTACTATGACTTTTTTCAATTATATCCTCCTTTGAAATTTCTTTACAATTATTTTATTATTTATTCATTTCTTCTATTGCTTTTAGTATTCCATATTTCCCATAATCATATGTTAATCCACCTTGCATATATGCTATATATGGTTCTCTTACTGGTCCATCACAGCTTAGTTCTATAGTTGATCCTTCTGTAAACGTCCCTGCTGCCATTATAACCTCATCTTCATATCCTCCCATAGGACTTGGTTCTGGTATTACTTGAGAATCTATTGGTGAACCTTTTTGTATTCCCTGACAAAATTTTATAAGTTTTTCTTTTGTTCCTAAATGTATTGTTTGAACTATATCAGCTCTTTCTTCATTATATTTAGGTTCTACATCATATCCAAGCTCTTCTAATATCGCACTTGCAAATATTGCTGTTTTTACACTACTTGCAACTACTTCAGGCGCAAAAAATAATCCTTTTAATAAATTCGTATTTTGATTTAATGATGGACCTATTTCTTTTCCAATTCCTGGTGCTGTTAATCTTTCAGCACATAATTCTGTCAATTCTTTTTTCCCAACAATATATGCTCCACTTGTTGCTATTCCAGCTCCCAAATTTTTCATTAAAGATCCAACTGCAATATCTGCTCCTACTTCTATAGGTTCTCTATCTTGAACAAATTCACCATAGCAATTATCAACCATTATTATTACATCTTTATTTACTTCTCTTATTGCCTTTATTGCATCTTCTATTTTTTCTATTGTTAAACTTTTTCTAGTAGAATACCCTCTTGATCTTTGTATCTCAACTAATTTTATATCTTTTTTAGATAGTCTTTCTTTTATCTTTTCTATATCAAACTCATTATTTTTTAATTCTATTTGTTCATATTCTATTCCATATGATTTTAAAGAACTTGGACTTGATTCTTTTCCTATTCCTATAACTGTTTGTAATGTATCATATGGTGCTCCTGTTATACTTATCATTTTATCATTTGGACGTAACAATGCCGATAAAGTTATTGCTAATGCATGTGTTCCTGAAATAAATTGTGCTCTAACTAAACTGTCCTCTGCTTTAAATATTTTTGCATATATTTCCTCAATTTTATTTCTTCCTATTTCATCAATTCCATATCCAGTTGATGTTGCTAAATGCATTTCTTGTAAATTACACTCTTGAAAAGCATGTATTACTTTTATACTATTTTTACTTTTTATTTCTTCTATTTTTTTAAATTGATTAGTTATCTTTTTTTCAGATTTTTCAACTAATTCTAATAAATCTTTATCCATACTTTAACCACCTATTTTATTATAATTTGTACATCTATGTTATCATTTTTTACGCTCTTTTTCAATTCGAACAAATAAGAAAAATTTCCTAGTATATAAAAATCATATTTTAAAAGACTAAAATAACTGATTTATCAATTACTTTAGTCTTTTTATAAATTATTTTTGTGCATATGGTAATAAAGCTATATGTCTTGCTCTTTTTACTGCTAATGTAATATCTCTTTGATGTTTAGCACACATTCCAGTTGTTCTTCTTGGTAATATTTTACCTTTATCACTAACAAATTTCTTTAATTGTTCTGGATTTTTGTAATCTAATTCAAAGTTTTTATCACTACATAATAAACAAACTTTTTTTCTTTGTTTTCTAAATCTTGGATTATAATCATCATCATAATTTCTATTTCTTTTATTTTGTTTTTTATCTGCCATTTCTCAATTTTCCCCCCTAACTAATTAGAATGGTAGGTCATCACTTGAAGACATTTCAAAATCTGATCCCATATTTCCAGGAGCTGTATTTCCGAAAGTATTTTCAAAAGATGAATTTGATGTATCTCCTTCTCTTTTACTATCTGCAAAATACGCTTCTTCTGCTACTACTTCTGTAACATAGTGTTTTTGTCCTTGGTCATCATCCCAAGTTCTAGTTTGAATTCTTCCTATTATACCTACTTGTTGACCTTTCTTAAAGTATTTACTACAAAATTCTCCTAATTTACTCCAAGCAACAATATTTATAAAATCCGCTTGTCTTTCTTCTCCTTGTCTTACAAATCTTCTATTTACTGCTAGACTAAATGAAGATACTAATGTATTATTTGTTTGTGTATATCTTGTTTCTGGATCTCTTGTTAATCTTCCCATTAAAATTACTTTGTTCATTGTAACTCACCTTTCTTTACTCTAAATAAAGGCCCCATCTTTATTTAATTTTCATCTTATTTTTCTTCTTTTCTTACTGTGATAAATTTTATAATGTCATCTGTAATTCTGTATACTCTTTCAAGTTCTGTTATTAATTCTGGTTCAGCTTCAAAGTTGAATAAAACATATGTAGCTTCTTTAAATTTCTTTATATCGTATGCTAATTTTCTTTTTCCCATGTTTTCAACTGTTTCTACTTTTCCATGTTCATTAATTAATCCTGTGAATTTTTCTTCTACAGCTTTTAAACCTGCTTCATCAACATTTGGACTAACAATGATAATACTTTCGTATTTGTTCATTATCTTTCACCTCCCTATGGATTTATAACCTGCATTTTTTTGCAAGTAGAGATTTAAAAATAGTTATACTATCTTTAAAGCATAACTATTTTATCATATATTTTTATCTAATGCAAGCCAATATTACTAAAATAAAATAACTTTTAAATGTTTTATTCCATCTCTAATAGCATTAAGATGCGATTTTCCTTCTCTCTTATCTTTATAAAAATTTATTGGTACTTCTTTTATTTTCATATTTTTCTTTATTGCTTTTATCATCATTTCACTAGCAAATTCCATCCCATCACAATTGCAATCCAAATTTATAAGTTTTTCCTTTTTTCCACCTCTTAATCCACAATTTATATCATGTATTGTCTTTTTATATTTTTTTCTAATTAGCCATCCTAATATCGGTGTTCCTATATATTTATGCGATATTTTCATAGAACCTTTTTCCATCACTTTTCCATATCTATTTCCTATTACAATATCATATCCTTCATTAAATGCTTGTACAAAATCATCCAATTCTAAAAAATTATAACTATCATCTGCATCTCCTATTATAATATAATTTCCCTTAGCATTTTTTATTCCTTCTATAATTGCTATTCCATATCCTTTAGTTTCTATATCTACCACTCTTGCTCCTAGTTTCATAGCTAGTTCTTTTGTTTTATCTATACTTCCATTATTAGCAATTAAAATTTCTCCATTTATTTTTTTTGATTTTATATATTCTTTTGCTTTCTTTATTACAATTTCTATTGTTTTTTCTTCATTTAATGCTGGTATTAATATTGTTAAATCTTTTCCCAATTTTCCCCCTACTTTACTCGTTCTAATATTTTTTCCTCTTTTTTTATTTTAAACAAATATCCTACACCTTTACTAGTATATTCTGGTGCATCATCTTCTAATATATTATTTTTTAACATTTCTATTCCATCTTCAGTAAATATACCTCTATATTCTGCCAAAAATTGATTTGTCACATTTATAACATATACATAATCATAATTATCTATTAATTCATCCATCAGTTCTTCTTTACTTATATTTTTTTGATAATATACTGATGGAGACTGTGTTGTTATATTCCATTCATATAGTAAATTGGTTTTTCTAGGTGCTATTAAATATCTAATTTTATTAAATTCTGCTCCATAATCTTTACTATTATCAATTATATAAACTCTTTCATTTTCTTTTACTTTCCTAATTATATTTTCCGAGTTTATATTAGATTGTATTTCAATATTATTAAAATAATATTGTTGCCAATTTAATTTAATACTCATTATAACACCTAAACAAATGGTTAATATAATAGGTATTGTATTTTTTTCCTCTAACATAATAAATACAACACTTAATAAAAAACCTAATAAATATGTATTTATGTATCTTTCAAATCCCATAAGAGTAATTCCTTGATATTGTACAAATACAAACATAAATATATAAAGAACAGACATCAAATATATAAAATTACCCATATTTAATCCAATTAGCCAAAGTATATTTTTTAATTTCTTCTTTTTTAATACTATTGTAAAAATTCCAATTAAATTAATTCCTAATATGCACCAATATATATTTTTTGTGTTTCCAATTTTTTGATTTTTTAATGCACTTTTAAAATTATTAAATACTATTATATCTTTAGGTTCAACATTTTTATATTTTCCTGTAATAGTATTTACAAATTCAGATAGTTTGAATTCAGACGCAAAATTTTTATCGTGTCTATCATCTATTTCTTTTCCATTTACTTTATAATATATTGTCCATGTTAAATAGCTAAATATAGATACAAATATAAAAATAATTATTGGTAAAAATTGTCTTAAAAATCTTTTGGTATTTTTTTCTTTGTTTTTTATTAGTTCTACTATTTTTTCAATAACTAAAAATCCAATAGGTATAGCAACAAATAATAAACCATTTGTTTTTGTTAAAGTCATTATTATACATAATATTGACATTATAAATATTTGTTTTTTATTTTTATAATCTAAAACATATGAATAATAAACCAAAATAGAAAACAATATTCCCAATGTACAATCAACACTTAAATTTGCAATATTAAATTCAAAAAAATTAATTGATATGTATATAAATAAATATGTTACAATTACTTTTATAATATTTTGAATATTACATTTATATCCTTTAAATAATAATATTGTTGGAGTAAATAGAAAACTTATTATACCAACATAACACATTCCTTCACTATAATTATTATTTAATTTGCAAAATAAATATTCTACTATTCCAGTAATTGGAGGATAAACTTGATGTACCGCATCTATTGCTTTATTAGCCCATAATACATTTTCAGAAAACATAAATTTTACATTAGTTCCCCAAAACATAAATTCATCATAATGACAAAAATTACATTTACCAAAAAATATATATGTTCCAATTATTAACGCATAATATATTAATGATGGCATTGTTATCATTTTTTTTAGATCAACTTTTTTAATTTTTATACTATATATATTATAAATCACGCTTGACACAAGTAAAAATCCAAATACATACATCATTATTGATAATTTTTCAAATATACCTAAAAAATATATGCCAATTAACATTCCAAAAAAAGCTATAACAATAGCTTCTTCTTGTTTAAAATTTAATTTTATATTTATAAAAAAACTAAAATTTATAATTAATATTAAAAATAAAATCACTGCCATTTTATCACCATTAAATCTTTATTTTTTTCATTAATATCCTATCATAATTTTTTATTTTTTACCATATTTTTTATAAAATTTATTTTTAATATGGGTTTGCGACACCAAGGTATAAAAAAACAATATATTATATTATCAAATTTAAAAATAATCTATTTTATAAACTATGAATTGTAACATAAATTTCTAAACAGATGATTTATATAGTTGTTTATTAATATATACTTTCTTTTCATTTTTTCTTGTTTTATTATTTATCTTTTTTTGAACTTCTATAATAGGTATTGGTAAAAGTGAAATTCCTAATGTTATTAACCATTGGTTTCGATTTAAATTTACTAAATTAAATATCTCAGCAAGTGATGGTATTATTACAACTATTCCTTGTACTAAAATTCCTATTATAAAACTTCCTATCAAATATTTATTTTCCAATATTCCTATTTTTAATATTGATTTTTCACTTTTTATATTAAAACAGTGTACAAGTTCTAATACTCCCATACTTATAAATGCCATAGTTCTTGCAACTTCTAATCCATAATATTTGTTTCCTATGCTAAATGCTATTAATGTAAGCATTCCTAACATTATTCCTTCTAATATAATTTTGCTCCATAATCCATCTGCAAATATTCCTTTTTTAGAATCTATTGGTTTCCTTTCCATTATATCTTTTTCAGGTGGTTCTAAACCTATTGCTATTGCTGGCAAAGAATCTGTAACTAAATTTATCCATAATAATTGAATTGCGAGTAAAGGTGATTTTAATCCTAATACTAATCCAACAAAAATTGTTACAATTTCTCCTATATTTGTTGCAATTAGGAAATGTATAGCTTTTCGAATATTATCATATATATTTCTTCCCTGTTTTACAGCTTCTACAATTGTTACAAAATTATCGTCTACCAAAATCATATCTGATGCATTTTTAGCTACATCTGTTCCTCCTTTTCCCATAGCAATTCCTATATCTGCACTTTTTAGTGCTGGACTATCATTTACCCCATCACCAGTCATGGCTACAACAGCACCTTTTCTCTGCCAAGCCTTTACTATTCTTACTTTATGTTCTGGAGTTACCCTTGCAAATACTCTATATTGTTCTATTTGTTTGTCTAATGTATCTTGATTCATTTTATCCAATTCTTTACCTGTTATTGCATTATATCCATTTGTTAATATTCCTATTTTTTCAGCTATTGCCTTTGCTGTTGCAATATGATCTCCCGTTATCATCACTGTTTTTATTCCTGCTTTTTTACAAGTTTCTACAGCTTCTTTTACTCCTTCTCTTGGTGGATCAATCATTCCTATTAATCCTACAAATTTTAAATTATTTTCAATATTTTCAATCTTTACATCTTTTGGTATTATTTCTATTTCTTTATATGCTATTGCTATAACTCTTAATGCTTTGTTTGCCATTTTTTCATTCTCTTTTAAGATTTTTTCTTTAGAAATTCCTATACATCTATTTAATAAAACATCTGGTGCTCCTTTGGTTATAACTCTGTATTTTCCGTTTGGCAATTTGTGTATTGTTGTCATCATTTTTCTGCTAGAATCAAATGGAATTTCATAAACTCTTGGCATTACTTCACATAGTTTAATTTTATCCTTTTTGTTTTTATATGCAACTTCAACTAAAGCATTTTCTGTAGGTTCACCTATAATATCCACTTTCCCATTATTTATTTCTATCTTACTATCAGTACACATTGTAGCTAATTCCATTGCTAATTCTACATTTTCAGATTTTATTTCTACAACCTTCATTTTATTTTGAGTTAAAGTTCCGGTTTTATCTGAACATATTACATTACTACTTCCTAACGTTTCTACAGCTGGTAGTTTTCTCATTATACTATTTCTTTTGGACATTTTAGTAACTCCAATTGATAACATTATTGTTACAATTGCTGGTAATCCTTCTGGTATAGCTGCAACTGCTAGCCCAACAGATGTCATAAACATTTCCATTGGTGGTATTTTTTTTACGATACCTATAACAAATATTACTAGACAAATTATCAAACATACTACTCCTAAAATTTTTCCGACTTGATTAAGTTTTTTCTGTATAGGCGTTTCTGGTGATTCATTCGTAATAATCATATTAGCTATTTTTCCTACTCTAGTTTCCATTCCTATATCTGTTACTACAACTTTTGCATGTCCATTTACAATTGTACTTCCCATAAATACCATATTAAAAATATCACCTAATGGCATATCTTTTTTACATATCCCATTTCCATTTTTTTCTACTGGTATCGTTTCTCCTGTCAAGCTTGATTCTTCTACTTTTAAATTATAGCTTTCTATTATTCTACAATCTGCTGGTACACTATTTCCTGATTCTAATATTACTATATCTCCAATTGTTAATTCGTTTGAATTTATTTGTTTTTCTTTGCCTTCCCTTATAACATTTGACATTTGAGGTGTCATCTTTTTTAAACTTTCAATTGATTTTTCTGCCTTTTCTTCTTGCAGTACACCCATAACAGCATTTAATACAACTATTGCTATTATTATTATTGAATCAATATAATCATTTTCTCCTTGATACCACGATATTCCTGCAGACACAATTGACGCCATAATTAAAATTATTATCATGAAATCATTAAATTGTTTAATAAATTTTATTAATATTACTTCTTTTTTCTTATTTTCTAATTCATTTTTCCCATATTTCATTTGTCTTTTCTTTGCTTCTTCAAACTTCAATCCTTTTAGAAAATTGGTATTTAATTTTGTTTCCAATTCTTCTTTTTTATAAGTTTCCCACATATCTTTTCTCTCCTTTGTAATTTTATTATCTTGTCCTTTTTCTTTTTAATTGTATTCATAATTTTTATGTTTATGACTATTTCTTGGTAGCATTTTTTTATGTAACCCATATTATATTATTATAGGAGGGGACTATATGTGGTTTTAAATTACTTATTTTTAGCTATTTCTAGTAGTATAGACTCTCTAGGAATAGGTCTTACTTATGGAATAAAAAATACAAAAATAACAATTTTAGCTAAATTAATAATATTTATTGTAACCTTTTTTGTATCTGTTATTTCAATATATTTTGGAAATTTATTAAAATATTTTTTACCAGATTTTTTTATGAATTATTTAGGAAGCATTATTCTTGTTTTTATGGGGATTTTTATGTGTTTTCAATCAATAAAAGATAAAAAAAGCTTAAAAAGCTCTAATAAAAAAATTCAAATACATGAATCAGAAAAAATTTATTCACTTTTTATAAAATGTTTGGGAATAACAATAAAAATCATTAAAAATCCTAACTCTTCAGACTTAGATCATTCTAATACAATTGATGCTAAAGAGGCTTTTTTCTTAAGCTTAGCCCTTTCTCTTGACATTTTTTGTATTGTAATTGGTTTTAGTATATTAGATAATTTTTCATTTGTATTTCCTTTTATTGTTAGTTATTTTCAATTATTATTTTTGAGTTTACGGAAATTTTTTTGGTAAAAAAATTTATAAATTAAATAAATTGCCAGATAATATATGGTCTATATTTTCTGGAATTTTATTAATACTTATTGGATTTTTTAAATTATTAGAACAACTACGGACATTAATTAAACAAATCGAAAAGCTTTATAATTTATATAAATTTTAACTTTTCTCTTTCACTTTTCGTAAAATTGTGCACATTGTATTTTTATACATTATAACAAAAAAGATAATGATAAGAATTTTAATATTCTTTCCATTATCTTTTTCTGCAAATTATTCATTATTTTTTAATTTCATAGATAACAATTTTGATATACCATTTTCTTCCATTGTTATTCCATAAACAGTATCTGCTGCTTCCATTGTTCCTTTTCTGTGTGTTATAACTAAAAATTGTGTATTTTGTGTAAATTTCTTTAAATATTCCGCATATCTATATACATTAACATCATCAAGTGCTGCTTCTATTTCATCTAATACACAAAATGGTGCTGGATTTATTTTTAATATTGCAAATAATAATGCAATTGCTGTAAATGCTTTTTCTCCTCCTGATAAAAGCATCATATTTTGCAATTTTTTACCTGGTGGTTGAACAGTAATCTCTATCCCAGATTCTAATATATTGTCTTTATCTTCTAATCTTAAACTAGCATTTCCACCTCCAAATAGTTCTTTAAATACTTCAGAGAAGTTTTTATTTATTTGTGCAAATTTTTCTTTAAACTGTTCTTTCATCAATGATGTCATTTCAGATATAATTTTTCTTAATTTTGCCATGGTTGTTTCTAAGTCAACTCGTTGTTCACACATAAAATCATATCTTTCTTTTAATTTTTTATATTCATCAATTGAATCTATATTAACACTTCCTAATTCTCTTATTTGATTACGCAATTCCTTTACATTTTTTTGAGTCAATTGTATATTTTCTGGTTTTTTATAATCAACAATATTGTTAGGTGTTAATTCATATTCTTCCCACATTTTATTAATAATTTCATTTATATCATCTGTCAATTTTGTTTTTCTAACGTCAATTTTTACTAATTGAGATTTCAATTCTTCTATTATATTAAACTTATTATTTATTTCCTCTTCTTGATGAATCATCTTTTCATTTTTTTGAATTCTTTTTTGCTTTAATTCTTCTATTTTTGAACCACTATTTTTTACCTCTTCTTTTATTTTATTTATTTTTTCTTTTATTTCTTCTATCGATTTTTCTAAATTAATATTATCTTGAACTATTTTTTCAATTTGTATGTTTTTATATTCAATACTTTTTTCTGTAGTTGCAATTTCTGTATCTATTCTTTCTTGTATTTCTTGAATAGAACTTTCACTTTCATCAAATGATGATACTGATATTTTTAAATTTGTTATGTCAAAGTTTAAATCATCAATATATTTTTGATTATCTTTATTTAATTCTGCAAATTCTTCTATTATCTTTTTCAACTTTTCATTTTCTTCATCAATTGCTACAATTTCATTTTTTAATTTTTCTTTAGTCTCTTTTGCTTCATTTTTTTGTTCTTCTAATTTTTTTGTTTCTTCTTTTAATTTAGATAATCTATTTTGTACTCTATTTATATTATCTTCTATAGCTTTAATTTTTTCTTTTCCTGTTGCATAATAAATTTCAATTTCTTGTAATTCTTTTTCATAACTTATTGCTTCTTCTACAACATTTTCAGTAGAATTTTCATAATCTTTTTTCTCTTTTTCTAATTTTTCATTTTTTTCTTCTAGTTGTTTTATTTCTTTTTTTAATTTGTCAATCTCTCTACTTCTACCTAAAATATTAACTGTTTTTTTAGCAATAGAACCTCCAGAAATAGCACCAGATGGATTAATTACATCTCCTTCAATAGTAATAATTCTAAATGTATAATTATTACTTTTTGCTAATTCTATAGCTGTTTCCATATCTTCAACTATTACTGTTCTTCCCAATAAATTTAACACAATATTTTCATATTTTTTTCCATATTTTATTAAATCTGATGCAATTCCTAATACTTTATTATTTTTTCCTTTTATTTTATCAATTTTTCTTCCTTTAACTGAACTTATTGGTAAAAAAGAAGCTCGTCCCAATTTGTTTTTTCTTAAATATTCAATCAATCTCTTTGCATCATTTTCATTTTCAGTAACAATATTTTGCAAACTTGCTCCTAAACACATTTCTATCGCTGTTTGATATTTTTCTGGAACTTCAATAAGATTTGCTAAAACCCCATGCATTCCTTTTCCTAATTCTTTAGTATTTTCACATTCTTTTAATAATGATTTAACACTTTTTATATATCCTTCTTTTTCTTTTTCAGTTTCTATTAAAAATTTTAATTTAGATTCTTTTATTCTTTTTTCTCCAGAATACATGTTTATTTTAGTTTCATATTCTTTTATTTTTTTATCAGCTTCCTCTTTTTGTTCATTAATATTTCCTAAATTAGCTAAAATTTTATTTCTCTTACTTTCAACTTCATAAAAATCTTTTGATATTTCTTCTTTTTTTAATCTTGTACTATCTAATTCAGAAATATTACCAGCAATTTCATTTTTTATCTGCATTTGTCTCTTTTCATTATTTTGGTAATTTATTTCTTGTTCACTAATATTAGTTTGCAATTCATATTTATTATCTATATTTTGTTCTACCTTTTTTTTATGTGTTTCTATTTCTAATTCTTTATCTGAAAGTTTTCTTGTTAATTCTAATAATTCCTTTTCTTTTTGTTCTAAATCTTTAACAAATTTTTCTTTATTAATTTTTAAATTTTCTTTTTTTTGCTCTTTTTGTTTTCTCTCTTCCTTTAATTCTTCTATTCTGTCTTCTAATTCCTTAATTTCTTCTTTAAATCTTAATTTATTCTCTTTATTATTGTCTATTCTTGTTTTAGAAACATTAATATCTGAATTTAACATTTCAATTTCTTTTTCACTTTCAAATCCTAAATTTGTCATATTTTCTATTTTTTCAGTGATATTATCTATTTCATTTTTTAATTCTTCTTTTAATGCTCTACATCTTTCTAATCTTCCTTCTTCATCATTGCATTGATTAGAATATATTTCTTCATCTTTTGCTATTTCTTCAAGCTCTTTTTTATATTTATCTATATTGTATATAAATAGACCTATTTCTATATTTTTTAATTCTTCTCTTACATTTAAATATTTTTTTGCTTTTTCAGATTGTATTTTTAATGGTTCAATATTTGTTTCTATTTCGGCTAAAATATCATTTATTCTAAGTAAATTTAATTTAGTATGTTCTAATTTTTTTTCACTTTCACCTTTTCTTACTCTATATTTTACTATTCCTGCAGCTTCTTCAAATATATGCCTTCTATCTTCTGATTTATTACTTAATATTTCATCAATTTTTCCTTGTCCTATGATAGAATATCCATCTTTACCAATTCCTGTATCCATAAATAATTCTAATATATCTTTCAATCTACAAGGAACCTTGTTTATGTAATATCCAGTCTCCCCACTTCTGTATAATTTTCTTGTTACAATTACTTCTGTATATTCTATTGGTAATGTACCATCTGTGTTGTCAAATATTAATGATGCTTCTGCAAAACCAAGTGATTTTCTATTTTGTGTACCAGCGAAAATTATATCTAATGATTTAGTTCCTCTTAAAGATTTCATACTTTGTTCCCCAAGTACCCATCTTATGGCATCTGATATATTACTTTTTCCAGACCCATTTGGTCCTATAACACTTGTAATTCCTGGCATAAATTCTAGTACAGTTTTATCTGCGAATGATTTAAATCCTTGTAATTCTAATCTTTTTAAATACATGTGTTTCTCCTTTTTTAGTATTCCTTGTATCTTTACTTTTTTATCGTAACTACAGATGCTACAATTCACAATTCAAAATATTAGCTTATAAAATTTAATAATGATTTATTATTTTTACATATTTTTATCAATATTTGGTAATAATTGTTTTTTTCTTGATACAACACCTTCTAAAAATGCTCTATTATTTTCTAATTTAATATCAAAAGCTTTTTCTACTGCATCTACTCTATTACCTAATGCTATAATTTCTGAATTACTATTTAAAATATCTGTTATTGCTAAAACAAATAGTTGTAATCCTTTTTTCTCTATTTCATTTTTCATTGCATCTTCTAGTTCTTTTTGTCTTTTTAGAACATCTTCTATACTAACTGTATTTACTTGTGCAATTACAAATTTGTTTCCATCTTTGTCTAAATTTTTAGCATCTAAATTTACTAATTCTGCCTCTGAAAAATCACCCAAATCTGTACCTGCTTTTAACATTTCTAATCCATATTGATTTAAATCTATTTTTGCTATTTCTTCTAATTCTTTTAATGCTTTTTTGTCATATTCAGTTGTAGTTGGAGATTTTAATAATAATGTATCTGAAATTATTGCACTAGCCATTAGTATAGCTTCTTCTTTATTTATTTCATGTCCTTGTGTTTTATATTGTTCAAATAATATTGTACATGTACTACCATAAGGTTTTGCTGTATAATATAATGGTTCTGATGTTTCAAAATTTGCAATTCTGTGATGGTCTGTTACAGCTAATATTTTTGCTTTTTCAATTCCTTCTGCACTTTGATTGAATTCATTGTGATCTACCAAAATAACTTGTTGACCTTCTTCTACTTCATCTAGCATTTTTGGTTCTTCGATATTTAAATAATTTAAAACATATTGTGTTTCTTTATTTAACTTTCCTAATCTTCTTGCTTCTGTATCATTCCATCCATTTCTTTTATCTAATCTTTCATGTACTAAACTTGCACATATTGAATCTGTGTCAGGACTTTTATGTCCAAATATAAATACTTTTTCCATTTTTTATTTCCTTCCTATATTTACTATTTTAATTTTGTTTTATTTCTTTTAATATTTCTTCTAATTCTTCTTTAGTAAAATTATATTTTTTATTACAAAAATGACAAACCAATTCTGCATTTCCTTCTTTTTCTATAATATCTTTTAATTCTTCTTTTCCTATGGTTGTTAATGCATTTTTCATTGTATCTTTTGAACATTCACATTTAAAATTAGGAACAATATTGTCTTCAATAATTTTTACATTTTCATCTCCTGTAATTTTTTTAGCTATTTCTATCAATGTTAATTTTTGATCTAACATTTTTGACATAGCTCCTGCTTTAAAAATTGATTGTTCAATATTAGTTATATCTTCTGATGTAGCATCTGGCATTGGATTTATTAAATAACCTCCACTTGCTCTAACTCCATTTTTATCTACTAGTACTCCTAATGCTACTGCTGAATCCCTTTGTTCAGAATTTACAAAATAATTTGCAAAATCTTCTGCTATTTCTCCTGAAACTAATGGGGAAATTCCTATATATGGATCTTTTAATCCTATATCTTTTATAACATTAATATATCCTTCTCTTCCTACTGCTCCACCTACATCTAATTTTCCATCTTCATTTAATGGTATATCTACAATTGGATTTAATACATATCCTTTTATTGTAGGTTCATTATTTGCTGTTACAAGCATATTACCTATTAGTCCATTTCCTTTTATTTGGATTGTTAATTTGTCTTTTTTTCCTTTCATCTCTGTAGCCATAATGGCTGTAACTGTTAAAAGTCTTCCAAATGCTGCTGTTACAACTGGACTCATATCATGAACTTTTCTAGCTTCTTCAACTAATTGAGTTGTATCTGCACATACAACAGAAATTCTTCCATCATATGCTAAAAATTTTATTATTTTATCTGCCATAAATCATTCTCCTATCATTTTATTGATGTATTTCAAACATATCTTTTCCTTCTCCACAAACAGGACATACCCAATCATCTGGTAAATCTTCAAATGACGTTCCTGGTTCTATTCCAGCTTTTTCATTACCAAATTTAGGATTATATATATATTTACATTCTAAACATTCATATCTTTGGTTTGCAGTATTTTCTGTTTTAAAATTTCTATATCCTAAAGCTATTGCTACTATAACCATTAGTAAAAATGATAATGCTTTCCATATACCACTTTCTAACATAATAACTGCAAATATACCAAATGTAGCACTTATACCATATAATATTAAAACAGCCTGTTTTTGACTAAATCCTTTTGCTACTATTCTATGATGTAAATGTCCTTTATCTGCTTTAAATATAGCTTTTATTGACTTTCCTTTTATCAACCTTCTAACAATTGCCCAAAAAGTATCAAACAATGGTAATCCTAATACTATCAATGGCAATACAATAACTGCTGCTGTATATGTCTTTGCTACTCCTAATATAGAAATAATTGATAAAGAAAATCCTAAAAAATTAGAACCTGTATCACCAATAAATGTTTTAGCTGGTGAAAAATTAAATGGTAAAAAGCCAACTAACGCTCCTGCAAGAGCTGTTATTAACAATATAGCCACCATAGGTGAATCATTTAATACAAATATAATCAATAATGAAATTGCAGATATTACTGAAATACCTGATGATAAACCATCTAAGCCATCTATTAAATTAATTGCATTAGTTACACCTACAATCCACACTATAGTTAATATAATTGAAAACATTTCTTGCATTTGTATTGTACTTATATATGGAATTGTTACATCATTAATTCTGATTCCAAATCCCACAGCTACAATTGCAGCTAATAATTGCCCTGTTAGTTTTGTTATTGGTTTTATTGTTTTTATATCATCTATAATACAAGTTATCGAGATAATAATAATTCCTAAAAACATCCCTAGTAACTTCATTCCATACTGTTCTATTCCGAAATAAATTTATAGAATTTTCTATGCTCATTACAATTAGCAAATATATAACTGATACTAGAAATCCCACAATAACAGCTGGTCCACCAAACTTAGGCATTGCTTTTTTATGCATTCTTCTTTTATCTTTTGGCACATCCACAGCACCTACTTTATGTGCTATTTTTATTGTATATGGTGTTGCCATAAATGTAACAATAAATGCAAGTAAAAATGCAATTGCAATATCTCCCCACATACTTATTCCTCCATTTTTATTTCATATTTTCTTTTTCTATTTCTTCTATCATTTTTATTCTTTCCAAATGTCTACCACCTTCAAACTCAGTTGCAAGCCACATTCTTAAAATGCATATAGCTTCATTTACAGTTACATAATCTGCACCAATTCCTAATATATTACTATCATTATGTAATCTAGAAAACTTAGCAGTTTCCTCATTATAACATGGTGTTGCTCTTATTCCCTTAAATTTATTGGCTACTATACTCATTCCCAAACCAGAACGACATATTAATATCCCTTTTTCACATTTTTTTGATTGAATTGACTTTGAAACTTCTTTTGCTATATCTGGATAATCAACTCTTTCTTCACTTTCTGTTCCATAATCTATATATTTTATTTCTTTCTCATCCAAATATCTTTTTATTTCTTCTTTTAATTTATATCCTCCATGATCACTACCAATTGCTATCATATATTTACCTCCAACACTATTTTAAATATTTTAGTATTATTTATTCTCTTTAAAAATATACCATAAGTTTTTTCATAATACAATAATAAATTGGAAAATTCACTTGCATTTCATAAAAAAATATGTTAGAATAGCAAATGTTATAATGAATAAAAGACTAAGAGGAGGTGCTTATAGATGCCAAATATTAAATCAGCTAAAAAAAGAGTTAAAGTAATTGAGAAAAAAACTTTAAGAAATAATATGATAAAATCTGGTTATAAATCAGCTGTTAAAAAATTTGAAGAAGCTGTTGAAGCTGGAAATTTAGAAGAAGCTAAAGTTCTATTTTCTGAAGCAACTAGAAAAATAGATCAAGCTTGTACAAAAGGTGTTATTGTAAAAAACACTGCAGCTAGAAAGAAATCAAATTTATCAAAAAAATTAAATGCAGCAATGGCTTAAGGCTAAATAAAGATTATGCATAGTTTTTATTTAAAAACCAACTTTAAAATAAGTTGGTTTTTCTTTTTTCTATATAATAACATTAAGAACAAAAGCGGACATTAATAACTTTTGTACTTATTAAAACATTTTAAAGTCCGCGTCTTTGTTCGTACACGAAATTTGCAAAGCAACTTTCTGTGCAATATATTTCTATTATAGGAAGTTCGGAGAACTTTACTAGTATATAAAACCTGGTTAAAACTTCCATTGTTTTTACTATCTAATCATGATATCCTTTATTTAGTATTACTTTTATAGAGGTGGATATTATGATAAAATTTTTAATTTCATATTATAAAAATTTAGATAAAAAAATTTTACATATTTTAAAAATAGGACTAAATTCATCATTTGCTATTTGTATTATTTCTTCTATCATTCTACTTACATATTTATTTTATTCTTCACTATTTATTTACCAATTGGGTATACTTGTATTAGCCATAGGATTAAATTTATATGTTAGTTTTATTATATCAGCTGCAATTATAGATAATTTGCATTACAATTCACATCTTTAAATATTTAACTTACAGAATATTTGTATATTTATTGACAAAATTACATAAAATGTGTAAAATATTATTTGTTAAACTTAATATATATTGCGTTTGTACAATGAAAGCTTTTAGTAATTACTTATAGAGAATAAGGGTCATTGGCTGGAAACCCTTTAAGCAAATCTAATTTTAGCGAAACACATTGGAGCATTTTCAATAAAGTGGAAAATTAATTTTATTTAATTTTCAAGCTGGGTGGTACCGCGGATTTATTTCGTCCCTGCAATCAAAATTTGCAAAGGGCGTTTTTTTGTGCCCTAAAAATAGGAGGTTATAATTATGAATGAGTACAGAACTCACAATTGCAATCAAATTACTTTAGATGATGTTGGAAAAAAAGTAAAAATTAGTGGTTGGATTGAAACAATCAGAGATTTAGGAGGTCTAGTTTTTTTAGATATTAGAGATATGTATGGAATAACACAAGTTGTTACATCTGCTGATACAGAAGATGTTGATTTTGCTTCACATATTCCTATTGAATCCACAGTTACTGTTACAGGTATTGTAAAAAAACGTGATGAAGAAACTGTAAACCATAAAATAAAAACTGGTTTAGTTGAAATAAAAATCGAAGAAATTAAAGTTTTAGGTAAAAGAACAAAAAATCTTCCTTTTGAAGTAAATACTAAACAAGAAATAAGAGAAGATTTAAGATTGCAATATAGATTTCTTGATTTAAGAAATACTAGATTAAAAGATAATTTAATATTAAGAGCAAAAGTTCTTCAATATTTAAGAAACCAAATGATTGAACAAGGATTTTTGGAAGTTCAAACTCCAGTTCTTACTAGTTCTTCTCCAGAAGGAGCTAGAGATTATTTAGTTCCAAGTAGACTACATCCTGGAAAATTTTATGCTTTACCACAAGCACCTCAACAATTTAAACAATTGTTAATGGTTTCTGGTATTGATAAATATTTCCAAATTGCGCCTTGTTTTAGAGATGAAGATGCAAGAGCAGATAGAGCTCCTGGTGAATTTTATCAATTAGATATGGAAATGGCTTTTGCTACGCAAGAAGATGTTTTTAATATTATGGAACCAGTAATGTATAACACTTTTAAAACTTTTTCTGATAAAAAAGTTTTATCTTATCCATTCCCAAGAATTCCATATAAAGAAGCTATGCTTAAATATGGTACAGATAAACCTGATTTAAGAAATCCATTAGTAATAATTGATTTATCTGAATTTTTCAACAAATGTACTTTCAAACCATTTATGAATAGAACAGTAAGAGCAATAAAAGTCAACAAACATCTTTCTAAAGGTTTTCATGAAAAATTATTAAAATATGCATTATCAATTGGAATGGGTGGACTTGGATATTTAGAAGTATTAGAAGATTTTTCTTTTAAAGGTCCTATAGATAAATTTATTCCAGCAGAATTAAAATCTTCACTAATTGAATTAGCTAACTTAGAAAAAGGTGATACTATATTCTTTATTGCAGATAATGAAAAACGTGCAACTGAATTAGCTGGTCAAATTAGAACAGAATTAGCTAATCGTTTAGATTTAATTAATAAAGATGTATTTGCATTTGCTTGGATTATTGATTTCCCAATGTTTGAACTTGATGAACATGAAAAACTTGCTTTTAGCCATAATCCATTTTCTATGCCACAAGGTGGTCTCGATGCTTTAGAAAATAAAGATCCTTTAGATATATTGGCTTATCAATATGATATTGTATGTAATGGAATTGAACTTTCTTCTGGTGCTGTTAGAAATCATGATATTAACATTATGCTTAAAGCATTTACTATGGCAGGATATTCAGAAGATGAAGTAAAAGATAAATTTGGTGCTTTATATAATGCATTCCAATTTGGTGCTCCACCTCATGCAGGAATTGCACCTGGTATTGATAGAATGTTAATGTTATTATCAAATTCAGATACAATAAGAGAAGTTATAGCTTTTCCTTTAAATAGTAAAGCTCAAGATTTAATGATGGGTGCACCTGGTACTGTAAAACGTGAACAATTAAGAGATGTACACATTATGATTGATAAAAAATAAGATTTGAGTTTTCGACTAAAAAGAGAAAATCTCAAAGGCAATAGCAATTATAGCATTATTATATACTAGGAAATGAGAAATTTCCTAGTATATAATAAAAGAGACCTAAAAAGTCTCTTTTTTCATATATTTATATATTATATATTTATTTATTATTATTTTTTGTTTACTAAATCTTTTAATGCTTTACCAGCTTTAAATACTGGAGCTTTTGATGCAGGTATTTTGATTTCTTCTTTAGTTTGTGGGTTTCTACCTTTTCTAGCTGCTCTTTTTCTTACTTCGAAAGATCCAAATCCAACTAATTGAACTTTATCTCCTTCTTTTAGTGCATCTGTTACAACTTCTACAAAAGCGTTTACTGAAGCCTCAGCTGCTTTCTTTGTGTCTCCTGTTTTTGCAGCTACTGCTGCGATTAATTCAGCTTTGTTCATTTAAATTACCTCCTATAAGTATGTTTATGTACATTTTTGCCTGAATACAATAAATGTACTATTATATAAATTCGCCAAAAATATACAAAATCCTTCTTTTTTTTCAAAATTAATATATTTTTATTTTTTCTAATATTTTACATATCTTATTACCACCTGGTAACATTTTTATTTCTTCTTTAGTAAATATTTTTAATGCAACAACAGCTAAAGCATATATAACTATTGCAAATATAATTGCTATTATTGTTGCCAATTTTTGTCTTATTATTCCTAAAAGTATCATATAAACAAAATATGAACAAATTCCCATCATTAGTGTTGCAATTATTGGTTTTATAACAAATCTTTTAAATTCTAAATTTAATTTTATAGTTTTATTTAATGCAATTATAGAAATTATAAATGCTACCATATGACAAGCTACTGAAGCTATAGCTGCTCCATTTACTCCTATTGCAGGTATAGGAACCAAAACTAAATTCAAAATTAATTTTACCAAAACTCCGACATCCTAAAGCAATAGCTGGTACTCGTAATTTTCCGTATCCTTGTAATATTGAATTTATTGTTTGATCTAATATTGTAAATATTATTGTAAATGCACTAATTTGTAATACTAAAGTTCCTGAACTTGCATTTGGATATAATAAATTTAATATCGGTCCAGCAAATAAATACATCCCTATTGTACATGGTAATCCAATCAACATTGACATAAGTAATGTAAAAACTGATTTTTGTTTAATAGATTTATAATCTTTTACAGCCTTAGCGGCTGATATTGCTGGTACTAATGCTGTAGCAAAAGCCACATTAAATGACAATGGCAAACTTGTTAATGTATCAACCTTACCTCCCAATATTCCATATTGAGATACTGCCATATCTTCACTCATAAATTGTTTTAAACTTCTTACTACTGTAAACGAATCTATATTTTTATTTAATGAAGACAATATTGCAGTTAATGCTATTGGTATTGATACCAATAAAATTTTCTTTACTACTTCTCTTACTCTTTCATATTTATAATTAACTGTTTCTCTTATTTCAGAAGCAATTTCTTTTCTTCTTGTTTTATAAAATAAATATAAATATCCAAATCCTACAAATGTTGCCAATGTTGTTGCTAATGTAGCACCACCTGCCATCCAAACTGTTGATGTATTTGAAATAATTGCTACTATTTCAACTAATATTATTGTTAAAGTTGTTTTAAATATCTGTTCTAATGTTTGTGACCTTGCTGTCACTTTTAAATTTTGTCTTCCATTAAAATATCCTCTCATAACAGATGCTATTGCAACAAAAAATACTGCAGGCGATAATGCTACCATTGTCATTTCTGCATCAGGTATTTGTAGCCATTGATTAGCTATAATATTAGCTCCAAAAAATAACATTAAACTTCCTATTAAACCTATAACAGCAAATGTTGCAAATGCAATTTTGAAAATTCTATATGCACCTTTATGGTCTCCAATAGCAACTCTTTCTGAAACTAATTTTGAAATCGCATTTGGGACACCTGTTGACGAAATTGTTAACAATACAGCATAAATTTGATAACTTGCTGATACAATCCCATTACCTCTATCTCCAAATCCCTGTCTATTCGTTAAATATAAATTATATACAAGTCCTAATAATTTTATTAACAATTGTGAAAATATTAAAGTTACTATTCCTTGCATAAACGTCTCTTTTTTTCTTCCAGCAACTTTTTTTTCTGTCTTTTTTATCATTTAATCACTCCTATTTTTTCCTCATTTAATTGTACTTACCTATTATAAATTTAATTACTAAATTATTCAATACTTTTGAATTTTTTTCTTTAAAATTATTGACAAATCAGCATTTTTGTATTAAAATTATTTAGCATTATGTTAGAATATGATTTAAATATAAAATCTCTCCCCGGTGGTTTTACATTTAAATTTCATATAAATAAATTAAAATAATAGGAGGGTATTATCATCATGAATAATACAACATATAGCGCTAAAGCTAATGAAATCGAAAGTAAATGGTATATAATCGATGCAGCTAACAAACCACTTGGTAGAGTTGCTACTGAAGCTGCAAAATTATTAAGAGGAAAACACAAACCAACATATACACCTAATATAGATATGGGTGACCATGTTATTATACTTAATTGTAAAGATGTTATTTTAACAGGTAACAAATTAAATCAAAAAATTTATAGACATCACTCAGGATATATTGGAGGAATGAAGGAAGTTCCTGCAAAAGTTATGCTTGAAAAAAATCCAGAAAAAGCTATGACATTAGCTGTAAAAGGAATGTTACCACATAATTCTTTAGGTAGAAAAATGGCTAAAAAATTAAGAGTTTATGCTGGAAATGAACATGAAAACCAAGCACAAAAACCAGAAGTATGGGAGGTAAAATAATATGGCTAAGAAAGAAAATGTAGTTTTTTATGGTACAGGTAGAAGAAAATCTTCAATTGCAAGAGTTAGACTTGTTGAAGGTAATGGAAAAATCACTATAAACAACAAAGATATAGATGAATTTTTCGGATTAGAAACTTTAAAAGTTATAGTTAGACAACCTCTTACAGTAACAAATACAACTTCTAAATATGATGTTATTTGTACTGTTAAAGGTGGAGGTTTTACAGGACAAGCTGGAGCTATTAGACATGGTATTGCTAGAGCTTTAAATGAAGCAAATCAAGAATACAGACCAGAATTAAAATCAAACGGATTTTTAACAAGAGATTCTCGTATGAAAGAAAGAAAAAAATACGGTCTTAAAAAAGCTCGTAAAGCTCCTCAATTTAGCAAGAGATAATATCGTACCCTTTTGGGGTGTGTTCAAAAAACACAGGAAACAACCGGTAATCATTCGTATTACTGGTTTTTCTTTATCTTTCAAAAAGTTTTATTAGGAGTTATTTAAAACCATTAAAAATCATTGTTTAATATACTTACAATATACACACAATATACATTTTTAAAAAGGATGCCTATTTTCACTAAGCATCCTTTTTTCTATAAATAATATTCTATGAATTTAGATTTTTTTTTATTCTTATTAAAAGTAGCAAATGTACCTAGATTTTTTTTTTCATATATTTCTATTATCATATTTTCTCTAGGTGGAACAATTGTAGCAACTGTATCAACAAATTTTAATACACTTTATTCTTTATTATAAAGCCTATCAAATCTTATTTCTTCTTCCTCTAAAATTTTTCTTAATTCATATTCTATCTTTATTTTATTTCCATTATATTTTTCTTCCACTTTTTCTTTTTGTATATCATATTCATTATCAAATAATAATAAATAATCTTTTGGCTCTAGTCCTTTCTTTATTCTAGTATTATCTCTTTTTCTTAATTTATCTCTTATCTTTTTACGTTTTTCCTTAGAGCTCATATTATTATTCATAAATTTTCTATTTTCCCTTAAATCTTGTTGACATTTTTCACTACAAGTTAACTTAGTAATTCTTTCACTAATATTTTTGGGTTCATTATTCCCAGTTTCTTCATTGTATTTTTCTGTTTCATAAACTGATGGTATAAAAAATCTATTACAATTTAAGCATTTAAGTATTGCTTTCCTATTATAGTGAATATGATATAAGCTTACATCTATAAAATTTTCTAATGAATATATTTCATATTCAAATCTATTTATTTGCTTCCTTTGTGATTGAATATTTTCACTATTCGAATACATTATTTTTACTGGTGGTATTTTTAGTTGGTTCAAATCCATATATCTTTTACTTGAAATATTAATTTTACCATCTTCTGTATAAGTTTTAACAAACGCTTTATCAACTATATATCTTGATGTTGATAGAACACATTTTAAATATTGTAAAAAATTTATACAACTTACTCGTGGTCCTTCTATATTATTTTCTTTTTCATTTTTTAATTCTTCTATAAAACTATCAATATGGAAAATAAAAATTAGAAAAATCTTATTCGTTCTAGTTCTATTATATTTCTTTACTGTTAATCTTTGGATCTATGTCAAGTTTTTGGACACTTTTTTTGAGAATTTTTTTATTTTTTAATAGTATTTCATTTTTCTTTCATACTGCTTGTTGTTCTAGTTCATATGGTGTTCTATAATTTATAGCTGAGTGGATTCTTCTACGATTATACCAACCTTCTATAAATTCAAATATTACTCTTCTTGCTTCTTCAAATGTTTTATATTCATGTAAATTTACTTCTTCTTTTTTTAAAATTGCATTAAAGCTCTCCATACTCGCATTATCATATGGGTACCCTTTCTTACTGTATGAATGCTTTAAATCCAATTCTTTGAGATATCTCTCAACTTTATTAGAAGTATATTGGCTCCCTAAATCGCTATGAAATATTGCTCCTGTTTTGAATTTTCCTTTATTCCTTGCGTTTTGTATTGCCTTTATTACTAGTTCTGCATCCGTCGTATCTCCATAGCTATATCCTATTATGCTCATGCTGTATAAATCCATTACTATCGCTAAATACGTCCATCCTTTTTCCTTTGTATAAATATATGTTATATCTGATACTAGTTTTTCTCGTAATCCTTCTGCCTTAAAGTTTTGAGCTAATAAGTTTGGCTTATTTGTATCATCTACCTTTCCTTTACTTCCACTCGGTCTGTATTTTTTCACTATTATTGATTTTAGCCCCATTTTTTTCATTCTTCTTGCTACTCTTTTTTGGCTTGCATTTATTCCTCTTTTTTCTAGTGCTTTTGGATTTTTGGCGAACCATATCTTCCTTTTGAATTTTCATACTCTTTTAGTATTTCTTTATCTAATTGTTCATTTGCTTCTTTATATCTATTTTTCTTTTTGTTTCTTTGATAATAATACTCGGAACGTGCTATCCCTAGCACTTTACACATTGTTCTAACATCATGTGCTTTTCTATTATTTTCTATAAATTTTACCTTATCTTCTATTTTGGCGTGAATATGGCAATCGCTTTTTTTAGTATTTCTAATTCTTCTTTTAATTTCAAATTTTCTTTTTTAAGTTTCTTCATTTCATGATTGCTTGTACTTTCTCCTGTTTCTGTTTTTATTTTTCCATATTCATTTATCCATCTATAAATTGTTGCATCTACTAAGCCATATTCACGTTTTATTTCACATACTGGTTTCTTGCTTTCATACAATTCCACTATCATCTTTTTAAAATCTTCATCGTATACTTTTCTTTTTGCCATTTCTGACACACTCCTTTTAAGTTAGTGTACATAATTAATTATACACTCTCTCATTAAATGTGTCCATATATCTATTCTAACACCAACTTTTTCCATTCATAGATTATTACCTCATTTTCTTCTTCTTTAAAAACTCTTTGTATCTCCTCTAATTTCTTTAATTGTTCAGTTTCGGCATGTTCTGTTAATACTGATTTAATTTGTTCATATCTTGTATAATTTTCATAGTTAGTCTCCTTATAAACTATTTATAATATTGCAGATGAAATGTGAAAAACCATTCCATCAGTATTTAACTCTTTTTGTGTTCTCTTTAAAATTTTATGTTCATCGTCTAAAAGAATAGCAAAATTATATTTATTCAATTTTTCTTTCATTTTTATGCTTTTTATAACTTCCCTATTTTCTGAATTATAATCCCCTTTTTCTTTATTTAAAATAATATAATTTTCCTCTTTTATAAATGGTACATATTTTTTCAACCATTGCTTTTTTTCTTTAACAATAATATTACTTCTTGATAATGCTAATATGTATATATCAATATTCTCTATCTCATTTATTCTTTTTAAATTTTCTATTACAACATTTAGTGGTTGTGCGTTCAAAAATACTTCTTTAGTTTCAGTTGTTACATGTCCTTCTGGAAAAACTCTATATTCGACAATAGTTCCGTCCATATCTACAAATAGTGCAACTTTTTTATTTTTTTTACATTTTGTTTATTGTATTATAAAATTTCATTTTTTCATCCTTTCTTCCTAATTTCTTTATTATTTTATCATCTTTACATAAAACAGTCAAATTATATGTAAAGTTTTTTTCAAACATATTTTATCATAAGATTTTGTAAAGAAAACTCATAAACTTTGATAAAAATTTTATTTCTGATTCGTAAGCAACTCAAATGAGCTGTCATACCAGCAAAATTACCTGTCATTTTTATTTTCTTTGCAATTTTGTCCAAATTTTTATAAAGGCTTTTATCTATATAATTCACTAATAGATTTAACATATTGGGTCCCTTTATTTTATTCTATATTAATGTTTTAATTTTACAATAGCTTGTCCTAATATATTTTATCAAAGTTTTGTTGCTGAGTATTCCAAAGTATATACATGTCATAAAAAGCCCTCGCTCTAGTTGTATCAATATTTCTCGATATGTTTCCCAATATTATATGCAAGTATTTCTATAGAACGATCTTCAAAACATTAATTCAAATTTATAATTTACTTCTTTAGCTACAATAACATCTCCTGTCGTTATATCTAATTTATCAAATTTAGCATTTAATGAAACTCTATATCCTCCATATTCATTTTCTTGTCTTATTTCTTTTATATTTGTAAATTCAAGTTTCTCTTGTATTTTATTATTTAGGACTTGGTGTAAAAATGGAGTGTCGGATATTCTCCAATAACTTTTTCTTGTATTAGCATATTTCCAGGCTTTATACGTGTTTATTCCTAGTTTTGCCAAGTTGTCGTGTTTTGTTTTGATTTTCTTCCTCGAACTTTTCCATTGCAACATCTTTCATTTCTTTTATCATTCCACCTCTTGCCAAAATTATAATAAGTTCGTTTTCTTCTTTTTGTAACATATCAATTACATCTTTTGCACCAGGTATTAAAGGAGTATGCTTTGATAATTCCAAAAATATTTATTAATAAAATTCATTCTTTCTTCATCTGTCCAGTCATATCTATTTCTTATATACCTTTCTTGTTTCTTCATAAAATTTAAAATCCACTAAATCTTTAGTGTTGATATCAAAAACCTTTTGCCTATTTTCTCTAAAATATTTAAATTCATGTTTCATTATTAGGTTCCTTCTTTCTTTTTATATAATTTTGCAGGCCTATATGCTCCATATTTATTTTCATCTGTTTCTTCTATCCAATTACTTATTTTTCTTTGAAAATTTCCTTTCGTTAATTTTTTATTTAGTATTATTTCATATACTTTTTGTAATTCTGATATTGTAAATTTATCTGGTAATAAATTTAGTGCAATATTTGTGTACTCTATTTTATTTTTTATTCTATTTAAAGCAAAAGATATCAGCTTAATATGGTCAAATCCTATTAATTCATGTTGCTTTATTACTTTAATTTTTTCTCCCTCTATACATATTAAATTATTAATTTCTATATTTTCATTTTTTAAATTTAGACTATACTCATTTTTGTTTTTAGTTTTTTCTAATGAAATATCGAACCATCTAGTTTCTTCTATATCTTTTTGTTTTATTTCAATACTATTACTTCCAACCAAGCCTTTATAATTCTTTCTTTAGGCTCATATATTTTAAATGTTTTATATTTTTCTGGCTTATATTTTCCTTCACGTAAATCTTTCTCTATTTTCAATATTTCACTTTCCAAATTAAGCTCAAATAAAATAACTTCTTTCTTTTCTCTTTTTCCTCTCCTTGCCTTTTTGTGTGCCATTACTAACTTTTCAAATGAAATTGCTTGTTCATATACATTTCTTATAGTTTTAGGCATCTTTCATCACTCCCAAAGATTTTATTAATCCACCTAATATTTTACCAATTTCATCTAATAATTCATTACTATATTTCTTCATATCAATCCATTTATTATTATACATTATCCTTATACAAATTCTTTGATAGTATATATGGCCATCTACAATATTATAAATTTCTAATCTTTTTCTTTTATCTATTTTACTTGCAAATAATGTATATTTTAGCATTTCATACATACTAGTTTTTATTTCTGTTCCAATACTGAACTTTTCAGTTCTAGGTAGTTTTATTAATATCGTTAGCATGTATTCTATATATTTCTCTATTTTTGGTATGATAATCAATTTATTAATTTTTCTTTCCATTTTGTTCTCTTTCTTTCTATAAATTTTAAAGATGGAACCCACAAAGCAGATTCCATCTCGTTCTTGAAAATACAGTGGTCAGTGCTACTTTAATCAAGCGCAAGCATACCAACACCATTATTGTAGCGAGCGTCTTCATAGCGGTTGCGACGTAGGTCAGCCACAGGACCGAAGTTGCCATAGCCATTATAGGTACCACCAGCGGCCCAAAAACCAACAGCTAAATCCCATGGATCGTTTGCAATGAACTTCCAAGCATTACCCAAATCGCAAAATCCACAAACTTCTCGGCTACCTGTTGGTTCAAAATAATATTTAATATTATCAAAATTACGATAATGACCAATTTTTCCGGAATCATCACATACTGCTCTCCATGCTTCTTTGATTTCATAACCAGACTCCACAAGCCTCTGAATAAGAAATAGGTTTCTACATGCATACTCCGTTCTAGTCATCTGTCGACTATTACGACTTGGATTGTATTCTTTCAGCATCTTTTCCCATTGTTTCTGAGAAAATCCTGATTTTATTTCCAGACCTTTCTGATATACCAACTTTCCATCTTTATCAGACGGATCAATTGTCATACAAGTAAAAGCATGTAGCCTGCCTTTAGCCTTTGCATCCAGATATAGATTCAGTGTTTCTTTTTGTCTCCATGTAGTTGGCTGATGATTTAGCCATTCACCTGCAAAAAGGTTCGGATCTATCCTGCACTCCAGTTCGCTTTCAAAAATAGAAGAAGTTTCATTTTTTTCTGTTTCTTCCTCATTTTTTTCTGTTTCTTCCTCAATTTTTTCTGTTTCTTCCTCAATTTTTTCTGTTTCTTCCTCAATTTCGAATTTTGCCAGAATGTAGCCATCCTTCATTTCTGTTGATACACACCGTCCACCTTTTACTTCAGAAATTGCGATTTTCATTTCCAATGTTCTCATAAATTTGTCCTCCTTAAAAAATAATATTTTTTTGAAATGAAACCATATATTCAACAAATCAAAATATACTTTTATTATAGCTCATTTTATGTGAATTAGCAATATTTTACAAAAAGTATTTTTTCGTTCCTTAATTTTATTTTTAAATTCCACTTTTAGTATGTACTGAATTTAGTTTTGTACAAAAAAATGATAAAATATAAGTAAGATACTGTGTTTGGAGTGTTTTGGAGGTATCTTATGAATGAGAATAAACATTTAACTTTAGACGAAAGAAACTTTATAGAACAGGAACTAGCTAAAAATACTAGCTTTAGAGAAATCGCTCAATATTTATCTAAAGATCCAACTACTATTTCTAAAGAAGTTAGAAAACACAGGATAAGAAAAGAAGGTCAATCTGTTCACGTTAATTTTAACCACTGTGCTAAAAAATATAATTGCCATAGACATAATCTTTGTAAAACACACTGTTCAAAAGAATGTAGACATTGTAATTATTGCAATAAGGTTTGCTCTGATTTTGTTGATGGTACTTGCTTTAAGCTAAATCATGCACCTTATGTTTGTAATGGTTGCACTGAAAAATTCAGCTGTAAACTAACTAAATTTTATTATAGAGCTTTGCCTTCTTTTAATGCTTACAAAACTCTCCTTTCTGAGTCTCGACAAGGTATTAACTTAACTGAACTAGAACTCTCAAATTTAGATAGAATTGTATCTCCTCTGATAAAAAAAGGACAATCTATCTCTCATATTTATAAAACAAACGATTTACCTTGTACTCGTGCTACTTTATATAATTATGTCTCTAAAAATTATCTTTCTGCAAGAAATATTGACTTACCTAGATTAGTTAAAATGAAAAAGCGTAAACAAAGAAGATTAGAACCAAAAGATACTTATGCTAGAACTAATCGTACTTATGAAGATTTTCAAAAATACATTGAACTACATACAGATTTACCTATAGTAGAAATGGATACGGTTGAAGGGTCTAAAGGTGGCAAAGTTTTACTTACATTTTTATTTAGAAATTCCAGATTAATGCTAGCATTTATTTTATTTGAAAAAACTCAAAAAGAAGTTTTAAGAGTTTTTAATATGCTTGAACATGAACTTGGTAGTGAACTCTTTGAAAAGACTTTTCCAATAATTTTAACTGATAATGGAACTGAATTTGGAGATCCTTTATCTTTAGAATTTAACGATGAAGGAATTGGAAGAACTAGAATTTTTTACTGTAATCCTAGAGCTTCATATCAAAAAGGAATGATCGAAAAAAATCATGAATTTATCAGATATGTACTACCAAAAGGAACATCCTTTGATAATCTGTTACAAACAGATATTGATTTAATGCTAAGTCATATTAATAGCTTATCTAGAGAAAGCTTAAATTGGTTTGCACCAATAGATGTAGCAAAATTCAATTTAGACAAAAGAGTAATAAAAAAGTTGAATCTCAAAAAAATTACACCCAACGAGATCCAACTTATAAAATAAATTCCCTGTATGGCAGATAAAAATAATAAAAGAATACTTATAATATATTACATTTTTACTAAAACATAAAGGAGCTTTCGAAGAAATTCTAGAGTTTTCATATACTCATATGTATAAAGAACTATTATAAAAAGAAATTGAAATATAGTATAAAAATATCTCATACTTGTATAAATAATATAGGTAGTTTTTTCATTTTTTTTATTATATAAAATTATAATAAAACGTTATTAATAACATATAAAAGTTATTTATTAATATTCATACAATATACACAAATCCTCATAAACGTTTATAAATAAGCATTTGTAATTACCAAAGAGATAATATTTTAAAACACAGAAGTTTAAATTCTTCTGTGTTTTTATATTATTCTATTATATCTACTGCTTGGCTTTTATCTATTCCTTCTATATTGTAATATGTATTTGGTACTGTTCCAATTATTACATTTTCTAATAACAATACTTGATTAGATATTTTTTTATCTATATCTTTAAAAGGTGTTAATATACTTACTTCGCAATCCACTTGTAAATAAACTCTGTGTAAAGTTTGATTTATTCCTTGTTCTGTAAATTCACTTCTTAAATCTGTTTCAACATTTCCAATTGATGATATTTGTATATTAATCCCTGGTCCTCTTCCTGATAATAATTTTATACCAGTAAAACTTCCCAATGCTATTTGTATATTATTTCTTCCTTGTTTATTTAATTCTTCTTGAATTTTTTGCCCAACATCAGAAATTATACCATTTATTGGATTTATATTTGATTTTATCATTATAATGTTACCATTAACATCTTTTTCAATTGAAAATAAATCTTCATATTTATATTCATTTATAACTTTTGTAGCTTGTTCATTAGATACAATAGTTGCTATACTTTTAGCTTTATCTTCACATAAAGTTTCAAATATTGGATTTACAGCACTCATAGTCATATCAATAGAAAAAAATATCATAATAATTAATATTATAATTATTAATATTTTTTTCCATTTTTTTGAGTCCTTTATCAAATTTGGTAATTTTATTTTTGTTCTAGAATAAATCTTATCCATAATTTACCATTGATTGTTGCTGTTTACTGATTTTATTTCTTCTGTATCTTGGTATAAAGATTTTTTGTCCTGGAGATATAACTTCTGGATCTTCTATACCATTTAAGTTCACAATATCTTCAATTGTACTTCCATATTTTTTAGCAATTTTCCATAAGCTATCTCCCTTTTTTACAATATACATAATTAAGCTATAATCTTGCTCTTCTCTTTCTCCATTCACTTCTATTTCATCAATAGTATTTATACTAGCATTTTTCTCTATGTTTGTATAAAAAATCATTTTTACATTTACCAAAATCTCTCCATTGTCTTGTATAACAAAATCTTGATTTGTTATTTCTATATTACTTTTTACATTAGTATTATCTATATCACTTACATTTTCAACATTATATTCAAAGGAAATATTTTTTCTAGTTGTTACCATTTGCATGTCATTTCCCATCATCATAAACCTTAACTCTAATTCTCCACTATATTGAATTTGGTTTCCTTCTATATTTTCTTTAGTCATATTTGGAATTATATTTACATCTATTAAATCTTTATCTTCTAATTCTTCAATTTTTATTCTTTCCTTTATTTCTTTAGTATTCACTTTTTGTTCTTTACGTGATATAACTCTAACAGTTTTTTTATTGAAATCAATATTTTCGCATGGACTATATATATCTTGAATAATGTTAATTGTTTTTTGAGTATATACAACAGTATTAACCCCTATTTCAAATTCTACATATATAGAATGTTCTTCAGTAGAATTTGGTTTTATCATTATATTTTTTATTTCATAATTAGAATCACAAAGATTTCCTTCATTTACTTCTGGTATATCTATAAAACCAATTATAGGTATTTTTGATATTGTTTTATTTATCCTATTATCTTCTGTTAAATATATTATCTTTATTTCTGCTTCCGCCTTTGTTAATACTTTGTTGTAACTAATTTTTATATCTTTATTACATATATTCATATCTACTTTTAAAATTTCTATTAAATTATCAGCATTATCTATAGCAATATTATCTTTAGTAAATATTTTTGTTTCTCCTTCTCCTACTAATGAATTTACAGCTAATTCTTCTTGTAGCATTTTTATTTCATTTTCACTTTCTAAATTATTTATTATTGAGATATTTTCTTCTGAAAAAAACTCTATGCTTATTTCTAGTGTCGCTTTAATTGATATCTTTCTCTCATTTACAACTTTAGCCTCAATTTCTTTTATCTTAGAATTTATATTACTTTTCATTTCACTTGTTATGTTTGATATATTTATAACTTCTGATAATTCTAAACTCGTATTTATTCCCCTTATATTGCCTTGATTATCATCTGACATATACATAATATATGTATCAATTTGACCTTCCATTTTTATTTTTTCATCTATAATTTCCTTTTTATAAACACTTACCACCCCACTTGTACAAATTACATTTAAAACATCTGGTTTTGCATCTGGAACTATTACATCACCTTCAACAAATATAATTTCTTTTTTTGTTGCTACTTTTTTATTTATTCTCAAATTTTCTTTTATTGTATCTACAACCATTTTTTACCTCCTAACTAGACTTATTTACTTTCATTATATTAATGCTTGTAGAATTTAGAACATATTTAAGAAAAAAAAGAAAACCTTTTACAGTTTTCTTTTACATTTCATGTGTTTTTCTTTTTTTAAAGTTAACAGGTGGTGGAATTAATGGACTATATGAATCTCCATCAAAAACCTCAACCTCAACAGTTCTTGTTAAAACATCTGTATAACTATATGTTACATTTCTATTATTTTCCTCATATTTAACAACAAAAATATTTGGATATGCTTTTTCTATCGTAGCTTCTTTTTCAAAGGCTTTACTTCTACCTAAAGAACCTTTTACTATTATCTTTTGCCCTACTTTTTCTAAGATGTCAGTTTTTAGATTTGTTATGTCATTTTTACAAATCACGCTATCACCTACTCCCTTAAGATGGCTTAATTATAGCATTTCAAGGGATAATTGTCAAAAAAAGTATTTTTTTAAAGCATCCTGTCTTTGCTTGTTTTTCAATGTTTTTTAATGTTTATTACTTTTATTTTACATTTATATTTCATTTTTGTTACATTTTTTTATTTTATTATTCTATACATTTTTCCGTTTGCACCAATTCCATTTATTCCTTTTTTTCCATCACGTAATTCATCTTCAATATCATCTATTGTTATATATTTATATTTTTCTGTTATAGCAACTTTTTCTGCCACTATTAATGGATCAATAAAATCTATTAATATTCTTCCAGGTGATGATGCAAAATTTGCACCAGCTGATATAAGTGCCTCAAAATAGCTTTGACAAGCCCCTGCAAATATAACTAAATTGTTGTTTTTTTCTTTATCATATTTTCTTGCCTCTTTTACTGTTTCTATAAAATATTTTGAATTTCGATAATTACCCAAATCATTATATCTTGTTGAATTTTTTATCATTCCGTCATGACCAGTTATTATTAATATATCTGGTTCATATGTTCTTAATAAATTATAAACAACTTTTGATTGTTTATATTCAGGTATATTTTTAACTATAGCATTTAATCCTAATTTTTTATAATATCGATATGATTTTTCACTATATTTTCTATCTCCATCTAAATGCAATATTTTACCAGTTATTATATACTGTGTCCTTTTTCCTTCTAGTTTATTACCTGCTTTATTATCTATTCTTCCTTGGATATATAGCAAATCATTGTTTACTCTATCACTGCTTGCTAATTCTAAATCTTTTATATTGCAATCTGCTTCTACTCTTTCTATTACTCCTGATAATATCACAATTTTGTCATTTTTTTTATTTAATATCCTTTTTACTCTAAATAAAATATCATTATTATATGATTTTCTACTTACTATATCACCAACTTTTATTCTTTTCATTAATATCACCTCAAAATAAAGCTATTATATTTTATGTCATTTTTTGTAGAATGGTGATATTAATTTCTATTATTTAATCTTTCTTATGTCGGTGACTATATTTTAATTTTGTTGCCATCCCTCCTCGTATATGCCTTTCTGCCTTATTTTCATCTAGGATTTTTCTTACTTCATGTGCTAAACTAGGATTTATTTTTTTTAATCTTTCAGAAACATCTTTATGTACTGTACTTTTACTTACTCCAAATCTTTTTGCTGCTCCTCGCACTGTATCTTTTGAATCTATTATATATTGTGCCAATTTACATGCACGTTCTTCTATTGATACTCCATTCATAAAGTAAACCCCCATTGCGAATATTTTTTGTTTAATTGTATTCGCATTAGGGAACTATTAGAACTTTTCATTTATTCTAAGAAAACAAATCTTCTACAAATATTGTATTTAAATTATCCTTCTATATATTCGTTAAAAAATTTTTCTGCATATTGACTTTGCAAATATAATTTATTTACCTTTTTAGGAATTTGAATTATTGTTTTTAATCCATCATCAAATGTATAAGTAAATTTATAATTTATTAATCCTTTTTTAAATTTCTTTATATTATTTTCATTCAATCCTATACAAAAAGCATTTTTTATTTTCTTATTATTGATTGCAGATAATTCAAAAAAATATATTTTTGCATTTTTAAAATGTATTATATATTGTAAATATCCAGTAATACTCATGTATCCATATAATATTTTTTCCAAAAATGTTGGAATTATTTTTTCTAAAGTACCATATAGGATAATTATTGTCATAAACATAAATATTTCAGTAAATATAAGTAATTTAACTGCATATCTAACTAAATATGAATTTTGTCTAGTTTCTATCATTACTATCACTTCCTTATGATATAATTTTATAATATATTCTATTGTTTGGAAATACATGTATTGCTAATTACATCCCATTATTATATAATATATTTATTAAATTTAAGGAGTTTATTATGCTAAGAATTAATAATATAAAAATACGTCAAAATATTTCTGATGAAAATTTAATTAAACATGTATGCAAAAAATATCATATAAATTTTTCTGATATTGTAAATTGGAAAATATTCAAAAAATCTATTGATGCTAGAAAGAAAAATGATATATTTTTTAATTATACACTTGATATATTTGTAAAAGATGAAAATAAATATCATAAATTTGAAAAAATACATCCTATTGATATAGAAAAAATAATTAAAGAAAAATTAGATTTTAATGTAATAAAATCTTTAAAATCTGAACATTCTCCCGTTATTGTTGGTTCTGGACCAGCTGGTCTTTTTTCAGCATTAACATTAGTTCAAAATGGTATTTCTCCCATTATTATTGAACAAGGAAAAAAAGTGGATGATAGAAAAAAAGATATTGACAATCTTTTAAAAAATAGGATTTTAAATACTTCATCAAATGTTCAATTTGGTGAGGGTGGTGCCGGTACATTTTCTGACGGTAAACTTACTACTGGAATTAATAATCCATTATGTAAAAAAGTTTTGCAAGAATTTGTTAAGTTCGGTGCTCCCCAAGAAATTTTATATTTATCAAAACCACATATTGGTACTGATAATCTCATAAATATTCTTAAATCTATGCGTAATTATATAATTTCTAAAGGAGGTAAATTTTATTTTAATACCAAATTCATAGATTTTGAATCTACAAATAATAAAATTACTTCTGTAAAACTACATGACCTTGTAAATGATTCTATATTTACTATACCAACTTCAAGATTAATCTTAGCTATCGGGCATAGCTCTAGAGATACTTTTGAATTATTGTATAAAAATGGATTACAACTTGAAAAGAAGAACTTTTCAGTTGGTGTTAGAGTTGAGCATTCTCAAACTGACATTAATATTGCACAATATGGAAATAGTACACATTTAAAATTACCACCTGCTGAATATAAACTTTCTTATCATTCACCTTCTGGTCGTTCTTGTTATACTTTTTGCATGTGTCCCGGTGGTTCTGTTATGGCTTCATCAAGTGATAAAAACACGATTGTCACAAATGGTATGAGTAATTTTGCTAGAAATGGTAAAAATGCCAATTCTGCTTTGCTTGTTAATGTAACTCCAGATGATTTTAATGATTCTTCTCCTTTGGCTGGAATTTACTTTCAACAAAATTTAGAAGAAAAGGCATTTAAATTAGGTGGTTCAAATTATAATGCACCTATTCAAAGAATTGAAGACTTTTTGCAAAATAAAGCATCTTCTAAAATTGGTAATATTGTTCCTTCATATTTACCAGGCACAACCTTGTCTAATTTAAATGATATATTACCATCTTTTGTGTCTTCAACACTAAAAGAAGGTATTTTATACTTTGATAAAAAATTATCAGGATTTGCTAATCCTGATGCAATTCTAACAGGTGTTGAAACTCGTAGTTCTTCTCCTGTAAAAATCATAAGAAATTCTTCATTTTTATCAAATATTGATGGCATATATCCTTGCGGTGAAGGTGCTGGATATGCTGGCGGAATAATGTCTGCTGCTGTTGATGGAATAAAAATAAGTCTTTCCATCTTAGGAAATTCCACTAAAACAAATCGGAAAGCCTTAATAATTTATACAAATTTTGACTTTTCTAGTATATAAAATAATTATTTATACAAAGTATAATATTCAAATTTATAATAAGTTGTAAATTATAACAATTTTCTTAATTGTATTTTTTACAGCTTTTATTTATTTTTTAAATTCCTAACTATATCTTTTAAATTTTTAATTAAATATTCCAAATCTTCTTGTGTATTTTCATCTCCAAAAGTTACCCTTAAAGTTCCTTCTGCATATTCACTATCAACTCCTATTGCAGTTAATACATGTGATGGTGTGCTATTTCCAGAAGAACATGCACTACCAGCTGATGCACATATTCCTTTTTCATCTAGCTTTAACAATAGTTCACTTCCATTTATATTTTTAAATGATATATTACTATTTCCTGGTAATCTTTGTTCTAATGATCCATTTATTTTTATATCAGCAATCTCTTTTTTCATTTCTGAAAAATAATAATCTCTCATTTTTTTTAATTTCATAATATGATTTTCCATATTATTTTTTGCAATTTTACATGCTTCTCCTAGTCCAACAATTCCAGCTACATTTTCCGTACCTGCTCTTTTTTCTTTTTCTTGATGACCTCCATCTATAAAATTATTAAATTTTATACAATTTTTTACATATATTGCACCTATTCCTTTTGGAGCTCCTATTTTATGTCCTGAAATGGATAACATATCGATATTTTGCTTTTTAACATCTATATCCACATTTCCACAAGCCTGAACCGCATCTGTATGAAATATAATTCCTCTTTTTCTAGCAATTTCTCCTATTTTTTCTATAGGTTCAATAACTCCTATTTCATTATTAGCATACATTATACTTATTAAAACTGTATTTTCTTTTATATTATTTACAACATCTTCTAAATCAACCATACCATCTTTATCTACATTTAAATACGTTACTTCATATCCCTCTTTTTCTAAAGTCGCACAACTATTTAATATTGCTGGATGTTCAATTTTTGTTGTTATTATATGCTTTTTACTATTTTCACTTAAATGCATTATTCCTTTCAAAGCAGTATTATCACTTTCTGTTCCACCACTAGTAAAAAAAACTTCATTTTTTTCACAATTAATTAAATCTGCAACTTTTTGTCTTGCATCTTCTATTCCAATTTTGGCTGTTCTCCCCTTTTTATATAATGATGATGGATTCCCATACTCTTCTACTAAATATGGAAACATCTTTTCAATCACTTCTTCTTTTACTTTTGTTGTAGCAGCATTATCAAAATATCTTGTTTTCATTAAAACTTCACCTCTATAAAATCTTCTTAAGATATTTTATGCTGACTTCACTCGATTATTTCTTTTATCTCATTTATTTTATTTATAGTTTGATAATATCCTTGTTCATAACATTTCTCCAATTTGTTGATTTCTAACAATCCCGTTTTTTCTAACTCTAGTGTTATAACATAATCACTCATCTTTAAATTTTTTTCAGATATTTTGTTTCCCATTAAGTCAATTGTTCTCATTGCTATATCCATATAATTACTACTATTTGTTATATCATCTGCCTTAAAATTTATTGCCAAAACTTTATCTACTCCCTGCCTTTTTACCTCTAAAACTGGTATATTATTTAAAGCTCCTCCATCTAAAAATTTATGTTCTTTAAAATCGCAAGGACAAAATAAAGCTGGAAAACTACTACTGGCTCTTAATGCTTTTCCAATGGGAATATCAGTTATATATTTCTTATATACTTTGGCATCTGAAGAAATATTATTAGTAAAAATATACTCTTTACCATCTTTTATATCAACTGCTGGTATTGATATTGGTAATGTTTGTATTTGTGATATATTTTTTATTCCTTTCTGTTCTGATAATCTATTAAAAATTTTTTCAATATTTTCACCTTTTCTAAAACCCGTACTTTTAAAATTAAATATCTTATTTATTTTACCTATTTTTCCCTTTTTTTCCTCTTCTACCATTTCTTTAGAATATATTTTAAATATTTCATACATCTCTTCTGGAGAATAGCCTAAAGCATACATGCATGCTATAAATGCACCAGAACTGGTTCCACCTATAGCACTTATTTCGATATTACTATCTTGTAAAGCCTTTAGCACTCCAGCATGTGCAATTCCTTTTGCCCCTCCTCCTGACAATGCAACTCCTAATTTCATAAATTCACCTTTTTTCTTTTTTTATTCTTTATAAGTATTTACTCTATAATATTAATTTAAACATTTTATTGTAATAACATAAATTAATATTAATGATATTTATATTGTTATGTTTTAAATTAAAGTTCAATATTTATTATTTTTTTCATACTGCGTAAGCGACCAAACGAACGATAGTGAGTGCGATTTGGAGCAAACTACATACTAGTAATTTTAATATGCAGTTTGCGACACCAAAGTATGAAAAAAAATAATAAATATTGAACTTTAATTAATGAACATTTTAAAAATAATACATATTAAATTTTAAAAAAATACTATAAAAAAGAATCAAACATAAAAATATTTGATTCTTTTTTTATTAATTATCTTGATTTGTATAATAAAACTCTCCATATCCATATTCAACTTTATAGTATTGCTTTATAAATTCAGGTTCTGTTTTGACATTAAATTCATATTTAGGTTGTAAAACTACTTTTCCATTAGAATCTATTACACCCCATTTTCCATTTTCTTTTATTCCTGCATAACCATATGAATTTAAATCTGTTACTTTTTCATATTTATAATCTACAACTACTTTTCCATTTTTATCCACAAATCCCCATTTTCCATTTTGTTCTTTTGCATAAATATTTTGTTCTGGTAGGACTTTTGTATTTTCTATTTCTTTTCCATTCATATCAAAATATTTAGTTTCTTCATCATTATATATTTTAATATAATTATTTTTCTTGTCTATTACAGCTCCTGACATTTCACATATCATTTCTAGTTTTTTATTATATAATTGTGTAGTATTACTTTCTGTTAATCTCGTTACAATATAATCTGTATCCTGTATCTTTTCTACAGAATTATATTTTATATCTATAATAGGTTCTTCTTTTATATTAATTACTCCAACTTTTCCCCCAGCTATTGACACAATAAAATAATCGTCATACAAATATTCTATATATGTGTAATTACCTTTTGTTAATTCTTTTCCATTTTTATCTGTTATTGTATATTTTGAACCTTGTGAATTATCAATTTTTATTTTGTAATTATCATTTGTTGTTTTAGTTAGATATATATTGCTATCAACCGATACCTTTGTTCCATCTTCTTCATATACTTGAACATTTGAATCTTTATCTGTGGCATATATATATTCACCTGTGCTATCTATTTGGGAATATTCTATTGGTATAATAATTTTTCCATCAATTGTTGCAACTCCAAATTTTTTTGTTTTTTCTAAAATCAATGTATTATTTTCACTATTATATGATATTGATTGATATTCATTTTTTATTATTTGTTCATCATTTTTAAACATTCCATATTGACCATTTTCAGCTGCAATTAAATATACATTTTTTTCATCATTTATATCAACTATTCTTGAAATTTCATTATATTCTGGTTTTAATATAACTTTTCCGTTAACATCCATATATCCATATCTATATCCATTATCAGTTGTGTTAGATATGATATATCCTGCATTTTTATATCCATCTTTTTCAGTATTATAATTATCTACTAATATTTGATCATAATCTGCATGCACCAAATATTTTCCTTTATTGTTTAATACACCATATTTTCCATTTTGTTTTACTAATAATTCTCCTTCTTTATATGGTAATCCTTCAATTGATTCATATATTGGTTTTGTTATATTTTTACCTTCTATATTTATTAATCCAATTTTTCCATCTTTTTCATAAGTTAAAATATTTTTTTCATACATTAAATTATTTGCAATATTTTTTAATTTTATTGGTGCAATTTTTTCATATTGATTCCACAATTCTTCCCCATTTTGGTTTAAAACTTTTGTATTTTCATCATTATAACAAACAAATACATCTTTTTTAGGATTTGGTATAACTATATTTGTATATTCTGGTTTTATAATAACATCACCATTTTTATTTAAAACACCATATTTACTATCTTGTTTTAATGCAAAATATTGATATTCACTTATATCTATATTTTCAATATCATACTTTCTATCATTTTTTTGAATGTTTTTATATACATATATTGAAAAAATTCCTATGATTACTAGTAATACTAATATTATCATTATTATACTTTTCTTTTTCATATAAATTCCCTACCTTATTTTTCATTTTTTTCTATTTCTATTATGTTATTTTTACACGCTTTTATTTTTAATATTCTTTTATCTTCATATTTTTGTATTTTATAAGTTACTTTTTCAGTTTCAATAATTGGTTTTTCCTTATCATTTGGAATTCTTCCCAATTTTTCTTGTAAAAATCCTGATATAGTATCATAATCTCCTTCTGGAATTTCTGCATTTAATAATTTATTAACATCATGGATTGGTAAACTACCTGATAAAATATACGTATTTTCATCTATCTTTTCATATTCCTTTTCCTCTTTATCATATTCATCATAAATATCACCAACTAGTTCTTCTAATATATCTTCCATTGTTACTAATCCAGCTGTTCCGCCATATTCATCAACTATGATTGCTATCTGCATCTTATTTTTTTGTAACTCTTTAAAAACTTCATTTATTAATCTGCTTTTTGATATAAAGTATGCTTCTTTTACTATATTTTTAACCTTAAAATTTTTCTTATTTATATTTTTTAATATATCTTTTATATAAATAATTCCTTTTATTTCATCTATTGTTTCATCATACACTGGTATTCTACTATATCTATATTCTTCCTTTGACAATTCTGAAAGCAATTCCTCGTTGCTTATATTTATATCTACCGCAAACATATCAGTTCTATGTCTCATTATTTCTGATACTGTAATATCATTAAACTCAAATACATTATTTATTAATTCTTTTTCCTCTTCTTTTATTGTACCCTTTTCTTCGCCTTGATTTACCATCATTTTTATTTCTTCTTCTGTTACTGCTTCCTCTTCATTTTCTCCAACTCCAAAAATTTTCGAAATAGCATTTGTAACAGTTGTTAATAATTTTACAAATGGTGCCGTTATTATTGAAATTGTTCTTATAACACCTATTGTCGCATATGATATCTTTTCATAATGTTTCATTGCTAATCTTTTTGGAACTAATTCTCCAAATACTAGTGTAAAAAATGATAATATAATTGTAATAACTATAATTGATACACTTTTCCATATTCCCAAACTAACTGCTGGAATATAACTATTTAATATTGGTGCTAATTTATCAGCAAATGTATCTGAAGCAAAAGCACTTGATAAAAATCCTGCTAATGTTATTCCTATTTGAATAGTAGCCAAAAACTTGCTTGGTTCTTTTAACATTTTTTCTATTTGTTTAGCCTTTTTGTTTCCTTCTTTTGCTTGTTTCTCTATCTTTGCATCATTTAGTGATATAAACGCTATTTCGCTTGCCGCAAAGTAAGCATTTAACAATATTAATATTACTAGAATTATTAATTGTGAAAACATTCTTTACGCTCCCTTATTTTTTATTTTCCAATATATTCTATCAAAATTTACTTTTTTATTCAATAGTTTTAAAAAGTTAAAAATATGATTTTAATATGTGATTTGCGACACCAAGGTATGAAAATGAAAATGATTTATTTTTTATTTAATAATTAAAGTGCTATACAACAAATTTATATAAAACATTGTCATATAACACTTTTTTCTACATTCCTGTGACTGGTAATATTTTTTTATTTTTCACTTCTTCTATTTCTTGTATTTTTTCTATACTTGGTTTTTCTGTTTTACTATTATTTACATTTACAGAAAACTCTTCATTTAAGCTTATATCTACTTCAATTAAATCTTTATATAACTCATATCCATCTTTTGCTTTAGTTTCTTTTATATAATATTTTCCTGGTATTAAATTTTCAACTTTAATTATTCCATCTTTATCTGTTTTTAAATTTGTATATAAAACATTTTTGTTTTCGTCTAATATTTGAAATTCTGTTCCTTCTATTCTTTCTCCAGTATTCTCATCTTGTTTTATTATTATAATTTTTGTTTCATTTTTTCCGTATTTATCTGATATTTCTCCTTTTCCATCTTCATATGTTGATGCTGTTAATGCATAATCTTGTAAATTTGAACTAGAGGCTCTACCATATAATATCGGTTTAGTTTCTACTTGTGTATCTATACTTATTTTTATTTCTCCATCTTCTTTAAGATTTTTTATTGGTACTAATATTTTAAAAATTTCATTTGGTAAAAATTCTTCCTTTTCATTATTTTTTTCATCTACAATTTTTATACCCTCAACTTTTGTTGCCATATCTATTTTTACTTTATAGTTTGATATCCTAGTATTTGCTGTAACTTTATACTTTTTATAAACATATTCTAATTGTACATTATCTTGTTCCCATTCATCTTTAATCTTACTAATATCTATTCTATTAGAAATTTGTACTTCATTAGAATTATTTGCATTATTCACTATTTTATACAACGCATTTAATGTTCTTTTACCAGCTTCTCCTATTGCCTCATAATCACCTAATTGATTATTATGAATATATGTATATACAGCTTGTTTTGTAGCAGTAAAAGCTTCTTCTCTATTAGCTACGCCTAATTCTTCTATTGTCTTGTATGGATATCCATTTATTAAAATTCTCCATAATTTCACATCATTTATTGCATTTTCAATAGACACAGAATATGATGGATTTTGATCAGATACTCCTGTTTTAGTTTTGTCTAAACAATATGCTGGATATCTTTTTCCCTCTCCTGTATATTCAGCATAAAATGTTTTTACTATCATTCCTTTATATTTTAGTAATGCTCCGCAATCTTCTACTGAGTTTATATTAGTATTATCAACACTAATTGCTTTTACAGAATTTATAAAATTCAAACTATTTAAACTTAATATTATCAATATTATACTTATAATTTTTACTTTTACTTTTTTCTTATACAATTTTTCACATCCTTTATTTTTCTATTCCTTGTATGCACCTTCTATAATCAGGTTCATTTTCCACACATGTAATTAATGTTATTTTATTTTCTTCCGTGTTTTCTAAATTTTCCCAATCCGTGTTTTTAATAATTTCTTGCTTCGTTACTTCATATGTTCTTTCTATATTTTTATATACATATTTTATTTCATCTCCTTCTTTCAATTCTTTTATTCTATTAAAATAGTTATTTTTGTATCCTCTGTTATGCGCAGCTAAACATATATTTCCTTTATCTAACGGACTTTCATTAAAATGTCCTACATAATTTTCCAACACATCTTTCGTCGTATCTTTTGCAATGGGTGCTTTTAATGATATTTTGTCAATTTGTATATACCATTGTTCTTCAATTAAATTTTGTTCTAAAGTTTTTTCACTTGAATTTACCGAATTAATATTGTTTAGATTTATAGTTTTTTCTGATACAAAATCAGCATTAAATTTAACTTTATTGACTTTAAAATTTACATGATTGATAAAAAAATTCATGACTAAATAGATTATTATTGTAATAATCAAAGATATTATATTTATAAACTTACTGGTATATATATTAACCACTCTTTCCTAAAATATATTGAATTAATTAGAAATAATTTTATATATTATAAATTGAAATTAATGATATTAAAATTTGGATTTTAAACTTTTAACTAATAATAAAATAAAAATTTATAACATGTTATGCATATATACTAATACATTTTATTTGATTTGTAAAGAATTTTTCATCGCAAAATTCGACATTATCAAACACTATCTGGAATTTTTATACCTTGTTTATTTGTATAATTCTCAAAAAATAACCTAAAAATAACCTTGATCTTTTTTTTAATTCAAGGCTATTTTTATGAAATATTTTTACTTTTTTATTTAATAGGTTAATATATTACTGATTACATTTTCCATTGCATTACTTGATTTTATTTCAAATTCTGTCAACATCATATAAAATTATTAATATTCTATTTTTAACCACTTCTCACTATTGCCACCCAAATCATTTTATATTTAGCTATTTAAAAATAAAGTGGTACGAAAACCAACATTTGAATGACTACCAGAAGGAATGTAATTGCAACGACTAGAAATTGGTAGTTTAGAGCCAACATCATAACAAGAACCTCCCCTATAAACTCTGTCATTAGCATAATAAGATTCCATTGTCCATTCCCAAACATTTCCTGCAAGGTCGTATATTTTTTTTACTTGATTTGAACCTTTATTTTCTTCTCTTATATCTGTTCCTGTTTTTTGTAGATTTCCTCCATAATTATCACTATACCATCCAATTTCAGTACTATCTTGTATACAAGTTTTTCCTTCTACATTTGGATTATTTACATTTTCTATCCATTTCATTACAGCATCCCATTGCACTCCATAACCTAATGTACTTGTGACTGTCTTATAATTATTTGCATTTGCAAAATTTCTCGCTAATTCTATAGCTCCTCCTGCTGTTCCTGTAGTTTCTTGCATTTTTCCATTTGCAGACCATGGTATATAATTATATACATCCACTCCTTTTTTAAATACTACATTTCCTTCATCATCTTTTCCAGCCTCATATCTTGCTATATAAAATCCTTCATTTCTTTTTACACTTGCATACATGTTTTTAGCCTCTTCCTGTGTTGTTTTTGTTTCCGTAACTTTTTTATTTACCCCTGTAGTATCTGCTTCTCCATAATTAGAAATATCTTGTAGATTACCATTATAATATCCTTCTCTTCTGACAAAATTTGTTTCAAAATTTTCTCTACTTACAGGTATCCATACAAATTGATTCTTTTTACTATCTTCTATTACTATTCCTTCATCTATTGTTGTCTCACTATCATCTGCTACTTTAAATCCTGCTGGAATTTTTACTGTTTTATCTGATACATTTACTAGTGTATTTTCACTTTTAGTTAGCATATCCTCAGATTTTGCATCTCCTAATGTTTTTGGTTTTTCTATATCTCCTTGTTTAGTTATTACTACATCATATCCATCTATATTTACTGTAACTGGTAAACTTTCTATTTTATTACTAGCTGATATTACATCTCCATTATATTTTAAACCATCCACATTTTTTAAATTATTATTTAAGTTATCCAAACTTAAATTTCCATTATTATCATAACTTCCTAATACTTCTATTTCTATTCTTTCTTCTGCTGATGCTTTTGCATTATTATCTCTCGCATTTGTTGCCTTATTTAATATACCACTCTCTCCTGTTATACTTGCAATTGTTACTCCTGCTAATATTAAAAGTACTATTATAGTTATAACTAACGCTATTAATGTTATACCATTTCTTCTTTTCATTTTTTCTTTTATTTTACTATTTTTATTTTTTACCATCTTTTGTTTCCCCCAATTGTTCTATTTGATAATTCAATATCCTAGTATTATTATTTACAACTAATTTTTTTATATACTTGTATTTTATATTTTTGCAAGTATTAAATTGATATGTTATAGTGTTTTATTTTATTTTTCTTTTAGTTTACTACTCTAGGAATTTTTTTATATAAAACTAAATTATAAAAATTCAATAAATATTATTTTGAAATACCGCGTAAGCGATCAAACGAACGCTAGTGAGTGCGATTGGAGCAATCTACTATTAATTTTTAATTAATAGATTGCGACACCAAGGTATGAAAAATAATATTTATTGAATTTAAAACATAATTATTTATTTTTAGAGAAAATTTCTATAACCCTATATTATTTTTCAATAAAACTCTTGATATTACATATTTTTATTGTTATACTTTTAATTAGAAAAGTTGTCCTAGAGTAGTAAACTCTAGGATAATTTTTATTTTTGTAGGCAACATAATGTATAATTTTATTAATATATCATTAAAAAATAGCAATTCATAATCAAATTGCTATTTTCTATTTATTTTTATATTTTTAAATTTAAATCAAAATAAAATTCAACTCCATTTTCTTTATTTACAACTCCATATTCATTTTTGTAATTTGTCATTATTGCTTTGACAAATGATAAACCTATACCTGTTCCACCATCAGCTCTATTTCTTGATTCATCAACTTTGTAAAATCTATTCCATACTCTTACCAAGTCTTCTTCGTCAATATTTTCACCTGTGTTATATACTTTAACTCTTACTTTATTTTTTTCAACATCCACATAATTTGTTATTATTATTTTCTTTTTTTCATCTTTTTCTTCAACATGTTTTATAGCATTAGTTACATAGTTTGTTATTACCTGTTCAATATAAAAATCATCTGCTATTACATTAATTTCTTCTGGTGATTCAAGCTCTACTTCAACTTCTTTTTCTTGTAACATTACTTTAGATTTTCTTATAACTTCTTTTTCTAATTCAACAATATTAAACTCTTTGTCATTAAACTCTCTTTTTCCATATTCTAGTTTCATTAGTTCTAATAATTGTTTTACAAGTTTATCCATTTTATTGGTTTCATCTAAAATTACTTCTGCATAAAATTTTCGACTTTCTTCATCTGTATTTACATTTTCAAGCAATCCTTCACTATATCCTTGAATTAATGCAATTGGTGTTTTTAGTTCATGAGAAACATCTGAAATAAAGCTTTTTCTCATTTCATCTAATTTTGATTTTTCCTCAATATCTCTTTCAAGTTCAATATTTGTACTTCTTAACTGTTTTATTGTTTTTTCTAATTTGCTAGACATAACATTAATGCTTTTTCCTAAATTATTTATCTCGTCATCTGCATCTGTAATTCTATATTTATGACTAAAATCTAAATTAGACATATTTTTTGCAATTGTATTTAATTCTAATATTGGTTCTGTAAATTTTCTGCTTACAAAAGACACAATAACAGCTGAAATTAAAATTGTAAATCCTGCTATTAAATACAAGAAATTATTAGATATTTTTACACTTTCTTCAATTGATGAAACTGGTATTCTAATATACAATAGATATCCATTGTCTAAATTAGCGTATAATAATATATATGACACTCCAGTTTTATTATCCTTTAATTTTTTTATTACAAAATTATTATTCTGTTCTATTAATTGACCATTATTTTTTATATTTCTAATTGCATTCATTTCTCCAAATGTTGATAAAAAATCTTTATTTGATGTAAATACATTTATATTCTCATCATTTTTTATTAAAATATCAAAATTATTTCTAACAGCAATCTTTTCTAACTCTGAATTAATATCAATCTTATTAGAATTATTATAATACTCATTTATAGCTATATATACTTTTTCCAAGTCTTTAGTTTTACTATATAAATAAAATTGTCCAAATACAAAATTATTTACTAATATTAAAAATATTATAATTAATAATATTACCAATGATAACATTAAAAATAATTTTACTCTTACAGATTTTAATGCATGTTTTATTTTTTTCATTTTACCTTTCATATTAACAAAATCCTACTTTACTTCGAATTTATACCCCACACCTCTCATTGTTTGAATATATTTTCCTTTTTTACCCAATTTGTGTCTTATTTTTTTTATATGACTATCTATTGTTCTAGAATCTCCATAATAATCATAATTCCATACATTATTTAATATTTTATCTCTTGATAATGCTATATTTTCATTTTCTACAAGATATGTTAAAAGCTCATACTCTCTTAGACTTAACTCTATCAATTTTCCATCTATTTTTACTGTTCTGCCTTCTTTATCTATTTCTATACCACCATAGTCTTTAATTTCTTTTTCATCTTTTTTTGTTCTCTTTAAAATTGCTTCAACTCTGGCAACCAAAATTTTGGGACTAAATGGTTTAGATATATATTCATCCACACCTAATTCAAATCCAAATAATTCATCTTGTTCTTCTCCTCTAGCTGTTAGCATAATTACTGGAACATTTGATTCTTGCCTTATTTGTCTTAACACAGACCAACCATCTAATTTAGGCATCATTACATCTAAAAGAACTAAATTAATATTATTTTTATTTTCTTCAAATACAGCTAAACCTTTTTCTCCATCTTCAGCCTCTAATATGCTAAAACCTTTTGCCGTTAAAAAATCTCGTATTAATTTTCTCATTCTTTGTTCATCATCAACAATTAAAACACAACTATTTAGCATTTTTATCACTCCTAAATTTTACTAACTTTATTATATATTATACTTTGGTTTTATGTCTATATTGTGAACAAAATTTTAATAAATTTCTAAAATTCAATATTTTATCTCAAAAAGCTCAATATATATTATTTTTGAAATACCACATAAGCGATCAAGCGAACTTTAGTGAATGCGATTTGGAACAATCTACTATCAATTAAACATTAATAGATTGCGACACCAATGTAAGAAAAAAAGATTAGTCGTTATAAAAATTCCAACTAATCTTTTTACTATATTTAATTATTTTTTACATGAACTGTTTTTGTATCATATGCTAATTCAATTTTTTCTTCTCTTAAAATTTTAATAATTTTCATATTAATATCTTCTACTTCTGATAAATAGCTTGGATAATTAACAGAATTAGTATATGTATAAATTAATACATTTATTCCATTATCTTCTATTTTATCAAATTTTACTATAATTGACTCATCATATACACTTTCTCTTTCTTGTAACATATTCTCAATTCTTGTTTTTAAAATTTGTAATTTTTCTAATGGTGTATCTAGTTCAACACATAAATTTGTTTTATATCTTCTTTTCTCCATTTTACTCCAATTTGTAACTGATGCATCTGCTATTATTGCATTTGGAATATTTACTAAAGCATTTTCAAATGTTCTTACTCTTGTAGTTCTAAATGTTATATCTTCTATTGTTCCTTCATAATTTCCCATTTGAATCCAATCTCCAACAATAAATGGTTTATCCAAAAATATTACTAGTCCTCCAAATAGATTTTTTGCAGTATCTTGAGCTGCTAATGTTATTATTACTCCACTTAGTCCAACTCCTGCAACTAAACCTGTTAAGTTTATTTCTAAAATAGATAACACTAAGAATATTGCTATTATATATATAACAATTCTTATTATTTTTAGTACAAAGTCAAACATTGCATCATCTACTTTTTCGTCTAAGCTTTTTTGCATTTTCCTAGCTAATGTTGAATTTGATGTAAAGCTATTTGCCAATCCTTGTGAGAATTCTATTACACTTATTATTTTAAATATCTTTGTAACTATGTTCATAACATAAGAATCTATTTGAAGTGGTGCTTTTAAAAATACAACTGCTAAATATACACCTAATATTACGAAAAATAGTTTTAATGGCTTAAAGAAAGCACTTTCTTTTATATCTTTTGATTTTTTACTTTTTATTTTAAATATTCTTATAATTATATATGAAAGCGGAGAACTAAGAAGTTTACATACAATTATAATACCTATTGCAATCGCAATATCTATTAATTGTACCGATGTTAGTCTTTCACAAAACTCTAATAATTGTTCCATATTATATTCCATTCCTTTCTCAAGTATAAGATTTTATCCCATATAGTCTCTTAATTTTTTGCTTCTACTAGGGTGTCTTAATTTTCTTAATGCTTTTGCTTCTATTTGTCTTATTCTTTCTCTTGTTACTTGGAATTCTCTTCCTACTTCTTCCAATGTTCTTGTTTTTCCATCTTCTAATCCAAATCTTAATTTCAATACTTTTGCTTCTCTTGGTGTTAATGTATTCATTACTTCTTCTAACTGTTCTCTAAGCATTGTATATGCTGCTGAATCCTGTGGTGCAGGACTATCATCATCTTGTATAAAATCTCCTAAATGGCTGTCATCTTCTTCACCTATTGGTGTTTCTAATGATACTGGGTCTTGCGCAATTTTTTGAATCTCTGCAACTTTTTCTACTGGGATTTCCATTTCAGCTGCTATTTCTTCTGGGGTTGGTTCTCTTCCTAATTGTTGTAATAAATGTCTAGATGTTCTTATTAATTTATTTATAGTCTCTACCATATGAACTGGTATTCTTATTGTTCTTGCTTGATCTGCAATAGCTCTTGTTATTGCTTGTCTAATCCACCAAGTAGCATATGTGCTAAATTTAAATCCTTTTGTATAATCAAATTTTTCTACAGCTTTTATTAGCCCCATATTTCCTTCTTGTATTAAATCTAAAAATAGCATTCCTCTACCTACATATTTTTTAGCAATACTAACAACAAGTCTTAAATTTGATTCTGCTAATTTTTGTTTTGCATCTTCATCACCTTTTAAAACCTTTTTGGCTAAGTCCAATTCCTCATCATATGTTAATAATGGAATTCTTCCTATTTCTCTTAAATACATTCTTACTGGGTCATCAACATTTATACCTTCATAACTTGTATCTGTAATTTCATCTAATTTTAAATCTTCTACTTCTTTTAAATCTTCAATATCTGGTTCTTCTTCTGTTTCGTCATCTTGTAATAAATCTACTCCTAATTCTTCAAAAGCATCAAAAACTTTATCTATTTGGTCAGGATTAACATCATCTAACTCTGACGCTAAATCACCATAAGTTATTTTTCCTTTTTCTTTTGCTTTTTTTAATATCTTTTTAACTTTTTCTTGTTTTAATTTTTTTGTTTCTTCTGTTTCTTCTACTTTATCTGCTTTTTTTCTAGCTTTTTTTATTCTTTCTTTTAATTCTTCATTATTTTTTTCTTGTTTATTTGACATTTAAACTTTCATTCCTTTCTTCAAGGACATCTGCCCCTATCTAATCTTTGCTAATTTAATAATTATATCATTTAGCTCTTTTTCCAAATTTTCTTTCTCTTTTATATCGCTATCATCTAACAATTCTAAAATTTTAAATTTTCTTTCATTCAATTTTTCTTTTTCATATATCTTTATTATATCATCTATAGCTTTTTCTATATCATCTATGCCATAATCTTCTGCCATTATCATCGTTATTTGATTTTGTTCTTCTTCTGATAAATTATCAATTATACTGTTAATATTACTATTTCCATTTTCAAATTCTTCATACAATTTCTTTGCAATCTTTGCATCAATTTCATATTTAAAATCTTCTAATTTTATATTTTGCTTTATAATATTGTATATATTTAAATCTCCTAAAAGTAATATTGCTAAAACTGTATTTTCTCTTTTTTTAGTAGCCTCTGAAACCTCTTCTTGAACTTCTTTTTCAATATGTCTTATTACAGGTCGTGGTTTACTTAGTAATTTTTCATCACTAGTTTCTTTATATGTAAGCTTATTTACTTCTGCATATATTGCCTCTTTTGAAACATCATATTCTTTTGAAATTCTTTCTATATATATTTCCTTCTCCATATTATTATCTATTTTAGAAATTATTTTTGCTATTTCATTTAAAAATTTTATTTTATCATTAACACTATTTAAATCCATAGATTGTCTCAATATTTTTACTTTAAACTCTACAACAGAAATTGCTCTATCTACTAAATTTTGAAATCTTGCATTTCCATATTTTATTACAAACTCATCTGGATCTTTTGCTCCGTCCATTTGTAATACTCGTATATCGCATCCCATATTTTGCAATATTTCCATAGCTCTTACTTTTGCAGTTTGTCCAGCTTCATCCGAATCATAACTTAATACGATTTGTTCTGTATTATTTCTTAATAAATATCCTTGTTGTTGTGTTAAAGCTGTTCCCAATGATGCAACAACATTGTGTATTCCTCTTTGATGAAGTGATATAACATCCATATAACCTTCTACAATTAGTAATCTCTTTTTTATATCATATTTTTTAGCAACATTTAAACCAAATAAATGTCTACCTTTACTATACACAATATTTTCTGGAGAATTTATATATTTAGGTTTTGAATCATCTAACACTCTTCCTCCAAAAGCGATTACTCTTCCTCGTACATCACAAATTGGAAACATTAACCTATTCCTATACCTATCTATGTATTGACCTCTATCATTTTTATTTACCAGACCAGACTCTAAAATTTCTCTTTCTTCAAATCCTTGTTTTTTTAATTCTTTATACAATTCATCAAATTTTCCTGAAAATCCAATTTTGAATGATTTTAAAGTTTCATTTGAAAGTTTACGTTTTTTTATATATTCTTGGGCAATTTTAGACTCTGGTTTATATAAATTTTCATGATAATAATTCGCTGTAAATTCGTTTACTTGATATACTTTTGATTTTAAGGCTTCTTTTTTTGAATCTAAATTATTTTCTAATGTAGGTAATTGTATATTTGCTCTTTCTGCCAAATTTTGGACTGCTTCTACAAAATTGATTCCTTCAATTTTAGTTAAAAATGTAAAAACATTTCCTCCTACACCACATCCAAAACAATGAAATATCTGTTTTTCTGGAGATACTGAAAATGATGGTGATTTCTCATTATGAAATGGGCATAATCCAAAATAGTTTCTTCCACTTCTTTTTAGTCTTACATATTGTGATATTACATCTACTATATCATTTGTTTGCCTTACTTCATCTATAATTTCATCACTATATCTTGCCATTTTCTACCTCCTTTCTCTTTTTTGCACAACTATACATAATTATATTATTCGACATATTTTACATAAATCCTGCTCTTTCTGCAAAAAAATTTCTTATAATGCTTTTATTATAAGAAATTTTTTAATTATATATTAATTTTAATGTTACAATTCATAGATTAAACATTTAACTTATAAAAATTTAATAATATATTGTTTTGAAATACCGCGTAAGCGATCAAACAAGCGAATGCGAGTGCGAATTGGAGCAAACTACATATAAGTTATTTTAATATGTGGTTTGCGACACCAAGGTATGAAAAAACAATATATTATTAAATTTAAAAATGATTTATTTCATGATCTGTGAATTGTAACATCTAATCACTCATTAACATCATCTTATTGTCTAATTTATTTACAATTTTTGCACAATTTATTAAATCTTTTGAATTCTTCTTAGTAATTTCTTTATCTGTTTTATACTTCATTTTATGTTCCAAACTGGCCCAAAAATCCATTGCTAATGTTCTTATTTGTATTTCTACTTTTACATATATTAATTGGTTTGACAACACAACTGGTACTTTAACAATCATATGATAACTTGAATATCCACTTTCTTTAGGATATGTTACATAGTCTTTTTCTTTATCTATTACAACACCTGGTATCTTTTCTATAAGCTCTCTAATTTTAAATATATCATCTTTTAATTGACATATTATTCTTACACCTGCAATATCATTAATTTTTTCTATCATTTCTTTATATGTAAGTTCATATCCTTTTTTCTTCATTTTATTTATAATACTGTCTGGCTTTTTTATTCTTGTATTTATATGGTCAATAAGTTCATATTCATAAAAAACTTGATATTCTTTCTGAATATTCTTTGTTTTAGTTTTTAATTCTTCTATTGCCATTTCATATATTGCCATTATTTTTTCAAAAGTATTTGTTTTCTCCTCTATTTTTTCGTCATAACTTAGAAAATTTTTCATTTCAGCTATACCCATTTCCTTAGTTTTATTTTTCTTCATATCACACCACTTCTCCCTATATGATATTTTTCCATAATTAATATATGCATATATTATCGATTTATTGTTTCCAAAAAATAGATTCTTTGTGTTTTTTTTATGAACAAAAAAGCTAGATAAAAACTTATCTAACTTCTTCGTCTATTTCTTTTTCTGTTTTCTGCTCTTTTAATTTATTTTTCTTTTCTCTTTTTTCCATTGTTTCCTTAAATACATTCACACATTTTTCTCTATTATCAACATTTTGTTTACTTAAACTCTCTATTAATCCACTGTTAATGCATTGTGCTATTGTATCCATTTCTTTTGGTGATAAAGTTGATAGAGTATTTAAATATTGTTCTCCTTGAGTTTTTGGTAATTTTCTAAGGTTTGTTATAAATCCATCAATATTATATCCCTCATTTTTTTTACCTGTTAGTCTGTTTGTTATACTTTTTTCTTCTAATTTATTTACACTTTTATCATATTTTTTTATTCTTTCTATCTCGTATTGTAATTCACTTTCTTTTAGTACTCCTAAGTTCGGCATATATAGACTCACAGGTTTATCTTCTTCTAAAGCCTTTTTAGTTACACTTTTAGCAACATCATCTAAAAATACTTTATTAATTTCTTCTCTATCATAATCAGAATCTTCATTTGGTTCTAATAATTTTTCATATTCATCCTCAATTTTTTCTGACATGTCTATTCTTACTAATTCATCTGCTGGAACTATTTTCTCTATATCATATGTTTTAATTGCTTTATTATAATCATGATATGACATAGCAAAGTTTTTAGCTATTGTTTTATATAATATTTCATTTATTTTATCTGTTCTTTTATAAATTCCTATTATATCTTTTATTTTATCTGAAAAAATTGATGAAGGCATTATTTTATTATATTCATCATAAAAATTTTTCAACTCTTTATACACTTGATCTTCTTTTATTTCATCATCTTCTATTGTATCTATAATTTTTAGTCTATCTCTATCATATGTTAAATCAGCATTTTCTAATATATTTACAGTTGCCTTATCTGATACCTGTGAAGCTAATTCAACCGCATATGCATCTGGTATTTCTTCAGAGTCAGAAATTTTAACAGCTGATTTAGCTATAACATTCTGAGAAATTTCATCTCTATTTACTAATTCTTCTAAAAATTTATTTCTTTCTTCAGGAGTAAAACGTTCCATCAATTCTAAAATTTTCTCAGCTACTTGCTCGTCTGTTATTTCTTTTTCTTCTTTAATTGGCATTATAACCTTTTTTACTAACTCATCTGATCTATCTCTTTTTTTACTTTTAAAATTTTTCTTTAATCCTTTACCTATATAATTTAATCTCATACTCTCCTCCTGTTCTATCCCTCTTCTATTTTCCGTAATAACTATCTAATAACATCTCTTTTATTTCTGAAACTAATGGTACACGTGGATTAGCTGTTGTGCATTGATCTTCAAAAGCTCTATCTGCTAAAATATCAACTTTTGATAAAAATTCATTTTCATCTATTCCAGCATCTTTAAAAGATTTTGGAATTCCCATATTTTCATTCATTGATTTTACTTTTTCAATAAGGCTATTTATTCCTTCTTCTACACTATTTGCCTGTAAACCAACTTTTTTTGCAATTGCATAATATTTTTTATCAGCTATAAAATATTCATATTTAGGAAAAGAAACAAATTTTGATGGTTTTGAACTATTATATTTTATTACATATGGTAATAAAATTGCATTAATTCTTCCATGTGGTAAATGGAACTCAGCCCCTATTTTATGTGCCATAGAATGACACACACCTAAAAATGCATTTGTAAATGCCATTCCAGCAATTGTACTTGCATTATGCATTTTTTCTCTAGCCAATTTATTACTTCCATCCTTATATGCTAACTCTAAATTTTCTAATACTAATTCGACAGCTTTTTCTGCTAATCCATCTGTATAATCTGATGCCATATTTGATACATATGCTTCCAATGCATGTGTTAGAACATCCATACCTGTATCAGCTGTAACTGATTTTGGTAAACTCATTACTAAATCTGGGTCGACTATAGCTACATCTGGTGTTAATTCATAATCTGCTAATGGATATTTTTTATCCTTTTCCTTATCTGTAATAACAGCAAAAGATGTTACTTCTGAGCCTGTTCCAGAAGTTGTTGGTATTGCTACCATTTTGCACTTTTCACCCAACTTAGGGAATTTATAAGTACGCTTTCTTATATCCATAAATTTTAATTTCAATCCTTCTACATCAGCATCTGGATGTTCATAAAATAACCACATACCTTTTGCAGCATCAATTGGACTTCCTCCACCTAAAGCTATAATAACATCAGGTTTAAAATTTTTCATTGCTGTTACGCCCTTCATAATTGTATCAAATGATGGGTCTGATTCTACTTCGCTAAATATCTCTGAATGAACATATTTATGTCTATTTCTTAAATGATATAATATTTTATCTACATATCCTAATTTTACCATTCCTTCATCAGTTACAATAAATGCTCTTTCTATATCTGGCATTTTTTCTAAATATGCTATTGAACCTGCTTCAAAATATATCTTTTCAGGTACTTTAAACCATTGCATATTAACCCTCCTTTTTGCAACCCTTTTTATATTAATTAAGTTTACAGATGATACATTTGCTGTAGTTGAATTTCCACCAAATGAACCACAACCTAATGTTAATGATGGCATATTTGTATTATATATATCACCAATTGCTCCATGGGTTGATGGAGAATTTACTATAACTCTACCAGCTTTCATTCTCTTAGAAAATTCTAATATTGTTTCTTTATCTTCTGAATGTATAACTGCAGAATGTCCTAGTCCACCAAATTCAAGTAATTTTTCTGATTTATCTATACCTTCTTCTTTATTTTTTACAATATAATATGTTAAAACTGGGCTCAATTTTTCCTTTGAAAATGGATAATCTTTACCAATTCCATTTTCATATGCTACTATTACTTTAGTATCTTTAGGAATTTCAAAGCCTGCCTCTTTAGCTATTGTATATGGATACTGTCCTGGTACATGTGATTTTAATTTATATTCACCATTTTCTAGTCTATCAAACATACTATTTGCTAATTTTCTTCTTTCCTCTTCATTTGCAAAATAACAACCTGCTTGTTTCATTAAATCTTCAAATTCAAAATGTATATCTTCATCAACAATTACAGCTTGCTCTGAAGCACAAATCATTCCATTATCAAATGATTTTGACATAACTAAGTCATTTACAGCTGTTTTTAATTTAGCTGTTTTATCTATATAGCAAGGCACATTACCAGGTCCTACACCTAATGCAGGCTTTCCACATGAATATGCAGATTTCACCATTCCAGTTCCTCCTGTTGCCAATATTAAATTAACATCTGGATGATTCATTAACAATCTAGTTGCTGTTACACTTGGTTTTTCTATCCATAATATACAATCTTTTGGTGCTCCTGCTTTTATAGCTGCATCTCTTAATATTCTAGCTGCTTCAACACTACATTTTTGTGCAGATGGATGAAAACCAAAAATAATTACATTTCTTGTTTTAGCTGAAATAATAGATTTAAACATTGTTGTTGAAGTTGGGTTGGTAACTGGTGTAACTCCTGCAATTATGCCAACGGGCTCCGCTATTTCTACATAATCATCTTCTATATTTTCATCTATTATACCTACTGTTTTTTCATATTTTATACTATGATATATATATTCTGTTGCAAACATATTTTTAGTTATTTTATCTTCATATATACCTCTTCCTGTTTCTTCTACTGCCATTTTAGCTAATTTCATATGATTCTCTAAACCAGCCATTGCCATAGCTTTTATAATATTATCTACTGTATCTTGATCTAATTTTAAGTATTCCTGAGAAGCTATTTTTGCTCTTTCGACTAAACTATTAATCATTTCCTCTATTTGTTTTTCTTCATTTAATTCGTTTTCCATAAAACTCCTCCTCTTCATAAGTATTACCAATTTTATTATATATTATAATACTAAAATGTCAAATAAAATTGAGAGAATTTCAGAAATTCTCTCAATTTTTATCAAAACTATTTATATATCTTATTTATACCCTATTTTATTTTCCAAATATCGCCATCTTTATAGATGTTAGAATTTAGAGAAACTACGACACGGCAGCTATTAGTATCGCCTTTGTAACCGTAAATATTACCATCAAAGCACACAAACCTCAAAGAGTCGGCATCGTCAGTCGTAGGAAACGCAAGCCAATAATCTGGATATACTGATGAATAATTAAAATTACTTAATCCTTTTAAATAAAATAAATCTATTGACTGTGGTATAGAATTTGTACTATCTTCGCTTCTGTTGCTTCCATTTATTTTATTTATTGCTTTATTTAACTCTGCTAATGTTAAATTGTGCACTTCACTTGCTTTTTCTGTCTTAAATATTTCCCCTGTTATTTCTCCACTTGCTGGATTTCCATTATTTATTATTGATTCATAGTATCCTTTATTATATGTAAGACTACTTATGTTTGGCTTAAATGGAATTGATGCAAAATTTTTAAATAATCCTGTTGCTGCATAATAATTTGGATATCCGCCACTAGTATCGCTTTCAATTATATATCCTGCATCAGCATGTGTACCATCATACAGTTCTGCAACTTGTTCTCTTGTTCCCCACCATGATGGTTTATTATTTTCATTTATAGTACTTCCATCATATGCTCTATCGCAACCATAAGTTAAATCAGCTGGTATTCCTGTTGATATTATTTTTGCTCCACTATAACTTCCATCCGCATTTTTTGTTCCTGGATCTAATATTCTCCATCCATTTGTTGATGTAAATCCTTGGTCTCCTTCTGTTTCTGTATCTATATCTGATACATGCATATCTGTATAACTTACATTATATTCTACATATTCTCCTGCTTGTTTTACTGTTATAGTACATGTTCCTGTTGTCCCTGAACTTTTTCCTGTTACTGTTATTGTTGCTGTTGCTCCTACTGTTGCATCTTCTGCTACTGTCACTCTTCCTTGCTGATTTACTGTTATTTTTCCTGTTGTATCTGATGATTTATATTCTAAATCCTCTATATCTGTTCCTGCTGGTTGTGTTGTTACTGTTAAATCTTGAGTATTTCCTTGTTCTACTTCTACAGTTGATGGTGTTATTGTTATTTGTGTTACTTTTGATACTATTGTAACTACACATTCTGCACTATAATCTGTTCCATCCACTTTTGCAGTTATTGTTGCACTTCCACTTGTTCCAACTGCTGTTACTTCTCCATTATTTACTGTTGCAACATTTGCATTACTTGTTGACCAACTTATATTTCCTGTTACTCCTTCTGTTAATGTTGCTGTTATTTTTACTGGTGCTTGTCCTTCAACTATTTTTAATTTTGTTGGTGATAATGATATTCCATTTATTGCCTCTACTTGCCCATCTTCTGTTATTTGGAACTTATATCCTTTAACAACTACTGTCCATGGTAAATTATTATCTGTTCCTTTACTTTCTATAGTTAAACCATCAATTTTATTTAACTCTTCCTCTAATGTAGTTGTATCTATTTTTACATTGTCATTCATTCTTGATGCAAGTACTGCTCTTTCTATCTCTTCTTGTATACTTGCCTTTTCATTTTTAATTTTAGCACTCTGTGCCTTTCCTAATATTCCATTTTCTCCTGTTATACTAGCAATTGTTACTCCCGCTAATATCAAAAGCACAATTATGGTTATAACTAGTGCAATTAATGTTATACCATTTTTTCCTTTCAGCTTTTCCTTCATTTTGCTACATTTCTCTTTTGCCATCTTTTGTTCCCTCCAATTCTTACTATTTAATAACTCATTATCCTAGTATTAGTATTTACAACTAATTTATTTCTATACTTGTATTTTATATTTTTACAAGTATTAAGTCGATATATTATCGTAATTTATTTCTATGTTTTTTCTTTCAGTATACTACTCTAAGAAATTTTTTATATAAAATTTTCTAACTTGAAACTTTATTTTATACAAAACTAATTTATAAAAATTCAATATATATTATTTTTGGAATACATCGTAAGTAACTAAATGAACGCTAGTGAGTGTAATTAAAGCAATTTACTGTTAGTTTTTAATTAATAGATTACGACACCAAGGTATAAAAAAATATATATTGAATTATAATTTTAATTTCACAAGAAAAATTTTTATAAAATTAAATTCTTTTCTAAAACTCTTGATATTATGCATTTTTATTGTTATACTTTTAATTAGATAAAAATCCTAGAGTAGTATACTCTAAGAACTCCAAAAATATGTAAAAATCCAGATTATTAAATTTTTCACTTAATAATCTGGGTTCACTTTATCTAAAACTTATTTTATTTATATAAATATTGTTGTGGGTTTACATGTTCTCCATTTATTCTTATTTCAAAATGCAAATGTGGTCCTGTTGAATTTCCCGTTGAACCTACTGCAGCAATTACATCTCCTGCTTTTACAGTATCACCTTTTTTTACATACATTTTGCTTGTATGACCATACCAAGTTTCTACACCATTTCCATGGTCTATCTTTACAAGGTTTCCATATGATCCTGTATATGTTGCATTTGTAACTGTTCCATCAGCTACAACTTTTATATTAGTTCCTGTTGTTGCCGATATATCTAATCCTGTGTGTGTAGATTTTCTTATTCTACTACTTACACCATATCTTGAGGTTATACTTCCTTCTATTGGAGTAACTGCAATTTTTATTCCATTTATATTTGGTAGTTTTTCCTCTTCTTCTTTTTGTTTTTCTTCCTCAATTTTGTTTTCAACATTTTCTTGAACATTTTGTTTTGCTACTTCTACATTAGATGTATCTATTTCTTCATTATCTATTGTATATTTTTCAGTTATGCCTAAATTAATATTTTCATCTTTGCTTTTTTCTTTTACATTTTTTACAACTTCTTCTGCTTCTTCCTTAGTATTTAATTTTTCAACAGTATTATTGTCTATAGCTACTTCATAATATTTATATGTTACAGTCATATTGTTTTCAAAATCATTTATTAATGAATCTTCATCTGTATTTTCTGTTCTATCTACTAATTTTAATTCATATTCAGGTTGCTCATTAAATGTAATATTATCAATATTTTTATTATTGTTATTTTCTATTTTACTTACAACTTTTTCTTCTAATTCTTGTGTATTTTCTACATAACCAATTTCTTCCCCCGCAATATTTACTTTATACATTGGTTTATATTTTATTAATACAATCGTGATTATAAAATCTAAAGCTATAATTACAATATTAAATATTTTAAGAAACTCTTTTGTATAAAATTTTAGTCTCCTATATAAAATAAAATCCACTCTCCTTTTCTTGTTTTTTCACGACTAATCTATATTTTACTATATATTCTGCCATTTTTCAATCTTTGTATACATAATGTCTGTATGTGTTTTTTATAGAATTAACGAAAAATTGCTACAATTTTTCCATTATTGTCCTTTTTACTCTTTTTTATAGTTTTTATCTCCTTTTTTCTTGACTTTTTTATTCTCTTATTATATAGTATTTTCATAAACTACATGGTAAAAATATACTTTAAATATTTATATAGGATGGTGATTTTAATGGCATTAGATTATACTATAATAGGTGAAAGACTAAAAAAAGCAAGACTAAAAAAGAACTATACTCAAGAAGAATTATGTGAAAAATTAGATGTTTCTGTTGCTTTTTTGAGCAGAGTTGAAAGAGGCAATTCTCATATAAATTTAAAAAGACTAAGTCAAATTTGTAATTTATTAGATGTTTCTGAAGGATATATTTTAAATGGTGCTTCAAGCACTTCTGAATTATATTTAATTAAAGATTTTGCTGATTTATTACATGATTGTCCTGCTCATAAACAAAGATTAATTTATAAAATTGCAAAAATTATAGTTGAAGCAGAATAATACTTTAAAATCAATATTTCGATATTGATTTTTTTATTTGCTTATATTTTATTCATATGTTATTATAATATTCGATTAAAGTGGGAATAATAATATAGATTTTAATTATTTATTCAAAACTAAGGAGGTTTTAAAAAAATGAAATTTGAACAATGGAATGGATTTGAAAAAGGAGATTGGGAAAACGAAATAAATGTAAGAGACTTTATTCAAAAAAATTATACACCTTATGAAGGTAACTCAAGCTTTTTAACTAATCCTACAGAAAAAACAAAAAAATTGTGGAATGAAGTTTTAGAACTTTACAGAAAAGAAAAAGAAGCTAAAGGTGGAGTGTTAGATATTGATACAAAAACTATATCTACAGTTAATAGCCACGAAGCTGGATATATTAATAAAGATTTAGAAGAAATTGTAGGTCTTCAAACAGATGCACCTTTAAAAAGAGCTATCATGCCTTTTGGTGGTATTAGAATTGTTGAAAAATCATGTGAAGCTTACGATAGAAAAGTAGATCCAGAAGTGGAAGAAATTTTCCATAAATATAGAAAAACTCATAATGATGGTGTATTTAGTGTATATACTCCAGATATACGAGCTGCTAGAACATCACATTTAATAACTGGTTTACCTGATGGATATGGTAGAGGTAGAATAATTGGTGATTATAGAAGAATTGCACTTTATGGTGTTGATGTTTTAATTGAAGAAAAGAAAAAAGATTTAACTATACTTGATGATGATTGTTTAACAGAAGAAATTATTAGAGAAAGAGAAGAAATAAGTGAACAAATTAAAGCATTAAATGATTTAAAAGCAATGGCTTTAAAATATGGATTTGATATTTCAAAACCAGCTAGTAATTGTAAAGAAGCTGTACAATGGTTATATTTTGGATATCTTGGTGCTGTAAAAGATCAAAATGGAGCAGCTATGAGCATTGGTAGAACTTCTACATTTTTAGATATATATTTTGAAAAAGATTTAAGAGAAGGAAAAATAACAGAAGAAGAAGTTCAAGAAATAATGGACCACTTTGTTATGAAATTGAGACTTGTACGTTTCTTAAGAACTCCTGAATATAATGAATTATTTAGTGGTGACCCTGTATGGGTAACTGAAAGTATTGGTGGTATGGGTATTGATGGAAGAACTTTAGTTACAAAAAATTCTTTTAGAATTCTTCATACATTAGAAAATTTAGGACCAGCACCAGAACCTAACCTAACTGTATTATGGTCTACAAGATTACCAGAAGGATTTAAAAAATATACAACAGATTTATCTATAAAAACATCTTCTATTCAATATGAAAATGATGATTTAATGAGAATTACACTTGGTGATGATTATGGTATTGCTTGTTGTGTTTCTCCTATGAAAATAGGTAAACAAATGCAATTCTTTGGTGCAAGAGCTAACTTAGCTAAAACTTTATTATATGCAATTAATGGTGGTAGAGATGAAATTTCTGGAAAACAAGTAACTCCTAAATATGCTCCTATTACATCAGATTATTTAGATTATGATGAAGTTATGGATAAATTTAATCAAATGATGGATTATGTAGCAAAAATATATATAAAAGCTTTAAATGCTATTCATTATATGCATGATAAATATTCTTATGAAGCTATTGAAATGGCACTTCACGATAAAGATATAATAAGAACTATGGCTTGTGGTATAGCTGGTTTATCAGTTGTTGCTGATTCATTATCTGCAATAAAATATGCTAAAGTAAAAATTATTAGAGATGAAACTGGACTAGCTGTAGATTATGAAGTTGAAGGAGATTACCCTAAATTTGGTAATGATGATGATAGAGTAGATAGTATTGCAGTTGATATTGTAAAAACCTTTGCTAATAAGTTAAGAAGATATCCAACTTATAGAAATTCTAAACACACTTTATCTATTCTTACAATAACATCAAACGTAGTTTATGGTAAAGCAACTGGAAATACACCAGATGGAAGAAGAATGGGTGCACCATTTGGACCTGGTGCAAATCCACTACATGGAAGAGATGTAAATGGTGCATTAGCTGTTATGAATTCAATTGCAAAATTACCTTTCGATTCAGCAGAAGATGGTATTTCTTACACATTTTCTATAACACCTAATACATTAGGAAAAGAAGAAGAAACAAGAGTTAATAATTTAGTTAGTATGTTAGATGGATATTTTAAAGAAACAGGTCATCACATAAATGTAAATGTTTTTGATAGAAGTTTATTATTAGATGCAATGGACCATCCAGAAAAATATCCACAATTAACAATAAGAGTTTCTGGATATGCAGTAAACTTCATAAAATTAACAAGAGAACAACAATTAGATGTAATAAATAGAACAATTCATGAAAAGATTTAGTAATTGAGGATTTAATTATGACTAAAAAAAATATTTCTAATATATCTACAAAAGAAGACAAGCTAAAATATTATGCAAAAGTACATTCAGTAGAAACATTTGGGGCTGTTGATGGCCCCGGATTACGTTTTATCCTATTTCTTCAAGGATGTCATTTACAATGTAAATATTGCCATAATAGAGATACATGGGATATAAATGGTGGAAGTTATAAATCTGTTGATGATATTTTTAACTCTATTCTAAAATATAAAAATTATATAACACCTAATGGCGGTGTTACTGTTTCTGGCGGAGAGCCATTGTTACAAGTTAAATTTTTAATAAGTCTTTTTGAAAAATTAAAAAAAGCTAATATACACACATGTATAGACACATCTGGAATGGTTGCTCTGACACCTGATATAAAATATTTATTAACATTAACAGATTTAGTTTTGTTAGATATAAAACAAATTAATACAAAAAAATGTAAAGATTTAGTTGGCTTTGAAAACAATTTAGAATTAAACTTTGCTAAATATTTAAGTGATAACAATATTCCTATCTGGATTAGACAAGTATTAGTTCCTGGTTACACAGATGACCCAAAAGATTTATTAGAATTAAAAAAATTTATTTCTAGCTTGTCAACAGTTAAGAAAATTGAAATTTTGCCATATCACAACTTAGGAAAATATAAATGGAATAAGCTTGGTCTTGAATATCCTTTAGAAGGTATCCGTCAAGCTACAGATGATGATGTTAAACAAGCAAAAAATATTTTAGATATACAATAAATAAAATTGTGTATAATGTGTTTTTATACATTAAAAAGTTACATGATTCATTCTCGCCTGATTTGAGTTTTCGACTAGAAAGAGAAAATCTCAAATTGCTAACGATTATATAAAATACAAAAAAGACAAAAGGTTTATTATTTTAATTTTTAACCTTTTGTCTTTTTTTATTAAGTTTACTACATACCTAATAATTTTAATTCTATATTTTCCATTTTATATTTACCATCAATTAATTTAAATTCAACTAATGTATCTTCTAGAGTTTCCTTATTTTGTCTTAAATCTGTTGAAAAATATAATTTTATTTGAGGAATTTCAACTTGGTTTTTTACAATTTCTTTAAAAGTTTCTGCCATATGTTTTTCATCTTCACATATCAAAATTAGTTGAGGCATTCCACTAAATCCAGAATCACCTGGAACATAATTTTCATAAAATTCTTTATATAATTTCATTCTATCAACTAATTTCTTTTCCCAGTCTTGCTCTCTTCTTACAACTTCAAAAACAAATTGAATAGATTTTCCATTTTTAGTAAGCTTTACAGCTCCACCACTTGCTTTAAATATTTTTCCTGTCATTTTTGCTGTAATTGCAGGTTTTACTATATAACTATCAAAAGCCTTTACTTTTCTTAAATATGCAATTAAAGTTTGATTTCCTGCAAGTCTTTTTTTGATCATTGGAACAGGTTTTGTATTATCTGATGGTTGCCATTTACAATCAACCTCTTTAGAATTTAATAGATATTTTCCCATTTTTTCTAGGCAATATATTCTATAAATACCTTTTCCCTCATCAGAAGTAAAATAATATCTTGTTAATATTTTTGATTTTACTAATTGATCTAATTTATTATTTAATTTATCTTGTGATTTTGGATCAATTCCTTTTATTTCTAACATTTGATATAATTGTCTTGATGTAATAAATTCAAATTCATTTACTAAATCTAATATAGCAAAATGGATTTCATTTATATGTCCTATGTTTATCTTGTGTACGATTTGATTCATTGACACATACCCATCTTTTCCATCAAAAGTTTTTATTTCTCCTTCTCTAATAGCAAATGGAGATACTTGTGCCTTGATTTCATTATCTTTTACCATTTTTGTTCCTCCTTAAATTTAGAATTATTTATAATTCAATATTATACTAAAAATTTTTTACTAGATATTTTTTGCTTCTATCATTAATTTTACTTTTTTTCTTTCATTATCAATCTTTTTTATGTATACATTAACTTTTTGACCATATGTATAGCCTTCTGTATATTCTGCCATTCCAACTAAATTAGGTGTTAATTCTATAAATATTCCATTTTTATTTTTTTCTGTTTCCCTAATAATTCCTGGAACTGTCATACCAGAAGAAAACTTTTTAACATTATCTTCCCATGTTCCTAAAGTTTCTTTATAAGATAAGTTTATTCTTCCAGTATCTTTCTCTATAGATTTTACCACAACATTTATTTTTTGTCCAATTTTTAGTCTTTCAAATGGTGTTTTTATCCTAGCAACAGACAAATCTTCAATATGTGCAAGTCCAACAATTCCACCACCTATTTCTATAAAAGCTCCATATGGTCTTATATTTTTTACTATTCCTATTAAATTTTGTCCAACTTTAACATTATCTTTTACATATTTAATAGCATCTTCTTGAACACTTTTTCTTGACAAAACAACTCTACCATTTTCTTCTACATTTTTTATTTTAAATTGTACATATTTATTAACTTTACCTATACATAATTTTTCACTTGGAATCTCATTTTCCAAATTTTCTACTTCATTTCTTGGAATTATTCCTTCTAACTTATTCCCTAAATTTATATGTAAATTATAGTCTTTATCACAACTATCAACTATTCCTTGCAATATTTTGTTTTCATTTTTATATTCATACACTTTCTCTATGTCTAATTTTTCTATTTTTTCATTCCACCCTTCTGGTGCAAACTGAAATGTATTCATATTAATTCTCCTTCATCTTATGTATTTTAACAAAATCATTATATATTTTATTAAAAATTTTTTCAATATTTTTTTACTATTTATCAAAATATGTACTTGTATTTTGTAAATCTTCAAATTCATGCTGTCTCAAAATTTCATAAGTAATAATTGCAACTGAATTTGATAAATTTAGAGATCTTAAAGTTGGTAACATCGGTATTCTTATAGTTTTTTCATTTAAATATTTTTCTAATAAATCCTCTGGCAATCCTTTTGTTTCTTTTCCATATAATACAAAAACTTCATCCATCTTTGAATAATTTATATCTGTATACTTTGTTTTTCCTTTTGTTGTAGCAAAAAACATATTATTTTCTTCTGGTTTATATTTTTCCAAAAAATTTTTTAATGACTCATGTTCTTCTATATCAAGTTTATCCCAATAATCTAATCCTGCTCTTTTTAAAGCTTTTTCCTCTATACTAAAACCTAATGGATGTACTAAATGCAATTTGGCTCCAGTTATTGCACATGTTCTTGCTATATTCCCTGTATTTTGTGGAATCTCTGGTTCCACCATTACAATATTTAATTTCATTAATATCCTTCCAATCTTTCTATTTTTATTCTACTTATTAATTTTTTGTCTTACATATTCATATAATATAATTCCTGTAGCAACTGAAGCATTTAAACTTTCTGTCTTTCCAAGCATTGGTATCTTTACTTTTTTATCTGCCATATCTTGAATTTCTTTGCACACTCCATTTGCTTCATTTCCTATTACAATTACTTTTTTATTATATTCTATATCATATATACTATTTTTTGTTTGTAACGAAGTTACAACAATTTCATATTTATTGCTTTGTATTAATTTTAAAGTTTCTTGCAAATTTTCACATTCTATTATTTTTACTCTAAATATTGCTCCCATTGTCGACCTCACAACTTTAGGATTATATACATCAGCAGTCCCTTTAGATACAAGTATTTGTTTTATTCCTATACTATCAACCGTTCTTAATATTGTTCCTAAATTGCCTGGGTCTTGTATATCATCTAATGCTACTATTATATCTTGAGAATAATCTATATTTTTATCTTCACTTGATTGTTTAATATTATTTTTTTCTATAACAGCAAGTATTCCCTGTGGATTTTTTACATCTGTTATACTGTTAAAAACCTTACTTGTAACATATATACACTCGTATTTAGCTATTTCGTACATCAATTCTTTAGATATATTCAAAGTTTTTTCACAATCATCACATATAACTATTTTTTTAACAATAGCTTTTTCTTTAATAGCTTCATCTATTAATTTTATACCTTCAATAATATATTCATTATTTATGTCTCTATTTTTTTTATCTTTTAATTTTTTTATACTTTTCACAAATTCATTATCTTTACTAGATATTATATTCATATTCCCAATCCTTTCAAAAAAGCAATAGATTTTTTAAACTATATTGTACTTTCCACTCTTAATTTTCTTTAAAAACTCTGTTACATCTGACAAAACTTTCATTTCATTTTTTGTTCCTATTTTTAATGTAATCATAGGTTTTATTCCTGCTGAGAATTTTAACATATCTCCATAATCTTTAACCATTTTTATCACATCATATTTAAATTTTGAATCTTCAAAAGAAAATAAAACTGATAAATTTTTGCTTGTAATTTTAGATATTTGTAAGTCTTTTGCTAAATATTTTATTCTTGCTATATCAATTAGATTTTCTAATTCATTTGGCATATTACCAAATCTATCTATAATTTCATCAATAATATTTTGTATATCTTCCTCATTTTTACATAGTGCAATGTCTTGATAAATTTCAATTTTTTGGTTTGAATCAGAAATATATTCATCCGGAATATAACTTGTCACGTTTAAATCTATTTGAATATCTCTTTCTGGTTTTACTTGTATACCTTTCATTTCTTTTACTACCTCATCTAGTAAATTACAATATGTGTCATATCCTACTTGCTCTAGATGTCCTGACTGTATTTCTCCTAGCAAGCTTCCAGCTCCTCGAATTTCTAAATCTCTCATTGCTATTTTAAATCCTGATCCAAATTCTGTGAATTCTTTTATTGCTTTTAATCTTTTATCTGCTACTTCTGATAATAATTTATCTCTCTTGTATGTTATATATGCATATGCTTGTTTATCGCTTCTTCCCACTCTACCTCTTATTTGATATAGTTGTGCTAATCCCATTCTATCTGCATTTTCTACAATTATTGTATTAGCATTGGGGATATCTATTCCTGATTCTAATATGGTTGTGCAAACCAATACATTTGATTTATGTTCAACAAACTCCTGCATTATTTCTTCTATTTGTTTTCCAGGCATTCGACCATGTGCATAACTTACCCTCGACTCTGGTACAAGTCTAGATATTTCGTCTGCTTTTCTTTGTATATCTACAACATTATTAAATATATAAAATACTTGACCATTTCTTTCTAATTCTTTTGTTATAGCTTCTTTTATAACTTCTCTATCATATTCTAACACATATGTCTGTACTGGTCTTCTATTATGTGGAGGTTCATAAATAACTGACATGTCTCTTACTCCTACAATAGACATATGTAATGTTCTAGGTATTGGTGTTGCTGTCATTGTTAATACATCTACATTTGTTTTATACTGTTTTATTTTTTCTTTGTCTTTTACTCCAAATCTATGTTCCTCATCTACTATTAATAAACCTAAGTCTTTAAAAATTACATCTTTACTAAGAATTCTATGTGTTCCAACAACTATATCTACTTCTCCCAACTCTAATTTTTTCAATACTTCTTTTTGATATTTTGGAGTTTTAAATCTGTTTAATATTTCTACTTTTATTGGATATTCTCTCATTCTTTCTTTAAATTCTTGATATTGTTGTTCTGCAAGTACTGTTGTTGGTGCTAAGTATGCTACTTGTTTTTGATCCATAACAGCTTTAAATGCTGCTCTTATTGCTACTTCTGTTTTGCCATATCCGACATCACCACATAATAGCCTATCCATAGGTTTATCATTTTCCATATCTTTTTTTACTTCTTCAATACATCTTAATTGGTCATCTGTTTCTTGATATGGAAACTTTGTTTCAAATTCATTTTGCCATGGTGTATCTTTGCTAAACGCATATCCTTGTGATTTTTCTCTTTTAGCATATAATTCTATTAATTCTGTTGCAACTTCTCTTAAATTTTTCTTTACCTTTGTCTTTGTATTTTCCCATTCTTTGCTTCCTAATTTATTTATTTTAGGATTTATTTTATCTCCGCCAACATATTTTCTAATTGCATCCATTTGGTTAGTAGGCACATACAATATGTCATCATTTTTATATTTTATTTTTATATAATCTTTTATTGTACCATCAGCTTTTATTGTATTTACACCTATATATATACCTATTCCATATGTTCTATGTACTACAAAATCTCCTATTTTAAGGTCTGCAAATACAACCTTTTCTCCTTCGTTATATGCTGAATGAACTTGTTTTCTTTTTCGTTTTTCTCCACTTATTAATTCATCTGCAGAAATTACTAATTGATTTATTTCATAATTCTCAAAACCTGCTGATAATTTACCTATTCCAATTGTGACTATTTTTTCCTTAGTCTTTGCAATAATTGTTTTATCTAATTTTTCTTCAATTTTTGTAATAATGTTTTCTTTTTCTAAAGTTTCTTTTAATTTCTTTGCTTTTTCTTTATTTTCTACTAAAATATATATACTCTTTTGCTTTTTTATTGCCTCTTTTAATTCCTTAAAAAAGTTTTCAATTTCACTTTTATAATAATTGATTTCTCTATATTCAAAAATATATTTCTCAGCTTGTTTATTAGTTATTGAATTCTGCTTTTCTACATATATTAAATTCTTTTTTCCTTTTTCTATTTCATTCTCTATATTCTCATATTTTTCAAAGTTTTCTAATATTTGTGGTACAATTTTATTTTTTTCAATCAGGTTATTAATTAAGTTTTCTTTATCTTTTTCTATATTTATTGTCCTTTGATGTATTTTTCTTTCTTCATCTAAAACAATAATATAATTTTCTGTTATATAATCCAATAAAGTATTGGTTTTTGAGTAAAAAAAATCAAAATATTTATCTATTTTACTTATATAATTACCAGCTGTTATTTGCTCTATATCTTCTTCTATTATTTCTTTTTTATTTTGCATTTCATCCAAATTTTTTATTTTATTACATACATCTTTAATTGTTCCTTCTAATATATATTCATGTGCAGGATATACATTTACTTTTTCAAGTGTATTTATTGATCTTTGGCTGGCTATTGCAAAATTTCTAATTGAATCTATTTCATCTCCCCAAAATTCTATTCTCACTCCTATTTTTTCTGAAATAGAAATGTCTAAAATTCCGCCTCTAATACTAAATTGACCTCTACCTTCTATAAGTTCACACCTTACATATCCTAAATTCACCAATTTCTTTTTGATATCATCTAAAGATGTAGTATCACCAACTTTAAAATGTAAAATATTTTTAAATAACACTTCTTTAGGTGGTAATTTTTGTAATAGTGCTTCTATTGTTGTTATTATTATTGGACTTCTTTTTTCTTTAATTTTAGTTAAAACTTCTATTCTTTCATATGGTAAATCTTTGCTTTCAGCAATATAGTCATATGTTACTATTTCTTTCTTTGGAAATATTTCGCCCTTATCTGTAAATGCTTTTATATTTTCTAAAATTTCTTTTGCTTGTATTTCATTGTATGTAACTATTAATATTGGCTTTTTGGAATATTCATTTATACTTGTTAACATTTCTACCATTCCAACGCCTGTTAAGCCCGATATCATTATCGGACTTTTTTCTTTTTCAATCTGATTTATTAACGTTACAAACTTTTGAGATTTTCCCAACTCTCCTAATATTGTATTCATTTTTATTCCTTTCAAAGTATCGCAATTAATCGCTATCTTAGATTTATATATTATACTACTAAATTCTAAAAATATAAATAGTTTTATTATTAAATTTAAAAAGCATTGTGTATAAGCCGAATATTGGAAAATAAATTGTAATTTTCTGTAATTTATGTTATAATTAATATGTTAACTATTAATTTTTTTACTAAAGAGGGATCTATTCCCTCAACTCAACAGGAGGAAGTTTTATGTATAATTCAATGCTCTCAAAATCAAAACTTTATGGAACAGGTCTAAACAACTTAACAACATCTGGTTCAAAAAAATTACGGGAATTCAATGAAGAAGTTTCTAAGAAATTAGAAAATTGGAGACAATCTGTCAAAGATTTTGAACTTTCTAATTTTAGTTTTTTTAAGAAACATGGTTGGGCTAATGAAGATATTCCAAAAATATTTTATCAAAAAGATTTTACTGATATAGTTTATGATAAAAGAAAATGTGGTTATATTTTTTCCCACTCAACTCATGATGATGGTTTCCAAACAATGGCAGATGGTGGAAATATTCCTTGCACCATTGCTACAATGATGCAAGCTCTAAAATTCAAATCAAATTTAGGTGCTTCTCCATATGTTGTTGGAAGAACGCTTTATAATAACAATTATATTTTGGAAGATAATTCCACAGATATTCTTGCAATGGATAAGTTTTTCCTCGACACTGTAATTGGTGTAAATACAGTTGCTGAATCTGTTGATGAACTCTATACCGCTTTAGACGAACATAAAGTTGTTTCTGCTTTAGTAAATTCTAAACTTTTACATCACGAAAATTCTTCTTTTGAAGAATGCATAATCATTTGGCGCTTTAGTGGTGCATGTGCAGTTGTAAGTTCATCTTTGAGTCCATTACCTGTTCATACTGTAAAGCTGGAAGACCTTTTAAAAGCAACCCAAAGAGCTTGGATTTTAACTTCAATCTAAACTCCAATTATTTTATAATAGAAAATTTTACTTTTCTATTATAAAACAAACCAACTCCTAATTGGGGTTGGTTTATCTTTTTATTACAAGTCTATTAAATTTACTATTTATATATTTTTCTAATTTTGTCATAAATTCTTCAGCTTTTATTTCTTTTTTGGCTACCATATCTAATCCTTTTTCCCAACTTGCAGTTAATTTTGGATTTAACATATCTGGCATAGATTGCATAACAATATCATAAATATATTCACCTTTTTGGCTTGGTGTTATTATTTGTGTTTTTCCATTAATTTGTATATAATTTATTTTTTCCAATTTTTTTATTATTTCTCCTCTAGTCGCACTTGTACCAATTCCAGCACCTTTTATTTGTTCTCTTAACTCTTCTTCTTCTATTAGTTTACCTGCATTTTCCATTGCCAATATAATTGAACCTGAATTATATCTATTAGGTGGTGATGTTTCTGCCTCTTTTATTTCAAAATTTTTAATTAATATTTCTTGACCCTTTTTTAAATTCTTTAATATTTCTAAATCTCCACTTTTTTCCTTGTTTTCTATATTTTTTTCCACATTTTGATCACTATTAGTTGATTTTACTTTTTTACTATCTATTTTATCGTTTGGTTTTAATATTTCTAAAAAACCTTTGTTAATACATACTCTCCCACTTGTATAAAAGGTTTCTTTTTTTCCCTGTCCCATTTCAACTTCTATTGTTAATTGTATTTTACGATATTCTGCTGGTGGATAAAATATTGCTAAAAATCTTTTTACAATCACAAGATATATATCTTTTTGTAACTGTGGTAAATTATTATAATTTTCATATCCTTGCCCTGTTGGTATAATTGCATAATGATCTGTTATTTTGCTATCATTTACATATTTAGTTTTGGTTAAATTGGTTGAATATTTTTCTTCAACCATCTTCTTTATATAATTTTGCACTTCTTCATTTCTAAACCCTTTTGCTATTCCGTTTAAATTTTTAGTTATTTCTTTGCTTACAGCTGTTGATAAAACTCTTGCATCAGTTCTAGGATATGTTACTAGTTTTTTCTCATATAAATTTTGTATAATTTCTAATGTTTCATCTGGTTTAATTTTAAATCTTTTTGTACATTCATTTTGTATTTCTGCCAAATTAAATAATAAAGGTGCATTTTCCTTTTGCTTTGATTTTTTTAATTCTACTATTGTTGCCTTTTTATTTGCCAATGTTGCTATAAAATTCTTGGCATCAATTTCTTTTTTAAAACCTGTTTCATTATATAATTTTGTAGATTCCCAAACTGTTGAATTTTCTGTTGCTTTCCAATCTGCCTTAAATGTAGATTCTTCTTCTCCAAATTTCCCTACAATTTTATAATATTTTGTTTTCACAAAATTTCTAATTTCTCTTTCTCTTGAAACAACCATTCCTAAAACACAAGTCATAACTCTTCCTACTGAAATTGATGCTCTTTCTTCGTTTATACTTTGAGCTAATCTTCTTCCAAAAATTATAGACAATAATCTTGAAAAATTTATTCCTATTAAATAATCTTCTTTAGCTCTTAAATATGCACTATCTGAAAGACTATCATATTCAGACATATCCTTTGCTTCTCTAATTCCTCTTAAAACTTCTTCTTCAGTCTGTGAGTCTATCCACACTCTTTTAAATTTAGCATTAGGATTAGGTTTTGCCATCATAAAAACTAGTCTTTGTATATATTCTCCTTCACGCCCAGAATCTCCTGCATTATATATTTCTTCTACATCTTCTCTTTGCAATAATTGTTTTACTATATTAAATTGGTTTTGTACTTGTGGTATTATTTCGTATTTCCATTCTTCTGGTATAAATGGCAATGTATCCAATCTCCAGAATTTAAGTTTTTCATCATATTTATCTGGATAACTCATTGTTATCAAATGACCAACACACCATGTTATTATCCAATCATTTGATTCCAAATAGCCATTTTTTCTATTTGTGGTTATTCGTAAAGCTTTTGCAAATTCCATTGCTACAGACGGCTTTTCTGTTATTAATAGCTTTTTTCCCATTAGTCTCCATCCTTTATTATTTATTATAAAACTACTTATATTATATACCTATTTTATAATATATCTCATTTTCCACTAATGAGCATTTTATCATTTTTAAATATCCTTTTCAAGTCAAATATATTCAATTTATAACTTTTGATATTATATAAAATTCAATATATATTATTTTTGGAAATACCTTGGTGTCGCAATCTACATTTAAAAATAACATATGTTGATTGCTCCAATCGCACTCGCAAATGCTCGTTTGATCGCTTACGCGGTATTTCAAAAAATAATATATATTGAATTTTTAAATGTATTGTAGAAAACAATCAAAAAGTAACATAATTGTAACAAACATTTAATATTATTGAAATATTTAGCTCTTTTTCTTATTGTATAATATAGTTAGATAAATATATACTAAGGAGAATGAGATGAGTATTAAATCTGATCTAAAAAAAGATGGAATCGAAGTAATATCAAAACTTGATACATTAAAAATCAATTCAATTGCTAAAAATATAGCTTCAAAACTTTGCGAAACATTTCCTTCTTATGGGTTAAATGAAAATGAATTATTTATAAAATTATCTAGACTTAATATGTACACAGCAAAAATGCCAGAAGGTATGGCTGAAGCTAACTATTATTATAAAAATTCATCTATATATTTTAATGAACATATCTCTGAAGATGATATGGAAGAATTTGCTGTTCATGAATGTATCCATTATCTACAAGAAATTAAAGATAAACGAAATTATCTTTTAAAAATGGGATTATGCGATTATACTGAATTTAAAATTTATGGTTTAGGTTTAAATGAAGCAGCAGTACAACTAATGTCTTCTAAAATTATTGGTATACCTAAAGATTACGTTAAATATTTCGGAATTAGTTTTGAAACAACTAGTCCTTCGTATTATCCTTTGGAATGTTGTCTTGTTAATCAATTAGCCTTTTTAACAGGCGAAGATATATTATTTAAAAGTACTTTAAATAGTGATGATAATTTTAAATTAGTTTTTTCAGAATTAACTTCTACAAAAGATTTTATGGCAATTCAAAATGCTATAGATGATATTTTATTTGCAGAAGAAGATATAATAAAATTAAATAATAAAATTACACTAATTGATGACAGAAATAAAAAAGTCGATAATATGGTTAAAAAAATTGACGGATTAAAAAAGAAAATAAACCTAACATTTTTAAGAACTCAAAATCTAATTATTTCTAGCTATTTCGATAAAGCATTTAATGAAATAAAAAATCTTGAAGAACTTGAAAATTATAGAAAAAAATTATATACTTTTAAATCTTATTTAGGTTTTTCTGAAGGTTATACATTTTTTAATGATTATTATGTTGAAAAAATGTCTCAATTAGAACATAAATATAATATTCTCGAAAATGGAGGCGTTGAAACTGCTTTAAATTCACCATCAAAAAGTAACAATAAAATTTTAGCATTTTTCAAAACTTTAAAAAAATTAATTTTAGGAAAATCTGCTAATACTGAAAATTCAAATGATTAAAACAAACTTAAAGAATTATTATAAATTAATTTTTTTCAAAAAGGTCTAGTATTTTTACTAGACCTTTTTTCCTTAATTATTCATTTTTATCTTATTGATTTAACGCTATAAATTTTTAATTATACTTTTTGCTGCCTCTCTACCTGACATAGCCGCAAATGCAACTGTACCTTTTACTCCTGCCAAATCTCCTCCTGCAAATATCTTTTTATTTGAAGTTCTATATTCTTCATCAATTTGAATATTTCCCCATTTATTTAATTCTAAATCAAATTTTTTTACATATTCCTGAGGTTTTGAACCTAACGCCATAACAATATAATCTACGTCAATTTCATAATTACTGTTTTCTATATTTACAGGAACAAGTCTATCTTCATTTTCTTTTTGAACAAGTTTTGTTTTTATCAATTCTGCTTTTTCTACACAATCATTCCCAATTATTTTTACAACATTATTTTGAAATTCAAATTTTATGCCTTCATTTTTTGCTTCCATAATTTCTTTTTTCTCTGCAGGCATTTGTTCTTCTGCTCTTCTATATACTATTGTAACTTCTTTTGCCCCCATCTTTTTTATTGTTCTGGCACAGTCCATAGCTACATTTCCTCCGCCAACTACTATAACTTTTTTCTCTTTATAGTCTGGATGTAAATTATATTCTAATAATTCATTTCCACCATATACACCTTTTAAATTCTCTCCATCTATGCCCATTTTTGATGAACAATTTGCTCCTATTCCTAAAAAAATCGCATCATATTTATTTTCTAAATCTTTTAATTCTAAATTTTTTCCTAATTCTTTGTTATACTCAACTTTAATTCCTAAATCTAAAATATCTTTTACAGTACTTCCTACAATCTTTTTTGGAAGCCTAAATTCAGGAATTCCGAACATAAGTAGTCCTCCTAAATAATCATATTTTTCATATATTGTAACTTGTACTCCCTCTCTAGCTAAAAATGCTGCACATGTTAATCCTGCTGGTCCGCCACCTATTACTGCTACATTTTTATCTTTTATTTCCTTATTCTCATAACACTCTTTTAAACTATATCCTTTTTCATGTGTCTTATCAAAAACATAAGCTTCTAAATCACCTATACTCACTGGCTCTCCCTTTATTCCTCTCACACAAGACCCTTGACATTGTTTTTCATGTGGACAGATTCTGCCACAAACTCCTGGTAATACTGTTGTTTCTGATAAAATTTTATACGCACTTAAATAATCTTCTTTTTTTAATGCTTGAATAAAACTTGGTATATTGTTATTTAATGGACATCCCTTTAAAGAACATGGCTTAACTTTACAATTCAAACAATAATTTAATTTTTTATCTAAATTCTCAATCATAAATCTCAATTCCTTTTTAATGTTTTACACTATTTTATATTTTCAAAATAAAATAGTCAACCAAACTGACCAATTAGATTTTAATTATTTATTCAAAAATACAATATTTATTATTTTTGAATTACCGCGTAAACGATCAAACGAACGTTAGTGAGTGCGATTGGAGCAATCTACTATTAACATTTTGGTTAAAAGATTGCGACACACAAGGTAAGAAAAAATAATAAATATTGTATTTTTGAATCATCTACTTAAACAGTCAAATTAACGTTAGTGAATACTATTAGAGCAATCTACTATTTGCTTTCTACTACTTTTTTTAAATCTTTTATAAAATCTATTTTTTTAGTTTCATCTCTTAATAATGCTGCTGGATGCCATGTTGGCATATATTTTATTCCCTTTTTTTCAAACCATTCTCCTCTACTTGCTGTTATCCCATATTCTTTTCCTAAAATATTTTTTAATGCTACACTTCCTAACAAAACTATTATTTCTGGTTTTACTAATATTACTTGATTACGCAAATAATTTAGACATGCATTTGCTTCATCGTCTTTTGGGTTTCTATTTGATGGAGGTCTACATTTTACAATATTAGCTATATATACCTCTTCTCTTTTTATATCTAACATTTCAAATGCTAAATTCATTAATTTTCCTGCTCTACCAACAAATGGTTCTCCTATCCTATCTTCATCTGCTCCAGGTCCTTCTCCAATAAACATTATTCTTGCATTTTTATTTCCTGTTCCAAATACTATATTTTGTCTTGTTTTACATAGTCCACATTTATTGCAATTTTTTATTGAATCTTCTAATTCTTCCCATGTTTCAAACATTTTATTACATCCTTTTATTTTTTTAATTCTATTAGTGCTGTTTCTGTTTTATAATTTTTTCTTTCTACTCTATATGAATGTATCATATCTGAATTACAAACACTACAAATTCCTGAATCTATAATATGTTCTGGTTTTAATCCTTCCCTTTGTAAAATTATTTTATTTATTATCACTGTATCTATATTCCATTTTTTATCCTTTATTTTTTCTTCTATAAAATCTGTTGTATTTATTTTTTTCATTTCATTTTTGTTATCTATATCTATAAAATTTTCTCCATTTAAATCTTTAAATTCTTTTTCAAAAATTTCTTTAACATCTTTTTCAACTTCAAAATGACATTTTCTTATGCTTGGACATATACAACAAATGATATCTTCTGCATTACAATTATATTCTTGTATCATTTTTCTTATTGTTTTAACTGATATTCTTTGAACTGTTCCTCTCCAGCCAGAATGCGTATTTGCTATAACTTTTTTTACTGGATCAAAAAATATTAATAATATACAATCAGCATTTGTTGTTGAAAGAATTATATTATTTTTATTTGTTATTAATCCATCTTCTACTATTTCTTTTGTTAATTTTAAATATGGTTCACCGTCATTTTTTTCTTCAATTATTTTTATTTTATCTGTATGATCTTGTGTTGCTCTTACAACATTTTTATAATCTGTTCCCATGGATTTACATATTTTTTTATATGATTCTATTACAAAATTATATTTCTCATTTTCTGTCATTTTTGTGTCTGGTGTTATTGCCTTAAATCCAACATTTAATCCCAATGTATATGCATGATTTATTTCTTTTTTATATTTTAACAATCTTTTAAATTGTAAATACTGAATATCACCATCTACAACATGTATCACATTTTTATTAGATAAATCTCTCATATTTTCATGTATGTTTTTAATAATAACATACTATCCTTATATAATATATTTAGGTTTTTGAAGGTTGTACCCATAAACCTATTTATTGCAATTTTTTTATTTCATCATATTTTATTTCTTCATCTGAATATTCTTCAGGCTTTAATCCTACTCTTGTTTTCATATATTTTTCCATTAATATATATATAATTGTAAAAATTATACCAATTATAATCATACAATATGCTGTTATAGTTTTTTCTAATAAAAATGATGCAAATATTCCACCTACACATCTAAATGCATTTCTAAACAAATTATATGCTGCAAAAATTTTAGTGTCTATCTTTTCATTAGAAAAATTTCTTAAATATCTATCTATTATTGTATAATATAAACCTAAAGCAAAATCATATATTATTATTGATACTATTAGTAATACTAAAAAAATAATATTTTTTTGTACTCCTAACCCAAATATTCCTGACATAATAGTACTTATTGATATTAACATTGCATTCACAAATAATGTTCTATTTTTTAATTTTTTATTAACTTCATTTTGACATTTTGATGCATATGCACTTATTAGTCCTGCTATTGCAGCTATTACACCTATTGTAACTGATGATAATCCAATATCTTGTTCCAAACTAACATAGTATGTTAACAATATTGATAATAAAGTATATATTAATGAAGAACATAGTATAAGTGCCTTTAATCTTTCAGATTTTAATACAAAAGAAAATCCTTGTTTTACTTCTTTTGTTTGTTTTATATACATTGCTGTTTTTGATTTTTTACTTTTTCTTGTTACTGGTTCTATAAATCCTATTGATAATATCGTTGATATTATTAAAACAATTAATGACATGATTATTGGTAAATATCCATTAACAGCAAATAATATTCCTCCTATCACCTTTGAAACTGCATTAATTATATAATATTCAAATGCACCTTTGGAATTTATTTTAGCAAATATGTTACTTTTATATCTTGATGGTGGTATTGAAGCATTTAATAAACTTGGCTCTGCAACATATTTTATTGCATTTGCTAATGCTCCAAAAAATTCTGCACATACTAAATTTCTTAAATTTGTACTCATCATTATAATTAACATATATAAACAATTTAAAATATTGCCTAAAATAATACTGTTTTTTCTTCCTAAAAATTCTACAATAATATTTGCTGGAATTTGTAAAATAACATTAAAAAATGCATAAAATGTACTTTTAAGCATAAAATCTGATGCACTTATTCCCTTTATTTGTGTTAAAAATAAAAAATCTATTGTATAAAAAAACAAATAATCCCATGCTAGTCTTTTATATGCCGGAAATATTCTCATGTTAGTTTTTCTCATCATGCGTATTTCTTCTTTATTTTTCATTTGTTACCTCTATTCTTTAATTTTTTTATTCATATTTTTTATTATATCATCTTTTGTCAATTTATTTATATAATTATAATTATTATCTTTATTTCTACAATCAAATGTACATATTGATTTATATTCACAATATTCACATGGTGTTTTTCCATCTTTATTATATGGCTTTAATTCTATATTACCATTAAATATCTCCCTAGAAATTTCTTTTATTGTTTTGTATATATATTTTTGTAAAATTTCAAATTCTTCTAAGTTTACACCATTTGTCCATTTTTCTATTACTTCTCCAGATTTATTTATAGCTGCTGGAACTAATTTTGATGTACCTGATGTCAATGAATTATCATTCATTTTTATAATTTTTACATCAGCAACAATCAGTCCTTTCATTTTAAAGTTTTTCTTGATACATTCTTCAATTTCTTCATCTGTAATTTTTTTATCTGCTTTAATCATTTGTTCAAGCAATGAAAAATAAAATATTCCAGCTGGTATAAAATCTTCCTCTTTACATATTGCATCTATATATGTTAAAAGTTGTATTTGTAAACCTGTATACACTTCATTTAAATCTATATTTTTACTAGATGATTTATAATCTATAATTCTTAAATAACTTCCATCTTGTTGTTTAGCAAAATCAATTCGATCTATTTTTCCTGTAATTTCTATTTTTTTACCATCTTCTAATTCTAATGTTATTGGCTTATATTCTCCTTTTTTTCCAAATTCAACTTCTGTTCCTTTTACATTAAAATCACTATATATAATTGTTTGAATTATATATTTTAAAGCTTTACTAACTATTCTTTTTAACCTTCTTACCAAAATTCTATATTTCACAGTTGCTTTAAAAATATAATTTTTAGATAGTTCTAGGTTTTCATCAATTATTTCAGAAACTATTTTTTCTATATCTTCATCTGATATTTCTGCTAAATTAATGGATTTTTCATTAACTTGTTTAAAAAACTCATCTATTGTTTCATGCATAAATGAACCTGTATTAAAACTTTTTATTTTTAATTCTTCTTTTGGTTTTAATTTTAATCCATATTGTAAATAATATGAAAATGGACATCTTCTGTATTGCTCTAATCTTGAAACACTTGTATTTAAAACATTTCCATATAACTTGTTTATATTTTCTTTTTTTATTTTTTTAGGAATATTTGTATATTCTAGCCCTAACATATCATCTTGTAATTTTTCATTCCACTCAGATTTATTTTTATACCATTCATATACATCAAACCAAATTTCATCAATATGTTCATTATTTTTTAATTTATATATGTTTTCTAATAATTCTTCATATGTGTTATTTTTATTTGTAATTTCATACTTCTTTGTTACAACATCACTTTCTTCTAAAAGATTTGGAAAGATTTTCTTTATTTTATTTATTACTATTGATGGTCTTAATGCTTTTCCTTCTTCATCTGATGATGCATATGATAAAAACATCTCATCCTCTGCTGTAGTAAATACCTTATATATGTTAAAATTTTCTTCATATAAATTATCTAATGTTCCTTTTGCTAATTCTATACCATCTTCTTTTAAATTTTCTCTGTCAACATCATTTAAAAATCCTTCATCTTTATTTACACTTGGAAATATTCCATCATTTAAACCTATTACAAAAACAACCTCAACTTTATGGCTTCTTGTTCTATCTACATCTCCAAAAGTAACTTGATCTTGTGTTGCAGGAATTTTTCCCAATCCACTATTTTTTAATCCTATTTTTAATATTTTACTATATTTATCTATACTTATTGTTTCATCTTTAAATACTAAAACAATCTCATCTAAAACATCTAAAATAACTTTATAACTTTCTATATATTCATTAGCAAGATCTATATATCCCTTTTCTTCTAAGTTCTTTACTTTTTCCGATATCTTTGTTTCTATATTCTGTTTTTGCAAAAAATTATATATTTCTTTTGTTATATTTATTGCTGTTTTTTCTGTTTCTATATTATTTTTTAATTCTAATATCGGATTTATAATTTCCTTTCTTATCTCATTTAATCTTTGTACTTCACTTTTTTTCTCTTCATCTTCAATTTCATATTTAAAATTTTGTTTCCATTTATTTCTATTTATTCCCCACTTGGTACAATAATTTTCTAATTTAAATATTTCATCAATATCTATTCCTAAAAAGCCTAATTTTATATAATTAAATATTGCTTCACTAGAATAATTTGTTATAAATATTTCAAATATAGAAAGAACATATTGAACAATTATGTTTTGATTTAATTCTCTTTTTTCATCTATAAAAACTGGTATATCATATTTAGAAAAAATAGTTCTTACTAGTGATGAATATGTATCTATATTTTTAGCTATTACTGCTATATCTCTATATCTTAAATTTTTTTCTCGTATAATTTTATTTATTTTTTTCGCTACATTTTCAATTTCAGAATATCTATTTTTTGCTAAAAACAAATGTATTTTTTCCACATTTTGTTTATATGTTGTGGATTTTAAGTTACTTATATTTTCACTCAAAATTTCAAGTTCTTCATTTTTTAATCTATATTGTTTTTTTAAATATACAGGTTCTTCCATTTTAAAATTATTGTCGTCAATTATTCTTTTTATCTTTTTTAATGTTTGTTTATTAGAATAGAAAACATCTATATCTGGATTAGTATACATTTCTAAATCATCTATACATATTGTAATATTGACTTGTTTAGCATATTTTATAAATTGTTTGATAATTTCATACTCTTGTGCTGTATAGCCTGTAAACTCATCAATGTATATAATACTATTTTTTATCCATTCTAATTCTTCTATATTTTTAGCTAAAAAATCTAATAAATTATTTTCTTCAATATAATTTCCTTGTATTTGTTCTTCAAAATTTTTATAAATTATATATATATCTTTTAATTTTACCTTTAAATATTTATCTTCTATATTTTCTATTTCATTTTCTAGATTTTCTAAAGAAATCCCATGTTTTTTTAACTCAGAAATAATTTGAATTCCTATATCTATATTTTCATCACTTCTCCCCAAAAATTCAAAATCTTTTTGATGTTTTACTAGTATAGAATATATTAACATTGATTTACCACATTTTGATAAATTTGTTTTTGTACTCCCTCCAATTTCATTTAATGCTCTATTGGCCATTCTACTAAAAGTAATTACTTCTGCATTTATAACAGCTTTTTCTTTCAAAAAATCCATCAACTTCTTTTCTGCTGTAAATGAAAATTGTTCTGGTGTTATAAAATATATATTTTCTTCATTTTCTATTAATTTTGATATTTCAGAAAAACAGTAACTACTTTTTCCTGTTCCAGTTTTTCCATAAATTAATCTTAATCCCATCACTATTCCTCACTTTTAGTTTTATAGATTGAACTTTATGCTTCTCTCCTCCAATAAAATAAATATTGTTGAGCTAGTCCAGCCCACTCTCCAAATTTTTCTTTTGCTAAATTTTCTATTTTTTTCTTATTTACTTTTTCTTCATTTTCTTCTTTTAAATATAAATCATTAATTACTCGTCTTACCCACACATCAATTGGAAATACTTCAAATCTTTTTAAGGTTGAAAAAAGTAATATACAATCCGCAACCTTAGGTCCCACTCCTGAAAGTGTTAACAAACTTTCTCTTACCTCTTCTGTATTTGGATTCTTACATAGTTCTTCTAAATTTATTTCTTTATTTAATATCTTTTGAGTAGTTTCATATAATCTGATATCTCTAAATCCTAATCCTAATTTTCTATATTCTTCTACTGTAACATTTTTTAGTTCTTCTGGTGTTGGAAATGTATAAAATTCTCTACCTTTCCATTCTAATTTTTTTCCATAGCTAGCAGAAAGTCTTTCTATTATACCTTTTATTCTTGGAATATTGTTATTGGCAGATATTATAAAAGATATAATTGTTTCCCATAAGTCTTGGTTTAAAATTCTAATACCTTCACCATATTTTATACTATTTTCCATATATTCATCTATTTTAGATAGATCTTTTTTTATTTCTTCATAATTTCTATTTAAATCAAAATATTCTATTATCTCTTCTTCAAAATTATTTTTAGATATTCCTGTAAAAACATAGTCATTTCCATCTTTTTTTATATTTACAACATTTTCTTTCCATATTCCTGTATAACTTTCATCTGTTTCTTTATTCCATCTAAAACATTGTCCACATTCGAATATATCTTTTAAATTAAATGTTTTTGGATTTTTTAAAATATATTTTTGTTCTTTCATTTTTCTTCCTACCTATTTTTATTTTAAAATATTATATCATATATATATTAATTACTCTACACTTACGAAAAAGTATTAAAATTCTTTTTTAAATCCTTGTCCTAAAACTTCTCTTGAATTTGTAACAATAACAAAACTATGTTTATCTATTTTTTTTATAATTTGTATAGTACTTGCCACATCTTTCCTAGTTACAGCACACATTAATATTAATTTATTATCATTTGTATACATTCCTTTTCCATAAATCCCAGTTGCTCCTCTTCTAATATTATCACCTATTTCTCTTGCAATATCTTCGGACTTATCTGAAACAATATATATTAATTTAGTAAAATAAATCCCTTCAAATAAAATATCTATAATTTTTCCCATTAAATAAATAGCAATTGTAGAATATAACCCTATTTCTAATTCTTTTAAAAATATAATATTTAAAGCTACTATTACAATATCTAATAATATTATAATTTCTCCTACTTTAATTGTTGGTTTATATGCTTTTGTTATATAACTTATTAAATCTGTTCCTCCTGTAGAGCTATTTGCTTTTAATATAATTGCTGTTCCAACTCCCATTAATATTCCTCCATAAATACATGCTAAAAACTTATCTGTAGTCAATGGTTCTATTTTATCTAATTCATCAATAAATATGGATAAACTAATTGTTCCTATTATAGATTTCATAAAAAAACTTTTTCCTATTTTCAATATTGACATTAAAAATAATGGAATATTTATAAGCATTATACTGATTCCCATTGGTATATTCATTAAATAATATATTATTGTTGCAATTCCAGAAACTCCACCTGAAGATAGTTTATTAGGTAATAAAAACAAAGATACAGATACAGCCATTATAAAAGCTCCTATTATAGTACCTATTGTTTCTAATATAAATTTTTTTATTAATATTTTTATTTTTAATTTCATAATAAAAACCACCTTAATTACAATTATTTGTAATTATTGGTGATTTTATTTAATATTTTTTCATTTATTTATTTTTTATTGTTTCTTTAGATGTTTTTTCTTCATATGCAAAATCTTTAAATGTCTTTGTTATTTCTAACTTTAATTTTCCTTGCTTTATTTTTTTATCTTGTTTTACAATTAAATTAACATCATAATATTCTTTCAATTTTTTAATATTTTCTTTTTTGTGTCCAATCACATTATTAACATCTATTGGATTTACTCTTACTTCTACTTCTTTTACTTTTACATTTAATTTTTTTATTTTTCCAACAATAGCATCATACCACATTGAAGATTCTACTAATTGTCTAAATGCTGGATGATATGGTCCAGCTACAACTTCACTTTTTCCAGAATTTGGGTCATCTATTTCATCTGTGTTTTGTAAACCAACCCTAATAATATCTATTTTTTTATCTGAAAACATTCTTACCAATTCTTTACATGTTTCTATTGCTTGAGGTAATGGTATTGGTTCATAAATTCCTTCTTCACATTCTTTTTCCAGTCTTGTATTTTTTACCACTAATACTGGATATATTCTTACCATTTTAGGTTTTAACTTTATTAGTGCTTTTGCTGTATTTATTTCATCAATTCTTGTACTTTCAGGAAGTCCTACCATCATTTGGTGTCCTAATCTGAATCCATAAAGTCTTATTAATTTTGAAGCTTTTTTTACATTTTCAAAAGTATGCCCTCTATTAGATCTTTTTAATATATAATCATTTGAAGATTGAACTCCTAATTCTATTGTTTTTACCTTATATTTTTTTAATCTTTTTAATATTTCTTTATTAATACAATCTGGTCTAGTTGATATCCTAATGCTTTCCACTTGTCCATTTTTTATATATCCATATGCTAGTTCTAATAATTCATTTTGTATTTTTTCTTCTATTGCTGTAAAACTTCCGCCAAAAAATGCTATTTCTATCTGAGCATTTTCATCTTTTATATTTTTTAGGTAATTATCTATTATATTTTTTGCTTCTTCTTTTCTCATATTCTTTTTTTGTCCACTAATAGATTTTTGATTACAAAATACACAATCATTTGGACAACCTAAATGTGGTACAAATATAGGAATAATATATTTACGTTTCATAGATTTACCTCTTTTCTAATTTAAATTTTCTAACGCTTTTTTTGCAGCTTGCATTTCTGCTCCTTTTTTGCTTTTTCCACTTCCCTTTGCTAAAATTTTTCCATTAAAAATAACTTGAGCTTCAAAACTTTTATCATGGTCTGGTCCAGTTTCTTTTATTATTTCGTATTCTATCTTAACATCACCATTTTCTTGCAATTTTTCTTGTAAAACAGTCTTGTAATCTTTATCACCAACATGATGACTAGCTTGTTCTATTTCGTCTTTTAAATTTTCTAAAATGAATTTATCTACTGGTTCTAATCCTCCATCTAAATACATTGCAGCTATAACAGCCTCTACACTATCAGCTAATATTGCTTGTCTTTTGTTTCCACCATTTTGTCTTTCTGATTTTCCTAAAAATAAAAAATCACCAAATTTATGTCTTACCGCAATTTTGTACAGGCTCTTTTCACATACTACTGTTGCTCTAAGTTTTGTCATCTCACCCTCTTGTAAATTTGTATAATTTTCATATAAATATCTACTTGATATAAATTCTAATATACTATCTCCTAAAAATTCTAGTTTTTCATTACTATCTACATGTCTCTCATATGCATATGAAGTATGTGTAAATGCTGTTTTTAATAATTCTTTATTTTTAAATGTATATTTTAATTCTTTTTCTACATTTTCTAAATTCATTTTGTTTTCTTCCCTTCTATAGTTTTTATATTTATAAAATTCATTAACTCTCTATTATGCTTATATTATATACTATTTCACAAATTTTGCAAGTAAAAACTTATTCATTATTTATGTTTTTAGTTATTATAGAATTTTTATAAGCAAAATCAATATATATTATTTTTAAAATACCGCGTAAGCGATCAAACGAACGAAAGTAAGTGCGATTTGGAGCAAACTACATACTAGTAATTTTAATATGTGGTTTGCGACACCAAGGTATTGAAAAAAATAATATATATTGATTTTGCTTTTTGAAATCTATTCTTTCTAACTAAAAACTTGAAAAATTTTCATTGTACTTTTTTGTTCTTTTTTGTAGACATATACCGTTTGTTATTGTATAATAATGGTGTATAAAAATATGAAAGTGAGGAATTTTAGATGTTAGATAATAAAAATAACTCTAATAATCAAGACAATAGAAATTTATCTGATGTTTTTAAAGAATTACAAGCGATGCGCTATTCTGAACCAGATAAAACCACTACCTCTGTGAATTCAAATAAAAAAAATCAGAACAAACATAAATCAAAAGCAAAAATTGCTTTTATTGATAATAATAATTTATCTTTTGAAAATAAAAAAAGTATTAAATTATCAAATTTGCTTATAATGCTAGTAATTTTAGTTTTAGTTATAATTGCAATTTTTCCAATGAATGTATTTTCTGTCGAAAATGATTCAAATACAACTACTTCTGACGAAGTAACAGAAACTTCATCTGTTCCTGCTGATTTTGAAATTAATAGAAAAACTTTAAATATGCAAAAAATAATTTCAGAAAATTCTAATTTTGAAAAAGTAAAAGAACAAGTTTCTGAAGAACGTGAAATTGAATATGATATTCAAACACAATCTAATGCAAAACTTCCAAAAGGTGAACAAGTTGTATTACAAAAAGGTGTTAATGGAAAAGAAGATGTTTCTTTAGTAAAAACTTATGAAAATGGTGAATTTATTGAAGAAATCATTTTAGATAAAAAAACAACTCAAGAACCTACACCTGAAATTTTGGATATTGGATCTTCTAATTTCTTAGCAAATTTAAATATACATATTGGAGATACAATTTATCTAAATACGAATGCAAGTTTAAGAAAAGAAGCTTCTGATACATCTGACGAAATAGCTCAAATAAAAAATTATCTAGATGTAAAACTTCTTGATTTACCTAACGAAGATTGGTGTAAAGTTTCTTTTGATTCAGTTGAAGGTTACATACAAACAAGTAAATTAACTTCATCATCAAAAACACCTAATATTGTTGAGAAAAATAGAATTGAAAGAATTTTAGTAAATGTAAATGATAAAATGGAATTAAATAAATCTACCGGATTAACTTTAAAAGATTATCAAAAAATATTTAAAGGTATTCCTAATGATACTAATGGAATTTTTGAAAAAAATGCTGAGGTCTTTTATAACATTGATAAAAAATATAATGTAAACGGTATTTTTGTAGCATCTATTGCAATACACGAAAGTGGATGGGGAACTTCTCAAATAGCTAATGACAAAAACAACTTATTTGGATATGGTTCTTATGATGAAACACCTTATGAATCATCTTATGATTTCAATTCTTTCTCAGAAGGAATTGAAACTGTAGCTAAATCATTAGTTAAATATTATTTAAACCCTGCTGGTACAAAAATATATGACGGAGAAACAGCAAGTGCTTGGTATTATAATGGTCCTACATTAGAGGGTGTTAACCAAAGATATGCAAGCGATCCAGATTGGCACACAAAAGTTTATTCTTATATGGAAATGTTATATAATAGACTTAACTAAAAGGAGTCAATTATGAAAAAAATTAAAGTAAAAAATCATAAAGCTGTATTTACAATATTAATATTGATATTATGTTTGCTATTGTTTTTATATTATGACTTAATATTTAAGGTTACTTATGCTAAAGATGAATTTGCAAATCAGGCTGTTGCAATAGCTGATCAAAATGATAATCCTGTTTTTAAAATACACAAAATTCTTGTATATAGTAGTGCTAATGCTATTGATAAAAGTGAAAATGAATCGTTAAAAGATTTAAGTATATTTCAATATAGTGATATAGCTATTTACCTTGATAATACAAGTGCTATATATGATATGACAAATGAAAATACAATAAAACAATTGTATATTGATAATATAAGTATTACAACTGGTTCTAGCAAAGGTAATCAATATGTAACATATAAAAATGCTTTAGACTTTGCAAAATACAAAAAAATTCAGGAAACTAAAAATGATAAAATAGAATATAAAATTGTTAATACAAATGATGAAAATAATAATCAAGATTATTCTAATCCAACTTTCTATACAGATTGTTCTAATCCATTAACATTAGAATATATGAATGAAGATATTTTAACAAATTACTCTGCATCTTCTGATTCAAATACAATATCTTTCAATGGAAAAGTACTTCAAGAAGCTAATGTTAATTTAAAAGACATAAATTATACTTTGAATTTTACTATTAATTTAGTAAATAATGCAAACGAAAAATTCATTTGTCCTGTTAGACTTAAAGTAGATTTAAGTGGAAATGATGGTGGTATTTACAAAGGATATAAATATGATAATACTTCTGTTTCAGGATATGAATATAATTTTATAAAATTAATAAAATAAAGAATAAAAATGAGATTTAAATTATAATTAAATCTCATTTTTTATTTTTATTTTAATGCTCTAAATGAATTTAATACAGCTAAAACTGTTACACCTACATCAGCAAAAACCGCTGACCACATTGTTGCTATACCTAATGCACTTAATACAAGTACAGCAACTTTTACTATTATTGCAAAAGATATATTTTGATATACTATTTTTAATGTTTTTCTTGATATCTTCATTGCAGTAGCAATTTTAGATGGTTCATCTGTCATTATAACAATATCTGCAGCTTCTATTGCAGCATCTGAGCCCAATCCTCCCATAGCAATTCCAATATCAGCTCTAGCTAAAACTGGTGCATCATTTATACCATCACCTACAAATGCTAATTTACTATCTTTAGATTTATTTTTTAATAATTCTTCAACTTTATTTACCTTATCTAATGGTAATAATCCACTATATATTTCATCTAAATTTAATTCTTTATTTACATTTTCAGCAACATCTTTGTTATCTCCTGTTAACATTACTGTTTTCTTTATTCCTTCTTTTTTCAATTTTTGTATTGCTTCTTTTGAATCTTTTTTTATCTTATCACTAATTATTATATATCCTGCATATTTTTTATCAATAGCAACATATATACAAGTTCCTATTTCTTTTACATTATCTACTTCTAATCCTAATTCTGCCATTAATTTAATATTTCCACATGCTACTTCTCTATTATCTACAGTACTTATTATTCCTTTACCTGCAATTTCTTTACTATTACTAATTCTTTCCTTTTGGATTTCTTTACCAAAAGATTTTTGAATAGAAATGGAAATTGGATGATTTGAATAACTTTCGCAATATGCTGCTAATTCTAAAATTTCTGTTTTATCAAAATTTTCAGTGTTAAAAACTTTTTGGACATCAAAAACACCTTCTGTTAGAGTTCCAGTTTTGTCAAATACAGCTATTTCTGTTTTTGATAATAATTCTAAATAGTTGCTTCCTTTTACCAATATGCCTTTTTTTGAAGCAGAACCTATACCACTAAAAAAGCTTAATGGAACAGATATAACCAATGCACATGGACATGATACAACTAAAAATGTTAATGCTCTATATAACCATTCAACAAAATTTGTTTTTGTTACTATTGGTGGAATTATTGCTATTAATATAGCTAGAAAAACTACTACTGGTGTATAATATTTAGAAAATTTTGTAATAAAATTTTCTGATGTAGCTTTTTTATTTGAAGCATTTTCAACCAAATCTAGTATTTTACTTACCGTAGATTCTTCATATTCCTTTTTTACTCTTACACTTAAAACACCATTTAAATTAATACAACCACTTAATATCTCATCATTTTCTTTTATTTCCTTTGGTACAGATTCTCCTGTTAAAGCTGATGTATCTAACATCGAATTTCCTTCTAAAACTATACCATCTAATGGAACTTTCTCTCCTGGTTTAACAACAATAATATCTCCAATTTTTATCTCTTCCGGTGATTTCTTTTCCAATTTCCCATCCAATTTTAAATTTGCATAATCTGGTCTTATATCCATTAAACCAGAAATTGATTTTCTTGATTGATCAACTGCATAACTTTGAAAATATTCACCAATTTGATAAAAAAGCATAACAGCTACGGCTTCAGGAAATTCTTTTATTCCAAAAGCTCCTATTGTTGCCACACTCATCAAAAAATTTTCATCAAAAAACTCTCCTTTAAAAATATTTTCAACAGCCTCTTTTAGTACATCAAATCCCACTACTAAATAACTTAAAACATATAAAACAACTTGAATTATAAATATTGCATTGCTATCTAGATTTAAAAATTTAAATTTTTCTATCATTATTGCTATTATAAAAATTACTGCAGATATAATAATTTTTCTTAATCTTTCTTTCATAATCATCTCCCCTTACTCTTTATTTATCGTATGTAATATACCTTTTTCTATAATATGAATAACACATGTATCAGCTAAAGAATAATATACATTTTTCCCTACCTTTTTAAATTTAACTAGGTTCGCTTCTTTTAAAATTTTTAATTGATGAGAAATAGCTGATTTTGTCATATTTGTCAATACTGCTAAATCACATACACACATCTCATTTATATCTAGTGCCCATAATATTTTAACCTTTGTGCTATCACTAAATATTTTATAAAAAGTAGCTAATTTATCAATCTTTTCATCTGATAGCATGTGTTCTCTTACTGTATCTATAACATCTTGATGTATACTGTTACAATCACAAGTTTCTATTCTAGCAACCATTTTTTCTCCTTTCCGAACACAATTGAATAAGTATTCAACTATCTTAATGTATTATAGTTGAATACTTATTCAATTGTCAATATTTTTATAAAAATTTATTTCATAAGCTATAAATTATAACAAAATTCACTGGCTTCTAAAAATTTAAAACTAAAACTATTGACTTTTAGAAATATCTTTGATATTATATTATTTGCAAAATGCGGGAATAGCTCAGTTGATAGAGCGCTGCCTTGCCAAGGCAGAGGTCGCGGGTTTGAGCCCCGTTTCCCGCTCCAAAAATTATTATATAGGTTATATTTTTTTAATATAAACATATAATTTAATATATGGCGACATAGCCAAGTGGCTAAGGCACGAGTCTGCAAAACTCTGATCCCCGGTTCGAATCCGGGTGTCGCCTCCAATAAAAAATCTATAAAGCGTTGGTATATCAACATTTTATAGATTTTTTTATATTTTTATGCTAAAAATATAAATATAGTAAAATTATTAGACAAAAGTATTTTTAATGTAAAAAAAACGTATGGAAATACCATACGTTTTTAAGAAATCTTATCGCTTATGCATAATAAAGATTTTATACAATATAATTGCAATAATTCTAGTTATTATTGTCGCAACAATAAAAAATATCGCCAATGATAAAAAAATGCTATCTTCTTTATTGCTAACCCAATGTATAAAAAATAGAATTAGTGTAATATATACGCTTATTGATGAAAACTCGTCTAATATATTACAAAACCGTTTCATAAGCTACCTCCTCTTGTACATTATAGTATCCATATTATACCATAATATTAAGTTTTTTCAAAAAGTTATGTTATTAAAGGCAAGGATTTTATCATATATTATTCAAATCTTTTAATAAAGCTTTAATTTTTTATTTTGATTTTTTTCCTGTTTTACTTTTGTTTTTTTTAGTTTTTGTAGTACTTTTTTTCTTAGTTTCTTTTTCTATTTCTATTTTATCTTCAGGATTCCACTTTTCTCCTTTTTTAGGTTTGTTCCATGAGATATAGTCACACGAACTTGGATTGTTTTCACATATATAATAATTTCTCTTTCTTTTTGTTTTTCTAACTTGAACCTTTGCACCACATTTTGGACATGGTACATCTATTGTTTCAATTATTGGCTTTGCATTCTTACATTCTGGATATCCTGGACATGCTAAAAATTTACCATATCTTCCATATTTATAAACCATCATTCTTCCACATTTTTCGCATTTAACATCTGAAACTTCATCTACCATTTCAACATGTTCTAATTCTTTTTCTACTTTTTCTATTTCATTTTCAAATGGTCCATAAAATTCTCTTATCATTTTTTTCCATTCTTCATGACCTTCTGCTATTTCATCGAATTCATCTTCTATTTTTGCCGTAAATTCTATATTAATTACATCTGTAAAGTTTTCTGTTAATAGTTTATTTACTATTTTTCCTAATTCTGTTGGATATAATTGTTTTTTCTCTTTTTCAATATATCTTCTTTCTATAATAGTAGTTATTGTTGGTGAATATGTACTAGGTCTACCAATTCCCTTTTCTTCTAATGCCTTTACTAAACTTGCTTCTGTATATCTTGGTGGTGGTTCTGTAAAACTTTGTTTTGGATTTAATTTCTTTAATTCTACTTCTTGTTTTTCTTTTAAGTCTGGAAGCATTCCTTCCTCTTCTTTTTCTACTCCGTCAACACTTTCTACATACAATGTCATAAATCCTTTAAATTTTAGTGATTGACCACTTGCCTTGAAATCATAATCATTTGCTTTAATATTTGCATTTATAGTATCATATTTAGCTGCTGCCATTTGGCTAGCTAAAAATCTATTATATACTAATTTATATAGTTTGTATTGGTCTTTGGTTAAATTATCTTTTATACTATCTGGTAATATATCTATATATGTTGGTCGTATAGCTTCATGCGCATCTTGTGCATCTTTTTTTGCTCTGTAATATCTATTTTCATAATAGTTTTCACCATACAATTTAGTAACTTGTATTTTAGCTGCATTTCTTGCTTCTTCTGATATTCTGGTTGAATCAGTTCTCATATAAGTAATTAATCCGACTGTTCCTTTATCTGGTATTTTTACACCTTCATATAAACCTTGTGCTACAGACATAGTTTTCTTTAATGTAAATCCTAATTTTCTTGAAGCTTCTTGTTGCATTGTACTAGTTGTAAATGGTGGTGCAGGTGTCCTTTTCTTTTCCCCTTTTTTTACAGAATCAACTATATATTTTTCATTTTTTATATTAGTTAATATTTCTTCTACTTCCTCATTTGAATGAATTTCTAATTTTTTTCCATTTTTTCCGTAAAAATGTGCTGAAAATTCTTTATTTGTTTCTTTATCTTTTAAGTCTGCATATATATTCCAATATTCCTCTGGAATGAATTTTTCAATTTCATTTTCTCTATCTACTATTAGTTTTACAGCTACTGATTGTACTCTACCAGCAGATAAACCTCTTCTAACTTTTTTCCATAATACTGGACTTATTTTATACCCAACAATTCTATCTAATACTCTTCTTGCTTGTTGAGCATCTACTAAATTTATATCAATATCTCTTGGTTCTTTTATTGCTTTTTGTACAGCACTTTTCGTAATTTCATTAAATGTTACTCTTGTAATTTTTTCTTTATCATCTTCTAATATTTTAGCTAAGTGCCATGCTATTGCTTCTCCCTCACGGTCAGGGTCAGTTGCGATATATATTTTTTTTGCTTGTTTTGCATCCTTTTTTAGTGCTTTTATTAGGTCTCCTTTTCCTCTAATGTTTATATATTGTGGTTCAAAATCATTTTCTATATCTATTCCCATTTTTGATTTTGGTAAATCTCTAATATGCCCCATTGATGCTACAACCTTTGTGCTGCCACCTAAAAATTTTTTTATTGTATTTGCTTTAGCTGGTGACTCCACTATTATTAATTTATCAGCCATTGGAATTCCTCCATTTATTATTTTATTCTTTTCCATATAGTATTTTAGCCTAAAAGGATATATTTTGCAAGTTTTTCACTAAACTATTATTTAAAAAACTCTTTACTAAAATCCTCAATTACATCTTCTACGCTTATTGGTGTTACTTCATTTTCTTTTAATATATTTAATACTTGTTCTATTTTTCTTTCATCATTACAAACATATGTAATTTCTTTATTCTCTATTTTTACATCATTTGGAAAATATGTTGTCTTTACTATTGCAATCCCAAATCTTAAATTTTCCTTTTTTATATATTGTTCTTCATTTATTTGCTTATAATATTCTAATTTTATAGGATAATTTATTCCAGCTTCAATTAATTTTTCCTTTTCTATAAATTTTCCTCCAAAAAAAGTTCTCATTAAACATCTCTCCTTTTCTTCCGTACTTTCCAATAATACTATGTTGTTATTTTATTTTCAAGAACTTTTCGTCGCAATCTTTTACAATATTCTACTCTTTATTGTTACTTTATATATTTTTCGATTTTATTATAATTTTATTTAATTTGTTTCTACAAAATTCGATTGATTTAGACAAATGGTTTATTGTATAATTATTTTAACAACATTATTTGAACTTCAAATTTGTATTGACATAAATTTTAAAATAGTAGTAATTACTTTTATTTTCATTACTACTATTTCTTTTTTATTCTTCATTTCCTGCTTGTTTTAATCTCAAATATCCTAGTTCTTCCCAACTATTGTATGCTAAATTTAATTTAAACACTAACTTAGGTTTTGGTCCAGCTCTGTTTTTATCTACTACACATGCATAATATCTAACATCTGGATCGTCATATTTTTTTAAGTCATAAAATTGTGTATCTACTTCTTTTAAAGAATATTCGTATTCTTTAAGATGGTCTCTATCAATTTGTTTTATCAAACACAATGTATCTAATACTTCTTTTACCGTTCTACTTACTGCTAAATCATTTACAGTTAAATTAACTGGTAATGTAGTTGTTTCTGTTAACTGTAATGATGAACATATAAATATTTCGAAATTTTGTGCTATATTTGATAATATTGTTGCTGTCTTTTTTATTTCTTCTGCATTACCAATATTAGCTGTATCTGTTTTTAATGTATCATAAAATACATATTCTATTTTTTCTTTATAATAATAATTCATAATTACTTTTTTCAATTCATCATTAGTATGATCTGTTATATTCATAAAATATATTGAATTATTTATTTCTTTATTAATCCATTCTGTCACGGCTATTACTCTTTTAAATTCTGTTGATTCTTTTACCAATCTATTAATAAAATCTGTTTGTTTTTCATCTTTTTCTCTTAATATGTGTCCTTGTTCATCTACTTTAACCTTATCTGGATTATCTGCTTTAAATTGTAAAGCAAGCACTTCATTTTCTGTAATATGCAATTCTTGTCCATGAATTTTTTGAATTTCTGGATTATTTAATATTGTTGTTATTAAACATAATTTCATTTTTTCTTCTGACATTTCATTTGATATTATCAATACTTTTTTCTTGTTTATAAAAGCTGTATATGCAGCTAAATTAATAGCAAATCTACTTTTTCCGGCATTTGATGGCATTGCATATGCCATTGTTTCACCTTTTCTTACTCCTTTAAAAACTTGTGTTAAAATTGGAAATGGTAACTTTAATCCATTAGCTAAATTATTTGAACCTTCTTCTATAAAACTTGTTAGGTTTTTATTTAATATAGTTTGTTTAAACTTTTCAGTTACTGTTACCTGATTTATTGCAGATTCAACTTCTTCAACAGACATTTCATCATATAATTCATAATTTATAATATCTACAATTTTATCTTGTATAGTTTTTACTGGATTTGTTGTATATGCTCTTCTTAAAACAAATAATTTTTTCAACTCAACATATATTTTTTCCATGTCATAATTTTTATCTCTGACATTTTTCTTTAATTCATTTTTAAATCTATATACTTCTTCCGAATCTTTAGAAAAATTAAATCCATCTTTTGCTATTTCTGGTGTATATTTTCCTCCTTCAGTAAATAATACACTTTTATACACATTTAATATCTTGTCATCTTCAAAATAACATTCTCTATATAAATAATAATATCTAGAAATTGATTTTGGATTTTCTAATAATAATCCCATGTATTTATATTCTAAGTCAGGATTACTTAATTTTTTAGGAAATATTCCATCATTATTTTCTTCTTCTGTTTCTTCAATAAAATCTTCTTCATCTTCCTCTGTACTCAATTCTTTTAATTTAGTTAATGCTGATCTATAATCTCCCATTTGTACAGCTAATTTAATTTCATCTATCTTTTTTTTATTTTTTTCTGTTACAGGTATCTGATTTATCATATCATATATCCTTTTCTCACTTTCACTTGTCATACTACTTCCTCCATATTAATAAAATTATTAATTATATATGTTAATATACCACAAAATAATTTGTTATACAATAGAATTTATTTATATAAAAATGGAACAAAAGAACCCGAATGTTTAAACATTTGGGTTCACTTCATTTATCCGCCATTTATTTTTCTTTGTTGTGCCTTATATGTTATCTTAGCAATAAAATTTGAAGGAAATATTTTAGCCCCTGCTTTAGCAAATTTTACATCTATTCCTGGTACAATATAAAATTTTCCTTTTTCTAAATTTTTAATTGCATATTTAGCCACTTTCATACTATTAGCTTCTCTTAAATTAAATTTTACATTTGCTACTTTATTAAAATTTGTACTTACAGGTCCTGGACATAAAATACTAATTTGTACATTAGACTTTTCTTTTTTTAATTCTTCCCTAATTGCTTCTGAAAGTCTAACAACATAATTTTTTGTTGCATAATAGGTTGCCATTAATGGTCCTGGCATAAATCCAGCTATTGATGCAACATTTAATATTTTTCCAGAATTTTTTTCTTTCATATCTTTTAAATATAACTTTGTTAAAATATGATATGCTATAATATTAGTTTTTATCATATTCAATTCTTTATCTAAATCTGTTTCCGAAAAAAATCCACAATCACCAAATCCTGCATTATTTATTAAGATATCTACATTTTTTACTCTATTGTGGATTTCTTTACAATTTTCTTCATTTGTTAAATCCATTGATATTATTTCAACTTTTGCATCTCTTTCTATCTCTTTTTTTACTTCTTTAAGTTTTTCTATATCTCGTGATACCAAAATTAATTCATCTGCTTTTTTTGAAATAACTTTCGCCATATCTCTACCTATTCCTGACGATGCACCTGTAATTAAAACTTTCATTATAATACCTCTTTATATGAATTTTATGTATTTTTATTTATTATCTTTTTTTAATGTAACTTTATTTAATAAAATTCCAACTCCATGAACAATTTTAGTCGAATTATAATTTGCAATATTTTTTCCTAATGCTTTTCCTCCAACTGTTAAAGCTGACACACTTGCACTAAGTATAAATTGTAAATTAAAATTCAAATTAAATTGATGTGTTATTTTTACAGCAATTAAAGCACTAATCGCACCACTTAATACACCACAAATATCTCCAATTACATCAGCACAAATATTAGCTACTCTTGGAGCATTTCTAATCAATTTTATTGAATCCTTAGAACCTTTTATCTTTTTGCTTGCTTTTGCATGAAATTCGTGTTCATTTGCAACTGTTACTGCTACTCCAATAATATCAAAAATAATTCCCATAAATATTACCGCAACTAATATTAACATTGCTGGCACTAAACTCAAATTTGATACACCATTTGTTGATAGATATGAAAATAGCATTGATAAAATAAAAGTCATTACAAATACTTCAATAAACCATTTTATATTCTCATCTTTTTTCTTTTCTTTTTCCTTTTTTCTATTTCTTTGTTTTATTTTTTCTTTTACTTCTTCTATTTCTTTTTCATTTTCTCTTTCCACCTTAAAGTTTTCTTGTCTAGCAGCTTTCTTTAGTTCCATTTTTGTTTTTTTAGATTCATTTAAATTATTCAGTTTTCCTTTTTCTTTCTTTTTCATTATTACCCTTTCTTATTAAATTAATACTTATTTTAACAAAAGAGGAAATTTTGAGTTTTCCCAAGATTTCCTCTTACATAAATTATTTTTAGTTTAAGATGGCAAAAGTCTAAGTAAATTTTACAGTTTAGGTCTGGTCGAATTTCTCTATTTCCTACATAGCATTACTGCTATTGCCGTTTCCGTTTAAAAGAAATATCTATATAAAATAGACACCAGATAGCCACTTAAATCTGTACCTTAATCCATAGACCTCTATGCTTCTAAATGAAGCAAACATTCTAGAAGTTTTCCTTCACATACTTTACAAGTTTATTAGTCTTTTTTGCAAATGAAATTTCATAAGTACAGTAAAATATATTTGGCCAAAACATAATTTACTAATTATTTAATCCCAATACATTCACTCAAGACAGGCTACTCTGTGCTTTTTGTGTCTTGGCACTCATCACAGGTTACTCTCAAATTATGTATAAATCTAATTCAAGCCTCCGCGAAACCAGGGGACATATGTATGCCATTACATACTTCCCTAACCTCTTTACTCCCTAAACACACACAAACTTGGCGTTTCGCGCACATTCAAGAAACTTCATCGATATGCCCTTTAGTGGATTTTTAGCCCCACCCTCATAAACTAAGTATGACTAGAATAATGCACCATCGCTATATATTATACAGTATGTTTGGTAAATATTACAAATATTATTTTAGTTGTATTTTTACCAAGATTGAATTTTTTTGTTTTTTGCAAACCGTTTTTTAATTTTTGCTCACTTTTTCTCTTGTTTTCTTTTATTCTCTTGTCTTTTTAGCTCAATATCCTATTAATTCTTTTAATTCAGTTTTTACTTTTTCAAAATCTTTATCATTAGATATGTTAGCTACTTTTATATTTGGATATTTATTTTTTATTTCTTTTGCCATTTCTAAATAAATTTTCTGTTGTTTAATACTATTTTCTGCATCAAATTTTGAATTTTTAAATGTTGCTTTTCCCTCTCTATTTAATCTAATATTATAATTAGATGTATCTTCTAAATATAATGTTATATAATATATATCAAAATCTAGCTTACTAAAATTTTCTAATAGTTTTTCATATACATCTGTAAATACATATTCCTTTTTTCCCAATCTACAATAATTTTCTTCTGTAAAAAAAGTTCTATCAAACACTAAATTTATGCTTTTATTCTCCATTTTTTTTATGTATTCTAATAGATTAACATACATTTCTTCTGCTTTTTTCTTTCCTTCTTTTGTTATGTCTGACGTACCACATAATCTATATAAATTTGTATAACTTAATGAATATCTCAAGAAATCTGTTACAGTTGTTTTTCCTGCACCTTGTGCACCTTCTACTACTATTAATTTTGAATTTGCCATTATTTATGTCCTTTACATTTTATTTAGATTTTAGGTAAAATCTATAAACCTATATTTTATTGTTCTTTTTCTTCATTCTCTTCTTTTTCTTTACTTTCTTTTTTCTTTTTACTCAACATATTATTTATTGAATTTAATATATCTTCTGGACTTTCATCAAAATCGTCCTTCATAACATGTAACATTTACACATTCCTCCTTCATTTTTTCTCATTATACTACTGAAAACTTTTATTTTCAATCCCCTTTTTATTTATTGACAAACATTTGTTATAATGTTATTCTTTAAAAATAAACTTGAACAAATAAAAAAATTTTATCTGTTCTTAAAAATTATATGAAATATTTAATGGAGGTTTTATATGAAATATTTATTTAAAAATTACTCAGCTAATTATGACAATCCAAATTGGGAAAATATATCAAGCAGAAGAAAATCATTATTAGAAAAACCTTATGATATTAGATCTGTTTTTGATAGAGATTATACTAGAATCATTCATTCAAATGCATATAAAAGATTAAAACATAAAACTCAAGTATTCTTTTCTCCTGAAAGTGATCATATTTGCACAAGAAGCGAGCATGTATCACATGTTGAATCAATAAGCTATACACTTGCAAGTTATTTTGGTTTAAACACTGAATTAACCAAAGCAATTTCTGTAGCACATGATATAGGACATAGTCCATTTGGTCATGCTGGTGAAAAAATCTTATCTAAAATTTCTCAAAATGATTTAGGATGTACTTTTTGGCATGAAAAAAATGGATTAGATTTTGTTGAATCTATTGAATTATTAGAAAATAAAGATAATTTTAAAGATAATTTAAACCTTACATATGCTGTACGTGATGGAATAATATCACATTGTGGGGAAATAGATGAAAATGCTTTACGTCCTCGTTCTGAATTTATAGATCTTTCGACATACCTAAGACCTAATCAATATGCTCCTTATACTTGGGAAGGTTGTGTTGTAAAAATTTCTGACAAAATCTCTTATATAGGTAGAGATATAGAAGATGCTATTAGTATTGGTATTATTGATGAACATTTAGATGAATTATATGAATTATTACATTATGATTTACCTGATAAAAAAATTAACAATACTTTTATTATAAACTATTTAGTCTGTGATTTAGCCCAAAATTCATCTCCAGAAAAAGGACTTGCTTTTTCTGAAGAAGCTTTTGAATTATTAACAAAAATCAAAGAATTTAATTACAAAAATATATACTTTTCAGATAGATTAAAACCTTCTATAAGATACTTTGAACTAGTCATTACTGAAATATATAATTTATTGAAATCTTGCTATGATGGAAAAAATACTACTATCAAATTAAAAAATGTATTATCAAAAATTTCATTTAAACTTTATGATAGTTTTTTAGGTTTTGTATCTTCTTATTATGATTTAGGTAATAGAGAAAATTTAAAATTGACAAATGATGTAATATTTGATTTTAACAATGAAAAAGATTTTTATAAATGCATTATTTATTATATCTCTGGTATGACTGATAAATTTGCCATTGAAATTTACAATGATATTATTGGATTTTAAGTTTTTATATTAATCAAATTCTTGTTTTTTATAGTTCAATTTGTTATACTTTATATTATGAAAACTTTATATAGATATAATAAATTAAATGAATACTATAAAAATAAATTTGGTGAAAGAGTTTTAAAAATTTGTGTTAATGGACATTTTTCTTGTCCTAATAGAGACGGTACTTTAAGTAATTCTGGTTGCATTTTTTGCAGTGCAAATGGTTCTGGAGACCACCTTGATCCTTGCTTTGATATTACAGCCCAAGTTAATAATTTTTTTAATAGTCCTCGATCATCTAGAGCAAATAAATTTATTTTATATTTTCAAAACTTTTCTAATACTTATGACACATTAGAAAATTTAAAAAAGAAATATGACAGTGGTTTAATAAACGATAAAATTATTGGCTTATCTGTTGCAACCAGACCAGACTGTATCAATGACGATATTGCCAAACTACTAAGTTCATATAGTAAAAAATATTATATTTCTGTTGAACTTGGATTACAAACTTCTAATGAAAAAATTGGAACTCTAATAAATAGAAAATATACAAATAATCAATTTACTAATGCTGTAAAAATACTTAACAAATATAATATAGATGTTATAAGTCATATTATGGTTGGTCTGCCTACAGAAACTATCCATGACATATCTAATACAGTAAGCTTCATAAATTCGCACAACATACAAGGAATAAAAATACATAATACATATATAATAAAAAATACATATCTTGCTAATATGTATTATTCAAACTTATATTCACCTATTTCTTTAGAATATTATTTAGATTGTCTTACTTATATAATTTCTCATTTAAACCCTAAAATTGTTATTCATAGAATTTCTGGTGATGCACCAAAAGATTTACTAATTGCTCCTGATTGGAATCTACATAAAAAATTAATTTTAAATGGTTTAGATAAAAAATTAAAGGAAAAAAATTTATATCAAGGATATTTTTATAATAGTTCACCCCAAGAATAAATCTTGGGGTTTTTGAGGAAACTTTATACTGGATTTATAGCATCCAATATTTTTATATGTTCATTTAATCTTTTCTGTTCTTCTTGATTATATGCCTCTCCAACATGGAGTCTTACTTGTTCTCCATGATTTTCATCATATTTTCCAATGACCTCTAATCTTATCGGAACTACTCCTGGGTTAGAACACATAAAGTTGCACTTTGACATTTCAAATTTTGTTGAATCGTCAAAAGTACCCTTTAATAACATGAAGTTAATAAATAAGGTTGGCATATCTGATTTTTCAAACATTATGTTTATATTCAGATAATAATTTTTACTTCCTTCTACAGGAAGAAGTTTTAAATAGCATCCTGCTCCACTTTCAAACAAATGATTTGCTACTTCAATAATATCATATATCTCTTTGAAAGTTTTTCTTGCAAAAAAATCTAATGAAATATAATCATTAAACTTTAAATCACTTTTTTCTTTACCTTCTTTATACCCTTGTTCTACTTTAGGATATTTATCTTTTTCAAAAAAAGACGTGACTATTTCATTGTCATTTTTAATTCTAAAAAAGGCTTCTTTGTTCTCTGGAACATAATTTACACCATCTAATAGTGTATCAGTTGAATCTAATTCGTTTATTAGTACTTTCCGTACTTCTCTTACACTTCCAACTGATACCAATGATGATCTACATCTGGAAATATCAATTTCTACATATTTGTTTCCATTTTCATCAGATTTTACAATTACTCTTGAACTATTTCCATCATTTACCATCATGTTGAAAATATCTAATAGTTCTTTTCTTTCCCGTAATTCATTTTTCATGTCAAATCTTAAATTTGTTAGCTGCATATATTTTCCTCCTTTAAAAAAAAGATTATTCTGTAACATATTTATTATACAACAATTTACATAATTTTGCAATCTTAAGAATCTTATAAAAATATTATATTTTAAGATACCGTTTTCAATATTTCAATTCACATTTTATAAAATAAATCTTTTTTAAATTTAATATTTCGAACCGTGAATTGTAATTCTGCATCAATAATGTATGAAAAGCAGAAAGTCAGTATCCAAATTATTGAATACCAACTTTCTACTTTGCCAATAACACTGCTTAATACAACTTATTTTTACATTGTATTACCATCATCGCATCTCTTGCTCCTGCATTAAACACTTCCACTCCCTCAGTAATAAAATCTAATTCTTCTATTAAATTGGAGTAAAATCTGACCTTTTTACATCCACCTTTTTCATCGCTTAATGGATTTAATCTTTTACAAGTCAATGATCCACTTGAACATTGATGATGACCACCTTTAAAAGCACAAACATTTATTGATTCAGTTAAGTGTGCATAATATAATTTTCCTTTTGTTTTATATACAAATGTTGGAATATTATTTTTTCTTAAATCTTTTAGTTTTTCATTTGAAATTTCACTTAATTTCACCACTTCACTTTTTGTGTTAGTCTCAATACAATCTTTTCTTATTTCTCTGCCTTTTTCATCTGAGTATACTTCGATTGTCTTGGTGGTTTTTTCAATCAAAAGTTTATAATCATTTCCTATATGCCGAACTACTATCGATCTATATGGTGTTGTTTCTTTCTCAACTACATTTTCTAAATTTTGTTGTGTTAATTTTTTTTCCATGATGTTTTTCTTCTTTTTCTTTGTTATTGGTGAGACATTTGTCTCTTGGTTAATGTTCTAATGTACAATATTGTACTTCTATTATTTTACCTTTTTATGTTTACTTTGTCAATGGTTTCTATTCATATTATCTGTTTTATATGATTTACAATACTTTTATTTTCTACAAAATATATTTCTATTGCATCAATACGAATAAAACAATTAGTAATCCTGTTTTTATATAAATAATATTTACATGAATTATATATATGTCTTTTCTTGTTTTTATCAATAGCATCGATCGGTCTTCCATAAAGTTTATTTGTCCTAGTTTTAACTTCTATGAAAACCAACTCATTTTTTTTACAATCTTTAGCAATAATATCAATTTCTCCTTGATAACAACTATAATTTCTTTCCATAATTTTATAATTATTTAACTTTAAATATTCACAAGCTATCTTTTCACCACTTTTTCCTATTACTTTTTTAAAATACAACTATAATCTCCTTAATTTTTATTTATTACAAATATATCCACCTTCTACTTTTAATATATACCCATTTAATTCTAATAAAAATAAATTTCTTGATATTTCTGAAATTGATTCTTGTGTCTTTATATATATATCATTTATTGTAGATGGTTTATCTGTTATACAATTATATATTTTTTCCATTTTTATATCTGAAAATTTAATATCATCATTTATATTTTTTATAACTTCTTCACTAGCTTCTCTTTTTATTTTAACATTATCTTTTTTTACAATTACAAAATTAAGCTCATTATTAAATGTTTCTATTTTTTTTACATCTTTATCATTAAGATTTAACTCATTAAAAATGTCATTAATATTTGTAACTAAAATTGCTCCATTTTTTATCAACCTATTTGTACCTCTTCCATATGAACTCCATATTTCATGAGGAATTGCAAAAACTTTTTTTCCCTGCTCTTTTGCAATTCTTGCAGTTACACTTGTTCCACTTCTATATTTAGCCTCAATAACAAGAACTCCTAAAGATAATCCACTAACAATTCTATTTCTTTTCAAAAAATTTATTGATTTTGAACTTTCATTAGGTTCATATTCGCTAATAACTAATCCATCATTTTTTATTATATCTTTATATAATTCAATATTTGATTTCGGAAAAATATTGTTAAATCCACTTCCCAATATAGCTATTGTTCCACCTTTTTCTTTCATAGAATATATATGTGCATTTGTATCAATTCCGCTCTGCCATACCACTTATAACAGTAATCCCATTTTTTGATAATCCTTCTGAAAACTTTTGGGTTAAAAACTTTCCATTTTCTGAACATTTTCTAGACCCTATTATAGCAATACTCTTCCTCTGCAATAGTTCAACATTTCCTATCATATACAAACTTTGTGGTGGATTTGATATTCCTTTTAATTTTCTCGGGTAAATTTTACTATCTATACTTATTTTGCAAAAATTCAATAAATCCCTCCGTTTTATACTGATCTTTTCCAATACTTCCTATCTAAATTTCTATATTGTATAGCCTCTGCTAAATGTTTAATATTTATATTTTCTTCATTATCTAAATCTGCAATTGTCCTTGCAACTTTTAAAATTCTACTATATGCTCTGGCACTTAACCCCATTTTTTCAAAAGCATCTTCTAATATTTTTCTACATTCTTTTGAAAGTATGCAATATTTGGATATTAGACCTGGTGTCAATTCTGAATTATATAAAATACCATATTTTTTATATCTTTTCATCTGTATCTTTCTCGCATTATTTACTCTAGCTCTAATTGTTTTAGAATCTTCAATTTTACTGTTATCTGTCAATTTTTTATATTTTACACCTTGTACTTCTATATGTATATCTATTCTATCTAACAATGGTCCACTTATTCTGTGCAAATATTTTTTTATTTGGTCATTTCTACAAATACAAGATTTCTCTGTTGAACCATAATACCCACATGGACATGGATTCATACTTGCTACAAAAATAAAATTACATGGATATGTTATAGAAGAATTAACTCTACTAATTGTAACCACTCTATCTTCTAATGGACAACGCAATAATTCTAAAATAGATTTATTAAACTCAAGGAGTTCATCTAAAAATAATACCCCATAATGTGCTAATGTAATTTCGCCAGGCTTTGGAATTCTTCCTCCTCCAATTAGTGATGTTTCTGTTATTGTATGATGTGGACTTCTAAACGGCCTTTTTAATATTAACGGATTCTCTTCTGATACCAATCCAGAAATGCTATGAACCTTAGTTATCTCTAATGCTTCTTCAAATGTCAATTCTGGCAAAATACTTGGAATTCTATGAGCTAACATAGTTTTACCAGAACCAGGACTACCGTATTAAAAGGCAATTGTGTCCACCTGCTACGGAAACTTCTAGAGCCCTTTTCACATTCTCTTGCCCTTTGACTTCTGAAAAATCAAATTTATAATTTGATTTCATACTAATATCTATAAAATTATTTTTTTCACCCTTTATTTCAATTTTATTGTTTAAGAATTTAATTACTTCATTTAAATTTGATATTGGTACAATTTCAATATCTTTTACAATTGTTGCCTCTTTATAATTTTCTTTTGGTAATACTATGCGTTTTATCCCTAAATTTTTAGCTTCTATATATATAGGCAAAACACCTTTTACCTTTTCTAATCCACCATCTAACGATAATTCACCTATAAATATTGTATCATCTAAAAAACATCTTTTTATTATTCCTGTTGCTATTAAAATACCTATTGAAATCGGTAAATCAAAACTAGAACCTTCTTTTCTTGTATTTGCAGGAGCTAAGTTTACAACAATTTTTCTACTAAGAAACTCTGACGTTGAATTTTTTATTGCTGTTTTTACTCTTTCCTTTGCCTCTCTTATACTTGTACCAGGCAATCCAACAATTTCAAATGCAGGCATTCCTGCTGATACATCAACTTGAATGTTCACCAAATAACCTTGCAAACCATGCAAAGCAACACTTTTTACTATTGATAGCATAAAATCCTTTCTACTTATATAATTTAATTGAATAATAGTCGAATAAAATTAAAAAATTTTGTGATTTATTTTATATAAGATTAAAAATACTTGAAATAATTTTTACATAATATATCTCATTTTACAAAAAATGTCAATAATTTTTTGAAATAAAATATCTAAAATTCAAACTTAATGTTACAATTCACAGCTCAAAATATTTAACTTATAAAAATTTAATAATATATTGTTTTTTCATACCTTGGTGTCGCAAACCACATATTAAAGTAACATATATGTAGTTTGCTCCAATTCGCACTTGCATTTGCTCGTTTGATCGCTTACGCGATATTTCAAAACAATATATTATTAAATTTAAGTTCACATATAGATTAAAACAATTATTTTACCATATGTCTTGAATATTTCTCACCTATATTTTTTACATAACTAATAAAATATTTTTCGTCTTTATTTTCAGGCATATTTTTCATTAATTTGAAAATATCTTCCATGTCTTTTATTAATTCATTTCTATATGTCTTTACAATATGTACATCAATTTCTTGTAATAATAACCATATTATGTAAAAATCATTTTTTGTTATTCTTCTAGGTTTTTTCATATATGGATTAAATATTTTAAAAAATTGTTCATCACCTTCTTTAGCTAATATATTTAATTTATCAATAAAATCATTTACAGAATCAATTGATTTAGAAAACTCTTCTTCATCTTTACTATTTGGATTTATTTTTTCTAAATAATTTGTAATCTTTTCTTTATTCATTATTTTCAATTTTATTTCATATCTTTCATCTCTTTTATTTTTATTTTTTATACTTTTATATACAGATAAAACTTTATTAATATCATAAAAATCTATTTCATTATAATTCATATATGCAAAAGTTGTCACCATTTCAGCTTCTTGCATTTTAGTACTATTTTGTTTAAATAACCTATAACTAGCAATTTTCTTTATTTTCTTTATTTCTTTCGTGATATTATCATAAGCATTCCAAAATTCAAAACTATTATTTCCTATTGGACATGGATTTTGATTTAATCTTAAAAACATATCTACAGGATTAAAATTTTCATTTCCTTCTTTATTTATTCTAATAAAATCTAATACATAATCCTTTATTAAACTTCTTTTTGATTCAGAAATGCTATTTTCCCCTTCCTCATATACTTTTCCATTTAAATCTTCAAAATCTTTTAATCCACATAATGCATATTTATTCTTAAAAGTCTTTATAAATTTATATTTCTCATCAGTTATCTGTTCACCAATAAATTTTAATATACCTATTAACCTTTGTTGTCCATCTAAAACCGTATATCTTTCTAATCCATCTTCTCCTATGTTTACATAAATGTATACTGGTGGAAGTTTCACTCCCAATAATATACTTTCAATTATTCTAGATGCTTTCTTTCTACTTTTTACTTCTCCTCTTTGGTAATTAGTTCTTATTATAAACCTTTCTTCTTTTATAAGTTTAATTATTTCACTTATTTTCATTGAATCCATATAAGTTGCAACCTGTTTTTCAGATCCAATTTTGTTCCAAATTTCATTGTTTTTGGGTCTTTTGCTCCTTTTGACAAATCTTTTTCTTTTTTCATTTTTTATTTCTTCCATATACTCATCTATATTAAGTTTTAACTCTTTTTCAATATAATTTTTCATATAATTATATCTACTTTTTATACTAGTTACTGTCCAATTTTCATAATTATCAAAATATTCTTTTCCACTATCTTCAACATAATGACAAAATTGATTAATATTAAAATTATAAAAAATATTTGAATATTCTTTATATAAAATAGCTAACATCCAATATGTAGCTTTAAAAAATAAAATATTATCTCTTAAATAATTTTTATCTTTTTTTAACTTTTCCTTTATTAAATATAATTTATTAAATATCTTTACAAATTCATCCTTCTTTTCTTTTTTCTCTTTGTCTGTTAATCCATTTATTATAAAACATTGATAATACTTATTAATTGTATTTGCACCAAAAGTTACAGAATTTTCTTTTATAATTGGCATATATTGAGATATAATCATTTCCCTTATATTAACTAATAACAAATTGATTTTATCTCTTTCCTCTATAATATCATTATCTTTTTTATTATCTGGTAATAAAACATCCTTACACTTTTCATAAAAATCTTTATCTCTTATAAAAATCTCCTCTATTTTTTGAGTTAATGTTTCATATAAATACATTGCTCTTGCAATTTCAGCTTTTTTTAAAGCTGTAAGACCATAATTATTTCTTAAAAACAAATCCCTTTTTACCAATTCAATATCTTCTTCAGAAATAACTGTATCTGCTGTATATTCTATAATTTTAAATCTATATTCATCAAAAATTTTTCTTAAATTTATAGGCAAATCTTTGTAACGACATCCACTTAATTCTTTCAATATTTCATTTTGTAAACCATTCTCAACCAATTTAAACTTATTATTATAAAACCTTAATAAAGTTTCATATCTTTGCCTTCCATCAATTATCTCTTTCTCTCCTTGAACACTAATAACAGTTATTGGAGGAATTTCGCCATTTATCAAAATTGTCTCTATCAAATTCGTCGCTTTAGCCACACGCCAAATGTAATTTCTCTGATAATCTGGAGTATAATTTATCTCTCCTTTTTGATTTAACTCTATTAAATTATACACAGAATTTTTATTTAATTCTCTTTTCAATTTTTTTTTATATATTTGCTCTAATTTATTTGTTCTACTTTTCATCTTGTTTCTCCTTATTTTAACTATATTATTAATTGGGATTTTATTTTAGATTTAAATTCTTTAGTTTTTTAGATTAAATATTCTTTAGTTAAATTTCTTAGATAAAAATTATAAATAAAATTTATATTATAAAACTAACTATATTATAGCAAATTGTTGCAATTTGTCAATATTTGACGAATTTTTTAGGTTTCTGTATTTTTTGAACATATTCTCAAAAACTTCTTTAAGTCCGCTCCTTTGTTTGTGTGTAAAATTTGCAAAGCAAATTTCTGTGCAATATATTTATATAATAGGAAAGTATCACTTTCCTATTATATAAAAAAGTTGTGAACATTTTCAACTTATTAATCTTTTTATTTAATAAGCAAAAATTATTCACAACATTAAAATTTATTTTTTATTTTGTATTCTCACTTCTCCATTATCAATTAATTTATAACTAATAAGTTTATCACTATCTAAATTTTCTTCACGCATATTTACTGCAGTAATTTGATGATTATTATATGTTGTATAATAATAAATTCCTTTAGTAGCATTACAACAAGATGTATATATTGTTATTTCATATTTGCCATCATCTAACTCACAGCATCCTCTTGGTTGATCAACAGAATTTAAAATATGAAAAAATTGACTTACACTTTCTCTTTCACCTTCACCTGAAACTGAATTCATTTTTACAAAAGATGCCCTGATAAATCTTGACTGTGAAGATAAATCTCCTGGAAGCCCTATACATCCCATTCCTCTGCTATAATATTCCAAATTTAAATCTTTTGAAAAATTATCCTGAGGATTCTTAGGCGATAAATGCATATACTTATTTAATTCAAATAATTGTTTATCAAATCCAGGATTATTGGTCAACACTCCAACAGGATTTTCATATACATGTATTCCATCCTTAATAGCCTCAACTGTTATAGACTCATTTTCATCAGAAATCAACCAATGCAATTGAGCTAATGGTAATTGAGAATTAAATTTAATATTTGTTACGTTTAAATTTTTTAATAAATTTCTTACTTCTCTTACATTCGCACATTGACTAAGTATCCATGGAATAAACTCAAATTGCGCTATATTATCTTTATCAGGTTTCACATCATAATAACATGCATTTCCAACAAAATTTAGGCCTGCAATTCCTAGTCCTTTTTCATTTATAGCATCATAATATAATGGATAATCCTCTAATATATACGCCATTCCTATTATAGCATAATGCTGATTTATATCATTTTTATTTCTAAATTTAAAATTATAATTTCTTGGTGTTATTGTTATTTCTTCTTTATATGAATATTCGTAATCCAAAGTTCTTCCAAAATAAAAATCTTTCGTTTTGTATGTTACAGCTGTACACATAAAATTCCTCCTTTTTTTCGTATTATATCATATGTTAAAGAAATTGTTCAATGGATTTGTGCCTTCGGGTTATGAGCGCCGGCAAAGGCACTTTTGAAGATTTATGAAAACTTAAGTTTTTGTTGGTATTTAGCCATTTATAGAAGATTTGATTTATTGAATATTTATGCAATTTTAGGATGTTTTTTGAAGCAATTCTTCCCAAAATTTTCCCAATTTTATTTGCTAAAATTTTGCAGCAATCTTCTATAAAATTAAAAATTATTTTGGAGGTTTTATTATGAAAAATTTAAGAGAAGTTAATGATGATATTTTGAAAGATTGGTTTATTTATAGAGATGAAGATATCTCTGCTTTAAAATCTGATGAGGATAAAAAACATTGGATTTATTTTGATGAAATAGCTGAAAATATTTTAAGAAATGTACCTGAGTATAATAAGAAATATGTTAGACAGCAATTACACAAACTTGATGATAATTTTTTGGATTATTGCGATTATTGGAATGAAAAATATTATAGGAATGGGTTTGTTGATGGTTCTCAGTTAGTTATGAGTTGTTTTGAGTAATAGTAAAAGGCGAGATTAATTCTCGCCTTTTTATATTATTATACAATTATAGATTTACTTTCCATTCACCATTTTTCTTACCATTTATTCTTTCTATTAAGCCTTTTTCTTGCACTTTAAATATGGCAGAAATTGAACATTAAGAATATCTAAAAGCATGTTCAAAAATAATTAGCTTAGCTTGATAAGAATTTTATGAACTATCTTTGCCATTAATATGAAAGATATTATAGAACTGGATTTGTTAATAGTCCGTAAATAGCTATATTGTATTTTGAAGGATAATAATACAAAGTCTGAATCATCCAGACTTTGCACTTTTATAATTGATTTAAAAATTTTAATAATTCATTATTATTTGTTTTAAGGGATATACTCTAATTATTTTACATCTAAAATAAAAATTCTTCCAGCATACTTCTTATCTTATAAATATTTTGTATTTCTGCTAACTTTTTTAATTTATTATTATTTTGCTGCTTTACCATAAGATATTTTATTCTACCATTTCTACCAATTTTATATTCTCTTTTTATTATATTTCTATCTTCTATTCCTCCATAAATATCAAATAATTGAAACATATTAGACACATATTTATAGGATTCATATCCATTCATTGCTAATAATCCTCTAGGATTTGATATGATTTTTTTCTTTACTGCATTTGTACAATTTTCCATATTCATATTTATTGAAGTTTTATTTTGATTTATTTCACATACAATAATATTCTTTTCTGTTAATCTATTCCAATTCAAAAAAGAATTTTTCATAAGCCAAAGATCAGATAAATATATCGCATACACAGTAAGTGCCAAGAAAATAGCCTTATCATTTTTTATAAAAAAATTTTTATTACATTTTACATCATATAAATTAACAAATAATAGTTCATCTACAGTTGATGGAAAACGTCTTTCATTTTCTTTTAATTTTAACATAAAATAATTTAAAAGGATGTCGTTTTTATCTCCTAGGTTATAGTTGCTATAATAGTCATTTGTAAAATCTATTAATTGAGGTAATCTTTCATTATACATGGTAATTAAATTTTCATATACACATGAGATATGTTCTTTTTTTATCAAATATTTATATAATTTTCCAGCTTTATTTCCAATTTGATATTCTTCATCTTTTTTAAAATATTTTTTTAAAACTTTTTCTGCCATATCTCTATCCATTGCTATACATTTTTCATAAATTTCATCATTTTCCATATTAGTAACATTACCATTTCCTCTATAATATAATCCTACTAAAAAGGGAACTAGTTTATTTTTATTGGAAGTTGAAAAATTATAAGAATTTTTTAATAATATATTATAAATATAGTTTATTGATGTATATTGTTTTATGGTTAAAATTTTATTTATGATTTCTTCTTCTTCTGGTAAAGAATTAATAATTTTACATATCGATTCATAGGCAATATCATGAACTGATAGATATGTATCATTAATCTTTGAAATAAAATCATTAAAATTGTCAATATAGATATAATCTCTTTTTTTCTCTTTTTCATTTTTTTCTTCATTTTTCTCATATTCCATAAACTTCTTCTTATTATTTATAACCTTTTCTATTTCTCCTTCAATAATATCATCTTGGTTTATTTTGATATTTTCTATAATTTCTTTCTTTATATAGTTATATTGCTTATTTGTAGCAAATTTTATACAACTTTTTAAATAACTATTTCTATTATTTATAGAATATTGAATATTGCCAGATATATACCTCCAATAATAATATAAAAACTTATTTTTTTTATAATCTTTAAGTTTGATATTTTCATATATTTCAGAAAATAAAATATCTTCATCTCTTATACCATTATAGCTTATTTCCATAGTATAAAAGAATATTTTCATAGCTTCTTCTGCAGAAAAATCTTTTGCATACTTTTCTAGCAATTCATTTAAAATGTGCCAAACATCTTTAGCTCTATCCATTCTTTCAATCGCATTATATGCTATTGTATATAATTTTAAAAACTTTTCTTTATCTAACAATTTTTCTTCTTTTAATCTATCATAAATATCGATTAATTCCCATATTTGAATATCTCTATAACTTCCATAAGAGAACATTAAGCATTTTATTTCTTTGTAAATTTCTATTTGATCTCCATTTACTAAATAAAGCATTATGTAATTAGTCATTAAATTTCTCAAATTCGAATAATTACTTTCTCTTGAATCAATATTAAAAAATAAATATCTTAATGTATCGATTTCTAACTTTATATTATTCTTTTTTATATTATATACAATAGATTTATATATACTTCCCAAAAATGGTAAAATTCCTTCATGTCTATTTGTTTTTTCTTTTTTCATTTTTTCATAAAATTCCATAAATTTAATAATTATATAATTGTTATTTTCATTTTTAACAAATAAATTTCCAAGAAAGTCTAATTCTTCTTCAGAATTAATAATATTTCCTTCAAAATTTAAATCAGAGTAGTTTAATTTGTCAAATATTTCTTCGAACTTACTCTTGTTATTCTTTAATTCTGTATTAGTGAAAACTTCAATTAAACTAACTAATAATTTATAAAATTTAGGAATTTCTAAATATTCATTTTCCCATACATTATTTAAATATTCGATATTTTTATTTATTTCATTATTGAAGAAATAAGCTAAAATATTTTCATCTATATTACTAATGTACTTTTGCTTTTTATATTTCCCCTTGATTATTTCTATATCAATTTTTTTATCAGGAACTAGCACTCCATATTCTAATAATTTTGTATTATATCCATCTAATTTTCCTTCTATGAATTTCTTTATAGTTGCTTTTACCCTATTATCATTTCTACCTATTTCTTCTAAAATTTTATCTTTTTTTTCACTATTTAGCTTTATAAAATTAACCATAATTCCTATTTCATTTTTCGGAATAATCAATTTATCTATTTTTATCAAATCTTTTTTATTATAATTTTCAAAATAAATATTAATTATATTTTCATAATTTAATTTTACATTATTTTTTAATAGATATATACAAATTTTTCTAATATATTCCCACTCCTGCTCGTGGTTAACATATTTTATTAATCCTCTTTTATATAAGATTTTCTCTAATAACTCTTTTTCACCCCTTAAATATAATATTCTTATATAATCTTCAAATATATCTAAATCTACTTCATATTGATATGTATTTAAAATATTTGAAAAATGTTCTATATAATATATTTTTTCAAATTCTTCTCTTAACGAAAATATTTTATAACAGCATACATTAAATTTTTCTATTTCTTTAATTGATATTCCTTTTTCAAAAATACAATTAATTAGTTTATCAATATTATATTCTTTATTAAACTTTAAAAAATTATTAGTATTAACAATTAATTCAGGCAAATAATTAAATGCTTTCTCATTTTCATATATATCTAATGAATTAAGCCAATCAATCAAATTATTTTTCAATAAGTTAGTTTCTATTTTGGGATTTTTTAAAATATATCTTTTTAAACTTTCATGAAATATCATATATTCATTTCTTTCGTTTTTAGTTAATACATTTTTTATTTTTCCTATTTCATTATTAACTTCAGTATAATTAGTTTTACTCAATTCTGCTAATTCATTTGCTGTTACAGGAAACTGTAGTATGGCGAAATACATATATAGATAAAATTGTAATCCTTCAAAAATATAATCATAATATTCATCTAATGTATCAAAATCATTTGCAGGAATATTACCTTTATTCATATACTCTCTCATTAAATAGTTAATTAATAATGGATTACCATTTGTTTTCTTATGTATTTCTTCAATGCTAATATTTATATCTAAATCATATTTTTTACAAAACTTTTCTACTATTATTTTAGTTTCTTCTATATGGAAATTTTTAATTTCATATTTACATTTCACGTCAATTTCATCAATTGGTTGAGAAATAAGAATTATTTTCATTTTTTCTGTACTATTTGCTATCTGTGTCAATGATTTTAATAATTCCTTAATAACAATCTTTTGATCCGTATCTTCTCTTTCTATATGATCAATTCCATCTAACAACAGATAATGAATTTTATCATCTTTATTAGCTTGATCTATTATAGAATTAATATCATTGTTAAATAAGTTAATATTAAACCCATGTTTTTTTTGTAAATTATAATTTAATGTAGTTAGAAAATTTATTTCTTTTATTCTCTTACTTCTTTCCTCATCATTTCTATTAAAATAAAAATAGTATGTTGTTATTAGTGAATTTTCCTCTATTTTATCTTTTAGTTGTTTTGATAACCAGCTTTTTCCTACTCCTGGAGCTCCATATATATGTAATAAATTATTTTCTTTTAATAAATTAATAATATTATTTATATCATCACTTCTTCTTAATTCTAATAATTCATCAATTTCCATTTTATTTGAAACTGGACTTAAATATTCTTCTAATCCTAAAGCTTTCATTATTTCGTTAGAAATCTCATTTATTTGTTTTTCCACATAATTATCTTCAGCTCTATAAGTCCTTATAGTATTTAATAAAGTATTATAAATACTTTGATTAGTACCTTTAGCATAACCAATAACTCCGCTGTCAAAAGAATTTAATATTAAATTTCCAAAATCATCATTTTCTAATCCTTGGTTTGTTACTTCTATTATGAAATTATCTATAAAATCTTTTATATCATCTTTTGTAATATTCTTAAATGGTTGTTTTCTTTCTTTATTGCTTTTTATTATTCTACAATCAAAAAGTTCATTTATAATCTCTTCCTCATTTTTTATTTTATATAACCTTGATTGTAAAAAGAATCCTTTTGAGTCTTTTTTTAATAACTTTTTTTCTAATTCCATACTTATATTCCCTGAAGTATTTCTTATAATTAGAATATTTTTATTATTTTTTGATCCCTTATAACTATTAATAAATTGGTACAAATTATAATCACTACTTGCATTTTTAAAATCTGACCAATCAAGAATTTCTTTTGTTTCACTATATTTAATTTGAATTTCTTTAACAATATCTTTTTCTATTATTTTTAAATCATCAAATTTATCTTCTATATTCGATTTTTTATCTAATACAACCCTAGTGTCGATATATTCTCCGTTTAGGATTCTATTAATATAGTCAGATATTATATATGACGAAAAAGCATCTTGAAATATATATCCTCTTTCTTTGGAATTATTCATATAATACCTCCATTTATAATAGTATTGATTATTTTTGTGAATTTTTAAATTTTATACCTTAAGCATATTAGCCTTTTGGGATATAACTTATCCATACTTCTTCTACAAATTTAATTTTACTTATTTTGTTCATATATTCATCTGTTCTTCCTATATCTATTCATTTTTTATAGACAGGGAGAAGGATCTTTTGTCTTAAGGCTTATTTATTCTCTATTCAATTTTCATTAATGCGAAACCTCCCTCTGTCTAATAACATGACTGTTACTTCTTGTTTATATTTCCTTCTAAATAAATTTTTGATTTTGATAAACATATATCATCATTAATTTTTATTATAATCAACACTATTAGTAACACTATTTGTAAATATCTTGAATAATGTACATCTGATTTCCTATCTCCTATTTGTGTACCATGTAAATTAGAATTTCTTATATCATATCCATCAATAAATTCTGACATATTCAAATAAAAGTTAAAATAATCTTGCTCATTTCTTGAAAATAGCGAACTTCCAATTTCAAGTCTATTTTTTTTAATCATTTGTTTTATTTCATTTCTGATTTTTTCACTTTTTCTCCAATAACTAATTACTTCTTTATAATGTAGTTCTGCATAAATCATTATTCTTTCCTCATTTTTGATTTTTAATAATCCTTTATCATTTTCGAAAATTAGCTTTTCTTTTATTAACCAATCTAAATCTTTTTTATCATACTCAGGAAAGTCATTGTACTTTATATCTTCTTTAACTATCAATTTAAAAAAGTTATCATATTTATTATCCAAATTTTCTAAATATGCTAACATGCATTGATCTGAAAAGAAATAATAATCTATTAAATTATTGTAATCACTATTTTTTAAATATACATATTTATCTTTTACTTTCGATGGAATATCTTTAAAAAACATATGCTCCGATGATATGCTCACTAATTCAGGATCAACTTGTCCATCTTCAACATAATATTTATATTCCTTTAATATATGATCTATTTCAGGTAATACTGATTTACATTTTTCAAAGAACGTAGAGTCTTTTGAAGGCATAGAAATACTAAAATTTTCAATTCCAAAATTTTCTTTTAAATAACTATCAAAAAACCATTCAATAATATCTTCTAATCTTATATTTAATCTATTCAATTGTTCATAGTATGCATTTAATTGTAATAATGATACCATCTTTTTGTGGTTAAATGTTGAATTCGGATTATATGCCTTTAACATTTTTAAGTCCATAGCTCTTTCAAAAACTCCTGTTTCATGTTTTTTATTTACTAGTTCTACTCTTCCTTCAATATCCGTAAAATCAAATAAGTATATAAAATTATTTAATAATGTTGCAAAATCAGCTTTATTTTCTTCTATCCATCTTTTACTATATGAGCATATCAGATGATTTCCTTCCATTTTTTCAATTTTTTCTGTTTTTTGTTTCTCATCAAATATTACATTATAGCCATATTCTATACCAGTTCCTTTAGTAAATATTTTATTTTCCAGTTCCACAACTTTTCTACATGCTTTTAATTTAGTTTTATCACTTATTTCAATCATATCCTTGCTACTTTGTATTTTAGCTATTATTCTAACATAATTTAAATTAGCATACTCATTATCTATATATCTAATTAACATATTTTCTTTATCTTCATTTGTTAATGAACTTGGAAGTTCTATTTCTTTATTTTTTTCTTCATTAATATAATATTTTCTTATTATAATTTCAGTAGAATTAATAATATCTTGAAGCATAATTTTTCTTATTTCACTATCATATTTTTTTACTATTTTTTTAAAATGTAAAATATGATATATTGAAATCTTTCTTTCGCATATTGCTTTTATAAAAATATCAGCAGTTATATCTATCTTTTCTATTTTCTTTTCAAATAATTCAAAAAAATCATCTATGTATTGATTTGGCACATCGTTTAATATTGTTTCAAAATCTTCATTTGATATATTACTATCCATGTATTTAAATACTATAGATTTCATCTCTTTTGTAATATCCTTAGCCTTTTCAATATAAACAGTGTTCCAATTCTTCAAAAATAAATTATTATCTATATATTTGGTAATATTATATAATTCTAAAACTTCTTCCATTGAATATTTCTTATTTTTATCAAAATTATTTATAATTTTTTCAGCTTTTTTCAATTGATATCCACCAGCCCAATCATTCACAGAATAAAATTTAACCCTATCCATTCATTCCTCCATACAAAAATACTAATTCACTTCATTATTTTGCTTTTGTACCTAATTTTATTAATGGAATTAAATTCTCTATATTATAATCATTTAATATGTTTAATAACCCACAATACAATATATCTTTTATATTATAATTAGTTAAGTTTTGTACCTTAATTACTTTATATCTATTTTCTTGAAATACTTTTATTTTTTCATTTATTCATAACTATATCCTTCGCTATCTTCAGCAACCATTAAATTACTATAATGTTCAGTTTCGTCTATTTGATAAACCACTTCATCTTTTTGATTCAATCTTTTCTTTAAATATTCTGCCAATTTCTTATCTACGCAATAAATATAGCAACCTTTTTGCCCTCTTGTCATTAGTGTTCTATATGTATTTTTAATAATTTCATCAGCTAATTTTAATGCTTTTTCTGGATTTTCTTTATACATTTTTTTAATTCCTTTTAAAGAATTATCTGTACTTGCTCTTTTAGTAAAATCAGTAATTATCTTTCCATTTTCATATCTTAAATCTTTACCAATAATAACTCCTGCATAATCGAACTCTAGTCCTTGAGATGTATGTATGCATCCTACTTCATTTACAGATTCTGGATCAATTGCCCAAGTTGAACTACTTCCTAAATTCCAACTCATTTCAAAGTTATATTCTGGTATAACTATATCATGCACCTTCGTATCATTTTTACCTTCTTTAATCCAATTCCAACAATAACCTGCCAATAATCTTGCTTTATTATTTATTTTATTTAATTCAAATATTCTATTTTTAACATCATTAGGATTGTCCATTATTTGAATATCATAATCAATATCAAATCCCTCATGATTTGCAGTTTGTCTTATTTCTAATACATCATCAAGCCAAGCTAGATAACCATCTGAACCATTGCATCTAAACTGAGATTCAAGTTCTAATATTTTTCGTTCTTCTCCAAATACTTCAAATTCATCTAAATACTTTTCAATTTCTGCAACTGAACCAATATCGTAAATATCTATTCTTTGTGTTTCATCAATAAAGAAAACTGAAAACTTGGCTGCATTTATAATTTCTTTTATTTGATTTTCTCCTTGATTCTTAAACATACCTGATTTTGCATTTAACCTATGTGCTTCATCTGCTAAAATTACTCCCACATCATCTTTTTTAGCTTCAGTATATATTCCTGAACCTTTAAACATATTATCTATTTTAGATATCTTTTCTGTTCCTTTTAATTTAGCTTTAAATACTGCTCTTGGCGCAGCATTTTTAGTTACATAGTGGCATACCATTTCATATGGCTTGTTTGTTAAATCTGATAGTAGATTTATTGCTAAGACTGTTTTTCCTGTACCTGGTCCACCTTTAACAATTAAACATCTTTTTTTACCATCTTCATTAGATTTCTTTGCCATTTCCATTGCTGTTTCATATACTACTTTTTGATTATCTAATAATATAAATTCTTTATTTTGTTTTACCATTCCTGCTATACAATCTTGTAATGACTTAGAAGGTTTTATTTTTCCGTTTTCAATTAAATATAATGTTTCCTTGTTATCACCTTCTGTAACATACTTTTTAATGAATTCTCTTAATTTGAGAGCATCACCACTAATAAATACAGGAGCTTTTTCAATATAATCTTTATACTTGTCCGATAGTATAGTCTTAGGTTCAACATTTTCATAGTTGTGTAAATATGCACAGGGTAATAATTTTACATTATCTCTTTGAACATTTTCATTAAAATCTTCAATATAAGCTGCATATGACCATGCTTGATAAGATGGATGAGCAACCTCTCTCATTGCACCACCTGTAAAAGTTCTAACAATACCATCTTGACCTTCAACAATTTCAGCCTCTGTCCATTGTTTTAACTCAACTATAATTGCAATATTTCTCCCTTGTTTATCTCTTCCAGTTATAATAAAGTCTATTCTTTTAGAAGTATATGGAATTTTAAATTCTATTGCTATCCCGCTATTATTTGGAATACTAACATCATTTAAAACATTATTCATATACATCATAGAATTCTTCCAAGCTTCTTTTTCTCTTGGATTAACATTTTGTCCTACCCTTAATCTATATAATTGTTCTATCCTACTAGCTATTTGATTATTTATTACATCATTAATAAATATCTCTTTTGTCGCTTCATATACTATCATAATAATTTGCCCCCATTAATTATTATTTTATATAAATATATTGTATTAAAAAAATACAACTAATAATCCTACAATCATTATTAATAAAATTACTATTCCAATACAACTAGATATTAGCATTTGTTTTTGTCTTTTTCTCTCTTCTTGTTCTTTATATACCATCCATTCTGATAATTCATTGCTATGTATTACATATTTATTTTTATATTTTTGTAAAGGTAATCCTTCCATACTATATAATTGCATAATTCTATATCTTGAACATCCTAAAACTTTAGTTAAATCTGTAATTGTAAAGAATTTTTCATTGTTTTTTAATTGCATAGAATTATCTTTTCTATAAACTATTACATCATCTTCTACTAATTTAATTGTTTCATCACTAATTTCATCTATATTTATAATAAAAACTTTATTTAATCTTGGATTATAAATAGCTAAATTCTTTATTTTTGAGTACTTTTCCTTATCAGAATGTATCCCTAACAAATAGTACACTAACAATTGTAATGTATGAATACTCTTAGGTCTATCATTAGAAACTTTAAATTCCCATAAAGTATCTTCCGTCATAAAATCGGCATCACCAGATGTTATTGTTTGTGTATAACCACCAATAAAAGTCATTCCTTTTTCCTTTATAGGTCCATACTCTTTAATAAAAGCTTCTGTTCTGTTAACCATAATTCTTATATTTTCTATTGTATTTTTATCTGGATTGATATTTTCTATTGGTTTAAAAAAATTTTTGCCTGCTCTAACGCACACATCATAACCAACCAATTTACATGCTGCTATAATTGAATTATCATCTACCCCTTTAATTTTATCTAACAGTTTCTGAGCCTTATTTGATTGTTGTATTATCTGTGCACCTATTAATGATATTTTAAAAGCTTCTTCTTTAGTATCTCCCATAATTATTCTTGATAAATAATCAACTGCCATTCCGATAATACTTGCATGTACATTTTCTTCATCATTAAAAATTTTTTCATCATTTAATATTACTTCTCTAAACTTTCTCGGATTAACATATCCTCCTCTAGGTTGTTTTATTTCCTTGATTCTATTGGTAACTGATGACATATCTTTTTCCTTTCATATATTACAATTTATTATACTTTGTACTAACTCCCTTAGCTTTTTCTACAGGATATTTTTTCTCAGATATTTTCATTTTATCTAAAATTATTTGCTTAGGATCAACTCCTATTTGAT
>CAKPOF010000001.1 GCA_934169725.1 uncultured Clostridia bacterium | reverse complement strand
CCAATTAAAGCAAAACCTATATTATCAATATATAATTTATCTTTTTCATTACTTGTTTGCCCTCCAAATTACTATTTGTATTTAACTTTACTTTGTCAATTGATAACTTTGTTCTATCAATTCTTTTACTAAATTATTGTCCACTTTTTCATCTACAATAATTGTATTCCAATGTTCCTTATTCATGTGATAAGCAGGTATTATATAATCATAAGTATTTCTCAATATATCAGAATAATTTGGATCTGTCTTAACATTAAGGTATAACTTATTATTTACATTCATAATTAAAGCAAACCACTTTTTATTTTTCAAATGTTTCATTGTTACAGATTCAAAATCATCAGGAAAAGGGCAATCCTTATATGTATTTTCTAATGTTAAACAATACTTTATTATTTCTTCTTTATTCATCAAATTTCTCCTAAAAAGTTTTTAATTTTTAATTAGTGTTATAAACATAAAAATTCATCTTATCTGAATTTTTAACTTTAGAATACCTTAATCTTTTGATTTCTTCCGGAGCATCTTCCACTACACCCTCATATAAAATTTCTGTATCTTCAAATATAACTCTTATATCTAATGCTCGTACAGAGCCAATTGTCAAATATGCTTTTCTTTCTTGATTTTCCATAATGCACTCCCTAAATTTGTTATTTATCTATTATATTCTTATCTTTTAAACATTTCAAAAATCCATTACAACCTTCAACTATATCATTAAATGTAATTTCAAAATTTCCAGTATACCACGGATCAGCAATATCTCTAGGGGTATCTGAAAAATCTAACAATCTATAAATCTTATCGTCAACATCTTCCCCTACTATTCTTTTTATATTTATAACATTTGATTTTTCCATTCCAATAATATAGTCGTATTTTTTGTAATCTTCTGCTCTTAATTTTACTGCTTTTCTTTTTGTAAAAGAGACTCCATTTTGTATTAGTTTATCACGAGTACCATAATGAATATCATTTCCTATTTCTTCGCTAGAAGTTGCTGAAGATTTTATATAAAATTCTTTTTCTAATCCTTGCTTTTTTACCATATCTTTGAGTACAAATTCTGCCATTGGAGAACGACATATATTACCTAAACATACAAACATTACTTTTATCATTATAGTCCTCACTTTCTATATAAGAGGTTTTTTATCGTTTTTTCTTTATGCTTGTGATTATAACACAAATAATAAAAAATATAAATAAAAAAAGAAAAAAGTCCTGTATAATATCACAAATTGATATTATACAGGACATCTATTACCTTTCATTTGATTTTATTCTTTTTGATGAACAAATCAATCCTTTAATTTCATCATTTGAAATAAATTTTTTGTCTAGTGTAATTCCATAAGGATTTACAATTTCAACATTATAGTAATTCTTTTTTATATCTAATATTGTTGCTCTATTTCCATTATTTAATTCTACTACATCAAGTCTCTTATATTTCATAATTCAACTCCTTTTTATATTTACATATATATTTTTCAATAATAACATTAAATTTATTAATACATAGGTGTTCCATAACCTACAATTACACTACTATTAATATCATAATTTCGTTCTGCACAACTATCATTAGAATTTCCCTCAATAGTATAGACTTTTCCGTTTTCGACTTTTTCTACAATTCCGAACATGGTCTGATATTCCATCATTTTCCCAGTCAAAAAATATTATTTCTCCGAGATTTAGGAATATAGCCATTATCTTGCCAAAGTCCACAAGTTTTAAACCAAACAATTCCCTCATTTTGACAATTTATCACATTTCCTTGCATATTTTGTAATATCCTATATAGACTATTTGTATACTTAAGTAATGATTTTATATATTAGGTTGCGAATTTGTGTGCATTATCAAAGTTTTGTGCAATAAGAGATAGGAGTAAAATAATAGAACCCTTATCAAGGTCCTATATACAAGTTCTTGTAACCACTAGACTTAACAACTTTACTAGCTATTTAAATCAGTTTTATAATTTATCTTTATAATTTTACATCTTAATAATGATATATTTAATTCTACATTGTTCAAGCTAATTTCACTAATGTAGGATTCTCCTTTATATGACTCATCAATAGCAAAAATACCAACATCTTTATTGTTTATAACTATAATATTATATTCTAGAGTATTACAATACATTTCTTTTCTTTTTTATAAATTATCAATATACTTAAAAACTTCATCCAAAGAATATGTTTTGTTTAATTTTATATCATCTAAACCCTGTTGTAATTTATTTTTCAAATCTTCCTTATCTTTTTAATTATTATATCTTTCTAGAATATCCTCATTTAACATGTTAACCACCTTTAATTTTGTTTATTTTTTAGACTTCATTTCATTTAACTTTTATGTTTTTCATTTCTTATATTCGTTCTTAATATCATTTATAAACTCAGGTAAATTAGTAAAAGTAGCTATAATGCCTCTATTGGTAAGTGCAAAAATATCTCTAGTTTTTTTATCTATTTCTTCTTTTACTGCTTTAGGAACTTTAATTGATATTCCTGCTTTTTTATATTCTTGTTCTATGTATTTTTCTAAAGTAGGAAACATATTTTGAATTAGAAAAACGGCTTTTTTTCCAGCTAAATTTCTTGCAAACACAAAGTTATTTGGCTCTATTCCTTTTTTAGATTTGATATCATTATATAATTTTAAATATTTATCATATTTAGAAGACATAGGCACGAACCACAATATATTTTTATCAATTTTATCTCTAAAACAAAAATAAGTTGGCCTTTTTGTTCCAGCTTCTTTATTTTCCATTAAATGATATTTGGGATTATACTTTTTAATAAATTCATCTTTTATAAAATATAATTTTCCTTCTATAATTTCCATCTTACTCCTTATATAATAAAAAGGGAGTACAAAGACTCCCAAATTTATTCACCAGTGTATTTTCTCTTTGCCAACTGGGTGGCTGATTAATCGATTATCTAGGGTATTTTACTCTTTGCCTCCTAGTAGGCAGTATTTATTTTATATAATAATTATAGCATCTTATTATTTGAATTGTCAACTAGCACAAAATAATTTTCTAAAATTATTATATATAATATTATATGCTATTTTTTAATGTATAATACAAATAATTTTATGATACCAAATGATTATATAAAAACTGTCGCGGCATCAAAGTTTTGCGCAATAAGAGATAGGAGCAAAATAATAGAACCCATTTCAGAGTCCTACCCACAAGTAATTTTATAGTTTTTTCTAAATAATCTAATCTTTTTTGGTTTATTACATAACCTTTTAGCATGTAATCTTTTAATATTTTGTTTGCCCATTGCCTAAATATAATACCTTTATTGGATTTAACTCTATATCAAATGCTTAAAATCATATCCAAGTTATAGTATTCAATATTTCTAGATACTTTTCTTTCCCCTTCTTTTTGAACTGTCGCAAATTTTGCGACAGTTGGAACATCTTTTAACTCTTCCTTTAAAGCATTATTAATGTGTTTTCCTATTGTCTTTATATCCCTATCAAATAAATCCGCTAACTGTTGTCTATTTGGTTTTCAAATACACAAATCAATATTTTCGTTTTTACACACGGATGCTTTTTCTCTAGCATTTACGATTAATTTATCGTAATAAATATTGTTTTTATCTAACCAATCTTTGCTTAATATGTATGGATCATTATGAAATTCTGAATCTCTTGCTGTAACAATATATATTTCATGCCCGTATTTTTTTAGTTTATCTATTACTTCTTTTACATTTTCTCTTGGTAAAGCATTATTTGTAATGTCTTCTTGTATTTCCTTTAAAAAATACTTAAGTTCTTCATAAGTAAATTGAAAATTTTTCTTATATGTATCTCCATTATTTTTTATATCTTCTAATTAATTATCATAATTATCTATTTTCTTACCTAAACTAATTGCATAATCAAACGCAGCTTTATTTAATTTATCTTGTACTTTAGTTAAAGTGTTATCTATATCAATTCCTATTTTCATTATTTTACCTCTTAATTTATCTTGGATTTGTATATTTTTTAAAAGTATCTAAGTTGTTTTAACGTTCATAATATTGTTCATTTTCTTTATTCTTAATTTTTCCAAATTTTTTTATAATTTGTTTTACATGTTTTATTTGTAAACCTTCTCCATAGCTATGATCGTTTTCATCTTCATTTATTAAAATTAAATTATTTATTAATTCTTCATCATAAGAATCAAATATTTCATCATCTAATATTAGATACTGTTCTATATTAGCATGTTTTTTTAAATATTGCTTAATTTCTAAACCTCTTTCATTATCAACTACCGGTGTTTTTTCATCTAACGTTATTCCATATTTCAAAAATAATTTTTTTAAATATTCAAATTTACGAATATTTCTCCAAGAAGATGATACTACAATTTGTGCGCCAGTAACATCTATAACATATTTAAGCATTTCTATTGTTTTGGGATCTATTTCTGACAATATTCCTTTTATATTATTCTTTAAGGTATATTTTATATAATTATTTGAATTTAGAACACCATCTACATCTAAAAATATTACTTTCAATTTCATTCCTCCTAATATTAACATCTGTGTTCATTGTTCTTTAATGAATTCTTGTTTATTTCAAATATATATTTATTATAAATTTGCTTTAATTTTAATTTGCTTATATTTCTATCATAATATTTTATTAAAAACACTCTTTTATCATCACATTTTTCTGGTATGAACCCTTTTTTTACAATATATACTTTTATATTTTTGTACATGTTTTTTCCTGTAGCTGTTTTTTCGACAACTACATTTTGTTTAGCAAACCATTTAGTAATATTTTCATATAACAAATTACTTAATATTCCTTTTTGACTATTACCATACGTGTCAATTACTTCAGATGTTTTTCCTTTATACTCATTATCCGTATAAGCAAAATTTCTCCAACCTTCTATTATATTGTTTTCTATTCTTACTTGAGCAGTTTGAAATGCAATAACTTCATTATCTTTTAGTAATACAAAATATCTTGTTTGTTTAACGGTGTTTTTTAAATGAATTGATTTTATAGCAAATTCAATTCGTTCATCAATATCTTTTTTTAATAAAGTAAGTTCATCAGCTGATAAATATTTTTTATAATTGTTTATATATTTTACTTTTTTATGATAAGATTCATTGGTTAAATTAAATTTTTGAACCATAAATACATCTATTGCAAATTTTTTTATTAATTTTTTTAATTGCTCAAACAAATCATCATTACACCTGTTTAAAATTTTTATTTTATACATTTTATATTCATCGCCTTTGTTAATCTTAATTACAATTTAATCCGTGTTTTCTGTTTTTTGTTTATAAATGTTGTTTCCGTCTTTTTCTATTAAAAATTTATTAACTGCACTTACATATATAATTAAATATGATACAGATATAAGAAATCCACCTAAAACATCGCTTGTATAATGTACTCCTAAATAAATTCTACTTATTCCAATAGTACCTATCAATATACTTAATAAAGCAATAGAAATCCATTTAATATATTTATTTTTTACATATTTATAAATTAAATATATTAGGTATCCATAAAAAGCCATACTTACCATAGAATGTCCAGATGGAAAACTGTAACCAGTTTCCTCAATTATTCTATATTCTGTCGGTCTGGGTCTTTGTAATATTCTTTTTAATAATTGATTCAATATTGTAATTATCGTTAAATTTAACAATATCGCTAATCCGATTTTTTTATTTTTTATCAATATAGTTAATACAATTGCTGTTAATATTAAAAATATAGCTCCTCCAAAATTAGTAATAAATTTTGCTACAGGTGTTGCAAAACCAGATATTAAAAATGTTGATACCATTTTATATCCTATTATATCTCCATTCATTATTTCTTTGTTAAAAACATCTTCTGCTAGCGCTAAAAATCCTATCAAACAAATAAATAATATAATCCATTTTAAATTTTTTATAATAAATTCTTTTATTTTTTCTTTCATTTTTACCTCTTAACTTTATTTTATCAATAATAATCCTGTAGTTAATCTAGATAATATTAAATGTTTTTAATGATAATGGTGTTTATTTATCTTGAAAGATCTTCAATATCTTTATCATGATTATTTTCTTTTGAATTTCTTTTTATATGTTTATAAAAAAATTCTTGCATTCTTTTTATAACTGGAACTCTATTTTTCACATTTGTTATCATAGCCTTTTTTATAAAATTTGTAAAATTAGAATTTTTCATATATGTATTTTCTATTTCAAATAATTCCTGTTGCCTTTCTGGTAAATTAGTATACTTCATACTAAGATATTCTAAAGGATCTATTCCATTTTTTTCAGCATTCATAGATATTTTTTTCCAATAATTATCTGTTTTTAAATCTGTTTCTTCAATCACTTTATGATGTTCTCTTGCCTCTCTTAATGCATATGCTGATTTGTTAATGTATTTAAAAAAATCCGGATCATTTGAATGACATGCAATAATTGATTCATTATTTTCTTTATTTATGTTTTGAAACATAAATATATTTTGCGATGGTAATTGTTTTCCGTAAAGTTTCAATCATATATATCATATCAGAACTTTTGCATTTCATAGTTATATTGTTAGTAGAAGATGGAGATTCAGGTCTTATAATATCAGTTCCTGTAGTTTCAATACCATTTTTCCATAAATTTAATAAACATTCCTTGGCATCAGTATTTCCTATTCCAAAATTTTCAGCAAATTTTTCTTGCATATTTACAGGCAACTTAAACAAATATTCTGAATTTACTGTTAAAAAATGCTGCCAATCCCCAACAATTTCATAGTTTGAAATTCCTTCTATCATTTTAAAAAAATCTTCATTAGAATAACAGTCATGAATTAATTCTTTGTTTAATATTCTTTTAGTATAATGTTCTAACACAGATTCATCAATTGCCTCATCTAGGACATCTGTACCTAGTGAATTCATAACTTTTTTCTTATATTCATCGTATTTTTCTTGTGTAATATTACCTTTTTCTTTTTCATATTGTTCAATTATATTTGATAATTCTTTTCTATCTATTTTAAATTTTTTATCCATATATATCCTACCTTAAAAATTGTTTTAATTTTTGAACTAATTGTTTCAGTATATTCTTCTTAGAATATACTACTAATTGATTAGTTGGCTGAACATTGTTATTCTTTACTTCATGTTTTTTTGATTGCTTAAAAATTTTATTATAATCATATTGATTGTATTGAGGTTGAGATAAAAATGCATTTATTTTTATCTTTTGTGCCTTGGTTGCAAAGTAATCATTAAATAATAGTAATAATAATGCTAACGATTCATCTGTAAGAGTGTTAGGATCAAAATTATCTATATTAATACTATATTCATAGTCTGTTGCCGAATTTTCTTTTAATCTTTCTAATACTTCTTTAGGCAAAGTCAGTTTCAATAAATCTTGATTATAGCAATTAAGTATTGTACTTACCTGTTTACATGCTATTTGAATTTTATATTCTTCATTTATTTTCTTGTTATCATTCATAAATCTCTCCTAAAAAAGAGGAAGACTTTAAGTTAATTAACTTTCAAGTATTCTCCCCGTTACTTATTATAATTATTTCATTTAAATTTATATATTTATGCATAATAAAATTCATTTTTGGTTATATCCTCTACATAATTTCTTTCATCTATATGCATTAAATAAACATCTATACCATTATTTTTTATTCCTTTTAATTCCTCAATAACATTAACTATTTTTAAGTGAGCTCCGCCAAATTTAGAAACATCTACATAAAATTCTTGTGTATCATTTAAATATTTTTTAAATGGTTCTAATGTATTTGTATCACCTGTATATACAATTGTTCTTCCATCTATTGTTAGTTTAAATCCATATGTATCTATATATTTTACATGTTCCGTTTTTATGAATTCTATATTTTCACTATCGTTTTCTAATATATATGCATCTTCTGGCACTCCAGTTATTTTTAAATACTCTTTAATTTTCTCACATTTGCTAACAACATTAACTTTTTTATTATATATAAAATAAATATATAATATAAATTGGCTTAATGTTCCAGCATGATCATTATGTAAATGTGTTATTATTACAGTTATTTCTTCATATTTATTAAAATCGAACTTCTTTTGTAATTCTTGAAATACTGTGAATCCGCAGTCAATTATAGTTATTTCTTTTTCTTTCTCAATATATGCAGAATTATTTTTTTTTCCGAAACCTGAATCACTACCTAAAAACATTAAAGTCTTTTTTCTCATACTTATCCTCCAATATTTTTTACAATTATTTTACTATAATCATGCAAAAATATCAAGGTTTATCAACCTTTAATTTTCAATATTTTTTGTGAAAAATTAAAGGTTTGAAACTATTAAATCTATATAACAAAAAAATGAGGATATTAATCCTCATTTTTTGTGTATTATTTAATAATCACTCTCGTTTATGAGTTTTTTTACTGCCCATTTAATTTGTCCAGGAAGCTCATTATTTTCTATAGCCTCTTTAAATACTTCAATGTGTTTTGGTTTTTCATAATCGAAGTATTCTTCTATAAGCATTCTCTTAAACTTGCGTCTAGGCTGCCATCCTTCCATCATATAATATAGGATATACATGGCTTCAAGAGAAATTAACGGAACTTTAAATTCCATTATTTCTACTTTATCTACCTGGTTAACCTTATAAGGATAGTAATATTCTGTTCCAAAAGTTACTATTTTGAATCCAGATATAATATCAATATCTACTCTTCCAAGTTGATAATGCATATAGATATCACTTTCACAAAAGCCATTTCCACCGGTTTCTGTTAATGTTGCACCTCTTTCTTTCATAATTTTTTTTATTTTTTCAATATCATTAATATCAACAATCAAATCTAAATCATGAAAGTCATCTATGAGGCCTCTAAAAAATAAATTCATAGAACATCCTAATGCCCAGCCAATATCAACTTTCGCAAATTCGTCTATTATGCTTAAAAATGCTTCCTTCCGTTCATAGTACTCACCGTCTTCAAAAAGACACACCATATTGTTTAAAGCTTGCTCTTTGTACATTGTTGCCATATGTGTTTCCTCCTTTAATTTAAATAATACTATTATAACTTATATAATTTATGTTAACACTTTTTTGTTTTTTTGTCAATCGATTAAATACTTAAAACGAAACTACTAATAGCATTTTAAATTTTTCTTCTCCATTTTTATATTCTTTATCAACATTTTTAAATTCAATATATGCCATTACATTTACCTCCTTTTAGCACCATTGTTTATTTTTAATTTCTAATATATTATAATTTTTTATCAAAATAAATGAAGAACAATATTTTTGAAGTTGTTGAAATATAGACAAATTTCTTGAATTTGTTGATTTTTTTAAGAAATATAAAAAAATGAAAGTAAAAAATTTAAATCGTTCATCTGAAAAAACAAAAAAACTTATAAAAAATACATTTGCAGAACTTATAAAGGAAAATCTAATTTTAATAATTCTTCTTTAAAATTTGAAGTTTCTTTTTTTACTGATGGTATAATAAGTCAGGTTTTAAACTATTTCACTGCAAATTCTGATTATGCACTAGATGAAATAAGTGAAAACACAAAAAGTATTTTTATCATATTATTTTTTTAATAAAAAAACACAAAATCTAAGTTAGTAAAATTAACTTAGATTTTGTGTTTTTGGGGTTATAAATTCACTTGGTTTTCAATAAATTTCTTCGTTTCATCAAAATTCATTGTTGACAATATATTTTTAATAGCATATGTATATATTGTTGAATAAAAATTAATTTTAAAAACAATAATTGTATCTGTATTTTTAAATTTATCAGCTGAATTATCAAATGCAATATATCCTTCTTTTGTTTTTGAAACAAATTCTTTTATTAATTGCTTAGCAGATTCTCTAGTTATTTTATCTACGCGAATTTCCCCATTTTTTGTAATAATAATTGTTCGTTCTTTTATCATGTTTATGTTCCTCCATTCATTATTCTGGAGGTTTTCGCAGTCCTCCAGAATTCATTAATAGTAATAAATTCTGAAATACAACTGCGATTGTATTTCTTATACACTATATATTAACATAAAAAAGCTATTTTTTCAAGTGCTCTGAAGTAGTATTATTCTTCATGATTCTCTGTATTACTTTCAGCTCCATTCACTGTGGTATTAGTGTTATTTGTTGTATTAGTATTTAATTTATTATTTTTAGTCGAATTGTTTGTATTTTTTGTTGTATTATTTGTAGTTGATGATGGAGTGTTAACACTCGTATTTTTTGATGTATTTGAAGTATTATTAGCTTTATTAGAATTATTTTTATTGTTGGTTACATTATTTGTTTCATTTTTTGTAACATTATTATTTTTCTCTGGTATACTTTCAATATTTGGATCTAATGTTAAATCATTATTAAATACATTTTGATTTGTTTGCTCATCATTATTTGTACTACCATTATCTGTATTAGTTATTTTACTTCCTGAATGTTTTGTACAGTTTCCTGGTTTAGTTCCTAATAAAAAGTATTCTGTATAAGTATTAGTACATCCACTATTTGCAATCTTTCCTGTTTCAGCACATATTGTTGCTGTTTGAATCCAACTAGGCTTTTTAAATTCTTGTTTTTCCAAACCTGCATGTACTTTTTTCATAACATTGGCCCAAATTATTCCTGCAGGATTTTGTTTGTTAAAATATATTGTTTCGTTTTGATCATAACCAAACCAAGTAGCAGCTGTATAATATGGTGTGAATCCACACAACCACCTATCATAATTTTCGTCTGTTGTTCCTGTTTTAGCAGCTACATCTATCCCTGGAATTGAACAATATGTTGCTGTACCATTACTTCCTTTTACAGGTTGTGTTAAAATTTCTTTTATAATATATGCAACTTGTTCTGATACAACTCTTTTAGTTGTTGGTGTTGCTTTTAAAACAACTTTATTAGATTTATTGGTTACTTCACTATAAAATGTTGGTTCTATATAAACCCCATCATTTGCTATTGTTGCGTAGGCTGATGCCATCTCCAACGTTGTTATTCCTTTATCAAGTCCTCCCAAAGCTAAAGCTAAACTTTCATCTTTTTTTGTAAGACTTGTAATCCCCATTTTTTTCAAATATTCAATTGATGTTTTTGGTGTTATTTCTTGCATCATTTCAACAAATGGAATATTTTGTGATGATTCTACAGCTCTTCTTACTGTTGTTTCTCCTAAATAGCCGTCATAATTTTTAGGACTATAATCACCATTAAAAGTTTTTTCAACATCTGAATATATTGAAGATGCTGTAAATTTCTTTTTATCTATTCCTGGTGTTAATACTGCTAATGGTTTTATTGATGAACCTGTTTGTCTTGTACTTTGTGTTGCTCTATTCAATCCCCTTGCAGCATTTTTTTGTCCTAATCCACCAACACATGCAAGTACCTTTCCAGTTTTTTGATCCATAATAACCATTGAAGCTTGAGAATTATCTCCACCTTGTTTTGATTTTATACTATATTGTTTTTTGCTAAATTCTTTTTCTGTTTTATCTTGGATATTTGAATTTTGAGTACTTTTTATTGTCAAACCTGATAAATATATATAATTTGTTGCAAATGTTTCTGTGATATTATTTTTTTGAGAAATATCACTAATTACTTCTGTAGTTAAAGCATCTGTATGATATGAATATATTCCATCACTTGAGTTTACATTGCCTTTGTTAAATTTTAATCCATTATCAACTTCAGTTATTGCATCATTATATTCTTGTTCATTTATATATTTTAATTCCAACATTTTTGATAATACAGTTTTTGTTCTCTTTTTTATTTTCTCATCATTGTTTGATTCATCACTAAATGGGTTATATGAATTAGGAGAATTGTTTATTCCTGCTAAAAAGGCTGATTCAGCCAGTGAAATATTTTGTATATCTTCATTAAAATAATATTTACTTCCGGCTCCTACCCCATATATATTAGGTCCTACATAAATTACATTTAAATATAAATCTAAAATATCATCTTTTTGTTCAAAATTTTCTAATTGATAAGCTTTCCACCATTCTTTAATTTTTCTTGAAATTGAATCTGTATTATCTCCCGTTAAATTTTTCACCAATTGCTGGGTTATTGTACTTCCACCATATGATGAATTACCTGCATGAAACACATAAGAAAAAATTGCTGAAGTCGTTCTTTTTATATCAACTCCATGATGTTTGTAAAATCTTTCATCTTCAATAGCTACATAGGCATTTTTTAAATCTTCAGGTAAATCATTTGTATCTATTTTTATTTTCTTTCTTTCACTGCCTAATTCTGCTATTTTATTGCCATCAGAATCTAAAATAATCGAATTTTCATTAGCAAACATGTCTGTTATAAGCTGTCTCCATTTATATGTTGAAATACATAATATAATCAGAATAGCAACTATAATTACAATACATACTATAATTACAATTTTTTTAATCTTCTTCTTTCTTGATGTTTTTTTGTCTAAATCATTTTTTTCTGCATGTCTTTTTTTTAAATGTTTAGATTTTAATTCTTTCTTTGTATTTTCTTTTTGATGTTCTTCTTTCATTTTTTTAATTGCTTTTGGAACATCTTCATCATTATATTCATTAAACATAGACTATTTATCCTTTATTATAAAATTTATACATAGTATATCATATTAAAGAAAAAAATCAAATTTTCTATTTTAAAATTTATACATTTGATATATAATAATTAAAAATATGAACAGGAGTGATACATATGATAAATAGAGATGAAAATCCAGAATATATAAATTCTTTTTTAGATTATAGTGCTACAATTTTAAATAAATCTCCCAATAGCATAAAAGAATATAATTATGATTTGATGATGTTTTTCAGATTTATAAAAATTCATTTTAAATTAACAGATGAAACTGATTTTTCTAAAATAAAAATTAATGATATTTCAATTAGTGTAGTTCAAAAAATAACATTATCAGATATACATGCTTTTATAAGTTATATGGCTATAGAACTACGAAGTAAATCTGCAACAAGAGCCAGAAAAGTATCAACTATAAGAATATTTTTTAAATATCTTTCTCAAAAAGCAAATCTTATAGACGTAAACCCTGCACAAAATTTAGAAACACCAAAATCTGATAAAAGGCTTCCTAAATATTTAAATTTAGAGGAAAGTCAACGCTTGTTAAATGTCACAGAAAATGAGGATAATAGAAATTATAAAAGAGATTTTGCAATTATTACACTCTTTTTAAACTGTGGTTTACGTTTATCAGAATTAGTTGGTATCAATATTAAAGATATAGATTTTAGTGATGCAAAATTAAATGTTATAGGAAAAGGTAACAAAGAAAGAACTATATATTTAAATAAAGCATGTTTACGAGCTATTAATGAATATTTACAAATTAGACCTAAGCAAGGTGTTAAAGTAGACAAATTAAACTCTAATAAAGCTCTTTTTTTAAGTGAAAGAAAAGAAAGAATTAGTAAAAGAACTATTCAACATATTGTAAATAAAGAATTACAATTAGCCGGTTTAGATACTTCAAAATATTCAGTACATAAATTACGTCACACAGCAGCTACATTAATGTATCAATATGGAAAAGTTGATATTAGAGCATTACAAGTTTTGTTAGGTCATGAAAGTATATCAACAACAGAAATATATACTCATGTTAACAATAATCAGGTTCGTGATGCTGTAGAAAACAACCCTTTAGCTACATTTAATCAATAGACCTAAAATTTTTAAAAAACACTGGACATGTTTTCCTTTTTTGTGGTATCATATTAAAAGAACTTATGATAATTTTATTCTTATATGGAGGTAGATTTATGATTAAAAAATCAAAAATTATGTATATGTTATTATTGTTGGTAACATTAATTTCTTTAACATCTAGTGTATTTGCAGTAGATATGAATATGGATGACAATGCTGATGATGAAGATACAGATAACTCTGTTTCAACATCAAATAGTACAAATGATACAAACACTTCTAACGGATCTGGTAATACATCAAATTCAACAACAAATTCAAACTCTAACAGTTCTAACAATTCGTCAAGTAATTCTACTACTAATACAACTTCAACACCTAGTACAACTACTGTTGCTACAAATTCATCAAATAGTGGATTAGGTTTATCTAATATTTTATGCATTATTCTAATTGCAATAGGTGTTTTATTGATATTATTGGCAATTGCAATTTTAATTAGACTTAGCAAATAGTTATTTAAGATTTTAACTTTATAATTAGTTAAAATCTTTTTTGATATACTAGGGAATCGCTTTGTTCTATTATAGGAAAGTTCTCCGAACTTCCTATAATAGAAATGTATTGCACAGAAATTTGCTTTGCAAATTTCGCACACGAACAAAGACGCGGACTTTAAAATGTTTTAATAAGCACAAAAGTTATTAATGTCCGCTTTTGTTCTTCTATACCACTTTTTTCATGTATAAAATTCTTTGTTTTTTTTATAATATTAATGAGATTATATTATTTTATTAATATATTTAATTTAAAAAGGAGGAGTTATAATACATGAAAAAAAGAATTTTTGTATCAATGGCAATTTTAATTTCAATTATATTCTCATTCTCATTATGTTTTGCTGCTAACCCATTAACCGATGCTTCCGATTCTGTAAAAAATGCTGTAAATAAAACAGAAGATACTGTGGAAAATGTAGCAAATGATATTGGTGGTGAAATAAAAAACTCAACAAATAAAGCTGAAAATACTATGAATAATGTAGGAGATTCTGTAATGGGAATGGAAAATAATACTGAAAAAAATATAAACAACAAAGCTTCAAGTTCAAGAAATGATACTTATACTGCTACAAGAACTTCAGTAGAAGGAAATGCAACATTTATGGGATTAAATGCAACATCATGGACTTGGCTAATTCTAGGTATTGCTGCAATAGCAATAATAGCTGTTGTCTGGTATTATTCAAATCAAGTAACCTCTAATCATGATAATTCAAGAAGAGATTAGTAATTATAGGTAGAAAAATTTATTATTTTCTACCTATATATTTTATTATTTAATAATATATGCTATAATATTCAAAAAAGTTAGAGGTAATTATTATATGAATATAAAATTAATAGCAAAAAATCCAACAGCATATCATAACTATTTTATCGAGGATAAAATAGAAACTGGTATTGTATTATATGGAACTGAAATAAAATCTATAAGAGCTGGAAAAGTCAATTTAAAAGATAGTTATGCAAATATAAAAAATGGCGAAATTTTTGTGTCTGGTCTTCATATAAGTCCTTATGAACATGGAAACATTTTTAACAAAGATCCACTTAGAACAAAAAAATTATTATTAAATAAAAGAGAAATTAACAAACTTATTGGTCTTACACAACAAAAAGGTTATGCATTAATTCCTATAAGTATTTATTTTAAAGGGAATTTTGTAAAACTTGAGTTAGGCATTGGTAAAGGAAAAAAACTTTATGATAAAAGACAAGATCTTGCAAAAAAAGATGCCCAAAAACAAATAAATATAAATCTAAAAAGAAATCAATATTAAAAAAGTCCCCCAATTATAATCAGAAATTAATAATTGGGGGTTCATATATTTGGACAAGAACAAAAGGCAATATTTTGCTCTAATAATTAAATTTTATCACTAGATCCAAAAACATCTCTCATTTTATGAGCAACTGTTTCTTTTATTAATTCTCTTGCTGGTGTCAAATATTTTCTAGGATCAAAAGCATTTGGTTCTTCTACAAATACTTTTCTTATACCTGCTGTCATAGCTAATCTTAAATCTGTATCTACATTTATTTTAGAAACTCCTGATAAACTTGCTTGATGTAATATTTCATCAGGTACTCCTTTAGCTCCAGGAATATCTCCTCCATATTCATTACACATATTAACTAATTCTGGAATAACAGTTGATGCTCCATGTAATACTATTGGTGTATTAGGAATTCTTTCTTTTATTTCTTTTAAAATATCAAATCTTAATTTTGCTTCTCCTTTAAATTTATAAGCACCATGACTTGTTCCTATAGCAATTGCTAAAGAATCACACCCTGTTCTTCTTACAAATTCTTCTGCTTGAGCAGGATCTGTATACATAGCATCATCACTTGAAACATTTACATCATCTTCTATTCCTGCTAATTTTCCAAGTTCAGCTTCTACTACTACCCCTTTAGAATGTGCATAATCTACAACTTTTTTTGTTAATGCAACATTTTCTTCAAAGTCATATTTAGAACCATCTATCATTACAGAAGTGAAACCATTATCAATACACATTTTAGCTGTTTCAAAATCTGGTCCATGGTCTAAATGTATTGCTATTGGAACTTCAGGATATTCTTCTACAGCTGCTTGTACCATTTTCATTAAATATCCTATTCTTGCATATTTTATTGCACTTGAAGATGCTTGTAATATAACTGGTGAATGTGTTTCATGTGCTGCATCTACAATTCCTTGTATTATTTCCATATTATTTACATTAAAAGCACCTATTGCATAACCTTCTTTCATTGATTTTTCAAACATTTCTTTTGTTGTAACTAACATATTTCTTCCTCCTTTTTTTCTGGATCCCCAGAACTATAAAATCCAGAGATATTTTATTTCTAAATTTGCAATATGTCAAGAAATTAATAAAAAAAATTAAAGAGAAGAAACTTAATTCTTCTCATAATCATAACTTGAACACATTGATTCATCACATTCCTTAGTAGAACAATTATTAGTTGGTTCGACTTGAATTGCTTGCAATTTGCATAAATTTTCAGCTTTTAAATGATGTCTACAACTTTCAACAGTACAATGTATTTTTTGATTACCTTCCATTTTATTACCTCCTTTGAAAATTGTATATATTCTTTTATACAATCCATACTACTATTATGTGATTTTTTTAATTTTATATTCAAACTTTTTAGCAATTATCTTCAATACATTTATCTGGCGCCTTCTTAAAACTCAAATACCAACTTATTCCATTTCTATTATTTTCAATCTCCCCTACTCTTTCAAATAAATTTTCTTGTGTAGTTGGATTTGGAATAATAATAGGCTGATTAGGAATCCAATTAGCTGCTGTTGATCCTTTTGCACAATCAGACATTTGTAAAGCCTGCACTATTCTTATGATTTCAGGAATAAACCTACCTACATTCATAGGATAAATTAATATTGTTCTAATTATTCCCTTGTCATCAATAATATATACATTTCTAACTGTCTCCGTATTACTTATATCACTAGAAATCATACCATATTTTCTGGCAATTTCTCCATTTCTATCTGCTATTATTGGAAATGATATTTTGATACCAGTTTTACAATATATATCATATACCCAAGCTAAATGTGATGAATTACTATCTACACTTAGTCCTAATAAATCTGTATTTATCTTAGAAAAATATGTATGTGCACGTGTAAAAGCAATCATTTCAGTAGTACATACTGGCGTAAAGTACACATCTTGGGATGTGCTTAAATCATTTTATTAATATCTGTTTTTAAGTTAAATTTAATTGTTTTATCTCTATCAATATATATTTTGTCAATAATCATTTGTAATAACATTTTATTTGGTACTTCTGAATTTATAACATCATCAAAATACTCTATTGAAATTTTTAGCTTATTTACCTTTTCTTTTAAATTTTTATTTTCATCTTTTTCTAATAATGCTTGTAAGAAAGAGATACTTTGCATCTTTTCTTTTTCTAGTTCTTTATATGTATTCTCAATAATTTCTCTTGACATTTGGTTGTTTGTAGTTGCCAATTCTTTTACTTTTTGATTAACAAGCATTTTATATTCTTCATTTAAAATATTTAGTTTATTTTGTAACTTATATTTATTATTCTCTGTTTTATCTTGTTTTATATCAATTTTTATACTTTTTATTTCTTCTAAATATTTCTGTTTTGTAAATTTTAAAAATTCTTTTAAATGATTTAGAATATCTTTTTCTTTTACTTCATGGCAACAACAAACTTTTGTTCCAAATTGTCTATACTTTGAACAGTCATAACCTTTTTCATTCACTTTTCTTTTAATCATAATCCCTGACATTCCAGAGCCACAATTATCGCATACACACATTCCTGAAAAATAATATTCTCTTTTTGTATTTGCTCCAGAAGTATTTTGTTTTGATTTTTTAGTTCTTATTTCCTGCGCTAAATTGAATATCTCTTTTGAAATTATAGCTTCATGATGATTTTCAAATATAAATTGTTCCTCTTTTGGAAGTTTTACTGCTCTACCTCTTATATTTACAGTTCGTTTTTTATGAGTAATTAATGTTCCAGTATAAATTTCATTTTTTAAAATATTACTTACCATATCTTTTGTCCATTTTTCTTGAATTTTATGCTTATATATCTTACCTCTTTCTAAATGTTTTTCTCTATAATATTTAGATGGTGTAGGATAATTATATTTTGTATTTAGTTCTTTACTAATTCTCTGAAATCCCATTCCATCCTCAACATATAATTTGAATATTAGTTTAATAACTGGTCTTAATTCTTCAATAACATATAACATAGGTATATTATCTTTGAAAATTTTCTCATAGCCATAGTAATTTCCCATAATTAATCTTCCATCTTTTTGTTTTGAATACATATGATCTCTTGTTTTTCTTGAACAATCTTTTACATATCTTTCATTGAACCATGTTGTAATTCCAATAGTATCATCTCTATCATTTTGTACATCATAGGTACCTCCCATTTCTGAAACTAAAATCATATTTTTTTGCATATCTTTGAATTCATCAATAAGCACCAAAACTTTTCCGTTATTTCTTCCTATTCTTGATAAGTCTTTTGCTATAACTACATCAATTTTTCCTCTTTTTACTTTTTCTAACATTTTTGTAAATTCAGGTCTATTAAAGGTATATCCCGAAACATTGTCATCTATGTAGAAGTCTTTATCGTCGATAATCCAATTACGAGAAGAAACATATTCTTTAATTATTCTTTTTTGTTCCTCTATACTTGAGTAATTTTCTTTATCTTCGTCTCTAGACAATCTACAATATCCGTGCAACTGTCATTTTTCCTCCTTTTGCCTGATATTGCTCTTGGTCTATGTTAGCATACATTTTGCTCTACTTCCACTTGTTTCATAACTATTTTTTTAAGAACTTCGGGATAATTCTTTTTTCCAGTTATAAATACTCCTATTTTGTATTTTTGTTTTTTATAGTTTTCTATTACTTCTTTTGTACTTTTCCTTTTTAATTCTTCTTCTGTTAGATAAATTTGTACATATTTTATATTAAAGATTTCATTAGAAGTAATTTGCATTTTTTAACTCCCTCATAATATTTCTTTCTAAATATTATGCAAAAAGAAATTTAAAATTCTTTTCATCTAAAAATCACTTCATGAATTCTAATACTTATATTTTTTTAGAATCAATTAAAGCCTCCTCCTATTGTTAAGATCACTCTAATTATTTGAAATAAGTGTTTCTAATAATATAAATCCAAATTTTTCATTAAAATGTTGCAATTTTAGGAAATTTTTAAAAAAAAGATAAAAAATATTTTACATAGTTCTTTATCTATTTTCTCTATTTTTGTTACAACAAAATACTATCCCAATTTAAAGCACATAATAAATCGAACCTACTCTTAATTAAGATAATAGGTTCGATTTATTTTAACTATTATTATGGTGTGCGAATATCATTCAATTCTTCATTTGCAAATTTTAGATACCATAAAGAACGATAATCTTCCCAAGGCCTAGGTCTCATTTCAGTCGGTAAGAATATTTCCTCCATAATTTTCCTAGCTTGTAGATAATATTCCATATTATTTGCAGTTTCATGCCTAATCCCTTTATGATATTTATGCTCTTGAAAAATATTGATAATTGGGAAACTATTAATATAATGAATCATTTTTTCAAAATTTTTCTTTATAGTTTCCAAATCTTCTAATCCTACGATATAAGTAAAATTAGTTCGGAATCCCAATTCTTTAGAGATGTATAATGTTTCAATTATATTTTCTAATGTAAATTTTCTTTTTTTATCTCTTAAAAAATATTCTCGATTTTCAAAGCATTCCAAAGAAATACAATATCCAAATTTTTTTATAGGCAAAAGCTTTTCTAATGATTCTCTTGTAGTTATTTGTGAACCAAGATAGAATATCTCTCCTTTAAACGAATACTTTTTAAGTACCTCATTTAATAATAATAAAAAATTCACTACATCTTGTTCCAAATCAAAACAGCCTGTCACAATAGCAATTTGTAATACATGACTAAAATCAGAAATTTTATGACTAAGTAACCATTTATCAAAAAATTCTTCAAGTGATTTTCTATCAGTCAACTTTTTCTTGTCTCTTGCTGTCTGATATGCTGTATAACAAAACTTACACCCTCTACAAGAAGTACGTGCATTTGGATTAACATTCAATACTGTTCCTCCTCTTCTTGAATAAGAAGAATCACAGAAATCTTCTGTTAATGTTCCAACTTCACCTACAATCATTTCATCTTTAAACATCAATTTATTATCATTGACATGATAATTGGAATCTGATTTAACCGGTAAAGCAAAATAATAATTTTCAATTAATTTTTTACTTGCTAAATCAAGTAATCCATTATTAATATCTAATTTTAAAGCAAATCTAACCCGATCTAAATCATCTGTTGCATTGAGACCACTTAAATTCATATCCATAAATAAGATATCTTCTTTTGGTACTCCATATTTTTTCGACAAAGTTATCAATTCTTCAAAGTTTTTGATCATAATAAATTCCTCCTTATAAGCTCATGTCTATTTTTTCTGAAGAATATAAATTTGCTTTTTGGCAACCTAAATCATTAGTAAATTGCTCCCTTTTCCTGCAAATATATAAACTTGTTAAAATAGGTATTGTTATTCTGTTTCCATTTTTTACGATTACTTCCTTTATTTCTTCTAAAAACTTATCTCGTACCTCTGATTTCAACTTTATGATTTTAGGATAGGTATTTAACAGTGCTACGTAACTATCAGCATTATATTGATATTCAGACTTATATCTCTTTAATGCTGAAACGTAGAAATATTCATTTTGAATTAATTCTTGTTCTCTTTTTATTACCTTATCTAAAACACCTCTGTTAACATCAGATTTTCTTTCATATGTCTCAGATAAATTTCTAGCATAAACTTCATCAATTTCTTTCATAATTTGCGAGTTTTCACGGCAAAAGCTATTCCAGAATAATACCAAAAAGCCATTATCTTTTAAATATTTATAGCAATCATAGTATTTACTTTCCTTCTCTAACCAATGGAAAGTAGTCGCTGATAAAATAATATCAAATTGACTTTCTTTAAAATCGCAATTTTCAAATGTATCACAAATAAATTTAATATTGCGATATTTTGATAAGTTCTGCCTTGCAACTTCTACCAAGTTTTCTCCTGGTTCTACTGTGATAATTTCTGGGTTTAGTTTTGCAATTTCTTCTGTTGCAATTCCACTTCCTGTTCCTATCTCAAGTAGATTAGTCTGAGATGAAATATCACAAAATTTCTGAATATCTTTGTACAATTGGATAGGATACCTTGGTCTAACATCATCATAGGTCTTTGCAAATTTGTCAAAAGATGCATCAAATAGTTTTTCTCCTCTAAAGTTCATAATAATCCTCCTTAATATCTCTTGTTATACTTTGTATATCGATTCCATTACTTTCAAGTACATTTTTATATGTACCATATGTAGAATCGTTATAACCTTTAAATAGCCACTTTGTTGTATCAAACATTTTAGATAATTCACCTCGGATTATATCACAATATCCAGTACAATACACTAGAACTTTATGATATTTTTTTATATCTATATTTAGTTCTTGTAAACAATCTGATTTTATTACACTTAAGATATCAATATTTCTATCAGATATTAATTCTGAAGCTTTTAAACATTCATTAGTTATAATATCTCCTATTGCTATTAATAAGATTCTATTAGAACTATTTGAATTCTTAAACTTCTTAATCCAATATCCTCTTTTGACATCTGTTTTAGCCTGTTCCATTGCTCTATAGGTATTTTCATCTGTTTTAGTAAGATATAACACTTGTATAGAATTTTTAGCTCGTTTCATCTCTTCAAAACAAAGAATTGCTTGTTTTGCTTCTGATGGAAAATAAATTTTAACATATTCAGATTCTTTACTTAATAGTGTATTCAATAAATCTGGATTTTGGTGTGTGTAAGTATTTCTCCATCCTAAACTAGTGATAATAATTTTTAAAGAATTGTGTATTTCTTTTAGATTTCCTTCTTTTTGTTGCTTATAAAATTTATAACATTGTGATAAGAAACTAGAAACTAATGGTGAAAAAGCTTCATAAGTAATAAATACTCCATCTCCTCCATTATTCAAGTATCCATATAACATAGTTATACATATCACTTCATTTAGAAATTCGACAATTCTTCCTTTTTCTTTTACCCTTATAGAACTATCAATTTCTGCATTATACCGTATCCCATATTGGTTTACAAAATCATTTAGTCCATTTGAAATAGATTCATCAGGACTGAAAATCAAAAAATCTTCATCAGTAGATTCTATAAAATATTTTGATAATGCTTTCATTTCGTTTGATGGAAAACTATTAATGTTAATTCTTTTTGCACTTCTAATATTCTTTTCTACATTATTCTTTTTGATTTTAGGAATATTTTCTAAAATCATATTGCTAGGTACTCCATTAACAAATAATGATTCAGGTTTATAGCTCATCAACCATTTTTGAATAGTTTCTACAGAATTTTTAATATCTTTTGGTATTTTGAGTGTAGAAACTTTATGACTCAGATGGCTATTTACAAACGCTAATCCGTCTATCGTTTCTGGAGCTGAAAATCCTTTTGGCGATTTCAGTATCACAATAGGAATTTTTGTTTTTTCTCCTGCATACCATTCTTTTTGACGGTTTGCAATCTCGTCAAAGATTCTCCCAGTTTTTTCATGATTATTTATAGAGGTATTAAATACTTCATATCCAAAACTTTCAAGTACTCCTGCAAAATCTTCATTTAGACTTATTAAAGATCTACTTGTCATTTTATACCCATTTAAATTTATCATAATTACTAAGAAGCCATCATTTTTAGGATTTATCAACTGATTACATAATAAAGAAGAAAGTGTAGTTCCAGCTTCAAATTCTCCATCTCCAACAATTGTTAAAGTTGTTTGTTTGGGATTATTGATAACTGTTCCCATACTAACAGATATTGCATTTCCTAATTCTCCACCAGCTAATATTACTCCTGGCAATAAAGGAGAAATTTCAGTTTGCAAAATCATATTCTTACCAAAATCACTAATAAGATTGTTCATTCCTTCCAAACCATGCCTATATTTAGGATACATTTTTCCTAAACTTCCATTTATATAAAGGTTTGATATTAACGCAGGCGAACTGTGTCCTGTACCTATAATAATATTAGGCTCTATTTTGGTTTTTCTAATAAACCTGTTGATATGTGCATAAAAATAGTTAATTCCAGGGCAACATCCCCAATGTCCAAAAACTTTTTCTTTTAAATCCTCTCGCTTTAATTTTTTTATATCGACATTAGAATTTAAAAAAAGTTGCGCAACAGATAAAAAATTACTTGCTCTAAAATTTGCCTCTAAGGCTTGTATTTCATTCCGTTCCATTTTTTACTCCTTTCATGGTTAAATAAAATATGACTATCCTCCTTTCATAATAACAGTCTCACTTATTCTGTTAATATTACAATATTAACTTTTGCAATAAATGTTGACATAAATATTTTATCATATTTTTCCATTTTTTCAAGTATCTTTTTACAAAATTAGTCTTTATAATTTTGCAAGATCAGGGAGACGTCTCTAATCCCAGTATCCACCTAAAAGCGTGGCTTTTAGCAGGGTGCTCTTTAAAAATGGAGTAGACTTTTGTAGTTCACCACTTTTAAGCAAAAAACAAGCATAAATATTTCAATTTATACTTGTTTTTTACCTTTTATTTAATTTCTTCTTTCAAATTAATTCCATCTTTTAAACCTGCAAAATACTATTTTTATAAAAATAGTAACTTTCATAATCAGTTGTTTCAATATAATCGTTTAATAATTTTATAATATCATTTTTTAGTTCATAAAAACTATATGGTATTTTCTCAGTTTTTGCATTTAAAGATTTATATTTTTTACTTTTATTTGCTTTATCTTGGTTCATAAATTTTTTATCTGTCTCATCTATAAAAGCTAATTCTTCTTCCCTTGCTTCAAAATTTGACATCACACATTCATTTTCCTTGCTTAAATATATAATCATTGAATATATTATTTTTTCTTTATCATTTAATTTTTTATCTACTAGTACATCATATGGTATCCATATTCCTTTAAATTCTTTCAATACTCCTCTTTCTTTCTAATCAATCGCTCCACAATCAATTCTGTGCCATTTTTAACTGGCTTTACTATAATTTATCTAATCAATAAACAACTATGGACTTAAGCTTATTTTGATATTAAAAACTTTAGCAATACCATGCATTTTATTTATTCATCCAAAGATTAAGACTTTACGGGCGTAAAATCTCCCGGATGTGAAAATAAAATTAACCATTTGCCGTAAATATTGTTTAAGTTCAATATTTCCCATAGTTGTAGTTGCTTTAAACTCAGGTGCTCGTTGTCCAATCTTTACATTTCCATTCATCATTAATTCATAATCCATAAATATAAACTCCTTCCATAAATTTATATATATTATGAATTATTATGAATTTTGTACCATTTTTATTTTATCAACTAAATGATTTTAAATTATTTTTTCTAAAAATTTTGCTACACCATCTTCATTATTACTATCTGTCACTTCATTAACCATTTCTTTTATTTTATCTGGAGCATTTCCCATTGCCACACTATGTCCGTACAACATCAAACATTGGTATATCATTATAGTTATCTCCTATTGCTACACTATATTTTAAATCTATTTTTAAAAATTCACATAGTTTTTTTATTCCATTTCCTTTACTTGTGTTTTTTTGTGTAACATCAAAAAACAATGGTTTATTTGTGCTGTGTTTATTTGTTACTAAATCTTTTGAAAGATTTGTAATTTTTAATTCGTCATTTTTTTCAATCTCATTTTTTACATTCTGTATTTTTTCTAAATTATTATCTATAAAAACACATTGATTTGTTGCATTTTCTAATACAAATTTTTCTATTGGCATATTTAATTCATCTGTATCATCATTACTATTATAATGATTTATTACTCTTTTATCTTTTAAATTTATAATATATTGTACATCATTTCTATTTGCAATATTATAAAGTTCTATTACATCTTTTTCTGGAATGTTATTTTCATATATTATTTTGTTATTATTGTAGTCATATACTTCTCCCCCATTGCAATTAATTATGTATCTACTTGCCAAAGCTTCTTTACTTATTTTTTCAGTAAATTTTCTATATCTTCCTGAACAAATAACTATATATATTCCATTGTTTACCGCATTTTTTATTGCTTTTTTTGTTCTTTCTGTAATTTCTTTTTTATCATTTCTTAAAGTTCCATCTATATCTATAAAAACTATTTTATACATTATATCCATATCCTTTACTTTTTTATTTTTCAACATTTTATCATTTTTTATTTAAAAAAACAATGAAAAATTGAACAAAGTGACTTTAGGTCACCCTTTGTTCTCGCCGATTTGAGTTTTCGACTAAAAGGAGAAAATCTCAAAGGCAATAGCGATTACAGTACCTTTATATACTAGGAAATTTCTCATTTCCTAGTATATAAAGAAGAAAGTCTAAAACTAGACTTTCTTCACAAACTAGAATTTTTATTAACTAATATTAAGTTTTAAAGGCAATGTTTTAACATATCCCCAATGGTTAATCCTGTAAGCATATTTTCCACCAAAAACGCCTACATCTCTTGCGTCTGTTTCTTGAGCAACCTTTTTCTTAAATTCTTCCTGAATGTCTATTCTTCCATGATTGATTAAAACCATTCTTTTATTATTAAACTGATTTAATAATTGAATTAGTTCATCAGATTTTGCATGTGCAGAATATTCTGATGTAGAATACACCTTTGCATATTTAGGAATCATTTTACCATTAAAGTCTATACATTCTCCTTCTGGAGTATTCATTATTTTGTATCCTCTAGAATGTTCTTCTAGATATCCCATAAAATGAATTACTGCATTTGGATTTTTGACATATTCTGGTAAAAGCACAGCTGCTGGTCCATTTGTTCCCATTCCAGATGTTGTTAAAATAATTTTTCTATTTTTATCTAGAATTAAATCTTTTAACTTATCTCCACTAACATAGTTAAAGTTTTCAGGGATAAAGTTCTTCAATTCATCCTTGATATAAAAAACATCTTCATGGTTTAATATTATGTTAGTATATGTGTTAGACAATTTTCCTGCAAGATCTATAGGTACATCTTTAGGCAAACATCCCTCTTCTTGCCACTTCCTTATCTCACATAATGCTTCCTGTGCTCTACCTAAAGAAAACACTGGTAGAACTACAATTTTATTTGCATTTATAGCATTTAACGTATTTTCTTTAAATACCTTTTTCACATCAGTTGACTTGGTATTTCCATAGGTAGATTCAATGACAATATTTAAAGGTAAATCTCTTACCCATTTATGTAATGGTTTAACATCAAAAAACATGTTTTTATTATTATAGTCTCCTGTGAATAATATATTTATATCCTCTTCTCCTTCATATGATATTTGTACTAATATCATTGCTGCTCCAAAAAGATGTCCATTCATAAAAAATGTAACTTTTATATGTTCGTTTACTTGAATAGTTTGGTTGAAATCTACCCCATTTAGTAATGGCAACGTACATTTTACATCATCAAAGTCATATATTGGACTCTTAGTCTTTTTTAAAACTTTCGAATCAATTTTCAAGATTTTTGCACTATCTTCTAATGCTGAATCTATCAAAAGACTTGTTCCTTTAGTAAGATAAATGTTTTTTCTAAAACCTTTTCTTACTAAAAACGGAAGCCGTCCTGTATGATCTGTATGGTTATGTGTAACCAATGCAAACAAAAGTTTTGTTGGGTTAAATTGAAGTTTTTCATTTAAATGTATATATTGTTCCTCTCCTTGAAATAATCCACAGTCTACTAAAAAATATTCCTTTTTTTCATTAGGATAATTAACTGCTACTAACAAATTACTACCGGTAACTCCTGGATGAAACGCCATTATATCTGCATAGAACCGTACATTTTTCGCCATAAAAATTCTCCTTTCCTTGATATAGACCACATTATATAATCTATAATACATATTTATGTCACACCTATTGTATCACTTTTTATAATATTATGTCAATTTTTTTTGAATTTTGGTCTACGAATTTTTATATTTCCCTTTGCAGCAGAAAATAGTGAACTTAAAGTCTTTGATATTATTTCTTTACTTTGGTCATCTATATTCTTATATTCCATAAGTATTGTTTTTGAACTATTAAACCAATTATTCCCCATCTCATGCAATGTCTTAGCATCTGTTTTGTTTAAAATATCAAATAATATATCTATAAATTGACCTCTTTGTTCTGGTTCAACATCTTTTAACCAATTAGTTATAGTTTTATCTATAACGTCACTTACATTTGTTGGTTCTGTTCTTATAAATTTATCTCCTAGTACTTGCCATGAATATAAATCATGTTGCATAATTCCTGTTTCTGTACTTTTCACTGTAATACATTTTTCTTTATGATTTAATAATTTACCAATAATAGATGTTTGTGGTCTATATGTATGAACCTTTGAAACAATTTCTTTATATTCTTTTGATTTAATAACATTTTCTTGAAAACCTGGTCCATCATTATTATATACTGCTTTAATTCTTTTTTTATATTTTTCATTGCAAAACACAGCTGCATATACAGCTAAATTTCCACCTTTTGAATGCCCACCTATAATTATTTTTCTTGTTCTATATCTATTAGCAACATTTTCTAAATAATTAACAGCTTCTATTTGTGATGGTACCAAATCTTGAAAACTCATATTAAAATCTTCTTTCCATCCAACAATTGTATTATCTGTTCCCCTATATGATATATATATACTATTATCTGGTAATACTATTGTTACTGCCGAAAATTGCTTTTCTTTTATCTCATCTACATTATTTTCAAAATTAGTTAACTTTATTTCTCCAAATCTTTTACTATTAGCAAGAATTCTAAAAAAATCTTTATCTTCCTTTTGTAAATACCTTTCTACATTATCTTTATCTAGTAATCTGTTATATATATCTTTTAACTTTATAGACTCCTCTTCTTCTATTAAATTATCTAATGGAAAATATGATATTCTAGATAATATAAGATTATCTATCTCATTAAATTCAACCTTTTTTATATCAATATCTCTCCATTCCATATAATCAAAAATATTACTCATATATATCACTCCCATCAAATAAAATCTATGTTAATAAATATCATAACTATATATTTTTGTCAAAAAAAACTAAACTTGCTATTTTATTACAAATTTAGTTTTTTATTTTATTAAATTATTAATCTAAGTAATCTTGAACTTCTTTTATAAATATAGCTCTTGAAATGATATCTAATACTGCATATATAAGAATAACAATTCCAACAAGTCTAAAAGCTAATGTAGTACTTACTAAAACAGTTATACCTGCAATTATCATTAATAAAGAACAGATTACTGTAGTTGTCCATAATTTAGATTTAACATCTTTCCATACCAAAGTTGTTTGAAAATTTCTTACACCTGATACTATAATCCAAACCCCTAATAAAGCTCTAAATATATCTGTTATAAGATCTGCACAGAATAAAGAAATAACTCCTAATACTACTGAAACTAAAGCAATCGTCAAAAGATAATCTTCTTTATCTTTTGAAGTAAAATAGTCTACCATTTTTAAAAATCCCATTGCAAATAATACAATTCCTAATAAAATTGATATAACAGATTTCATCTCTTCAGGTTTTGCTATTAAAAGAATTCCTAATAATGCAAAAAGTATAGATATAACTATATCTGTCCAATTAGCTCTTTTTAAAAATTTTTCGAACATTTTTTCTCCCTCTCTTTCTTTTGTATTTTATCTTAAAAAATAATATCATAAAATAAATAAATTGTACATATTTTTTTAAATTTTTTGTATTATTTTGTCATTCCATTTTTTAATATCTCTATTTCATTTACTAATTCTTTCTTTCCCTCTTCTTTTGAAACCTTTTTACGCATTACTCTTATTAGTTTATCTCTTAAAACACATGACAATATTCTAATTATTGCATCTAAATCTTCTTCATTTTTAATATTTAACATTTTTATATCTATATTACTTATTTGATACTCTTGTTTTGGGTGTATATTTTTAAATACACTAATATTTTCATTTCTTAATTTGTTTACTATGTTTTGGAATAATTTTATTTCAGATTCATTACAATCTCTATCTATAAATTTTGTATATAAATTAGTTGTAGTCTTAAATATATCACCATTATTTTGTATTAATATTTGTTCTATTTGTTTTTTTGAACTATTAATATATTTTTGTATAACATACATTAATGCATCATCTTTATCTTCAAAATATTGATAAAAACTTCCTCTCGGTATATCAGCATCTTCAATAATACTACTTATTGATACTTTCTCAAAAAAGTTTCTTTTTAATTCCTTTTCTATTGCATTTTCTATTTTCTGCTTTTTTTCTTCTTTCAAATTATAAAATGTAACTTTAGGCATAGTATACACCTCCAATAATGCAAAAAATAGTACTTAAAAAGTACTACCTTTCTCTCCTTATTAATTATGCACTTTCATTTTCTTTTTTAGCAATTACTTCTTTTCCATCATAATATCCACAGTTTTTGCATACTCTATGTGGCATTACTGGTTCGTGACAATGTGGACAACTTGTATATGTTGGTTGTTCTTTTTTCCATGTTGATCTCTTTGCATGTGTTCTTGCTTTAGACCATCTTCTTTTTGGTTGTGCCATCTAAATCCCTCCTTGTTTAAGATATATGTATATATCTATTGTTATTTTTGGCAAATTAATCACTATAAGATTATACAAGTATTTTTATTTTTTGTCAACTATTGCCACAATATTTTTTATATAAATATTTTAAATTTTTTCTAGTTAATGCTTTGTCTAATCCATCTATACTCACTTGTGTTAAAAATTCAGTAATTATTTTTTCAATTTTTTCATTTATTAATGTTTGTTCTCTTTCTTTTTTCCAATATTCCAATTGATATTCTTTATTCCAATTTTTTCCTTGATAAACCATCCCAGCTGCCATTTTATCACATAACATTTCAGCTACATATTTATATGGCATAATTGGTGTCTTTTCATTTGCCGTTAAATCTATCCAATATTCACTATGATGTTTATTTCTTCCCTTATGATGTAACCATGATTCTGAATATCCCTTATCTTTCTTAGCAGCAGATATAGGAGAACAATTACCTTGATAATATTTAACACTCTCAAAAAATTCTGTTGGTGAGTATTTAGATAAATCATGCATTAATCCTCTCCAAGGTAACCCAACTTTACAGCACAACTTAAAAACTAACCATCTATGTCTGGTTATTAATATAAAATGTTTTACAACGTTTTTCAATATATTTTTTAACTTCATTTTTTTCACCATCATTAAGTTTACCATAACTTTCTTTTAAAATCAATAAATTTTATTTGTTTTATTGCATATTATAATATTATAATATTAAATGTTGCAATTCTCAGTTTAAAATATTTAATAATATATTGTTTTGAAATACCGCGTAAGCTACCAAATGAGCAAATGCGAGTGCGAATTGGAGCAAACTACATACTAGTAATTTTAATATGTGGTTTGCGACACCAAGGTATAAAAAAACAATATATTATTAAATTTTAAAATACTTTATTTTATAAACCTTGAATTGTAACTATTAAATGCTAACAATTTTAATAGGAGGTAAACATATGTGTGGTTTTACAGGCTTTGTTAATATAAAAAAGAAATTTACTAATATAGTAGATTCTAAAAATATATTAAAAAACATGAACGAAACATTGTATAAAAGAGGTCCGGATGAAGATGGTTACTATGTTACTAAAAATGTATGCCTAGCTCACAAAAGATTAATCGTTATTGATCCAGATGGTGGTAAACAACCAATGATTGAACATTATTCTTATGGTAATTATGTCATATGCTATAATGGTCAGATATATAATACAAATGAAATAAAAGAAATACTTATTTCAAATGGTTTTTCTTTTAATGGCCATTGCGATACAGAAGTTCTTCTAAAAGGTTATATACATTTTGGAAATAATATTGTTAAACATTTAAATGGTATTTTTTCTTTTGTAATTTGGAATACAAAAAATAATGAACTGTTTATGGCAAGAGATCATTTTGGAGTAAAACCTTTATTTTACTCTATAGTTGATAATACTTTGGTTTTTGGTTCAGAAATCAAAGCTCTATTTGAATATCCTAAAATAGAAAAGATTTTAAACTCACAAGGTATATCTGAATTACTTGGTATTGGTCCTAGTCATACTCCTGGAACAACAATATTTAAAAATATTTATGAATTAAAACCTGCCCATTATGCTATTTTCAATGAATATGGATTAAAAACTAAGTGCTATTGGAAATTAAAATCAAAAGAACACCACGAAAATTTAGCTCAAACATGTGAAAAATTAAAATTTCTTTTAAATGATGCTATCATAAAACAATTAGTTTCTGATGTACCATTATGTACTTTTTTATCAGGTGGTTTAGATTCAAGCATTATAACAAAATTTGCCTCTGATTATTATCAAAATCAAAAATTACCGCCTTTAGATACATATTCTATTGATTATGTAGATAATGATAAAAACTTCGTAAAAACAGATTTTCAACCTAATTCTGATAATTACTATATAAATTTGATGTGTAAGAACTTACATACCAATCATCACAATATTATAATTGATACTCCTGAACTCGCCTCATACCTATATGATAGCATGATTGCAAGAGATATGCCAGGAATGGCTGATATTGATTCATCTCTTTTACTATTTTGTAAATATGTAAAAAAAGAAAAAACAGTTGCATTAACAGGTGAATGTGCAGATGAAATTTTTGGTGGATATCCATGGTTTTTTAGAGATGATGCATTAAAAAGCGGTACTTTTCCTTGGTCTATTGCTATTGCAGAAAGACAAAAATTATTGAATCCTCAATTAAATACAAAAATAAATCTAAAAGAATACATTGATTTTAGATATAATGAAAGCTTAAAAGAAGTTGAAATATTAGATACTGATTCTAAAGAAACTAAGGAAAAAAGAAAAATCTCTTATTTAACTTTAAATTGGTTTATGCAAACATTATTAGATCGTTCTGATAGAATGGCAATGTACAATGGTTTAGAATTACGTGTTCCATTTTGTGATTATAGATTAGCAGAATATGTTTGGAACATCCCTTGGGAAATGAAAGCCTTAAATGGACGTGAAAAAGGATTATTACGATATGTATGTAAAGATTTTCTTCCAGCAGAAATCGTAGATAGAAAGAAATCCCCATATCCCAAAACACATAATCCAAATTATTTATCTAAGGTAAAAGAAATGTTGACAAATATTATGAAAGATAAGTCTGCTCCCATCAATACTTTATTAAACAGAGAGTATATTTTAGATATATTAAAAACTAATGGTTCTAGTTTTTCTAGACCTTGGTTTGGGCAACTTATGAATGGTCCTCAACTTATGGCTTATTTGTGTCAGGTTAATATGTGGCTTGAAAAATATCAGCCTAAAATAGAGATTTAAGTTTAATGTAATCGTTTTTACCCCCTATGCAAAAAGCATATATTAAATCTTATTGATTCAATATATGCTTTTATAAAATTAATTTTAATAACTAATAATATATAAATTACCAACTATTTCAATATTCATTTTATATTACATAAAAATACTTATCTTTCTTCCTGCTCAATCACATCATCATCAATATCATTTATAAAATTTTTGTTTCCAGATAATCTTAAACTTTCTATTAAGGCTTTTTCTTCCACTTTTTTTAATTTTTTCTTTGAAATATTTTTTTTTGAACAATTCAAATCATTGTACATTGCAATTGCCAAAAGAGCATAATTTGTAAATTGCTTGTTATCATATTTCATTTTGTATGTACTTGGATTCAACACTTCATAATTACAATTTTTAAATTCTGTTGGTTCTTCCTCGCTATATAAAAGAGCTTCTAATGATATCCCTTTATTTTTCTCTATTTCTGGTAATTTAACATCAACTTTGTATATTTGTAAACAAAAATTGGCAATACAAAGTAAATTATATTTTGTGATAACGGGCATATTTGAGTAGAATTCATATTTATTATTTTCTTCCTCGTTTGGTATAACAATTATTGATGTTTTATTACCATTTTCTAATAATATTCCATCTGAAAAAATTCGTTCATCATTATAACGACTTGATAATTTTTCGAAATTATTTTTACTGATATTTTCACCTAAAATTATTTGACCAATTTTTGTTATATCTTCTTTGTTAATTTTATCAAATATACTCTCTTCAAACATACTATTATCATCTTTATTGATACTTTTACTTTGTGTTAATTGTCTTTTTTTTATCATATCTATTTCATTTTGATATTTCTTTAATGTTTTTTTTAAATATTCATTTTCGTCATACAATATTTTGTATTCAGCGGTATCCAAATTAGCTTTTTTTATTTGTTCTTTAATATTTTCATTTTTTCGTTTTATTTGATTTTCAAATTTTTCTAATTCCTTTTCTCTTTTCATTAATTTTTCATTATTATTCTTTTTTTCAATTTCTATTTTTTCCCACTCTTGTTTTATCTCATCTTCTAAATTTTGTTTTTTTTTCATAAACTCCAAACTTATTTTTTCTTTTTCTTGTTTTACTGCTTTTTTCATTTCCTTTTCTTTTTTTTCCAATTCTAATTCTGCATTTCTCTTCATCTCACCAATTTCTTCTTCAGCCTTTTCTTTCATTCTACATATTTCTTCATCTATATTTTTTAAAACTTCTATTCTAGCTTCCTCTTTGAACTTCTCCATTATTGGAGTTTTTTCCTTTCCATCTCTATTTGGAAATTGTATCTTTCTTGGCATATTTTATTTCACCCTTACTTTCTAAAATATTTTATTCAAGTTCCTCTACTCTATCAATTTCTTCTACTATTTCTTTTAAATAACCTTTCCAATATTCTAATTCATTATCATAATATTCTAATATATCTGTCATAATTAATGTATTTAATAAAATATAATGTTCTTTGATAAATTCTAAGTTTAGCTTTATCTTTTCTTCTCCTATCTTAGCTCTTGCGCGACTACAACTTGAAATTTTCTGTTCAATATATCTTTTTGCTTCATTTCCACATTTAATATACCATGCTACTGTTCCAGGCTCAAAATTGTATGGTATATATTTTTGATTTATTCCAGAACCACTATAATAACTACAAAACCATGGATCTATTTTATTCATAGGATAATTTTCTACCATATCTTTAAATTCCGTATTTATAGCACCATTTTTTTCATAATATGCATTTTCCAACATATTACACTTTTTTAGTTTTTGTTTTTTCTTATTTATTTTTTTTCGATATTTTCTAATCTCCTTTATAAAATTAAAATATTCTTGAGTTTTAGATGAATCTATATGTTTTCCTATAATGTCTATTGTTTTTTTTACATTTTCATTATTTTCTTTGTCTATATTTTTTTCTTCTTCTACTTTGCTAATTCTTTTTTCTTCATTCATTTTTTATCCTATCCTTTCAACTCTAAAAATATATTTCTCCATGTATTTAATTCATTTTCTATAATTCTATATACATTTATTATATTTACACCCACATTTTTGCCTAATGATATTTTTACATTAGTTATTTCTTTTTCTGTAAATGCTTTTACTAATAGTCCTTTAGAATTTAAATTTGTTTGTATCATTTTCATTTCTTCAAAGTCTTCTTGAATAAATTCAAATATTTCTTCATTATTTATATACGGTTTTAATTCATTTAATTTTTGACCAAATTCCTTAATTTTTTTATAATTTTTTATATTGTCATCTCTCATATTTTTTATCATCCTTTTACAACAAAGTATTATTAGTATATTATGTTTCGTGTTTTTTGTCAAATATTTATGTACATTGGCAATGACTTTAGTATCAATATATAAAAAAATAGTGTAATTATTATTTGATAATTACACTATTTTTTTATTGTTAATATTTAGTTTACGAATAATTTATGATTTCAGTCAGCATTAATTATATTATAGCGCTTAAAATAAGATGAAAATAAAGAATTACCTAGATTTGCATCTACTATGTTCATATTTATAAACGACCCAACAACAAATGTCACTTGACGAGTTCGTATTTTATTTAGTTTCCGCAGTATCCCATCGTTAATTTCTGAGACTCCGAAATCAATTGGTATGATTACTGACAAACGAAAATCTCTAACAATATAATTTAATACATTTTTTATCATTTCATCCACTTTCAACTTTTCACTTAAAGCTTTAAGCCACTCTATAGAACTGTATTCATATTGTAAAGACACATCTGTTGCACTTGAAATTCTTCCTAGTTCTCCTATATACCATCTTCTCTGATATTCACTCATTGCTGTATTGCTATATACTAAATTAAGCAATACAGCACAAATTATAGAATAAATATCTACACCTGGAATCCATTGTGTTGTGTCAATATTTTCTAATATTAGATACTCACTTGGGTATTTTAATTCATCAAACGCTCTTTCCATTTCTTCTTTGTAATTTTTTCCAAAAACACCTACCAATCCTGGTTCATCAAAATAGTCATTATCCATAATTATATTTTTTAAAGTTGATCTTCTTACTCTAATTTCCTCATGCTCTTCATGATCAAAATTTTTTTCTTCAACTTCTGCCATATATTCTGATGTCCCATTATTTTGTTCTTCACTTCTTTTAACAACATTTTCTTTTACATCCATTGTTTTTTTAATATTTACTTCGTTGTTAGGAAATATAATTTGCCGTCGTCTTGCCATTTTTATTCTCCTTTCGCAAATAGCAAAAGTTTATTTTAATAATAAACATTTAGCCCTGTCTTTTAAAGCTTTTTTAAAATTACCATTATTAATAATTTCAAAAAATATTTTTTTTGCTTCATCAGTATAAATTTCAAAATTTTTCATACTCTTTTTAATATCAAATTCACTTCGTGCATTATTTATACACATAAACACATAATTAAATTGAGAATAAAATTGAAATTTTTGTTCTGTATCTATCCCTGCTATTAAATTGTATTTTTGTCTACAATCTGATATTAATATATTTCTAGGAAATTTTCTTAGAACTTTTATACTATTAATATATTCATCCATAATAGAATTAGATGAATTTTTATCCGCAGGATAACATGTTGCAGAATACTTATTTTTTATGTATTCCATCCTTTCATTCTTAACAGAATCTGGAATCTGTAAAGGTAATTCAGCTGCTTTAGTTTTTAATACCGGTTCATAACTAGCTACTCCAATATCAGAAAAATATCCTTTATCTAGAACTGCTACAAGCTCTTTAAATTCTTCTAATGTTTCTCCCGGAAATCCAACTATTACTTCAGTAGAAATAACTAAATCTGGACGTTTTTGTTTCAAAATACGAATTTTACTTTCCGTAATATCAAATGGTGTTCTATTCATATTTTCTAATATATTTTTTGATACGTGCTGAATATGCAACATAATTTCAACAATGTTAGAATTTTTACAAATAATTTCTATGACTTCATTTGTCAATCCTGCTGGATGAAACCATCCTATAACATACTTGCTATTTGGAAATTCTGTTACAATCTTATCCATTAATGTTGCAAACTTTCTTGTTCCGTACAAATCTACTCCATAATCTGATGTTTCTTGTGCCCCAGTTATATATATAGTAGACTCACTTTTATCCAATTCACTTACATCTCTTAAAATATCTTGAATTGGTCTGCTCTTATACTTTTCTACAATCTGAGGATATACGCAGTAAGAACACTTATGCAAACATCCTGTAGAAATAATAACTTTATTCTGTGGAACTAAATTCCGTGGTTTTGAAACTTTATTAAAAGACTTAAGCAATTTATCAAGAGTTATTACTTCGATACCTAAAATCTTTTTTAATTCTTCACTTGCAATTTTTACTAAACATCCTGTTACAATAATCTTTGCATCTTTTTTTGCATTAATACATACATCTGCAATTATTCTTACAGAGTTCATCTTACCTGGCCCAAAAGCACAGGTAAGAATAATCACTGTATCAGCAATTGTATAATCGCAAACAATTTGCTTATCCCTATCTTGTAAAATATGATTAAGAATACTATTGGCATTTGCTATATCCATATGCATATCATTACACACAATTAAAGCTACTTTTTTACTCATCAATATTCTGTCCTCACTCTTTCTCTTTTATTTTTTGCTTTAACATTTTCTCTATCTTCATAATATTCTGGCAAAAATTCTCTTTTAGATACATTTCCTAAAGCTTCCTCTAATTTAAAAAATTTAGAGCATTTTTTCCCTTTAATACCTTTGGGACTAAAACTAATGTTACCTTTTTCATCAAATGTTACTATCATATATCCAGCACTTGAACTTTGTGGATCTTTAACCTTAAAACTGTTTTTTTCTTTAACATTTGTAGAAATACTTAAATGCATTTTTTTACACATTTTTTTTAATTCTTTTTCGCCATATTCTTTTAAAAGAATACAGCCTCTGTAACCAATTGTTTTTTCTACATGTCCATTAAAAAAATCTGCAGTAATTGAATATGCCCCATTGCTTTGCTGTTCTAACGCCATATCATATTCACCTGGAAGTCTAACTACGTTTTCTTTCTGTACGTCACCGTAATAAAACCGGCACCTTCCAAAAGGTTGTAACTCTAATCCCATATTTTTCAAAGCTTCTTTACATGTTTCTAAATCTCTAATTTCTGTTGTAATGCTTGTAAAATGACTCATTGTATATTCCTCCTTCAATCTAAACCAAAAATTTACGTCCACTTTTCTTTTTAGGTGTTGTAATGTTTTCTAATGTTTCTTCAACTTCATCATTATTATTTGCATTTGGAATTCCTCTATTTTTAGCCCATTCCTGTAATTGTTCCACTGTTGCTTTCATAATACCTTTAGATGCTGGTTTAATGTTATTAATAGATTTAATAATATCTGAACTTTCAAGTTCTCTAGCATTATCAGCATAAGAATCAAATAATGCAGATATTACAGCTTCTTCAATTTCAGCACCTGTAAACCCTTCACTTTGTTCGGAAATTTTATCAATCTCAAATTTTTCAGGTTTTCTACCTTTCTTTTTAATCTGAATTTTAATAATTTCTTCCCTTTCTTTTTTATTTGGAAGGTCAACAAAAAATATTTCATCGAATCTTCCTTTTCTTAAAAGTTCTTGAGGTAATGATGTAATACTATTTGCTGTTGCAATTACATAAACAGATGATTTTTTCTCTTGCATCCAAGTTAAAACAGTGGCAAACATTCTAGATGAAACACCAGAATCATTTTTTCCTCCAGAACCAACACCACCTAGCGCTTTTTCAATTTCATCAATCCATAAGACACATGGTGACATTGCATCTGCAGTTTCTAAAGCCTTTCTAGTATTCGTTTCAGTATCTCCAACATAGCTACCAAAAAATTTTCCCAAATCACATTTGATTAACGGAACATTCCATGTTTGTGCTAATGCTTTTGCCGCTAAACTTTTTCCACAGCCTGGTATTCCTACTAATAAAATCCCTTTTGGAAATGGTAAACCATATTTTTGAGCATCTTCTGAATATGCTAAAATTCTTTTTTTAGTATAATTTTTAAGTGTATTCATTCCACCAACTTGGATATTATTATCCACATTGTAAAACTCAAGCAGTCCATTCTTACAAATAATTTGTGCTTTTACTTCACTAATTATTTGTAAATCGATTGTTCCTTTTTTAGAAAATGAAGTTGCAAAAGCATTCTCTGCCTGTGTCATAGTCAATCCTAATGTAATTTCAGCAGCTTTATCTACTAAACTTTCGATTTCATTTTCATTATTAATTTCCAATTGATTTCTGCACATATCTACCATATTCCAAAGACAATCTTTCAACTCTTCTTTATTTGGTAAATTTAAATTTATAGATACTACAACATCTTCCCAATCTATTGGGATGTTAAATTGATTACTTATAAATACCAAACAAATTCCTAATCCATTTGCTTCCTCAAATGTATCCTTTGCTGATCTAAGTACAGCTGGTCTATCAATATAATGATGGAAATCCAAAAGACATACTATATAATCTCCTTTTTTTTCATTTAAATTTAAAGAATTTGACAATGCATCCTGTGGGTCTATGCAATCATCGTCTTCACTTTGACTATAGAAATTCTCTTCTTCTCCTTCTTTAGAACTAATAATTTTTTCAAAACCTTTTGTACATGTCCATAAATATAATTCCTTTTTACATTCCTTTGCAATTTTTAAACATTCTTGTAGCGCCCGTTTTTCTTCAGCTGATTGAATAACAACTGCTGAATACCCTGCTCGCACACATTCTTTTACTGATAAAACGTTCATATTTTTTCCTCCTTATTTATTATTAAATTGTACTATAGTGAATTTTCATCTATAGCAATACAACATTTTATGTTTACTATTATATCAAATTATTGCGTCAAAGTCAATTATGTAAATTTATATTTAAACGAACGTTAATAAGTGCCTACATACTAGTATTTTTAATGCGTGGTTTGCGACACCAAGGTATAGAAAATATATATTATTAAATTAAAAAACGATTTATTTTTAACTGTGAATTGTAATCACTTTATTTCAGTAATCATATATCTTATATTATTTTTTATCTCTCTTTATTTTCTTGCTTCAAATTTCGAAGTGCTTGCTTTAATCCTGGTATTCCTTGTAAAGGTACTAATCCATTTTGACACAATTCAGCAAATTCTTGTATTGTCATTTTACAATATCGATTTTGTTGTATCGAATACATGTAAACATCTGTTCCTTTTGCTCTTTCAACAACAATGCAATTTTTATATTGTCTTTTTTCTCCATCTCCTTGATAACAATCTATCATGTGTATTTTATTTAACTCTTTATTTGAAAATAATTCCTTTAATAGTTTTTCATGATGCCACTTTCTTTCTGCATATTGAATATTTTTATTTTCATAAATATCTATATTTTCTAATATAAATTTAGCTTTTTCTGCAAAATCTGTAAAATTTCCTATATCAGATTTTAATAAATACAAATACTCATCTGAATAATAATGTTCATCATCTATAAATCCTAATTTTCTATCCATTTGTTCAATATTAAATCTACTAATTACTGGTGCGCTATTAGGTTTAATTGATAATCCATAATTATTTGTAAATGAATGTGTCTGTATATTTTCTATATCTTCTTGTAAATCTAAACTATATTCTTCACCTTCTTCTGGTGTTACTATATTATACATATGTGGACATTTTCTTTCATCATTAGGAGCAACTATTGTTCTAATATTCACTCCTAAATTTTTTAATATGTACTCAACTATATAAGATACAGATTTACAAATAACTATATTTGATTGCATTGCATCTTCTAAATTTTCCATATCTCTACTATTAGCATATATTTTCTTCTTTGTTTTTGTATTTCCAAAAGAAAAATTCAAATCAAACGAAAATCTTTTTCCTAAATCTAAATAAACATATCTAATTAATTCTTCTTCTGAAATATCTCTATTTTGCTTTTTATATTCCTTTACTTTTTCTATATATTTCGTTAAATTACTCATTGAATACTCCTAAATTATTATTTTATTACTATTATTATTGTTATTGTTATATTGCTTATTGTTTCTATATAAAAATATATTTTAATCTAGATATTTAAAAATCTGTTCTGGATATAAAACCAGTTCCTCATCTTTAAATCTCTTAATATCTATCCACATTGCTTCTGTTTCTATATTATCATCTATTACCTTGTATTTTTCTTTATAATCTTTACTATCAATATAAACATTATAAAATAATACCAATTCATGTGCATTTTTACCTTTATATTTAAATATATTTTCACAAATCCCTAAAAAATTTTCTATTTTTATATCTATTCCAAGTTCTTCTTTAAATTCTCTTATCAAGGCATCTTCGCTTTTTTCTAAAAATTCTATTCCTCCTCCTAGGCACCTGTAAAACACTTGTTTTTTTGATTTATCATATCCCTTGCCAACTAATATCTTATTATCTTTCCTAGCTATTCCAAGAACTATAGGTCTAATTTCTTTAAATTTATCCATATATAAATTTTCCTTTCTAAAAAAATATTAGTATTTGTCATTTATAACATTTATTTCATTATGAATATTCTTTTTATTTGTTCCATTGATATCGGTCCCTCTCTTAATATCTTTATTTCATCTGAACTACAATCTACAATTGTGCTTCCTTTAGAAAAAATAACATTTCCTTCCATCATTCCATCTAAAAGTGGACATTTTCTTTCTATTTCATCTAAATTAGTACATTCTTTTTCTCCACTTTGATTAGCACTTGTCATAAATATTGGACTTTCTAATTTTAAAATTAGTTTTTCTATTGCTTTTGATGTTGCCATTCTAACAGCAACTGTTTCTTTTCCATTTGTTACATATTGAGGTAATTTACTATTTTTATTTAAAACTAAAGTAATAGGTCCTGGCATAAATTCCCTTATTATTTTTTCTTCTCTTTCATTTATAACTGCTATACTTTTTATTTGTTCTTCGTTTGCACACATAATAGGAAAAGCTTTATTTGTAGGACGATTTTTTACTTTTATTAACTTATCACGAGCTATTTGTGAATCTATTCTAGCACAAACCCCAAAAACTGTATCTGTTGGAACACTAATTACTCCATCTTCTTTTAAAATTTGAACCAATTTATCTATTTCGTCTTGTTTATATCTTTTTATCATATTAAAATCCTCTTTTCTTAACATATTATAATCTATAATATTAAATATTGCAATTATGTTGCGTTTATATGATAGTAAAGCAAAAAAAGAAGAACTCTATAGTAGAATTCTCCTTTTGGACGATTACTTTTTTAGTAATTTTCTGATTTTTTGGTAGTTTCAACTAAAATTACAGATCCATTTTTAAGTTTTATTTTACTATCTTCTGGATCAATAAACTGCCTTTTACCGTTTCGAAATTCTAAAAATACCTGATTAGTATAATCATTTTCGAAATCCATAGGAAATGCTCCCATTTCTCTGAGTTTCTTCATTAATCCCAGTTCATTAATGTTTTTGGGTACAAAAATACATTTAAAATCCTTGTTAGTTTTTACAAAAATATAAATCTGTTCTGGGTTTACTTTAGCGTTTTTTAAGTTCATTTCCATTTTTTCTTCTCCTTAGTTTTGATCTTTGACTTGTTACTAGATTACTAAAAAAATTTCCTCCTTTATCTATACTATATAAGTTATCCTTATATACTATATAATAACATATTATTTACATAAAAACAAGCAAAAATTTTCATACATCTTTTACTTATTTTTATTGTTAATATATCTATTATTAATAAATAATTCCATTATTTTTCTTATATTGTGCAAATGTTTGTAAACATTCCTCTCTATCCATTTCATTTAGACTAATAAGTTCTTTATTATTTCCTTTTAAATAATCATATATCATATCATCTCTAAATCCAATTTCTCCTGCATCTTTTTTGGTACATCCATAATATACTTTCTTTATATTTGCCCAAATGATTGCTGATAAACACATTGGGCATGGTTCGCAAGATGTATATAATATATATTCAGATAAATCATATGTACCTAATATTTTACACGCATTTCTAATTGCAACTATCTCTGCATGAGCTGTTGGATCTTTTTCTTTTAAGACTTGATTATTTCCATTTGCAACTATATTCCCATCTTTATCTACTATAACAGCTCCAAATGGTCCACCTTCTTTATTAGCTATTCCTTTATCTGCATTTTCCTTCGCACATTTCATAAAATCATTCATTTTTTGTCCCCCTACTTGTAACTTTTTATTTCATCTTTTCTTTTATTTTTACTAAAGTATTTAAAGCATCAATTGGTGTTAATTCATTTAAATTTACTTTATCTATTTCATGAGCTATTTCTGCTAACTTGTAATTATACATATCAAATTGTCCTTCTACTTGTTTGGCATCTTTTTTCTCTTCTTTTTTTCCATTTAGTATATTTTTTCTTTCTAATGATTTTAATATTTTATTTGCCTCTTCTGTAACTAATTTTGGAACACCAGCTAATCTAGCAACATGTATACCATAGCTTTCATCTGTTCCACCACTTATAATTTTTCTTAAAAAGATTATATCTTCACCTTTTTCTTTTACTGCTATAGAATAATTTTTTACACCTTCTATTTTTTCTTCTAGTTCTGTTAATTCATGATAATGTGTTGCAAATAAAGTCTTTGCACCACATTTTTCTTTGTTAGCTATATATTCTGCAACAGCCCATGCAATAGACAATCCATCATATGTAGAAGTTCCTCTTCCAATTTCATCTAGAATAACTAAACTGTTTTCTGTTGCTTCTTTTAAAATTGTTGCCACTTCCATCATTTCTACCATAAATGTACTTTGTCCCATACTTAAGTCATCTGATGCTCCAACTCTTGTAAAAATTTTATCCACTACTCCTATATTTGCCTCTTCTGCTGGAACAAAACTTCCAACCTGTGCCATTAATGTAATTAATGCTACTTGTCTCATATATGTTGATTTTCCTGCCATATTAGGTCCTGTAATTATAGATAATCTATTTTGATTTTTATCTAAATATGTATCATTTTCAACAAACTCACCCGCACCTAATATTTTTTCTATTACCGGATGTCTTCCAGACTTTATATCAATTATTCCTGAATCATCTACTTTTGGCATACAATAATTCATATCTTCAGCTACTTGAGCAAAAGATGTTAATACATCTAAAGTAGCTACAATAGTTGCAGTTTTTTGTAATCTAATAATATTTTTAGATATTTCTTCTCTTATTTTAGTAAATAAATTATATTCTAATATTACTACTTTTTCCTCTGCCCCTAAAATTTGATTTTCTAAATTTTTTAATTCTTCTGTTATATATCTTTCAGCATTTGTTAATGTTTGTTTTCTTATATATCTTTCTGGTACTTGATCTAAATTTGATTTAGTTACTTCTATAAAATACCCAAATACTTTATTAAATCCTATTTTTAAGTTTTTTATACCTGTTTTTTCTTTTTCATCAGCTTCTAGTTGAATTATCCAATTTTTTCCTTCTGTTGTAGCTGTTTTTAATTTATCTATTTCTTCATCATAACCTAATTTTATAATCCCACCATCTTTTACACTCATTGGTGGATCATTTACTATTGATTTCTCTATCAATTCATATATATCTTGTAATTCATCTAAATTTTCATACAAGTTTTTTAGCATTTCAGATTTGCAATTTTTTAGAACATTTTTTACATCTGGTAATCTAGCTAGAGAATTCTTTAATGTAATCATATCACGTGCATTAGCATTACCATATGCCATTTTTCCTGCTAATCTTTCAATATCATATACCTTTTTTAAATTCTCAATAACATCTCCTCTTAGCATAACCTCTTCTTTTAGTTCTCTAACACTATTTAATCTTCTATTAATTTCTAAAGTATCTATTAGTGGATCACTAAGCCATCTTCTTAAATGTCTACTTCCCATTGAAGTAGATGTTTTATCCAACACCCATAGCAAAGTACCTTTTTTAGATTTATCTCTCATTTTTTCTGTAATTTCTAAATTTCTTCTTGCATTTATATCTAAAGACATATATTTAGATATTTTATATATTACAATTTTATTAATATGATCTAAATTAGTCATTTGTGTCTGTTCTATATATTCCACTAATGCATTTATACTAGCTACTACAAATTTCTTATCTTCTATATTTTCAATTTGTTTTTGATTTGTATCTAGTAAATTAAATCTTAATTTTATTATATCTGACTTTGTATCAAAAAATTTATCTTGAAATCTTGTAATATAGCAATTAAATCTTTCTTTTATTTTTTTCATTTCTTCTGTACAATCTGCAATGTTAGAATTTATTACTAATTCTGATGGTGAATATCTAGCTATTTCATCAAGTAATTCTGGGAAATTATTACTATCTTTTATTTCTGCTGCATAAAATTCCCCTGTTGAAATATCACAAACACTTATTCCAAAATAAATTCCAGATTTATAAATAGCCATAATGTAATTATTTTTTCTTTCTTCTAACATATTACTTTCAACAATTGTACCAGGTGTAACAACTCTTATTACTCCTCTTTTTACTATTCCTTTTGCTGTCTTAGGATTTTCTAATTGCTCACATATTGCTACTTTATATCCTTTAGCAATTAATTTAGAAATATATATTTCAGCTGCATGGTGTGGAACTCCTGCCATTGGTGCTCTTTCCTCTTGCCCACAATCTTTTCCTGTTAATGTTATTTCTAATTCTCTAGCAGCTGTTATAGCATCATCAAAAAACATTTCATAAAAATCGCCCAATCTATAAAATAATATACAATCTTTATATTGTTCTTTCGTTTCTAAATATCTTTGCATCATAGGTGAAAATTTTTTATCTTCTGCCATTTCTTTTTCTCCTTTTACTTATTCGTTTTATTTTTCATATTCTCCTTTTAAATACCACATATGTTCAGATACAATTTTTATATTTATAACTTTATTTATTAAATCTTTACTACCATCAAAAATAACAACCTTATTACTATCAGTTCTTCCTGTTAACATTTTTTCATTATTCTTACTTGTTCCTTCTACTAATACTTTCTGAATTGTTCCAAGATATTTTTTATTATTATTTTCTATCTGGCTTTCAACTAATTTTTTCAATTTATCAAATCTTATATGTTTTACTTCTTCTGAAATTTGATTTTCCATTCTATCTCCTGGAGTACCGACTCTTCTAGAATAAATAAACATATATACTTGTTCAAAATTAACCTTTTCTATCACATCTAAAGTATCTTCAAACTCTTCGTCAGTTTCTCCTGGAAAACCAACAATAATATCTGTAGATAATGTTAAATTTGGTATTTTATTTTTCATCTTTTCTACTAAAATTAAATATTGTTCTTTAGTATATTTTCTATTCATTTCTTTTAACACTTTGCTATTTCCTGACTGTAGTGGCAAATGAACTAATTTACAAACTTTATCACACTCTGCAATCGCTTCTATTACATCATCAGTAAAATCTTTTGGATGTGGAGATACAAATCTAATTCTTTCAATTCCATCTATTTTATTAATTGCTCTTAATAATGTTGCAAATGAATTTACTCCTTCAAATTCTTCAAAATTCTTTCCTTTTTCTCTCTCCACTCTTAAATATGAATTTACATTTTGACCTAATAAAGTAATTTCCTTATAACCTTGTTTAGCTAAAGTTTTTACTTCATTTATTATTTCTTTTGGTTGTCTACTTCTTTCTCTTCCTCTAACATATGGAACAATACAATATGTACAAAAATTATTACATCCGTTCATAATAGTTACTGATGCTTTAATTTTACTATCTCTTTTTATTGGTAATCCTTCATATATCTCTCCATCTACATCTAGTATATCTTCTTGTTTCTTTTTCTCACAAATAGCTTTATATAAATCTTCTGGAAATCTATATAATGTATGTGTTCCAAATAATATATCAACAAATGGATATGATTCTTTTATTTTATCTGTTATATGCTTTTCTTGCATCATGCATCCACCAATTGCTATTATTATTCCTTTTTCTTCTTTTAATTTTTTAAGTTCTCCAAGTTTTCCAAACAATTTATCCTCAGCATTTTCTCTCACACAACATGTATTAAATAAATTTAAATCTGCATCATGAAAATCATCTGTTTTTGTATATCCCATTTCTTCTAACATTCCACAAATTTTTTCTGAATCATTTTCATTTAATTGACATCCCATTGTTAAAATATTATATTTCAATAATTTTCCTTCATTTATTTTTTTTACTTTTTCTATATATTCTTGTTGTTTTTTTACTTCATTTATCGTATCCACTTTAATACCTCCATCAATTGCATATTTTATTATATTTTCATGATTTTTGCAAGAAAATCTTGTTAAAATCATTTTTAATGTTATAATATAGTTATAATTTATAGTCCTAAATATTTGACTTATGAAAATTTGATAATATATTGTTTTTCATACCTTGGTGTCGCAAACCACATATTAAAATTATTAGTATGTAGTTTGCTCCAATTCGCACTCGCATTTGCTCGTTTGGTCGCTTACGCGGTATTTCAAAACAATATATTATCAAATTCAAAAATCACAACCTGTAAATTATAACATAATAGATTTATAAACTTATTACATAAGAGGAGGTTTTTTATTTATATGAACGATTTTGATTCATTACAAAAAAGCAAGTTTACAAAGAGAAAAGGTTATTCTAATGTTGCCAATATATATAGACAAGCAAAAAGTAATCATAGAAGCATTTCATTAAATGATTTACAATATTTAAATATAAATAGTCTCGAAGAAAAAAACGTAAAACATAAAATAGATGATAATTTGCTAAGATTATGGGGATTTTTAGATATGAAATCCTTTGTAGATGCAATATATGGTAATACAATTAACCCATATTTTTTGCACACTAAAGAAATCCATCCAATAAAAGATTTAAATGAATATACTTATCTTTCTGATGAGGCAAGAATATTAAATTTAATTGATATAAAATATATAAAATCTTTTGAATTAGAAGGTATCACTTTTGAACAAGTTTATTTAACAACTTTTGAAATTTTAGATCCACATGGTTCATTTAGACCTTTTGTAAGATTATATATTATAGACCCAACTAATAAATTTGTAGAAATCGGTTATGGGTATGATTCAAATAATAATGGAAAAGTAGAATTGTCTATTAATACTTTTAACTATTTAGTGCTTTTAAATAATAAAGGTGTTATAACATCTCCTTTATCTGGAAAAAGTACACGTCTCAAAATTTCTAAACTCTTGACTTCTGAAGAAATATCTAAATTGTTATTTAATGAATAGAACAAATAAGAAAAGAAAAAACCAATATATTTGATTTTTTCTTTTTTAATTTCAATATTATTATTTGCTTATAAAAATTAAGCAAGTCCATATTTTTTCTTGAATCTGTCAGCTCTACCACCAGCTGTTTCTTGTCTTAAGTTTCCTGTCCAGAATGGGTGACATTTAGAGCATATATCTACTTTAATATCTTTTTTTGTAGATCCAACTTCTAAAACATTACCACATGCACATGTGATTGTTGTTTGATTATAATTTGGATGTATTCCTTCTTTCATTTATTGTTCACCTCTTTCTCAATTTTTAATAACTTGACTGTTTTTTATCATAACATATTTTTTTATGTTTTTCAAGTCTTATTTATTATTTGTTTTATTTTGTTGATACATATATTCTGCTGAATATAATATCTCTTTATTTAATGAAAGTTTATGTACTAATTTATTCATTACATTAAACACACATGCTATTATTAAAATAAGCATTCCAATTTTTTTCCAATATTTAGCAAGCATATTCATTCTCCTTCATCATTTTTTTACTATATTATTATATATATTTTTTTACAACTTGTCAATATTTTTCAAGTTTTTGGTTATAATAAAAACAGGTGATTAAATTATGAATAAAAAAATTAGAATAGCCATTATTAGTTTTTTAATAATTTTTATTATAATTGGTGTTTATGCATTTATAAAAAATAGCAATTCAGTTCCTCAAGAGCAAAACTATGAAGCTGATAGAACTTCTTCTGAAAATTCATCAACTAACACTCCCCATTCTTCCTCTGTTACTAACGATGCTTCCAAAACTCCTTCTCAATCTACACCTCAACCTCAAAATCCCATTACACCTTCTCCAACAGAAGAGGATATTTCAAGCTTTTCTACAAAAATATATTCTAATGATTCCAATAGAACCAAAAATATGACAATAACTGCTTCTGCTTTAAATAATAAAATTGTAAAAAATAATGAAACTTTTTCCTTTTGTAAAACTATAGGTCCTTCTACAAGTAATAAAGGATATCAAAAAGCTGATATATATGATAATAATGGAAAAAAGAAAAAAGGTTATGGTGGAGGTAATTGTCAAGTGAGTAGTACTTTATACAATGCTGTTTTAGCTGTACCAAATTTATCTATAGTAGAAAGACATCCTCATAGCAATAAAGTTCCGTATGTTGGTAAAGATAAAGATGCTGCTGTAGCTTATGGTAGTTATGATTTTAAATTTAAAAATTCTACAGGAAATGATATTAAAATTTACGCATCTATAAATAATGGTACAGTAAATATAACTTTAAAATCTATTAAATATAAATAAAAAATATTATCTTTAATCATAAATTTCTTTTTTTAAAATATCATTAAAAAGGTGATCATTTGAGAAAAAGAAATTTATTTTTGGTTAATGGTTTAATACTAACATTTACTACTCTTATAATGCGTATTATAGGTTTAGTTTTTAACATGTATATTGCAAATAAAATCGGTTCTGAAGCTATTGGAATTTTTAGTTTACTTATGACAATATACTCATTTGCTATTATTTTATCTACTTCTGGTATTGGAACAGCCTGCACTTGTATTGTATCTGAAGAATTTGCTAAACATAATTATCTAAATGGTTTAAAAGCTGTAAAAACATGTTGTATATTTTCTATATTATCAAGTATTATTATTTCTATTATTACAATATTGTTTGCGCCTATAATTTCTTCTATCTTACTAAAAAATTCTATTTCTAATATTCCTATATATTGTATTTCTTTAGGATTACCATTAATTTCAATTTCTTCTGTTATTAATGGTTATTTTTCATCTGTTGAAAAACCATACAAAAGTGCAATTTCACAAATATTAGAAATCTTTGTAAAAATTATTTTTACATTTTTACTATTTCAAAGGAATAATGATATATCTAACATAGAATCAGTATGTACAATATTAATTTTAGCAGATGTTATTTCTGAATTATTTTCATTTGTACTTAATATTGGTTTTTATATTATTGATACTAGAAAATATATCAATAAAAGATATTTACCTATGCAAATGAAAAAAAGAATATTTTTTATTGCTTTTCCTATTTCTATTACATCTTGCATTCGTTCTGGATTATCGTCATTAAAACAATTTTTAATACCTGCTAGGTTAGTTCTTTCTGGTATGACTTATTCTTTAGCCGTATCTAACTATGGATTAATTAGTCGGTATGGTAATGCCTGTTATTTTGTTTGCAAATGTTTTTATATCTTCTTTTAGTAATTTACTTGTTCCTGAATTTTCCAGATTATTAACTTGTAAAAATTACAAAAGGTTACAATCTGTTTGTAATGTTATTTTTAAAGTAACATTTATCTTTTCTATTGGTATTACCTTTATGTTTTTTTTATTTTCTAATGATATAAGTCTTATTGTATATCAATCAATTGAACCTGGTAAATGGATTAAAATTTTGTCTCCTCTTATATTTTTTATTTATATAGATAATATTATAGATAATATGTTAAAAGGAATTAATGAACAAGTAAGTGTTATGTTTTGCAATATTTTAGATTTGTTGACAACTATTTCAATAATATTTTTTATTGTACCTGTATATGGAATGTATGGATATATCTTTAGTATTTTTGTTAGTGAATTGTTAAATTTTACAATAAGTATTCTTCAATTAAAGAAGAGGATAAAATATCATATTAATGTAACTGATTTTATTGTTTTTCCTATACTCTCTTGTGTTTTTTCTTGTTGTTTAATAATAGTATTTAAAATGTTTTTCATTAATAATTTTTTATTATTAATTTTTCTATTTATACTAACTTACATATTTTTTCTGCATCTTTTTAAATGTTTTAACTTTTTTTATATGCGAGAACGACCTAAATCCTCAAAATTTTAAAGAAGGTATAACAAATTAAAATTATACCTTCTTTATTTTCTTATTTATATTGGTTATCTATTTCTTTTAAAATAACGTCATGTGCACTTCCTTCTGAAATACTAACATCTGAAACTAATGTTAATCTTGCTTTTTCATGTAATTCAGGGATTGTTACACTTCCACAATTACACATTGTTGATTTTATTTTAGCACATGTTACAGCTAAATTGTCTTTTAATTTTCCTGCATATGGAATATATGAATCAACACCTTCTTCAAAAGAAAGTTTTTTAGCTCCTCCCATATCATATCTTTGCCAGTTTCTAGCTCTACTAGATCCTTCTCCCCAATATTCTTTTACATATCCATTTCCTTTTTTAACAACTCTTGTTGGGCTTTCGTCAAATCTAGCAAAATATCTTCCCATCATAACAAAATCAGCACCTAAAGCTAAGGCAATTGTTATATGATGATCGTGTACTATTCCTCCATCTGAACATACTGGGATGTAAATTCCTGTTTCTTCAAAATATTCATCACGAGCTGCTACTACATCTATCAACGCTGAAGCTTGTCCACGTCCTATACCTTTTGTTTCACGAGTGATACAAATTGAACCTCCTCCAACTCCAACTTTTATAAAATCAGCACCTGCTTCTGCTAAATATCTAAATCCTTCTTTATCTACTACATTTCCAGCTCCAATTTTTACTGAATCTCCATATTTAGCTCTTACAAAATCAATTGTATTTTTTTGCCATACTGAATATCCATCAGAGGAGTCCATACAAACCATATCTACACCTGCATCAACTAAAGCAGGAATTCTTTCTTCATAATCTCTAGTATTAATTCCAGCTCCTACAATATATCTTTTATTTTCATCAAGTAAAGAATTTGGATTATTTTTTCTTTCTTCATAATCTTTTCTAAATACTAAATATTTTAAGTTTCCTTCATCTGTTAAGATTGGTAAACATGCTATTTTATTTTCCCATATAATATTATTTGCTTCTGCTAATGATATCCCTTCATGTGCCCATACAGTTTGCTCTTTTTCTGTCATATAATTATCAATTGGAGCATTCATATCATCTCTTGATATTCTATAATCTTTATCTGTTACTAATCCTATAAATTTACCATTTGCTGTACCATCTTCTGTAATCATAACAGTCGAATGTCCCGTTTTTTCAATTAAACTTATAACATCTTTTAATGGTGTTCCTGATTTTACATTTGAATCACTTGTTATAAATCCTGCTTTATGTTTTTTTACTTGTCTTACCATTTCAGCTTGTGATTCTATTGATTGTGAACCATATATAAATGCTACTCCACCTTCTCTTGCTAACGCTATGCCCATTTCTACACCTGAAACTGATTGCATAATGGCAGATATCATAGGTACATTTGCATAATATTTTGCATCTTCACCTTTTTTAAATTTTACCAATGGTGTTCTTAAAGATACCTTATTGGGTATACATCTTTCATCTGTTAAATTTGGTAATAATAAAAACTCATTGAAAGTTCTAGAAATATCTTTTAAAATCTTTGCCATAATTCTACTCCTTTTTTTATTTATTTTCTATTAATCTTTTTGTTTCTTTTGCTATCATTAGTTCTTCGTTTGTTGGGATTACATAAACTTTAATTTTAGAATCATCTGTTGATATTACTTTTTCTTCTCCTCTCATGTTGTTATTATCAAGATTCAATTTAACACCCATAAATTCTAATTTTTCACAAATTCCTTTTCTGATATTTATTTGATTTTCTCCAATTCCACCTGTGAATATAATATAGTCTACCCCATTCATTGCTACTGCATATTTAGCAATGTAACTTGCAATTGAATAATTAAATTGTTCTATTGCTATTTTTGCACTTTCTATACCATTATTTGATTCTTCTTCTATAACTCTAAAATCTGGTGCCATATTAGAAATACTAGATAATCCAGATTTTTTATTTAAAATATCTTCCATCTCTTGTGGTTTGATATTTTCTTTTTTCATAATAAATGTTACAACAGATGGATCTAAGTCTCCACTTCTTGTTACCATTGGTAAACCTCCTACTGGTGTTAATCCCATACTAGTATCTACTGATTTTCCATCTTTTATAGCACAAATACTAGAACCTTGTCCTAAATGACATGTAATTATTTTAGTACCATCTAATGACTTATTTTCTATTTCTGCTAATCTTTTAGATACATACATATGTGAAGTTCCATGGAATCCATACTTTCTTATGCCATATTTTTTGTAATATTCATATGGTATTGGATATATATATTTATCTTTTTCAATTGTTGAATGAAATGCTGTATCAAATACTCCTACCATTGGTTTTTCTGGCATAACTTCTTTACATGCCTCAATTCCTAAAATACATGCAGGATTGTGTAATGGTGCTAAATCAACACATTCTTCCACTATTTTTATTGTTTCATCTGTTATTATTACAGATTCTGTTATCTTTTCTCCTCCATGCACCATTCTGTGTCCTATAGCATTAATTTCATTCAAAGAATCAATTACCTTATATTCTGGATTAGTAAATTGTTCTAATGTAAATTGAATAGCTTCTTTATGATTATATGCTGCTTTTTTTATTTCTACTTTGCGTCCAGCAACTTTATGTGTGATAAAAGCTTCATCTTCTCCTATTCTTTCATATTTTCCTGAAGCCATTACTTCATCTGTATCCATATTGATTAATTGATACTTCAATGATGAGCTTCCACAATTCAAAACTAAAATTTTCATCTTTTCCTCCTAAAATATTTATATAACTTTATTATTATTTTGCTTTTACAGTTTCTCTTGCTATCATTAATTCTTCATTTGTTGGAATTACAAATGTCCTAATTTTTGAATCTGAAGCAGAGATTTCAGCTTCAAAACCTTTTACTTTTTGATTATATTCTTTATCAATTTTTACACCAAAAACGTCTAAATATTTACAAATTGCTTCTCTCGAATCTTGGCCTTTTTCTCCCACACCTGCTGTAAATGTTAATATATCAAATCCATTCATTGCTACAGCACATTTTGCCACATAACTAGCTACAAGATAATGAAAATTATCTAAAGACAATATTGACCTTTCATCTCCTGTTGCTGCTTCAGCTTCTATATCTCTAAAGTCAACTGAAACTCCAGATATACCATATGCTCCAGATTCTTTATTTAATATATTTTCCATTTTTTCTGGAGAAATTTTTTCTTTTTTCATAATATATGTTACAACCGATGGGTCTAAATCTCCACTTCTTGTTCCCATTGATATTCCACCTAATGGAGTTAGTCCCATGCTTATTTCCATAGATTCACCTTGGTTTATTGCACATACACTTGCTCCTTGTCCCAAATGGCAATTTATAATTTTTAATTCTGTTATTTTCTTTCCAACTATTTCTGCCACTCTATTTGAAACAAATTGATGTGACATCCCATGAAAGCCATACTTTCTTATTCCATATTTTTCGTAATATTTAGTAGAAATCGGATATAAATATTTCTCTTTTGATAAAGATTGGTGAAATGCTGTGTCAAAAACTGCAACCATTTTTATATTTGGAGCTATTTTTTGACATGCCTTTATTCCAAGTATTGCTGCTGGATTATGCAATGGTGCCAATTCTACACATTTTTCTATATCTTCTATTACTTTATCTGTTATTATTACAGGTTTTGTGAATTTTTCACCACCATGTACAACTCTATGTCCTATTCCATCCAATTCTTCTAAACTTTTTATAACTCCATAATGAGGATTTGTTAACCTACTTAACACAAAAGAAATTGCTTTATCATGATTTTTAGCATAATGTTCAAACTTACGTTTTTCACCTTTTACCTTATGTGTTAAAAAAGAATCTGCCTGTCCTATTCTTTCAAAATAACCTTTAGCTAAAACCTCTTCTGTTTCCATATCTATTACTTGATATTTTAAAGAAGAACTTCCTGAATTTAAGACTAATATTTTCATAAGCTTTCTCCTTATCAATTATATAATTATTTTTGAGCTTGAACAGCTGTTATTGCTACTACTCCTGCTATATCGTCACTATTGCATCCTCTTGATAAGTCATTTACAGGTTTTGCTATTCCTTGGCATAACGGTCCATAAGCCTCTGCTTTTGCTAATCTTTGAACCAATTTATAACCTATATTTCCTGAATCTAAATCAGGAAATATTAACACATTTGCATTTCCTTCTAATGAACTACCTGGTGCTTTTGATTTTGCAATTTCTGGAACTATTGCAGCATCTAATTGTAATTCACCATCAATTAATAAAGTTGCATCTTTTTCTTTTGTCAATTTTGTTGCTTCTATAACTTTTTCTGTTAACTCTGAATGTGCACTTCCATAAGTAGAATATGATAACATTGCAACTTTTGGTTCTTTTCCAACTAATTGTTTAAAACTTTTACTTGAAGATATTGCTATTTCTGATAATTGATCTGGATTAGGATTTTCATTTAAACCACTATCTCCAAATATAAATACACCATTTTCTCCATATTCACAATCAGGAACAACCATAACAAAAAAAGCAGAAACCAATTTTGTATCTGGTGCAGTTTTTAAAATTTGTAATGCAGGTCTTAATGTATCTGATGTCGAATTGGCAGCTCCTGAAACTAATCCATCTGCCATGTTATCTTTTACCATTAGCATTCCATAATATACAGGATTTAACACTAATTCTTTTGCCTTTTCAATAGTCATTCCTTTGTTTTTTCTCAATTCAAATAATAGTTCTACATATTTACTATAATCTTTAGAATTTTCTGGATCTATTATTCTAGCACCTTCAATATTTACTTTATTTGATTTTGCTTTTTCTAGAATTTTTTCTTCATTCCCAATTAATATAATATTTGCATACTTCTCTGTTAATACTTTTTCTGTTGCCTTTAGTACTCTTATATCTTCCGCTTCTGGAAGTATAATTGTTTTTATTTCTTTTTTCGCTCTTTCTTTTATTTCATCTATAAAAGCCATTTTTTGCCTCCTTTTTTACTCATTATATACTATAATAATACAAAAGTTCAACCCTTAAACATTATTATTTTAGGTAAAAATATTATTATCCCTATTATTGCAGATATAATAGCAGAAAATAAAACTGCACCTGCTGATATATCTTTTGCAAATTTAGCTTTTTCATTTATTTTAGGCATAGCAATATCTACAGTAATCTCTATTGCAGTATTTATTAATTCTAGTGATATAACCATAGCAAATAGTATTAAACAAACTATCCATTCTGCTATACTTATTTTTAATAAAAAACCCGCAATTATTACAAAAATCATTATTAAAATATGAATTTTTATATTCTGTTCTTTTTTCCATGCTTCTGCTACCCCATTAAAAGCATATTTAAAACTATTTATTAATTTTTTTCTTTTCTTTTTTAAATTTTTAATATTATCTATTTGACTCATATTTATTTTCCTTATTATTTTAAAAGTTTATTATTTTTTCCCACGAAAGTTCTTTCTTTCCAAAATGTCCGTAATTCGTTGTTAATGAATATATCGGTCTATCAAGTGTTAGGTATTTTATAATTCCATTTGGTGTTAAATCAAATTTATTTTTTATTTTACTTATTATTTTTTCATTAGGTATTGTTTCTGTTTCAAATGTATTAACATTAATTGACAATGGCTCTGACATTCCTATCGCGTATGAAATTTGTATTTCACATTTTTTTGCATATCCATTAGCTACAATATTTTTAGCAATATGTCTTAACATATATGCAGCAGATCTATCAACTTTACTTGCATCTTTTCCTGAAAATGCACCTCCACCATGTCTACTATATCCACCATATGTGTCAACTATTATTTTTCTTCCCGTTAATCCAGTATCCCCTAATGGTCCACCTATTACAAATTTTCCTGTAGGATTTATATATATTTTTGTATTTCTATCAATCATATTTTTAGGAACAACATAATTTATAACCTTATTAATTATATCTTTTTTTAATGTTTCCTGATTAATATCTTCATTATGTTGTGCAGATATTAAGATACTTTCAATTCTCTTAGGTTTATCATTTTCATATTCTACAGTAACTTGTGTTTTTCCATCTGGTCTTAAATAATTTATCTCTTTATTTTTTCTAGCTTCAGTCAATCTTTTTGCTAATTTATGTGCCATTGAAATAGCATATGGCATGTATTCAGGTGTTTCATCACATGCAAATCCAAACATTATTCCTTGGTCTCCAGCTCCTCCTGTATTAACACCTAACGCTATATCTGGACTTTGCTTAGTTATATTGACTTCTACATCACATGTTTTATAATTAATATCTACATATTCATTGTCATATCCAATATCTTCTACTGTTTTTCTTGCAATTTTTTCAATATCGACATTTCCATTAGATGTTATTTGACCAGCAATAGTTATTTTGTTTCCTGATGCAAATGTTTCAACTGCCACTCTAGAATTATTATCTTGTTTTAAATATTCGTCTAATATACAATCTGAAATAGTATCACATAACTTATCTGGGTGTCCTTCTGTCACACTTTCAGATGTAAAATAATATTTATTCATATCCTCAAACTTCCCTTCAATTTAAAATTTAATGTCTTTCCCCTTTCATATGTTCAGCATCAATTTCTATACTATTTTCTACTCTATCTTTAAATTCTTCTAGTGACTCATCTTTAGATTTGTTTTGATATGCCTTATTAACCATTTCTTTTACTTCTCTTTCTGTAAATTTTTCATTAACTTCACCATTTTTCATTATTTCTTCTACAATGCTGTCTATATGATCATGTGAGTGTGTATTAATATCTCCATCTATATCATCTACTTCTATTTCATCACATGGTTCTCCATTATCTTTTTCATGTTGTTTTGCTTCTTGATATGAATTTTCTACAGAACGGTACCCATCTTGATATTCTTGAGATAATTTCAAAGTTTTAGAATCTGTTCCTATCATATTTTTAGCATTAGGTGTTTCTAACTGTTTATCTAAACTATGATTTCCTTCTACACCTTTTCCACCTATAGTTTTGTTTCTTGAATGATACACATTTAATTCTCCATATTCTCCATTTTCTATTCCTAAAGTTTCTTCACCTTGTATTTTTAATCTTGTAACAACATCATCTTTTTTTACACTTTTATTTTGATTAACTTGATAGTTTCTTTTTGCTGGATTTGTTCCTTCTTGCATATCAGTTTCTATATCTAATGGTTTAACAATCTGGCCACCATCTTTTGATTTTTCATTAGTTACAACAACAGCTTGATATCTTGAAGATTGTCCTTTTAATTTATTTCCATTTTCATCTCTAAGATTACTAATTTGATCAGATTCAACAATTCCTAATTTTGCATGTTTATCATTCCCTCTAATTTTCCCTGCTTTTTCTAAACGTTTTCCAATAGAATCCATATCAGTAGCCATTGCATCCATCTTTACTGTTTGTTTTACGTTTATCTTTTTTGTAGTATTTTCATTTTTTTCTTCGTTATTTTTAGTATTTTTTGATTCTATTTTATTATTCTTATTTTTACATTTTTCTTCATCTTTTTCTAATTCAATATTTTTATTTGGTTCTTTAGTATTTTTTGAATATACTACATCTTCATCAAATTGTAAGTTCTTATCATTTTCTTCAATTACTTTTTCTTTTCCACTTTTTTCAATAGTCTGTACAATTTCATCTTTTATTTGTGCAGAAAGTTCATTTTCAATTGTATTTTCTCTAAACACAATTAATTTTTCTCCCATAACATCTGGATCATATGCTCCAATAAATTTATCATCTAAAAAATATTTATATGTTTTGTCTTCCTTTTCCACATACAAATTATTTTTTTTACCATTTATATTTATTTCTCCTAATAATTTCATAATTGCAATTCCTTTCTTTTTATTTATTACATTTACGTATTACAATTTACAGTTATACAATAAATCTTTTTTATTTAATAATATATTGTTTTGAAATACCGCGTAAGCGATCAAACGAACATTAGTGAGTGCGAATTGGAGCAAACTACATACAAGTAATTTTAATATGTGGTTTGTGACACCAAGGTATGAAAAAACAATATATTATTAAATTTTACAAGTTAAATATTTAAAACAGTGAATTTAATATCTACATTATATTACATAATTATTCTTTCTTCAACTAATTTACTATATTAACTTTTTATGGTATAATCAATTTATGGATCATATTATATTAAGAGGTATATGTGTATGGATAATTTGAATATAAATGATAAAGAATTTTTAAATATAATTGAAGAATTAATAAATAATAGTACTGTTCAAAAAATGAAAAATTTTAGACAGCATTATGAAACAACTTGCTTTGATCATTGTCTTATGGTTTCTTTTTACTGTTATCTAATTTGTAAGAAATTCCATTTAGACTATATTTCTGCAGCAAGAGCAGGTATGTTACATGATTTATTTTTATACGATTGGAGGGTTCGTCAACCTGATAGAAAAGGATTACATGCCTTTACTCACGGAAAATTAGCTTGTAAAAATGCTTGTAAATTATTTGATCTAAACGAAAAAGAAAAAAATATGATTATAACTCATATGTGGCCTGTAACATTACAATTTCCTAGTTCTATCGAGGGTTTTATATTAACTTTTGTAGATAAATATTGTGCTATTTCTGAAACTTTCAAAGTTTTAAAAACAAGATTCTTTATGAAAAAAGCTTTTAGATATGCATATTTATTTTTAAGTTTGTTAATAATTAGAGTTTAATTGAAATATTTTCTATAAATTATTCTCTTTTTCAGTTTTTTGTAATATAATGTCTGTAGGTAAAAAATATAAATATATTTTTTATCTACTTTTTTTAATAAGGTGATTTTATGAAAAAAATTTTATTTAAGGGCTGTGGAACAGCTATTAGTACACCATTTGACGAAAATGGTATTAATTTAAAAGAATTTGAAAAATTATTAAAATTCCAAATTAAAAACAATGCTGATGCAATTATTGTTTGTGGTACTACAGGTGAATCTTCAACAATGTCAGAAAAAGAAAAAGAAGAAATTATCTCATGTGCTGTAAAAACTTCAAACGGTAAAATTCCTATCATTGCAGGCACTGGCGGAAATAATACTGCAAAAGTTATTGAGAATTCAAAAAAAGCAGAGCAACTTGGTGTAGATGGTCTTTTAATTGTAACACCATATTACAATAAATGCACCCAAAAAGGACTTATTAATCATTATAAAGAAATTGCCAAAAATGTATCATTACCAATCATTCTGTATAATGTGCCAAGTAGAACTGGAGTTAATATCTTACCTCAAACTTGCTTTGAACTTTCAAAAATTGAAAATATTGTAGCAATTAAAGAGGCGAGCGGTAATTTGTCTCAAGTTGCTCAAATAGCACATTTGTGTGGTAATAATTTAAATATATATTCTGGTAATGATGATCAGGTTTTACCTGTATTATCATTGGGAGGTCTTGGCGTTATTTCTGTTTTATCAAATGTAAAACCAAAATATACACATAATATGATTCAAAACTTTTTTGATGGTAATATTGAAAAAGCTATCCAAATGCAATTAAAAGCTTTACCTTTAATTGATTCACTTTTTTCAGAAGTAAATCCTATTCCTGTAAAATCTGCTCTAAATCATATAGGCTTTAATTTTGGAATTCCTAGATTACCGCTTACACCTTTATCTAAAGATAAAGAAACTATTTTAATTGATAAATTAAATAAATTAATATAAATTGTTAAAATTCACAGTTCTTAACAATTTACTAAAAATTTGATAATATATTTATATTGTTTTGAAATACCGCGTAAGCGATCAAACGAACGTTAATGAGTGCGATTTGGAGCAAACTACATACTAGTAATTTTAATATGTGGTTTGCGACACCAAGGTATAAAAAAACTTATAAATATATTATCAAATTAAGAATAATGTGTTTTGTAAACTGTGAATTTTATATCTATTAATATGTTTAGTAATAAATGGAGGTATTAAATGATAAAAATATTAGTAAATGGTTGCAATGGAAAAATGGGACATGTAGTTTGCGATTTAATAAAAGAAAATGAAGAATTAGATATTATTGCTGGTTTCGATAGGACAGCTTCTAATAGTTCTAAATTTCCTATATTCAATAATATAGATGATATAAATGTAAAACCTGATGTAATTATTGACTTTTCTCTTCCTGTCGCAACTTTAAATATATTAAAATATGCAAAAACAAATAAAATCCCTATCGTTATAGCAACAACAGGTTTTTCTGATAAAGAAAATAGTATAATAGAAGAAGCAAGTAATATAATTCCAATATTTAAATCTGCAAATATGTCTTTTGACATTATGATTATGAAAAAAATAGTAACATGGCTAGCTCCATTAATGAAAAATACAGATATTGAAATTATAGAGGCACATCATAATAGAAAAATTGACAGTCCAAGTGGTACAGCACAAATGTTAGCCGATAGTATTAATACTGCTTTAGATAATACACATTATTGCGAATATAATAGACATGATAAACATGAAAAAAGAAATAAAAATGAAATTGGTATTTCTTCTATAAGAGGTGGAAACATTGTTGGTGAACATTCTGTTCAATTTATAGGAAATTTTGAAACATTTGAAATAAAACATACTAGTTTTTCCAGAAATATTTTTGCTGAAGGTGCTTTAAAAGCTACTAAATTTATAGTTAATAAATCTTCAGGTTTATATTCTATGGAAGATATTTGTAAAATTTAAAAAATCACGAATAATTCGTGATTTTTTAAATTATTAATCTTTTTTATCTTCTTTAACAGTTTCAACTGTTTCTTCTTTTACTGTATCTACAGTTTCTTCAACGATTGGTTTTTCTGTTTCTACTGCTGGAGCTTCTTCTGGTGCTGTTTCTTCAGTTATATCTTCTTTGATTATAATTTCTCTGTTTTCAATTCTTGCACCAATTTTTTCCTTAGTTTTAGCAGCTTTACCAACTCTATCTCTTAGATAATACAATTTAGCTCTTCTAGCTTTACCAACTCTTACTAATTCAACTTTTTCTACTAATGGAGAATGTACTAAAAATGTTTTTTCAACTCCTACTCCATAAGAAGTTTTTCTAACTGTAAATGTTTGATTTACTCCTCCACCTTGTACTTTTATAATAATTCCTTCGAAAACTTGGATTCTTTCCTTATTTCCTTCTTTTATTCTTACGTGAACTTTTACTGTATTACCAACTTTTAATTCTGGTATTCTATTTTTCAATTGTTCATGTTCAATTGATTTTATAATATCCATTTCAGAAATTCCTCCTTTTCTCTTTATTTTAATAATTCTGGTCTTTTTTTCTTAGTTATTTTTAAAGACTGTTCTTTTCGCCATTTATTTATATTTTCATGATGTCCAGAAAGTAGTACTTCTGGAACTTTTATACCATTAAATACTTCTGGACGAGTATATTGAGGATATTCCAAAAGTCCATTTGAAAAACTTTCTTCAGATATCGATTCATGTGTTAAAACGCCTTCTATGTATCTACTTACACTATCTATTAAAACCATTGCTGGTAATTCTCCGCCTGTTAACACATAATCACCTATAGATATTTCCTCATCTACTATCTCATCAAGTACTCTTTGGTCTATTCCTTCATAATGTCCACAAAGTATAATTAAATGACGTTCTTTTGCAAGTTCTTCTACTTTTTCTTGGTTTAATTTCTTTCCTTGTGGTGACATATATATGACCTTTGCATTTTTATCTTTAATTGATTTATATGCATCATATACAACATCAGGTTTTATAACCATACCTGCTCCACCACCATATGGAGTATCATCTACTTTTTTATGTTTATTTTTTGAAAAATCTCTAATATTAATTAAATTAATATTTATAATACTTTTTTCAATCGCTTTTCCTATAATACTTTGATTTAAAGTATTAAACATTTCAGGAAATAATGTTAAAACATCAAATTTCATATAAAACTCCTTTTAGATTAATCCAGGCAATAAATGTACTGTCATTTTTTTATTTTCTATATCTATGTTTTTTATAACATCCCCTATTGCTGGTAAAAGAATTTGCTTTCCTTCTTTACTTTTAACAACATATATGTCATTGCTTCCAGTATTAAATATATCATCTAAAGTTCCTAACAAAACTTGTTCATCAGTATATACATTAATTCCAATCAAATCTACTATATAGTATCTTCCTTCTTCTAGTTCATCTACAGAATCTCTGGAAATCAATAAATAACTATTTCGTAATAATTCTGCTTGTTCAACTTTATCTATACCTTTAAATTTTATTAAAACCATATTTTTATGATATTTTACTTCTTCAATTTCATATATCTTTGTATTATTGTTATTTTTGATATATACTTCTTTTAATTTATCAAATCTATTTACATCATCAGTAAAAGGTTTTACTTTAACCATTCCTTTTATTCCAAATGTATTTACAATTTGACCTATTTCTAGATTAGGTAGCATATTGTTTTTACTCCTATTATCCTAAAAATTCAACTGTAGCTTTTTTATGTTCTTTATTAGCAACAGCCTTCATAACATTTCTAATAGATTGGGCTATTCTACCTTGCCTACCTATTACTTTTCCCATATCTTCTTGGGCTACTTTTACTTCAAATTTTATTGTTTTTTCATCTTCTATTGTTTGTATTTCAACAGCAGATTTATCATCAACTAAATTAGAAATAATAATTTTCAAAAAATTTTCCATAAATTCCTCCAACTTTTATTTGTCTATCTTTCAGCGTATTAAAGAATTTAAATAATTATTTTGCTTTTTCGATTAATTTTTTTACTGTGTCTGTTGGTTTTGCACCATTTTTTATCCATTTTTCAACTTTTTCTTGATCTAAAACTATTGTTGCTGGATCTGTCATCGGATTGTATGTTCCTATTTTTTCTATGATTCTTCCATCTCTTGGAGATTTTGAATCAGCTACAACTATATGATAGAATGGAGCTTTTTTCTTTCCTTGTCTTTGTAATCTTATTTTTACCATTTATATTCACCTCCTAATTTTTTTGTAATTAAAAAATTTATTTAATTACTTTATATTTATATAAACTTAAAAACTTAATAACATATATTTATCTACTTTAAAATTTGAAATTCTTTAAAGTATTTTCATCTAATCCCTTTAGCATTTTTTTCATTCCGCCTTTATTACTTTTCATTTTTTTCATCATTTTTTGAGTCATTTCAAAAGATTTTATAAATTTGTTTATATCTTGAACTGTTGTTCCACTTCCTTTAGCAATTCTTTGTCTTCTACTAGCATTTAATAATTTAGTATTTCTTTTTTCTTCTTTTGTCATAGAGCATATAATTGCTTCTATTCTTCCAAACTCTTTATCATCTACCTTTAAATCTTTTATTTGATTCATTCCAGGTATTAATTTTAATAATGAAGAAAAAGAACCCATTTTCTTTATCTGTCTTATTTGTGTTAAATAATCATCCAAATCTATTTCTTTTTTCTTTAATTGTTTTTCAATTTTTTCAGCTTGCTCCATATCAAATGACTCTTCTGCCTTTTCTATAACTGCTAAAATGTCTCCCATTCCGAGAATTCTTTGTGCCATTCTATCTGGATGAAAAACTTCTATATCACTTAATTTTTCTCCTGTTGCTGCAAATTTAATAGGTTTTCCTGTAACCTTTTTTACAGAAAGTGCTGCACCACCTCTTGTATCACCATCCAGTTTGGTTAATACAATACCATCGATTCCAACTGCTTCATTAAAACTTTTTGCAACATTTACTGCATCTTGTCCTGTCATACTATCTACAACTAATAATATTTCATGAGGTTTAATATTTGACTTTACTCTTTTTAATTCATCCATTAATTCTTCATCTATATGAAGTCTACCAGCAGTATCTAATATAACAACATCATTCATTTTTGACATTGCAACTGATAACGCCTGTCTAGCAATATGTACAACATCTTTTGAATTTTCATTTGCAAAAACTGGTATATTTAATTGTGCACCAACAACTTGCAATTGCTTTATAGCTGCAGGTCTATATACATCACATGCTACTAATAACGGCTTTTTTCCTTGTTTTCTAAGTAAATTAGCTAACTTACCTGATGTTGTTGTTTTACCAGAACCTTGCAAACCTACTAACATTATTATAGTTGGAGGATTTGGCGTAAAACTAATTTGACTTGTTTGGCCTCCTAATAATTCTACTAATTCATCTTTTACTATCTTTACTACTTGTTGACCTGGAGTTAAAGATTTTAATACATCTTGTCCCAATGCTTTTTCCTGAATTGTATTTATAAATTCTTTAACTATTTTATAATTAACATCAGCTTCTAGTAATGCAAGTTTTACTTCTCTTAACATTTCTTTTAAATCAGATTCAGTTATTCTTGCCTTTCCTCTAATCTTTCTTGTTATTTCTTGTAATCTAGAAGATAACCCTTCAAAAGCCATAGTTTTCAACTCCATTCTTTATAAAATTAAATCATTAATTTCATTTTTCATATTCTCTAAAACATCTTTTAATTTTGAATTATCAATTTCACTTTTAACTTCATTTAATTGTATTAAAATTTGTTCTATTTTTTTTTCTTGATTTAACATTTTTTTCATAAAAGATAATTTTTCTTCATATTCAAAAAGTTTTTTTTCAGCTTTTTTTATATTATCTCTAACAGCTTGTCTTGTTATTTTATTATTTTCTGCAATTTCTGCTAAAGATAAATCATTATTATAATAGTTATCTATAAATTCAGATTGTTTATCAGTTAAAATTTTGCCATATAAATCATACAATATACAAATCTCAACATTTTTTTCCATAAATAACTACTCCTTTAAATGTAATGTAAATATACTTTACACTATTTTTATAAAAATGTCAATACTTTTATTAATTTTTATTCTATTAATATTAATTCATAGTTACAATTTACAGTTTATAAACTAAATCATTTTTAAATTTGATAATATATTGTTTTTCATACCTTGTTGTCGCAAACCACATATTAAAATTACTAGTATGTTGTTTGCTCCAATTCGCACTCACTTTCGTTCGTTTGGTTGCTTACGCGGTTATTTCAAAACAATATATTATCAAATTTTTATAAATCGAATATTTAAAATCGTAAATTGTAACACACAATGTATTATAATTTTAGCTTATCTATTTTTTCTTTTATTGTCCATTTAGTAAACTGCACCCTCTCTTTTATATTAGGAAATGCATTTACTAATCTTCTATGGAAAATAGATTTATTATGTATAATATTTCTAACCTTTTCTGAAATTTCTATAGTATTATCTTTTATTTCATTAGATACTTGTTTTAAATTAAGAATAATTTTATATGATATAATATTATCTATTAAATGTATTGCTAAAAGAATGCATATTATAATAGTTTGTATATTACTTGGAATCATATTTATTTTATTTATTAAAAAAGGATTTACAATATATACAATAAAGCAACTCGCAAAACCAAATAATATTAGATTATCCAAACATATTCTTCCATTTATATTAAATTTTTTGCTACTATAATCCCACCATCTTGCTTTAAATATTTTTTCCATAAAATAACTTGTAAAATATTCCAATAATCCACATATAATAATAGACATAAAAAATGTTATTATCATATCATCTTGATATTTTTTTAATAAACAACTTACTAATACAACACCATAGCCATATATCGGACATACTGGTCCTATCAAAAATCCTCTGTTTACAAATTTTTTATTTCTGATTGATATCATTGTTGTTTCCATTATCCAGCCAGCTATTGCATATATAAAAAATATTAATATATATAATTTAATTTCTTCCATTTTATTACCATCCATAAATTAATTTATTTTTTTTAATTTTTTTGTAAAAAATTTATTTATTTCTGCTCCTAAAAATATTGTATAAAAACATGAGTATGTCCACATCATAATAAGCATTAATGTTGTCAAACTCCCATATGTTATAGAAAATCCTTTAAAAATATCTAAATATTTAGAAAATATAAATGATATAATATTTAAAAATATAGCTCCAAATGCAGCTCCAAAAACTTGACTTTTAAACGTCACTTTATGGCGTGGCATATATTTATATAACAATAAAAATACAACAAATGTTACTGATATAAAACCTACTTGTGTTAATATTGATATTATCATATTATAATTCTCAAATTTCCCAAAGTATTCCTGCGAAAAATCTCTCAATCTATTGCCAAATACAAGTCCTGTTAATCCTAATACAATCATAATTATAAATAATATAGTTTCAAAAAAAGTTTTTATTCTCATATATATATATGACACTGTTTTTTCGTTATTTGTGTGATAGACTGAATGCAGTCCACTTGTTAAAGCATATAATCCTCTTCCAGCTGCCAAAATAGTAAATATAATAGAAACAGATATAGTCCCTATTGATTTTGAGTACACTTCTTGAACAATTCCTAAAACCATTTCATTCATACTTGCTGGAATAATTTTAGAAATTGCTTCAAATAATGTTTGTGGTTCTATACCTGTATATTGTATTAATGTTATTACTAAAATGATAAATGGAATAAAGGATAATATTGTATAATATGAACATTGAGCTGAGCATTCGCTTATATGATCTTCATTCATGTTATTCATTACCTTTTGTATAACTTGAATTTTTTCTTTGATTTTTTTATCCATTTTTCTCCTTTAACCCTAATGTTACAATTCACAGTTTATAAAATAAATCGTTTTTAAATTTAATAATATATTGTTTTTTCATACCTTGGTGTCGCAAACCACATATTAAAATTCCCAGTATGTAGTTTGCTCCAATTCGCACTCACTAACGTTCGTTTGATCGCTTATGCGGTATTTCAAAACAATATATTATTAAATTTTTATAAGTTAAATATTTTGAACTGTGAATTGTAACCATTTAATAACAAAATTTAATTTTTATTATCTTAATTTTGCATTTAATGCCTTATCTAATTCTTTAATTATGTTATCCATAGTTGTATTTATTTCTTCATCACTTAATGTTTTCTTTGGATCTCTAAATATTAAAGAATATGCTATACTCTTCTTATTTTGTCCTAATTTTTCATCTCTATAAATATCAAATAATTGTACTTGTTCTAATAATTTTTTTCCTTTTTTTATAATTATTTTTTCGATTTGTCCAACTTCTATTTCTTCATCAACAATAACTGCAATATCTCTTTCTACAGCAGGAAATTTTGGAACTTCAGCATATTTTTTATTATTTCTAGAATATTTTTCCAATTTTGTTACATTAATTTCAGCTAAATATACTCTTTTTTCTATATCATAATTTTCTAACACAATTGGATGTACTTCTCCTAGAGTTGCTATAACATCTTTCCCTACTTTCATATTTGCACATCTTCCAGGATGATATGATTTATTTTCTTTTTCTTTTTCTATATCATATCTGTTAATATAAGTTGATTCCAATATATTTTCTACAATTCCCTTTAAAACATAAAAATCTATATTTTTTCCATACATTCCTATTGTTAATATATTTTCTTGTAATGGAACTTCTCCTTTTTCTATTTCCTCATTTACATTTTTATAATTTCTTGAAATATCAAATATTCTAACATCTTGATTTTTTTTGTTAGCATTGTTAGCTAATATTTGCATCATACTAGGTATTGTTGATGGTCTCATTAGTTTATATTCTTCACTTAATGGATTTTTTATTTGTATAGCTGTTCTTTTTAATTCATCACTTATATTAGATTTTTCTAAATCTTTTTCACTTAAAAATCCATATGTATATATTTCAGATAATCCACTATTTACTAATACTTCCTTTATTTTTTCTTCTATCTTTTGTTCTTTATTTCTGATTCCTAATGTTGTATCACATTTTACCAAAGTTGTTTCTAGTTTATCATATCCATAAAATCTTAATACTTCTTCTGCAATATCTGCTAGTTGTTCTATATCTGTTCTAAAATATGGTGCTATAGCTACATTATCTTCTACCTTTATTTCTAATTTTTCTAATATATTTATCATTTCTTGTTTTTCTATATTAGTACCTAATAAAGCATTTATTCTATCATAATCTAGTTTTACTTTATTAACTTTTTGTTTAGTTGGATATACATCTATTTTTCCATCAAGCACATCACCTGCATTTAATTTTTCAACTAATTCTACTGCTCTATTAATAGCTCTTAATGCATTTTCAGGTGATAATCCTTTTTCAAATCTTGCAGAACTTTCTGTTCTTAATCCAACTTTTTTAGCTGTTTTTCTAACAGCTCCTCCATAAAATACTGCTGATTCAAACACAACTGTATTAGTATCTGATTCTATCTCTGAATTTAGTCCTCCCATAACTCCTGCTATCGCTACTGCTTTCTTCTCATCTGATATAACCAAATCATTTTCATCTAATATTCTTTCTTGTTTATCTAAAGTTGTAATTTTTTCATTATTTTTTGCTCTTCTTACAGTTATATGTTTTCCTTCAATAGAGTTAATATCAAATGCATGCATTGGTTGCCCCATTTCTAGCATTACATAATTAGTTATATCGACTATATTATTTATACTTCTTACACCACATGCATTTAATCTTCTTACCATCCATTTTGGAGAAGGACCAACTTTTACATTTTTAACTACTCTAGCTATATATCTATAACATAAATCTGGAGCTGTAATATCAACCTTTAATCCTTCTATTTCTTTTTTATCTTCTATTTTTAATTCATCAATATTTTTTCTTGGATTTTTAAATTCTTTTTCTAAAGATACTGCTGTTTCTCTTCCTAATCCTTCGACAGATAAACAATCAGGTCTATTAGGTGTTATTTCAAAATCAATAATATCTTCTTTTAAGTCTAAAACATCTACTATATTTTGTCCGATATACTTTTCGTACTCATTATCTAAAATAAATATACCATCTACAACTTTGTTAGGATAATTTGCAGGATCTATCTCTAGTTCCTCCATTCCACACATCATGCCTTGTGATTCTACACCACGTAATTTACCTGTTTTTATTTTTACACCTTTAGGTAGCTCAGCTCCATCTCTTGCTACAGGCACTATTTGACCTGGCTCATCAACTTTTATATTAGTAGCTGCTGTTACAACCTGAACAATTTCTCCATTTCCAACATCTATTTTAGTTACAACCAATTTATCTGCATCAGGATGTTTTTTTACTTCTAAAATTTTTCCAATTACGACATTTTTTATTTCATTACCCTTTTGTTCAATTGTTTCTACCTTAGACCCTGTCATTGTTAATATATCGCCTAATTTAATTGTATCAACATCTATATCACTATATTCTTCTAACCACTCTCTACTTGCTTTCATTTTATATTCCTTTTCCTTTTCGTATATTATTTAGGTTTTTGGTTTTACCTATAAACCTCTTTGATAAGTATCTTCATATCTTATAACTCTACCCGGTTTATCACTATGACTAACATTAATATCATTCACTATTTTTCTAAATTCTCCATTATTGCTTATTTCATTTGCAAATTTTTCTCTTTTATTAGCAAAATTATTATTAACATTTTGTTTCATAATATTCTTTGCTGTAGCATTAATCATAGTTTGTGGTTCATTTCTTAACCAATACTTTGTATTGGGATTAGCAGGATTTATTGCTATAGGCATATATGTTGTGTATTCATCTTTTTGCAAAAGTTTCATTGCCTCCCTTAATGTATATTCCTTTTCTTTTTTTCTAAATAATCCCATTAATTTCCTCCTTAATTAATTAAATTTTTAATCAATTATAAAACTCATTTTTTAAAATTGTTTTAAAAATCTTATATCATTTTCATATAATAATCTCATATCTTCTATTCCATATTTTGCCATTGCAATTCTTTCTACACCAAATCCAAAGGCAAATCCTGAATATATATCTGGATCAATTCCACAATTTCTTAAAACATTTGGATGTACTTCCCCACATCCAAGTAATTCTATCCATCCTTCTCCTTTACATACTCGGCATCCTTTTCCTCCACATACAAAGCAAGATACATCAGCTTCTGCAGATGGTTCTGTAAATGGAAAATGATGAGGTCTGAATCTTATTTTTGTATTTTCACCTAAACATTTTTTAGCAAACATTTCCAATGTTCCCTTTAAATCTGCCATAGATACATTTTTATCTACTACCAACCCTTCAATTTGATGAAATACAGGCGAATGTGTTGCATCAACACTATCTGATCTGTATACTGCACCTGGACAAATTATTTTTATTGGTGGTTTTTGATTTTCCATAACTCTAGCTTGAACAGGTGAAGTTTGACTACGTAAAACTATATCATCAGTAATATAAAAAGTATCTTGTATATCTCTCGCTGGATGATCTGGTGGCGTGTTTAATTTATCAAAATTATATATCGCTTTTTCTACTTCTGGTCCATCAGCAATTTTATATCCCATACCTAAAAATATTTCTTCTACTTCATCTATAATCTTAGTTATTGGATGTAAAGATCCAATATTAGTTTTTTTACTTGGTTCTGTTACATCAATATTTTCATTTTGTAATCTTTTTAGCATTTCCTGATTTTTAAATTCTTTTTCTTTTTCTTCAATTAAATTTTCTATATCAACTCTAACTTCATTAACCATACTACCAATAACTGGTCTTTCTTCTGGATTTAGTTTTCCCATTCCTCTTAGAATTAATGTCAATTCTCCTTTTTTTCCTAAATATTTAACTCTCAAATCATTTAATTCTTTAAGCTTATTACAATTTGAAATTAAACTAGTTGAATCTTCTTTTATCTTAGCTATTTCTTCCTTCATAATAGTACATTCCTTTCATTATATTGGTTTATATTCTCCTGTTTTTCTATATTGACCATATTCTCTATTAAATATAGAAGTTCTTTTTTGACTTAATTTTCTATTTTTTTCTGTTAAAATAGATACTTTATGATTTTTTCTCTTTTTCTTTATTTCAGCCATATATTTAATTTTATCCGTAAAATTAATTTTTAAAACATATACTCCCCATTGATTTAAAAATAGCTCTGGCTTAACTTTTTTATTTGGAAATTCTGCTTTAGCTTCTTCTATATTTTTCATTAGTTTTTCTTTCGTAAATGTTTTAGAATCAAAATAATATTCTATACATTTTCCTTCATTATCCATATATATCAACATCCTTTATTAAATTTTATTCAAAATTTAAATTTACTATGTCATCAAAAAAACCACTTCTTCCTTAATATAATAGGACGAAATGGCTATTTTCGTGGTACCACCTAAATTTATTAGTATTTTACTAACCTTATTGTAAGTTTTAACGGTTCTACCGTCTTTTTCTACTACTGTTTCAAAAAAGAACCTAAAAAGTGAAATTTCTATATACTAAATTTAATGGTTTCCAGCCAATGACCATTTTCTCTTGTAAACTTTTGTAATATATATACTTTGCTTTTTAATCGGTTTTGTTTATTACATGTAATATTTTACCATAAAAAAGCTTTTTTTACAAGCTTTTTTAGCATTTTCATAAAACTTTTTTGATTTTTTTGTAACATCCCCATATAATTAATTGTATTATTTTTGTAGAAAGGAGTTCACTATATGAAAAAAAATCTTCAAGACTATATCTCCACAGCAACTGATTATTTAGGAGCTGTTTCAGATTCTGATTTAGATTCTTATCGGGATCGTATTATGACTTTCTGTAAAAAACATAAGCTGGAGGAAACATTTCTTGTTCTTGTAGCACAAAACGATTTCTGGTACAGTTTATCTCAAAAAAAAGAGGTTCAATTTTTTGTTGATACTACCTGTATAAAGAAATCACCTCGTACTTGTATTGCAAAACCATCTATATATTTAAGGATTTTTGACCTTAATAGCATTCCTGTTATAAAAATATGTACTCAGTCATATCCTTTTTAGAAGTTATGTACATGCAAGTATAATCAAACATTTTGTCAAAAAGGATATTTGCTAAATATTTTATTAGTAAATATCCTTTTTATAATCACTAACTCTTTGAAATTTTCTGCATTTTTATCGAAAACTAAAGTCAAGTAAGATCAAATGGCAAATGTATCGTTTGTTCTCATTCTATAATAATCTTATTTTTTCATTTAATTTTTTATAAATAGGTTTCATTTTATCTTCATTTGTAACACTATCTATTTTATCTATATCTATCCATTTTACACCACTATTTTCATCAGCCTTTATTCTTAAAGGTTCTTTCTCGTCAGCCTCTAATAAAAAGCAACAATCTAAATGCAAATGTGAAGGCACGAATTTTCCTCTTTTCATATGGCTATCTACAGTAAGTATTTGTATACCAAAAAAGCTATCGCATAACACCTTCAAATTTTTTAACCCCGTTTCTTCATTAACTTCCTTTAAAGCCACATGTAATAAATCACTATCTCCATCTGCATGTCCACCCGTCCAAGCCCAAGATTTATATATGTTATGATATATCATTAATACTTTTGTTCTTTCTTTATTAATCACCCAATTAGAAGCAGTAAAATGGCACATTTTGTTTTCTCTCGTTAAAACATCTTCAAAAGTATCTATATATTTTAACATCAATTCTTTGTCATTTTCTTCTTGTTCATTATATGGTTTGTAATTTTCAATTTGTTCTCTTAAATTCATTTATTATCACCTACTATTTTATATTTTATTCTTCTTTTAAAGTAAACTTATCATATCCTTTTTCTACCAATGCTTCATATGCTTTCCAGACTTCATCTGGAACATCCATTTTTATCTGCCAACCTTTTTTATAAAAAACTTTCATTCTTGGTATATCTCCAACTAAAACGTCAACCCATCCATTTTTATTTTTTTTGTAATATTCTTCGCAACTAATATTTTCAGAATGAATTATGGCTTCATATTCTGGCATTATCTTTTTAAAAGCTGCATAAACTCTTTTTTCGGTATATGGTTTACATACAACAATACACGACTTTATATTTAATTTTTCAGTTTCTATCAATTTTTTAGTAAACCTAAAATTATCACCTGTATTTGTCGACTCCTTTTCTAAATATATATCTTCATTAGGAACACCTTTTTTTATTGCAATCTTCGCAAATTTTTCAGCTTCTGTTTCATCCCATACTTCCCTCGTAATTTTTCCTAATCCTCCAGAAAATATTAATTTATCCGCATATCCATTTAAATATAATTCTGATGCGACATCTGCAACATTTATATCTATTGTTCCTAAGCCAATAATACAATCTGAATGTTGTAACTTATGGTTCATTTTCATATAATCCCATAGAATTTGAATTAATTTTATATCTTCTTCATTTTCTGTTATTCTCATTATCTTAAATCTCCTCTTATATTTATATCAACTTTTATAATATATTTTTCTATAAAATCTTTAATTTTATATCATTTTTTATAAAAATGAAAATCACAACACTCTCCGCCATATCCTAATGTTTTTGTTCTTGAAAAACCTATTTTTTTAAGTCCTCCATATGTTACATTATCAACATCACAAAAAAGATGACATAATTTTTCGCAACCATTATTTTTTCATATGTTGATATACATCATCATCTTTTTCTTCATCTTTTAACATAGCTTTATATAATGCAATTCTGGGAAGAATTGTTTGAATAAGTGTTTTTTTCTAATTTTTAGACTTTCCTCTTATATTTTTAATAAGCTCTTAAGTATTATTTCTTGTTTATCAAATAATACAGTTCCATTATCTATGCCAAATTCTTCTTTTAAAAATTGTTTTATCTGTTTTTGTTGTTTTATTTTCATATCTATGGCACCTCCACAAATTATCATTTATTTTACTCAGATTTATAATTTCTTCTTTATCCATATCTATATCCTTACAATAAACTATTTTTTCATTAAAATCATGCCTTTTGTTATCGGGTATAATAATCCAACAAAATCTACTGCATTCTGAACTTTTCCGACTACACTTCCATAATGGATTGGAACTGCTATTTTAGGTTGTATTTCATTTATTAATTGTGCTGCCTCTTTGAAATCCATTGTATATATTCCTCCAACTGGAACAAAAGCAACTTCACATTTCACTTTTCTATTTTCTTCTGTAATATCTGTATCGCCTGCAATATAGTATCTAACATCATCTAATGTAATAATATAGCCGACCCATCCCTTTTCTTTTGGATGAAAAGCTTTATTGGTATTATATGCTGGTATTGTTTCAAATTTAATTCCTTGTACAATATATTCTCTGTTTGGCTCTACAACAAGAACTGCATTTTTATTTATACCTTTTCTTAATGTTTTAGTTAATAATTCTTCTGGTACTATAATAGTAGTATTTTCATTTATGACTTTGTCTATATCTTCCTCAGAATAATGATCATAATGGTCGTGTGTTATAAAAACAATATCTGCATCATTATAATTTTTATCTATTTTAAACGGATCTATATAAATTATTTTGCCTTTACTTATTCTTATACTACTATGATATAAAACTTCTATATTTTCTAGCATTTGTATCCTCCTTTAAAAATTTCTTTTTTCTATATCTTGTAAATTGGACTTTAGTGCTTCTAAATTTCCATGTATATCTGAAATAAGTGCAATTCTCATATATACCATTGTTTCAAAAATATATAGTTGTTGTTCTCATTTAATTTTATTTGATACATGATTTCATATAATATTCATTTATCTTATAATAATCTATCATATTCTACTCTCCTAGTCCTTACTGTATATAATTTATCATAAATTCCTTAATTCCACAATGAAATCTGTCACCTTTATTTTTAATTTTTCTTACTCTCGCAATGGTGTGGTAAATTTTATTTTATATACATCACTGCTACACATTCCACGTGGCTTGTGAATGGAAACATATCTACTGGCTTTATTTTACATATTTCATATTCCTCTTCTAAATAGCTTAAATCTCTTACTAATGTTGTTGGATTGCAACTAATATATATTACCTTTTTAGGTTTAATATTCTTTATATTTTTTATAGTATTATTATCCAATCCTTTTCGAGGTGGATCAACCATAACAATATTAGGAATAATTTTCTTTTTATTTATCAATGTATCTAATACTTTTTCAACATCACCTGCTATAAATTCAACATTGTTTATTTTATTCATTTTTGCATTTTCTTTTGCATCATTAACCGCATCTTCAACAATTTCAATACCATATACTTTTTTAGCATACTTTGCCATAAACAAAGAAATTGTTCCTATTCCGCTATATAAATCAAATACTATATCTTCCTTTGTTATATTAGCATATTTAACACCTATGCTATATAAATTTTCAGCTTGAATAGGATTAACTTGATAAAATGATAGTGGAGAAATTTTAAATTCTAAATCTCCTAATTTATCTTTTATATATCCTTTTCCATATAAAACTATATTTTTATTTCCAAGTATTACATTCGTATTTTTTTTATTTACATTCTTTACTATTGTTTTTATTTTAGGAAATTTTACTATAAGGTCCTCTACTAATTTTTTTTCATTAGGTATTTCATCACCATTTATAACAATTATGCACATAATTTCTCCTGTACTTTTGCCTATTTTGGTAACAATATGTCTAATTAACCCTTTTCCAGTATTTTCATTGTATATCGATATATCATTTTCTGTAATATATTTTGTTATGTATTTAGCAATTTTCTCTGTTCTCTCATCTTGAATATAACAATCTTTTATTGGTATTACTTCATGAGTCCTATTTGCATAAACTCCTATCACTGCCTGTCCATCTTTATTTACTCCAATTGGATATTGAGCTTTATTTCGATAGTTGTATGGATTATTCATTCCTAACGTTTCTTCTACTATAATTTTATTTTTCAATGTCTTGTTTACTAAGTTTTGTACTGTGTTTTTCTTTATTTTTAATGTTTCTGAATATTCTATATGTCTCATAGAACACCCTCCACACCTTTTATATGTTGTACAATCACTTTCTACTCTATGTTGAGATTTATCTATAATTTCTAAAATTTTACCAAAAGCATGTGTTTTCAGAACTTTAACTATTAAAATTTTTATTTTTTCACCTTTTATAGCATTTGGAATAAATATAGTATAATTATTAATTTTTGCAATTCCTTCTCCAGAAAAACCATTATCCATAATATCAACAACATATTCCTTATTTTTTTCTACAGGTACTTCCATCTTTATCTCCTTCTCTAATTATCTATTATATTGTATCATCTATTAGCCTACTATTCAATAACCTTAAAATAGTATTTTTTTAATACATTAATTCTATTGTTTTTAATATGTGGTTTGCGACACCAAGGTATAAAAAGCAAAATAATATCAAATTTAAAAATGATATTATTCACTATACTTTTTTTATTTTTTATGATAAGCTATTTGAAAAAAGTAAAGGATTATATAAAAATGATTAAAAAAATATTAAAGAAATATAATACTATACCTATAATAATAATTGTTTCCCTATTTATATCACAGCCATTACTATGGAAAAATTTTGACATTTATTATGATGATGGAATACAACATATTGCAAGAGCTATTTCTACTTATACATCCATAAAAAATTCAACAAATCCAACTGTTCTTTCAAACTTAACAAATGGATTTGGATACAGCTGGAATTTATTTTATGGTCCATTATCTTCAATATTAATTATTATTTGTAGATTAATTACATCTAACTTTATAAATGGTTACAAACTAGCTTTATTTTTAGGTGTCCAGCTTTCACGGATTAAGCATGTATAAATTTATAAATGAATTAACTAAAAATAAACTAACAGGAACTCTTTCTGCCATATTATATATAACAATGCCTTATTTTTTAAATGACATGTATATTCGAAATTCTTTAGGTGAGTTTTTAAGTTATATATTTATTCCTTTAGTATTTCTAGGAATGTATAGACTTTTTAACAAGCAAAATAATAATTTTGTTTTATGCTTGGGAGCTGTTCGGTTTAATACTTACACATAACATTATGTCTGTTATTACAGCAATAATTTCATTTATATATTTATGTATAAATATTTCATGCATAAAAAATAAAGATATTCTTATGAATTTATTAAAAAATTGCCTATTAATTGTTTTGATGACTGCATTTTTTTGGATGCCTCTATTAGAAACAAAATTTTCAACTGATTATAGTGTATATCAAAAAGACACAATGTCAACAATTGAATCTTTTAACAACAATAAATTAGATTTTTCCTCATTATATGATAGTAAAGAGAATTCTACATATATATATAAGTTATGTACACCAACAATTTTTATGTTTTTGATATCAATCTTCAGTTTTAAAAAAATATTACAAAAATATTATAAAAAAGAGTATTTTTTCTTTTTCTTTTTAGGAATTTTAACCACTTTTATGAGTACAAAATATTTTCCATGGGGACCTATAGAAAATCAAATAAAAATAATACAATTTCCGTGGAGACTATTAGTTTTTTCAAACTTTTCAATAGCAATAGTTTGTTCAATCAATGTCTCTTTAATAGTAAAAAAATTTAGTATGTTAGATGTGTTGTTTTTCACATTTATAACTTTAATTTGCATATATCAATTAAAAAATTATATACCTATTAATGAAAATATTGAAGAACTGACATTAGAAAAAATTGGTATTGTTGCAAAAGATACTAACACAGCAATGGTTGGAATGGGAAAAGGAGAATATCTACCACAAAAAAGCAATTTAAATCGTTTATATATCATCTCTAGAAGCAATACATTAGAATTTTTAAATGGTAGTGGTACTTTTTATGATTTAGAAAAATTTAGTTCAAATTTATCTTGCAAAATTAATATTTCTGAAGATAATACAATCATAGAACTACCTTACATTTATTATCCAGGATATATAGTTACAATAAATAATCAATCTGTCTCAACATTTGAAAATGAAAACCGGTTTTTTATCAATTTCACTTAATAAATTAGATAATGCAACCATGACAGTAAAATATTCTAATACACCTATTATGAATATATCTATATTTTTATCTGTATGTGGTCTTCTTTTCAGCATATTATACATAAAAAAATCTTACAAATTAAAGCAATAAAATGAAAAACATTTTATTGCTTTAATATTTCAATTATTTCTGCCGGTAGATATTTTGTTACATCTTTTCCATTATTAAATAATTCCATTACAAAACTCGAACTAATATTTCCCAATGAACCTGCCCTAATATAAATTGTATCCAATCCAGAAATTTCCTCATTTATTGACGCCATATTTTCTTCATACTCATAATCCATACCATTTCTTATTCCTCTAACTAAAACAGTTGCATTGTTTTCCATAGCAGCATCAATCGAAAGATTTTCATAACATATAACTGATACATTATTTAAATTTCTACGCTTCAATACATTTTCTATTGCCACTTTCATCTTTTCTTTATCATATCTTCTTTTTTTATTTGGGTGAACCCCTATACCTATTATAACTTTGTCAAATAATTTAGCTGATTTCTCGACTACATGTAAATGACCATTTGTAAACGGATCAAAACTACCAACATAAAAACCTATTTCCATAATACTATTACCTTTTATAAATATTTAAAATAAATATCTATATTCCTTTCTTTTTTCTTAACAACAGTATATATCTTTTACTAAAAAATTTCTATATAAATATTGTATCTTTTAAAAAAAGGTTTTATAATACATATATATTAATAATATAACTATTAATTTCAAAAAAAATGAGACCAATTTAGGTCTCATCTTTTTTCACTTCGCACAGCACATTAAAATTCCAACTGGCAATATTGTAAAACCCGTCACAACTGCAACACATTCAGTACAAGCTCCTTTACATGCTGCTACAAGAATTACAAGCCAAATAATAATTAGAAATAATCCTATACAAGTTAAAACTTCTCGCATAAACTCCCTCCTTTTTATACGAAATGAATATTCTAAGGGTTACTTTTTTATTATAACAAATTTATGTCATTAATACAAATATATTTGGTACAAAACGACGTAGTCGCCATTTGTTCTCGCCAATTTGAGTTTTCGACTAAACGGAGAAAATGAATAGCTTTTGATTATAAGCTATTCATTTTTTTCTTACCTCCACATTTTTCTTGCTTTTTCAGCTTCATCAATATCTAAAAAAATAATTTTCATAATTTTTTTATCCTTAACTTCCCATTGTAGAATCTTATCTTCAATGCAATTTACATATTCAATTAATTGTCCCATGTACAAAATTGAAGCTATTTCATTTTCCCCTATCACCTCAATTTCTATCACATTATCTACACTTGGTTCAACTAGTTTAAACGGATAATCCTCATTATGTTTTTTTCGATTTGATTTAGTTTTAGCACATTCTTTAGTTTGATTGAAACTTTTAAAAATTTTCATAGGCTCCTCCTAAAATATCTGGAGGTATTACACAGCTCCTCCAGAAAAATAATTTATTTCTCTCGACTTTGCTGCGTAAAGTACACTAGATATTTCTATTATAGCATATTGTATATTTTTTTACAAATTTCAATTGCCAGCTTTAAACAATGATATGTGTCAACCAAATGTAAGCAATTTTTTATCGAATTTTTATACAATTTTTGATATAATATTTATGTAACCAATAAAATTTTCAATATATCTTTATGATATAAGAAAGATTAATGATGTATTTTTATGTTAAAACTTGACTAACTAAAAACAATTTAGTACATTGTTTCTTTTATTTTAAAAATATTTAATAAAAAATATAATAACTTGTTTAGACTTCCAACAAATTACTTATCAAATTAATTTTTTATGCTATAATAGTATTAGTTTATGATTATAAATAATAAATTAGAAAGAGGTAACATTATGAAAATAATTGGTATTACAGGAAAATCCGGAAGTGGAAAAACAACATTTGCTTCATTATTATCACAAAAATTAAATTGTATTCATATAGATATAGATAAAATTGGCCATGAAGCTGTATACAGACCTGAAATTTTAGATATTTTATGTGAAAAATTTGGAACTGAAATTTTAGATAAGAGTGGTTTTTTAGACAGAAAAAAATTGGGAAATATCGTATTTAGTCAAAAAAATAAAATGAACGAATTGACAGATATAACTTGGGGATACATGCAACAAAAATTAAATGAAATGCTATCTCAAAATAATAACATTTTTATATTAGAATGGATTTTATTGCCTCAATGTAAATATTGGGAAATGTGTAATTTTAAAATTTTAATTAAATCTGATGATACACTTAGAAAAAACAAAATAATAACAAGAGATAATATATCAGAAGAATATTTCAAAAAAAGAGAGTCTTCTAGTATTGATTATTCTAATATTCACTTTGACTACATATTTGAAAATGATTATCAAGAACAAACATTGAACCACATGATTGATAAATTAAGTAAACAATATCTAAACTTACTACGCAAATAAAAAAGCTCACATCTGTAACTTTGCCAATTTAGATGTAAGCTATTCAAATATTTTTAGGTAACACAAAAATCAACCAGATTTTATTTTCTGATTGATTTTTGTTTCTCTCTGTTATACTTGTTCGAACAGATTCGTTATTGGTGCGGATGAAGGGACTCGAACCCCCACGCCGTGGCACTGGTTCCTAAGAACTGTGTTAGATGTGTTGGTTATTAATAATTATTGTTTTTTAGCCTTATATAAAATCTGTAAAATCATTATGGTTCTATGTATTATTAGAATTAACACTTACTCTTTTTTAGCTTTTGAGACTTTTTGTGTTTTTATAAAAAATCTTAAAGTGTTAGAAAATTGATCAAAAATTGTTAGAAAATATTAAATATGAAAGTATAACATTTATTACCTATAGTTAATAAAAAATATATATTGGTGTCAAGAAGTTTCGGAAAATAATCCGATAATATAATAATTTTTACGAAACATAAAGATAATATGACTTATTTTTATGTTTCATTATATAGTTATAATAATTTATACATTGTGAGAAATAGCATTTAAGGCTGTATAAGTATCAGTTCTTAATCCATTATTTAGAACAGGCATATTATGAATCTTATCAGGAGTAAATATTTCATAATCATACGTATTTTCATTAAGCGTTATAGCTTGCTTTTTAGAATAAGACTTAAATATAATTTAAAGATATTTATGTTGTTTTGTTTGTAATTACTTAATTTCAAATATTTTTCTATTCTTTTAGTAGAAAAGCCTTTAGGTCTTGAAGAGAAAAAAGATGCAATTAAATGTGATATATGGCTTTCCATAGATGAACCGATATTTAAATTCAACATAGATTTGATATTTGAATAATTATTAATTATATATTTAAGTTTGCTATTAATAATATCTTTACGTTTTGGATTATTATTTATAATGGTATTAACAGCATCAATAAAATAAGATTTAGGTTTTGTATTAAAAATATGTAATAGATAATATCTTTCATCTGAATCAGTAGTAATATGATGAATTGCTTGTTTAAAGTGAAATTCACATAAATAAAATTTAACAGAATTATTAGGGTCTAGTTTTAATTCAGGAATACCAGATTTAATCCAAGAGCCACCATCAGCTAAAAGACATATATTTCTAATTTTAGAGAAATCATATTTCATAGCAATAAAATCCATAAACTTAGGCCAAGCTTTAGAAGTACAGCAAGAAAATACAGAACGATTGACTAATTGACGTCTATTCTTACTAATATCTTTTATATCTTCGAAAGTAACGAAGCATTTAATCATAATATCTTTAGAAATATTTTGTGCACCAATATATTTTTCATCAGCCATAACATAAAGAGTTTCAGGAGTTTCTACTGATTTAGGTACAATATTAGGAATATACCAATTTTTAATCCAATTATAAACAGATTGACGAGGAATATCTTTAATAGCAGAAGTAGTTTCAAAGTAAGAAATATCATTAATAAAAGCTGAAGTATCACGAACAGATTGAGCCTGAGAGGTAGACACAGCTTTAGATATAGAAATAGCTTTAACAATAGGGTCATAATGATCATTTTTAGGTAAATCAAAAATTTTATCTATATAGAAAAACTTTTTATTAGAGTGTTTAGAAATATAGTAAGTTCTATAAAAAGTTATTTCTCCAACAATAGTGATAAGAGTTCTAGGAACATTAGATTTATTAATATAGTAACGAGATTTTCTATAAGTAGATTCTTTAAATTCATTATCTAGCTCTTCAAAAGTAGAGATAACTATAGATTTAACAATATCTCTAGCAGTTTATTGAGCTTTAAAAATAACATTAAAATACTGATTAGGAGTATTGTTATTTAGAAGATTATTTAATAAAAATTCAATATTATTAAATAAATTTAAAGAAATTACATTAAATATTTTATTTTTTAATACATTTATTAATTTTTGTGATATAATAGTTTTCATAAGAAAGTCCTTTCTTTGATTTATTTAGTCGTAAATTATTATATCAAAGGACTTTCTTTTTGTATATTCCGAAACCATTTTACACTATTAAATATATATTAAAATTTTAGGATATTGTAAATTCGCTTTATAATATCTTTTAATTTTGTATATTTTTATAAAATCCGCATAAAATAATATTGAATTTGAGATTTTTTCTCATTTTTATTGACTTTTTTAGTAAAAATTCATATAATACTAATATAGGAGATGAGAATAATGTTAATAAAATTTAATTTTAAGAACTTTAAATCTTTTAAAAATGAAAACTGTTTGGATATGGAAGCAGCTTCTATTAAAGAACACGAATATAACACAATTGATATTAAAGATAAAAAATATTTAAAAGTTGCAGCTATTTATGGTGCAAATGCAAGTGGGAAAACAAACGTATTAGAAGCATTTGAATTTATGAAAGAAAAATTGATGATTAATGATGACACAAATATGAATTCAAATGAAGTAGATAATTATTATAACTTTTCTTTTGATGAAAAAACAAAAAATGAACCTATTTCATTAGAAGTAACATTTTTGGCAAAAAATAAAAAAATATATCAGTATGGTTTTGAAATTAAAAATAAAAATATAGTTTCAGAGTGGTTGTATGTAAAAAAAATAAATAAAGTAACTCCTATCTTTGATAGAGATGAAAATAAAGTTAAGTTTAATAAATCATACAAAGCAAAGATAAATAAATTTGATGTTGATTCTAGTTCTTTATTTTTAAGCTTATACCGAAAAATAGAAAAAGACAATGAAGATTTTAAAAGTGTATATGATTGTTTTTTAAATAGCTATTATTTAGATTTAGGAAACCCTAAATTTGAAAATAAAATAAATCGCTTAATATCTTCAAAAATTATTGATGATAAAGAATATAGAAAAAGGTTAGTTGAATTTATAAAAGTATTCGATTTAGGTATTGATGATATTGATGTAAAAATTAAAGATGTTAGAACTCTAGACAATAATACACATTCACAAGTCGAGTTAAAAGCGGTTCATAAAAATGAAAATGGCGAAAAAATATTATTACCTTTCTATTTAGAATCAAAGGGAACCTTAAAAATGTTTTACCTATATAATTTTATAATGGATGCTTTAGAAGATGGAAGTTGTCTATTTATTGATGAATTAGATGCCAAGCTACACCCTCTTTTAACAAGATATATTATTAACTTATTTCATGATAAAGAAAAAAACACTGGTAATGGTCAGTTAATCTATTCTACTCATGATATAACGAATTTAAATAAAGAAACTTTTAGAAGAGATGAAATTTGGTTTACTGAAAAAGATATATATGGCATTTCTGAATTATTTTCTTTATCAGATTATAAAATTGATAATACTAAAGTTAGAAATGATGCTACTTACAATAAGGACTATTTAACTGGAAGATATGGTGCTATTCCAGTATTTGAAGAATTTAATATAAATACTCATGAGGAATAATAATAAAGGCAGAAATAAGGTAGCTACCAAAAAATTAGCACCTCCAAACTACCTTATAATCTGCGAAGGCAAAGAAACAGAGCCAAACTATTTTAATGGGTTAAAGCAAAAGATAAATGAAAAATTTGGAGATAGAATTAGTGTAGTACCTGCTATCAAAATAAAAGGTACTGGATTAAATACAGAAAGTTTAGTGAAATATACTAAACAATACATAAACAAATCTCCTAAAGTATATGGACAAGTTTGGGTTGTTTTTGACAAAGATGATTATACAGATGAACAATTCAATAATGCAATTAAATTAAATGAGTATAATTCAGCTTGGTCTAATCCTAATTTTGAAGTATGGCTATTATCACACTTCAAAAAAGTTAGCAATCCCCTATCGAAAAACGATTCGTTAAAAGAACTAAAGAAAGAATTTCAAAATGCTAATTTAGGTAATTATTCTAAAAATGATAAAGAAATTTTTGAGAAAGTAACAAATAATAATAGATTGGAAACTGCTATTAGTAACTGTAAGGAAATATATGAACAATTTAAAAATATTTCTACTGAGGCAAGTAAAAATCCTTGTACTACAGTTTTTATGTTGGTGGAAGATTTGAGTGAATATTTGAAGTGAAAGGACAGTTTTTATGAGTTATAAATTAAGAAAATTTTTATATTTAGATAAAGAATTTATAAATGATAGTTTAGGTGCAATTCTAGGAGAAGAATATGAAACAACTATCATAGAAAAGATAACTAGTAAACTAGGTGCTGGTGTTAGTGCTGGTATTGAGGCGGTAAATGGTACTGGTGAAATAGGGAGAGAAAAAAATATAGAAACTACTAAGAAAGTAATCGTTACAGATGCTATGAAGTTTCAACAACTATACGAAGAAATAAAAAATTATCAAGATGGTAAAATATATTATGATTATATAACTTCTGAAATATGGGAGAGTTTTGAAAAAGATGAAATAATTGAAATAGTTATAAATTTAGAATTACCCAAATTAATAAGTTTAGCTAACACTGCTAATACTTTAAAAAATATGGCCAATATAGCAGAAAAAATGACAGGGCAAACTTATATTAAAGAAAAAGATTTAAAAAAGGTTGATAGTTTTGTAGAACTTGCTGAAAGTGAGAAAGCTGAAAAAATTCCTTGCTTAATGAAATTTAATAATGATAAAAAGTATTCTATTGTTAGTTACATAGAAAAAGATAATCTAAATGTAGACATTAGTAAATTACAAGGGGAAGTTACTGTTTTATGCAAAATCAATAGAAGACTTGCAGACAACGAAAAATTATCTTTGTCAAATTTGGAGAATACATTAAAAAGCATACCTCAAAATAGACAGCAACGTAGAAAAAATAAGATAACAATGCCTAAAGAAATTTCAGATATTGTAAAAAGCCCTGCCATTATAGTTGTTCCTATAGCAATTTATTTGTAATTATTTTATATGTATTACATATTTTAAACATACTGATTTTTATGTTAGTATGTTTATTTTTTATGAAAGAAGGTGAGAATATGCAAGAAAACAATTTAAAAGGTCTATGGATACCTTATGAAATCCTAACGAACGAGCATTTAAGTGATAAAGAAAAATATATCTATTCCCTAATTTTATTTTTTAGTAAAAACGATGGCTATTGTAGTATAACAAATAAATATATAGCAACCATTATAAATTTATCTGATACAAGAGTGTCAAAATTAATAAGTAGTTTGTCCAGAAAGAAATATGTTCAAGTAATAACAAACTTTCAAGATACAACTAGACAAATTATAAATAGAAAAATAATACCACTTGTCAAATATGACAACCCTACCTATTCAAAATCGACTACTCATATAGGCAACTACAATAATAATTCTAGTTCAAAAGATACTACTCCCCTAGTCGAAAACAACAAATATATAAATAATAATAAATATAATAACTATAAAAATAGGTTTAATGACAATAGAAGAATTTATTCTTCTGAAGATTTCGAAAAACTATATGCCAATATTTTTTAAGACTATAATGGTCTTTTTTATTTTTAACAAATTTCATTTTAGCTTGAAAGGAGCTGATTTTTATGCAAATTCCAAATGAATTATATAATTTATTAGAAAATTTAAGTAAGTCTTTGAATAATGTATTGAAATATCCATATATTAGTCCCACTGACAAGAAACTAGAAAGATTTTTATATGGACTAGAAAAATGCAGATTTGAAATTTATGAGCAAGTTAATCTTTTAAATAATACATACCCAGTAAATGAAATTCACTTTATAAACAATGAATATAAAGCAAGTCTAAAAAATAATGTTTTATCTTTATATATACCAGAAAAATTACCTAATCTAAAAAATAGGTCATCTTATACACACAAGCAAATAATTTTAAATATTGCAGAAATAACGAAACCTTATGAAAGATTATTTTATGACAAATTTGTAATTGTAGTTGTAAAAATATTTGAAAAAAGAAAAGTATGGGATGCTGATAATAGAACTATTAAACCAATTCAAGATGGGCTTATTCATGGTGGTGTAATTAGAGACGATAATTTATTTAATTGCTGTTATATGGTACAAGGATTTTATTCTGATATTCCCCATATCGAAGTTTCTGTTTTAGAAGCTGATAAAATTATAAGTTTTATTAACAATAATTTACCAGATATTAACAAATGGCCATAGCAAAATTTTGAAGATTTTTTCCAATATTTTTTTGCTATGGTCATTAATAACTAGAATATTAATATTTCAATACTTACAACATTATTTGTTCAAAATTTATTTGTCTAGAGTAGAGGTGTCATATACGAAAGTATATGGGACCTCTACAAAGGTACAGTTTATTGAGTAAATAAATGGGTTATTGGAAAATTTGATTTTAGAAAGACTGGAGGTGTAATGAAAATGGAAAGAGGATTGATTTTACAAGAAAGAGATGTAGAGTTATTAGAATTTTTAGCAGATTATAAGACAATTACTTTAGATAACACAAGATATATTTATGGCACCAAAACCTATCAAGAAAAAAGAATATGTCATCTAGTGAAAGAAAAGTATTTAACTAGACTAAAACACAGAGAAATTGCTTTAGGCAGAAAAGGAAAAGAGTTTCTAACTGAAATCGGTACAGAAATTAAAATACATTGCAGAAATCCAAATAATATAGAAAGATTAAAAGTGATTAGTGATATTGCAGCTTTCACCAAATTTAGTAGTACCATGAATTTTATACCTAGTTGGCATTTAAAAGATAGAAATTCTCCTACACAAGATTCCAGAAGATATTTAGGTCTTTTAACTTTTGACCAAAATTTTTATACTGTTTATTCTGTCTATGGAGAAAAAGATGATAAATATATTACTTCTCTTCATTATGATTTAAAGAAAGAACGAGAATTTTATAATTCTATTATTTTTACAAATGATATAAAAAAAATTTTATACTATAAAAAAAGTTTTGGCTTTAGCGATAAACACTTGTATTTAATTGAATATAATGATTTTAATAAAAGAATCATTCGAAATTATGATAAAATTAGGAATTTTATGATTAGTGACTTATCCAAAAGACATGATGTTGAATATACTGATTTTAGACATATGGACTTTTTAGTGGATAATGAACTTTACTTAAAGATTATGCTATTTCTAGACATTAATCAAATTGGTTATTTGTCTAATTTTCTTGATATTAATTCCAGCTATAGAGATAAAATGTATTTTATTTGTTTTCCAGAAGATGAAAAATATCTGACAGATTTAATTAAAAATTGTCATACTATTATTATCGATAAATCTACTATTGAAGAATGTTTAGAAAAAGATTATATTGAACTTAATGGGTTTAAAATTGATGATGTTACTGAATGATTTTAGCCTAGAATATATCTAGGCTAAAAATATGCGCAGATTAATCGAAATACTTTTTCGTTAAATGATTTATTTGCTTAATGTTTTTACTCATTTCTCGATAAAGCCTACTTTGTAAGTTCCATTAATATTTTTTCAAAATTACTTTCTTCATAAAATTCAAAAATTTTATGAAAATGTTTTCCTTTTTTATTTCAATAGGTAAATTACTCTCATTTTCTTTTTTATTAATTATCAACTCTTTTCTTTCTAATTTTCTATTTTTAAAAATATTATCAGAATTATATTTTATTCTTTTTTCTTCTTCAATCATGTTATTGCAAATTTTATCATATTTCCACCAAAAATCACTATCTTCTTTTGATAATAAATATCTTTCATATAATTCTATAAATAATGCTTTTGTTTCAATTCTATACTTTTGATTTAATATATCTTTTTCTTTATCTAGTGTAAATTTATATTCTTTGTCCATATTATTTTTTAAGTTTTTTAAAACTAATTTAGGAATTTTCTCTTGTTCTTCTTCTGGTAGAACTTTTATTATTTCATATAATTCTACATATGCCTTTTGATATTCCTTTTTTTCAACTTGTGTCATATAATCATCTCCTATTCTGATAGACTAGGGCTTTCTTGTATATGCTCATTTTCTTTTTCTAGTTCTTCAAATATTACTTTAACATCTTCTTTTTTTAATGCTACCTCTTTATCTTTAGCAAAACTCTTAGCAATATTTCTTAATTCTATCTTTTCATTTTCACCTTTCTCAATTTCAATAAACATGCTTAAATAATCTTTTTCATGATTAATTTCTCCTGTATAAACAATTCTGCCATTTTCATCCATATATCCAGATTGCCATTCTTCTACTGGTAAATATTCTTTGTCAGGATGTTCCTTTTTGTAAAACATTGCCATTTCTTTAAATACATCCCATGTTGTTCTTGGCTTTCCGTTTTCATCTGTTATTATCTCTATAATATCTGTAGTAACTATATGTCCTTCAAATGCATGCATATTCTTTTTTGTCATTGGTCTTTTTTTGCTTCCTGTAGCAGAATAATTAGTATCATTCCAACTATAATCCACATTTTCTTTTAAATTTGCTTTCAAACATACATCATTTTTCCATATAGTTTTTGTAATATTATATATAATTTTATTTAAATCTTGTTCATTCAAATTTTTGTTTATCCCATTTTTAAAAATGTCTCCTTTTATAAAATTAGCTATATCTATAAATCCACCATTTTTAGCCTCTTTTTTTTCAATTTCATTGTTTACAGAATTATTTAGAAATTCTTGCATTTTTTCTTTAACATTTTTTCCATTATCGCCTTCATTTGTTCTTTCTATATTTTTTACAAATTCATTTATCAAAAAAGCTAAATTGTTTGCTTGTGCTAATACTCCTTCTAGTCCTTGACTGAAGAATACTCTAGGTACTGGGTCCTCTGCACTAGTACTTTTTCCATTTCTTTTTCCATCTCGTGGCACTAATCCATTTTTTTGAATACTTTCTATATTTAACTTGCTTGTAATATGCCAAAAAGTGTTTTCATCTAAATAATTCACTTTTAATTCACTATTTTTCACTTCTATTCTCCTTATATATTTCTATACTTTGATAAGTTCTTTCATCATATGTTCCTCAAAAACATAATGTCTATTACATAATTCTGCAATTTTAGGTCTGTGTGTAATTATTACATAAGTTTTATCATTTAAGTATTTTTTAATCATACTTGTCATTTTTTCTTCAGATACTATATCTAAATTTGATGTAGGTTCATCAAAAAAATATAATTCTTTATCTATTAATATTCCTCTAATTAAATTTAGTCTTTGTTTTTGACCTGCTGACAATTTTATTCCTTTTTCTCCCACCATCGTTTCAAGTCCATTTGGTAACTCTTTATACCAATTCATTAATCCTGCCTCATCAAGTAATTGCACTATTTTTTCTTCTGGAATTTCTTTTCCTAAACATAAGTTATCTCTTATACTTAAATCAAATAGTTCAACTTCTTGTGATACAAATACTAAATCTATTCGGCAATCTTTTTTTAATTGATTATCAACCAGCAGCTCTCCTTTTTCTAGTGGATATAAACCTGCTAGTATATTCATTGCTGTAGTCTTTCCTTGTCCTGATTCTCCTTTAATACTAATCTTATCTCCTTTATTTAATATAAACTCTGGTATTTTTATTTTTGTTGAATCTTTTGTATATGAAAATATAACATTTTTTAATTTAATATTTTCAAACTTATCCAATAATTTTATTTTCTTATTATCTTTAAAATATTCATCTAATTGTTTTTTTGCTGTTTTATATCTTTCTGTTATATCTATTAGTCTAACTAGACTATTCAAATTTGAATATAATTTTCCAATAGCTGATAAATAAAATAATAAATATGGTAATCCATCTTCTCCATTTGAAACCATTATAATTGTACTAATAATTACTACTAAATATAAAATGTCCATTAGACCTGTAAATATGCCATTTACATTTGATCTTTTTCTCTCATTTATTTTTGTTACTTTTAAATATTCTTCTGAATTTTCTGTTATTTTATCATTGCAAAATTTATATATATTCAATTTTCTTATAGCAATTATATTTTGTATAAAATCTATAAAAGTAGCATTATATTTTGACTCTGCTTCATTTACTTTCTTTTGAAATTTTTGTTTATTCTTTATCATTATATATTTTAAATAAACAGCTAGTGCTGATATAAAAACACATATTACTCCTGTTATAATTGATTGTTTACAAACCATAACCAAAATAGAAATTCCACCAATAATTAAAGGAATAACACTTATTTCAAATTGCCATGTCATTTCAAAAAAGTAAAATGATAAATTCGTTATTAATTTATGTATATATCCTGTATGTGTATTTGAAATTTGTTCCATTGTCATAGATTGTAATTTATTAAAATAATATTTTTGTATTTTCGTTTGTGTTTTTTGATTATTAATATTATCTATGTAGGATGCTACTTTTCCAGCAATAAGCATAATTATATGTGTGATCAAAATGCAAATAGCTAATTTAATTAACTTATCTAATGTTAATGGATTTGTACCAAAATATGATAATACAAATGATTCACCATAATCTGCTATTGAATACAACGTATTAAAAATTATAGAATATATAAACAATTTCTTTGGAACAATTTTTATTAACTCTTTCATTACCTTTCTCCCCTTTGTCTTATGTGCGAATCGCTTTCTTTCTCTTTGTCCCTTTCACTTTCTTTTTTAATGTTATTTGATTTATGATAAACCATGAAAATTTTAGATGTTAATTCTTTTTCCATCGTGTCTCCTTTTTATTATTTCATTATCTAAAAGAATTTTAGCATAATAGTAAAAAAAATACAACAATATAAATTATACTTTATATAAAAGCCTTTAATGTTTTATTTTTTACATAACAAACTATTTCACTTTGAATAATTCAACTTATTGGATAAAACTTGATAATTTTTCTGTAAAATAAATAGCTCCTCTAGAACAAATACTGTTCATCAAGTTGTAGTTCTAACTTTATGACAGTTTGGAGATACTACCGTATCATAATACTATTGTTCTTCTAACCATTCCATAAATTCTTTTTTAGTAATCTCTTTTAGTTTATACGCGTTTTTCTTATTCTTTCCTTGATATCTAAACCTATTATACTCTATTTCAAAACTTTCACCTTTTGACTTAGCTAATGCTTGTTTCTTTTTATATATCTTTCTATATAAATTATATGCTTCATCTTTTTCTAGATTTTTAGTAAATACTTTACTTGCTCCAATTTCCCTACAAGTTTTATTATCCTCAAATACATTATCACAGTAAATTACTGCTGAATTAGTAGTTAAAAAGTATTTCCCACAGTTTTTGCACTTTTTAAGGTATGTTCGTTCTTGTAATATAAAGTATAACTCTAAAAATAATAAATTATAAAAATTATCAATTTCGTAAATCTCTTGAATACCATATCGGTTATTTTCTTTATCTTTTGAAATTTTTATTAGTTGTTTTTCTGTCATTTTAGAAGTATTTTTATTTAGTTTTATAGTTTTACTAAATTTATTATATGTTAAAATTGAATATCGCTCTATTGAATTTGTATTGATAAATATGTGCAATTTTTCTAACGGACTTAAATCTTCTAATTCTTTTTTCTCATTAAACAAGCAATATTCCAAAATATTGATTATTTGGCTTTTAAAGCTTTTAAATTCTTTTTGATAGTTATTATATAGCTTATTCATTTTATTGTCTAATTCTTTATTTTCATTTGGATTTAAAGCTAATATTTCTTTTCTTTCCGTTTCAGTTATTAATGTTTGAAATCCATAAAATCTAAAAATGAAATAAGACATTTCTTTTAGGTCTTTTTGTATAAAATCTAAAAGTAAACTTCCTATTTTATTAGGTTGCTCATAAATTTTTGTAGTATATTGATAATCTCCCTCCTCGTTTATTTCATAATCTAACATAGGTACTTTTATTTGTTCCTCTTTTAAGTTTTCATTTATGTACAATTCTATCTTATTATTTGTTTCCATCTTTCCTCCAAAAAACTTTTATTTTTTTATAAAAACTATTGACAGTCACGACAATAATATGATATATATTAAATTGTCAATAGACAATATTGTTAATTAATGTTTATTGTCAATATTAGTATACATTATATAAGCACTTTTTTCAAGTCTTTATATAAAGTTTTCTATATTTAAAACATGTTAGCAAATTTTTGCATTATAATTTTGGGAGCTGATTTATTATAAAAAAAATGGATTTAGAGAGAAATGAATTAATCTATAACTTGTATTTTAAAGGTAAACTAACTGTATCAGAAATTAGTACAAAAGTAAATTTATCTATTAGTCAGATTAGCAGAGTTTTGTCTAAATCCTCTTTATATAAGCAAGAAAAAGCTAATAGAAAAGAAGAAAATTATAAAAAACACAATGAACAAACGAAAGAAATTATGAAGAAAAAAAGAAATAAAAAACAAATGGAAGAAAAAGCAATTATGGATGAATTACATAGACAAGCTTCAATAGAACTTTCTTATTTTAGTCCTATATCCAAAGTTTCTATAAGAAAAAATTGCTCGAGTGCTTATAATTATAATAATAGAAAGGAAAGATTTGAACTAAAAGATAATATGGATTATTCGAATGATATGCCTAAAATAATTAAATACTAATATTATTATGACTTACATGTTTAAGTCTATTTTTTTAGAATTGGAGGTGAAAAACATGAGTGAAAATTTAAAAGAAAACTACAGTATAATGTTTACTAACTATCCAGACATTGTAAATATTGAACAAATGAGAAAAATGCTTGGAGGTATTGGTATTACTCTTGCCTATAAATTACTAAAACAAAGAAAAATAAAATCTATGAAAATAGGTAGAGAATATAAAATTCCAAAATCGTGCATTATTCAATACTTATTGGATGAACAAATTGACCTATAATTAATGATACATAAAAAATTAGAAAGGTTATCATAAGTGTCAAAACTTATGATATAATAAAAAAGCTATAGGTAAGTAAACTGTTATACAGGAAGGAGGAAAATTGGTAACAGGTAGCTTACAAATAAAAGGGCTAGTTTATTATATTGTCTTAAATGTGTATCCAAATAATAAAAGAAATCAAAAATGGATACCAACTACAGTTATAGCTGATGGCAAAAAAATAAATCAAATGAAAGCTGAAAAGTTACTTTCAGATATTCGTATGATTTATAATAAAGACTCATATATAGACAACAAGAAGACAGCCGAACAATTATTAGAAGAACAAAATCAAAGCCAAACTCTTGGAATATCATTATTATCTCCAAGTGATAAAGATAACAAAACAGAACAACTTAGATTAAGTAGTCAACCACTATCAAATAAAGAAGAATTAATAATTACTAAATGTTTATCTGCTTGGTATAACATACCAAAAGAAGAAATGATAAGTTCTTTAATGAGTATTATTAAAGAAAATCCAAATACTCATTTAATCAAAAGGATTATTACAGATTTGATTAATAAATTATCAGATGATCCACGAGAACAAAGACTTCAAAAAATGGGACATTATCGTGATATGCTATTTAGTGACTATATTAAAGAATGGCTTAAATCTATTGAAAATCAAGTCGCTAAAAGTACATATAAAGGTTATTATGATCATGTTAATGGTCGAATGATTCCCTATTTTGAAAATGAAGAATTGCTTTTAAAAGATGTTACACTTGCAGATATTTATAATTATATTGAATATCTTTTTACTGAAGAACTTAAACCAAATACTGTTAAACATCATAGGTCAATTTTATCTTGTATATTTACTAGAGCAGTTGAACAAGAGTTATTTGAGTACAATTTTATTAATAATTTAAAACCTATTAAATCAGACCACTATATTGGTAATTTTTATAAGCATGAGGAATTACTACATTTATTCGAAATTGCAGAAAACACTACTATTCGACTAGAAGTTATTATTGCAGCAGTTTATGGATTAAGACGTGAAGAAGTTTTAGGATTAAAATGGGATGCTATTAATTTTACAAGAAAAACAATTACAATAAAGCATACAGTTCAAAGATTTAAAATTAATGGTAAAACTCAGTTTGTGGTCAAAGATAAAACAAAGTCGCAATCATCTTATCGTACTTTACCATTATTTGATTTTATAGAGGTTTTATTAAAAGAATATAAAGAAATGTATGCAGAATATAAAAAGATATTCGGTAACACTTATTGTAACAAATATAAAGACTATGTTTGTTTAATGCCAAATGGTGAACTTATGAAACCTGGATATTTGAGTCATACATTTTCAAAATTGTTAGAAGATAACGAATTAAAAAGAATCCGTTTACATGATTTAAGACATTCTTGTGCTACTTTATTGGTACAAAATAAAGTTCCAATTAAAGATATTCAAATATGGCTAGGACATTCTAATATTCAAACTACTATGATTTATACCCACTTGGATGAAACAAATAAAGAAGTTTCTGCACAAGTTTTAATGGCTAAATTTCAATATATTTTAACTAATTATAATGAAAATGAGATTTATGAGATGAAAGATGAGACTTTAAATAATATCTATGAAGATATAGAGCAAATAAATCAGTTTAAGGAAATTGAAAAAGTTGTCGTGACCGCTTAGCCCACAACAACTTAATTTAAAAAGTGTTAGAAAATTTTATCAAAATTGTTAGAAAAATGATAAGATTTTCTAAATATTAAATTTCTCATAAAGTTCTCAAAACCTTATTTGGTGCGGATGAAGGGACTCGAACCCCCACGCCGTTGGCACTGGTTCCTAAGACCAGCGCGTCTACCAATTCCGCCACATCCGCATGTTTACTTGACAATAATTATAATAGCATAATATTTATTTAATTGTCAAGTATTTAATAAAAATATTTTATTTAACAAAATATACCACCAATGCACCTATAATTGCTATAATAAATCCCAAAATTTTTAATCCATTAGCTCCTTCATTTTGATCTCCGAATCCAAAAAACTTTTTAGTTATTATTCTAGCATCATAAATAAAAATTGTTCCTGCTAAGACCATTAACATTCCAATTAGTTCTAAAATTATCTTTAACATTTATATCTACATCCTTTTTTATAGCTATATATTAATATCTTTTTTATAAAAAGTCAATATTTATCTTTATATTTCTATTCTATTTGTAAATTTATCTTGAATCAATTTTTTTAATATTTCATTTTCTTTTTGTTCTAAATTTGGATCTTTTTTTAAGATATTTATTGCTTCTTCTTGAGCTACTTTCAATATTGCTATATCTTCAAATAAATTTGCAATTTTGAATTCTGGTAATCCATGTTGCATTGTCCCAAAGAAGTCTCCTGATCCTCTTAATTCTAAATCTTTTTCTGATATTATAAATCCATCATTTGTATCACACATTACCTTCATTCTTTTTCGTACTGTATCTCCTTTTCCTTCATATTTTAAAATACAATAAGATTTATATTCTCCTCTTCCTACTCTTCCTCTCAACTGATGTAATTGTGCTAATCCAAATCTTTGTGCATCCTCAATAACCATAATATTAGCATTAGGTACGTCTACCCCTACTTCTATTACTGTTGTTGAAATTAATATATCTATTTCTTTATTTTTAAACTTCAACATTATTTCATCTTTTTCTTTTACTTTCATTTTTCCATGAATATATTCTACTTTATATTCTGAAAAAGTTTCTGTTTTGTATTTTTCATATAGCTTTTCTACTGATTTTAAGTCTAACTCTTCATTTTCTTCTACTAATGGACATACAATATATGCCTGTCTTCCTTCTTTTAATTGAATTTTTATAAAATTATTTATTCTTTCTTCCATTCCTTTAGTAACTGCAAACGTATCTATTTTTTTTCTATTTGGTGGTAATTCGTCTATTATTGATATGTCCAAATCTCCATATAATATTAACGCTAATGTTCTAGGTATCGGAGTTGCAGTCATAACAAGTACGTCTGGGTTTTGTCCTTTTTCAACTATTGTTGTTCTTTGTTTTACTCCAAAACGGTGTTGTTCATCTGTAACTACAAGACCCAATTTTTTAAATTTAACATTTTCTTGTATTAACGCATGTGTTCCTATTAATATATCTATTTCTCCATTATTTAATCTTTCTAATAATTCACTCTTCTTCTTTTTTGTCATTGCAGAAATTAATAGTTCACATTTTATATTCATATCATCAAAAATTTTCTTAAAATTTTCTAAATGTTGTGTGGCTAATATTGCTGTAGGTGCCATTATAGCTGCTTGATATCCACATTTTACTGCTTTATACGCGCTACACATTGATATTACTGTTTTCCCTGATCCAACATCCCCCTGTAACAATCTATTCATTGGTTTGTTTGATTCCATATCATTATTTATTTCTTTTAATACTCTTTTTTGTGCATTAGTTAATTCAAATGGTAATTTGTTGATAATATCTTGCATTTTTATTTCTTTTTTAAATTGAATTCCTTCACCATTATTTATATAATTATTTTTTAATTCTAATAAAGCTAGTTGCATAGATAATAATTCTTCAAAAACAAGTCTATTCCTTGCCCCCTTAAAATCATTGAAGTTTTTGGGAAAATGTATATTTTTTATAGCTTCGTTTATTTCTTGTAATTTATATTTTTTTAAAAGTTTTTCTGGTATTGTTTCTTGCAGATTACCTTCAACAATTTCTATTGCATTTTCCATTATCTTTCGAATTGTATTTTGTGATAAATTAAAAGTTAATGGATACAATGGAATTATTTTTCCTGTATTAGAATTTTTTCCTTCTACATCAAATACAGGCGAATTAATTGTTGTTTTTCCAAAATACTTATTTATTTTTCCATAAAAGGTATATTTTTTCCCTTGAATAAATTTATTTTTTAAATAACTTTGATTAAACCACGTAGCTGTTGCCATTCCTGATTCATCTCTTATTACCAATTTTTGCATTGTTTTTCCTTTTATTCTCACATCACTTAATCTTCCTACTACATATCCCTCTATCAAAGCTTCTTCCCCATCTAAGCACTCAATAATACTCTTTGGTTTACTTCTATCTTCATATGTTCTTGGATAATATGTTATTAAATCTTTTAATGTAAAAACGCCTAATTTATTTAGTAATTTTACTCTATTAGGTCCTACTCCTTTTATATATTTTACATCTTTTTCTAAGTCTATCATTATATTACCTTCCTTTGTTTTTTATAATTAAAACTAAAATATTAATTCTCTTTTTTTATAAACATAGTATATCATAATAATTTTTTTGGCTCAATTTATTTTATAATTTATTTCTATTTCCATAATTCATTTACTTTTTTTGATAAAATATCCTTTTTTCTTGACTTTTCTAGTATTTGACGTTATACTTTTTATGTAACATTTTGTAGAAAGGTGGTATATTTCGATGAAAAAGGAAAAACGGAGACAAGCGCGCCGTTCTCAAAGACAGATGCTCGCTAATTTTACACGAAATTTTAACTATTCACTTGAACCTAATGTAACCCCTAAAATTCGAAAAGATCAGTATATTGAAAATGATGAATTTAAACTAATTTTACTTTCCACCCTAGCCTCATATGACTACAAATCTTATAAAATAACATATAAAGATTCCACTACAATTATTGGATTTATGGGATTATATAATTCCGGTATATTTAATTATGTTATTTATGATAAAAGTGATATGATTGAAACCCGATTATTAATTTTTATTAAGAAATTTATTAAAGAGCTAGGTTTAAATCCTATAAAATCATCTGTTTCAATTGGTAAAATTTCATGCTGATTTCTCCACACCAAAAAGATGGTATATTTATGCTTTATTTGCATATTTATTACCATCTTTTATTTATATATATTTTTATTTACAAAATCTGTGTTTTCCAATAGTAACAGTCATAGGTCTTGACCATATCCATTTATTTGTTGCAGTAGCTGGATTAAAATAGTAAATAGCTCCATAACTTGGATCCCATCCATTAATAGCATCTTGTGCTGCTTTTTTTGCTGTTGCATCTGGTGTTAAATTTATTTGTCCATCTCTAACTGCATCAAAAGCTCCTGATTGATATATAACTCCAGAAATACTATTAGGAAATGAACTGCTTTTTACCCTATTCATTACTACAGCTCCAACAGCAACTTGCCCTGTATATGATTCACCTCTCGATTCTCCATATATTAATCTAGCCAATAGATTTACATTACTTGTATTACTGCTTGAAGAACTTGAACTACTACTTGTTATTCCCATTGCTTTTAATGTAGCAGGACCTGCTATTCCATCTGCAGTTAGTCCATTTTTTCTTTGAAAATATTTTACAGCATCTTGTGTTTGTTTTCCAAATATTCCATCTACATTACCACTATAATAGCCCCATCTTTTTAATTTAGTTTGTATTTGAGTTACTTCATTTCCTCTTGAGCCATATTTAGATAAAGCCTTTACTTCATTATCTTTTTGAAATATAACAATGGATATTATTAGTATTGTTATAAATATTCCTATTTTTATAAATTTTTTACTATTTAAATATTTTGTTATTCTTTTTAAATTCATTTTATTATCACCTTTGTTAAAAATATTTTAATGTTATTTTTAACAATAATGACATTTATTATACATTTTATTATTTTTTCAGATTTATTCTTAATTAACAATATCTACAAAGTATTGATTCTAAACCTATTTGCAAATCTATCAGTCCAATTTTATAATTATAATCTAAATCACGTAAATTTTGCAAAATTTGTCTTAAATCTTCTTCATCAAAATATCTTGATTGTGTTTTATATTTATTAACTAAAAAAGTTTGGTTTGATTTTAAATTCAAGCTTGTTATAATATCTTTATTTGTTTTTATTGCTATTTTAGTTATGTATAGTTTTTTAAAATGATTATATAATGTTACTAATATTTTTTGTATTGGTTCTTTAGCATATATTAAATTATTTAAAACCTGTAAAGCTTTTCGTGTTTCTTTTTTTCCTAAATTATCTGTTAAATCAAATATTACACTTTCTAGTTTTTTTATGCTTAATTTATCTATATCCTCTTTTTTTATTGTACCATTTTCTCCAGCATATTCAATCAATTTTCTTATTTCATTTATTAAATCTTGCATATTTGTACCACATGATTCAATTAAATATCTTACTTCAAAATCTGATATATTTACCTTATATGCCTGGCAAATTGCTTTCAATCTTTTTTCTATTTGAATTGGTTTTTGATATTCAAAATCACAAACAATTCCCACTTTATCTATTTCTTTATATAAAACATTTTTATTCTCTACATTTTCCTCTACAATAACTAATACAACACTTTCTTGTATTAATTTATAATTGTTTTTTATATAATCAGATAATTTTTCTCTTAATTTTGCTATTTCAACATTTTTTCGTTTTCCTTCTTTTTTTAAAATTCCTGAATTCCTAGCTACTATTAATTTTTTTTCATATCCAAAAGCTGGTGTTTCTATATCTGATATTATTTCTGCAATATTTGTATCATCTATTTGTATATAGTTTATACCTTTTATACATTCACCAAAATTCTTTTTTATTTTTTTTAATGTATTTTCTAACAAAAAAAGTTCTTCACCATATAACAAATATATGCTATCTAAAGTTTCATTTTTCAATTTTTTTTCTAATTCTTCTATTTTTACCATTCTTTTCTCCTATCATATATATTTTATATGTAAATAACTTTTTTTAAATTTTTATAATTTTTGAGAAAATCTGCAAGAATGAGCATGGCATATTGCCATTGCCATGCTATCTGTAATATCATCTAGTTTAGGTAATTTTTCTTCATTTAATATCATTTTTACCATTCTTTGCACTTGAATCTTATCTGCTCTACCATATCCTGTGACAGCTTGCTTTACTTGAAGCGGAGTATATTCATATATGTTTAAATCATTTTGTCTTGCAGTAACAAGTATAACTCCTCTTGCCTGTGCAACATTAATTGCTGTCTTAGCATTATTATTAAAAAATAATTCTTCTATTGACATCGCATCTGGTTTATACATTTTTATTAAATTATCTAATTCTTTGTTTATTTTTTCCAATCTTAAAGGAAATGATGTCTTGGCTTCTGTTAATATTGCTCCTGATGTTTCTAATTTAAATTTATTCCCTATATAATCAATTACACTATATCCTGTTATTGCAAAACCTGGGTCTATTCCTAATATTCTCATTTGTTTCTCCTCTTTTAGAAAGTATTTGTGTATTAACTGTTTATTATAATTCTAAAAATCTCTGCTATACTCCACGCTTGAGCTATTGCACCTTTGGGTAATTGTGGTTTATTTGAATCATATATTTCAGCTATACTTCCTATACATCCATTTTCATTAATTTCTTTTTTAAATATTTTATTTGTTTTATCTATAAATTTTTGTATTTTTAAATTTATTTCTTCATCTTTTGCTTTCTTTTCTATATTCAAAAGTGCATTATAATATAATCCTAATAACCATGGCCATGTGATTCCTTGATGATAGCTAGAATCTCTTTTTACTCCATCTCCTTCATATCTTTCAACATAGTTTTCTTCACCTTTAGCCAATGTTTTTAATCCATAATTATTCAAAAGTTTCTTTTCTACTACTTGAATTATATTTCTAGCTTTATCTGATTCTACATCGATTATTGGATATGTTAAACTTAGTGCAAATAATTGATTTGGTCTTATTTTGCTATCTCCTATTACATCATCTAAACATTTAGTTTTTTCATTATAAAATTTTTCTTCAAAAGATTTTTTGCATTTTTTTGCTAATTCTTTATATTTCTTTATTTGTAATAAATCACCTATTTTTAGTGTTAAATTTGCCATTATCATGTTAGCATTATACCATAGTGCATTTATTTCAACCGCTTTTCCATTTCTTGGTGTTATTGCAATATTACCAACTTTAGCATCCATCCAAGTATTTTGTGTTTCATCTGTTCCTGATACTATTAGTCCATCTTTATCTAAATATATATTATTTCCATCTACATTATTTCCTTCAATATAGTTTTTAATAATATTTTCTAATTTAGAATATATTTTTTCTTTTATAAATTTATAATCTTTTGTATATTCTAAATATTTTTGGACTTGTTCAAACAATAATAATGCCGCATCAACACTATTATATAATGGTCTATTATCATAACCTGAATATCCATTAGGTACTAGTCCATATTTTATATCTCTGACCATTGTTAATAAAACTTCTCTTGCAATATCATATTTTTTAGTTACCAATAGTAACCCTTCAAATGAAATTAAAGAATCTCTTCCCCAATCTAAAAACCATGGGTAACCAGCTATTATTGTATGTAGCCTAAAGTTTGGTCTATATACAATAAAATTATCTATAGCTTTTATATATGTTTTTATTAATTCATCTTTATTTTTTTCTTTTCTACTTTTATCTTCATTATCTTGTATTAGTTCTGTTTTTTGTATTTCATTTTCTATTCTAACTTCTTCCATCTCCATTAATTCTTTTGCATCTATTTCTTCTATATTTTCTTCTAATGAACATAAAAATGAAATTTCTTTTTCCTCATTTGGCTTTATTTCTAATTCATAAACACCTGGAACAGCATGGTTTTCTTCTGGATAAAATCCTCTTTTTTCTTCCTCTATATAAAACATATTATTAAAATTATCATTATAATGTTGTATATACTTTCCATCTGTTAAATACATATATACTGGTGTTTGAGATTTATCGTCTATTATTAATTTTACCTTTTTATCTTCTGTTATATATTGTTTAAGTTTAAAGTTATGGTTTGTATTCATTGTATGAAAATCTCTAAAATTAACAATTGGTGCTAACGTTAATTTTGATTTATATCTACCATTTTTTATTTTATAATATACACCTACTGTATTTTTTCCATATTCCATGCAAATACTTTTTTCTATTGTTATTCCTCCTGGTACTTTATATGTATATGTAGGGTATATATCTTTTTCAAATTCTTCTAAATATTTATATCCTTGAGAAATATATGATTCGCAAATATTTGTATACAAATCATATTTCTTTCCTCTTACCTCTATTGCTTCATCTAATTTTGATAAAATTAGATATCTACTTGCTGGTGGATTTAATGGTGCTATTAATAAACCATGATATTTTCTTGTATTTGCACCAATAGCGGTTGATGAAGCAAATCCACCAATCCCATTAGTTAATAACCATTCTTTAGTAATTCCTGTTTCTAAATCTAATTTTTCCTTTGTAAATTTCATACTTATTTATTCCTTATATAGTATATTTAGGTTTTTTAGGATACCTATAAACCTTATTTTTTATATACTAGGAAATTTCTCATTTCCTAGTATATAAAAAATGCTATAATCGCTATTGCCTTTGAGATTTTCTCCTTTTAGTCGAAAACTCAAATCGGCGAGAACAAAGGGCGACCTAAAGTCGCTTTGTTCTATAAACTATCATTTAAGCTTTTTAGCATTTCTTCTCTAAGTTCATCTTTGCTCTTTCTTCTACCTCTTCCTCTTGCACTCTTTGGTTTAGTAGGTTTTATTTCTGTTTTCACATCGTTTTTTTTAGATTGTATTGTTTTATTTGTTGTTTTTGATAACTTAGAAGCTTTCTTTTTAGCTAACTCTTTTTCCATTTTCTTTCTAGCTTTTTCATCAGCCTCTCTTATAGAAGCAATTCTATCACTATATTTATTGCTAAACTTACTTTTGCCTTTTCTATTATTTTCTACTTTTTTCTTTCCATTTTTATTTCTTCTTGCGAAATCTTTTTTCTTTTTGTTTATTCTTTTTTCTTCTTGAAGTTTAGTATTTAGCATTAAATATTGTGGATCATTTTGTTTATCTTGGTATTTTAAATCATCACATATCAGTTCTATAATTGATGATGCAACTAAATCTGGATCATGTCTTATAAATTTATTATTAACACTTGATAGATTTCTTTGTAAAAATTTAATTCCTTTTATTTTATATATGTCCTGTTCTACAATATCTTGCCCTTCTAAATTATATCTTTTTATAAACTCTGGTATAATTTCTCCTGTATCATAAATACAATAATCTATAATACCTTGTCCACAATGTTCTATAATCGCATTTATATGATCAGCTACACTATAATTATCTGTTTGTCCAGGTTCTGTCATAATGTTACTAATATATACTTTTATTGCTTTACTTTCTTTTATTGCCTTATTTACACCACTTACTAATAAATTTGGTATTACATTTGTATATAAACTTCCTGGTCCTATAATTATACAATCTGCATTTCGTATTGCTTCTACCACCCCTGGTGCTGGTTTACAATTTGATGGACTTATTGTTATTCTATTTATTTTTGTTATTTTATCTGAAACTACTTCTGGTATTCTTGATCTTTCTTCTACAATATACCCATTAGCTAATTCTGCAACAATTTTCATTTCATCTAAAGTAACTGGCATAACTTTACCAATCATATTAATAACTTCATTACTTTTAATAATTGAATCTTCAAAATCCCCATTTATTTCTTTCATTGCCGAAAAATATATATCAGAAAAACTCAAACCTCTTAGATTACCAGATTTAAATTGATAGTTAAACAAATCACTCACTTGTTTATCTTTTTTTGCCAAAGCAATAATACTTCCTTTTATATCTTCAAGTGGTAATGTATTTAATTCTTTTCTTGAAATTGTTTTTTCTTCTCCATAGTCTGATACTGTTACAATTGCTGTTAAATTATTAGTATATTTTTTCATTCCATTAAGAACAGTATTTAGTCCAGTGCCTCCACCAATTACAACAATATTTGGACCTTTATCATATATTTTTTTGTTAAATATTAAAGAATTAATATTTACATTTTTCTTATTTTCCATTCTTTCATCAGTAGATTCTATTAATAATTCTAATGTTCTTTTATTTATATATATTAAACCTATAACTATTGCAACAAAACCAATTACAAATATGGCAATTATTTTACCAACTTCTTGGAATGATATTTCTTTTAAGACTAAAATATCAGATATTCCATAACAGCATAATGTAATTCCGATTAAAATTAAGAATATCCATCTTTTCATCTTTGTACTCGCCTTAAACCAATGCATAAAACCACTCATCAATAATTCAATCCTTTCAACTATTTATTACCTATAACTTCAATTTCTAATTCAATTTTCTTTTTAAATTTTTTATAAACTTCTTCTTTGACGTATTCTATTAATTCTAATATATCTTTTGCGGTTGCATTTCCTTTGTTTATTATAAAGCCTGCATGTTTACTTGAAACTTCAGCTCCTCCTATTGTGTATCCTTTCAATCCTGCTTCATCTATTAATTTAGCTGTTATATAATCATTTCCTCTTTTAAAAGTACTTCCTGCACTAGGATATTCAATTGGTTGCTTTTCTTTTCTGTATGATGCATATTCCTCCATTTTGCTCTTTATCTCTTCTTCTGTTCCATTTCTAAATATCATTCCTACTTCTGTAACAATATATTTATTATCTTTAAGCATAGATCTTCTGTATCCAAAATCCATATCTTTTGCTTCAAATTGTTTTATATTTCCAGAATAATCTACACAAGTAACTGTATTTACTATATCCTTAAATTCTTTTCCATGGGCACCTGCATTCATTTTCACTGCCCCACCAATAGTTCCTGGTATTCCAGCAAATTCTTCAAATCCTGTAATTGAATTTTTCAATAATAAATGACTTAAAATAGAATTTTTAATTCCTGATCCTATATTAGCAAAAACCCTTCCATCCAAATTCATCATTTCTATTTTATTAAATTTAATACTTAATACTATCCCAGATATTCCTTTATCAAGTACTAAAACATTGCTTCCATTTCCTAAAACAGTAATATTTATATTATTCTTTTTTGCATAATTAAGTATATTCCTTAAATCTTGAATATTATCTATTTTTATATAACATTCAGCTAGTCCACCAACCTTAAATGTTGTATGATTACACATAGGTTCATCAAATAATATATTAATTTTATTTATCCCTAATTCTAAAATTTCATTTTTTGTTTTGTCAGTCATACAATCCTCCTATTAATTTACATCTTTAGCATACACATATAGCGGTTTACCACTATTAGTTACTTTAGTAGTATAATTAATAACTTCTCCAGTTTTATAATTCACTATATATTCATCCTCTGCATTTGTTATTCCGAGTTCTTGCAAGCCATTATTGGAATTTGATAACAAATAATAATCTGTATTTTCAGCATCTTTTCTTGTTACACTTTCTTCTTCTGAAGATTTTTTAGAATTTATTTCTGAAATTAGATTATCTAAATTTATTCCAGCATCATCTAAATTTTGTCCTGGATATTCTTCGCTTGTCAAATCTACTTTTGTTTTTCTTTGTAATACTGCATTTTGTATCATTCCAACTTCACTTAACATTGCATTTTCTTTTGATTCTTTTATACCATTTTTTCCTAAATTTATTGTAATTCCAGCTAATATAAGCATAACTATAATTGTCATTACTAGAGCTACCATAGTAATACCTTTTTCGTCTTTTATTACTCTTTTATATGAACATTTCATATCGTTTCTCCTTTGTCAAATTTCTATATTACTATATCATTTTTTTGTACCAATTACAAGTAAATAATCATAATAATTATATTCCAAAGTTACAATTCACAGCTTTAGCTATTTAACTTATAAAAATTTGATAATATATTGTTTTGAAATACCGCGTAAGCGACCAAACGAGCGAATGTGAGTGCGAATTGGAGCAAACTACATACTAGTAATTTTAATATGTAGTTTGCGACACCAAGGTATGAAAAAACAATATATTATCAAATTTAAAATAATTCATTTCGTAAACTGTGAATTGTAATATTCCAAAATATTTGTGCACTATTTACAAATTCATTTTACTTATGGTATAATTTAAAAGTACGAAAGCTTAATAGAAGGTGGTAATTAATATGGCAGTACTTATAGTAGTATATATGCTAATACTTGTAATATTTGCTCTTATAGCATATGCAGTTATGCAAATAAGAATGTTTGGAATGAAAGTAAAAGATTTTTGGGGATTTATTGAAGCTAACCAAATGTTAGATAAATTGTATTTGTTTGCTAAACAATATGAAAAAATGACAGCCCAAGAACAATTAATATATTTATCAGAAGCAGAAAAAATATTTAAAGCTTTTGACAAAGTTCCTGATGGTCTTTGGGAAGAAGAATATGATAAATATAAAGAAGTCTTAAATAAATATAATGATATTAGAATGCTTAGATGGTCTTCTAATTAAAGTAAAAAAATCGATTGCTATTTCATAACAATCGATTTTTTATCATTTATTCTTCTGATTTTTTACTTTTTGCTTTTTTATCTTCCTTCATAACTTCTTTTATACTACCTAAACTACTCAAAGCACTTGTTGCTTCAAAAGGTATAAATACTTTATTTGCTTCACCTTTAGCTACCTCTTCTAAAGCTTCTAAAGATTTTAATTGAACTAATTTTTCATCTGGATCTGCATTTTTAATAGCATCATAAACCATTTGAATTTCTTTAGCTTTTGCATCTGCAACTTCTTTTATAGCTTGAGCCTCACCGGCTGCTCTTCTTATTTGAGATTCTTTATCAGCTTCTGCTTCTAATATTGCAGCTTGTTTTTTACCTTCTGCAATAGTAATTGCAGATTGTCTTTGTGCTTCTGCTTCTAGAATTAATGCTCTTTTATTTCTCTCTGCATTCATCTCTTTTTCCATTGCATCTCTAACATCTGCAGGTGGTTCAATATCTTTGATTTCAACTCTATCAATTTTACATCCCCATCTATCTGTTGCTTCATCTAAAACAACTCTTAATTTTGTATTAATTCCATCTCTTGAACTAAAAGTTTCGTCCAAATCCATTTTACCAATAATATCACGTATTGTTGTAATAGCTAAATATTCAATACCTTTTTTCAAACTTTGAATTTCATAAACAGCTTTAGCAGGATCTGTTATTTGGTAAAACACAACTGTGTCTATTGTGATTGTAACATTATCCTTTGTTATAACACTTTGAGGTGGTATATCCATAGTTTGTTGTTTTAAACTAACAACACTTCTTACATGATCAAAAAATGGAATAATGATTGTAAGACCTGCATCTGCAACCTTATAAAATTTACCTAACCTTTCAATTATATACACCTCTGATTGTTTAACAATCTTTATTGACATAAACGAAAAAGCTAAAATTAATAAAAGTAAAAATATTAAAAATCCCATAACCAATTCCTCCTTTTTATTTTAATTTAGAGACAATAGCTTTAACACCAACAATTTTATTTATTTCTACTTCAGAACCTTTTTCTATATTAGAATTATTAAGGTCCTCTGCAGACCATATTTCTCCATTTACCTTTATTTGTCCAGAACCATTGATTGAATCTATATCTTCAATAACAATAGCTTTTTTTCCAATAATAGAAAATGCGTTGGTCTTTGTTGTTTTTACATTTTTATGTATAAATTTATGTACAAATGGCTTAGTTACCAAAATTAATATTACAGAAAAAACAATAAATACTATAGCTTGAACAAATATATTATCTGTAAAAAAACTAACACACATTGTAATCAATGCTGAAAAACATAATCCAAAAATGAAAAAGCCTGTAGTTAAAATTTCTGTTATTAAAAATACACCTGAAACAATAAGCCAAAATTGCCACATAATTATAGCCCCCTTTTAATACACATATATATATTATACTACAAAAATTGGTAAAAATAAAGCCTTTTTTGAATAATTGCTTGAGTTTCCAATATTTTTGGTTACATTTGATAATATATTATCAAGTATTCAAACAATCTTACATTTTGTTTGCTTTAGCAGCTTCTACTAAACCAACAAACAATGGACCTGGTCTATTAGGTCTAGATTTAAATTCAGGATGAAATTGTCCAGCAACAAAATATGGATGTTCTTCTATTTCTACCATTTCTACTAATAATCCATCAGGTGATGTACCAGACACTATTAATCCTTTTTCTTCTAGTATTTCTCTATATTTATTATTATATTCAAATCTATGTCTGTGTCTTTCAGATATTTCGTGTTTACCATAAAGTTTATAAGCCTTTGTACCTTCTTTTATTATACATGGATAGGCTCCTAATCTCATAGTCCCACCTTTTTTGTTGATATTTTTTTGTTCCTCCATTATATGGATTAATTTATTTTCTGCCTTTTCATTAAACTCTTCTGAATTTGCATCTGATATTCCAAGAACATTTCTTGCAAATTCAACAACAGCCATCTGCATTCCTAAGCAAATTCCTAAAAATGGTACTTTATTTTCTCTTACATATCTTATTGCTTCAATCATACCATCAATGCCTCTATTACCAAAACCACCTGGAACAACAATTCCATCAAATTGTTCTAATTGATTTTTCACATTTTCTCTTGTTATTTTTTCTGAATCTATTAATTCAACTTTAACTTTAACATTATTTTCAAATCCGGCATGATATAAGCTTTCTATAACAGAAATATATGAATCTTCTAATTTAACATATTTTCCAACAAGACCAATTTTAACAACATTTTTTTCGTCTATATTTCTTATTTTTTCTATCATATCTTCCCATTTTTTATTATCTGGTATATATCTTTCTAATCTCAAATGATTACAAACTTCTCTTGCTATGCCTTCTTCTTCAAGCATTAGTGGGACAGCATATAAGCAATCTGCTGTTTTATTTTGAATAACACTTGATTTTCTTACATTACAGAACAATGATAATTTTTCTCTTATATTTTCTGGTATTTCTTGTTCAGATCTACAAACTAATATATCTGGTTTAATACCTAAACTTTGAAGTTCCTTTACTGAATGTTGTGTTGGTTTTGATTTTATTTCATTTGATCCAAAAATATATGGTAATAATGTAACATGTATGTACATAACATCTTCTTTATTTTTTTCTAATCCAACTTGTCTAATTGCTTCTATAATTGAAAGCCCCTCTATATCACCTACAGTACCACCAACTTCTGTTATAACTATATCTGTATCTGTATTCTCAAATCCATAGATTTTTTCTTTTATTTCATTTGTTATATGAGGTATTACTTGTACAGTTTTTCCTAAGTAATCTCCTTTTCTTTCTTTTTCAATAACTGTTTTATAAACTTTTCCCATTGTAACACTAGAATTTTTTGTAAGATTTTCATCAATAAATCTTTCATAATGTCCTAAATCTAAATCTGTTTCTGCACCATCATCCGTAACAAAAACCTCACCATGTTCATATGGATTCATTGTTCCTGGATCTACATTTATATAAGGATCAAATTTTTGAATAGTTACTTTATATCCTCTATTTTTTAATAATCTTCCTAATGAAGCTGCAGTTATTCCTTTTCCTAATCCAGACACAACTCCACCTGTTACAAAAATATATTTTGTATTCATCTTGCACCCCTTTCCAAAATAAAAAAGATTAAAAAAGTTCCCGAAAAATCGGTTTTTTTTTAATCTATTTCTATTTTAGCATCTATTTATATCTTTTTCAAGTAAAAAATTACCATTTTTATAATTTAAAATTCTAAATATTCAACTTATTTAATAGTATAAATTTTAATTTTTTAAAATTTAAATAATCTATGGTTTTTTGTTATATAAATTATTATTCAATATTAATCTTTTTAGCAATAAGTGCCTTTATCTTTATTCCCTGTTCTGAAAACATTTTTTCATGTTCTGTTTCTATATTTTTACTAAAAATATTTTCACTATGTAAGTCATATGTTTTGCTTATTATTTCAAATCCAGATTCTTTAAAATATATTAAACTTGAATTAAATAAATCATCATCATCAGTTTTGAAATATATTTCACCTTCATCCTTTAAAAATTCTCTATACTTTTGTAATTGTCTTGTATGTGTCAATCGTTTTTTTCTGTGTTTTCCCTTTGGCCATGGATTGCAAAAATTAATATAAATTCTATCTATGCTATCTTGTTTATCTAATATTAATAATATTCTTTCTATATCAAATCTTGTTATTAATATATTACTTGTTTCAATATTTTTTTCTTTATATTCGCTCTCTATATTTCTTTTAGCTAAACCTAACATTGCATCCACTAAATCAATTGCAATATAATTTATATTTAAATTTTCAGATGCTAATTTTGATATAAATTGCCCTTTTCCACATCCTAATTCTAGATGAATCGGTTGTTCTGAATTTTTAAAAATTTCCTTCCATTTTCCTTTTAATTTTTCTGGTTCATCAATATAAAAACTACTTGCCTCTAATTCAGGTCTTGCCCATTTTTTGTATCTTATTCTCATTTTATCTCATTCCTTTTTCCAATTTCATGTGTTCTATTTTATACTAGAAACTTTAAAAAATCAAGAATTTATAATTATTTGACATTTTATTATAAACATATTATTATTTATATAAATTTTTTTAAGGATGGTTTTATGGAACTTAAATATGTAATAAATAATGAAGATGTAAAAATATATAAAGATATAAATTCTATTTTAAAAAATAAACTTAATTTTTCTACCCGTTTGTTATACAAATTAATACGACAAAATCTTATTTTTTTGAATGGTATTAATTGTGATTCACGAAACGGCTTTAAATCAAATGATATACTTACTATTAATTTTGATTTTGATGAAGATAATTCAAATGTTATTCCAACAAAAATAAATCTTGATATTGTATATGAAGATGAGTGGCTAATCATTGTCAATAAACCTGCAGGCATTGCTGTTCATCCATCTTTATCTCATTATTCTAATTCACTATCTAATGGAATTCGTTATTACTTTGATAGTATTAATTTAAAAAAGAAAATAAGACCTGTTAACAGATTGGATTTTAATACTTCAGGATTAGTAATTTTTGCAAAATGTGAATATATCCAAGATATATTGAGTAAAGAAATGTCTGAAAATATTTTTAAAAAAGAATATTTGTGTATAATTAATGGTACACTTGATAATTCTTCTGGAATAATTGATTTACCTATTGCTAGAAAAGCTAATAGTATAATTGAAAGATGTATTGATCCTTCTGGGCAGAATTCTAAAACAGTTTATGATGTTTTAAAAACTTTCAAAGATTATAGTTTGGTTCATTGTGTTTTAGAAACTGGTAGAACTCACCAAATTCGTGTACATTTCAGTAGTATTGGTCATCCTCTTCTTGGTGATACATTATATGGTACAGCTTCTCCTTTGATTTCAAGACAAGCTTTGCATAGTTATATGATTTCTTTTATACATCCAATAACAAAAAAAGAACATTCTTTTACATGTCCTTTACCTTCAGATATGAAAAATTTAATTTATAAAACAAAACTAAAAAAAGAGTAAATCTGTAAGCCGGGTTCTGTCATTTAAAATAGTCATTTATCTAGGATATATATTGCTATATATCTCAAGCCACGCAAGTTAAGAAGGTGCCAGAGCTAGCTTAATCTTCTTATTTAGGTGTTGCTCCAGATGGGGTTTACACAAACACAATATGTCACCATACTGCTGGTGAGCTCTTACCTCACCTTTTCACCCTTACCAATAAATTGGCGGTTATTTTCTGTTGCACTTTCCTTAGGGTCACCCCCACTAGACGTTATCTAGCATCACGCTCTTATGGAGCCCGGACTTTCCTCTCGTAATTCCTTTCGAAAATTTACCAGCGACTATTCAATTTACTCTGTTAGGTATTATATCACATATTATTTATTTCTTCTAGTAAATTTTTATATTTTATTAAAAATACTGATTTATCTTGCATACTAATTGAACTTTTTAATTCATTCAACATTACATATCCTTTATTTACATTACTTTGTTTATTTTCATCTATTTCTGAACTAGTTAATAATGTTGAATATGTTTCTATTGCTTTTGACACATCTGAATCCATTTCTTTCCATTTATTTTCTTCTAATTTTGCATATGCTGTAAATACATTTGTTTTTGTTTCTATCGCTATTTTATATAGTTGATTACAATTAATATTTTGTGTAAATTTTGATATATAATTATATGTTTTCACCAATTGATTTAGTGTTTCTTGTTTATCTTCTTTTTGAATTGTTGCCGTTAAATTATCCATTTCCTTATTAAAATTTAAAATATCTTCTTGTGCTACATTTATTTTATATAAATCTAATGTAATAGTAGAAATTGATGTATATATCAATTCCAATTCATTTTTACATGAACTCCAATCTATATCTCTGTTACTTGTTAAAATTCCTGATTGTGTCATCTGATAATTAGTTACTGAATTGTTTTTGTTTTCTTTTTCACTTGATGATGTATTTGAATCACCTTCTGAACTTGAACCAGAATCTGATGCCGAATTAGAATCTGAATTTGTTTCATTGTTTTCTTGTTTAGTTGAACTTTTTCCTTCACCTGTAACCTCTGCAGACCTTGATTCTTCTGTTTTATTTGTAAATATTTTGTAATTTCTTGTTTCTATATTATTCATATTATTAAAAAGATCTACAAATTTTGAATCTAAATATTTAATTTCTGAAAATACCTTTTCATTTTCACTTTCTTGTTGATTTTCTTGAGTTGCACTAGTGTAAATAGTTAATGATAAAACTATAATTACTATTAATAACATTACATAAGCAATAATTTTAAATTTTTTCAATTTCATACCCCCATGTTTTTTATTAGTATTTACATTTTTTACTTATTTATTCTATGTATAAAATTTTAATTTATTTTTATACTAAATATATAAGTATTTAATGTGGAGATTATTATGTATGTAACTGTTAATTTATTTAGTGAATCTAAAGGAGAATTAAATAATTTTCTTAGTCGTTTTTATAACACTAATCTTGAAATCTATGACAGCTTGTCTTGGAAAAAACAATATAAAAATCCAATAGAGTTAGCTGAAATTATTGGTGTTTTTATCGATAATTCAGATGGTTATTCCATAAATATGTGGATTTGTTTAGATAAAAATATTTATATTCAAATAACTGAGCAAAATGGTGATGATATTATAAAATATCTATACGAAAGATTTCCATATTAAATTCTATTTTAAAAGATGGTGTTTGAAGTAAATTTTATTATTTTTTTATAAATATACTTCAAACACCATTTTTATTTTTCTATTATTATTGTTACAGGTCCATCATTTAATAAATTAACTTTCATATCTGCTCCAAATATCCCTTTTTCAACATGAATATCATTTTTTTCACATTCTTTACAAAAATATTCATATAATTCATTTGCAAAATCTGGTTTTGCAGCTTTTGTAAATGATGGTCTATTTCCTTCAGAACAATCTGCATATAAAGTAAATTGTGATACTATTAATAATTCTCCATTTACATCTTTTAAACTTAAATTCATTTTATCATTTTCATCTGTAAATATTCTTAACTTACATAGTTTTTTTACCAAATAGTCTGCTTTTTCTTTAGTATCATCATGTGTTACTCCTAAAAGAACTAAAAATCCTTTTCCGAATTTTTCCAACTATTTTCCCGTCTACTTTAACTTCTGCATTACTTACTCTCTGTACTACTATTTTCATTTACTATATATAATCCTTTCCTTGAGTTATATATTTATTCTATATCTTTTCCAGCTTCTTTAACTTCTTCCTCTGTTATATCTTGTGGATCTGGGTTTACTTCTACTTCTGTAGTTTTTTCTATATTAGTTTGTTCTTTTTCTATGTTTGTATCTTCATTTTTTGGTTCTTCTTGCTCTTCATTCATTTTTTCTGATTGTTCATTTTCGTGTTCTTCTACAATTTCTACTTCTATTGCTGGTTCTTGTTTTTCTTCTTGTTTTGCTCCACATTCTGGACAAAATTTCATATCTTTTTCTATTTCTTTAAAACATTTTTGGCATTTCTTTTTATCTCTTAATTCTAAACATTCTTTGTTAATTTCTTCTATTTCATCATTTATTTCATCTATTCTGTTGCATTTTTCATTAATACTATCTACTGGAACTTCTTCATTTTCTACATGTTTTTCATATATTTCTTTACCTATTTCTCTATAAATATCTTCTACTTTTGTTTTTAATTCACTCATTTTAAATTTTAATTTTGTTTCTCTGGCTATTTTACCAGTTTTATCAGCTGTTACTTTATATGCTTCACTAGCTTTTTTACCTATTTTATCAAAAAATTCCATTTACAACATTCCTTTCGATATTTCTTTTTTGATTTATTATTTCCTTTATGTTAATATATTATTCACTTTTTTTAGCTCTTGTCATTAAATTATCAACTGCTGTTTTAGGATCCAATTTTTTATAAATAACATCATATACTGTTTCAACTATTGGCATATATACTTCATGATTTTTTCCAAGTTCATATGCTACTTCTATATTATCAATACTTTCAATAACCATTCCAACTTCTTTTCTTGCTTCTTCTAATGTTTTTCCTTGACCTATAAGTTTTCCAGCTTTTCTATTTCTACTATGTTCACTTAAACAAGTAACAAGCAAATCACCTAATCCACTTAATCCATAAAAAGTATCTTTTTCTCCTCCTAATGCAACTCCTAATCTTGTTAATTCGCCTAAACCTCTTGTTATTAGAGCTGCAAAAGTATTATCACCTAAACCAATCCCACTTGCTACACCTGCACAAAATGCAATTATATTTTTTAATGCTCCACCTAACTCTACGCCTTTTACATCTTTTGATGTATATATTCTCATATCTGGACACATAAATGTATCTTGAATCATTTCTAAAATATCATCATCTTTTGAAGCAATTACTAAAACTGTAGGAACTGAAATTGATACTTCTTCTGCATGACTAGGTCCTGAAAGCACACCTAATCTAACTCCTGGTAATTCTTCTTCAATCACTTCGTCTAATGTTTTTAAAGAATCTTTTTCAAATCCTTTTGAACATATAATTACTGGTTTTTGTCCAACATATTGTTTATATTGTTTAAATATTTCTCTAGTAAATTTTGAAGGTGTTACATGTAATATAAATTCAGTATCTTTAATAACCTCCTCAAAATTTGTTGAACATTCTATATTTTCTGGTAATACGACATTTGGCAAAAACTTACACTTCTTTTCATTGTTTATCAAATTTTTCTCTTCTTCTGAAAAAGACCATATTTTTATATTATTTCCACATCTTGCAAGATGTGTAGCTAATGCTACACCCCAGCTTCCACTTCCAATTATTGCTATATTTTTCATTTTACATTCCTTTCTAAGATTACATGTTCTATTTTTGTATTTTTAATTTTTGGTTTTTATTTTTGATATTATTGCTACACTTATTATTAAAACTAATATAACAATTAATAATAAAGTTCCGAAATTTATTACTATTTTATTTGATTGTTTCATCTGATTTTGATCATAATTATATTCCATTTTACATTCATTATCATCAGTTTTAAAATTATCTATGTGCATTATGTAATCTTTCTCATCATTCTTAACTCTAAATTTCATATCTAATTTATTATAATCAGATAAAATTTTAAAATTATATATATTATTATTTGTTGGTTCTAACAATATTTGGACATATTCTATTCCATCCTCATTATATGTTTCATCTTGTATTTTACTCTTCTCTACATTTATACCTATAATTGTATTTTCTTTTAATGTATTTGGTCCATCATATTCTATATTTAAATTAGCATTATTTATTGCATATACAATATAATCCTTTGGTAATAACATATACATATTAAAGTTTGCATTGTTAACATTTTTAGTAACTTTTAATTGTAAATCTATAGTTTTATAACTACTTGCATTCGCAACAGGTGCTAATAGCATAATTGCCATTATTATTATATATATAATTTTCATAAATTTTTTCATTAGTTTACCTCCACTATTTTTTTATAATAACCTGTTACAATTTACAGTTTATAGAATAAATCAATTTTTAATTTAATAATATATTGTTTTGAAATACCGCGTAAGCGATTAAACGAACGATAGCGAATGCGATTTGGAGCAAACTACATACTAGTAATTTTAATATGCAGTTTGCGACACCAAGGTATGAAAAACAATATATTATTAAATTTTATAAGTTAAATATTTTCAACTATAAATTGTAATAATGAATTTATTTACTAAAGCTTATTTTGTTTTCCTCTCCTGCTAATATTCTTTGAATATTACTTCTGTGATTAAATAATACTATTCCTGCTAATATAACACTATATATGAAGTATCCACTTCCTTGTGTCACAATATAATGATCTTTTATAAATAATGTTAACACCGGGAACAATACTGCTGCCGCACAAGATCCTAATGATACCATTCTTGTTAAAGCCATTAATACAATCGCAAACACCAAACAAATTAAACCTATTTGCCAATTACTCATTATTAGAATTCCTAAAGATGTTGCTACACCTTTTCCACCTTTAAACCCAAAAAATATCGGAAATGTATGACCTATAACAACTGCTATTCCTGCTATTTGTACTAATAATGATTGATTTTCTACTTGAAACGCCCACCCTATAAACATTGCTATTAATATGGCAACTATTCCTTTTAAAATATCACATAATAGAGTTACTAAAGCTCCCATTTTTCCAACAGCTCGTAACATGTTTGTTGTTCCTGCATTTCCACTTCCTTTTTCTCTAATATCAAATCCTGCCATCTTTTTGCTAAATATAACTGAAAAATTTATACTTCCTATTAAATATGCAATTATTGCTGTTACAATATCTAATACCATTTTTATCCTCCTTATTGGTTATTTTTCTGCTTTTTCTCTTACAATTATTCTAACTGGTGTTCCTTCTAATCCAAATTCTTTTCTTATTTGATTTACCAAGTATCTTTCATATGAAAAGTGAAATAATTGTTTATCATTTACAAATATTACAAATGTTGGTGGCTTTGTTGAAGCTTGTGTTCCATACAATATTTTTAATCTTCTTCCTTTATCTGTTGGTGGTTGAACTATCGCTACTGCCTCATTAATAACTTGATTTAAGACCGATGTTGTTATTCTCATACTGTTTTGTTCATTTACATGGTTAATCATATCAAATATTTTATTAACTCTTTGTCCTGTTTTTGCTGATATAAATATAATTGGTGCATATGATAAGTATGCAAGTTTATTATAAATTTCTTTTTTATATTTTTCTAATGTACCTGTTTCTTTTTCATATTCATCCCACTTATTTACTACTATTATAATACCCTTTCCAGCCTCATGAGCTTCTCCTGCTATTTTTGCATCTTGGTCTGTTACACCTTCTAAGGCATCAATCATCATTAAACATACATCCGCTCTTTCTATTGCCAGCAAAGTTCTCATAATACTAAACTTTTCTATTGATTCTTTAACTTTACTTTTTCTCCTTATTCCAGCTGTATCTATTAATACATATTTTCCTTTTTCATTTTCAAAACTAGAATCTATGGCATCTCTTGTTGTTCCCGCTATATCACTTACTATTGTTCTATTTTCACCTAATATCTTATTTATTAATGATGATTTTCCAACATTTGGTTTTCCTATAACTGCTACTTTTATAATATCATCCTCATCTTCATCATCTGTCTTTTTAGGAAAACTATCATATATTTCATCTAACACATCACCTATTCCTAAGGCATTACTTGCTGATATTGGAAATGGGTCACCTAGTCCTAAATTATAAAATTCATAAATTTCTTCTCTATCTTTTTCAAAATTATCTGCCTTATTACAAACTAAAACTACAGGCTTTCCTGACTTTTTAAGCATTACTGCAATTTCTTGATCAGCTGCAGTTATTCCTTGTCTTATATCTGTTAAAAATATAATAACATCTGCCATTGTAATTGCTAAATTAGCTTGTTCTCTCATTTGTGATAAAATTATATCTTCAGAATCAGGCTCTATTCCTGCTGTATCTACTAATGTAAAATTTCTTCCTCTCCAGTTTGTATCTGCATAAATTCTATCTCTGGTTACTCCTGGAGTATCTTGTACAATAGATATTCTACTACCAACAAGATAATTGAAAAAAGTTGATTTTCCAACATTTGGTTTTCCTATTATTGCTACTATTGGTTTTGACATTTTTTCACATTACCCATAATTTAAAGTTACCTTCAAATTATTTTCCTTTCCTAAATTTATGACATTAGTATATCATACTTTACACAAAAATAACAAGTAAATTTTACTAACTCATAACTCGATTTCTTATTTCATTAATTTCTTTATTTATTTCTTCTACAAAATTTTCATCCTCAGCTATAGCTTCATTATTTACATTATATTTTTCTTTTACTTTTAATATTCTTATTACACTTCTATTAACCTTTTTCTCTTCTTTTTTATTTTCTTTATAATAATTTTTTATTTTTTTTAAAATTTTTATATCTCCATCATATTTAAAAACAATAATATCATTACATGCCCAAAAAGCTCTCATTATAGCTATATTTTTTCCATATCTAATTTTTGTACCTTTCATCCTCATGTCATCTGTCACAATTAATCCGTTATACCTATATTTTTTTCTAATATATTTGGTTATAAATCTTTTAGAAATTGAAGCAGTAACACCTTCTGTTACTCCTTTTATTTTTAAATGTCCCACTACTATTCCATCAACTTTATTTTCTATTGCTTTTTTGAATGGAATCATATCCTCATTTTCTATTGTTTCTATATCCTTTTTTATTTTAGGAATTCCAAAATGTGTATCAACACTTGTTATACCATGTCCTGGAAAATGTTTCACAATAGATATAACATTATTTTTCTGTAATTCTTTCATGTATTCTATACCATATTTAGAAATATCATCTATATTTTCACTAAATGCTCTGTCTCCAATAGCATGATTATCCCCAAATCTTTTTACATCTAAAACAGGTGCAAAATCCATATTTATACCAGTTTTATTCAACATTTTTCCTGTTATTTCTCCCGCTCTTTTCACATAATCTTCATTTTGACTACTTTTAAATAGTTTATTTGCAGATGGTAAGTTAGCAAATTCCTTTGGCATTCTATTTACCCTTCCACCTTCTTGGTCTATTGAAATAAACATCGGTATTTTATTTACTTGATTAAGTTCTTTGATTTTATTTATTAGTTCTACCATTTCATTATAATCTTTATAATTTTTTCTATATATCAAAACTCCTCCCACTTTATATTTTTGTATAATATCTTTAAGGTGTGTAAGAGCTTCTTTCCCATCCAATCCAACAATTATTTTTTGTCCAATTTTCTCTTCCATAGTTAAATCTTCTATATTATATCTCATGGCAAACCTATCCTTTCAGTTTTTATTGTTTTAATATATAAATTTTTTTTATTTTTCTAATTTGACTTTAATATTATATTGTTTGAAATACCGCGTAAGCGATCAAACGAGCATCAGCGAGTGCGATTGGAGCAATCTACATTTATATGATTTTTACAAGTAGATTGCGACACACAAGGTATGGAAATACAATATAATATTAAAGTCATATATGCTATAAATTCTAATCTTTTAACCAATTATATAATTAAAAAATATATTAAGCAATAGATTTTTACTTTAAAATATGTTATTATGTTTGAGTATAATTACTAATATAAAAATTAATATATTAAAAATAGAAAGAAGTGATATTAATGGCTTTTGACGGAATTGTTACAAAAGCAATTGTTTCTGAACTACAACAAGTTATAGGAGCTAGAATAGATAAAATATATGAGCCAAATAAAAATGATATTTTATTAGGTTTCTATTTAAATGGTTATAACTATGCCTTAAATATCTGCACAGATTCACAAAATTGCAGATTACATTTAACCACACATTCAAAACCTAATCCACAAAATGCTCCTAATTTTTGTATGCTTCTTAGAAAACATTTATTAGGCTTACATATAAAAAATATTTTTTCAACTAACCTTGAAAGAGTTATCACTATTGATTTTGAAGGATTTGATGATATTGATGATATTATATCTAAAAAATTAATTATAGAATTAATGGGCAGACATTGTAACATTATTCTATTAGATGAAAATAATGTTATAATTGATAGTTTAAGACATATATCTTCTGATAATACACTTACAAGAGATATAATCCCCCACGTAAAATATCAATACCCAACTACAGATAAATTAAATTTTTTAGAAATTCATGATTTTTCTGATTTTAAACTTAAATTAAATTTAGATTTTTCTGATTCTTATTTAAAAACTCTTCCTTCTAATATAAGTAATACATTTAATGGAATTAGCAAAAATTTTATAGAATTTATTTTATTACATCTTGATTTAAACAAAACAGAAAAATTGAATGATAATAATCTTGAAAAAATTTATAATTATATATATGACACAATTATAAATACTGATAATTTAAACTTGAGTTTTACAACATTTAAATTTACTGACAAAAACAAACAAGATTATGCTTTGATAAAATCTAAATCAGAAGAAAATTTTAATTTAAACTTTTTTGTTGATGACTATTATTTTGAAAAAGAAAACTCTGAAACTTTTAAAAATCACAGAAATAATATTTCAAAACTAATACTTGCTACATTGAAAAAATATAATAAACGTTTATTTAATATAAACGAAAAATTAAATGAATGTGATAAAATGGATAATTATAAATTATATGGCGAATTAATAACAGCTAACTTATACCAAATTCCAAATAGAAAAATATCACAAATAGAATTACAAAATTATTATGATAACAATAATTTAATAACAATACCTCTTGACCAAAGGTTTTATCCTAGTCAAAATGCAAAATTATTTTTTAAAAAATACAATAAATTAAAAAATGCTTTGCAAATATGTGGTGAACAAAAGAAGGACACACTAAAGGATTTAGAATATATCGAAAGTGTTGTATATGAATTAGAAGAAGCAAAATCTATTGAAGATATAGCAAATATATTTGAAGAAATTTCTGAAAATTCTATATTTAAAGAAAAAACTAGTTTATCTAAAAACAATAAAAAGTCTAAAATAAAAAAATCTAAATTGACAAAAAATAAAAAAGTTAATTTTAACCCAATAAAGTATAATATTGATAACTATGTATTATTGGTTGGAAGAAATAATCTTGAAAATGATTATCTTACTTTAAAATATGCTAAAAAAACTGATATTTGGTTTCACACAAAAGATATACATGGAAGTCATTGTATTTTACAACTAAATAATTTATCTTCACCTGATGACTCCATTATTTCAAAGTGTGCACAAATTGCCGCATATCATAGTAAAGCTAAAAATTCTTCAAATGTTCTGGTTGATTTTTGTGAAGTAAAATACATAAAAAAACCTAATGGTTCAAAACCTGGTTTTGTTATTTACAAACACAATAAAACTATTAATGTTAATCCTTTAAAAAACAAATAAAACAAACATTAATATAAAAAGGTGTACACTAACTCTGTCAGCTATAATAAAATTTTATACTTAAAAATTCAATATATCTCATTTTTATTCATACCTTGTGTGTCGCAATCTACTTATAAAAATTATATAAATGTAGATTGCTCCAATCGCACTCACTACCGTTCGTTTGGTCGCTTACGCGGTATTCACAAAATGAGATATATTGAATTTTTTTAATTTTTAAACATATTTTTAGCTGACAGAAGTTAGTGTACATCTTTTTACCAAAATATAAGCAATACCAATGCTGTTCCTAATATTACCTCTGGTTTAGTTAGATCTTTTGGCAATAATTCTATTTCTTCATCATCTGGTTTTTGATCAACAACTGATATATTATAATATCCAACATTTTTCAATTTAAATAACAATTCAATGCTCTGTGTTTGTTTATCTTGTAAATCATTAACTTGTATGTATTTTTTTCCTAATAGTACATCGTTTTTTGAGTAAAAATCAAATTCTAAGTATTTTCCACTTAAATTATTTGATGAGGAATTTGTTATCAATCCACGTATGCGTCCGTTGACTATAGTAGCCTCAGATTGATATATCTGTACCTGTTCTATATTATCTTTTCTTTCTAATTGTTTATATGTTGAATTTAATCCTACATTTATTAAAAATTCAGAAAGTATTGCAAACATTACTATCCATAATACATATTTAAATAGTGTTTTTAATCTACTCATTTTTATTTCCTTTCATTTTCACAAATTGTGTTTTCATAACACACAAATATTATAGCAGAAGTAAACATAATTTTCAACTCGTTTCAATTTCTTTTTCAAGATATACAGAATATATATATACCTTACTAACTTTTTTCTTTTGAGTTTCTTCTAATGCTTTTTTATATAATCGTAATTGCTCACCATATTTATTTATTAGTTCTTTTTCATTTCCTCTTTCAACATAGTCGGTTTTATAATCAACTAAAACAATTTCATCATTTTCATTTATATAATACAAATCTATAATTCCTTGTACAAGAAGTTCTTCTTCCAAATTTTTATTATATATTTCTTTTGCTGGTATATTTATAAAAAAAGGTCTTTCTTTATATACTTTTTTTGCTCTTTTTATTTCATTCCATATTTTTGATTTTGTAAAATTCCATATTTTATATGGATTTATATTTTCTGATTCTAATGGTGTTATAATCTCTTTATTAACTAATTCTTCTATTAATTCTTTTATAGAATCTAATGTGTAGTCTTTTTTCTCATTTAATCTTTGCAAACACAAATGCACCAAAGTTCCTTTTTCTGCATTTGTAATTTGTTGTTTATCATCATTTTTTAAAAATTTAGGTTTAGCAAATGTAATTTCACTATTCTTATTCTCTAATTTATTATTTAACTCATTTCTCATTTGTTTAATTTTAGTAACTGATGTCATTGTTGGTATAGTTGTAGCTAATTGATATTCATATTTATATTCCAATGCTTCACTAATATTTTTTTCTATATCTTTACATATCTTTTTATTTTCTAATATTTGCTTTATATTTACTTCATCTTCTTTTACTTTTGAAAAGGATCTCAATAATTCTTTTTTATTAAATACATTTAAAGTAAATAAATCTTTTTTATTTTCTTGTTCGTATAAATATACTAGTAATATCCAATCTAAATATTTTTTATATTTTTTTACTAAAATGTAATTTATTTTTTCGTTTACTTTATCATATTTATTAACTTGTAATTCCATTTTCTCTAATTCTTTTTTATAGTCTTTCTTTAGTCCTGTTATGTATAATTTTTCTTTAGCTCTTGTTAATGCTACATATAAAATTCTCATTTCTTCTGATAATGTTTCAGTTAAAATTTTATTTCTTATAGCTTCTTTGGTTAGGGTATCATATTGTACTTGTCTTTTATAGTCTATATATTTTACTCCTATTCCTAAATCTTGATGTAATAATATATTTTGATTTAATTCCATTAAATTAAATTGTTTTCCTGTTGCTGATAAAAAAACTACTGGAAATTCTAATCCCTTACTTTTATGAATACTCATTATTCTTATAACATCATCATTTTCTCCTATTAATTTTGCTGCTCCTAAATCCCCACTTCCTACATGCAATTTTTCTATAAAATGGATAAAATTATACAAACCTTTAAAACTTGCTGTTTCATATTGTTTTGCTCTTTCAAATAACATTTTTAAATTTGCTTGTCTTAAATCACCATTTGGCATTAATCCAACATATGTATAAAATCCTGTATCTGTATATAATTTCCATATTAACTCATCTAATGCAAAATATTCTTGTTCTTTTCTCCATTCTGATATTTTATCTAAAAAACTTTGTATTTTTTTAGATAATTTTTCACTTACACTTACTGTTGCTTTTTTCATTGCATTATAAAAATCACTATATTTATCTGCTAAACGTATTTCTATTAATTCATTATCTGTAAATTTACCTATATGTGATCTTAAAACTGTTACCAGAGGTATGTCTTGCATTGGATTATCAATTATTTTTAGCAAACTCATTATAGTTTGAATTTCAACAGAATCTAGATATTCTTGCGAACTTTCTGAAAAAACTGGCATATCTAAATTCGATATTTCTTCTTCAAATATCGGTGCATTTATTTTTGTTGATCTTAAAACTACTACAATGTCTTTATATTTTATATCTCTAAAACCATTTAACTTTCTGTCATAAACTTGTATCTTATTGTCTATCAAATATTTTATTTTATTTGCTACAAATCTCGCTTCAACTTGAATATCTTCTAGTCTTTCTTGTTCTTCTAAATCTTCTGAATTTTCCTCAACTTCAAGTTCTTCCTCATCTTCTTTTAAATCTATAATATCTATTTCTGTTTTTAAGTCTTGTTCTATTTCTTTGTAATCTGCACCTAAATTTAGATATTCATCTTCTATGTATTCTATTTCTCCCAAATTTTCGCTCATAATATCTTGAAATATAAGGTTGGTAAAATCTAATACATTTTCTCTACTTCTAAAGTTTTTAAATAATTGTATTTTTAAATCATCTTCTTCTTTTTTTTGGTCTTTTGTTACATATTTTTTGTATTTAGATAAAAATAGTTCTGGCATTGCTTGTCTAAATTTATATATACTTTGTTTTACATCTCCTACCATAAATATATTATGATTATTAGAAATAGATGTAAGTATATATTCTTGTACCATATTACTATCTTGATATTCATCTATAGCTATTTCTAAAAATTTCTCTTTATATTTTTCAGCTATTTCTGTTGGTATTGTCTTTCCATCTTCTCTTTTTACCAAAATATTTAAAGCTAAATGTTCAATATCATTAAAATCTACTACATTTTTGTTTCTTTTTCTTTTATTAAATTCTTTTGAAAATTCTAATATAATACTTTCAAGCTTTTTCAAAATACTATACATTTCAAAAATATCTCTATTAGCTTCTTCTGAATCATATATTAATATCTTATTTAATTTCTTTGAAAACTTCTTTTTTACATCATCTCTTACTATCTTGACATTTTCTTTTATTTCTGAATTTATCTTTTTTCTTGGCCATGTTGCAAATGTAAAATCATTATATATTTCATATACCTTATCCCATGAATCCAAATTTAATTTTAATCTTTCCATTTTATCAATATCGTCACAAATAACCTCAAAATATTTTTCCAGTTCTGATTCCTTTTTTAATTTTTTTCCTTCTTCTTTTAATGTATTTATATCATCTACTAATTCTTCTTCTACCTCTTTTAACAAAACCTTTCCCCATACTGTATCTGCAAAGTCTTGTTTCAAATTTTGTTGATTAAATAATTCTATTTTCTCATTTAACCATTCTTTAGGAAATGGATTACTTTGAATATATGTATATATTTTTAAAATTAAATCTTTAAGTGGTGTATCATCTCTATAACTTGTATATGTATTTATTAAATCTGAAAAATCTTCATCTCCATTTTCATATTTTTTTTCAAAAATATCTTCTAGCACTTCCTGTTTTAGTAATTCAATTTCTGTTGTATCTGCTATTCTAAAATTAGGAGATATATTTTCTAATTGATAAAAATTGTTTCTAACTACATCTAAGCAAAATGAATCTATAGTACATATACTTGCTTTATTTAATAATGTAATCTGTCTTTGTAAATTTTCATCTTCTGGATTTTCATCCAATTTTTTGTAAATTGCCTCAAGTACTCTTTCTCTCATCTCCGCTGCTGCTGCATTTGTAAAAGTAACAACCAATAAACTATCAATATCAATTTTATCATTAATAATTTTATTAATAATTCTTTCTACTAAAACTGCCGTTTTTCCACTTCCAGCAGCAGCTGCTACTAAAATATTTGAGCCTTTTTCTTGTATTGCCTGTAATTGTTCTTTAGTCCATTTAACCTCTGACATTTTTCTTCTCCTTTTTCATTTTTTCTAATAAATTCATTAAAGCTAATTTTCTTGCACTAATATTATTTTTCTCTTCTTTAGATAATTCTGCTAATGTTCTTCCATCTTTAATCTCAAAAATTTCATCAAAACCAAATCCATTTTCTCCTCGTATTTCTTCTGATATTCTTCCCTTTACTTCTCCAATTCCATCTATAAATTGACCATTTTCATAATAAGAAATATGGCATTTTACAACCGCATTTCTTTTTTCTCCCTTTAAATCTTTCATTTTATTTAAAATATATTCATTCCTCTGTCTAGCACTAGCATCTTCTCCTAAAAAACGTGCTGTATATACTCCTGGCCATCCATTATATTCATTTATACATAGTCCACTATCATCAGAAATACATGGCATTTTTATTGTATCTGAAATTTCTTTTGCTTTTTTATGTGAATTTTCTTTAAATGTTTCTTTATCTTCTAAAACATTTATATTACATTCTACATCTTTTAAAGATAATAATTTATATTCATTTAATATTTCTTTAATTTCTTCTAATTTACTATGATTGTTTGTGGCTACAACTATTTTTTTCATTATATTTTCACCTCATAATATTCATTATTGTTTATCAAAATATATCAAAATTCTAGTTTTTTTTCAAGTAATTAACTTATTTATTAGGTACAAAAAATTCAAACTATTAAAATATAATTTAATAGTTTGAATTTTAATATACTTACTATTTTTTTCTATACTTTTGGATATCTTTTATATAATACATATGATCCTACTATAACTACCACTAATATTCCTCCTGCTATTACTATTCCTTTTTTTAATCCAGCTTTAGGTAATTGTGTTTTTGATGTTACTCCTGTTGATCCTGTTCCAGATATTTGTTTTTTGCTTGAACCACCATCATTTTTTGGAGTGTTACCAGTTGTTGATGGATTTGTTTTATCTTCGTCAGGTGTTGTATTTTCATCTTTTCCATTATCTGAGTCACCATTATTGTTATTATTATCACCATTATTATTGTCGTTATTATCATCACTACTTACTGTAAATGTTAATGTAACATCATCACTTTTTGATTCAATTTCCAATGTTGGATCATCTTGTGTTCCCCCACCACTTGATATAAGGTCTTTAAATTCCACTTTTGAAGAACCAACTGCTGTATCGCTTACTGTAAATTGAAGTGTTTTAAATTCTCCATCTTTTGTTAATGGGTTTGAAGCTGTAATTGAAAATTTTTGTGTACTTGGAACATACCAATTGGAATTTGCTGCTTCAACTCCATCCATTTTTACACTTGAGAAGAATTTAGAATCATAATTTAATATTCCAGCTATTGCTCCTACACCTGTTCCTGCTTCTTTTACATCTTTTAAATTTATAACAACATTTATTGTATCTCCTGGTTTTACACTTGTTTTATCAGGTACTATATCCATTTTTGCAGAATATGCTGCTTTTGACATTGTAGGTATTATTGATATTGCTAAGATTGCTACTATAAAGACCACCATTTTTTTTATTTTACTATTCATTTTTTTCCTCCTTTAAATTATCTTAAACATTTTGAATTCCTAACATTACTTTTGTTAATAATGAAAGATCACTCAAATTTACTTTCTTATCATTGTTAATGTCTGCTCCTTTTTCATATTCACCATTTAATTTAATTAATTGTAAATACTGTTTTTGTAATAGTGAAAGATCACTTACTGTTATTTTTCCGTCTCCATTTATATCACCTATAACTATTAATGTATATGTTTTTCCAGTAGATGTTACTAATTTATATCCTGTACAAATAAGATTTGTTTCTGCTATATCTTTTCCTGACTTATCTGTTATCTTATATTCAATTTCAGTTGAAATATTTGATTCAAAAACTGATAAATTAGTATTTGGTGATATTCTAGTTATATAATTATCTGAACCCACGTTATATTTAGATGAACTTATATTATCATTTACTACTGTTTTATTAATAATAAATTCAACACTGGTTTCATTTCCAGCTTTATCTATTGCTGTTAATTTATATGATCCTTTCTCTGTTATTGCTTTTCCATTTGTATATCCATTAGCCACTGTTCCATCTTTAATTAATGTAATACTTTCTAAATTATCATCTTGAATATTTGGTGTTACTGAATTTTCGTATGTTTTACCATTTTCAACATTTAAAATTATAGGTGCTTTTTTATCAATATTATTTATAATTACTTTTGTTTCAGTTACATTTCCCAATTCATCTTGAAGCTTTACAGTCTCTTCTGCATTTTCATTAAATGTTTTAGTTATTTCTAAATGATTATCATCTGTAAAATTCCATCCTTCAATATTGTTGGCTATTTTTTCATTTGTAGTTATTGTAACAATTACATCTTGATTAGTTATTTCTTCAGTACTATATTTAACATTTACCTGTGGTCCTTCATTATCTATCCAATCAACTGTTGCCTTTTCTTCTCCATCAAATCCATTTTCATCTTTATATATAAATGTGAATTCTCCATTTGAAGTAAATACATATGAATTTTTTCCGTCATTATTTAGTATTGTAGCACCTTCTCTATTAAATGAAATTGTAGCTGTAACATTATCTTTTGTTTTATTTTTTGGATTATATGTTATTGTTCCTTTTAATGCTTCTGCCACAGAAAAAGTTGTACCATCAGCTTGTCCTCCAATAATTGATATTTTAGCAACTTTATTATCCCCAATTTCATTAGTATTTATTTGTAATTTTCCATCACTTGTTATTGTGCAATTTTCCGTTGAAAAATCATTACTTGTATATACTTTACTACCTGTATTTTTTGCTGATTTAAATATAGCTGGCAAGTCCATTGTTATTGTTCCTGTTGCATCTTGGTCTAAAATTTTTGTTATTTTTTGTTGTTTAGCTTCAAATGTTCCTCTTAATAATAATTGTTCTATTGCTGATACATCATCTATTTTATTATTATTTATATATAAATCTATTAAGCCTGTTTGTGTTTTGATTGGCTCAATATTAGTTATTCTATTACCAGAAATATCTAATGATGTTAATGATAAATTTGTTATTGGTGTTATATCTTGTATTAAGTTATTTGCCATATTTAATGTTCTAACACTTTGTAATTGATTTAATATATCTATATTTTCAATACTATTTCCCGATATATTTAATGTATCAATAGATACATCTGTTTTTATTGGTGTTATATCTTGTATTTTATTATTTGATATATTTAATTTTTGTAATGTTGTTAACTTAGATAATACATCCACATCAGATATATTATTATTTGATAATGTTAAGTTAACTAATTTTGCAGTTTTCTTATTAGATTGTAAATTTGTTATAAAATTATTTATACTATTTAAGTCTTGTATGTTATTTCCAGTTAAATCTAAATTAGTTAATGTATATAAGTTTTCTATTGATGAATATTTGTTATTTAACTGATTATTTGCAAAATTTAATGTTGTCAAATTAGTTAAATATTTAATTTCAGAATCATCTGAAACTTTATTATTTGATAAATTCAAATTTTGTAAATTGATAAAATTGCTAAGTCCTTTTAATTTTTGAATTTGCATACTAGAAATATCTAATTCTTTTATATTAGCAATTTCCTTTTGTGTTATATTTATTATGTATGGTGCCCTTGCAATATATGAATTTGTAGTTAACCTAGATGAAAGATATGAATATATTGCTGAATCTAAATTTGGATCTTCAAACATTAATGTTTCAACTGCACTTGTACTTGTACTTATTTTAAAATTAATCTTTGTACCATCTGCTGGTCCTCCATGAAGTGTTACTGATAGTGTATCTTTATCTGTTTTATCTGGTGATATAATAACATTGTAATATGGTGCTACATTATATATATCTTGTGAATTTAATGTTACACCTTCTGTTGTAAAATTTGCATTTTCATTATAAACAACACTCCCTGAATTCTTGGCATTTTGCATTATATTAAGCAATACTACGTAGTGATTCTCATCATTTTTCTTTTTATATATTGGCATATCTATTGTTTGATTTCTTAGATTTAAACCTTTAGAAAATTTAAAATTCTCTATTGGTGTAACAATCTGAATATGGTTTCCACTCATATTTAAATATTCTATATTACTCAAATATGATAATACACTTATATCATCTATTTGATTATTTGCCATTGAAATTTGTGTTGCAGTAATTAAATCTTTTGTTACTGTTTGACCATTTTGAGTTTTTGTTGTTCTAAAACTATCTATGTTACTAATGTTATTGTCATCTAAATTAACATATTGTAATTTTTTCAATTCTGCAATTCCTGAAATATTTGAAATACTATTTCTTTGTGCATATAATTCTTGTAATTCTGTTATTGTTTTTATACTTGAAAAAGTTAATCCATTTCTAGTTGTCGCACTTATATCTAATTTTTCTAGATTTCTTAAAATTGCAACATTCTTACCATCAACAGATTCAGTTTTAAATAACGGACTTAAATTAGTAATATTATTGTTAGAAATTTTTAGTTCTGTTAGTTTATTACAGCTTGTAATTCCTTCTATATTAGTAATTGCTGTATTTGATACATTAAGTGATGTTAAATTGCTATTTAATACATCGCTCAAATTTGCCAAACTAGAATTTTGTGATATATTTAAAACTGTTAATGCATTTAAATTATTAATTACTGTCGCTGTACTTATTGTATTATTTGATAAATCTAATTCTTGTAATTTGCTTAAGTTACTAAGTGAACTTATATCACTTATTTTATTTGAGCTTAAATTTAGATTTGTCAAGTTTGTTAATGAACCTATAGTTTTTATATTACTAATTGTATTATTACCTAAGTTTAAATTTTTTAAATTTACTAATTCTGATAAACTCGAAATTTCTGAAATTGTATTTTTGGATAAATTTAAATTTATTAAACTATTAAACTTCTCTATTCCTGATAAATTTGTTATTTGACAATTGCTTAAATCTAATTCATTTATTTCTGCTATTGCATCTGTTCTTATTTCTAAAGTCTTTGTACTGTCATCTCTTTCTATTGTATATTTAGATAATCTTGTCTTTAATGCATTATATAAATTAGAGTCTAATATATTAACTGATGTTGTATCTACAGTTGATGCCCATATTTTCATTCCTCCATGATATATAAGCATTACCGCTAATAAAATACATATTATTTTTTTTACAGATATTTTTATTGTTTTTTTCATGCGCTAATCCCCCTTTTTACAATTAAATTATAGCATATTCACTTTTTTTGTAAATACATCTTTTTTCTTTTTTTATTTGCTTTTTCGTTCAAACGCCTGTGGTTCTAAGTTTTTATTTACACTCGTTATGTATTACATTTTTATTACATTTTTGTTACAAACTCGATGAATTCTCCTATTATCAAACAGATTATGTTACAATTCACAGTTTTAAAAAAATTGTTTTTAAATTTAATATTTTTGTCTGTGAATTGTAACCAGATTATAGTAAAAAGGGCTAGCAATTATAGTTTTTATATAATATGAAAAATTGAACTTCCTATTATATAAAAAAGTAAAGACATTTTTACACATCTTTACCTTTTATTATAATAAATTCTTTATTTATCTTATAACTAATCTAATTAAACTCTAGCAACTCCACCAATTACTTTGTTTTCTGTTGCATTTGGTAATATTTTTGGTCCACCTGCTATAACTACTTTATCACCTTTTTCTAATATACCATCTGATTCTAATTTTGTAATTCCTTTTTGAATTGTATCTTCAATTGTTTCTCCATCTTTAATTAATATTGGTGTTACATTCCATGCAACTGATAATTGATAATATGTTGTTTCATCATCAGTTATTGCAAATACTGGGCATCCAGGTCCTATTCCTGAAATAAGTCTTACAGAATCACCTTTATGTGTATATGCAACAATAGCATCTGCTTCTACTTGTTGAGCTGTTACACATGTTGTATATGCAATATTTTTTTCTAAATCTTCTGAATCAATTTTTCTGAAGTTCTTTCTATTGAATCTCTTCCAATAATTTACTGTTCCTTCAATTGATTTTGATATTTTTACCATTGTATCTACACATTCAACTGGATATTTACCCATAGCACATTCTCCAGAAAGCATTATACAACTTGTTACGTCATATACAGCATTAGCAACATCACTAACTTCTGCTCTTGTTGGTCTTGGATTTGATGTCATTGATTCTAACATTTGTGTAGCTGTTACAACTGGTTTTCCAACTTGATTACATCTTTTTATAAAATGTTTTTGTACTATTGGAACTTGTTCCATTGGTATTTCAACACCCATATCACCACGTGCTACCATAATTCCATCTGTTATTTTTAATATTTCTTCAAAATTATCAATACCTTCTTGGCTTTCTATTTTTGATATTATTTTAATGTGTTCTCCACCATTTGCTTTTAATAAATCTTTTATTTCTTGTACATCTGATGCTCTTCTTACAAATGAAGCTGCAATAAAATCAAATCCTGCTTTAATACCATTTGTTATATCATCTATATCTTTTTGAGCTAAAGCTGGTAAATTTAATTTTAAACCAGGAACATTCATTGTTTTTCTGCTTCCTAATCTAGCTGTATTTAAAGCTTTACATTTTATATCTTTATCAACAATTTCAACTACTTCAAATTCTAATGCACCATCATCTACTAATATTTTAGCACCTGGTTTTACATCTTTATATAAATTTTTATAGCTTATTGTTGTTTTTGTTTCATTTCCTATAATATCATCATATACGAATGTAAATTCTTGTCCTTCATTTATAGTTACTTTTTCATCTCCAGATTCAAGTTTTCCTGTTCTTATTTCAGGTCCTTTTGTATCTAATAATAAAGCAACTGGTTTATTTAAAGTTTCTCTTACTTTTTTAATTGTTGCTATTTTTTCTGCGTTTTCTTCATATCCTCCATGTGAAAAGTTGATTCTTGCAACATTTAGTCCTGCTTTAACTAAATTTGTAAATACTTCTTCACTTTCACTTGCTGGTCCTATTGTACCAATGATATTTGTTTTTCTTAAAACTTCTTTCATTTCTTATTCCTCCCTTATTCTATAAAAACCATCGCTTATTATATCACAAGCTAATATACGTTTCAATCTTTTTTTATTTTTTTTACCAAATTTTTAATATTTATACTACAATTTACAATTCAAATTATTTAACTTATAAATATTTAATAATATATTGTTTTGAAATGCCGCGTAAGCGACCAAACGAACGTTAGTGAGTGAGAGATTTGGAGCAAACTACATACTAATATACTTCTATAATTGCATGTAAAATTTCATCGTCTTTATCATAAATAGTTACTATACTTTTTTCATTTTGTTTAGCATATTTACAAATTACATCTTCGCCTAATTTTATTTCTTTCTTATATTGAATTTTAACATTATCAAATGGTCTTTTATCATATTCTTCTTGTGGTAAAGCTTCATATGCCAAATATAAATAGTTTAAATTATGCATGTGTCCTATTACATCAATATCTCTTCTTCTAACAGTATAATTAGTTTCACTTATATATTCTTCAGGAATTTTTATTTTTTCAAATTTGTAATTTTCAAATACCTCTCTTTCAGTCTCAGATTGATATTTTTCTGCCATTTCTGGAGAAACTCTACTAATTTTTCCTGTTTCACTACTTATTAATAACCACTTTGATGTTGCTATAGCACATAATATTCCATTTTGATCATATACCTCAAAATCACGATAAGCATAAAATTTTTCTACTTTTCTTGACCATGTATGTATGTCCAAAACTTGTCCATATTTAGGTCTAGATATAACTTTTAAATTCCAATCTAACAATATCCAATTTAAATGAGTTTTTTCTGTAGTATTCACTCCATACCCGACACTATCTGAATGATAAGCAGCTATATCTTCTAAATATTCTAATATAGCAATATTACTGACTTCTTCTTTTGCCCATACATCTTTCAATCCTATCTTAAATTTTTCTTTATATATCATATTTTCCTCCGCCAATTAATTATTAAAACGCTCTTACAGCCGTATTTTTAGACTTTAAGAACGTTTAATCACAATCTATATTTTTAATATCCTGGTTTTTTTAATAATTTAAACATATTCTTTTTATATTCTTCTACGCCAGGTTGATCAAATGGATTTACTCCTAAAATATTTCCAGACATTGCACATGATTTTTCAAAGAAATATATTAATTCTCCTATATTTTCTTCATCTAGTTTTTCTAACTCTATAACAATGTTAGGCACATCTCCAGAAACATGAGCTTGGATTGTTCCTTCCATAGCCTTTTTATTAACATAGTCTAATTTTTTACCAGCTAGATAATTTAATCCATCTAAATTATCATCATCTGGATTTATTGTTATATCCGAATCTGGTGTTTTTATTGATACAACAGTTTCAAACAAATTTCTTCTTCCTGATTGAATGTATTGTCCCATTGAATGTAAATCAGTTGTAAAGTCTACTCCTGCAGGGAAAATTCCTTTTTGGTCTTTTCCTTCACTTTCTCCATATAATTGTTTCCACCATTCTGTAAAATAATGCATTCTAGGTTCATAATTTACTAATATTTCTGTATTTTTATACAATTTATATAAAATATTTCTTACTACTGCATATTTATAACATTCATTATATTTTAAATCTGGGTCTGAATATCTGTCTTGTGCTATTTTAGCTCCATTCATAAGTTTATCTATATCTATACCAGCTGTAGCAATTGGTAATAAACCAACAGCTGATAAAACAGAATATCTTCCACCTACATTATCTGGTACAACAAATTGTTCATATCCTTCATTTTTGGCTAATGTTTTTAATGCTCCTCTTTCTTTATCTGTTGTTGCATAAATTCTACTTCTAGCTTCATCTATTCCATATTTATTTTCTAATATTTCTCTAAATATTCTAAATGCAATTGCTGGTTCTGTTGTTGTTCCTGATTTTGAAATAACATTTACTGAAAAATCTTTATCTCCAATATATTCTATTAATTCATTAACATAATTTGCACTCAAATTATTTCCTACAAACAATACTTGTGGATATTTTCTTTGTTCTGGTGTCAACATATTATTAAACGAACTGGTTAATGCTTCTATAACAGCTCTTGAGCCTAAATATGAACCACCAATACCTATAACAAGTAATATATCTGATTCTTTTTTTATTTTTTCTGCTGCTTTTTTTATTCTTTCAAATTCTTCTTTATCATAATTTGTTGGTAACTCTAACCAACCAACGAAATCTTTTTCGTCATTTGCTCTTCTATGTAAATCTTTATGAATATTTTCTACTTGTTCCTTATATGCTAAAATATTTTTTTGTGTTATTCCTGAATTTTCTAAATTTAATTTTATATTTGCCATATGTACCTCTCTTTCTTTGAGCTTTTGCTCACAATAATATTACATTGATATTATATACAAGTTAATTTTATATTTCAAGACATTTTAAAATATTATTTCATAACTTCATCCATCACTTTAGCTAAATATTTTGTACTTGTTATACATTGTTCTAACGTATTCCCTGTTGCACCAACCTCCATTATATTTGAATATTTTCCAGCGTGTTGATTGTATCTAGATTTTGTAAGCATAATCGGCTTAAATAGGCCTGGGTACATTTCCTCTGCTTTTTGTTGTAATTTTATTGCAAACTTTAAATTTTGATTCCAATTTGGATGCCACAAACCTCCATTGTTGGTACCTATTACAAACATTATTTGTGCTGCCTCATCATCACCAATTTTTACTGTTGGCGCATAATCACTTCTATTCCCAACAGCATCTCTATGTAAATCTATTATTATGTCTGTTGGATTAGTTTGTAATAAATTTTCAACTGTCTTTAAAGAACTTGTATATGAACCATTATATGAAGGATAATCATGATAACTCGTATCATGAATAACATTATATCCATACTGCTGTAATTGATTTGTTAACTCTGTACCAACTCTAGTTACTGTATAATTTAAGTCTGTGGTTCTATAATTTCCTGTTGCATTATATGGATTAAGTTCACTTGGTGTATAGCTCTCACAACTATGTGTGTGAAATATCATAATATTTTTATTCTCTATAGTTATATCTGGAGTCATCATCTCTTCTGTTAGTTGATAATCTGTTTGATTTTTTATTTTTATATTTTGATAAGTTGTATTATAATTTTCTGCTATAGGATTATTAGTTATTACATGTGTTTCTTGGTTAGTTTTTGCTACTTCCACATTAGCAGTATTTTCTTCTATTTCATCATTACTTTCTGTTGTTTCATCTTGTTTAGTATCAATATTTTGTATTGTATTTAAAGAACTTATTTGTGTTTCTAATATGGATTTTAATATTTGATTTTTATTTAATGTTTTTTCACTTTTTTCTTTATTATTATTAATAGATGCTACAGCTGGTATTGTAGCATCTAAACATGATAATAAATTATTATTTGATATTTCATTTGTAACATTTTCTATTTTAGTTGTTACTTCTTTAGTATCTTTTTTAGTATTAGTAAAATGATTTGCAATACTAAATATTAATAGAATTAATACAAATATACAAATAATATATTTCATTATATCTTTCAGTCTTAATACAGTAACATTAAACATATACATTTTCTCCTTTGTCCTAATTCCTATATATATGTATATGCATAAATCTTAATATTATTATACTTTTTATTATCTTTCTTCAAGGTTTACTTTTTCATTTCCCAATATTTCTTCAAATATTTTTAATATTTCATTTGTCAAATATATTGAGCCACATTTTTTTTCTTCATTATCTATTTTTACAAATACATTTATATTATTTCTTTCTCCGTTAAAATATTTTATAGCTCCTCTTAATTTCTTTTTAGTTTCTTCATTTGACTCTGTTATATTTAAAACTAAAATTTTATGTTTTTGTTCTCCAAAATCTGTTATATTATTTGCTATTATTTTCGTTTCTTCATCTTCTCTTATGCTTAATCTACCTTCTATTAATATAATATTTTCTTCATTAAGACAATGTCCTGCTTTTATATATGCATTTTCAAATATAATAATTTCTGCTTGTCCATACAAATCTTCTACTGTGACAAATGCCATTATTTTATTATTTTTTGTATATTTTTTCTTTATAGATGTTATAATCCCTGCAAATTTTACTTGTTGCCCATCTACAAATTTAGATTTTTCTAAATTAACAGGTGAACCTTCTTTATCATATTGCATAGATGTATTTTGTTCGTCTATTTCCTTCATTTGTATTGTGTTTATATTAGTTTGATTTTCAATTTGATTTCTAAATTTTTCTAATGGATGTCCAGATATATATATACCAAGCATTTCTTTTTCAATTGATAACATTTCTTTGTCTGACATTTCTTCATGTTCTTCAAATGTATATTTTTTTTCATTCATTTCTTTTTTGTCTTCTTCAGTACCTAAATCAAACATTGATACTTGCCCTGAAAAACCCTTTTTATTACTACTCTGTATTACATCCATTATATTTTCAAATGAAGCAAGCAATGTACTTCTTGTTTGTTCAAAATTATCAAATACACCAGCTTTTATTAAACTTTCTACACATTTCTTATTTACTGCACCATTTGCTATTCTTTCGCAAAAATCTGTAAAGCTTTTGTATTCTCCATTTTCATTTCTTTCTTTTACTATATTATCTACAGGTACTGTTCCTACATTTTTTATACTTCCTAAACCAAATCTGATTTTTCCATCCTCTACCGTAAACTTTGTGCTACTTTTATTTATTTCTGGTTTTAAAATCTCTATTCCCAATGCTTTACATTCATCTATATATTGAGGTATCTTATCTAAATTCCCCAAAAAACTATTTAATGTAGCAGCCATAAATTCAGCTGGATAATAAGCTTTTAAATATGCTGTTCTATATGCTACTACTGCATAACAAGCAGCATGTGATTTATTAAATGCATATTTAGCAAATTCTGACATTTCATCAAATATTTTATCTGCTGATTTTGCATCTATTCCATTTCTTACACATCCAGGAACAATGATATTTCCATTTTCGTCTACTTGTCCATTTATAAAAATTTCTCTTTCTTTAGCCATTACATCTAGTTTTTTCTTTCCCATTGCTCTTCTTACCAAATCAGCTCTTCCTAATGAATAACCAGCTAAATCTCGAACAATTTGCATTACTTGTTCTTGATACACCATACATCCATATGTAACATTTAATATTGGTTCCAAACTAGGATGTGTATATTCATTATGTCCCGGATTTTGTTTTCCTCTAATATATCTAGGTATTTGATCCATAGGACCTGGTCTATATAAAGATACTCCAGCTATTAAATCTTCTAAGCAATCTGGTTTTAGTTCTTTCATGAAATTTGTCATACCTTGAGATTCAAACTGAAATATTCCACAAGATTTTCCCTCTTGCCACAATTTATATACTTTAGGATCAGACATATCTTTATCAAATTCTACATCAATTCCTCTATTATTTTTTACTAAGTCAATTGTATCTTGTATAACTGTCAATGTTCTTAACCCCAAAAAGTCCATTTTTAACAATCCTAGCTCTTCTAATGTTGTCATTATATATTGGGTTGAAATTTGGTTATCCCTAACATATAAAGGAACATAAGTATCTACTGGCTCTTTAGTAATAACAATTCCACATGCATGTGTTGATGCCTGTCTTGGCATTCCTTCTAATCCCATTGCAATATTTAGTAAATTTTTAACTTGTTCATCATTTTCATATCTTTCTCTTAATTCTACATTTTGTTCTAATGCTTTTTTTATTGTAATATGCAACTCATTTGGAATCATTTTAGCTAGAGTATCTGCTTCAGCATATGGAACATCTAGTACTCTTGCAACATCTCTTATTACCATTCTAGCTGACATTGTTCCAAAAGTTATAATCTGAGAAACATGATCATGACCATATTTTCTCGCTACATAATCAATTACATCTTGTCTATGCTCATAGCAAAAATCGACATCAAAATCTGGCATACTAATTCTTTCAGGATTTAAAAATCTTTCAAAAAGTAACCCATATTTAATTGGGTCAATATCAGTTATTTCTATAGCATATGCAATAATTGAACCTGCTCCTGACCCACGTCCAGGCCCTACTGGTATATTATGTGTTTTTGCATAATTAATAAAATCCCACACAATTAAAAAATAATCAACATATCCCATCTTTTTTATTATTTCAATTTCGTAATTAGCCCTATCCCATATCTCTTTGCTTGGATTTTCACCATATCTCTTTTTTATTCCATCATCACAAAGTTTCTTAAAAAAATCATAATGTGTTTTATATTCTGGTGGTACATCATAATTTGGCAATATAGTATGTCCAAATTCAAATTCTATATTACATTCTTCTGCTATTTTAACCGTATTTTCTATAGCATCTGGAAAAGCCTTAAAATATTCTATCATTTCCTCTGGTGATTTAACATACAATTCTTCTGTATCAAATCTCATTCTGTCTGGATCACTCATTCTTTTTCCAGTTTGTATACATAGCAAAACTTCATGATTATAAGCATCTTCTCTTTTTAAATAATGTGCATCATTTGTTGCAACTAATGGTATATCTAATTTTCTAGCTAACTGTACCAATTTTTGGTTTGCCAAAACCTGCTCTTTAATCCCATTATTTTGAAGTTCAATATAATAATCTTTTCCAAAAACTTTTTTGTGCCATAAAGCAATTTCTTCTGCCTTATCTTCTTGTCCATTTAATAAAGCTTGATTCACAGAACCAGCTAAACAAGCACTCAAACATATTAATCCTTCATGATATTTCTCTAATACTTCTAAATCTATACGTGGTTTATAATAATATCCATCAACAAAACCTATTGATACTAATTTACTTAAATTTTTATATCCTTCATTATTTTTTGCTAATAATATCAAATGATTATATCTATTATCTACATTAGGTTCTTTGTCAAATCTACTTCTAGGTGCTACATAAACTTCACAACCTATAATAGGTTTTACTCCCTCTTTTTTACATGCTTTATAAAAATCAATAGCTCCATACATAACTCCATGATCTGTTAATGCTATTGCATCCATTCCTAATTCTTTTGCTCTTACTGGCAAGTCCTTTATTCTATTTGCACCATCTAATAAACTAAATTCACTATGTATGTGTAAATGCACAAAATCAGACATTTCTTTTTCCTCTTCTCTATTTAATCTTATATAAACTATTAGAAATTATATCATACTTATACTTATATTTACAAACAAATTTAAAAATATAAAATTCAATATTTATTATTTGTAAAGTGCTGCGTAAGCGATCAAACGAACGGTAGTGAGTGCGATTTGGAGCAATCTACTATTAATTTTTAATTAATAGATTGCGACACCAAAGCACTTAAAAATAATAAATATTGAATTTTATAAGATAACATATTAATTTCAAATAAAATAGAACCCCTATTATCAAACTATTTGTCCAATAATTGGGGTTCTACTAAAAATACTATAATTTTATTTTAGTAATTTTCTGCTTTTATTTCAAAAAATGCTTTTGGGTGACTACATACAGGACAAATCTCTGGAGCAGATTTTCCAATTACAATATGTCCACAGTTTCTACATTTCCATATTCTATCACCATCACGGCTAAATACTAATCCACCTTCTACATTTTCTATTAATTTTTTATATCTTTCTTCATGTTCTTTTTCTATTTTTCCTACTGCTTCAAATAAATATGCAATATGATCAAATCCTTCTTCTTTAGCTTCTTTAGCCATTCTGTCATACATATCTGTCCATTCGTAGTTTTCTCCTTCTGCTGCTGATTTTAAATTTTCTACAGTTGTTTTTATGTCTCCACCTTGTAATAATTTGAACCACATTTTTGCATGTTCTTTTTCATTTTGAGCTGTTTCCTCAAATATTGCTGCTATTTGTTCATATCCTTCTTTTTTAGCTTTTGAAGCAAAATAAGTATATTTATTTCTTGCTTGAGATTCTCCTGCAAAAGCCTCCATTAAATTTTTTTCTGTTTTTGTTCCTTTTAAATTAACTGACATTTTATATTCCTCCTTTAGAAATATTACTTTTTTTATACTGAAATATTCATAATAAATAATATTACAATATTTTTTATATAATATCCTATCTATTTTACTTTGTCAACTAATTTCATCAACTCTTCATAAAAACCAATTATAATTATAACTATTTTATATTAATATTTCTTATTGCCATATTAATATTGGATATCCATTATTTATATTATTAGAATCTTTTTTAAACATACTTGAATTTAATAAATTTACAAAATCTAAATTTCTCATTTCTTCTGCTGTTTTTGTAGCACAATTTATTGTTGTTATTTTATCATTCGTACTTCCCGCTAATTCTATTCCATTAGTTTGAAGAGCATAACAATTTTGTATAGTTCCACAGAATGTACCATATAATGTTCCTTTTTGTGATGCTTGTCCTTGTATATCCATTATTCCTGCATTATATGAATTTTTAACTGTTAATGGTTCTTCATTGTTTCTATCAAATGTAAATCCAATCAATCCCCCTACTCTAATTGTTGTACTATTAGATGTTGTTCTTATTTTTCCTGTGTTATAACAATTTTCTATCGTTGTTCCATTTTCACTTGAACCTGTTATTCCTCCCGTTCTTGCAGCATATCCATTTGATATTATTTCTCCTGCATTATATGAATTTTTTATTTTCAAATTATTATCCATTGCACTTATTCCACCAAGATAAATTCTATTATTGCTTATAGCTTCTAAACTTCCTATATTACAACTATTTTCTATTGTTGTGTCATACACATCACCAGCAACTCCACCTATGCATGAAAAATCTGAACTTTCTACTCTTACATAAGCTTCATTTTTACAATTATATATTTTCGATGTATCAACATAACCTGCTATTCCACCTATTCTATTATCAGCTACTCCAGTTATATAAAACTTTGCCTTATTGGTGCTATTTTCTATAATTGCCTCTTTTTGTGTATCAGAGTCTCCTGCCAATCCACCAGCAATTCCTCCTGCATAAAACATTGCAATTCCTGATTGAAGATTTAATTTAAGTTCAATTTCATTTTCTATATTCTTCATAGTTCCTTCATTTGCGCCACATGCACCGCCTATAAAATACCTCGTTTTATTTCCATCTACCATATCAACATTTAATGTACCAGAAAGTTTTAAATCTTGAATATTCCCAACATTTTCTTTTACAAATCCCAAATATTTGTCACTCCTAACTGGTATTTCTATAATTCTTATATTATTTATTTTATTATTTTGTCCCAAAATTGTTCCCGCAAATTGTTTTATTGGTATAAAACCTCTAGCACCATCTTTAGTTAATTCTGTTTTTATTCCTTCCACAAGATTATCACTATTATAATCTCCAAAAATTGACGTATTATTTGGATCCGCATACGAATAATTTGAATTGAAATTTAAATTTTTTGTTATTTTTACATATTTACCTTCAAAATTATTTCCTTCATTGGTCATTTTAGAAAATTGTACCAGGTCTTCTATTGATGCTATTTCGTATGCATGTTCCTCATCATCGCCTGATAATTTTTCATTATTTTGATTCTTTTTTATATCTCCTGGATTTGAATCCTTTGATATTTCTCCTTGGCCAGTCACATCTCCTTCTTTATTTACTGTATATAATCTATTAGTATCTTTGAATATTACATCATACGAGTTTCCTTCATCTGATGCTTCTGTTTTTCCATTTCCAGCTTCTATATCCAACTCTTTTTGCAAATCATTCAAGCTAAACTCTTCTCCCTTAGTATTCATAAGAGCTGCATTGGCTGATCTAATTACAATTTCTTTTTCTGTAGCTATTTCATTTTCTACTTTAGCCTGCTGTGTCATTTTTAATATTCCATTGTCTCCTGTTATAGCATTAATACTTATTCCTGCAAGTATTAGCAAAACTATTATTGTGATAACTAAAGCAATTAATGTAATAGCATTTTCTTCTTTTGTTTTTTTCATAATAATCACTCCTAATTATTTTTTCTAAAATACAGAAATAGTATAATAAAAAGTTTTTTATTAGTCAATAATTAAAAATTAGTTACAAAACTATTTTATTCAAAATAATTTCATAACTATACTTATTTATTTACATTAATTTATTTAGTTCTTCATTTCTTTTTATTTTATGTGTAGTAGTTTTTATTAATGGTTCATCTGTTAATATCATACTCATTATATATTTATATCTAGGCAATGTTTTGTTAACTTCTTTTATTTTATTCCAAATAATATTATATAAATCTTCATTTGAAATATCACCATACTTCTTTTTAACTATATCTTTATTATATACAACCTTTACAGCTACCTTTATTTTACTTTCATCATCTTTATCTTTCATTCCATAGACAAAACTTTCTTCTATTTCCTCATTTCTATTTATTATTGTTTCTATCTCCTCTGGAAATACTTTTTTACCATTTTTTAATACAATCATATCTTTTTTTCTTCCTGTAATAAATAAAAATCCTTCTTTATCTATATATCCTAAATCACCAGTATAAAAAGCTCCATCTTTCAAAACTTCTTTTGTTGCTTCTTCATTTTCATAATAACCTATCATTACATTAGGTCCTTTTACTACAATTTCACCTATACCATTCTTATCTTTATCAACAATTTCAACTCGTGCATTTTTCATTGGTATACCTACTGAACCATATTTAGTATATTTATCATTTTCTGCTGATATAACTGGTGATGTTTCTGTTAAACCATATCCTTGCACAATATGTATTCCAAATTCATTAAATTTTTTCTCAATGTTTTTATCCAGTGGTGCTCCTCCAGAAATAATAAATCTCATGTTTCCACCTAAAGCATCTATAATTTGTTTAAATATTTTTCTTCTTATATCAATATGTAATTTTAATAATACATTACTAATTTTTATCGCTGTCTTTACTATCTTCATTTTTCCTTGTTTTTTTAATTCTTTTTCAATATTTGAATACATTTTATCTATAAGTAAAGGTACTCCAACAAATACAGATACCTTGTATTCAATTAAATTTTGTTTTATATATCTTAATCCATCTGGAAATACAGTTTTTACTCCACACGCTAACATTACAATCATCCCAGTTGAACCAAATATATGATGAAACGGTAAAAAAGCAATATTAACATCTGTATCATAAAAATTTTCTACAATTTGCATATCATACACATTTGTAGCAATTCCATATTGAGACAACATTACAGCTTTGGATTTAGCTGTAGTTCCTGATGTAAACAATAATATACTCATATCTTTAGAATCAATCTTACAATCCATATATTCATTATTTCCATTTTTCATCATGTCTTTTCCAACATTTAATAATTCTTCTATATTCTCAAATTCTTCAAAATTACTCATACATATATAATATTTTAAATTTGTTTTTTTACGTGCTTGTATTTCTTTTAATTTTTCTGATAATTTTTCATCAAAAATAATAGCATCAACTTTACTTCTAATTAAAGATTCTTCCAATTCATCCATTTGCAAATCTTTATCTAGTGGTACTGAAACAATTCCTCCTAATAAGCATGATAAATGAGATATTGACCATTCATATCTATTTCTACCTATAATTGCAATTCTTTTTCCCTTTAATCCTTTTTGATATAAAACACTTCCTAATGCATTTATATCTTCTAATAATTTTGTATATGTAATATTTGTATATTTAATTTCATTACTATCTTTTTTCTTTATAGTAAAGGCTATATTATTAGGATACAACTTTACTGAATTATATATAATCTCTTTTACATTTTCAAACCTTGGAAGTTCTCTTAATTGATTTTTCATAATATTATCTCCTTATCTAGTTTTTAAAACCAGATTAACACATTGCTTTAACTTTGTCAATATTGACTATCAATTCTAATTATGATAATATAATGTAAGTTTACATATTATGAAAGGGACTATAAATTATGAATTATGAAAACATGAATATCCATCTTCCTAGATGGAATGAATTACCAAATATAAATCTATATTTAGATCAAGTTGTTACTCTTGTAAATAATACTTTATCAAGTATTTATATAGAAGACTGTAATTTAATACTAACCAAAAACATGATTAACAATTATGTAAAAAATAAAATTATAGAACCACCTATCAAAAAAAAATATACAAAAAATCATTTAGCTAAATTTTTTGTTATTTGTATTTTAAAAGAAGTATATAAAATTAATGATATAAAAATTTTAATTGATTTAGCATTAAGCAAGTCTAGCATTGATTTAACCTATAATAATTTTTGTAACTTATTTGAAAAAGCCTTAGAATGTGTATTTGATAAAAAAGATTTTATTGATACTTATTCAAAAAATGAATCTACTTATTTATTAAAATCTGTTTTGCTTTCCTGTGCATACTCAATATATACCAAACAAGAAATAAGTAATTTATAAAAAAACTAACCGTGTACTCCACATGGTTAGTTTTTGAGTTAAACTCCTAGTTACTATTAACTTTAAAATTATAATGCCATAATACTAAAAAGTTAAATTCATAACCTCTCCTCCTTTTCTTCTTTTTTATACTATAAAAACAGATAACTATCAATTAATTATCTGTTCACTTTACCACCAAAAGGTATTTTTATAAAATATTCTAATTTAAGTATTTATATTAATTTCAAATTGTCTTATTATGCACATTGGTACCGATGGTGGGACTCGAACCCACATGGTTTCCCGCTGGATTTTGAATCCAGTGCGTCTACCAATTCCGCCACATCGGCTTAAGATATGTACTAATATATATTAGCATATATCTTAAAAAAAGTCTACAAAATTTTATAATTTTTTTATTCTTTTTCATTATCTGAATTTAATTCATTTAATATAACATCATATTCAAATACATTTACAGTTTTTATTGTAACTTTTGAAAAGTCATCTTTCTCATCTTCTATATTTGTAATTTTAAATATATTTTTATTTTTTAATTCTAATTTTACATTTGAAAAGTCTATTAATATGTTTGTAGATATATCTTGTCCTACTGGTAATGTTTTATTTTGGTTATCATAAAAAATTATATTTGTATAACTAATACCATTCATACCACGTTTTACATTTATTTTGTATAAATTAAATTTATTTCCTTTTTCTTTTATTTTAGAATAAACTTCATTTTCTGGATTTATATTAAATATATTTATTTGTTTTTCATCTAATTTTTCATTATCCAAAATTTTATATATAGGTAAATCATCTACTATAACAACTTTATCCAATGCTTTTTTTATATTGTCTATTATTGTTTCTAGACCAAGTTTATACCCTATTTGTTTTGTATTTTTATTTATTTCTAATATATTAAATTTATCTTTAGCATTTTCTCTATGATTTTTATTTGCTATTTTTGATACTTTTGTTCCGTCTTGTGCTATGCCTCCAAATATATCAAATTCTTCTACTACATTTAAAGCATTATTTTCCTTTGCTTCTTTTTTCATATCTTTCAAATTATTTTCTATATCTTTTGGAAGTATTTTATTATTTTTTATTTTATTTAATATAGGAAGTATATTAGTTGTTGTTAAGTATATACTGTCTGTTTCTGATTTTGTTAATGATTTTCTTTGTACTTTGTCCATTGTTTTCCCAAATTTTTCTATATCTTCATTATAATCAAAAACTTTAGTAACTTTTTTTATTATATTTACTTCTTCCTCTTCTCCTTCTGCCAATGTTGCTACTTCATCTTTATTGCTATATTTCCAAAATTCAAATATGCTTCTTTTATGGCTATCTATTTCTTGAATAAAACTTGTTGCATTTTCAATTTTTTTTGCCATATTTTTGTTCTTCAGTTTTATCGCATTTACATCCATTATTATATTTTTTAATTCTGTTTCATTCATCTCATATTCTTTATATAATTCTATGAGTTCTTCGATTGTATATTTTTCTTTTTCTATTTTTTTCTTTTTTTTATGTGTTTGGTTTTCAATCTTTGCCTCTTTTTCTTCTTTAATGTCTTCAACAATATCTTTTTTTAAATTACCTTTTTTGGATTTTTTACTATATTTAAAATAATATTTAAACTTTCCAAAAAATGTTTTTTTACACTCTAAAAATGTAGATATTTGTTTTTCTTTAGCTAAATATTCTATTTCTTGTGCTCCAGCTATAACTTTTAAATTATCTAATTTTTTTCTATTTTCTTGTAATAGTTCTTTTATTAGTTCTAATTTTTCTATCCCTACTTTATATTCTTCATTTATCCATTCCGCAATATTTTCATATTCAATTTTATAATCATTATTATAAAATTCTAATGCTCCACCTTTTGTTATTTTTGTTTTAAATTCAAAATATTGCTCTAGTTCTGTTTGCAATATAAACATTGCCTTTAATAGTTTATAAAATTCTTTTGCTTCTACTAAATTGTCTAATTTTATTCTATATTTACTTCTAACCTTTTCATAAACTTCTGTCTCTCCCACTATATATATTGCCATTTCACCAATTTTATCATATACCTCATATATCAAAGGCCAATCTTTTGTAAAAAGCCATAGATAATTTTCTATATCTTCAAATTCAGATTTTTTCAAAAAATTGTTACTGTATGTCAAATTTCTTATTGGAACAAAAATCTTTCCTGTTTTCTTTTTTTCTAATTGCTTTTTTAATAAGTAGAAAAATGTTGAATAATCTGTATCTTCAGTTGGAACTAACATAAAATATTGATCTGTATCTTCTGAATAGTATATTTGCCATAAATAATTTCCATCAAATTTTACTTTAAAAGGTATTTTTCTAGTTAATTTAGTCTGTTCCTCTTTTACTTTTTCTATATCTTCTATTTTTAAGTCTTTTATCATTTTTAATAATGTTGTATGTTTTATATAATTTTCTTCATTTTCTGTATCTAAATATTCAAATATTGGACTTGCATTTTTATATTTTTGTTGTATATCATCTAATCTATTTGTCGGAGTTAATAATATTTGAATATCTTTTATCGGTATATATCTATATTGTCTATATTGTTTTTCATCGTAAAATTTAGGAATTCTAAATCTTAACGGTTCATAATTTTCAAATTGATTTCTTGCTTTATCAAAATTTTCTAATCCTAAATATTTTAATTTTTCTTTAAATTCATCTAATTTTTCACTCGTTTTTTTGGGCAACTTAATAAACTCCTTTCTTTTACTAGCTGCTATTAGCTTATAACTTTATTTTATAATTTTATAAAAATCTTCAAATTCATATCCTTGACTTGTTAAATAATCTATTATTTGTGGTAATGCTTCAACTGTTACTTTTTTAGCTTCTGCATCATGCATTAATATTACAACACTTTTCTTTTGGCCTGTAGTTTCTTGTATTTTTTGCATTTCATATTCAACTGAAGGAGTTTGGGTTTCTGCATCACCATTTAATGCATTCCAATCCACATGTAATATATCATTCTTCATCAATAATTCATTTGCTTGATTTTTTATATCTTCATACTTTCCCCCAACTAATCCTCCTGGAAATCTGAATAAATGCGAATTATATTCTTGTTCACCTATTGCATCTCTTACTGCTTGGTTGCATTTATTATATTCATCTAACACACTTTCAGGTGATTGATAAATTGTAGAATACACATGTGAATATCCATGATTTGCAATAAAATGTCCTTCATCATATATTCTTTTTACTAATTCTGGATTTTTTTCTACATTTGACCCTAAAACAAAAAAAGTTGCTTTAATATTTTTTTCTTTTAATATATCTAATATTTGATTAGTATTATCTGATGGTCCATCATCAAATGTTATAAAAGCTCTTTTGTTATCAGCACTATATATATGTTTTATATTTTCTTTACCATTTTCTGTCAATTGGGGTAATTTTTCTTGTCTCCTTTTTTCTGCTATTTGTTTTTTCTCCTGTTCTTCTTGTTCTATTTGATGTTTATATGCTTCATATTGTGCATTTTTTAGCATTACATCTTTAAATTGAATCCATATAACTATTATGCTTATAATCATTAATATTATTATTACTATCATTATACATTTTTCTTTTGTTGTAAATCTAAATTTTGATGGTACTAAAAACATATTATTATCTTCTTTCATATTTATCCCTATTATTTCATTTTTTTCTATTATATACTATTTTTTGATAAAAATATATAAAAAAGCTCAAAATTTAATTTTTAAATTTTGAACTTTAGTTTACAATTCATTATTTTTTCATTTTATCTTTCAAAAAAGCTACTTCTTCTTCAACATTTAATCTCATAAAAATAGGTTCACCTTTTTCAATTACTTTTAGATTTTTTAATGTATTATAATCATGTATGTCATTCCATCTTACATTATCAACATCTTTTATTCCTATTTGATTTAAGATATTATTTGCAGTTTCTGTCATAAAAGGTTTTATTAAAATAGCTATTTTTCTTAGATTTTCTATTAAATGATACATTACTGATTTTAATTTTTCTGTCTCTTCTTCCTTTGCTAAACTCCATGGCATAGTTTCATCAATATATTTATTAGTTCTTGAAATTAAATTCCATATTTCTTGTAACGCATTTGCTATTTCGTAATTATTTAATTTTTGTTCAAACTTTTCTATTTGAGTTGTACAATATTCTTCTAATTCTTTGTCTACTTCATTTGGAGTTCCATTATATTCTGGTACAATACCATTAAAATATTTATTTACCATAGATACTGTTCTATTTAATAAATTGCTTAAATCATTACATAAATCAAAATTATATCTTTCTATAAATGCTTCTGGTGAAAAAATACCATCTTGACTTACAGGCATTTCTCTTAATAAGAAATATCTTGTTGCATCTAAACCATATCTATCAATTAATGTTTCTGGATATATAACATTTCCTTTTGATTTAGACATTTTACCATCTTTCATCATAATCCAATTATGAACTAATATTGTTTTTGGCAATGGTAAATCTAAAGCCATTAAGAATATAGGCCAATATATTAAATGAAATCTTGCTATATCTTTTCCAACTATTTGTAAATCTGCTGGCCAATATTTTTTAAATAATGAGTCATCATCTGACATATATCCTAAAGCTGTAATATAATTTGTTAATGCATCTAACCATACGTATATAACATGTTTAGGGTCTTTTAATACTTGTATTCCCCAATCAAAACTAGTTCTTGTTACACATAAATCTTCTAATCCTGGTTTTATAAAATTATTAATCATTTCTGTTTTTCTATAATCAGGTTTTACAAATTCTAAATGCTCATCATAATATTTTAATAATCTATCTACATATTTTTTCATATTGAAAAAATATGCTTCTTCTTTCATTAATTTTACTTCTCTACCACAATCCGGACATTTACCATCTTTTAATTGTGTTTCTGTGAAAAATGTTTCACAAGGTACACAATACCACCCCTCATATTCACCTTTATAAATATCTCCTTGTTCCATAAATCTATCAAATATTTTTTGAACAATTTTTGTATGTCTTTCTTCTGTTGTTTGAATAAAATCATCATAATTTATTTCCATTTTTGTCCACAACTCTTTTGCTTGACTTGCCATTCCATCAACATATTCTTTTGGAGTTTTATTATTTTTCTCTGCGACTTCTTGAATTTTTTGTCCATGCTCATCAGTTCCTGTAAGCAAATACGCATCTTCACCTTTTAATTGATGATATCTTTTTATTGAATCAGCAAGTACTGTTGTATATGCTGTTCCTATATGAAATTTACCACTTGGGTAATATATTGGTGTAGTTATATAAAATTTATTACTCAACTTCTTCATCTCCAATCATTTCTTTAAAAACTTTTTTATTATCTAAATCTTCCATCATTATTTTTTGTTCTTGTCCTGTCTTCATATTTTTTAATGTCAATTGATTATTTTTTATTTCATCTTCTCCAATTACTATTACATATGGTATTTCCAATTTATCAGCATATTTAAACTTAGCTTTTAATTTTTTATTATTCAAATATATTTCTGTATTAATACCTAAATCTCTTATTTTTGTTGCTATTTTTATAGGTTCTGCTAAATTTTCTACCATTGGAATAATTAATATATCTGCAATTGATTTTTTATTAGCCTTAATAATATTTAGTTCATTTAATTTATAAAATAATCTAGTTAGTCCTATTGATACACCTACTCCTGGTAGCTTTTTATTAGTATAATATTCTGCTAAATTTTCATATCTTCCTCCAGAACATACACTTCCTAATTCTCTATAATCATTCAAAAATGTTTCATATACAGTTCCTGTATAATAGTCTAATCCTCTTGCAATAGTCAAATCAACTTTAAAATTATCATCTGGAACTCCAAATAACCTTATATTTTTTACTATAGTCTTTAATTCTTCAACACCTTCTAAGTATTTTTCGTTCTCTATACCAAGATTTTCTAATTTAGATAATTTTTCATCTGAATCACCAGATATCTCTATAAAATCGATAATTTTATTTATTTGTTTTTCATCTAAATTCAATTTTCTAAATTCTTCAATTACAGCTTCTTTGCCTATTTTTTCTATTTTATCAATAATTCTTAATATTTCTACAGAACTTTCTTTTTGTTCTATGCTTTCAAATAACCCATTTAATATTTTTCTATTATTAATTTTTATTGTAAAATTGCTAAATCCTAATTTTTTAAATATTGTATAAATAATAGCAGGCATTTCTGCATCATTTATTAATCCTAGTTCTCCATCTCCTATAATATCTATATCACATTGATAAAATTCTCTGTATCTTCCTTTTTGTGCTCTTTCTCCTCTATACACTTTTCCTATTTGATATCTCCTAAAAGGAAAACTTAAATTACCATAGTTTTTGGCTACATATTTAGCTAATGGCACAGTTAAATCAAATCTTAATGCTAAATCTGTATCACCTTTTTGAAATTTATAAATTTGTTTTTCTGTTTCTCCACCAGCTTTTGCTAATAAAACTTCTGATAATTCTATTATTGGTGTATCTAATGGTAAAAAACCAAACTTCTTATATGTATCTTCTATAGTTTCTTTCATTTGATTAAACAATATTTGTTCATTTGGCAATAGTTCCATAAAACCTGCCAATGTTCGTGGTTCAACTTTTCCCATAATTTTTTCTCCTTTTTGGTTATATCATTTTATTCTATATTCATACTTATTTAGTATACTATAAAATCCACTTGTTTTCAATACAATTTAGGCTTTAATTCTAGATATATAGGCTTTTCCTCTTTTATTATTGTTGGTTTTCCATGTCCTGGATATACTATTGTGTCATCTGGTAACTTTAACAATTTATTTGTTATAGAATTCATAATATCAATTATACTTCCTGTTGGTAAATCTGTTCTTCCCCAAGTACCTCTAAATAGTGTATCTCCTGAAAATAAACATTCCTCTTTTTCACAGTATAAACTACTAGATCCTTTGGTATGTCCTGGTGTATGTATTACCTTAAATTCTAAATTTCCTAAATGAATTAAATCATTATCATCTAATCTAGAATCTGCTTCTAATTCTATTGGAGGCAAATCAATTATCTTTGAAAGATTAATGTTAACATTATTTAATCCTTCACTATCAAATCTATGAATTAATATTTTACCTCCACATTTTTCTTTTAATTCTGACACTCCAGCTATATGATCACCATGACAATGTGTTAAATATATATATTTCAAATTGCCTTTTAAAATTCCAATCATTTTTATTATTTCATCAATATCTCCTGCTGGGTCTATGACCATAGTTTCTTTACTATCTTCATCAAAAACTATATAACAATTTGTAGGATCACCTACCCAAGTTTTAATCCTTAGTTCTTTTAAAATCATCTTTTTCCCTTTCTATAAATTAAATTTTACATTATTATTTTTTTCTTTTTACATCATAAACACTACTTACTTTTCTTACTGCTTTTTGTGCTTTATTCAATTCTTTTAAATTTTCTACTTCTAATGTTACATCTATAATTGCTATTCTTTCTTTTGTTGTTTTTGTATTTACTCCCAATATTTTAACTTTTGTTGTTCCTAATTCTTTTAGTATATCTACCAATAAACCTGCTCTGTCATTTGAATATATTTCAATTTCTGCTTGATATCCTGATTTTTCTTCTGCATACCACTCAACATCAATCATTCTATTTTCTTCAGAAATTAAATCTTTTACATTTCTGCAATCTTTCCTATGAACAGACACGCCTCTTCCTTTAGTTATATATCCAACAATTTCATCACCTGGTAATGGATTGCAACATTTTGAAAGTTTAACTAAACAATTATCTATTCCTTTTACTATAACACCAGAACTTGTTGAAGTAGGTTTCTTTTGTTTTGATTTTTTCAATTCTTCTATTTTCTTTTCTATATCCTCTTCTTGGTGTTCTTTTCTATATTCTTGTAACATTTTTGCTATTACTTTTACAGAAGAATTGGCTCCAAAACCGACAGCAGCATACATTTCGTCAACATTTTTATATCTGTATTTTTCTAGCATTGGGTCGATGTATTCATTTTTAAACAATTCTGCATGTGATAACCCAATTCTCTTTAATTCTTTTTCTATTAATTCTTTTCCTTTTTCTATATTTTCAGCTTTTTGTGCTTTTTTAAACCATGTCTTTATTCTATTTCTTGCTGTTGAACTTTTTACAAACTTTAACCAATCTCTACTAGGTCCTTTTGATTTATCTGATGTTATTATTTCTACAATATCTCCACTGTGTATAGGTGTTATTATAGGCATCATTTTACTATTAATTTTACAACCAGTCATTCTATTACCTATTTCAGCATGAATACTATAAGCAAAATCAATTGGCGTTGCTCCTCTTGGTAAAACTTTAATAGCTCCTTTTGGCGTAAATACATAAACTTCATCTTCAAATAATTCTGTTTTTAGAGTATTTAAAAATTCTTGTGGATCTTGTAAATCTTTCTGCCATTCAAGAGTTTCTCTTAACCAAGCCAATTTATCTTCTTCTACTTTAACTGATTGCTTTTTGCCAAAATAACTTGCCTCTTTATACGCCCAATGAGCAGCTATACCAAATTCAGCTATTTTATGCATGTCCCAAGTTCTTATTTGCACCTCAAATGGTGTACCTTTTTCACCTAAAAGTGTTGTATGAATTGATTGATACATATTAGGTTTTGGAACAGCAATATAGTCTTTAAATCTTCCTGGCATTGGACTATATAATTCATGCACTACTCCTAAAGCAGAATAACAATCTTTAACAGAATTAACCAATATTCTTAAAGCAAACAAATCATAGATTTGGTCTAAAGTTTTATTATCTCTTTTCATTTTTCTATAAATACTATATAAGTGTTTTGCTCTTCCTGTTACTTCTGCATCTATTTTTTGTTTTTTCAAAGCCACTCGAATATCTGCCATTATTTTTTCAATAAATTTTGTTCTTTCTTCTCTTTTTTTAGATATTCCTTCTACTAATTCATGATATTCCTCTGGTTCCAAATATTTAAATGATAAATCTTCTAACTCCCATTTTAGTGAATATATACCTAATCTATTTGCAAGTGGTGCATACAAATCTCTTGTTTCTTTTGCATTAGCAATTTGTCTATCTCTTTTTAAATATTTTAAAGTCCTCATATTATGAAGTCTATCTGCTAACTTAATTAGTATAACTCTTATGTCTTTTCCCATTGCTAAAAACATTTTTCTATAATCTTCAACTTGTCTTTCTTCTACAGACTCAAATTGTATAGAACTTAATTTAGTTACACCTGCTACCATATCAGCAATTTCATCACCAAATATTTCTCTTAAGTCTTTATCTGTCATGTCAGTATCTTCAACTACATCATGTAAAAGTGCTGCACAAATTGTACTATCATCTAGACCTATATCAGCTAATATATATGCAACATTAAGTGGATGTATTATATATGGTTCTCCAGAACCTCTTTTTTGATCTTTATGCTTCTCATTTGCAAGATTATATGCTTTTCTTATTAATTTAACATCTACTCTTCTAGCATGTTCTTTTCTTTTATTTATTACATCTTGAATTGTTATTTCTTTTTTATCTTCTTGCATATTTACACTCCCTTTTATGCTTAGATTGATTTCATAATATCTTTCATATTTATTTGTAATGTATCTACTCCATTAAAAGTATTAATTTCAAGCACTCCAGCTACATCAACCTTATCACCAATCCTATAATCATCTACAAAACTTCCCATATTAAATCCAATAGCATTTATTATTGTATTTTCCTCTCTCAAAGTAAGTTTTAAATGTTTTCCTTCTGACAAAGCTCTTATTGAATCTATCTTTAAATTTTTAAATGCAAATATTGGCATTTTATTACCTTCTCCAAAAGGTTCTAATCTTTTTAGACTTTCAACTATTTCTCTATTTATATTACTAAAATCAATTTTCGCGTCTATATTAATTATAGGAATAATTTCATCTATTTTAGCCTGTTTTGCAATTCTTTCAAATTCTTCTTTAAATAATTCAAATTTATCTTTTTTTACTGTTATTCCTATTGCCATACTATGTCCACCAAATTTTTCAATTGAATCTATACATTTTGTTAAAGCTTCATGCAAGTCAAATCCTGGTATACTTCTACCAGAGCCTGTCCCTATACCATCTTCTTCAAAACTCAATAAAATACTTGGTTTAAAATACATTTCTGTTATTTTAGATGCTACAATTCCAATTACACCATGATGCCAATTATGTCCTCCTACTATAATTGCAGCATTTTTATCTAAATTTTCTTCTTTTATTTCTTTAACTGCACTTTCGAAAATCTTCTTCTCTGTATCTTGTCTTAATTTATTATACTCATTTAATTTGCTGGTTAAACTTGATACTTCATTTAAATTTTTTGAAAGAAATAATTTTAATGCATCTTCTGCCTTACCCATTCTTCCACACGCATTTATACGTGGAGCAATTCCAAAAGATATGCTATTTGAATCTATTTTATTATATCCAGATGCATTAATAATTGATCTTAATCCAATATTTCTTGTTTGTTTTATTAAAAGTAATCCCAACTTTGCTATTACTCTATTTTCATCTACTAAAGGAACTATATCAGATATTGTTCCTATACATACAATATCTAAATATTTTAAATATTCCTCTTCTTTCAATCCTAATTGCATACCAATAGCTTGTATAACTTTAAAAACCACACCTACTCCAGCTAATTCCCTAAAAGGATATGTTGCATCTTTTCTTTTATTATCAATAACAGCTAAAGCATTTGGTAATTCATTTCCAGGTTCATGATGATCTGTAACTATTGTTTCTATTCCTAAATCATTTGCATAACTAATTTCCTCAATCGCAGATATCCCACAATCAACAGTTATCATTAAATCACAACCATTTTTATGTATCTTTTCTATTGCATTTTTATTCAATCCATACCCTTCATCCAATCTATTAGGAATATATTGTGATACCTCAAGACCTCTATCATTTAAAAAGCTTTTCAATACTGTTATACTTGTAATTCCATCAACATCATAATCACCATATATTGTTACTTTTTCTTTATTCTCTATTGCTTTTATAATTCGATTTATAGCTATATCCATATCTTTTATCAAAAAAGGATTGTGAAAATCATTTCTTGTTGGTTCTAAAAATAATCTTATTTCTTCTTCTGTAATTATATTTCTATTTACTAATATTGTTGACAACAATTTATTTAAATTATATTTTTTTGATATTTCTTCTATTTTTTCTTCATTTGAATCATATACTTGCCACTTTTTATTCATATTCCTCTCCCAATTTAATTTTTTTATATTGTATACTATTTTACATATTTTTTAAAGAGGTAATTTGAAAAATGCTTAATATTTTAATAGAAATATATAATAGAACAAAAGCGGACATTAATAGCTTTTGTTCTTATTAAAACATTTTAAAGTCCGCGTCTTTGTTCGTGTGCGAAATTTGCAAAGCAAATTTCTGTGCAATATAGTTCTATTATAGGAAGTTCGGAGAACTTTTCTATAATAGAACAAGGCGACACAGTCACCCTTTGTTTTTAAAAAATTTTAAATATATTATATATAAATGTTGTAAAAATACACAAAAGAACACCACACATAGTTGGTATTATAAAACCAACTATAGTCCACTTTAAACTTTTTGTTTCCTTTTTTATAGTTAACAATGTTGTGGCACATGGGAAGTGAAACACTGTAAATATCATAACATTTATTGCTGTTAAGATATTCCATCCATTTTGTTGTAGAACTTCTGCAATAAACATCGTATTATCTATTGGTGCTAAAGATGTCATTTGTAAGTAACACATAATAATAATTGGTAAAACTATTTCATTTGCAGGTATTCCAATGATAAATCCTGTTAAAATATATCCATCTATTCCCATAATCCTGGCCAATGGCTCTAAGAAATTAGCTATTATATTTAAAATGCTTTCTCCATTTATACCTATATTTGCAAACAACCATATCACAAGTCCAGCTGGCGCTGCAACTGCAATTGCTCTTCCTAGTATAAATAAGGTTCTATCAAAAATAGATCTTATAAATACTTTTAAAAATTGTGGTTTTCTATATGGTGGTAATTCTAAAACAAACGATGAAGGCATACCTTTTAGTATTGTTTTTGATAATATCTTTGATATTATCAATGTCATAAAAACACCCAGTAATATTACAAATATAACTGCTAAAGTTGCTAATATTGAACCTTTTATTCCTTTTTGTGCACCTGCAATAAATACAGTTGCTACAGTAATTAATAATGGAAACCTACCGATTACATGGAACTAAATTATTTGTTAAAATAGCAATTAATCTTTCTCTTTTTGAATCAATAATTCTACACCCTGTTACTCCACAACTATTACATCCAAATCCCATACACATAGTAATCATTTGTTTTCCGATTACAACATGCTTTTTTAAAAAAACCATCCATGTTAAATGCTATTCTTGGAAGATATCCTAAATCTTCTAAAATTGTAAACAACGGAAAAAATATAGCCATCGGAGGTAACATAACCGAAACTATCCAAGTTAAAGTTTGATAAACACCAAATATTAGCATATTTCTTAGCCACTCCGGCATCCCAACCATTGTAACAAAATCCATCAATTTTTCCTGAATATTTTTAAACATATTAAATAATATTTCAGATGGATAATTTGCTCCAACAATAGTAAGCCAAAATATTATTCCAAAAAATAAAATCATAATTGGAATACCATATTTTTTTGATGTAATAATTTTATCTATTTTTCTATCTCTTTCACTATGTTTTTCATTTTTAAATTCACAAACCTCTTTTGATATTTTTTCAGCTTTTTTCACTATTGTTTCAACCATTAATTCTTTGATTTTTTCCTGAGATATCTTCAATCTCTCTTTGGATTCTTTTATTATTTTTTCAGTATCTTTGTCTTTTAAAAAATTTATCTTCAGCTTTCTTTCAGCTTCTCTTAATATTTCTTTTTCACCTGATAACAAATGTATGCTAATCCATCTTGCCATTTTATAAGTTACATTATATTTCTTCTCAATTATATCTGTTATATTATTTATTTCTTTTTCTAAATTATACTCATACTTTACTTGATAACATTTATTTTCATTTGATTTTTTCTCACATTCTTTTTTCATACATTTTAATAAATCTTTTAATGTTTTTTTCTTTCTTGCTACTACACCTACAACTGGTACATTTAAAATTTCTGATAATTTATTCAAATCAATTTTTATTTTCTTTTTTTTGGCTTCATCCAACAAATTTACACACACCACAACATTATTTGTTATTTCTAAAATTTGTAATACTAAATTTAAATTTCTTTCCAAAGATGTTGCATCAACAACAATTACAGTTAAATCTGGATTTCCAAAACAAATATAATTTCTTGCAATTTCTTCTTCTTCTGATTTAGACATGATTGAATATGTACCAGGTATATCAACAAATTCATAGTTTTTCCCTTTATACTCAAAGTATCCTTTTGCATTTCCAACAGTTTTTCCAGTCCAATTTCCTGTATGTTGATTCATCCCTGTTATACTATTAAATATTGTTGACTTACCTACATTAGGATTTCCAGCTAACGCAATTGTATATTCTGCTTTTTTATTAGTAGATAACTCTTTTTTATTTTTCATACACACCTCCTACTTATCTTTAGTTATCTACTTTATCTTATATATTTTTATTTAATTTTGTTACTAATTTTTTAATTTTATATTGTCACCATCTTCTTTTCTTATAGCTATTAAACAGCCTCTAAATTCAAAAGCCCTTGGATCTCCTGATGGACTTATTAATACTGGTTTAACATTAGTTCCTTTAATTAATCCTAAATCCATTAATCTTCTTTTTATGCCTTCTTCTCCTATTATTTTATCTATAATTCCAATTTCTTCTAAATTCAGTTCATTTAATGTTTTTTCCTTCATTAACTCCACTTCTTTCTTATAATATAATGACGAATTATGTCTATTATTTTTATTTTATTCTAAATGTATTAATTTGTTACAAGTTAGATTTTAAATATATACTTATAAAATTCCATATATATTATTTTTTTCTATACCTTGGTGTCGCAATCTATTAATTAAAAATTAATAGTAGATTGCTCCAAATCGCACTCACTATCGTTCGTTTGGTCGCTTACGCGGTATATGCAAAAATAATATATATGGAATTTTTATATCTAGTTACTATTTCTAACTTGTAACAATTATTGAATATAAGCCATATTTATGTTAAAATCTTTTTGTAAAAGTAGAATTAAAAAAATGCTATATAATTATATAATATTTTTATAAGTTTTGAATATACTTTTACAGGAGGATTAATTATGAAAAATAATTATAAAGTGGCCATAGTAGGAGCAAGTGGTCTTGTAGGAAGAACTGCATTGAAAGTTCTAGAAGAAAAAAACTTTTCAAATATTGAATACACTTTATTTTCTTCTAAAAAATCAGCAGGTAATAAAATCGAATTTTTTGGTATTACTTACATAATTCAAGAATTAAAAGAAACATCTTTTAATAAGCATTTCGATTATGCCATATTTTGCGCTGGTGGTGATATTTCAAAAAAATATATCCCCATAGCTGTTGAACACAACTGTATATGTATTGATAATAGTAGTATTTATAGAATGGATGAATCAGTACCTCTTGTTGTACCTGAAGTCAATATGTCTGATGCTTTTAATAATAACGGAATAATTGCTAATCCAAATTGTTCAACAATACAAGCTGTTGTTCCTTTAAAACCATTAGATGATAAATATCACATAAAAAGAATTGTATACTCTACATACCAAGCTGTTTCTGGTGCTGGAAGAGATGGTATAGATGATTTAAAAAATGGTGAAAATGGATTTGAACCACAAACATTTCCTTATCCAATATTTAATAATTGTCTACCACATATCGATTCTTTTACAGATGACGGATATACTAAAGAAGAACATAAAATGATAAATGAAACTCGAAAAATTTTACATCGACCTGATTTACCTATAACAGCAACAGCTGTAAGAGTTCCTGTTTTAAACTGTCATAGTGAATCTATAAATATTGAATTTGAAAACGAATTTGATTTATATGAATTAAAACAAACCTTGCAAAATTTTCCAGGAATACTTTTAGTAGATGACCCCGAAAAAAATTATTATCCAATAGCTACAAAAGCTGATGGCTATGATGAAGTTTTTGTTGGTAGAATCAGAAAAGATTTCAGTGTAAAAAATGGAATAAACCTATGGGTAGTTGCAGATAATTTAAGAAAAGGTGCAGCAAGTAATGCTATACAAATATTAGAAAATATAATTAAATCTAGCAGTTAAATCAAAAAACAATCCAGAATTGCAATAATTCTGGATTGTTTTTTACATTTTTATACGTTTTTCCATAACCAATCTAAGCTACTATCTAAGCTTGTCTTTTTCATTTTCTTGGCTTCTATATCATCAACCCATAGATATGAAAAGAATGAGATTAGTACAAATACAAAGTCAATCGCTACACATCTAGCCAATGTTGGTAATAATTCTTGATATTCTTGTGGTAATGTTACCATTTGTCCAACATGGAAAACTAATAATATTAAATAGGCAAATAAAACAATTCCTGTAATATAACTCTTTTTTAATTCTTGAGCTAAAAACACTAAAAGTATTGTTCCAATTAACATTAATACTAAATTTAAAATGTTTGATATGTCAAATATAAACATGCCTCAACGCCTCCCCTATATTTATAATATAATGGTATCATTTTAGCATGAATATATCAATATTTTTTTAGTTACATTTATATTACAAAAAGATTACAAGTGCAATTTTATTTCAATTTTCCTTCTATTAAATCTGCAATTTCTCTAGCTCTTTTTGTTATATGTTCTTGGTCTTCACCTTCTATCATTACTCTAACTAAAGGTTCTGTACCAGATGTTCTTATTAATACTCTTCCATTTCCAGCAAATTCTTTTTCAACATCAGCAATTGCTTTCTTTATGTCTTCATCATCTTTATAATCATATTTTTTATCTGAATTTACTTTTGCATTTATTAAAACTTGTGGATATAATTTTATTATACTAGCTAATTCTGAAGCTTTTTTATTTTCTTCTAATAATGTTTGGATTAACATTAAAGATGTTAATATTCCATCACCTGTTGGATTATAATCTAATAAAATTACATGTCCTGATTGTTCTCCACCAAGATTATATCCTTCTTCCAACATTTTTTCTAATACATATCTATCTCCAACTTTTGTTTGTAATAAGTGTAAATTATTATTTTCAGCATATTTATTTAATCCTAAATTGCTCATAACAGTAGCAACTATTGTATCTTTATTTAACTTTCCTTTTTTCTTTAAATTTGAAGATATTATTGCCAATATTTTATCTCCATCTATTTCATTTCCTTTTTCATCAACAGCTAAACATCTATCTCCATCGCCGTCATATGCAATGCCTAAACTTAATTTATTTTCTGCAACAAACTTTTTCAAGTTTTCTAAATGTGTTGAACCACAATTATCATTAATATTAATACCATCTGGTGTATTATTAATTATTTTATATTCTATACCTAATTCTTTAAATACTCTTTCTGCTACTACTGAAGTTGCACCATTTGCAGTATCAATTCCTACAACAAAATCCTTTTTTAAGTGTTTTTCAATATTCTCATCAAAATGTTTTCTAAAGAAATATATGTATTCATTAATTAAATCAAAACTATATTCTGATGTACCTATTTTTTCATTTTTAGCTGTTAATTCTTCTAATTTTCCTGATTCCATTATTTCTTCAATTTCTTCTTCTAATGAATCTGGAATTTTCATTCCTTTATTACTGAAAAACTTAATTCCATTAAATTCAAATGTATTATGTGAAGCTGATATTACAACACTAGCGTCAGCTTTTAATTTTCTTGTCAAATATGCAACTGCTGGAGTTGGAATAACCCCTAATAACTTAACATTAGCTCCATAGCTTAAAAAACCTGCAGTCATAGCACTTTCTATTAAAGTACCTGAAATACGTGTATCTCTTCCTATTAATATTGTTGGTACATGATCTGTATGTTTAGATAATACATACGCACCAGCCTTTGCTACCTTATATACTAATTCAGGAGTTAATTCTGTATTAGCAATTCTTCTAATTCCATCAGTCCCGAAATATTTTCTCATATTTTTACTTCCTTTCTTTTTTATAAATATATTTACAATATATTATATAAAATTTTTAATTAATTATGTGAATATTATTTCTTAAAATTCATTATAATTTTTTCTTTTAAAGATAATTTAAAATCTAAAGGTTCATCTATTTCTATTTTTTTATTATTTAACACTAATTTTGGATTTGTAGTTGTCATTTCTTCTATTTTTTCTTCGCCAACTATATCAGCTATTACATTTAAAATTTTAGGAATTCTTGGATAAATAGTATTTGGTCTATGCACATCTGAACCTAAAAAATGTATCATATTATTTTCAAAAAATCTTCTTACAATCATTTGTGCTTTTTCTCCATATTGACCAATTATACTACCATAATTAGCTTGCATTAATACACCTTTTTCAATTAAATCATAAATTAAATCTGGATCTTTTTGAACAAAACTATATCTTTCAGGATGTGCTAAAATTGGTACTAATTTGTATTGTAACATATCATAAACAACATCATATAGATTCATTGGTTCCGAATTTAATGGTAATTCAAACAATACATAGCTTGTATCATTTATAGTTGATGCTTTTCTTTTTTCTAATAAATCTATAATTTTATCTGAAAAATATATTTCATTTCCTAAATATAATTTTGTATCAATTTCTTTTGTTTCTAAATTTTCTAAAATCGCTTTTACCCAAACTTCTCTTTCTGGTACATCAGTTTCATAATAATTTTCCATATAATGTGATGTAGATATTATTGCTTCAAATCCTGCTTTTTCTGCCTCTTTAATTAGATTAAATGTTTCTTCTATACTTCTTGAACCATCATCAATATTTGGTAATATATGTGAATGAAAGTCTATCATTTTTCTTTTGCTCCTTTTTTGTAATTTATAGTGTCTATAATAGTATACATTTAACTTTTAAATTTTTCAATATTTATTTAAAATTTTGTTTAAATTTGTCAAAAATTGGTTTTTTATAGTTAACTAATCTCTCTTTTTAAAATTTCATATATATTATTTTTTTTCATACCTTGGTGTCGCAATCTATTAATTAAAATTAATAGTAGATTGCTCCAAATCGCACTCACTATCGTTCGTTTGGTCGCTTACGCGGTATATCAAAAAATAATATATATGAAATTTTAAATTAATGAGTATGTATAAATAATTATAAAAAATTCACTTTTAAATCATAAAAATATATAAAATTAAATTATTTATAGAATTTCAAAAAAACTTTCTATAATACAAAAAAGTAGAAAACTTCTACTTTTTCATATTATTATTTAAATTCTTCTTTTCCTTATCTAAATATGCATTTATTTGATTTAGGATATCTGTTGTTTTCTCTAATGAAACATCTTGTGAATCATTTACATTAATTTTTCTTTCTAAACTTTTTGCTTCTTGAGTTTTATCTATATTTCTATTTGTATTTTGCATTCTTTGCCCTGAAGATGATGTTGAAACTAATCTATTTGGCTGTGCGTTTTCTGGTCTTACTCTTCTTTTCATCTCTTCAACCTTATTTTGTCTTGATGTTGTTTTTGGCATTCTAATCTTTTTATTATTCATTGAAGATGTAGAACCATAATAATATGATTGTTCATATTTTTTAGCTGATATTGGTATTTTGTTTAAAACCACACCTGCTATTTTCCCACCTACATTTTGAATATTTGTAGCGATTTTTTGTAAATCATCTTTTTTAGTATTTTTGTGTGATGCTACTAAAACTGTAGAATCAACCAATCTAGAAATAATCATTGAATCTGTTACCAATTTACATGGTGTACCATCAATTATTACAATATCACATAATTCCTTTAACTGATCTAGTAATCTTACCATTTTCACAGAAACTAGTAATTCTGATGGATTTGGAGGTATATTACCAGCAGGTATTATATATAAATTTGGTATTTCTGTTTCTTGAATATAGTTTGCTAAATCATCATCTGTTGTTTCCCCTGTGTTTATATCAATCCCTGATAAATAATTAGATAATCCTGGTTTTGGAGAAACTTCAAAAATAGTATATTGTCTTCCTTTTCTCATGTCAGAATCTATTAAAACAACCCTTTTTCCTGCTTGTGCAAATGTAATTGCTAAATTGGCAGCTACCCAGCTTTTCCCTTCTCCTTGTACAGTTGAAGTTATCAATAATGTTTTTAATTTATTATTTGTATTCATAAATTGTATATTTGTTCTTAATGTTCTAAATGTTTCAGAAACAGGAGATTTTGGATCTCTATGTGCAATTAATTCTCTTTTCATTATCTTCTACCTCCTCTTTTTTTCTTAAGTTTTTCCATATCCATATCATAAAATGGTATACATGCAAGTACTGGAATATTTATACTCTTTTCTATATCTTCTTGTGTTTTTACAGTTGTATCTAACATATTAGCAATTAAAACATACATAATAGCTATTACTAATCCTGCAAAAGCAAAAATAGCAATATCTTTTTTATGATTAATATTTGATGGTGATGTAGCTATTTCTGCTTCATCTACTATTTGAACATTTTCTATATTATAAATTTCTTTTACTTTTTCAGTAAAAACTTTTGCTATTTCATTTGCTATTTTAGCAGAATAACTTGGATTTTCATTTTTTACCGTTATTTCTATTAATTCTGTATCTTTTACAGAACTTACTGTAACATGTTTTCTTAAGCTATCTTCATCTACCTTTATTCCTAAATTAGAAATAACTTGTCTTAATATATTTTTACTTTTTACTAGTTCACTATACGTAGAAACTAATTTTGAATTCATTGTTACATCTGTTGCTGTAATTGTATTAGTTGTTGATTGGTTATTACTAGATGCCAATACTAATGTTGTAGATGAACTATACATAGGTGTTGTAAAACCAACTGTATATATCACCCCTATTACCATAAATATTACTACTAATAATATTATTGGCACTTTTTTATTCCAAAATAATTCAAATAACTCTCTTAAATCTAATTCTTCCATTTTTCCCCCTTAATCTTAAGCTTTTGTATTGTTAACTTCTTCTTCATACTTAAATCTTCTAAAATAATGTATTAGTGTTGGAATTATTATTAAACATACTCCACTTATTATAAATATTAAACCTTGCTCTTTTACTGTATTTAATATTTCTTGTAAAATATTTCTTATTGCATCTGAGATTGCATTATTAAAAATAGTAATTGTCTGTATTTTTATTTTAGTATTAATATACCAATTTGATATTGAAAATAATATTCCTGTTGATAACATAGATATACCACACATAACCAAAAATCTATAAATTCTTCTAAGGCTTAATACCAATAATAAAATCAAATCAATTCCTAATAGTACTATTATTGCCTTTTTAGCTAAATTTATGTATTTCATTATCTTGGCATAATATTGATTTATCTGTTTTTCATAGCTTGTATGTGACATTGCGGTTGTATATTCATTAATAATTTCATCTATGAATGTTGAAACCGAAGCTCGTTGTGCAGTCGTTAATTTTTGACTACCCAAACTTTTCTCTATATTACTATTTAAACTATCTCTTATTTCCTGTGTATTAATTTCTTCATTCATTCCATCATATATATTAGATAAAATTATTTTAGTATCTTTTTCAATTTTTTCTTTTGAAACTATATTTTCCAAAATTTCTTCATCCATTCCTGATTGTCCAATATAATTCTCAAAAGAAGATTTTACATATTCAAACATTTTATTATAATAATCTGTTTCATCTAACTTTGCTAATATATATTGTTCACTAAGTACAGTAGAAACGGCTAATTTAAGCAATAAAAAAGCAATTATAGCAATTGTTAAAATAATTGTTAGTATATATCTTATAATATTTTTCAATTTTTTATCCCCTTTCTACTTTTCTAATTCTGCATATACTACATATCTTTGTGTTGCATATCCTATATTATTAAAAGGATAACATGTATATATCATTAATATTTCTTTATCTTTTTGAATAGGCAATTTATCAACATCTGTTTCCTTAATTAACTGCATATCATATATTTTATATTTATATTCTCCATAATTTGCTTTAACAATAATTTCATTTCCTTTTTGTAATTCTGAAAATCTACGAAATACTTTTTTAGAATTATGTCCCATATAAATTATACTACCACCTTCGCCAGGGAAGTAACTTCCACTAGAATGACCCACTCCATTTTTTAAAATTTCTAATGTATCTCCAAAATATACTGGAAGATTAACATCAATTTTTGGAATTTCTATTGTAGCATATTGAGTACCATATTCTGGATAATTTTTTATTTTATTATCCTCACTAAGTTCTGTTGGTTCTACATCCTTTTGCTCTAAATCAATTGCTACTTTACTTACTAATGAAATGGTTTCTTCTATTTTTGCCCCACAAAATAATTTACCAATCAAAATAATCAATGCAGTAATAAATAAAGCAACTATTACATAAATAATAGTTGCTTTTAATGTTTTTACAATAAACTTAGGCATTAGCAAATTTCTTTCTTGCTACAAATCCAGCAGTTAGGGCTACTGCTACAATTGAAGAAACAACTAAAATAGCATTTGTATTATTTCCTGTGTATACTAATTTACCACTGTTATTTACACCTAATGTTTCAATTAACTTTCCGTTTTTATAAACTTCAACAGTTCCAGATTTAAATGTTAATGTTAATCCTAATATACTTGCTGCTTCATTAGCTTTTGATTTTAATTGATTTTTTTGGTCTTTAGTTAATTCATTTACATTTGTTTTTCCTGCATCATCCATTATTTTTGCAGCTTCTCTAGCTTTTTCCATTACAGCATTTGCTTGTTCATCTGTTACTGTATTATCAGCTAAATATCTTTCTATTTTTATTTTGTCAGCTGATGTCATTCCGTATTTTGAACCTAAAGCATATAATTCATCTGCTAATGTTGCACTTGTTGTTGCATTTACAACTGTTGTAGCTAATATAGCTATTACTAAAAATGTTATTATCATTGATAAAAATTTTTTCATTTTTATTTCCTCCCTTTGTATAAACTAACCACATTATATCATTAATATTTATTATGTGCAATAGTTTTTTTTTCTTTTTTTGGCATAATTTTCATATGCATATTTTTCATATTTTCTAAGAAATAATTTTTTATTTATTAATTTTATTTAATATATTAGTTTATCCATTTATATCGAACTTTAAAATTAGAATATTGATTATATGAAAGGTATTTATCTCTTTGTAATCTTCCTATCAATATAAATTCTTTTATATTATTTTCATTACTAAATTTCTTTATACTTTCAATTGAAAAATCATTATTTTTTATATATTCATTATATTTATTACTATCAATTAATACCTCCTTTGCAAAATTATCTGCCATATCTTCTGAATCGATATTATCAATATAATATTCCTTTATGTCATCATTTATTATATGACCTATTTCATGAAACAATGTAAACCAAAATATGTCCGCATATGATTGTCTAATTGTCATACATAATATCATTTTATTATTTTTATTTTTTATAAATCCTTGTATAGGCGCTCCTTTAAAATTTTTTACTAATTCAAATATTATTCCACATTTATTTAATATATCTTTTAATTTATCTATCATTATATTAGGATCTTTTTCAAACATTAACATTTTTATATTATCAATATTATTAATAAGTATATCTTTATTATATTCATTATCTATACTATCTTTTTCTGCAATCATTTCGCAAACCCTCTGCCATGCATATAAAATATAACTATTAATATTTATATTTTTTGCAGTTCTATATGCTGTTTTTGTAACAAGCAATTTTTCTATATTTAATAAATTACTTGTCTGACAAAGCACTCTTGCAGCTATAACTTCTTCTATTTGATTATTATATTTTTCCATTAAATTAATTTTTATAGCATATTCTAAAATTGGTTCAATCATTTTCACAATTTGTAATTCTTTATCTGTTATTTCATTTTTTTCTTGATATTCTAAAATCTCTTTATCATATATCCCTTGTAAATTCATCCAAAACATAGCTTTTATTCCAAAAATATATTCTAATCCCTTAGCAAATCTTGGCGATATTCCCTTTTTTCCATTTACGACTTCACTTACATGCTTAGCGGAAAAACCTATTCTTTCCGCTAGCTCTTCTTGATTCATATTATTCTCTTCTAATTTTTCTTTTATACTAACACCTGGATGTATAATAAACTCAAGGGATAATCCAGTTATATTTGTCTCCATGATAATCATTCACTCCTCTCACTATTATTTTATCTTTTCCTTCTGGTAATATAACCAATCTATAATTTCCTGTTAATCCTATCCCAAAATATTTTTTTAAATCTCCTTTTAGAGGATGTGGTTTTCCAAATCCATTTCTTATTAATTCTTGAAAATCATCTGTTGCCTCAATTTGATTAAATCTCAATTTAACCATTTTAGCAATTTCTGCACCAACTATTTTTACTAGTTCATCCATGTTTTCCATTTTTTTCTGAATCTCTTTATTATGCCATTTAATTTCCAAGATCGCGCCTCCCTTCTTACCTTTTAGGTAATTTTACTATCTTTTTATATGATTGTCAACACTTTCTTGGATTTTTATGTAAAAATATATATGTAAATAAAAAAGAAAAAAGGAATCCTCCTTGCTTTATACAAAGTTTATTCCTTTTCAAACCCTAAAAATTTTTTCTTTATTAAAGATACATCACTCAATGATATTTCACCATTCAAATTCATATCTGCAGCTAATTTTTGAGTATCATTTAAATTTATAATTTCCAAATAACATTTTTTTAACAAACTTACATCAGATAATGTAAATTTCCCATCTTGATTTATATCTCCTCTTACTATAAGAATAAATTTTTCGCCATTATTATTTTCTAATTCATCACCTGTTGCAATATTATAATTATCATCCATCTCTTTATCTTCATGTTTTATCAAATATTGGTCAAATACCTTGAATTTTTCTTTAAACATCTCTACACTTGTACCTATATTAATATTAATAATATTGTTATCATTTCTTATTTGATATCCATTTTTTATAATATAGAATTTAATTTTTGAACTATTACCTGCCATATCTATAGCTTCTAATTCATAAATTCCTTCTTTATCTAATTTACTTCCATTTACATATCCACTTATTTCTTGCCCATTTAATTTTAATTTAATTTCTTTTAAATGTTCATCTTTAATTATTGGCACTACTTCATTTGAATAATTTTTTTGGTTTTCTATGCCTTTTATTTCCGGTGCATTTTTATCTATATTTCCTACTTTTATTTCTTTACTAAATTTTTTTCCTCTTCTTTCATATTCAAATGTAAAACTTCCATTTTCAGAAAATATATATTTATTATTTCCATCATTATTTATTATCTTGGTATCATTGCCAATATTTAATGTAACTTCTACATCTTTATTAGTTATATCAGTTTCTGAATATGTTTCTGTTATTGGATTATTTTTTATATATTCATCAACTTTTTTATCAATTATATTAGATAAATTTGTGTAAATTATTTTACAATATTCATATTGTGCATATGAAATTTTTTCTTGATTTATATAACCTTTTGCTATTTTTATAAGTTCTTCAAAATCCTCTAAATTTAGATCCATATTATCTTTTGTTAATTTTTCTATTTTATTTATATTGTCTTGTACGTCCTGTTTATCACCATTATTTGATATATTCAATTCATTATATATGCTGTCATTTGCTTGTGCTATATCATTTATGTTCTTTATTATTCCTGCAAATTTTTCTTGGTTAATTTTATTACTTAAATATGCACTCGTTATATCTTCTGATATTGAATATGTATTTTTTATTATATTATCAATATTATCATTTTTGTCTTCATCAAAATTAAACTCTTTAATTTCTTTTATTATATTATTAATCTTTGTATTGATTCCAACTATATTATTAAGTTCTTCATTATATGTATTTGCAAAATTCTCATATTTATTTATTATTTCATTTTTTATATCAGTATATTTTAACTCTTTTTCTATGTTTTCATAATATTGTTTTATTTCATCATAGTTATTTGAATTTAAAATATCATTATTTGATATTTTATCAATTTCATCGTCAGATAAAAGTCTAAAAGTGGAATTTTGTTCTTGGTTATATTCTTTAAGAATAGATCTATCTTGGTAATTTCCTTGTCCTAAGAATAAGGTTCCATCATTTGATATATATATATAATTTTTATCTGATTTTACACAATTTTTATAATGTTCTTTGTCTATTGGATTATATTTATCTATATAAAATATATTCCTAGAATTAAAATATCTATTATTCATCATATTAATATCTGCATCTTTTGGAATTGTCTCATCTCTCCACAATACCAATATTGAACTTGCTAATTTGTCTGCTCTTACATTATATCCCCATCCATTACCTTCATTTATAGATATATTGTTCTGAATTTTCTGATTTAATAAGCTAACATTATTTTTTTTATTTTCTTTATTATATGCAAACATTTCAATATCATAAGAGCATCCAATAAATATATTATTTTGACAAATATTGTTCTTAAATCCAGTATTAGTTGTATTTCCCTGTACAGTATATGCAGCATCATATATATTTCTAAAAATACAATTTTGTACTAATGTATTTTCAGCTTGATTCCAAAATTCAATTCCATTTCCATATCTAGTAAATGTACTTTCAGTAATTACACTTCCACCTATGTTTTGAATAATACAATCATGAATATATACATTTTTAAAATCACTTGTTTTTTTCACAATTCCATGTGCACCTGTATCTTGAATATTTAAATTAGATAATATTGTATTTGATGATAAATTCACCAAATTATTTCTTGATACAAATTTTATTTTTCCTAATCTATCACTCGGATTTTCATTAGATCTAATATACAAAAAATTATTTTCACAATAAAAATCATTATCATTTTCTAACAAATCTTTACTTTTTTTCCTTGCCCCAAAAATATTACCATTTTCATCAGCAATAAATCCTATATTATATGGTTCCAAATATGTTTTACCTATGCCTTCAAAATTAGAATAATCCGATAGATCAATTTTGTATATCCCTTGTGAATCTAAATTCCATGCATCTTTATCTTTTATTATATTTGCTCCACTTATTATTGGTTTTTCTCCATCTCCATACGAACCTATATATACATATTCATCTTCAGACGTTTGAACATTGAAATTTATTGTTCCATAAAATGTTTCTCCAGACTTAAATAATATTTTATCATTCCCATTGTATGTTTTTGTATTTGCTGTCTTTAAGGACATTGGACTATTTATATCTGTTCCATCTGTTGAAGTTCCTGTTTCTGATATGTAATATGTTTTCCCATCCTTGTTTTCTTTGTATTCTGTGTCAGATATTTTTCTATCTATTTCCTGCAATTGTATAATACTTTTTTCTTTATCAGCATTATCTCTAAAAAAAGAAAAAGAAATGACTAATAATAAAATTATAGTAGGTATTATTTTCTTTATCATTTTTTTCTTATTTATTCTTCTTTTCACCTTTTTTCTATAACTCAATTATTACTCACCTCTTTTCAAAAATATCCTTATTTTATATTATAATTTATTATTTGAATTATGTTAATGCTTGTAATAAAATTGTAAAAGAAATGAAATATTTTAGCAATATTTCATTTCTTTATGATTGTTTTTATTATTTTTTTGCATTTGTTTATAATTTGTTTATATATTGACGATTTAGATGTATATTTTTTTACTAATTCAGCAAAATCTATTTTATTTATGTTTTTAAAAAACTTATCTCTATTTTTATCCATTTTTGATGAATTACTGAATGATGGATTATATTTTATTGCTTCATCCAAATTTGTTTCCTTATATATGATATTATTTTTTATTAATCTAAATAATTCCATTCCCTTACTTGAATTGACTAATACTAATGACACTCCTTTATCATTTATCATTTGAGGTTCCACTTCATTTACTCCCCAATAGTCTGCTAATGTAATATCTGAAATTCTATATTTATTTTTAAAATTACATTTATAACATGAATCTCTTAATATAGTATTTTTTAAAAAAGCATTCATAAATAAATCATCATTATGACTCTCTATGTATTTGTCATTTTTATATATAAATGACATTGAAAAATCATTCCATCCTTTATTTTTATCTCTAAAATTAATTTTTATTGGATTATTTTTATCCATACTTTTTCTGTATTCTTTATACTTCTCCCATACCAATGGTGATGGTACTCCATGACAAATAATATCCTGAGTATATAATTTATCATAATCTTTTCCTAGATATGTTTTTAATCCTTCTATTTGACACGGTGTTCCTGTATATAAAACATATCTTTCTTTTTCTAAAAAATCTTTAACATTTCTATATGTTTCACCTATATTACTTTGTACATATTTTGATCCCATAAATATTTTTATGTCTTTTTTATTTTCTATATACCCATGTTGAACATTATAATTTTTATCTAAATATGCTCCGAATACTACTCCATTTCTTTTCAATATTTCCTTTGCCAATAATATAAACATTCCACCTGATGAACTATGTTTCAATTCTTCTTCATTTTTATTATAACATGCATATGCTATTATATTATTTTCCATCACTTTTTTGTTTATTATTGGACATACTTTTATACATAAATTACATTCTATACATTTTTCTTTATTTATTTTAGGATATTTAAAGCCTTTTTCGTCCTCAATCATTTCTATGGCATTTTTATGACATATATTATAACAGGCATGACATCCACAACAATCTGTTTTTTCTTTTATTTCTATCATATACAATCACCTTTTTTTATCTTAAACATTTTTTTTAGCAACACTATCGTATCATTAAACTCTTTTTTTCTATAATTTAATATTATAAACAATACATTAAATACTAATAAACATATGCAACCTTTTAATATTAATGAAACAACTGAAACATTTTTAACAAAATTTGTTAAATAATAGCAAATTGCAATCAAGATCGTAACACATGCTGTATATTTTATTAATTGTACTACATATTTATCCAAACTAATTTTAAATACTTCTTTAGATAAATTATGAATAAGCCATGGCATTCCAACTATTAATGTTGATACTACTGTAGACAATAAAACACCATATATGCCTATTATATTAACCAATATTAAATTTAATATTAAATTTAATATTGCAGTTACTAAAGGACGCCATCTATCACTATGCCATATTCCAGCAGAATCTTTATATAAATTTAACAGCGAATTTATCTCATAAACAAAGTAATATATTACTAAACATACTACAGCTGATAATTCTAATAATAAATCTTTTCCTACCCATAATTCCATAAATGTTTGATATAAACACATTAAGGCACACGAACAAAATCCAGCAATCCATACTATGATAAAAGTAAACTTTTTCAAATCATTAAAATTCTTTTCCTTACTTTCTATAATTAAACTATTTCCTATACCTGCTGTACAAGCAGAAAATATTACACTAACTATTCCTATTATAGCTGTAAGAATATAATAATAATTTTGGTAAATCGCCAATACAGTTAATCCTAAAAAAGCCGATATTACTATAGAATCTGCTGAATTGACTATTACTCCACCTATCTTTGCGGTAAATAAATCTTTTACTCTTTGATTAATTTGTTTTATTTCTGATTTTTCTAAATTTCCACTAGCTTTATATTGAGGATATAATTTATTAGATTTATACGCAGTAATTATATTTATTAATATTTGAGATAATAGTAAAATTATAACATACAAATAATAATTTTTTATAATACAAATAGCTATTAATTGTAAAATATACTGTAATGTATTCACAAAAATAGTAATTTTGCTTATTACATCTTGTCTTTGATATGCCTGTAATATACTATTCTTATATGCAAATAGCCAATATGAAAAAACAGTTGCCATTAAATTTAATAAGTATAATACATATATATTCATATTTCCTGGTAAATCACTTTTTATTAAGTAAGAAATAAAGGGACATACACATATTCCAACTATAAAAACGATTGCTCCAATTATCCTATAATATAATTTATATAAATTCATTAATGCACATATTTTTTTATCATCATCATTAGCTATTGGCTTGTACATACTAAACACCATTGCACTTCCAACACCAAGTTCAGCTAAATTTAAAACTTGTAATATTGATGTAAATAAACTGTTTAATCCAAGATATTCTACCCCTAGTGAATATATCATTGCTGTTCGTATCAAAAATGGTACTAATATTTGATATATTTTCAATATAATACCAAATATAATATTTTGTGTTGCATTTTTTGTTCTTTCTATTCTCATTTATATCCTTTCATCTAAATATTTAATGCTTTCATTAAATATTTTTTTGATTTTATTCTTTCTTTTTCTAAAATTTTATATGAGTTATTATAATCAAGTTGCAAATTTTCAATATCAATTTTATTATCATTAAACATTCTGTTTTCTAATTTAAATTTGTTTAATAAAGTTTCTATTCTAGAATTCATTTCACATCCATTTCCTTCTCTAGAAAAAACTATAAATGGATTATTGTATAATATTGCAAATACACTAGAATGAAATGAATCTGTACAAATCAAAAATGCATTTTTTTCTAAATATAAAAATTCACTTGGTCCAGTTTGATAAAAAGGACTTTTTTTATCTAAAATATTTATTATATCACAATTATTTTCTTTTGCCACTCTTTCAATTTCTTTTTTTCTATTTTCAGATAATTCTCCTAAAAAATAATTTAAAATATATTTTTTATTTTTTAGTAAATCGATTTGTTTTGGTCTTTTTGCAACTATATCCCACTCTTCAGGATTTAATAACATTGTTGGATCTATTAATACCTCTACGTCTGTTCTATTGGTTAATTTTTTTATTATATTTTCTCCAACCTTTTCTCTAACAGAAATTGCTTTAAATTTACTAATTTCTTTTTCAACCTTTTCTTTGTCTTTACTTGATATTTCACTTACACCGAAACTGGCAGAAAATGCTATTTTTTGTTTATCTCTTGCGAATCCCAATAAATCAACATCTCTTAGCCTTCCAATATTCGAATTCCATACTTGATCACTTCCAACAACAAAAAAATCATATTTATCTTTAATATTAGAAAACGCTGTAATAGTTCTTTTAGAGAACTTTATATTTTTATTGAAATCTTCAAATCTTTTTAGTCGTTCATCCTTAATTCTTTTATTTCCTTTTATTACATTTTTTATAACTCTAAAAACATATTTTTTCTTTTCATTATATGGTTCTTTGTTTTTTAAAGTTTCAACATCAAATCCAAGCTTTTTTAAATATGTTTGAACTGCATAGTTTTGCAATCTATTACCATAATTATTATTATCATTAATAGTTATTATTCCAATCTTATTCATTTTTTCACCTCTATTTTTATTGCCAATAAAATTTATATGGTACTGTTTCACCTGAATTTCCATATGCAAAATAATAATACCAATATAATACATAATATAACATAATAAATATTTTTACTACTATATTTATATTTTTATTTGGATTTGCATAACAAAGAGATGGAACAAATACTATATTAAATATTTGAAAAATATAACTCATACGTTCTCCATATGTTGATGCAGATGCAAATTGTGCAAATGCTACTGACATAATAAATAATATAATATACATATACGAATTTTTATCCTGTTTTATATAATATTTACCTGAAATAATAAAAATAATTACTATCGGTATAGTTCTTATGATTTTTGATATCATAAAAGTAACTTGTCCACTTGACCAACCTGTATAATCTTTTATTCCCAAAAATGAAAATACCTTTATAAAAATATTAGCATTTAATATTAAAAATATTGATATAAATACAGAAAATACAACAACAATTGTTTTTAATTTAATTTTTACTTTATTGTTTACCTTTATTATTATTTCTTTTTTATCATTGAAATTTAATATTCTATATATTAAATATATTAATATACAAAATACAGATGAATTGTGAAAATAGTATGCTATTGCCAAACTAATAAAAAATTTAATTGTTCCCAAATATTTTTTATCATACATTAAACTACTTGTGCCATAAAATATAATTGAAATTGCTATATATTGACGCATTGTATTTAATCCAATATTAAAAAAAGAAAAATAATATACAAACATTGATAAATACTTTTTATTTTTTATACAATCCACCTTTTTCAATCCACAATAAATTGGAAAAATAATTAATAATTGTATAATAAATAAAACAATTTGTATATTGTTTGTTAATTTTTGAACAACAAAAATCACTAATGTAAACGCTTCTTCAAAATCTGATACAGCCTTTACTCTATATATCCACCACCAACTACAATGTTGGTACTCAAAATAATTATCTGATATTTTTGCACTATTGAATAGCTGACGTACATAAACCTCTACATCAGTTCCTATCGTTGTATTTCTCAATCCAGCTAAAATACATGGTATTAATATAGCAATACCATTTATTATATAATATAAAATATTATTTTTTTTCATTTTACTTGCTATTTGTAACAAAATACACGATATAAAAAAAGATATAATATATATAATCATTTTTTTCTCCTTAAATTATCTTTTTATAAGTTTTTACAATTTCTATATAATTTTCTACATTTACTAATTAGACACATTACGTTCCAGTGTTTATTTTTTATTAAATTCTTTTTTAGATTTAGATAATTACTTTCTTTTTTTATTTTTATTTTTTTCATAAATTTACTCATATCATCAAGAACATCTTCATATTTTTTATATTCATTGCAACAAAGATTTAATGAATATGAAAACAATGCATTTACGTATTGGCAATTTAATTCTCTTTCAGCTTTTTTTCTATTTTCTATAAAATCTAACGCCTTATATTTTTCATAATATAAATATTTAAAATTATTAAAAACTTCTTTTGGATAATTTAACCATCTATTATCATATGTTGAATAATCTAAATTATATTTATATATAACCTCTTCGGAATAATATATTTTTGATTTTTTTAATATCATTGTTAAATTAAATAATGCATCTTCGCCTTGAATAAAATTAGTATTAAATCTAATTTCATTATCATTTATAAATTTTCTGTTTATAAATTGAGCAAATGGGTTATGAAATTTATTTTTAGAAATAAATTCTTGTATTACTTTCTTATTTTCTATATAACCTTCTTTTTCATCAAACTCCATTAATTTTATCTTTTTTTTATTTGATATTATTTCTTTGTTAAAAATAACAATATCAGCATCTAAATCAATGTATTTCTTTTTTATACGCTTACCATATATTTTGTCATCTGAATCAACAAACATAATGTATTTTCCCTTTGAAATTTTTATTCCCGCATTTCTAGCAGAACTAACACCTGAATTTTCTTGTTTCAAATATACAACGCAACTTATATTTTTTATATATTTCTCGTATTCAATCGAAAATTCTTTTTTTGCTCCATCATTCACAACAATAATTTCATAATCTATTTCAGCACTTATTTCCATAACTGATTTTATACAATTTTTAAATTTTTCTAAATCAGTGTTATAAACTGGTATAATTATTGATAAATCCATATAAACTCTCCAATTTGTTATCCTTTTAAAATTTTTTTAAGCTTTTTCTTTATTTTTGCAGGTATTATATTTTTTACAATATCCTTTAGTCTAGGTTTATATTTTAAATCTTCTTTAATAAAATTATTAAAATTTTTTACATTTAAACTATAATATATGTTATTCCTTTTATCGTTTCTAAAAGATGGACATTGCAAATTACTATTTTTTCTTTTTATTCTTTCAATATTAGTATCTATATATTTAATATTATTTTTTATATAACTAAAATATTGTTTACCAATTTTTGTATTTATTATTACAGCGGATACTCCATTTGTATCATAAAAACTCGGATGTTCTTCTTCAATTCCCCAATAATCAGCTATTGTAATATCTCCGACTCTATTAGTATTTGCATATTTACAGCTATAACAACATTCTCTATATGTTGTTCCATCCAAAAAAGATTTATAATAAGGATCTAAATTAGCAGCTATATATTTAATTTTATTATTTTCAAACTCTACTTTTGAATTTAATCCCCAACTATTTTTTTCTTTACTTCTAAATGCATAGTTTTTAACTTTTGAATTACTTTTTTTTCCTAGCCATTCAATGTATCTATTAAATATTTTTTGATTTGGAACCCCATGACAAACTAAATCTACTAATAACAAATTATTATAATTTTTTCCTAAATAATTTCTTATTCCCGCTATTTGACATGGTGTTCCTACATACAAAACTTTTATATTACTATTTAAATCTTGTTTTACCAATCTAAATGTTTCTTGAGTATTACTTTGTAAATACTTTGAACCTCTTAATTTATATAATTCCTCTAAATTTTCTATTCTAATATGATTTAAATTTAAATTATTATCAAAACTTGCACCATATATTACACCTTTATTCTCCAATATATATCTTGCTAAAACAGAAAAGATTCCACCAGATGAACTCTGCTTTTGCTCATTTTTATTTTTATTTTTTGCAGCAAATGTCTGTGGTTTATCAAGTTTATTTATTATTTTTATATCATTAAGCTGTGGACATCTCTTATAACACACACTACATTTTATACATTTATTTTTATCTATAACTGGCTCAATGAATCCTTCTGAATTTTCTATCATTTTTATAGCATTTACTGGACAGATTTGTTCACACATTTTACATCCAGTACACTTATAATGTTTATCTAACAAATCTATTGTTTTTGACTCTTCTCCTAAAATAGCTTCTTTTAGTAATTTTTTTGAAAATTCTCTTTCTTTCGATAAAATTTTATTACAATTATTAAATTTTATACTTTTACCTATTAATGAAAAGTCATCATAATCTTTTAATATTCTATCTTGTAATCCCACTAACTTTAATATACTTATAATTCTTGTACTTGTTTTTCCTGGTAGTATATCTATAAAATTTTTATTAAATATTAAGGAAAATACAGTTGCATGAAATGAATCCGTTAGTATATATTCCGCATTTTTAAAAAGTGATAAAAACTCATATTGATTTGGTAAATATATTAACCTTCCACTTCTAACAATATGATATAATGAAGGACTAATCCTCAATAATTTTAATCCAGTTTTTTTAGCAAATTTTTTAGCATATTTATCAAATTTCTTATTATCATGTAACTGATATACTAATACATATTTTTTATACTTTTTCCTTGATTTATTTGCCAAATTAGTCCATTCATCACTATTTAATAAAAAAGTTGGGTCTAATACATGCTCAACATTACTAAAACCTTTATCTTCTAATATCTTTTTTGCAGTGTCCTCTCTAACTAAAATTTTACTATAATCTTTTAATAAACTTTCAAGATTTTTTTCCAGTTCAAAGTCTATTTTCTCTTTTCCAAAACTTGATGAATATGCTATACATCTTTTATCTTTTACAAATTTTAAAAAGTATGCTTCATCATAATCTACTGTACCTATTTTTCCCCAAATTTGATCACTTCCAGAACAATACACATCTGCTATTGGAGGATTATTTATTAATTCGTGAATATTTCCATATTCATTTGGACTTTCTTTTAGAAAATTTTTTCTATATTTTGCAAATTTCTTATACATCTTTGCATAATTTGGAGTTTGAATTACTTTATAGATCATTCTTGTTATAATATTTTTATCCCATTTTTTTCCTTTTATTAACGAATTTACTAGATTCTTATAACGTTCTTCATACCTTGTATAGTTTATAATTTCTGATTCAAATCCCATATCTTCAATTACTTTTTGAGTTGCATATGATTGAAGTAATGATCCATAATTAGGAACTGAATGTCTTGTTATAATATCTACTTTCATAAAGCACCTATATCAATTTTTCTCTCAAAATTGCCTTTCCTATATTTTGTCCTAATTTATATAAAGAATATTTTTTCTCATATTTTTTATACGCATTATTACATATTTTTATATACAATTCTTTGTCTGTATATAATTTTTCTAAGCTTTCTATCAAATTTTCTTTAGTATTTTTTATCAAAATACCATTATCTAAATTTTTTACATATGTTTTTACAGTAACTGTATCTGTAATTATTATTGGTTTTTTAAACTGCATCGCTTGTAATAATACTAGTTGTCCTGATGATATCTTTTTATCTTTTAATGGTATTACAACACAATAGCAGTTAGCTAACATTTTAAAATATTCTTCTCTAAATGTATTATTATAAATTTGAATATTTTTCATGCTTTCTTTTTTCAAATTATTACATATTATTTTTACATTATATTTTGTATCTTTTAACGCATCAATTAAGAAATTATAATCTCTATTACTTTTTCCACAAGATAGTATATATTTTTCTTTTGAATTTGTCTTATATTTTTTTGTGTCAATTTTTTTTATTCCAAGATTCAAATATATAAATTTGTTTTTATCAATATTAAATATTTTTGCATAATTTTCACATTCCGATTTTGAAAAACAAATTATTTTATCCACATATTTACTCGAAATTGCATATTTGATAAATTTATAATATAATCTTTTTATCCTTTTTTTATCTTTATATATAAATGTACAAATATATAAATTATTTATTTTTTTTACATGAAATACTCTACAATAAAAAGCAAAAATAATACCATAAAATTGTTGCCATGCTACTATAGAATTTATTTTTTTTCTCTTTAAAAAAATCTTTAAAGAAAAAATAAAATATTTTAAATATCTAATAACTTCATTATTTTCTTTGTTTGTTTGTTCTAAAATAAAATCCCATTTTTGATTAGAACATTTTTCTATCCCCTCTTTAAATTCCTTCATTTGTTCTTTATCATTATCTATAAGAATAACATTTTTATTATTTTTCATTTATACATTCCTCTATTATTATTCTTCTTATACTTTTTATATATTTTTTCTGTTTTTTCTACCACATCATCCCAATTATATTTTTTTAAAACATAATCAGAAATCACGTTGCTTTCTATTCTATTCTTTCCATCTAAGCATTCTCTAAGTTTACTTTTCAAATCATTTACATCACTTTTTTTAAAATGCATCGCATATTTATCAGTAACTTGTGTATTTTCTTCTATATCGCTAACTAAACAATTATTGCCATAACTCATAGCTTCTAATAAAGAAATTGGCATTCCTTCTATATCACTTGGTAAGCAATACAAATAGCAGTTACTAAATAATTCATCTAATGTTTTTCCTTGTACAAACCCTGTCATAACTATTCTATCATCAGATTTTATCATTTGTTTTATACTTTGTAAATAATCATTTGTATGACTTGCTCCACCTGCAATCACTAATTTTTTATCTGTTTTTATTTGCTTATATGCATCTATTAAATAATGTAATCCTTTTTCTGGAACAATTCTAGCCAAAAACAAAATATAATTATCTTTTTCTAAATTCCATTTTTTCTTTATCTCTTCTGCTTTACTAATTACTGGCTTATTTACGCCATTTTGTATAAAATGAGTATCTCTATTATATGTATTTTTAAAATATTTTTGAACACCTTTTGAAAGAACTATTATTTCATCAGCATATTTAACCGCTAATTTTTCTCCAAATTTTATATATTTTGTAGCAAATCCTCCCCATTTAGAACGTTGCCAGTCAAGACCATGAATCGTTACTACAATTTTCTTTTTAAATAGATGTGGTATCCACAACATTGCACAAGAGCCTTCTGCATGGTAATGCAAAACATCATATTTACCAAATATTGCTTTTATACTTGCTAAAAATGAATATATTAATGCGTCTAATCCCTTTTTATTTATTGTTGGTATTGTTATTATTTTTATACCTTTATAATTTTTTATTTTGTTATTTTGTTTATCTGCATTTTTATCTTGAACATTTTTTCCTTTTCTATTATATACATCTACTTGATGTCCTTTTTTTACTAATCTTGTTGCTAATTCTTCTACAACAACCTCAACTCCACCTTCTTTAGAAGGTATACGTTTATGTCCTATCATTGCAATTTTCATTATTGGCTTCCCCTCTAACTAATATCTTACTTATCTTTTTCTAATTGTTTTGCTATATCGGCATCTACTATTTCTTCACCTGTTTTATTTTTTAGTTGTTCTTTTGATTTTTCTGAAAGTCCATCATGTGCAACACAATTCATATCGCAAGTAGAACATTTATCTAATTCTTCTTTAGTTACTTTTCCATCTTTAAAGTCTCTAACTATTTTATTTTCAAACATTGAATATTTGTCTTTTTTGAAAAATCTTAAAAATTTATGTCTTATTACCCACCATGCTGGTTTCCATATATATTTGTGCATTGCTGGTGATACAGAACCTATCATCCAACACTGTCTATCACAATGTCTCACAGTGTTTCTTACTTCTTCTGCTTGTTTTGAATTCCAAAGTTCGTCCCACATTTGATTATTTAAATTTCCCATTACTTGTTTTTCTTTTGTTCCATTACATGGCATTACATCTCCATATGGATCTATAAAAAATGTATCAAATGCCATATCACATGGTAATAATCTTTTTTGTCCAAATATATAATTTATTAATCCATGATTAAAATATGCTCTAAACCATTTTTTTGGTGAATTTGATTCTAATAATTTATTTACTAATTTTTCAAATTCCTTTGCAACCATCATTCTATCTTTTATTATGTTTTTAGCTTCAACAAAATAAAAACTATTATGTAATGATGCTGTTGCAAACTCCATATTTAATTCATTTGATAAATCATATAAAGCAACTAAATCTTTAGCATTAGTATCTTGTACTGTCATTCCAAAGCCAACATCTGGATGTTTCATTTCTACCAATTTTTTTAATGTTGAATATCCTCTATTAAATCCATCATCTAGTCCTCTTATTTTATTGTTTGTTTCTTCTAATCCTTCTATAGATATTCTTATCCCTACATTTGGAAATTCTTCACATAATTTTATAATTCTATCTGTAAAGAATCCATTTGTTGAAATTACTATTCTATCTGATTTTTTATATAATTCCCTTACTATGTCTGGTAAGTCTTCTCTTATAAACGGTTCTCCACCTGTAATATTTGTAAAATACATTTTAGGTAATTTTTTTATTGTTTCTATACTTATTTCTTCATCAGGTTTTGATGGTGCTTTATATCTATTGCACATTGTACATCTTGCGTTACAACGATATGTAACTATTACTGTTCCATTTAATTTTCTTTCACTCATTTTTCTCTCCCACTTTACTTATTCTTATTTACAATTTTCTCATAAATATTATTTATTTTTTTATAATAAATTTCCTTATCATAATTATTTTTAGCATATTTTTTTGCATTTTCTCCATATTCATTTGCTAATTTTTCATTTTCAAACAATAACTTCATACTTTTTTCTAGTTCATCTACATTATCATAATCGTAAATTAAGCCATTCTCTTTATCTTTTACCAATTCTGGAATTCCTGCAATATTTGCTCCTATAACTGGTTTTCCTATTGCCTGAGTTTCTAAAATCGAATATGGGCAATTTTCATACCAAATTGATGGTATTACAACAAAACTTGCTTCACTTATATATTTTTTTACTTCTTCTTGCTTTAAAAAACCTAATAGTTTTATATTATTTTGCAGATCTTTTTCTTTTATTATTCTCTCTATTTCATTTTTTTCAGGTCCATCTCCCGCAATATATAATTTTCTGTTGTCTAATCTTGAAAAAGCTTCTACTAATTTTAATATTCCTTTTTCTTTTGATAATCTGCCAACATATAATGCATAATTATTATTTGTCGTTTCTATATTATAGTCCTCAATATTTATAAAATTATGGATTGCCTCGATTTTATTTTCATCAATTTCATCTTCTATCATTTTCTTTCTATAAAATTCACTTGGTGTTATTATATAATCTATTTTTTCTTTATATATTTTTTTATTTCTATAATATTTTCCTTCAATTGCTCCTAAAACACTTTTTAATGTTGAATTTTTTACACATTTATTTTTTATACAATTTATATATTTTCCATTCATACATTTTTCACATACATTTTTATTATTATCTAGCATAACTATCGATGGACATATTGCTTGAACATCATGTGCTGTAAATACTATTGGAATATTTTTTTCATTTATTGCTTCTACTATTGATGATGAAAGTTGTCTTTGAAAGTTATTTAAATGTACTATATCTGGTTTAAATTCTTCTAATGCTTCTTTCATTTTTTGTTTGTTATTTTTAGAATATATTACATCCAATGCTTTCAATTTACTTCCATTATTTAAATCTATTGGCTCAACAAAATATTCTTTACAATCTGTGTACTTATTTTTTTCATCTTTCATAGAAAAAAAGGCTACTTCGTGACCTTTTTTTCTTAACAAATCTGCTAATTCAAAATAATATTTCTCACTTCCGCCTTTTAAATAATGGAACTTATTTACCATCAAAACTTTCATATTTTATATTGCCCCTTCTTTTCTTACTATTTTCATTACAGTTTTATTCAAAATTTTAATATCATCTTTTAAACTATGTTTACTATAATATTTCATATCCATATCTAGTCTATCTGTAAATGTTACTTCACTTCTCCCGCTAATTTGCCAAAATCCTGTAAGTCCAGGTTTGCAAGATGTTATGTACTTATAAAAGCCATTCATATCTTCTTTTTCTCCTGGAAGATATGGACGTGGTCCAACTAAACTCATTTCTCCTTTTAATACATTTATAAACTGTGGAAATTCATCTATGCTTGTCTTTCTTATAAATCTTCCCACTCTTGTTATTCTTGGATCATTTTTAAGTTTTTTATATTCCGCATATTCTTTTTTTGCTTCTTCATTTTTTTCTAAATATTCTTCTAACTTTTTTTCTGCTCCTACTACCATTGAACGAAATTTATACATTTTAAATAATTTTCCATCTTTTCCAATTCTATTTTGACAATAAAAAACTGGTCCATTATCTTTTACTATTAAATTTGCCATATATATTCCTATTGTTAAAGGTATTAGCATTATTATTCCAAATAAACTTCCTATAATATCTATAAATCTTTTTATAATCTTTTCTATTTTTATAATTATTTTGCTTCTATATATGTTCTCTTCTAATGGTATTAATTGCAACATTTCAACATCATTTGCATTTATTTCAATATTTTCTGCTTTCATTTATATTCCCCCATAGATATAAATATTTGCTTCTTTTTTCATGCAATTTTATTATACTATTACTTATCGTTTTTTTCAATGCTTTTTTACCTTTTTCCTTAAATTTCCTAATTAGTTTTTTTGCGACAAATTTTTATTCTTATAATGTTTTTTTGTTGATACAATGATTATTATTTAGTTTTATCGAATTATCTACTAATTGTATGTAAATTACGTTTTTTGCAAATTTCAGCTATTTTTATAATTAGTAAAACCATTAATATTCCTAGCAATACTCCCATTGTATCTATCAAAACATCTGTAAACATTGAACTTCTTCCTGGTGTAAATATTTGGTGTATTTCATCTGATGTTGCATATAAAATTCCCGTTATTATACTTATAGAAAATTTATCTAATTCTTTTATTTTATATGTTTCGCATAAACTCATAATCAAAATTCCTACCACTGTATATATTGAAAAATGTGCAATCTTTCGAATAATATGTTCTATATGTGTTATTATCTTTTCTTTTTCTGGTTCATTTTTTTCTTGTATTGACTTTATATTTGATGTCACTACTTCAGTTACCTTTTGACTAACTCCAGATGATTTTGTACCTGTTTGGCTTGAAAATTTAAATATGACACCAAATGTTATTATTAATAAAATTATTAAAATTCCTCTTATTATATTTATTTTCATTTTCTCACACTCTTATCTTTTATAATCTTTGCTTATTATACATTACTAAATATTTTTTTACAAGGTAATGCAAAAAAATAGAAAAGAATCCTTAATCCTTTCCTATTTTAAAATTCATTTACATTTTATCTGGCATATTTATTCCTAATAAATTTGCTCCTATTTTCAATATTTTTCCAACTGCACTTGTTAAATATATTCTGGCATTTTGTACATCTTTATCATCTACTAATATTTTATTATCATTATAAAATGTACTAAATGCTTTTGCTAAGTCTATTAAATATCTAGATAGTATTGATGGTTCTTCTTTTTCTGTTACTTGTTCTAATGTATTTTCAAAATTATATATTAATTTTATAATGTCCTGTGCAGATTTTTCTAATAAATTTTCAAATTTAATTTCTCCTATTTCAGGCATTTTTTCTATTTTTTCTAATACACTTTTTGTACGTACATATGTATATTGAATATATGGACCTGTTTCTCCTTGAAAGTTTAATATTTGATTCCAATCAAATATTTCATCTTTTATTCTAGAATTTGACAAATCATTAAATATAACTGCTCCTACTCCTACTTTTTGAGCTACCTCTTCCTTGTTTTCTAAGTTTGGATTTTTTTCTTCTATAATTTTTCCTGCTCTTAATATTGCTTCATCTAGTAATTCTTCTAATTTTACAATATTTCCTTCCCTTGTTGACATTTTACCATTAGGCAATGAAACCATTCCAAATGGCACGTGTTTTAATCCTTTAGTATATTTTTCGTCTATGCCTAATAATTTTGCAACTTCAAATACTTGTTTAAAATGTAATGTTTGTTCATATGATACAACATATAAAGCTTTATCAAAATCATAAGTTCGCGATCTATATAATATGGCAGCTAAATCTCTAGTAGCATATGTTGTAGAACCATTTGATTTTTGAATAATACATGGTGTATGTATGCCTTGTTCCTCTAAATCTATTATTTGTGCTCCTTGTGATTCTACTAATTTACCAGTTTTTTGCAATATTTGCAATACTTCTGGCATTTTGTCTGAATAAAAAGCTTCTCCATTCCATGAATCAAATTTACTTCCTAATAATTTATATACCTTTTCAAATTCCTTTAAACTTAATTCTCTAAATTTTTCCCATATTTCTTTACAATATGGATCACCGTCTTCAAGCAATTTGAAATTCATTCTGCATTGTTCTAAAACTTTTTCATCTTCTTTGCAAACTTGATTTATTCTAATATATATTTTTGTTAACTCATTTATAGGGTCATTTTCTATATCATATTCTTTTCCCCATAACTTATATCCTTCAATTAATTTACCAAATTGAGTTCCATAATCGCCTAAATGATTTATGCCAATTGTATTATATCCCAAGTATTTATATATATTATACAATGCACCACCTATAACAGTTGAACGCAAATGCCCTATATGAAATGGTTTTGCAATATTAGGTGCTGAATAATCTATTACAATATTTTTTCCATTTCCAATTTGAGAACTTCCATATCTTTCATTTTGTGCTATTTCTTTTAAAACTTCTTTAGCTATTAGTTCTTTGTTTATATAAAAATTTAAATAACCACCAATTACATCTATTTTTGTTATCACACTATTATCACACTCTATTTTTTCTTTTATATCATTTGCAATCATTGGTGGTGCTTTTCTTAATTCTTTAGCTAATCTAAAACATGGAAATGAATAATCTCCATTTTCTGAATCTTTTGGTATTTCAATATATGATTCTATTTCCTCTTCTTTTAAATTTATTGCATCTGCTATATTTTTTGCAATTATTTCTTTAAAATTTATCATTTAAATTCCTCTTTCTATTACATTTTTTATACGTAATTTGTTAGGCTTTTACCTTATAATCACATATAAAATTATATTATGTTTAGTAGAAAAAGTCAAACCAAAATAAATTAAAGTTGATAAACTTTCTAATTTGAACAATTTATTTTTATACATTCATAAACTCTGCATCACTAAATAAACTATCATACAATTTATTCAACGGTTCTACCAAGTCATTTTTATCCTTAGCAAAGAAAAATAAAGTCTTTCCTTTATCTACACTCATATATAAAGAACTTGCATATCCCCCTAATTTAAGTTCAGGATATATAAAACTTATTGCTTCCATAGGTATCTTTCCTGGCAAAACTTTAATATTATTTTCCTCTAATATTTTCTCTTGATTTTCATCTGGCAATGCTGATGGATGCGGCTTATATAAAATTTCATATTCGTCTTGATATTTATTACATATTTCTCTTATGGTATTTTTAAATCCTTCTTCACTACCATTTCCAAAAAATGGTTTTGTTCCTGTAATAATAAGATATTTTCCGTTTTTCTGCATTAAAATATTTATTGTCCATCAATGCTTTGTCTATATTTACATATTTTATAAAATTAACTTTCTCTTCATCATTGAGTTGTTCATATTCGTATTTTGCCTCTATTTTCTTCATATTTGAATTTTTCATTATATCCGCAATTTTTTCATCCTTAAATTCTATTAGTTCTGGGTATTGCAAATAATATGTTATATTTTTTCTTAAACTTGATATAAATATATAATCGTAATTATAATTTAAATAATATTGTTGATTATCTTTTAAATATTCAGCCACTCCTTGTTTTTTATTCAAATATTCTCCGTTTCTAGCTTTTTCTAAATATTCATTATATTTTTTTGTCTCTTCCAAATATTTATCATATACATTTTCCTCTGTTATTTCATAATCTTTTGCATAACTTAACGTTCCATCAGAATATAATTTTACATCGTATTAATCGTCTGTTAATTTTTGCTCTTGTCTTTTTACCATTTCTTATTTTCTTTGAAGTAGCTCGTAAAAACCATTCATTAAAAAATGCTTTAAATTGTGTTATCTCTTCTGATGACTCTGCATTTCCTGTATCAAATTGTTTTGTAGGTATATATTATGAAAAATGAAAAAATATTACCATTTGCAAATGAAACAAAAAAAAGACCATCAAAGGTCTTTTTTAGTTTATTTTATATCTTTGTAATTATTATATTTTTTATACATAATGATAGCAATTAATGTTATTGTTAGAATACTAATTATTGTTAATGTCATATTAACCCCAGTTTGTGGTAATTTTCTATCAGCAACAGTATTATCTAAAGTCTTTTCAGAAGTAGTCTCTTTATTAATTACCGTAACATTACAAGTAGCTTTTTTTGTACCATCTGCATTTGACACAGTTATTATCGTAGTTCCAACAGCTTTTGCTATAATTTTTCCATTTTCAACAGTTGCGATGTTTGAATTACTACTAGACCACACTAAACTTTTATCAGTTGCATTATTGGGTAAAATAGTAGCAACAAGAGTTTCCGTATTACCCACATATAAAGATAAAGAAGACTTATTTAACGAAATTGACGTAATTGGAACTACAGTAGGTTCTGTCGAAGAAGCTTTTTTTACTACTGATACAGTACATGTATCTTTGTATTGACCATCTTCTGTTGAAACAGTAATTATGGTATTTCCAATGCTTTTTGCTGTTACTTTTCCATTCTCAACAATCGCAACTTTTTCATCACTACTTGACCACATTACTTTTGTAGATGAAGACATTTCAATAAAACTAACTGTTAAGGTTTCACTTTCATTTTCTTTTAAAGATAACTCACTCTTATTTAAATGAATAGAACCCATTGTTGTTGTAGGAGGTTCTTCACTACTAGATAAAGTTTTAAACTCTATTCCGTTTTTGTTGTGCATATTTTTGCGTTGTAGAACCTTCATTTCCATATAAAACTATTGAATCACATCCCTCGAAAACATTTGTATCAAAGCCATTATTATAATAATCTATATTATCGTTATAAATAAATGCTTTTTTCAAACTTTTACACAATCTAAATTCACTACCAATAAATTTTTGTATATTTTCTGGAATAATTATCTCTCCAAGACCTGTTTGCTCAAGAAAACCATTATTCAAAATTGTTAAATTATGTGGAATATTAATGTTAGCTAATTTTCCACATCCCAAAAATACTTGCCAATCCAATGACGTTAAGCTTTCAGGTAATTTAACACTTTCTAAATTTTCACATTTACAAAAAGCCCATCCATCAATTTTTGTTATTCCCTCACTAATTACAAGATTTTTTATTGTATGTCCATTAGTTGATTTTCTACTTTCATCAAAAGCATGTGAACCAATGGTTACAACATCGTGACCATCTATTGTACTTGGAATTGTTAAATTGCTTTTAGACCCACTATATGCTGTTATAGTTGCATTTCCATTAGCATCAAGAGTGTAAGAAAAATCAGATGCACCATAAGCTTTTATTGTAAATACAACAATAATAAATAAACTAATCAATAAAGTTCTATATATAATTTTTTTCATTATTAATCTCCTTCATTTTTATTCTACAATATAATTTAATTTTTTACAATATAAATCAACTATTTTTTATAAGTAATTTCCAATCACTTTTTCATCTTATTATTAGAAAATTTTACATTAAGTTTTGTTCTTTTCTCTGCAAAATTCTTTTTCTAAAAATTATGCTTGTCGCTTTGTTAGCCTATTATTTATAACCGCTAATCTTAATAGAGCTCTAATATTTTGCCATTTCATACACTTTGAATAACCTTTATCTTTCAATGAATTTACTAGCTTTGATACTTGTGTTACTGATATATTTAAAAGTTCGCTTATAGTTTTATTGGTACAAAAGCAATATTGTTTTTCTTGACTTAAAAATACTATGAGAGAAAATATGTGTTTTTCTTTATCACTTAAATTTTTATCTGTTAATACTTCTATTTGAATCCATAATCCTTTTAAGTTTAGACTTTACATTTAATCCCCCTCCTCTCTTTCAGATTCGTTCGCTTTATTTTGACTTTATTTTCGTTTTTAAGATATAAATAATTTAAGTTGATATGTTGTAGTAATTTATTTTCGCATATTTTTCTTTTAGTAATCAACTCTAAGAATAAATTACATTTTTTTGCCATTTTACTGGCACTTTTTTTATTTTATTGATATACTGTTTTTATAATTTTTTAAAGGAGGTATTTTTATGTCTACACCACATAATGAAGCAAGGTTAGGCGATATCGCAAAAACTGTAATAATGCCAGGCGATCCACTTCGTGCTAAATATATTGCTGAAAATTTTTTAGATAATTATAAATTAGTGAATTCAGTTAGAGGTATCTATGCATATACTGGAACTTATAAAGGTAAAGAAGTAACTATCATGGCTTCTGGAATGGGTATTCCTAGTATGGGAATTTATTCTTACGAATTATTTAAATTTTATGATGTTGAAAATATTATAAGAATTGGTTCTTGTGGAGGTTTTATTCCTGAATTAAAATTATTTGATATTGTATTATCTAAATCTGTTTTTAGTGAAAGCAATTTTGCATTGACTTTTAACAATGATAATTGTCATATAGTTGATGCAAATCCAGAGTTAAATAATATAATAGCTGAAACCGCTAAAAAACAAAATATAAATGTTATAGAAGGAAATACTGTTTGTAGTGATTGTTTTGATGTTTATATGAGTACTGATAATGTTTCTAGCTTTTTAAGTAGAATTCCTGATGGTTTTAATCCTTTATCAGCTGAAATGGAAGCTTTTGCCTTATATTATAATGCTAAAATGCTAAATAAAAAAGCTTCTTGTCTTATGACTGTTGTTGATTCTAAGTTTATTGATAAAGTTGCTACTACAGAAGAAAGAGAAACAGGATTAAATAATATGATTACTTTAGCTTTAGAAAGTGCTTTAAATATTTAATTGTTACAATTCACATTTTTAGATATATAACTTATAAAAATTTGATAATATATTGTTTTGAAATACCGCGTAAGCAATCAAACGAGCAAATGCGAGTGCGAATTGGAGCAAACTGCATAATAATAATTTTAATATGTGGTTTGCGACACCAAGGTATGAAAAAAAATTATATTATCAAATTAAAAATAATCTATTTCATAAATAAACTGTGAATTGTAACATTTAATTATAACAAATCGAAAAAAACTTATATATGGTATATTTAAAATTTTTAGTTTAATAATCAAAAATTTATTCATACTCATATATAAGTTTTTTTATTATTTTTTTATTGATAGAATTTTATATTTCATAACTCCTGCTGGTGCATTTACTTCTACTGTTTGATTTTTCTTAGCTCCAAGTAAGGCTTCTCCTAATGGTGATTCATTAGAAATTTTATTTTCTGCTAAATTTACTTCCGTTGATCCAACTATTGTATATTCGATTTTTTCATCAAATTCCATATCTAATACTTTTACTATATTTCCTATTTGAACTGTTTCTGTGTCTATATCTTTTTCATCTATTATTTTTGCATGTCTTAATTTATTTTCTAATTCTGCAATTTTTACTTCATTTTCTGCTTGTGCATTTTTTGCTTCATCATATTCTGAATTTTCTGATAAATCTCCAAATCCTAATGCTACTTTTATTCTATCTGCTATGTCTGCTCTTTTTTCTGTTTTTAGAAAATTTAATTCCTTTTCTAAATTATTATACCCTTCTTGTGTTAAGATTACTTCCTTTTCTTCCATAGTCTTTCCTCCTTATTGTTTTATGTTTTGTACTTTAATATATTAAGGCACAAATTAAATTTTGTCAATATGTATTAAAATATTTCTTTTATATATACTAATTTTTTGTACTTATATAGTTTTTTATGTCTTTCATGTAATCCCATCCTGAAAAAATTGTTGCTATTGTTTGTATAATCATCATAATTGTTACAAATGCATTTAGTATTAATGCTGTTCCCTGTAATGTTCCTGTAAAACATTTTCCAAATGAATTCATATCTACAAGTGCTAGTATTATTGCAATCATTTGTGTAACTGTTTTTAATTTTCCCCAATTTGATGCTGCAACAACTTTTCCTCCTTTTTCCACTGCTATTAGTCTATAACCTGATACTAAAAATTCTCTAGCTAATACTATTGTAGGAATCCATGCTGGTAATTTTCCAAATTCTACTAGCATAAGCATTGCTGCCAATACTAAAATTTTGTCTGCTAATGGGTCTAAAAATTTTCCAAATGATGTTACCTGATTGTTTTTTCTTGCTAAATATCCATCTAATTTATCTGTAATTGATGCTATTACAAATATTAAATCTATTATCCAATATGTTATTGGTATCTCACATATTTCACCTTGTATACCTAGAAATGGAATAATTACCATAATTGGTACAAGAATAACTCTAAAGATTGTTAATTTATTAGGTAAGTTCATGTTACTCTTCTCTCCTTTATTTTGTTTTTAGCATTTCTATAGCTTTTTGTAATTGAGTATCTTGATTTTTATCTATATTAAGTACATTTTTTATATCTGATGATAATTCAACTTTTTCATCTGGTTCTATACCGATTTTGTTTATTTCTGTTCTATTTGGTGTTAAGTATTTTTCTGTTGTTATTTTTAATCCACTACCATCTGGTAATGTTAATATTTGTTGTATTACACCTTTTCCATATGTTTTTGTTCCCACTATTTTTGCTTTTCCTAAATCTTTTAATGCTCCTGATAATATTTCTGATGAGCTTGCTGTATTACCATTTGTTAATATTATAATTGGCATATTTATAATTGGATCATTTTCTGATTTTTTTACATCTTCTTTATTATTTTTATCAACTTCATATAGTAATGTAGAACCTTTATCTGCTATATAATCTGCTATTTTTAATGCTTGGTCTACAATACCTCCACCATTATTTCTTAAATCAATAATTAATGATGTAATTCCTTTTGACTTCAATTCTTCAAATTTTGTTTTGAATTCTTCTGCTGTATTTTCATCAAATGATGAAAATTCAATATATCCTATATTATCACTTAAAACTTCTCCTTCAACAGGGTTTACAACTATATTTTCTCTTTTGATTTCAAAATCAATTTTTTGATTATCTCTTAATACTTGTAATTTAACTGTTGAACCAGCTTCTCCTTTTATTTTTGTAGATATTACTGTTAAATCATCTCCAGTATATTCTTCTCCATCTACACTTAAAATTAGATCACCTGGTTGGATTCCAGCTTTTTGTGCAGGACTATCTTTTATTGGTGATAAGATTTTTATTTTATTTGTTTTTTCATCTTTCACCATATAAATTCCTATACCTACAAAATTACCTTTTGTATCTTCCATATATTCCTTCATATCATCTTTAGAAATATATTCTGTATATTGGTCTCCTATTCCATCTATATAGCCTTTTATAGCCCCTTGCTTTAATTTGTCTTCATCTACATCACCTAAATAATATTTTTGTATTAATGATTTATATGTATCTAATGTTTGAGAGATATCTTTACTGCTATCAGATGTTGTAAGTGATAAATATTTATTTAAACTTTTACCTTTTACAAAATATTGATAAAATCCTATTGATGTTACCATAAAAGTTATAAATACTACCAAAACAATTAACATTATTGTTCTATATACTTTATATTTCTTCTTTGTTTCCATTTTTCTGTATCATATAATATTTTTTATTATATGAACTCCTTTCTTATTAAAAATACAAATTAGGGTTTACCCTACAATCATCTCCATATTTTGTTGCACTATAACTATATGTATATGGTGATTTTCTTACTTCAAAATGTAAGTGTGGTCCTCCTGAATTTCCTGTATTACCACTTTTCATTATAACTTGTCCTTGTGACACAATTTGACCTGGTGATACAGTTACTGAACCTGGAGTTCCATGGGCATACCATGTTTGTAATCCATTTGTATGTTGAATTACTACATATGTTCCGTAACTTGTTGCTAAACTTTTTACTGTTAATACTACTCCATCATCTGCTGCATATACTGGTGTACCAATATTTACTGCATAATCAATTGCTCCATGAAATTTTCCACTTGAATAATATCCATTACATGATATTGTTCCACCACTTACAGGTCGTATAAATCCATTTGGATTTGATGATGGTGTTGAACCTCCTAAATTTGAGTTTCCTCCTTGGTTACCAGAATTTCCTGAATTATTAGAAGATGAACCTTGATTATTTTTCTTTGATTCATTTTGTTTTTTCTTATTTGCTAATTCTTCTAATTGTTTTTGATATTTTGCTTGTGCTGATTTTATATCATTTAATATTTGTTGGTTATCTCTAGTTAAATCATCTATTTCTTGTTGTAGACTTTGTTCTTCACTTGATAATTGAGAAACATATTTACTTTTTTCTGTTTTTGCTGTTTGCAATTGAACTGACATACTTTCTTTTTCAGATTTTGAAGTATTTAAATCTTGTTTTGAGGTTTCTAAGTTTGTTTTTGCGTCTTCTATTTCCTTTTTTTCTGTTTCTATTTTCTTTATCAAATTTGCATCAGCTTCTGCTATTTCTGCAACTAAATAATAATTTGAAATTAATTCAGATAAATTTCTGGATGACAATATTACATCTAGAAAAGAAGTTTCTCCTGATTCATATGTTACAACCAATCTTTTTTTTAACAATTCTTGTTGCTTACTATAATCTTCTTGTTTTTGATTTATTTTTTCTTGCGCTTCATCTATCTTAGTATTTAAACTAGATATTTTATTATCTAAATCTCCAATCTGATTTTCATAATTGGAGATTTTGTTATTTAAATCATCTACTTGTTGTTGTATTGTTTGCTTTTCTTGAGAAACTTCTTGTTTCTGTTCTTTTGTTTCATTTATCTTTTTTTCATTATCCGATTTTTGTGTATTTAAATCTGTTATTTCATTTTTTGCATATACAATTACATTATATTGCATAATTAGAATTATTACAGCTAATCCCACTAGTATTTTTATTAATAATTTTTTCATAAGTTCCCTCACTTTAAATAAAAATTATTGTTATTTTTATTATGGTAAATATGGTGCTGGGTTAACTGGTTTACCATTTACTCTTACTTCAAAATGTAAATGATATCCTGTTGAATTTCCAGTAGTTCCTACACTCATTATTTGTTGACCTTGGCTTACTGTTTGTCCACTACTAACTAATCTTGAACCAGGTGCTCCATGTGCATATAATGTCATTGTTCCATCATGATGGTTTATAACGATATATTCTCCATAACTTCTATAACTACCATTAGAATTTTTTAGTGCTGTAGATGTTACTACTGTACCTGATTTTGCTGCTAATACTGGTTTGCCTGATATTCCTCCACCTGTGAAATCTACACCAGTATGTCCACTGTATCCCATCCATCCACAAGTAATACTATATCCTGCTATTGGTCTTATATATCCACTAGAACTTGGATTACTTGTAACATTAGATGAACTGCTGTTAGAAGATGAATTGTTATTTTTTGATGCTTGTTTTTTAGTTTCTTCCGCTTCTTTTTTTGCAATTGCCTCTAATTGTGATTGTATATCTCTTTTATCTTGTTCAAATTGTTCTAATTCTGCTTGTGTATTTTTTTCATCTTCATTTAATTGGCTCACATAGTTGTCTTTTTGTGTTTTTGCATTTTTTAATTCTGTTGTTTTTTGTTCTTTTTCAGCTTTTGCATTATCTAAATCTTTTTTACTATTTTCTAATGTATCTTTTGCTTTTTGTATTTCTTCTTGTTCACCTTTTATTTTTTGCATTAATCCTAAATCACTTTCTGATACTTCTGATATCATATAGTAATTTGAAATTAAATCACTTAAGCTTTTAGATGAAAGTAAAACATCTAAATATGAAGTTTCTCCTGCTTCATATGTTGCAACTAATCTTTTTTCTAATAGCTCTTGTTTTTTATTGTAATCATCTTGTTTTTTATTTAATTGATTTTGTGCATCTTGTATTTGATTATTTATGTCTGATATTTTATCTTGTAAATCATCAACATCTGATTGATATGATGAAATTCGTGCCATTAAATCTTCTACCTGTTGAAGAGTTTGTGATTTTTCTGCTCCTATATTATCTAATTCATCTTTCGCGTCCTGTATTTTCTTATCAGTTTCATTTTTATCTGAATTCAATTCTGACTTTGATGCTGCCATAACTTCACTATATTGAAATACAACTATTGTAATAATTAATATCCCCAATATTTTTAAACTTATTTTTTTCATTTGGTTCCTCTCCTTAAAAATTAGTATTGATTAGATTGATTGTTTTCTGTTGTTTGATTTTCATCATCTTTTTTCTGAGTTTCTGGTATTACCCCATTTGTTATATATTCTATTGGATTTGTTACTACTCCATTTATTCTAACTTCAAAATGTGCATGTGCTCCTGTTGAATATCCTGTTGAGCCAACTTTCAAAATTGCTTCATTTCTTTTTACTGTTTGCCCCACAGTTACCAATATTTCTGAACCATGTGCATATAGTGTTGAAATTCCTCCTCCATGGTCTATCATAACCATATTTCCATATGCTGTATTATATTCTGCTTTTGTTACAATTCCATCATTGGCTGCTACAAAATTTGCTCCCATTGGAGCTCCTATATCAACTCCTGTGTGTAATTTATATTGACCTGTTATTGGATGTACTCTCATACCATAATTTGATGTTATTTTGGTATATCCTGGTACTGGCCATGCAAGCACTCCTCCTATATATGCTGTATCTAATCCTTGTTTTGCCAAATCTAATATTTGACTATTTACCGCTTCATATTGTGATGTTATTTCATCTATCTGTGCTTGTTTTGCTTTTTCTTCATCTGATAATCTTGATATATAGTTTTCTCTAAGTGTTTTTGTATTTTGAAGTACTGTCGAAGTTTTAGTCTGATTTTCTAATGCTGTTGCCAAAGATTTCTGATTTTTTTCTAATTTTTGTTTAGAATCTTCTATCTCATTTTTTTCTTTTTCAACATCATTTAATAAACTTTTATCCATTGAAGCCATCTCTGTTATTAAATAACAATTAGATAAAAAATCTGATAAGTTACTTGATTTTAAAAGAACATCTATATATTGAGTATCTCCTGCCTCATAAATTGCAACTAATCTTTTTTCCATTATTTCTTTTTGTTTTTCGTAATCTTTTTCTGCAACATCTAATTTTTTTTGAACTTCTGAAATTACATTTTCTAACTTCTCTACTTTTTCATCAAGTTCTGATATTTTATCTTCTGATTCTTTTATTTTATCATCTAATTTTTCAATTTGCTGTAAATTATCTGATAACTGACTTTGTACTTCTTGCAATTGTTGATTTGAATCATTTAATTGATTTTGTAAATCTTGTTGCTGGCTCTGTAAATCTGTTAAATTATTGTCATCATCTTCTGCATACACACCTGTTGCATACACACTTATTATTATAAAAGCTAAAACAATACATAAAAATTTACGCATGTCTACTCCTTTATACTTTTAAATATTTTCTCATAGAAATAATACTTCCTAATGCACCTATTCCAATTCCTAAAAGCATATACACAAATATAATTGAATTAAACATTTCAGAAAATCCTACTAAGCTTACCCCAACTGTTTTCATAAATTGAGAATTTACCATTTGTTCAGCAATAAAGTTATATGCCACTGCAACTAATAATATTGAAATAGCACTTGAAATAATTCCTATTATCATACCTTCTACAATAAAAGGCCATCTTATAAATCCATTTGTAGCACCAACATATTTCATTATAGATATTTCTTTTCTTCTAGCATGTACCGTTAATTTAATTGTATTAGCTATAATAAATATTGAAATAACAACTAATAATATTAAAATAACTCCTGTTACGATTTTTACTCCATTTGCTAAATCTATTAATGTTGATACTGTTTCATTTGAACTTGTTATTTTCTTTACATGTTCTAATTTAGAAATCTCATCTTGTACTTGTTGGCTTAAATTTAAATCTGTTAATGTTACAACATATGATGCTGTAAAGATGTTATTATCTCCCTCATATCCATTTAATAAATCTTCATTGTCTGAAAACTTTTCTTTCATTTGATCTAATGCAGCTTCTTTAGATTTATATTCTGTTTTATTAACACCATTAATTTTTCGTATTTGCTCTCCTAATTCTTTCACCTGGTCATCTGTTGCATCTTCAGTAGCAAATACTTGTATTCCTTGTGCAGATTCTACTTCTTTTACAAAATGATTTATATTTTCTCCTAAAATTAGAAACACACCAAATATAATCATGGTAGCACACATAATCATTAATGATGCACCTGTAGATTTTTTATTTTTAAATACGTTGCTAAAACCTTCTCCTATTAAATATCCTAATATATTATATTTCACAATCATACCCACCTTTTTTATCGTCTCTTATTATTTCACCTTTTCTAATATGAATTACTCTTTTTTTCATTTTGTCTACAATATCTTTGGCATGTGTTGCTACAACAACTGTTGTTCCCCTCATATTAATATCATTTAATAAATTCATTATATCCCATGCTGTGTCTGGATCTAAGTTTCCTGTTGGTTCGTCTGCAATTAACATTGATGGATTATTTACTAATGCTCTTGCTAATGCAACTCTTTGTTGTTCTCCTCCTGATAATTCATTTGGATACATTTTTGCTTTTCCACTTAAACCTACTAATGAAAGTACCATTGGTACTTGTCTTCTTATATGTCTTGGTGTAGCTCTTACTATATACATTGCATATGCTACATTGTCATATACTGTTTTGTCTGGTAAAAGTCTGAAATCTTGAAATACAACTCCCATACTTCTTCTTAAATATGGAATTCTATTTGGTTTTAAAAATGTTGTATCTTTTCCATTAATAATAATGTTTCCAGATGTTGGTTCTTCTTCTTTCAAAATTAATTTTATTAATGTAGATTTTCCACTACCTGAAGACCCAACTAAAAAGGCAAATTCACCTTTGTCTATTCTAAAATTAGCATTTTTTACTGCTTTTGTTCCTGTATTATATGTCTTTGTAACGTTCCTAAATTCTATCATCTTTTGCTCTCCTTATTTATTTTTTTGCATAATTTTCTATTTTATATTTTTATTCTACTTAATAATATCAATAATGAGCAAAATTTGCAATAGTTTTTACATAAAAGTTACAATTCACAGTTTATGAAATAAATCATTTTTAAATTTGATAATATATTGTTTTTTTCATACCTTGGTGTCGCAAACCACATATTAAAATTACTAGTATGTAGTTTGCTTCAATTCGCACTCGCATTCGCTCGTTTGGTCGCTTACGCGGTATTTCAAAACAATATATTATGAAATTTTTATAAATCAGGTTTTTAAAGCTGTGAATTGTAATCCATAAGATTCACAATATCTGTACTTGTAATTCCAAAGTATTTCATTAACTCTACTGCACTGCCTGATTTTCCAAATGTATCTTTTATTCCAAGTCTAATTAACTTACATGGATATTCTTCTGTTAGCACTTCTGATATTGCACCTCCTAAGCCTCCTATTATGCTGTGATCTTCTATTGATATTAATTTTTTTGTTTCTTTAGCTGATTTTACTATTATATCTCTATCAATTGGTTTTATTGTATGCATATCTATAACACGTACATTAATTCCTCTTTTTTCTAACTCTTCTTTTGCTTTTATTGCTTCAGCTACTGTCACTCCTGTTGCAAATATAGTTGCATCTGTTCCATCGCCTATTTGAACTCCTTTTCCTATTTGGAATTCTTGTTGTTCATCATAAATAATTGGTGTAGATAATCTTGCTAACCTTACATAAACCGGTCCATTTATTTTTTGTATTTCATTTATTAACCATTTTGTTTCTGTATCATCAGATGGTGATATAACTGTCATATTTGGTAATACTCTCATTAAAGCTAAATCTTCTACCATTTGATGTGTAGCTCCATCTTCACCTACAGTTATTCCACTATGTGTAGCACATATTTTTACATTTAATTTTGGATAACATACACTTGAACGTATTTGGTCATATGCTCTTCCTGCTGCAAATGCTGCAAATGTACTTATATATGGTATTTTTCCACATGATGCCATTCCTGCTGCAACTCCAACCATATTTGCCTCTGCTATCCCCATATCAAAAAATCTGTCTGGATATTTTTTAGCAAACATACTTGTTTTTGTTGCTGATGATAAATCAGCATCTAACACTACTATATTTTTATTTTTTTCTCCTAAAAATTCTAAACTTTCACCATAACTTTGTCTTGTTGCTTTTTTTTCATTATTCATAACAAAATTCCTCACTTTCTTAATAGAACATATCAATCCTTTAGTAAATTATAAAACAGCACCTATAATTCCTGCATCATTATGTAAGATTGTTGTTTGTATTATTAGTTCTTTTCTTTTATTAAATAATAAATCATCTTCTAATATTTTTTTCTTTAGTTTTTCTAAAAATACTTCTTCATAAAAAACAAAACTTCCACCTATTCCTATAGCTTCTGGTTCAAAAATATTAATTAGATTTGATATTCCTATTGCAAGATATTCTACATATTGGTCTATTAGTTTGTTTATTTTATTATAATTTTCATTATTAACATTATTTTTTCTAATTATATTTAATAGTTCTTTTCCTGTTGATTTTTCATCTAATCCTAATATTTCTCTTAAATCATCTTTAAATGCTTTCATAGAAGCATATTTTTCCCAACAACCTTTTTTGCCACATTTGCATTGTTTACCATTTTTTTCTATTATTATATGTCCAAACTCACATCCAGATAAATCTCCTGTATTTATTAATTTATTATCTATTATAACTGCTCCTCCAATGCCTGTTCCTAGTGTTAAAAATATATTTCTATCAAATGCTTTCATTGTCCCATACATATTTTCTGCCATAGCTGCACATTTAGCATCATTTCTTATTGTTATTGGTATATCTATTTCTTTTTCTAAGTTTTTTATTAAATCATAATTTTTCAATCCCAAATTCACTGATTTTTCTATTACTCTATTTCTTATTGTTCCTGGAATTGCAATTCCTACTTGTGTGATTTTATACTGATTTACAAATATTTTTACCTTTTCTATTATATAATCTTCAATTGATTTTTTTATATTATTTTTTTCTTTTGAAGTTATTCTTTTTTCTACTTTTTCTAATATTTTCCCTTTGTTATCTATAACTCCTATTGCAATATGACTTCCACCCATGTCTACACCTATTTTCATTTTTTTATTAATGTTATATTAAATATAACATTTGCTCCTTTCTTTTATATATATAAAAACTTCTCAAATATGTAAATACTCGAGAAGTTTTTGGTTTTTATACTCCATATGCTGAGAATAAGAAATTTCCCATATATACTTGGATACAAGGAACTAATACTACTAATACAAAGAATATTAGTACTGCTCCTACTATTGCATATACCACTTGTGGCAATGTTTTCATTATTTTCTCCATTATGTTATCTATATCTATTTGCATATATTCAACTAATTTTTCCATCATTTCTGATAAATCTGTTTGCATTCCTATTTTTAACATCTCTGTTATCATAGGTTTAGCTAAACCTGATTGTTCAAATGGTTCTATCCATGAAGTACCTGTCAAAATATTGTTAATTGATGTTTCAATCATTGACAACATTACATAGTTTTTTACTACATTTTTACTAACCTCAATAGCTTCTTGTATTCTCATTCCATTTCTTAAATTTAAAAGCATAGCTTTTAAAAATCTAGAAAAGTCTAAAGCAAATATTAAATCTCCAAATATTGGCATTTTATATTTAAAATAGTGAAAATTATATTTTCCTTTTGGAGTATTAATATAAAATAAAATTCCCGCTGTGGCTATTACTATAATTGCTACAGGAATATACCAACACGCCATTGCTTTATTAAGAAAGTCAGCAAACCACAATGTAACTGCTGGAAGTGTTTCATCTGTACCTAATTCATCAAATATTCCTTGTATTGTTGGTATTGCTACCAATGTTCCAACAATAAGCATTACTAATAACAATACAAATTGTACAAGGTTTGGTATTAAAATTGACCTTAATTTTCTATTTAAAGAATCTGATTCTTCCAAATATTTTACAGCTTGTTCTAATGAATTTGTAAGTGAACCTGACAATTCTCCTACTTTTATCATGTTGATATATATATATGGAAATACATTAGAATAATATTCCATAGTCGTATACATATTTTCTCCTGCTTCAACTCCTGCTAATATATCTTCTAATATTCCTTTAAACGAAACATTTTCTGTACTTTGTATTATTGTGTCTAATGCATGTATATTATTAAAGTTAGCCTTTTTTAATAAATAAAAGTTTTGAGTAAATATAATAATATCCCTACTAGTTATTTTCTCTGTTTTAGCAAAATATAAATTTATCTTTTCCTTAGTTGATAATTGTTTTGGCTTATTTTTACCAATATTTGTTGTATTTAAATTTTTCATTATTTCTTCTATATTTGCTATATTTTTTTTCGCTTTTTTTTGTTGTTTTCCAATATATCTAATTTGTTCAACATCTATTGGGATTAATTCATTACTTTTTAATAATTTTAAAAGATTTTGTTTACTTGGTGATTCTATTTTGTTTTTTACAATCAAACCATTTTTAGTCATAGCCCTATATACATAAGTTGGCATATTTTACCTCCTATTTAAAATCCATTAGCTCCTTTTTTTATCTTTAATTGCATAATTGTTCTATTTAAAATTTCTTGATTTTTTTCTTCTATTTGAGCTTTTGCTTGTTCTAATGTAATTCTATCATCAACAAAAAGCTCTGCAAGTGAATTAATTAATCCAATACTTCCTTTTTCTAAATTACTTTGAATAGCATCTTCAATTTCTGAAACACTTAATTTTTCTTTTCTTATAATTCCAGCTACAATATTATCAACAACCATTACTTCTGGAACCAAAACTAATTTACCATCTGTTCCTTTTAATAATCTTTGTGATACAACAAGTTTCAATAAAGATGATAATAAATATTTTATACTTGCTTGATCTCTAACTTCATAGAAGTTTATCATTCTATCTATTGTTTCTGCACATGATTTGGTGTGTAATGTTCCAATTACTAAATGCCCTGATTCTGCCATTTCTATTGCAGCTTCCATAGTTATTCTATCTCTAATCTCTCCTATAACTAGAATATCGCAGTCCTCTCTTAGTGAGTTTTTTACACCATCGCTAAATGTTAAAACATCTCTTCCTTTTCCAACCTCTTTTTGAACTATTAATGATTTTTTAGAATGATGTTTATATTCTATTGGGTTTTCTAGAGTTAGTATTTTTTTATTTTGATTTTCATTTATATAATCTATCATTGAGTTTAATGTAGTACTTTTACCAGAGTTAGTTTTACCTGTAACTAATATCAAGCCTTGAGGTTGATATGTCATTCTTCTTACAACATCTGGCACACCTAATGATTCATATGGTGGTAGTTCATTTTTTATAAGTCTAAGTGTACATGTAGGTACATCATCTGATGCTGAAATGTTAACTCTTAGTCTTATATCTTTATATTCATAAGATATATCAAGTTTTCTAGTTGTATTATATACCTCATCCTTGTCAACATTTCCTTTTACTAAATAATCATATACTTCTGCCATATCTTCTTCTGTTAATTCTTGCATCTCTTCAATTTCAACCAAATCCCTAGATATTCTAAGTATTGGTTTATTTCCACATATTAGATGAACGTCTGATGCATCTTTTTCTATTGCCATATCTAAAACTTTATCCATATTCATAAAACTATTCCTCCTTAGTCTTTATCTAGAAAAATAATAATTTTTTATTTAATTCTTCTAGTGTAGTTTCACCTCTTAAAACTTTGTTAATCCCATCAACGATTAATGGTCTATAATTTTCTTCTAAAGCTTTTTTTCTAATTGCCATGCTTGATGCACCTGAAACAATTAATTCTTTTATTTCATCTGTTATATCTAAAAATTCAAATATTCCTATCCTATCATAAAATCCTGTTCCATTACAATGTTCACATCCAATTGAATCATATGTTTTAAATTTTGATAAATCTACATGTTCTTCATATTTTTCTAATATATTTGACATTATATTTTTTTCTTCTTCAGTAAATTCTCTTTCTCTTCTACATTTTGGACAAATTCTTCTTACCAATCTTTGTGAAACAGCTGTTGATAATGTACTTGCAATATCATAATCTGATACACCAATTTTTCTCAATCTATTTATTACTTCTATACTGTCTATTGTATGAATAGTTGACAATACATAATGTCCTGTTTGTCCAGCTTGTATTGCAATTTCTGCTGTTTCTCTATCACGAATTTCCCCAACTAATATGATATCAGGATCTTGTCTTAAAACAGTTCTTAAGGCTCCAGCAAATGTGTTTTTAGCATCAATTTCTATTTGATTTAAACCAGCAATTCTAATTTCTACTGGGTCTTCAATTGTTGTAATATTAATTTCAGGTCTATTTAGATGATTTATTATACTATATAATGATGTTGTTTTACCTTCTCCTGTTGGTGCAGCAATTATAGTAATACTGTTTTTCTTGTTTATACTTTTTTCAAAAGCTTCTTCTTCTCCATAAAACCCTAAATCAAATATATTTTTTATATTTGCATTTTTCTTTAACAATCTTAAAACAAATTTTTCTCCATATACGTTTGGTTGTGAAGATACACGAATATTATAATCTTCATAAAGCAAAATTCTACCATCTTGTGCTTCCTGTTTTTCTTGGTGCATATTTGATATTGCCTTTAATCTACCAACTATTTGTGATTGTTTTTCTTTATCTAAATTAGCAGCTGTAAATAATTCACCATCAATTCTATATCTTACTCTAACTGATGTTGCCATTGGTTCTATATGGATATCACTCGCTCTTTTTTCAATACCTGTTTTTATTATACTGTCAACTAAATTTATTATTGTAACTCCTGAATCTGTTATATCTGCAGTAGCTTTACCTTCTAAAGATTTCAATATATTTTCTATATCTCTTTCAAAAGTAATATATGATTCCATTATTAAACCTTTATTTAAAAATAATAGTTTCATAGTTTCTATACTTTTTTTATTAACAGTATTAGCAAAACATACTTTTATTTTTCCACCTTCTATATCAAAAGGAATTACTTTGTTTTTCTTTGCAATATCAAGAGAAATGTATTCAGATATATTAATCTTTATCATTGCTCTTGATAAAAGCATTCCTTTTTCTCCTAATATTTCTCCTATTGATGTAATTAATACATATGGATCACATAATTCTAATTCATATAAGCAATCCCCTATTTTTACATCTGGATGATTTTTTTGATATTCTAATGCACTTTTTATATCATCTTCTGATACAATCCCTTTTTTTACTAATTCTACCCCTATAGGTTGTCTTCTTTTTAATTCCATATAATAAACACCTCTTTCGCGTTTTAATTTACTAAAGTATATTTAGTAAATTTTGTAAAATTATTATCTCCCTTTATCGTCACAGTAACAATTACTTTATCATTTTGTTCTACTTTTAAAAAAGTACAATCAGTTATATCTTCTGCAATTTTCACATTATTTACATATATTGCTTTATTTTCAGGAACAAAAGTATACTGATTTCCACTAGAAAATAATATATATCGTTGTTTAGTATTATTTGTAACATCTTCTGTTTCTCCTATTCCCATAACTTTGTTGTCTTTTTTATTAACTTCTTCAGTAAAATATGAATTAAATTTTGTATATTGTTGATTTAATTTTGTTTCTGTTGAGTTAACATCTACATTTCCATAAAAATATGATGTTAATATTACCATAACTGTAACAACAATTAGCATAACAATTACATATATTGTCATAGATATTAATGTTATTCCTTTTTCTGATTTCATTATATATCTCCTTAACTATTTTTTTGTAACTACTGTTGACAAATCCACTGTTTGTATATCTTTTCCTTGTTTATATGATATTTCAACTTTTACTATTTTTACTATATCACGTTTAATTGTATCATCATCTTTATTTTTATCTAAATCTGCATAATCGGTTATTGTTATTTTTTTATAAAATCCTGAATTTTCTATATTACCTTCAGCTTCTGAACCCACATATATTTTATCTAAATCTTCGAAGTTTGAAGCTTTTACATCTTCAATTTCATTTATTGCATAATTTAAAGCCTCTGTTTTTCTTTGTATATTTTTTGAATTTGAATTAATATTTGTTGCAATTGTTGCTATTAAAGATACAAATAATGTTATTAGAATTACTGAAACTGTAATATCTATATTGGTTATTCCTTTTTCACTTTTTATATTCATAGAAATTCCTTTCCTACATACTATTTTTATAAAAGAAATTTGCTCCAAGCTAATACAAATATTAAATTTATAATATTAGAAACACCTAGATAAAAACCATATCTAATTTCTTGACCATAATTTTTCTTTTCTATTCTTACTTTTCTTCTTATATTTCTAATTTTTTGCATTAACAAGCTTATTGCTACACACAAAGCCGTCATTATTATTGTATTTATCATTATGTACTCACCTGTAAATATTGTCATTGTAATTGTTGCAAGCATCACACCGTTTACATAGCTATTTTTTGCATATTTTTTTAATGTTATTGTATCCAAAAGTAAGAATAATATATAAAAAACAATATATATGATATATCTATATATACTATCATTTTCTACTATACATAGATATACTATATATGCTATAGATAATATAATCCCATACATAGAAACTGATTTTTCTATTTTTCTGTTTTCTTTATCTATTCCTGCCATTAAAAATATGAAACACAAATAAAGTGCCATAAATGCACCTTCTGCCAAAATTGTAACTCTTAAATTATCTATACTAATATTCATTAAATATCCTATTGTTAAAAAAACAATACCTGATAATACTTCAAGAATAAAATATCTTGGTCTTATTTTTTGACCACAATATCTACATTTAGCACGTAAGAAAATATAACTAAATACTGGTATTAAATCTAAAAATCCTAATTTATGATTACAATTTGGACAATATGAATGTGTATGTGTTATATCTTGTCTTTTAGGTATTCTATATATTGCTAAAGTATAAAAACTACCAAATACTGTTCCCATGATAAATATTAATATATATAATAGTGTGTTCATCTTTTCTCCTTTTATTTTGTATATATTTATAATTCAAGCCATACACACTCTAGTGTGCGTATGGCTTTATTTTATTAAATTATTTTATTAGTCACCGTTTGTTTCTTGTGTTGTAGCATCTGTCCAAGCACTGAATCCACCTTTTGCGTCAACTGTTGCTGTTTGTTTTTTTCCATTTGAGTTTACACTTTTTGTTGTAACTTTACCTTCAGCAAAATCATAATGATCAGTACTGTTCATATAGCTTGCTCCTGTAGTTTTAATCCATTCATTAAAAGCTTTTATATCTGCTGATGATGAAGATGTAGCATATTTAGCTTCCATATATGCTGTATAAGCTGCATTTAAATCTGTTATTGCTGCTTCTTTGTCAGCTGCAAGATTTGTTTCAGTTGCAGAATTTGAAGCTTTTTTCAATATACCATTATCTCCTGTAAGCATAGCTATTGATACTCCTGCTAAAATTAATAAAACGATAATTGTAATTACTAAAGCGATTAATGTAATACCTCTTTGGTTTTTCATTTCGTTTTTCCTCCTTTTCTTTTGAAATAAATTTAATATTATATAATTTATGTTTAAAAAACATAACGTTAATAACTTAATTATTTTGTTCCTTTATCTGGTAAATATCCTGTTGATGTATTTGTACTTGTTGAATTAGTTGAATTTCCAGAATTTGAAGAACTAGAATTTGTCTTATTAGAGTTACCACTACTTGTAGTATTATTACTTTTTGTAGTAGTTCCACTATTTTGATTATTTTCTGTTCCTGAACTTTGTGTTGAATCATATGATGCAAAAGGATCTGATTTTCCTGGAACATAAGTATTTATTTTTTGATAATTATTTAATGTTGTAGAATCAATACTATATGTTAAAACAGGATTCTCACTATCAACATTTTCTGTTTTACTTAATTCCTCTTTTACATCCTCTGGTGTTGTATATGATACCTGTTCAGGTATAATTTTACTGCTTGGAACATATTCATATAATAAAATTCCAAGTATTAATATTATTGCTAAACATAATAATAGCATAATAATAATTTCTTTTATAATATTTTTAGCCATACTATTCTCCTTTATTATCTAGCTGTATTATTTGCACTCGCACTATTTGCTGTATTGTTCTTTGTTGTATTTGTATTATTTGAATTAGTATTTCCTGTAGCATTTGCTGTATTTGAATTTGTAGTTGAATTTCCTGTAGCATTTGCTGTATTTGAATTTCCTCCAGCAGTATTAGCATCATCTGGTGTTGCACTAGCCTTTGAGTCTATTGATGAAACACCTTCTATTGGTATATTCTTACATACAAATGTTGCCTTTAAAGCATTATCTTGTCCTGTTGACATTGAAAATTCTTCAATTTTAAACGCTAAGTTTGAATCATCTTCTACATCTCTTATAAATTCAGATATTCCAACATAACTTCCAACCGCTGTAAAATTAATATTATATACATTTTTTTCACCTGTTCCTTGAGTTAAAGACATATCTATATTAACTCCTTCGCTGGTTGCATGTGTTCCTATCCTTGCCCATAAGAAATCTAAATTATATTTTGATAATCTGCTAGCTGCACTTACATCGCCAGAATCGCTAACATTTACCATATCTTCATAAGATTTTTTTTGTTCTTGTAATTTTTTCATACTGCTATTTACTTCACTTACTTTGCTTGGAAAAGTAGAACTTGCTAATTTTGTCGCTTCGGTTACTGATTTTTCCAGTTCAGTATTTTTGTCTTGAATTTGCTTTATTCCTAATATTTTTAATCCTCCAATTCCAAGACCATTTACCATAGTAAAAATAGTTAATGTCAATACAAGAGCTATTAATATTAGTATTAATAATTTTTTCATGGCAAATCTCCTTCTATTTTTACTTTTATAATATTATTAGATTGTTGACCTGATGTAGAAATAACATTTGTTAAATACATTCCTGTATCTAATTTAGCCTTAAACATACCTAGTTGTTCATATTTATTTGATTGTGCTTCTATAACAATATGTGTTCCTGTTGTGTTTTGTATTGATGTTATTTGAACATTTTCCGGTATAATATACATTATTGAATTCAATAAATTAGGTATTGAATCTCTTGTTTTACTTGCTTCTGAAATTCTATCATTTAAATCTTGTAAGTTTTGAATCATTTGTGTATAATCATTTGTTCTTGAATCTATTTTTGTCTTATCATTACTTGCTAATTGAATTTGTGAATTTGTAGAAGCTATAGACTCTTGCGCTTGATTATCTTTCTTTTCCATTTGTTTGTTTAATAGTCCAGAAAAAGAACTATATATTATAAATAGCAAAAGTATCCCCATTGCTGTTCTTAAAAGTCCTATTTCAGTCTTATCTAGCTTTTCACCTAAATCATTAGTAAACCATCCTGATTGAGCAAGTTTACTTTGTTTTTCTTTGCCTGGATTAACTTCTATTTTCATCCAACCAGGTATTTTATCACTAAAACTTTGCTTTTTAAAATTTACACCTTGTATACCTTGTCCCAATTCCGCTAACGCCAATGACATAGCTGAATTTACCTCTATATAATCTTGTATATTTATATCCTTTGTTGCATTTACAAAATAGGGTTTTAATATTTGGCAATCTATTTCACTTAAATATTCTTGAAAATATAAATCCAAATTATTTATTAATGTTGCTGTTCCTGTTAAATATACTTTCGTAATTTTTTCTTGACTTTCATTTATTATTTTTCTAACATTCCCAACAATATTATATAATGTTGGCATTATATCTTCTAAATATCCTATTTCAGTTTCTTGTAAATCTTTTGAATCTGATGTGTATATTGTAGTATTTTTGCATATTTCATAAGCTTTTGCCATTGAATTTTCTTTAATATTTATTTTTCTTAAAAATTGTTGACAACCTTCATCAAAAACATTTACATCAAAAACATTTTCATCTAAAATAGTTGTAACTGTAGTATTATCTTCTATATTAACTATCAAGCAATTTTCTCTTGGCTTAGTTTCTATAAGATTTGGAATAGCCATAGAAATTGGTATAATACCACCTAATTTATTTTTATCTATTGTTTGGATTTTTTTATTTAATTCTATCTTATTTGCAGCAATATGAATTATTTTTAGTTTTTCTTTATCTTGTGGATTTTTTGAAACCGCATATCTTGTTTCAAAAACATTAGGATTATACCCTTGATCGCCACAATACATTTCAAATTCTGTTTTTATAGCTTTAGCTAAGTCTTTATTTTTTAACATAGCAAACATATCAAAAAAATTATAAACTTCTTCTGATAAATTTACACTTATTGGTGTTTTATAGCTATATGTTTCTTCTACAATTTGATTTACTGCTTGTTCTAAATTTTCATAAAACTTAACTCCAAAAGCTTCGACTTTTATTTTCTCATGATCTTTTGAAACTTTTGCATATTTAATTATATTAGTTTCAACATATAATCCTAAGCAACTAGCCATCCTTTACTCCTTTTACTTTTATTTATATTTCCATCTTATTTTACGTATTTATCCACTTTTTAATACTTGAAAATTTCTCTAAAATTTTCTTTTTTTGTTTTTTATTCTACTTAATACTAGTATATTTTAACATGTAGCATATAAAAATCAATAGCTTTAACACAAATGTAATTTAACTGTAATAAAAATGTAATATTTATTTTTTCTTCAATTTACAAATGAAAAATCCATCATTTTCTTTGTCTTGATATAACTGGATATACGGCTGTTTTCCAGATATTTCTATTGCTTCAAAATTTTTGTTTCTTTTTAAAAATTCTTTTATTATTTCTTCATTTTCATCTTTCAAAATACTACATGTAGAATATACTAATTCCCCATTTTCTTTTAAATATTTTGAACAATTATCTAAAATTTCTTTTTGTATTTTTGTTATTTCATTTATATCTTCTTCTTTTCTTTGCCATTTTATATCAGGTTTTCTTTTCAATACTCCCAATCCCAGGCATGGAACATCTAATAATATTTTATCAAATCTTTCTTTATATTTTTCTTCATATTTTGTAGCATCTTTACATTCTGTATTTATTATATTTATGTCCAATCTTTTAGCATTTTTTTCAACTAAATTAACTCTATGTTCATGTATATCCCATGCAATTATTTCACCTTTATTATTCATCATTTCAGCCATATATGTAGTTTTTCCACCTGGACTACTGCAAGCATCTAAAATGTGTTCATTTTCTTTAGGGTTTAAAACTAAAGCTATTAATCCTGCGCCTTTATCTTGAATAGTTAAATATCCATTTTTTATCAAATCAAAATTTTCTATATTTTTAACTTTTTCTAAAATCAAAAAATCATCTAATTCACATTCTTTAAATTCAATTTTTTCTTTTGCCAATATTTCTTTTATTTCTTCTTTATTAGTTTTTAATTTATTTATTCGAACTGTTATTTTTGGTCTTATGTTTGAATTTTTACAAATATTTTCTACTTCATCTATATCTTTTTCTTTTAAAAGCTTTTCTATTATCCAAACAGGCATAGATGTTGTTTTAGATATTCTTTCAATATTATCATCTATATCAAAAAAATCCTCATAGTCTTTTTTATTTATTTTTCTCAATATTGCATTTACAAAATTTGAACTACTCTTATGTCCATATCTTTTTGCTAAATTCACACTTTCATTAACAGCAGCCGATTTTGGTACTTTATCTAAAAACACTATCTGATAAACACCCATCCTTAATATATTTATAATCCATGGTGATATCTTTTTTAATCTAATCTTTGAATACTTTCTTATTATTTCATCTATTGTTAATTTCCAAGTTGTAACACCATATATGATTTCTGATATAAATCCAATATCTCTTTCATTTATTATTTTTTTATTTTTATTGATTTCTTCATTTAATACAATATTTGAATATGCTTTTGCATTATCTATTTTATATAAAATTTTTAATGCTAATTCTCGTACTTTATCCACTTTTTTGTTCCTTTCAAATTTATTATTTGCTTTATTATATATTTTATTTTTATTTTTTTCCACCAAATTTGTATATTTTTTTATAATTCGGAAAAAATAGTTACAATTCACAGTTCAAAATATTTAACTTATAAAAATTTAATAATATATTGTTTTGAAATACCGCGTAAGCGATTAAACGAACAATAGTGAGTGCGAATTGGAGCAAACTACATACTAGTAATTTTAATATGTGGTTTGCGACACCAAGGTATGAAAAAAACAATATATTATTAAATTTAAAAACTATTTATTTTTTAATATTTTTATGGAGGTTGTTATGGATATAAAAAAACATTTAATTATAACTGGAAATTCAACAGTATCATGGAAAGATGCAATTGTAAAAGCAATTGCTGAAGCATCAAAAACTATAGATTATCTTTCTGATGTTAAAATTTTAGAACAAAGAGCAAGTATTAGTGGTGATAAAATTTCGGAATATTTTGTAGACTTAGATATTGCCTTTTCTATTGATTTAAATCGAAAAGACAACAAAGATGTATAATTTGAAAGGAAGTATTTTATGAAAAATCCAACAGAAACAAAAAAAGCTTATCAAGACTATGTTGATAAAAAATCACCAAATTCACCAATTTTAAAAAATTGTTTTAATGCTTTTTGGGTTGGTGGTCTTATATGTACTATTGGACAAGTTATTCTTAATATTTGTAAAGATAGAGGTTTTGATACACAAATTTCAGGTACAATTGTTTCCATTTTATTAATCGGTTTATCTGCATTTTTAACTGGTTTAAATATTTTTAATAAAATAGGAAAATTTGCTGGTGCTGGGTCTTTAATCCCAATAACTGGTTTTGCCAATTCTATAGTTTCACCAGCCATGGAATATAAATCTGAAGGTTATGTTATGGGAGTTGGCGGAAAAATGTTTACAGTTGCTGGACCTGTCTTAGTTTTTGGTATATCAACTTCTATTTTAGTAGGAATAATCTATTTAATATTCAATACTCAAAATATAACTTTAGTTTAATAAATTTAAGGAGTTGATTTTTTGGAAAAATTAGGAAAACAAACTATAAAATTTAATACGCCACCTACTATACTAGATTGTGCTTCAATTGTTGGTCCTAAAGAAGCTCAAGGGCCACTGGCTAAATATTTTGATCAAACTTTAGATGATGAATTTTGGGGCGAAAAAACTTGGGAAAAAGCTGAAAGTAAAATTATAAAAGAAACTGTTAATATGGTAATTCGTAAATCTCGGTATTTCTGCAAGTGATATAGATTGTATGTTTGCTGGAGACTTACTAAATCAATGTATTTCTTCAAGTTTTGGTTTACGTGAATTAAGCATACCATTTTTCGGGGTATTTGGAGCATGTTCAACATTTGTCGAATCTTTATGCCTAGGAGCTATTTGTGTAGAAGGTTTTGCTAATAATGTTTTATGTGCTACATCCAGCCATTTTTGTAGTGCTGAAAAACAATTCAGATTTCCTTTAGAATTAGGAAATCAAAGGCCACCTACAAGCCAATGGACTGTCACCGGTTCTGGAGCGGCTATTGTTTCAAAATCTGGTTCTGGGCCTTTTATAACACACATTACACCTCGGAAAAATTGTTGATATGGGGATAAAAGATGGAAATAATATGGGAGCTGCAATGGCACCAAGTTTTGCCGATACCTTAATATCTCATTTTATAGATACAGGTCGAAGTCCTAATTATTATGATGCAATCATAAGTGGTGATCTTGGTTATATAGGTAAAGATATAGCTATGGATTTATTAAAAACCAATGGTTATAACATAAAAAATAATTATAATGATTGCGGTGTTTTAATTTTCGATAAAGAAAATCAAGATACTCATAGTGGTGGTAGTGGATGTGCATGTTGTGGAACCGTCTTTTCGGGATATTTTTTCAAACAATTAAAAGAACGCAAAATGAAAAGAATTCTATTAATTGCCACAGGTGCCTTAATGAATTCAACAAGTTCACAACAAGGTGAATCTATTCCAGGAGTTGCACATGCTATTAGTATAGAAACCATGTAATGCATATAAGAAAGGATTGATTTTATGAGTGATATTAATTGGTCAATGGTTTTTGAATGGTCTACACTTTTAAAATGTTTTGTTGTAGGTGGATTAATTTGTGTAATTGGTCAAATACTTATTGACAAAACAAAATTAACACCTGCTAGAATTTTAGTTACTTTTGTAACTTTGGGTGCCATCCTAGGTGGTCTCGGCATTTACCAGTATTTAGTAGAATTTGCCGGTGCAGGTGCTACTGTTCCTCTAACAGGTTTTGGATATAATTTAGCAAAAGGAACCATTGAAGAAGTTAAAAATATTGGATTTGTTGGAGTTTTTACCGGTGGAGTAAAAGCTGCTGCCGGGCGGAATTTCTGCAGCAATATTTTTTGGATATTTAGCTTCCCTTATATCAAAACCAAAAATGAAAAAACAATAAAGTGCCAATAATGACACTTTATTGTTTTTTATTTATCTATATTTTTATATCTATAAAAAGCAAATCCACCTATTAAAATTAAAAATAACACTATACCTATTTTAAAAGCTGTATTTCCAGCAAACGGTAATATTTTAGAAGAAACTGTTGTATCTCCATTACCTTTGTTAGTTTCACTATTAATTCCTGTATTATCCAATTCTTCTTTTTTATTATAATTTAATACATCATCTATTCCACCAACATATTTATCATCTACGTAGCATTTTGGTTCTACAGTATTTTCTGTATCTAGAGTTACTGTTTGTTCCTCATAACTATCACCTAATGTAGCCCTTTCTTTTATATATACATATAAATTCTCAGCTTCTGTCAAAGTTTCATAATTCTCTATTTCACTAGATTTTAAATCTAATGTTATAGAATATGTTCCATCACTTTCTTTTTGCGCTTGTGCTGGTTGCCAATTTGTTATGTTTTTATCACCTTTTGTATTAGATAAATAATAACTATATGTATATGAATTTGATTCATCTCCTATTTTTATTCCTGTTATTTTTATTGTTATTTCATTTGAAGAATTATTTAAGTCTTTTGAGCTAAAATACATTTTTGATTCTGTAACTTTTGATTTTGCATCATTAAAACTTGAAGATACCGCTTTTTTATCACCTTCCGGTGATGATGTATCATTTTTTTCGTTATCTCCATTAGAATTTGCTGTAGTATATGCTTTTATACATAAATTTCCTTTAACTTTTTCAGCTGTTCCTATATCAATCCATTGATTGTTCGCAATCAATTCATCATTCGTGTAAAAACTTTCTCCTGCATTTACTACCGCATTTTGATATAAACCACTGTTATCTTTTTGGCTTTCAACAGCAACTTCTTTATTCACACCATCATCTATTAATTTTATAGCAATAACAAATGAATCTCCAGTTAATGTAACTGGTTCTGCAAATTCTATAACATTATATCCTGGATGTATTTTTGCAGTATCCCCCTCTTTTAATTTTACTTCTTTTAAATCATTAACAGATTTGTTACTATTTGCAGAATTTATTAATACCTTACATGTTTGTTCTTGAGTTGTATATATGCTAACTTTATCTACACTCTCACTTGTATTTAAATCTCTTTTAAATACATTTGCTATATACGCACTTGTTATACCTAGATCCGCTTTGCACGATGAACCCAATATATCATTTTGATATATTTTGCCATAGTCTTTAGTATTTTTTGCTTTTTTTATTCCATATAATGAATCATAGACATAACTATCTTCATATGAAATATACATATATCCTTTATCTCCAACTTCTATAACAAGCTTATTATTTTCTAATTTTACTTTACTGTTTCCATATGTTTTTTTATAAGTATTCAAAATAGCTTCATCAGGAAGGCTTGATGCAGTTTGATATCCCATTGCTTTATATGTTTCAGGATCTTCTTTAAACATTAGCTCTTTTACTTCTGATATATTTTTTTCTATTTTTTCTCCCCATGAATTTTTTACAATCCATGCTCCATCTGCTGTTGGACGTTGCCCTTCTTTAAAATTATTTTTGCTATAATTATCATCATATCCAATAATTACAACTGCATGATCCATCTTTTTATCTTTTGTTGAATAATATATTGCACCAGTTTCATTATTATATCCTTCTCCTGACAACCCTGACGCTCCATATATTCCCGCATATATTCCACCATAACTAGCAATATATTCTTTCATCTGTTGTATTAATTCGCTTTTGGGCTTATTTTTATCATTTGCAAATTCCACTGTATCATATAAAGTTGTTTTTACAGTTTTATTTTGAATTTTTGAAATATCTATATTATCTTGATTATCTTCAAACGGCATATCTTTTTCTTCAATAGCTCCCATTCCATTTGCAATATATTGCATGGCTAAAAGAAAATTTCCACCACTTTTTATATTTCTTGTATATCCATATTCATTTATTTTATTATTTAAAAACGCTGATCTTGTAGTTGCATAATCCATATGTCTTTCAGAAAAATCATATTCAGTTGCACTTTTATTAGCTGATTTGTCTTGCATAGCTAAATTAGTTTCTAATGTTGCAAGTGATGCAAATGACCAACATGATTGTGTTGTTTTTTGATCTTTAATTTTTACATTTTCTGGTATAACATCTTTTAAATTATATTTAGAACTTACAGTTGCTTTTAATAATTGATGAACTTTAAATGGATTTTTTATTCCTTTTATATATGTTTCATTATCTTCTGAATCCACTATATCATATCTTCGAGGTTCTAATACCTTTTGTTTTTCTTCATCACTTAAATTTAACCAATCTTGATATTCTTTAGTATATTCTACTAAGGATATTTTAGACTCTAAATCACTATTTGCATATACATATTGTCCCGATAATATGCACAATAACAATGTCAATATTAAACTAATTTTTCTTATAACTTTCTTGTTCATTATTCAATCCCCTTTTTTAGATTTCCTAATCAAGAATATCATTACATGTAGTTTTTTTCAAGATTTATGGCATTTTTATATAAAATTTAACATTTTTGTAATGTGACTGTAACATTTTTATATAATAGGAAAGTATCACTTTCCTATTATATATAGAACAAAGCGACTTTAGGTCGCCCTTTGTTCTCGCCGATTTGAGTTTTCGACTAAAAGGAGAAAATCTCAAAGGCAATAGCGATTATAGCATTTTTATATACTAGGAAATGAGAAATTTCCTAGTATATAAAAATAGAACCATTTTCATGATTCTATCTCCTATATATTTTTACGCTTTTTTTGCAATTTCAGCTATTTCTGTAAAAGCTTTTGGATCTGTTACAGCTATTTCTGCTAACATTTTTCTATTTATTGTTACATTAGCTTTTTTTAATCCAGCAATTAATCTACTATATGTAGTTCCATTCATTCTTGCTGCTGCATTAATTCTTGCTATCCATAATTTTCTAAAATTACTTTTTTTATCTTTTCTTCCTACATATGCGTAAGATAAAGATTTCATAACTGCTTGGTTTGCATTTCTAAATCTATAATGTTTTGCACCAAAGTATCCTTTAGCTTGTTTTAATATCTTTTTATGTCTTGCTCTTGTTGTTCTTGCTGTTTTTACTCTTGCCATTTATTTCACCTTCCTTAATTTCTATTCTAATTATTAGTTACCATATGGTAATAATTTTTTGATTGTATTTTCACAAGTTTTACTTGCATAAGCATTTTGAATTTTTCCTGATTTTTTTTGTCTTTTTGTTTTATTTGCTAATAAATGTCTTCTGTTTGATTTTGTTCTTTTTACTTTTCCTGTTGCTGTTAAAGAATATCTTTTCTTTGCAGCTTTATTTGTTTTTAATTTTGGCATAATATATTCTCCTTTCACATTTTTATTTTTCAGTTTTTTTAGCTAGAATTGTAAACATATTTCTACCTTCAAGCTTTGGTGCTTTTTCTACTACTGCAATTTCACTCATATCTTCAATAAATTTTTTCAAAACAACTTCTCCAGCTTTTGAGTTATTTACTTCTCTACCTCTGAATCTGACAGTTATTTTTACCTTATTTCCATCTAATATGAATTTTTTTGCATTTTTAGATTTAAAACTAAAATCATGTTCCTCAATATTTGGAGTAACTCTTATTTCTTTTACTTCGAAACTTTTTTGTTTCTTTTTAGCTTCTTTTTCTTTTTTAGCTTGTTCAAATTTGTATTTTCCATAATTCATAATTTTACAAACTGGTGGATTTGCATTTGGTGCAACTAATACTAAATCTAAATTTTTATCTTCTGCCTTTTGTAAAGCTTCTCTTAAAGAAATAACACCTACTTTTTCTCCGTTATCTCCTATTAATTGAACTTCTTTTGCTCTTATTTGACCATTAATTGGTAATTCTTGTTTTATAAAAAACACCTCCAATAATTAAAAAAATTTGACTTCTGTTACAAGTCAAATTCAAAATAAACCAAACACACTGTAATGTGTTCTAATTATTTAATTTCTAACCATTTGTCTTTACTTAAACAAAGGTGAGAAGTTTGACTTCTTCTTGTAACGATTAATATAATATCACATTTCTTCGTCATTTGTCAATACCTAGGAAAAGATTTTATACAAATTCTTCCCAAACCAAGTTTGCTAAGTCTAAACCTTTATTAGTAAGTCGTATATAATCTCCATCTATAATTATCAATCCCTCATTTATTAACTTTTCTAGTTCTCTCTTATATATAAATATTGGATTATCAATGTATTTTTCCTTAAATTTTGAAATTTGTATTCCTTCTATTTTTCTTAATCCAAGTAACATATATTCTTTTTTTCTTTCTTCTAAAGATTGTTCCTCTTCTATATTATAATTATTTTTTAAAAAACCTTCTTTTTTACTTTTTATCTTTTCTATATCTTTAAATTTACTAATATATTTTTTTACATTATCTGTATTAGTGTACCTGATATTTTTTAAATATGAATGTGCTGCTGCTCCTATACCAACATATTCTTTTTGAAGCCAACAATTTACATTATGTTTTGATTCTTTTCCTTTCTTTGAAAAATTTGATATTTCATAATGATTATAATTATTTAATTCTAATGTATTTTTTACATACCAATACATATTTCTTTCAGTTTCTTCATCTAATTCAACCCACTTTTTTTGTTTTATATATTGGTCAATTACTGTTCCTTCTTCAATAATCAAAGAATATACACTTATATGGTTTGGATTTATTTTTATAATTTGAAATAGACTATCTTTTATGTCTTCTATTGTTTGGTTTGGCAACCCAATCATTAAATCAACATTTATATTTTCAAATCCAACATCTTTGGCCTTATTATATGTTTCTAAAAATTCTTCAAAAGTATGAATTCTTCCTATTTCCTTCAATATTTCATTATTTGTACTTTGTAATCCTATACTTAATCTATTAATATTTGCTTTTTTATACTGTTCTAATTTTACTATATCAATAGTTCCTGGATTTATTTCTATAGTTATCTCTATTTCTTTAAATGGTGTTACATTATCTTTCAATTTTATTTCTAAAAAATTTAATATTTCTACAATATATTTACTGTCTATATACGAAGGTGTTCCTCCTCCTATATAAATTGTAGTTACATTGTATTCTCGAATTATATTTTGTGTAAAATACACTTCTATTTCATTTTTTACAGCTTGCATATATTCTTCTATTATACTTTTATCTTCCATACACTCCATTCCTAATGAAATGAAATCACAATAATAACACTTTCTTTTACAAAAAGGTATATGTATGTATATTCCTAATTCTTTACTGTCCATTTGCTATCTCCATTATTTTTTTTAATCTATAATTCACTCCTGATTTTCCAACAGGATTTTTTAATTTCTTTCCCAATTCTATTAATGACATATTGGGATATTCTATTCGTAAACTAGCTAATTCTTTTAAATTATCATCTAATTTATTAAATTTGCCATTTTCTTTTAACTTATTTATAGCTTCTATCTGTTCAATTGCTGCATTAATTGTTTTATTTAAATTTGCAGTTTCACAATTAACAATACGATTTACCTTACCTCTCATTTCTTTTTTTATTCGTATATCTTCAAATAACATAACTGCTTTATTTGCGCCTATTAATGCAAGCAATTTAGAAATTTCTTCACCATCTTTTATATATAACGAATATCTATTTCTTTTTATCAATTCTTTTACACTTATATCTAAAGATTCAAATATTTTTTTCATAACCTCTAAATTAAAATTATTCCCAAATACTATTTCTAAATGATATGAATTTTCTGGGTTACTTATAGACCCTGATCCTAAAAAGGCCCCTCGTATTATTGCTTTTTTTCTTGACTCTATATTAACATCTATTATCTGTTTTTTTAAAATTATTTGATTTTCATTAGTTTCTAAAAATCCCAAATTATTTATGTCTAAAGCTTTTGTTGTTATTGAAAATCCTTTTCCATCTACTTTTATTTCATGATTAATCTCTAAATTAGATAATAATTTTGAAAAACGATTTATATTATAGTCACTTTCAGTGTGAAATTTTACATTTTTTCCTTTAATTATATCTATATTTCCAGATATTAAATAACCTATCAATTCAAATTTTACATTTTCTTTGTTTGCTAAGCTATTTGATTTATTTAGCTCTTGTTTTATATCTGATGAAAAAGACATTTTTTCTTCCTCCTTTAGAATTATTAATTGCCTAATTGTGTAATTATTACTCTATCATTATCATATAAATCTTTTTTACAAAATGTATTTTTATAATGTTGTTTTTCTTTTATTATTTTTGTGACATCCTCTTTTTGGTCATATCCAATTTCTAAACCTACATAGCCACCATATTTTAAATATTTATAACCATTATCTATTATTTTTCTATAAAAGTCCAAGCCATCTTCTCCACCATCTAGTGCTATTATAGGCTCTTTTCTTACCTCTTTATCTAATTTTTCTATAACTTTTCTTTTTATATATGGTGGATTTGAAACAATAATATCATACTTTTCTTCTGCTAAACTATCAAAAAGATTAGATTCCACAAAAGTAATTCTATCTTCCACATTATTAATTCTAGCATTTTTAGTTGCTATATCTATTGCCTTACTACTTATATCTAATGCAGTTATTTGTATATTTTCAATATATTTAGCTAATGATATCGCAATAGCTCCACTTCCTGTACATAAATCTAATATTTTTTTAGCTTTTATATGTTTTGCTATTTTTATAATCTCTTCAACCAAAATTTCCGTATCTTGCCTTGGTATTAATACATTTTTATCTACATAAAAATTCAATTTCATAAATTCTTTTTGATGTGTAATATGTTCAATTGGTTCTCCATTTTTAACCATTTGTATATATTTTAAATATTCCTGTTCTTCTTCTTTGGTAAGTTCTTTATTATCATAAACTATTAAATATTGTCTCGGTTTTTTGAGCACATATTGAAGTAATAATCTTGTTTTCATTTTTGGTGTTGATATGTTATCAAGCTTTAAAATTGTTGTTCCTTTTATAATTGCTTGTTTTATTGTCATATTTATCACTTCTTTCTTTTTTATTTATAATAATTATCTGTACATATATTATCATTAATTAAATTATTTTTCAATTTATTCGGTTTTATATACAAAAAAAAGCCCCCGCCTTAGCCGTCAGCTTTCTAATTTTTAAGGACCTGCTCCTAAAAACAGGTGGGTGCCTACCTAAATACTTCTGGGCTTCTCACTATCTTGAGTTGTGAGCTTGCACGCCATATTGAGAGATTAGCCCCTCTTAATCTTTGTTGGTTCTAAAAATTATGCTCTTACGCACTACGCAGGGATTTTTCTTATTGATTATCTATATATTAGCATACTTATAATTTTTTTACAAATTTATTTTGTGTTTTAAACATTGTTTTTTTACTATTTATATTATTATTTCTCTCTTTTTCATATTTATCCTCTTTTTATTTAGTTTTTTTCTATTTGATAAAAAAATTTTTTTATGCTAAAATATTTTATATATTGTGAGCAAAGAAAGACTGTGTTCTTTCTTTTTTTACATTACATATAATAATATACAGAAAAACTGTAAAATACTACCTAATAAAATAAACATATGAAAAATAGAATGCATCCATTTATGTTTTTTTCCTAATCCATATAATATTGCTCCGACTGAATATGCAATTCCACCAAGTACTAATAAGCAAAATCCTGCTTTTCCTAGCAATGATGGTAATACATTTATTTTTACAATTATACACCATCCCATTACTAAATAACATATCATTGAAAATTTCTTATATTTTTTTATATCTATTGAATTTAATACAATTCCCAATATTGCAAAAAACCATATTATTCCAAATATTGTCCAACCTGTTACTGTACTATATTCTCTTAATGTACACAAAGCAAATGGTGTATATGAGCCTGCAATTAATAAAAATATTGAGCAATGGTCTAATACTTGAAATACCCTTTTTGAATATCTTTTAGGACTTAATCCATGATAAATACTAGACATTGTATATAATATTATCATTGTTGCTCCATAAATTGCTCCACTAACCACTCCATATGCATTTTTATTTATCGCCGCAAATATAACACATAAAACAAGTGCTACTATTCCTAACACAGCTCCAACAATATGTGAAGTCATATTAAATATTTCCTCTCCTTTAGTATATTGTGGTAATATTCTATCTTTTAATTTTGTTCTACCCATTTTTTATTTTTATATGATATTTTAATATATTATCATATACTCCTTTCATTAATCTACAACAAATTATATCATTTTGAAATTAATTCGTAAATACTTCTTTTTATATTTCTATATCATCATATTTTGTAACCATTTTTGCTCCTTGTTTTATCAATTCATTTGTTCCTAATGAATTGGCAGAATTGATATTTCCCGGTACAACATATACATCTCTTCCTTGTTCTAGTGCACAATCTACAGTTATTAATGTTCCACTTTTCTTTTTAGCCTCTACTACAATAATTCCATTACTCATTCCACTAATAATTCTGTTTCTTGCTGGAAAATTTATTTTTTCTGGTTTTGTTCCTAATGGATATTCTGATATAATAGCACCATCATTTTTTAATATTTCACTATACAACTTATAATTTTCTTTAGGGTATACAATATCTAATCCATTTCCAACAATGCCAATCGTTATACCTTTTGCTTTTATAGCTCCAATATGAGAATTACTATCTATACCTTTTGCCAATCCACTAATAATATTTATACCTTTTTGTGCAAGTTTATATGCAAAATATTGCGCAGCTTTTATTCCATATTCACTTGCCATTCTGCAACCTACAATTCCTATAGATTTATTATTCAATATTTTTTTATTTCCTTTAATATATAATGAAATTGGATAATCATATATGTTTTTTAATATTCTAGGATACTCATCATCTTCTATTGTTATAATATCCACATTTTCCTTTTTCATTTTTTGTAAATAATCATTTAATTCATCTCTTTTCTTCTTGTCTAAAATCATTTCTGCCCTTTTTTCACTAAAGCCTGGTATTTTTACTATATCTTCTTTTTTTAAATTATAAATCCTCTGAGGATTATTATATTTTTTTAATAATTCTTGTTTCTTTCTACTACCTAAATTTTCAATTAAAGAAAACCATACCCAATATTTATTTTTATCTAAGTTTATCATCATACCTCCTTATAAAAGATTTCTTAGTATATAAAAAGAAGCACTAAAAAGTGCCCCTATTTATTTTGATTTATTGTTGCTTTTATAACATTATTCATAAGCATAGCTACTGTCATTGGTCCAACTCCCCCTGGAACCGGTGTTATATAGCTTGCTTTTTCTTTTACATTTTCAAAATCAACATCACCTGTTAATTTTTTATCTGTTCCTCTATTAATTCCTACATCAATAATAACTGCATTATCTTTTACCATATCTGATGTTACAAAATTAGATTTTCCTATAGCTGCCACTAAAATATCTGCATTTTTTGTTTTTTCTTTTAAATCTTTTGTTTTAGAATGACATATTGTTACTGTTGCATGTTTATTTAAACAACAAGCCATTAAAGGTTTTCCTACAATATTACTTCTTCCTATTATTACTACATTTTTTCCCTCTAATTCTATATTATATTCTTCAAACATCTTCATTATCCCATATGGTGTACATGATACAAATGTATCTTGATTTAATAATAGTTTTCCTACATTTATTGGATTAAAACCATCTACATCTTTTTCAGATGATATTTCTCTAAAAGCCTCATCAATATCCAAATGCCTTGGAATAGGGCTTTGTAATAAAATCCCATTTACTGAATCATCATTATTTAATTTATGGATTAATTCAATTAATTCTTCTTGTATTATATTTTCATTTAATATATGTTCCTCGTACTCAATTCCTATTTCATCACATGCTTTGCTCTTTGTTTTTACATATATCTTAGATGCTGGATCTTCTCCAACCATAATTACTGAAAGTTTTGGAATTATATTTTTTTCTTTTAAATTACTACACTCTATTTTTAAATTTTCTCTTGTTTTTTTAGCTAATTTTTTTCCATCTATTATTACAGCCATATTACTTATTTTTCTCCTTTAAATTATTTTAATCTTGTTCCTGCATACCAACTCTATACTCAATATTTTCCATATGAGGAAACATTTCTCTAACTCTTTTTAAAGTTAACATTGTCATTTTAGGTTGTGGATTTTTTGGATTATCTGACAAGAGTTTTTGTGTATAACAATTTGATGCTGTTTTAAATAATAAATATTTGTTTCTTACATATGTGTAATATATCTGATATCCTTGATCTAAATCTTCCCACATCATTTCAAACGTATATTTTTGTTCCATTTTTTCTTGTATGATATATTAATAATTTAAATACACCATACACTCCTTTCTTCATTTATTTTTATGTGTTTAATTTTTTTCTAATTTTACCTATACCCACATTTTATTTAACCATTTCCTTAAATTCTTCTTCTGTTATTATTTGTACCCCAAGATTTTGTGCTTTAGTTAGTTTACTTCCAGCTTCACTACCAGCTAATACATAATCTGTCTTTTTAGAAACTGTTCCTGATGTTTTTCCACCTAATTTTTCTATTATATCTGAAGCCTGTCCTCTTGTGAATTCTTCTAAACTTCCGGTTAATACAAATGATTTTCCTTCAAATCTTTTATCTTGAGCTTCTTCTTCCAAAGATTCCATATTAACATTATTTTCTTTTAATCTTTGAATTAAATCTCTAGTTTGACTTTCCTCAAAAAAACTTGCAATACTGTTTGCAACAATTGGTCCTATATCATTTATCTCACTTAATTCCTCATATTTAGCATTCATTAAATTATCTATATTTTTATATTTTCTTGCTAACGTTTTTGAAGCCTTTACCCCAACATGTCTAATACCTAAAGCTGTAATTAATTTTGATAAATCATTTTCTTTACTTTTTTCTATTGCATCTATTAAATTTTGTGCAAATTTCTTTCCATTTTTCTTTAGTGACGCTATATCTTCAAATTTTAATTCATATATATCAGCAATATTTTTTATTAATTTATTATCTAACAATTGTTGAATAATATTTTCTCCTAAGCCTGATATATCCATTGCTTCTCTTGAAACAAAATGTACCAAATTTCTAAACAATTTTGCTGGACATTCTATACCTGTACATCTAATTGCTGCTTCTCCCTCTTCTCTTACTGCTGGAGCACCACATACTGGACATGTTTTAGGCATACTAAAATCTTTTTCTGTTCCATTTCTTTTTGATTTTACTACTTCAACAATTTCTGGTATAACATCTCCTGCTTTTTGAATTATTACAGTATCACCAATTTTTAACTCTTTTTCTTTTATAAAATCTTCATTGTGTAATGTAGTCTTTGATATTGTAGAACCTGCAACCTTAACTGGTTCAAGTATTGCCATAGGTGTTATTACTCCTGTTCTTCCAACTTGACATATTATATCTTTAAGGATTGTTTCTTTTTTTTCAGGTGGATATTTGTATGCAACTGCCCATTTAGGAACTTTAATTGTTGTTCCTAAAATTTCTCTAAAGCTTAAATCATCAACTTTAACAACTGCTCCATCTATTCCAAATGTTAAATCTTCTCTATCATCACCAATTTTATTTATTGCATTTTTTACTTCTTCTATATTAGTACATGGAATTCTTACAGGATTTACATTAAAGCCTAAACTACTTAAATATTCTAATTCCTCGAAATGTGAATTAAATTTTTTACCTTCAATTTTTTGTACATTAAAAATATATATGTCTAAAGGTCTTTTAGATGTTATTTTACTATCTAGTTGTCTTAATGAACCAGCAGCAGCATTTCTTGCATTTGCAAATAATTCCTCTTCATTTTCTTCTCTTTCTTGATTCATTTCTTCAAAATCTTTTTTTGATATAAAAACTTCTCCTCTAACAGTTATATCAATTTTATCATTTAATTCCATTGGAATTGTTTTTACTGTTTTTAAATTTTCTGTTACATCTTCACCTATTAAACCATTTCCTCTCGTTGCACCTCTAACAAACTTACCATTTTTATATTCTAATGCTGCTGATAATCCATCTATTTTAGTTTCAACAACATATTTTACTTCTTTTATTCCATTTTCTACAGCTTGTTTTTTTATTCTATCATCAAATTCCTCAATTTCTTCAAAACTAAATACATCTTGTAAACTTTGAAGTGGAACTTCATGTGTGACTTTTTTAAATCCTTCTTTTACATGACCTCCCACCTTTTGTGTTAAAGATTCTTTTGATTGAAATTCAGGATATTTCTTTTCCAAATTTCGTAATTCAACCATTATCATATCATATTCAAAATCTGATATTTCAGGATTATCATCATCATAATATTTTTTTGCATAATATTCTGTTTTCTCTCTTAACTCTTCTATTCTCTTTTTAGCTTCTGTTTTATTCATTATAGTTTTCATTCCTCGTATACATATTTAGGTTTTTAGTTTGGTTTCACCTATAAACCTCTTTTTATTCATTCATATTATATACAATTAATATAAAAAAATAAAGGAAATTTTCAAAAAAATCCCCCTTAAATTATTAGTTTGTTACAATTCACAGCTTTAGATATTTAAATTATAAAAATTTGATAATATATTGTTTTGAAATACCGCGTAAGCGACCAAACGAACGAAAGTGAGTGCGAATTGGAGCAAACTACATACTAGTAATTTTAATATGTGGTTTGCGACACCAAGGTATGAAAAAACAATATATTATCAAATTTAAAAATGCTTTATTCATAAACTGTGAATTGTAACATTAATTTTTTAGCACAATTTCACTCTTATTTTTATATATACTATTTTCAGGTATAACTCCTCTTACAGATGATAGTGGATATATATTTGAATTTCTTCCAACAACTGTTCCTGGATTTAATATAGAACCACATCCAACTTCAACTCCATCACCTATCATTGCCCCTACTTTTTTTCTATTTGTTTCTATTTTTTCTTTTCCATTTTTTATTATCACTAATTTTTTGTCTGATTTTACATTTGAAGTAATTGAACCAGCTCCCATATGTGATTTATATCCTAAGATAGAATCTCCTACATAATTATAATGTGGTACCTGTACATTGTTAAACAATATAACATTTTTTAATTCTGTAGAATTACCTACAACTGCATTTTCTCCAACAATTGCATTTCCTCTTATAAAAGCACAATGTCTTATTTCTGCATTTTTTCCAATAATTGTTGGTCCATTAATATATGCTGTTGGAGCTACTTTTGCGTTTTTTGCAATCCATACATTTTCTCCAACTTTATCATATTCTTTCTCATCTAAGTTTTTACCAATTTCTAAGATATATTTTTCTATTTCTGGTAAAACTTCCCATGGATATGTACTTTTTTCTAACAATTCTTTTGCAATTGTCTCATTTAAATTATATAAATTTTTTATTTTACACTCTTCCATTTTTATTCCTTTCCCAATACATGAATTATCTATTCCAATATTTTTCATACAATTTTTTTGCTGTTTTAGGACTATCTACACCATCTTTATTTTTTACTGGTGCAAAATCATCTTCTCTTTTTCCTCTTAAAATAGCTATATCATCAAATATTTCAAAAGCATCAAAAATAAATGATTCAAATTTATATGAATTTGGCTCTGTAGGAATTATTTCTCTTCCATTTTCATCTATGTACGCATTTTTCTTTACTGCACTATGATATATTAATGTTTCTTTACTTATTTTTTCAATAGCATCTATTGTATATAGATTACACATTATATGTGATTCTCCATATTTTAGTTCTCCATTTTCATCTATTTCTTCTGCTATTTTTTCAGGCATTTCTGTGTATTCTATAACCTTAGGATGACCATTCATTTTGCAAAATACACCTACTCTTTCATGTGGGTTTGCTTTTACTACAGATTTAGAAGCTATTTGAACTCCCTTATCTATTGCCATACCTAATAATGTTACATCAGCCATTTTTAAAAGAGCATTATCTACACTTCCTATAAAGACCCATTTAATTCCTTTTTCTTTCATGTCTGCTAGTGCTCCACTTGCTCTTAGTGAAGAATATGTTCCCCCATTACCATCTGATGCTTCTCTTATTTTCATATCTTTTCCAATTAATAATTTTCCTTCTAAATCTAGCAATGGCAATTCACTTTGTGCAAAGAATTTTACTGAATTTTTATCATATCCAAAATAATTATGTTTTTCCATAAAATCAATAGTTTCTTTATTGTTTTCTTTACTAGTCATTATATACCATGGAATTATTTTCCCGTATTTTTGATTTGCTTCTTTTAAGTTTTCTACAAGAATTTCAAATAAATATTTTCCCTTGCCATAAACATCTAATTTAAATGTGCCTTTAGGTCCTATATGACCTAATCTAGTTCCCTGTCCTCCAGCCATTGTAACAACAGCATATTGACCATTTTTCAAAATTTGTTCTCCTAAATTTTCAAACTCTTCTTTTTGAATTTTAGATAATTTATTTTTATCCATATATGGCAATGGTTCTATTTTATTTTCTTTAATTACTATTTCCTTTTTAGTATTATCATACAATTCTTTTAATTGATGAAAATCTATTTGTTTAATTTGTTCTATCAAATCTTTTTTCTTTTCTTCATCCAATTTATTTATTAAATTTATTATATGCTCTTGATTATATATTTTTAATAATTCTATTATATCTTGTATTTTATCCATTCGGCTTCGCTCCTTTTAGCTTTTTTCTACTATATTATATGTTACTATTTTAATATTGTCATTTTAGCATACTTATTTATTTTTATCAAGTTTTTTGTAAAACTTGTCATAAAGGTATAAAAAGCTAAATATACATTAATTAAAGTTATTTAGTACAAACATTTTGAAAGTTATTAAAGGAGGTATATAGATGGAAAATACGAAATTGTATCAGGACATTGCTAAAAGAACTGATGGAGATATTTATGTTGGAGTAGTCGGTCCTGTTAGAACTGGTAAATCTACTTTTATAAAGCGATTTATGGATTTGTTAGTAATTCCAAATATTGATAATGAATATAAAAAAGAAAGGGCTAAAGACGAATTACCTCAAAGTGCTGGTGGCAAAACAATCATGACAACAGAACCTAAATTTGTTCCAAACGAAGCAATAGAAATTACTCTAAATGATAATTTAAAATTCAAAACAAGATTAGTTGATTGTGTAGGTTATTTAGTTGATAATGCAATTGGATATTTAGAAGATGATATGCCTAGAATGGTAAAAACCCCTTGGTCAGATGAAGAAATCCCATTTGAAACAGCTGCAGAAATTGGAACTAAAAAGGTAATAGAAGAACACTCAACAATTGGCTTTTTAGTAACAACTGATGGTAGTATTACAGATATTCCTAGAGATGATTATATAAAAGCAGAAGAACGAGTGGTAAATGAATTAAAAGCTCTTAACAAACCATTTATTGTTTTACTTAATTCTAATGACCCGAATTCTGAATCAACACAAGAATTAGCAAAAAAATTAAGTATCAAATACAATACATCTGTTATGCCTCTTAACTGTGAATATTTAACTATAGATGATATAAATACAATGTTTTCAAAAATCCTTTATGAATTTCCGGTTGATCAAATATGCATAAAATTCCCTAGATGGATTGATGGCTTAGATATGAATCATCCTCTAAGAGTTGAATTATTAAAGGAAATTACAAACGCTTTTTCTAGTATAAATGTTTTGAAAGAAATTACAAATTGTGTAGAAAGTATAAATCAAACTGAAATTATTTCTAAAACATCTATTTCTGATATTCAACTAGGAACAGGAAAAATTACTGTTGAAATATCTTTAAAAGATGAATTATTTTATAAAGTATTATCTGAAATTACTGGTGTATCTGTTTCTAATGAAGGCGATTTATTTAGTATAATATCTAAACTTGCTGATACCAAAAAGAAATACGATAAAGTTTCATATGCATTAGAAGAAGTAAACAGAAAAGGTTATGGAATTGTAACTCCTTCAATGGATGAATTAATCTTAGAAGAACCAGAAATGGTAAAACAAGGTTCTAGATTTGGAGTTAGACTAAAAGCTATGGCTCCTTCTATACATATAATCAGATCTAAACAGATACTTTTTTTATCCACCTCACTCATTTCCAAGTTGAGGTGGAAATTTATTTTTTATTTAGCATGATTTTTCTCTATATATTCCACATATATTTTGCATATTACTCATTGTTTATTTTTTCAAACCTAATTTCATATAATTCCATTTAAATACATCCCATTTTTATATTGGTTGTCTTCTAAATCTGTTCAAGCAAATTGTCAACGATTTGAAAAGAAAAAAGCCCTTTATGGACTTTTAACTAGCAACCTGTTGCTTTTCTATGTACTTAATTATTTTTTTCTTTTTATATAACAAATTAACTGTTAATCCTATTTTCAATATTATTTCTAAATTTGCTAATCCAGTATCATCAATCTTCTCAACTTTTATTTGTTGTAATATAACATCAACAAGTTGATCTGGAATTCCATGATAAAATTCTATGTCTTTCTCAAAACTTTTCTTTAGAGTTTCCATCTTCTTATCTATACTATTTTCTTTTCTCGATATTAAAAGTTGTTGATACTCATTTTCACAACTTATTATTTTTTCATTATATACATTGTTTTCTTCTTCAAATTCTTTTTCATCAATGAGTTCTGTTGTATATAATTTTATAAGTTTTTTCTTTTCTCTTTTTAATCCTTCAATCTTATTTTGTACCATTTCTATGTCAATTTCTGTAGAGCAATCCTTAAAACACTTTGCACATTTACCTACTAATTCTTCTATATAACTTTTTTTATTTACAAATAGTTCATCAAATATTTTCTTTAAAACATTATCTAATGTTTCAGTATAAATATTAACATTATTTGAACAACCACTTATGCCCTTTTTCTTATATAATGCACATTGCCAAAACTCTTTTCCTCTGCTAATTGTTCTCCAATAACTTTGTCCATCTTTTTTACAAACTATTTTTCCAGAATATTTATATTTTGTATTATATCCTGATGTTTCACTTTTTGCCTTCTCACTTCTTTCTTTAAAGATTTCATTGCATCTATCCCATATTTTATCATCAATAATTTGTGGTACAACATCTTCTGTAGTCTTGTACTCAACAATTTCATCCTCTCCTAATGTAACTCTTTGTTTTGTCATAAAATCTATTACTCTTGTTTTATTTCCAGAGTAAAATCCTTTATATTTAGGATTTGTTAATATACTTTTTATTGTTGAGTATGCAAATTTTTCTCCTTTTCTTGTATATATTCCTTCTTCTGCTAGTTTTTTTCCGATTTTTCTTATTCCTATATCTCCTGTAGCATATATTTCATAAATTCTTTTTACTATTTTTGCTTCATCTTCATTAATTTCTAATTTACAATTGTTTTTTTCATATCCCCATATAGAATTATTTCCAAGAACTCTTCCTTTTTCAATTGATCTTTTGAATCCAAACTTTACTCTTTCTGATATTCTTCTACTCTCATCTTGAGCAAGTGATGCCATTATTGTAAGCCTCAATTCTCCCTCTTGTTCTAATGTATTTATATTATCAAGTTCAAAATAAACACCTTTTCCTTTTGCTAATAAATTCCTTGTTAATTGAAGTGTATCTAATGTGTTTCTTGCAAATCTGCATACTTCTTTTGTTAATATTAAGTCATACATATCATTTAGTCCATCAGCAATCATATCATTAAAATCACGTCTTTTTTTAGTCGATGTTCCTGTTATACCTTTATCATTATATCCATGCACTAATGTCCACATTGGTGTTTCTAAGATTTTATTTTTATAATATATATCTTGGTTTTCTAATGAATTCTTTTGTTCTTCCTTATCTGTTGATACTCTGGCATAATATGTAACTCTTAATGGCAAATCATATATTGTCTTTCCTGACATCAACTCTCTTCTTATTGTATATAAATCCAATTTTCAAGACCTCCTTTGTAAAAAAAAATTTATATACTCCTTATTATATAATCTTTCATTTTGTCATCAATTAGTCCTTGTTCGTTCGCAGAATTAATTAAATATATACTTAATACTTCTTTTATACTTTTTTCAAACTTTTCAAAAGTTTTTGTATCAATCTCATCAAATATTTTCTCCAATTATATCCACCTCAGTTAATGTATATTGATGAAGTAATGTAATTATTACTATATTTTTATTTCTTTTTCACGCTTTTTTATAACAATATAACGAAATAAAAATAAATATTTAATTAAAATTTAATATCTAATAGACTTTTAATAAATATTTAGATATAATATATTTTATTAAGAGGTGATTCAATGGATACATTAAATGATAATATTGAAAAAAATAAAATTTTGACTATTTTTTCAAATACAATAAATGCAAGTGTAACAATTTTAAAAAAGCAAAAAAGTGAAATATTACAATACATATTAAAAATATCTGACTATCCCTCAGATGTTTCATTTGCTGATTATTCATCTCAACTTGTAGATTTTCTAAATATGCTAAAAGAAAAAAATGATAAAATTGATAAATGTATTTCTAATGCTAATGATTATATACATAACTTAGATATTATAAAAGCTTCCAATGATATTGTGGCTTTAGATATATTTTTTAAAGATTTTAATGAGATTTCAAGTAATATATCTACTTGTATTATCAATGTTGAAGATTTTTTTATTAATACTATAAATTATACCAAATTAGATTTTCAAAAGGCTTGCTCCACTGCCAATATAATTACTACCCAGTGTTCTGACTCAGATAATACAAATAAAAATCTAATACCAAGCTTACCAAATTCTAATATACCTGATAATTTACTAGAAAATACTCTTATAATTTCTGAAATGCAAGGAAAAGTAATATTACCTTTCACTTTAGATAATCTAGAATCCATCTTGTCTGAAAATAAATTAAAATATAAGAATATAAATGAAGTAATTGAAAATGAATTTACAATTCCTTACTCAAATTTTAAAAATCTTAGTTTTTCACGCTTTAAAGAAGCTTTTCGTCTTGTAAAAAACAAAGAACAAAAATCTATTAAAGAAGCCTTTGATTTAGGAATGGAATTACTATTCAATTATAATTTACATCCAGCAATAATTTCTGCTTGTAAAAATATTGACGAACTTGATATTTACTTAGACTATTTGGAAAATAATGAAACAGATAAATTTAATTGTTTTAATATAAAATTTGAAATAGCACCATCTGAATTTATAAGTAAAAAATAGAAACGAAAGATATTTTTTCTTCCGTTTCTATTAATTTTGTAAAAATTTATAGTAGGTTATACTACCATATAAAATTTTTAGTATATTTTTACTTAGAAAATTCTATATTATATGCAGTTATAAAATTTCCTGACATAGAAATATTTAATCTACCTGTTTCTCCAATCTTTAATGCTCTTATAACCCCTTTAACTTTACAAATTTCTCGTTCTTTTTCATCTTTAAGTATCGCTGTTATTGTTGTGATTGGTGTTTCAACATTAGAATTATTTGTTACATTTGCAGTTAAACTAGTTGTTCCAGAATTATATGTCAATTGAATATCTGTAATTGTTAAATTATCAAGCATTTTATCTGAATTTATAAGTGAACTTGTATTAAGTTTTATTCCATCTTCAGTTTCTTTAACATATTCACTTATAGAAGTATCATATAGAGATATTCCTTCATCGTTTTCTTTTGAATTATCATTTAATTCATCTTTTTTCTTATTAATTTTTACTATCAAAACTAGAACTATACAAATTATTATAATAATTCCAGGAATAATAAATTTCAATTTATGTTGTTTTTTATTATTTTGTCTTTTCAACCTCAATTTCTCACCTCACTATTAGCAATATTTTTATTTCAAATAAAGCGTAAATCTTGTACCTATAATACTTGATGCACTTGTTGTTCCAGCATTATTACGGTCACTTGATACAGTATTGCCATTTATACCATAAGTTCCTCCTCTATATACCCTAAATGAAGTATTGCTTGCTTCTTGTGTCATATCTCTAACATTTGAACTTGTATCAAATATATTATTTATATAGTCACTTCCATATTTCCCAGTTGTAGCTACAACATCTTCATGATTTCCAATTACTTTAAAAATCTTACTTGAGTCACTTCCTGTAAGCATCCAGTTAAGCATTGCATCCCATTGGCTACCAAAAATCATTGTTGAAACAACATCATTGCTATTATAATATGGATTGTTACTATTTATCTTACTTTCTTGATTATAATACATATCATACCAATTTGCTGTCATTACTTTTTTGCCACTAGTAGATTGTATTATTCCTTTAGTTGGTGCTGATGTTTCATATCTTGCTACCCAAAATCCTCCATAATTAGCTACCGAATTTACCATTTCATTATAACTTTCATTCATATATTCTCCAAATGCATTTGCAGAATTAAAATGTAATATTTTATTATAATAAGTTTCAGAAGCATCATATGATGTTCCACTATTTATATATTTCCATCCTAATTGTGTTCCACTATTAGTGATTAAACTTACTTCTCTATTATTTTTAGAAGTTCCTAATACATTTGTGGTAGCTTGTACATAAGAACCTGTTTTACAATTTATCGAATAATTGTATAATATTCCTTCATAGTAATTCGAATCTGTCGTAGCATAATTTCCTTGTTTTCTTGCCATTGGTTTATATGTATTATCACTTGTTGAACTATTTGCTAACTCATTAGCCTTATCTTCGTCATATTTAGCATCTTTTACAGGTACCCAAACAAACTCATCTCCATCTTCTATAGTATTTCCTTCATTATCTTTCATTCTTTTTATAACTAATCCATCTTTAACTTCATTATGTAAATTGTTCACTGCAAAACCAGCAGGTATTGTTACCTTTTCTTCATTTGCATCCTTAATTTCTGTTTTTGTCTCATAAACTTTAGAATAATCTTCTAATTTCATTATATTAAAACTATATATTGATGTTCCTAAATCTGTTATATTTTCATTTCCTTCTGTGTCTACTGTTTTTTCTTTTATATTTAAGACATTTGTACCATCTGTTACTCTTACATATACAATATCTCCAACTGACAATCCATTTACTTGTACACCAGTTTGAGGATTTTTTAAATTAGTTTTTAGCCATTTTCCATTTTCATTGTAATTTGCTCCATTTTTTCCTATTTGATATTCTATATAATAATTATCTATTTCTTTAAAAGATTCATCAAAATCAACATATATTGTTCCATTCCCATCTTTTCCATATATTGCATCCACAAAGACTTCAGATTTATCTATTTTATATTGTGTAGTTGTTGCTGTTCCTAAATCAATTTGTGCTGTTTTTCCACTATGATCATATATCGTCACTTTCATGTCATATGTTGTACCTTGGTTTAATTCTTTATAAGTATAAGTATTTCCAAAGTTTGTATAATCTTTATAATTAATATAATTTCCATTTTCATCTGTAGTTCCACTTATACTATATACATATTTTGCTATTCCAGAGCCTGATGTACCATTTGTATTATCAGGATCATATGCTGTAACTTTTACACTAATAGTATTAGATTTTGCATATGGCTCAGCATATTTTTTATTTCCGTCTTTATCTATTCCTTCTTCTCTTTTGGCTAAATATGGATTAGTATCATCTTCCTCATCAACAATATAAAGAGCAGTTCTTGTTCCATATCGTATGTTTGCAGTTCCTGCATCTTGATTAGTATATTTAACTGCATTACTATTTTGATTGTAATATCCTCCTCTAACTATTTTAGAATTATTTGAATAAACTCCCATACAAGTTTCTCCAACATTCCCTGCTAAGTCAAATATATTATTTATAATATCATTTTTTGTTTTTCCAGTATTAGCAATATCTGTATGATATCCAAATTTTGTATCTACTAATAAATTATTATTTTTTCCTCTATTTATCCAATTTAATACTGCACTATATTGTGAATTCCATATCATATTAGATACAACACTCTTTGAATTATAGTATGGATTTGATTGATATCTATTACCATCAAGATAATAATTCATATAATACCAAGTAGCATTTGAATATGGCTTTTTATCTGGAACTGAATTAACAACTATTCCTGTTTTATCTGTACCTGTTATACTTGCTTCATATCTTGCTATATAAAATCCACCATATTTATCAACTGAATTTATCATATTATAATATTCTTCATTTATATGTTTTCCAAATTCTTCTGCTGAATTATATCCTGCTGCTACTTTATAGAACACTTTATTGGTATCTCTATTTCCAGTTTTTATTATTGTGTTTTCTATATCCCAAGTATAAACCTTTGAACCATTAACATTAATCGTTACTAAAGATGGTTCTCTATAAGCATTTCCACCTATTTTATTGCTTAAACTATATGAAAATATACCTTTGTCTGATATTGTATAATGAATTCCTTCATAATACTTACTATTATTTCCACTTTGGTTCATAGCCATAGGTGTATATTGTTCTGTTATACTTGTAGATGTATTTTTTATTGCATTTTCTACCGGAACCCATACAAATTGATTTCCATTTTCATCTTGTATCACTAATCCTTTTTCTATGGTATTTGTCCAACCAGAAACTCCAACACTAAAACCTGCTGGAATAAATGCAGTTTCTCCATTTATGTCTGTATATTTGCTTGTTTTTAAATATATATTTGAAAACTCTTCTGAATATCCATCTAAGTAAAATACTGAATAATCGTCTTGTTCATTTCCATTGCTATCTACCAGTTTAGCAAGTATTATATTAGTATCTGATAAATTACTAATTACATTTCCTGTATTCCATGTACTTGAATCAAAATTAGTCGTATCATCTAATTTTTCTTCGCTTTCTAGCACTTTATACTTAATTTTAAATCCTGCACTTTCATACTCTTTTCCCATCGCAAGTATCGCTACACAATTAGGGTTTGTTCCATAAAAACTTCTAATATATAAATCATCATTTGAAATATTCATAGATTTTGTATTTGCACTTTTTATAACATAGTTACTTTCATTTCCAACCTCATCTGAAACTTTAACTCTTATGTAATATTGTCTTGATTGGCGTAAATTCTCAAAAGTATAAGTATCTGTATTGGTAGCGATTTCATCTTCCCATGTAGTGCCATCTCCAGCTGATGAGATTGAATAATAATATTGTCCTATATTTGATTCATCTTTTACATTTGTTACATTAACCTTTATGCTATTTACACCTGTTGTAAATTCTACATCAAATGTTGGTGGAGTTATATCAGTTGAATCCAATAAATACAATGCCATTCTTGAACCATATGCATCTGCTGTATCTGTTGGGATTTTTTCTGCTTTTGTAGCAGCTGATTTTCCAGTAACATTAGAAAAATATGCTCCTCCTCTAATCAATCTTTGTGTTGTAGTTTTTGATTCAACCGTTTCTTCGTAAACATTTGAAATTAAATCATATATATTACTAATTTTATCATTTTCATAGCTACCAGACTTAGCAATATTTCCTGTTTTATTACCATATGATAAGTCTGTTGATGTTACTTTTGACTTATCATTTCCCTGTAACGCAAAGTTTAACATAGCATCATATTGACTTCCTGTTATCATAGAAGAATTTACAATTTTCGAACCATAATATACATTGTTTTCATTTAATCTGTTATTTTGTACTTTATATAATTCATACCAATTTTTATTACTTAAAATGTTTTCTCCTGCTTTAGGACCGATTTTTCCTGAACTATTTTGAGTTGTTTCATACCTTCCTACTAAAAATCCTCCATATCTGTCAACTGATGTTATCATATTAGTATATTCAGTATTCAAATAATTACCAAAGTCGTAAGAAGATTCGAATCCCAAAATACCATTGTATTTAGATTTTTCGGCATCATATGATGAGCCAAATGGATTCTTACTAATATTCCATGTGTATTTATCTAAAGAATTACCTGTAATTAATGATGGTTCTATATCTTTTGCTCCTCCTAAACGATATCCTGTATCTGTAATATTTCCATTTCCTGTGGCACCATTAAAAGAATAATATATTTTCTCAAAGTAATTGTAATTTTCTTTTTGATGTCTTACCATAGGTGTATAATATCTTGATGTAGATAGTGAAGTATCCGTTTCATTATAAATTGTATTTTGAACAGGTATCCACACAAATTCGTTTTTATTATTATCCTGTAACACAAGACCATTTGATACTTTATTTTCATCAGAAGCATTTGACACTTGGAATCCTTTTGGTACTATTGCTGTAAAATATTCACTATCAATATATGTCTTATTCTTATCTGATATTGTACCAATATCAATTGCTTCATTTGCTATTGTTATAGTCTTATTTTTGCTTCTTGTTAGTGTTCCTTGTTCGTTATTGTTCAATTGAACACAAATAGTGCTATATATTTGATATTCCTGTGGTTGATTAATTGTTACTTTTTCGTTATATGTACTTGATGTCATGACTAAATTATATTCATCTGTTTTAACATTTTTCATATAATAATTGTATGTCAATGTATTAGAGTTGTATGTTGATGCCGCAACTTGTATTTCATCCTTATTTACTGAATATGTTAATATATTAAAATTAGCAATTGTGATTTTTTGCATTTGTTCTTCTGTTAATGTTGGATAATTTTCCATCATAGGATTTATAACATTATATGTTGCCCAGTTACTTGAATTATTTGTTCCATCATATAATCTAACATATAATATATCTCCATTTTCTAGTCCTGTTACTTCAGTTCCACTTTCTACAGCTTCACTCCAATATGAATTTGAAAGTTCTAATGTTCCACCTTTTTTTACAATTTGATATCTCATTTTATAATTTGTTATTGTCTTTAATTTTACTGTTTGGATGTTACTACTCCAATATGCATTTGTAAAAGTAATTTCAGAATTATCATTATTAATTACTAATTCATTTGTTTTTATTAATGTTTCAGCTGTCCCTATTCTTCCTGCAATATCTTGCGTTTCAACTTTTATGTAGTATGTTTTATTATGCTCTAAATTAGAAAAAGTATACTTAGTATTTATTGTTTCTATTGGCTCTTCATCATATATTCCTTCTTTGGTACTTATATAATATCTATAATTTCCTGTTAATCCTGATTCTGTATCTTCTCCTATAATTTCAACTGTTACAGAATTAGTATTACTACTTACTTTTGTTATCTTAATTATTGGTTTTGTCACATCAATTTTAGAAATTACTTCTCCTCTAGACATGTTTCCAACTTTGTCTTTTACATACACATAATATTGCTTATTATATAATAGATCTTTTCCTAAGTAATCTTTAGTTACATCACACTTTAAATTCTTAGTATTTGAAATAGTTGTAAAATCAACTTTTGTAATATCTTCCACTTCTGTATCTGTTACAAAATATCCAGTTATTCCAGATTCAGTATCAGTTCCTGTGATTGTTATTTTTTCATAATCTGATATTACACTTACTCTTGGTGCAATTTTATCAATATTATTTACATTAATTTTTCCTGTAATTTGATTACTTCCATCTTGTAATATATAGTTTATAACTTTATTTTCATAAATTTCAATTCCTTTATTTTTGTCATAAGGATAATTTGTTTCTTCTCCTAAATTGTAAGTAAGTGTGGCATCACCTAGATTGCAAAAATTTATTGTTGTTTTTGTACTTGTCCACTCATTTAGGCTTGGGGTTACTTCATAAGATAGATTTAATGTTTTAAATTCTTTTGATACTACATTTCCTACTCTATCTTTTACCCATAAATAATACATAGTATTATTTTGTAGATTATCAATATATATTTCTAAGTTCTGTGTTGCTTCATCCAATATATTATTGTATATTTTAGGCTCATTATTTGTTGTAGTTACAGCATATTCTTTTATTCCTGATTTATTATCAGATAAGCTTACTTTTGCTCTTGCAAAGCTTGGCGTTATTTCATTTATTGTTGGTTTAATATTATCTATATTGTCTATTTTAAATATATTAGTTATCTTGTTTCCTTCTGCATTTTCGGCTACAGCATATATATAATATATTGTATCAACTTCTTCCTTTGTTATTGTTATATAATCAGCAGTATTTGAATTAGCATTTAATTTTGCCTCTTCCTCTGTTTTTCCATACCCAGCTTTAGTATTATATTTATACTCTCCAACATAGCTTATTTTAGCAGTTACATCTCCTGTTAAAAATTCCGCATCATTATCAATTGTAATTTTTATGTCCCCTAAAGCTACTGTTATCATTTTTGAACATTTAACAATATTCTTTTTTTCTCCTATTTCAGAAATATATTCAATTTTTCCCCATAAATAATAAGTTCCTATTCCTGTATTTTCTCTAGTTACATTATATTCATTATTTTCGAAATTAAACTCCTTGTAATCGTCGTCACTTGGTGCTGTATTTGATGTCGTCCAAGCATAATATGATTTTATTTGAATATTATATTTATTTGATATAGTTATTTTGCTTGATACAGTAATTTTATCATCATTTGTTGAAACATTATATATATTCTCCTTATTTTTGATTGAACAGTCTAAAGAGCCTGCATCTGATGGTGGTGCATAAATATTTACATCAACTGATTTGTTTAATACATATCTTGCATAAGATACTGTAAAAATTGACATCATTAAAATACTAAAAATAATTATAAATTTTATTTTATTTTTTAATTTCATTTTTTCTTCTCCTATTGCATATTCTTTTGAATAGAGTTAAGTTCAATATTAAAATCCAAATTTTCATATGATTCTAAAGATGATTTTATAAATATTTTAAATTTTTTCTCTTCTTTGTTTTTATTTCCTAAAGAGTATGTATTTGTAATTACTTGTTCTGAATATGAATTAGTTCCTTCATCATATTTTGTGTCATCTACATCATTTATTTTTTGCCAAATATAAGTTCCATTATATCCATCTTTATTTTTTATAGTTAAACTATAATCAACATCTACTGATGTTATATTATTGTCTATATCATAATTCTTTACTGTGACTATCACATATGGAATACCATTTACAACATAAGAATCATTTTTGTCTACATCTATATTACAAATCATTTCTCCTGAAATTGTACTATATTTTACAGAAATATTATTTACATATGATGCATATACAATATTTGCAAAAATTAGTATTATTATTATCATTAAAAATGCAATTACAAGTTTCTTATAATATAATATTTTTCTCATCCTTGTCTTTCCTTTCTGATATACTTTAATTTGTTCTTTGTTGAGCTATAATATTTAAGGCAATTTTTATATCATTTTTCATCCATTTATTTGTTTCATCAACAGTAGTATAATTCCATTTCCAATAAATATTTCTTATAACTTTATCAGTTCCAAGCTCTGTTATCCCTGTATACCCTGAAAATTCAACATTATATGTATTATCTGTATATAATTTCATATTTTCTGGAATTTGAGAATTTAATGTATCTAATGAGATTGAATATCTTGTAGCTGTTTCAATGTCTGAAAAATCCATCTCCAATTGTAATACTCCTCTACTTCCAGGTACTAATTTATTTTTCGAATATAAATTATCTGTTAAAGTATCCGAAAGTTCTAAATTTACACTTGATAATTCATCCGTTATTTTAAAAGAAAATTTTGAAGTATTAATTTTTGCCTCTCCACTTGCGGTATTTCTGTATTGAGAAAATGTAATCCCATACATCAATAAAATTATAGCAATAGAATAATATAAAAAAATTATTTTTAAACTTCTCTTCTTTTTTTTCTTCATTTTCTATTCCCTTCTTATATATCTTGTTCAACTGTTACAGTTATAGGTATAATTGCATTTAATGGAGAATATCCATTAAATGTATCTATCTCATCATCTGTGCTTATCCATTCAGCTGCAATTGTTATTGTAACAGGACTTTCTTCTAAACCAATTTGTCCTTGATATGTTCCATCTATATTTTGTGTTAAATTTCCCACATTTACTGTTACATTATTTACTTCTATATTTGGTGTATTATCTGTAACAACTTCTCCTGTTTTTAAATTTTTAAAATATACTTTTCCTAGTGATATTTTATATTTAATTGCAACCTCTGTTCCATTTGGATCTATAGTAAAATTGCCTTTAACAGATGTATCAGGTGCAATTGTTCCTGTTTTTACTTTAGCAGTATTTGTCGTTTCTAAAACTAATTCCGACGAAAAATCTTTTTTTCCTCCTGCTATATCAACATTTCCTAACTTTACAGTCCATTTGGCAATTCTAGTTGAAGTATCAGATTCTGCTGTACTTACATATCTAGAATATGTTCCTGCTACTAAATATAAACTTATCTCTACTATAAAAATTAATATTATTCCCAATATCTTAATTTTATTTCTTTTCATTTTGCTTCTCTCCTAATTGTTCTTTTGTACATTGCATTTCATAAATCAGTCTTTTTTCTCTTCTTTTATTTCTTTTTTCTTCTTTTGCCTTTTCATTTTTTATAATATACAAAATTAAAAGTATCGGTGTCGTAAATATTATCACCATTCCATATGGCTTTTGCATAAAAATAATTAGTTTTCCTATTAGCTTTAACTTTCTTACATAAATTCCTTCTATATTTGAAAATAGTATCTTTTCACTATCTTCTACATTGTTTGCATCGCCCTTCAATGTGTACTTTAAATTATCTCCCGTTTTTGTTATGTTTACTATCCTATGAGTTACCATTGTATTTTTTTCTATTCGATATGTTATGACATCACCAATCTTCAAATCACCTTCATTTTTTATTTCTTTTATCAAAATTGTATCACCTGTTTCAAATTCCCCAGACATTGAGCCAGACATTACCTGTAATATTTTATATCCAAATACATTTGGTATTTCTTCTTTTAGTACAAACTTTTGAATTATTAGTGATGCTACAGCAAAAATTATTATTGTAAAAATAATTGAAATACATATATTAAATATTCGTTTTAAAAAACACATTTCACTTTTAACATTCATTTAAAGTTCCTCTTTTAACATATTGCTTTATTATATAATTTATATATTATATTTTGTCCAAAATATATATTAGACCTAATTTTTAGTCTACTTGTGTTGCAGTTATATCAACTGATAAATTAATTGTTTTATTTTCAGTAGAAACTAGATTTCCTAGTAATGTATCTTTTTCATTATCTCCATCCTTTTCCCATTTCCATCCAATACTATAGATATCTCCACTTAAAGTTCCAGCTTTATGTATTTGGCTTCCATCATCAATATCATTAATTGCTTTTTTTAATTCTTCAAATGTCATCCCATCTATTGTTATTGTCGGATTTTTATCTTTATCATTACCAGTATTTGGTTTTGTAAATGAATACTTTATAGGATTGTACTCACTAATAGCTCCATTTACATCGTCTGTCCCAGACGCAACTATGCTTAATGTATATGATGTTTCTACATCTCCATTTATTGTAAAAGAATATGTTCCTGATGTTCCAGGTGCAATAACTCCTTGTTCTTCTGTACCATCAATAACATTCGTATAAGAAGATGCAAATAAATCTTTTATATTATTAGTTGTATTAATGTTCCAGTGTGCAACTCTTGCTGAATCACTACCTTTTTCGGTCGTAATATATTTTGCATATGTTCCTTCAAATGTAATCATAATAATTACAGTTAGTAATTCTAATATTCCAATTAATATTAAAAAATTTGTTTTTTTCATTCATATTACTCCTTTTCTAATTATTCCATTTTGAATTATTTTAATAATATACTATAAAACTCATGAATTTATTTTTATTATATCAAATTCATCCTTATCTTTCCAGCATCATTCTAAATTCATTATTCTTCCACGTCACACCATTTTTATTTGCAATTCTTATTAAATCTATATCCATTTCTAATGTCCCCAATATACTCAGAGATACCAAAACACAAGTTTATTATATCAATAAGTTTTTTTTAAATCAACACTTTTTTCGACATTTTATGAAAAGGTTTTTATTTCTAAAAAAGAAGAAATTATCCAACAAAAAAATAAGCCTATACCAATTGAACTCATTAGGCTTTATTGGCTTTTTTCACTTCTAATACTTGCTCAAAAACTATTATTTGTGTTATAATTCTATTGAATAAAAGAGAGTTTACTTAACTTCATCTATTCCGAATTCAATATCATATTTCATTTCTTTTATGCCTCGTCTATTTTGAGCTATATATTGTCTACTTAACCTTGTAAAGATTTTTATCTGTTTAGAACGTACAATGCATCTTATAAAAACAAATGTTGCAACAGAAGTTTCTCCTATTGTTGGTTCGGAAAAACAATCTGAAGAATTAGTAAATTATTTACTTTCTGGTTTTGAAAGTGACCCTAAAAAAATATGGGAATCAAATATATTTGGAAAAAGTTTACACGAGTTGGTCAATGAAGGATTACAAGCCAAACTTGCTAAAATGCCTGAAGAAGCACAAATAAAACTTCAAGAAACTCTTGAACGTATTGTTAATGAAGGATCTGGTGGATTAATTTGCATTATACTTTAACAGAAAACAAGTTGACAACATCACCATTTGTTTTCGCCGATTTGAGTTTTCGACTAAAATGCTATAATCTCTAATGCAATAGCGATTATAGCATTTTTATATACTAAACGAAAAATTTCCTAGTATATAAAAAAAAGTCTATTTGTAAATAACAATAGACTTTTTTTGAAATTACCTCAATACTTGAGGTAGCTTTTCTGGAGCAGTGTTGTCTGATTTGCTTTCTTCTGAATCGTTATCATCACCATAACAAAATCCGTTTTCATCATAACTTACATAATCATTGGAAAGTTTTTTCTCTCTTTTACTCTTATAATCTTTTGTCTCTTCAATATTAGCATACTGCCACCATGCTATTAAATCTAGCCAGATATGTGTTTGTCTTACAGACTTGCTATTTGAGTTGTAACAGTTACTAGAATCTTGTTCCCACAAAACAACTTCATCATCGTATATTTCATGGACTTTTCCAATAAATACTCTTTCACGTCCCCACATTACACCTACTTTGATTACTGCTCCTTTACTTGCTCTTAATTTCATAATAACTTTTCCTCCCGGCATTTGCCTTGTAAGATTAATATACTACTTTTTTAAGCTTCTGCTTAATATATTTATTATACTCCAATATCGCCGAATCGTCAATTTTATGTGAATTTTTTGTGTCTTCACCTTCAAAAAAAATGGTCAAAAAATTCTTCGACCATTTTTAGTATGTTTAATTATTTATTATTTAATTTTTTATTACTTTTATTTCAATTTTCACCTCAGGCTTTCCATCTTTACCTTTTTGCATTTCTTGTTCTATCTTAATTTCATCTGCTTCATAAATAGCATAGTGTTTTGGAATTCCTTCTTCAGATATTTCAATTAAATGTACCAAATTTTGAATTAACACATTATTGTTTTCTTTTATTATTTTTTTTTGTTTTACTTGATAATAATCCACATCTAATATCTCTCCAATAAACTTAATATCATATCCTGGAATTTCGTAACTTTTAAACTCTTTTATTGGACGCAAATTAAATAATTTAGATTTTTCTTTACTCATAATCCCTATATGTGTTATTCCTGGAATCCCTCCAAGCATCTTTACACTCTCAAAAACATCTGTATCATCTCCAACCTGTCTAATTCCAGATACCTTAGAAACTTTAAAAACTTTATATTTACCATCTTCATCACAAATGACTTGGTAACCTTCTCTTTTTTCTATTCCTTCATTAAACAACTGGGTAGAATACAAACAACCTTTTTTGTCTAAATAAAAATATTGGAACTTTCCATCATTTTCTAATTCAATTCCACTATTTAAATTAGGCATTTCTTGATATCTATCTACATAAGTTGAATTCGAAACTTTTCCATTATTTAAGAAAAGTATTTTCAAGGTGTACATTCCATTTTTTTCTTGTGAAAACATTACTGCTTTATCTCCAAACTGATGTGCAAATTTTGCATTGTATAATTTCTCCACTTCTTCTAAAGGTTTATTTTTAGTTTTCTTATAAACTCCTTTTCCCATACTTATAAATATTGTTTCTTTATCATCAGTGGTCCAATAACGTGTTGCATCATCTTCACATTTTATTAAAATACCATCTTCTTTTGAAACAATATTTATTGGATATGAACTCTTTAGAAGATTCAAAGGTCTTACAGATTGTAATCCATAATCCTTAAGAGTGTCAACTTTGCTTCTTATAGTTAAATATAATTCACCAAATTGTTTCCGGATTTTTAAATAATTCTTAATTTTTTTTACAATACTTTTGTTAAACATACTTCTCTCCATTTCTTGCCTATTGCTGGCTAAAAATATTTATAGTTACATCTTACAAATTATACCATATTTTAATTTTTTAGTCAATTTATGTAACCTATTAAAACAATTATTTTTATTTCAAACTTTTTCTTCTTAATTGTCCACATGCAGCATCTATATCTGATCCTAATTCTCTTCTTATTGTAGCAACTATTCCATGTTCATTTAAATAGTCTCTAAATTTTATTATATTTTGATTAGAACTTTTTGTATACTCTCCATTTTCTATCTTGTTTATTGGAATTAAATTGACATGGCATAGCATACCTTTTAATAATTTAACTAATCTTTTAGCATCTTCAAGATTATCATTATTATCTTTTGCTAAAGCATATTCAAATGAAATTCTTCTATGTGTTTTTTCTATATAATCTTTGCATGCTTGCATTAATTCTTCTATAGGAAATGCGTTGTTTACTGGCATCATTTTGCTTCTTTGCTCATTTGTTGTTGCATGTAAAGATATTGATAATGTACACTGGATATTTTCTTCTGCTAATTTATATATTCTTGGAACTAATCCACTTGTTGAAACACTTATATGTCTAGCTCCTATATTTAAACCTTTTGGATTATTTATTATTCTAATTGCTTTTACAACATTATCATAATTATTTAATGGTTCTCCTATCCCCATAAACACTACATTTGAAATTCTTACATTTTCATCTCTTTCAACAGCCATGATTTGTTCTATAATTTCACCACTTGTTAAATTTCGTATAAATGGTATTCCTGTTGATGCACAAAATTTGCATCCCATTTTACAACCAATCTGAGATGATACACAAATGCTATATCCATGATGATATTTCATTAATACTGTTTCTATTGCATTATCATCTAACACATCAAATAAATATTTTATAGTACCATCTGAAGCAACTTGTTTATTTAGAATTTTAAATTCTTTTAATTCATAATTTTCCTTTAATTTATTTCTTAATTCTAATGATAAATTTGTCATTTCGTCAATATCACTAACTCTTGATTCATATATCCATTTATAGATTTGTTCTGCTCTAAAAGGTTTTTCTCCTATACCGATTCATTTCTTCCTTTAATTCATTTATTGTATAATTTTTTAAATTTTTCATATTTTCTTCTTACATAAAACAAATTGTTGATTATGCAAAATTCTCCTTTCCAAACAATTATTATAATTATTTATATAATTAACTAAACATAATTCTACATTAATTTGTTACTTTAGTCAAATATATTTTATAAGCACTTTCATAAAATTATTTTTTATTTTCATAAACTATTTTTTGCTTTTTGTAAATTTTTAAAATTTTATACTTAAAAGAAAACGTTCATTCTGTATATCCTTACAGTACGAACGTTTTCTTTACTTTTTACCATCATATTTATCAAGTCCATTTTTTATTGCTATATTTATACATTTTGATATTGATATTCCATATTTTTCTCTCATTTCTTCTAATTTTTTATATGTAGATTCTCTAATTATTACAGATCTGGCAACATTTATTTCTTTATATTCTTTTTTATATATTATTATTTTTCCTCCCAATTGCAAATCACATATACATGCATCTACTATCTTATTTATTGAAGCATCTAGCTCATTTTCCGAGATTTCTTTTAGTCTATCATATAAACTTCCTTCAATTTCTACAGACTTTTTTATCCATTTTTCTTTACTTAAAAATCTATCATACCATTCCATTTTTCTCACCTAATCTTCATATTTTCTTATGTATTATATAATAATATATACCTTTTTTAAATTACCTTTTATTTCCATTTTATAAACCTTTCACGGTTGATATATTATTTTTTTTATTTTATAATATTTTTAATATTAGAAAGGATTTCATTGCTATGAGTAAATTATATGAAAAGTACAAGATACTAAAAAATCAAAATAATTCTAAATTGTATTTATTCAAAAGTGGTATTTTTTACATTTTTTTAGATGATGATGCAGTAAAAATGTCTAAATTGTTGAATTTAAAATTAGTTAATCTTAATCAAGAAATATTAAAATGTGGTTTTCCTGTTAAAACTTCTGAAAAATATTTGAATCTTATTAAATTAAATAATTATGAAGTTGACATTATAGATTCTAAAAGCGATATTTACTATAATAGTAATGACTATATTTTTAATGATATGTCAAAAAAATTCATTAAAGATATATCAAATATTGATTACTATAATTTATCTGTTTCAGAAGCTTTTGAATTAATAAAAGATATCACTACTAGAGCTAAAGAATTAGAAAAATACTTTTAAAAAGAAAGGCATCCTATAAAATAGGAGCCCTTCTTTTTATTTAAAGCGTTTTAATGTTTCGTTCGTTTTCTACCAGATTTACATTAAAACTATATTCATTTTTACCAAAATAGGAAGGAATAGACTTCTTTAATATCTAATATTTTATTGGCATAAATCCTTGAATTTATACATCGAAAATGATATTAGAGTGGCACGAAACCCGTTGTTGTAATTGGCATTGCCTGAATTATTGTCCCAACGATTACCTGCTGCATTGTTGTTGTTGTAATTACCGCCACGAAGAACCACCGTCTCAGACGTAAAATAAGAAGCTTACAGTTTATCCCTAATATATAATCTCTTCCCTTTTTAAGTCTTCTTGTAACTTTATATTTTTCCTTTTTAAATCATATGTATTTGCAATATCAAAATATCCCATATGTCCTGTTAAATACAGTCTAGCTTCTTTGGAAGAAATATTACCGTTTTTTATTTCAATTAATAATTTTTTTACTTTCTTTTTAAATTTATTTTTTCCTTTATCACGTACTTTTAACCTATATTCATTTATTTTGTAACCACAAAAGTTAACACCCTGTTTTGATTTAAATATATTTGTTTTATCATTTAGTTCCAAAGCTAATTCTTCTTTTAAAAATTGTTCTATTTTTTTCCATGCTTCTTTTGCTTCTTCTTTAGTTCTTACCAATATTACAATATCATCCATAAATCTATAATATCTATTTAATTTTAAAGTTTTAGTTGCATATTGATCTAATTCATTTAAATATATATTAGCAAATGTTTGTGATGTGTAATTTCCTATTTCTATTCCTTTGTCTCTACCTTGAGCTGATAAAATTTGTCTAATTAGCCATAATAATTTTTTATCTTTTATTCTTTTATTTAATATTTTATACAGTATTTTTTTATCAATACTATTAAAAAATTTCCTTACATCCATTTTTAAAATATAATATTCTCTATATGACTTTTTCATTTTCTTCATTGCTTCTTGTAAGTCTAAAGCAGATTTATGCATGCCGTCTGCCCTTTATGCATGCATATGTTGTTTTTATAAAGCTTGGTATATAGTATGGAACCAAAAAATTATCCACAACCCATCTATGTACTACTCTATCTATATATGGTGCTTTTTCTATAATTCTTTCCTTTGGTTCGTATACTTTAAAAGCTGTATACCTGCCATGTACATATGTGCCTGTTTTTAATTTTTCATATAAATACCTAATATATTCTTCTTCTTTTAATGAAAATCGTATAACTTCTTTTCTTAATCTTTTTCCTTTTTTTGATAGTTTATGTGCTTTCATTAAATTTTCATAAGTTAGAGCTTTATCATACTGATTTCTAATCCATTTAGCCATCTTTATTATTACCCACACTTTTATTTTCAATTTTTTCAAAATCTCTTGCGACAATGATTATATCCTTTTTTGTTTTTCGCAAATAACCTTCTATTAAAATTTCATCCCCAATAATATAATTTCTATAAAATTCATCTGCTTTATTATTTTTAGATATAATTAATATGTTTTCACTAACTTTTCTAACTTCTAATTTAATGAATACAATGGCATAAACTTTTCCCTTGTCTACTAATTTATATTCAATATTATTTATTATCCCTGATACGATTATTTTATTCATTATTCTTTTTCCTAAAATTTGGATTTGCTTTTAACAAGCCTCCAATAATTCTACCTATTTCTGCTAGTTTTGTTATACACATTTCAAAATTTTTATTTGATATTGATTTTTCCTCATTTAATATTCGTATCATTGATCTATTATAGCTAATTAATGCATCTATTTTATTTAAATATGAATATGCAGATACTCTATCTTTATTAACAAAATGCGCATATTCTAACATTCTTAATGAAGAAATCTTTATTTCTGAACCAATATTGAATTTTTCTACTCTAGGTATTTTTACTAACATTTGATATGTATATTTTATGTAATCCTCTATTTTAGGAATTAATATCAATGTTCCGGATGTTTTATACCTATCTAACACATTATTTACTATCATGTTTTTTCACACTCATTCCCTGTTATTTTTTTATGTTTTAATCCTCTATTCTAGTATTATTCTTTACCTTTTAAAGTGTGTATAACAGGGGTCAGAGTTACTTCAAGAATAAAGTGGCACGAAACCCGCCGCTGTAATAGGCACTGCCTGAATTACCGTCCCAACGACCACCTGCTGCATGGTAGTTGTAGTAATTACCGCCACGAAGAACCACCGTCTCAGACGTACCTGGGTTTATCTCTGTAGTATACTCTCCTACATTTCCTCCCATGTCGTATATGTTACTCCATGCTGTTGTTAGCCCTGTATTTAGTCTTTTTTGTTCATCAGCTTTCTTTATTACTTCCCCGTCTTTTACTACTTGTTGTCCATTCCAGTTACCATTAAACCCACTTATGCTTGTTGCATAATTTTTAGCTCCATTGTTTTGTATAAAGTTTACAGCTGTATCCCAAGCATAACTTGAACATAAGTATGTTGTAGCTCCTGTTCCTCCACCTATTCCTTTGGCTAAACTATATGCCTTACTCCATAGCAAGCTTGCATATGGCTCTTGTTCAGCTTTTATTACTGCTGTTTCTCCACTTTTTCCTGTTTCATATCTTCCTATATAATATCCACCATATTTGCTAATACTTTCTTTTTCTGCCTTTATTTGTGCTACTATCTCTTTTGATATCTCTGCCGTTATTCCATATTTAGTATCAGCATCTGAATATGTTACATCTGAATCTGTTAATGTTTGTTCATCTTTTGATGCTCTACTATTATCATCTCCGTCTACTTCTACATACCATTCTGTTCTTTGATATTTTAATTTATCACTTGATTCATTTGTTGTACATGGTATCCATACATATTCATTTCCTTTATTATCACTTATTACTAATCCATTTTTCACTGTGTTTTCAGTACTTTTACTTGATACTGTAAATCCTTCTGGAACTGGTGCTTTTTCTTTATTTTCATCTTCATATACTGTATATGTTGTTGCATTACTAATTGTTTCATTATATATATCTGAAACTTTTAGTTCATACCCACCATATTCCTTTTTAGCTATTAACTTTGTATCTGCATTTATATCATATGCATTTGGCACATTATCAAAATATTTTTCTAACACACTTTTTAAATCTGTTGAATTGAAATCTCCTGTTTTATTTTCTGCTTGCATGTTTAATATTTCTGTTTTAGCTTCTTCTACTAGTGCTGCTTTTTCTGTTGCACCTTTAGCATCTGTTGCCTTTTTTAATATCCCATTTTCTCCTGTTACTGATGCCATTGTTATTCCTGCTAATATTAACAAAACTATTATTGTTATAACTAAAGCTATTAATGTTATACCTTTAGATTCTTTTGATGATTTTTTTAATACATTTTTCAACATTTTCCCTTTATTTTTTTCTTTTTTCATCATTTGCTTTACCTTTCCTTTCAATTATTATTTTTTTCTACAAGAAAAGTATAGCATATCATTTTTTTCTTTTCAAGCTATTTTCCACTTTTTTGTGGATTTAAAATCGTGTTATTTTTTTTATGTTTTTGCTATTCTTATACTGTATTTATGTATAAATATTAGTATTTTCATTAATACTAATATTAACTTCATGGAGGTTATAATGAAAAAAGAAAAAAACATTACACAAATTCTTATTGGTAATAATTTAAAGAATATTAGAATTTCTTTAGGATTAACGCAAGAGGAAGTTGCAGAAGCATTAGGTCTATCTTCTAGATATTTATCAGATATTGAGCGTAATAAAACAAAGGGCAGTATAACTACGCTAGTTAAATTGTGTAATCTTTATAATGTTACTCCTACTATCATTTTACAAGATTACTTAAATCTTTCAGATTCTAAACCAGATAATACTTTGACAGGTTTTTATAGTTTAGATAATCATGACAAAGAAATAATTAGAAAATTAATTCAATATATGAACAATTCAAACAAAAACCTATAATACTTTTGCCTTCTCCTTGCACCACTATTAATAGCACTTTTTAAACCCTGTGGGGTTTATTTTTTACGAACTTGCCTTTTTGTTTTATGAAAACATTTTTTATTTTACAAAAATGATTTAGAATAATAAATTTCTGTTTATTGTCATTTTTTATATAACAAGATTTTTTCTTCCAACAATATGTAAAAAATATCCAATTTTCACATATAGCTACTAATTGGATATTTACTATTTAATTTCTTTAGGTATTATAATATTATTTGGTCTATTTATTTTTAATAAACTTTTATAATTCTCTATAATTTTATAATCTTTTCCATAAAAAAACATCATGATTTTTCGTCGTATATTATCAAATTTTGTATTTTTTACAACAATTAAACCTGTTTCCATTTTTTTATGTTTCATATAATTTTTCCTCCACCTAAAACAATATCATCTAAATAAAATACTGCTGATTGTCCTGGTGTAATTGCTCTTTGAGGTTCATCAAGTACTACTTTTATCTTGTCCTCTTCTTTTATAATTTTTGCTTTTGCCAATGTAGTTGAATATCTTGTTTTTACTTCTACTTCCATAGGTTCTTTTATATCATCTACTAATAATAGATTTATATCATCTACCAAAAATTCTTTTATATATAATTCTTCCTTTTCTCCTACAATAACCTCATTTTTCTTAGGATTAAAACCTATTACAAATAATGGAACTTTATAAGATATTCCCAATCCTTTTCTTTGACCTATAGTATAATTGTACAAACCTGTATGTTTTCCTAATATTTCACCTTTAGAAGTTACAATATTTCCTGCCTTTGGTTTTATATCTGAATTATTTTCTAAAAACTTTTTATAATTTCCATCTGGCACAAAACAAATATCTTCACTATCTGGTTTATTAGCTACTTTTAAATTAGCTTTTCTTGCTATTTCTCTTATTTGTTCCTTATCTTCAAAATCTCTCAATGGAAATATTACATGTTCTATTAATTCTTTGGGAATATTCCATAATACATAACTCTGATCTTTTTTTCCTGCTTTTGATTTTTTTAAAACCCATCTACCATATTTTTCACTATATTCTGTTTTAGCATAATGTCCTGTTGCTATATATTCACAACCTAATTCTTTTGCCTTTTCATACATTATTCCAAATTTCATATATTTATTACATTCTATACATGGATTTGGTGTTTTACAATTTGAATAACAATCAATAAAGTCTTGAATTACATATTCTTTAAATTCTTTTTTACAATTAAAAGTAATATGTGGTATTCCTATAGAATTACAAACATTTTTTGCATCTATATATGTATCAATATTACAACAACTACTTCCAGCAAATAATTCTAATGTTATTCCCATTGGATCATATCCATTTCTTTTTAAAAGTAGAGCTGAAACACTGCTATCTACTCCACCACTCATTCCTAAAAGGACCTTTTTATTCTCCATATCTTATTTCCTTTCATTATTAATGACAGCAATTAATACTTCCATTACCTGTGTTATCATTTTTATTAAGCATATCTTCTAATGTATGCCATGCAAGTAAGGCACATTTAACTCTTGCAGGCATATTTGATATATTTCTAAAAGCAATAGCATCTTCTAATTTTTTCAATTCTTCTTCATCTTTTACTTCTCTTTTTATCATCCCTATAAATATTTTTATAATTTCTTTTGCTTCATCTATAGTTTTTCCTTTTAAAGTATCTATCATAATAGATGTAGAACTTTGAGATATAGCACATCCATGTCCAGAAAATGCCATATCTTCAATAACATTATTATTTAGCTTAATTTGTAATGTAATTTCATCTCCACAATTTGGATTATGTCCTACTTCTGAAAAATCAGCATTTTCAAGTTTTTTCTTATTATATGAATTCATACTGTGTTCCATTATTAACTCATTATATACCTCTGTCAAATCGTCCACTGTTTTTTTCCTTTCTTATTTATTTAAAAATTTACTAAACATATTATACGCTTTATTCAATGCTTTTACAAGATTATCTACATCTTCTTTTGTATTATAGATATAAAAACTTGCTCTACATGTTGAATCTATATTCAAAGATCTTAATAATGGTTGTGCACAATGATTTCCTGAACGTACACATACATTTTCAGAATCTAATATACTTGCAACATCATGTGGATGTACACCTTTTATATTAAATGATATAACACTTGAATGATTTTTTTCATTTGGTGTTAAATATAAATCTAAATAATCTAATTTTTTTAGTTCTTTTCTAGCATATGAAACAACTTCCTCTTCTATTTCATGTATTTTGTCATATCCTATATTTTTAATATAATCAATTGCAGCACCTAGCCCAATAACCCCTTCTACATTTTGAGTTCCTGCTTCAAATTTGTTTGGTAATGGTGCAAATGTAGTTTCTTGTTCATATACATATTCTATCATATCTCCACCCATTAAAAAAGGAGACATTTTATTCAATATTTCTTTTTTTCCATATAATATACCTATTCCTAATGGAGCTAACATTTTATGTCCTGAAAATACTAAAAAGTCACAATTTAATTTTTGGACATCAATTTCCATATGAGGTATACTTTGAGATGCATCTACAACTACTATCGCACCTTTTTTATGTGCATAATTTATAATTTTTTCAATATTATTTATAGTTCCTAAAACATTTGAAACATGTGTTATTCCTACTACTTTTGTTTTATCTGTTATTTTGCTTTCTATTTCTTCATCTGATATTTCAAATTTTTCATTTATATACATGTATTTTAATTTGCTTTCTGTTTTTTGTGCTACTTTTTGCCAAGGAACCAAATTAGAATGATGTTCCATTATTGATATAACAATTTCATCATCTTTTTTTAGATTGTCCATTCCATATGAATAAGCAATTAGATTTAGACTTTCTGTTGCATTTTTTGAAAATATAATTTCTTCTCTATGTTTAGCATTTATAAACTCTGCAATTTTAGTTCTTGTATTTTCATATATTTCTGTTGCTTGTACACTTAACCCATATGCTCCTCTATGTGGATTGGCATTATATTTTTCATAAAAATTTTCTACTTCTTTTATTACTTGTTGAGGTTTTTGTGTTGTAGCCCCACTATCTAAATATGTTATATTTTTTTCATTTAATATTGGAAAATCTTCTTTTATACTCATACTCTTCCTCTTTCTTTAAGTACATATTAACTTAATTTTTTATCTATTTCTTTTAAAATATTTTCTTTTAATTCTTCATTTTTTATATTTTTTAATATTTTATTAAATTTTGCTCTTATCATTATTTTCATTGCTTCTTTTTCATTAAACCCTCTACTCATTATATAGAATAATTCTTTTTCTCCTATTTTTCCAGCTGAACTACTATGGTTTCCTTCTACATCCTCTTCTGAACATAAAAGCATTGGTAAAGCTAATGATTTTGCTGTTTTTGATAACAATATACAAGTTTCATTTTCATTTCCTGTAGCTTTTTTTGAACCTTTTTTAAAATCTATTGTACCTTTAAAATGTTTTTTAGCATAATCTTTTAATGCTCCTTGTACTTCTATATCTATATTTGTTTTTTCTCCTCTTAATTCTCCTATATAATTTAAATCAAAAGTTTGTCTTTCTTTTCCCAAATATATTACATCTAGTCTATTGTCTGATTTTTCTCCTAATAAATTTGAATAATAATTTGTTAGGCTATTTTTTCCACCTAAATCTACTATTGTATATTTTGCTTTTGCACCTTTTTCTAATCGATTTTCTATACTTAAAAAATTATTTGATTTTATATTTAATAAATTTACTATTATTATATCTATATTTGAATTTTCTTTTGCTAATAATGTAATTTTATTGTTATTAAAAAATTCTATTTCTTCATCGTCACATTTATATTCTAATATTACTGTTGATTTAGTATTCTCACTTGCGATTATTTGTATATCACTAATTAATTGTGTATTTGTTTTATTAAAATCAAAATCTAATATTATTTCTTTATTTGTTTTACTATCTATTGTTAATTTGTATTTTTGATTAGCTCTTTCATCTATTTGTTTTTCTAAAATTTCTCCTAATCCATATGTTAATTTATTACTGCTTGGAGTATTTTCTATTTTTATTTTTGATGATTCACCCATAATTTTTATATTTGAAAATGGTTTAATATCTACTGGTATATCTATATTTTCTAATTTTATATTATTTGCATTAAAGTTTCTTGATGTTCTTATTGGTGTTTCATTTAATAATAATTTCTCCATTTTTATACCCTTTCTAAAATTTCTATTTTTACTATCCTATTGCTCCTTCTAATTCTAAATTAATTAGATTATTCATTTCTACAGCATATTCTAATGGCAATTCTTTTGCAATAGGTGATGCAAATCCTCTGACAATCATTGATTTTGCGTCTTCTTCTGATAGACCTCTACTCATTAAATAAAATATTGTTTTATCACTAATTTTTCCAATTTTAGCTTCATGTGAAAATTCAACATCATCTGTCTTTATATCATTTACAGGTATTGTGTCAGATATTGATATATCATCTAACATAAGTGATTCACATGATACTGATGATTTTGAACCTTGAGCACTTTCATTAACTCTTACTAAGCTTCTATAGGTACATTTTCCACCATTTTTAGATATTGATTTTGAATTTACTACACTTGATGTATTTTTTGCATTGTGAACTACTTTAAATCCTGTATCTAAATTTTGTCCAGCTCCCGCAAATGAAATTCCTGTGTATTCTGTTTTTGCACTTTCTCCATTTAATATACTCATTGGATATAACATTGATATTTTTGAGCCAAATGAACCTGTAACCCAATCAATTTGTCCATTTTTTTCTACTATTGCTTTTTTAGTATTTAAATTCATCATATTTTTAGACCAATTTTCAATTGTAGAATATCTTAAATATGCATTTTCTTTTACATATAATTCAACACATCCTGCATGTAAATTTACTTTATTATATTTTGGTGCTGAACATCCTTCAATAAAATGTAAACTTGCATTTTTTTCTACAATAATTAATGTATGTTCAAATTGACCTGATTCTGGTGAATTTAATCTAAAATATGATTGTAATGGAATATCTACTTTTACACCTTCTGGTACATACACAAATGAGCCTCCTGACCAAACAGCTCCATGTAAAGCAACAAATTTGTGGTCATTCATTGGTACACATTTTAAAAAATATTTTTTTACAATCTCTGGATATTTTTTTACAGCTGTATCCATATCTGTATAGATAACACCTTGTTTTATTAATTCTTCTTTCATACTATGATATACAATTTCCGAATCATATTGAGCCCCAACTCCAGCTAGTGACTTCTTTTCTGCTTCTGGAATTCCTAATTTATCAAATGTATTTCTAATATCTTCTGGTACATCTTCCCAGCTTTCTTTCATTTCTGTTTTGGGTTTTACATATGTTGATATTTCATCCATTTTTAATTCTGATAAATCTGGTCCCCATGTTGGTAATTCTAATTTGTTATATGTTTCTAATGATTTTAATCTTATTTCTTTCATCCATTCTGGATCGTTTTTTTGTTTTGATATTTCTTCAACTATCTCTTTTGTTAATCCTTTTTGCATTTTAAAATCATAATTATCTTTATTTTTTATATCATAAACATTTGTATTTATATCTTCTATATGTGTTTTTGACATTTTTTTATTCCTTCCTTGATTTATAATTATTTATTTTCTGTATTGTGCATATCCATTTTCTTCTATTTCTTTTGCTAAATCTCCTGTACTTGTTTTTACAATTTTTCCATCTATTAAAATATGAACATAGTCTACTTTTAATTGACTTAATATCTTTGTACCATGAGTAATTATTAAAACTCCATTGTTCTCATTTTTAAACATTTCTATACCTTTTGAAACAGTTCTTATTGCATCTACATCTAGTCCTGAATCTGTTTCATCTAAAATTGCAAGTTTAGGATTTAAAACTAACATTTGTAAAATTTCATTTTTCTTTTTTTCTCCTCCTGAAAATCCTACATTAAAATCTCTTTCCATTAATTTAGAATTCATATTTAATTCTTCCATATATTTTTTTACTTCATCTTTAAATTGAAATATTTTTATTGGTTTGTTTTCTTTTTTTCCTTTTGTATATTTTAAAAAGTTTGTTACAGTAATTCCTGGAATTTCTTCTGGTGTTTGGAATGACATAAACACACCTTTATTAGCTATTTTATCTGTAGATAAGTCATTTATGTTTTCTCCCTCTAAATCAACTTCCCCACTTATTTTAGTATATACAGGATTATTTAATATAACATTTGCTAATGTTGATTTTCCTGCACCATTTGGTCCCATAATTACATGTACCTCACCTTTATTTATTTTTAAATTAAGTCCTTTTAATATTTCTTTTTCTCCTGCATTTACATATAAATCTTTTATATTTAATAATTCTTCTTTCATTCCTATCTCCCTTTCTTGCATAAATATCATTTTTATTACTTTTCTTTATATTGTGTATTTTTATATGCATTTATTCCATTTTTTCTTTGTTGTTAGTTGACGCTAACATGTTACCATGTATCCATTTGTTTGTCAAGGCTAACTTTTATTTTTCATTTATTTTTTTCTTGACTTTTTAGCTATATTTATTATATAATAGCTACTATGGATAAATATTCTTATATATTTCGTCCAACAATAATAGTGGGTATATTCAACACTGATAATTAAAAGTGTTGTCTTTTTATGCTCATAAAATAAGAAGGAGGAAAAAATGGAAGAAAAAGAAAACATTCTAGGTTACGAAAAAATCGGAAAATTAATTAGAAAATTTTCTATTCCATGCATAATTTCCTTAGTTGTTAACTCCTTATATAATATTGTTGATCAAATCTTTATTGGCTGGGGAGTTGGCTATATAGGAAATGGTGCTACAAATGTTGTGTTTCCACTTACAATGCTTTGCTTAGCATTTGCATTAATGTTTGGTGATGGGAGCTCAGCATATTTAAGTCTTAAACTTGGAGAGAAAGACAAAAAAGAAGCTAGTAGAGGTGTTATTAATGGAATTTTAACTTCTGTTATAGTTGCTATACTTTTATGTATAATAATTTTAACATTTTTACCACAAATTCTAAATATTTTTGGTTGTACTGATGCTTTAAGAGATTATGCTTTAAAATATGGTTTTGTTACAGCTATAGGGTTACCTTTTATGATGGTTGGAACAACTTTAAATTCAATTATTAGAGCTGATGGAAGTCCAAAATATTCTATGATTTCTATGCTTACAGGTGCTTTACTAAATACAGTGTTAGATCCTGTATTCATATTTGTTTTAAAAATGGGAGTTGAAGGTGCTGCTATATCTACTGTAATTAGTCAAATTGTAAACTTTATTATAAACGTATGGTACTTAAAAAGACTAAAAAGTATTAAAATTGAAAAATCTGATATAAAATTAAAACCTTCTATTTCAGCTAAAGTTTCTGTGCTTGGTATTAGTAGTTTTATAACACAAATGAGTATTGTTGTAGTTATGGCTTTTGAAAATAATTTACTTGGTAAATTAGGAGCAGAAACAAAATTTGGTGCTGAAATTCCAATTACCGTTTTAGGTATTGTTATGAAAATTAGTCAAATTCTAAACAGCATTATAATTGGTATTGCTGCTGGAGCTCAACCAATTTGGGGTTATAATTATGGGGCACAAAAATATGATAGAGTAAAGAAAACTTTAAAAATTGTATTATCTACAGGTATAGTTGTAAGTACTATAGCATTTGCATTATTCCAATTAATCCCTGACAAACTAATTTCAATGTTTGGTAGTGGAAATGAACTATATATGGAATTTGCATGTACTGCCTTTAGAACATATTTAATGTTATGTATTTGTAATGGTATTCAAATACCTGCTGGAATATTTTTTCAAGCAATTGGAAAAGGTGCAAAAAGTGCAATTATTTCATTATCAAGACAAATTATTTTTTTAATTCCATCAATGATAATTTTAGGTAATATTGGTGGACTTAATGGATTTTTACATGCTGGTCCAGTTGCAGATGGTGCAGCATTTGTCGTTGCATCAACATTATTAATTTTACAAGTTAGAAAATTAGATGCAAAATCTATTGAAAATAAACCTCATACTGCTCATACTAATACAACAACTTATACATTACCAAATAATGAACATATTACTATTACAATTTCAAGAGAATATGGTTCTGGTGGAAGATATATCGGTGAGTTAGTATCACAAAAATTAGGAATTCATTTATATGATAATGAATTTATTATGAAAATAGCAGAAGAAACTGGTTATTCAGAAAAATATATTGAAGAAAATGAACAAAAAAGAGATTTATCAGCTGTTTTCAACAATGGTTATTATTCTGAATTCAATAATGAAAATGAATTATTTATTAGAGAATCTGAATTAATAAAAGAAGTTGCAAATAAAGAATCTTGCGTTATTGTTGGTAGATGTGCTGATGATATTTTAAAAGACAAAGAAAATATTTTCAAAATCTTTGTTTATAGTGATAAACAAAGTAAAATAAATAGAGCTGTTGAATATTATGGAATTGATTCTAAAAAAGCTGAAAAAGAAATAACTAGAATTGATAAACTACGTGCAAATCATTATAAATATTACACAGGAAAGAATTGGAAAGATTTTGGGAATTATGATATTTGTATTAATAGTGATAAATTAGGAGTTGAGGAAACTTCAGATTTAATCGTAAAATTAATTTCATCTAAATTCAACATACAAACAATTAATACATAATACAAGAACAAAGCGACTTTAGGTCGCCCTTTGTTCTCGCCGATTTGAGTTTTCGACTGAAAGGAGAAAATCTCAAAGGCAATAGCGATTATAGCATTTTTATATACTAGGAAATGAGAAATTTCCTAGTATATAAAAAATACACTATAAAGCATAGTGTATTTTTTATTATATATTTCTATTCAGATTCTGTCCAACTACCTAATCCACCAGTTGTGTTTATTTCCGCTATTTCAGTTTTTCCATTTTTATTTGTATTTTTTGTTTCAACTGTTCCATCTTCCATTGAATATGTATAATGTGCTGAATCATTCATATATTCTTCCCCATTTTCTTTCATCCAATCATTGAAACTTCCTACATCTGTTGATGAATCCGAAGATGAATATTTATTCTCCATATATGCTGTATATGCTTCACCAATATCTGTTATAGCTGCTTCTTTATCTTCTGATATTCCTGTTCCAACTGTTTCTGTATCACTTTCTGATTCATCATCGTTTGTTGTTATTAATCCATTATCAATTATATTTAAAGTAATTGGATTTGTATATAATAATGGATTTGTTGTTCCTTTAAATCCTATTTTATCCATTTGTTCTGTATTAACATCTTGTATTCTTTGAATAACTTTTATCAATAAATTAGCAATATATGAACCATCTTGTTCATTTAATTTTTGTATTTCATCATCCTTAAAATCATCTATACTAATATCATCACTAAATTTATTTGTTGTATTTAATGAATATGAAATTTTTTGTTCTTTATCATCACTTTTGTCTATTACATCTGCTGTAACCTCTTCATTAACTGTTGATTGTTGTATATTCTTGTAATTAACTACTAAATTCATTTCACCTTTTTCTATTGACAAACCTTCTACTGAATCATCTGAAACTATATTTAAAGTATATTTTATACTATCTTGTGTATTTTCTTTTAATAATTTAACTTCATCATTATCCATTTTTAATGATAAACCTGAAAATACTTTTCCAATTTTATATACTGCTATTTCAGAAGTTCCATCTTGTATTTCTGCTTTATTTAACTCATCTATTAAGCTTTGTATATCTGTTTCTAAAGAATTATCTTTTGTACTACTTGTACTTTCTTCACTTCCAACACTATCTTGTGCTAAGTTTTCTGCTTTCTTTAATACTCCACCATATTCGTTATATATACTATCCAATTTAGACATAACATCTTTATCATCTTTTAATGTTTCCAATAATTTTATCATTAAATCTTTTATTTCTTGATTTGTTATATTAACTGATAATTTATCCATTCCATTTTCTTGTGTTTTTGAAAATTCTTTTTTATCAGCTATTTCTTTAACTATCTCTACATATTTATCATTAAGTTGTTTTTTCTCATCTGCAGTAAGTTTATCTGTTGTACTTTTATCTAATTCAATTTTATCTGGTACATTTTCAACATCTGTAATCCCAAATTTTTCAGCAAATTCTTTTAAATTTTTATTTTCAATTCCTATATATTTTTTTGATATATAATCTGTTTGAATTCCTAATGTGTCATTTACATATTTATAACTTACTGGAAAATTAACATCATCATTATAATTTACTGTTATATTTCCTTCGATGTTTTGATTAGTATTGTCTTTTTTTCCAGAATATTTTATATTCATATTGTTAACATTATCCATTACTGATTGTTCTACACCTTCAAGGTCTGATACATTAACTTTAATTTCTCCTTCATTTTCATATTTTCCATTACTTTTTTTGTCCAAATAATTTTCTATTTTACTATTAAATAAACCATTTTCTTCATCTAAAGTTTGTCCTAGATATTTGAAAAATAATTGTTTATTTGATTTAAATGCATCTGTAAAAGCGTATGCATATGTGAAACATCCTACTAAAATAATTAATATTATTAAAATTATAATTACAAGTCCTATTGATTTCTTTTTCATAAAACTACCTCTTTCCTTTTTTATTTTTCAATTTAGATTTTATCATATTAATATTTTTTTGTATATATTTTTTATAGTTTTTGTAAATATTTCTTTTTCATTTCATAAGAAGAATGAACATAACGATTTAATGTAACATCTACACTAGAATGCCCTAAAATTTCACTAAGAGATTTTATATCCATTCCAACTTTTATACAATTAGTAGCAAATGTATGTCTTAGAACATGAAAATTATATTCTTTTACTTTGCTGTCACGTAATATTTGTTTAAAAATATTTTGATAATTTCTTGGCTCTATATACTTTTTGTCTTTTCCCGTCAAAAAGAAGTTTTCTGGATTTTGTTTATTATACTCTTTTTTTAATATGTTATATATTTTGTCAGACATTGGTATATCTCTAATTGAAGACTCTGTTTTACTTCTATCTATTATTACTTCTGTTTTCTTTTCTAGAGTATATACTCTTTGTAATGTTTTTTTTATATGAATAACCCTTCTCTCCAAATCGATATTTTTCCATTTCAAAGCACAAATCTCTCCTATTCTTAGTCCTGTATTAAGACATATTAAAATTCCTAAACTTCGCAATGAATTTTCCTTTAAGCAATATTTTTCAATTCTATTAACTTCCTTGTTTGTAAAAACACTTATTTCTTTAACATGAACTTTTGGTGAAATAATTAAATCAACTTTTATATTTGTATCATATTTTTGATTAGAATATTTTAATATTGATTTTAAAATATTTAATATTTCTTTTACTGATTTTGGGGATAATTCTTTTGTTAATTTATTTGTAATATTAATATAATCATATCTTTCTAAATCTTTTTTTTTAAAATTTGCAAATTCTTTTTTTAAATATTTATCAATGCAATATGCATACTTATAATATGTAGATTGTTTAATTGTATGCTTTTTTACCTCTAGCCATTCTGTCGAAAGTTCTTCGAAACAAATAGTTTTATTTATTACTTTAAATTTATCTAATATCCACATATAACCTCCTTTCCTATCCCATAGTAAACTATATCACTTTTTTGAGTGTTTTATAAATCTATTTGTTTCTTTATTTTTAAATAATAACAATATTAGTGTTAGAATTAGCAAAAAAAATATATAAACTCTTGTAAAAGTTTATATATTTTTTGTTTTATTTTTTATTTTCATCTTCATATTTCTCATAAAACCAATCTGTGCTTTCTTTATATTTTTCTGGATTATCAGCCTTTGATAAATCTTTATTAATTAAAAACAATATAACCATATATCCTATTGTAAATATTTCAAACCAATCATAATAATCAATATAAAATAAACTATCTGTTGAAGATAAAAAAATCATAATATCATATATTAAAATCCATCCCACTGAAAATATAGAACAAATATTAAATGTTCTTGATTTTATTGCATTATATTTTGACATATATAATCTTGATATTAATGTAAATACCAATGATATAACTTCAAAAATCATTCCAAAATCAAAATTCCCCTCTGTTAATGGTACAACATATGTTAATACACTTATTGTAATCAACGCTATAGCTGTATTACTTTTCTTTATTGCTTTATCAATATTTACTTTTTTTGAAAATTCCTTTTCTTTTTCTTCCATAAACACATCTCCTTTTTTAATTTTTAAAATTTAATATTTTCTTCTGTATCAAACAATACTGCTTCATCTCTACCTAATCTTTCTTTTTTTATCTGAATTTTCTGATTCTTCACTATCTGATAAATCAATAATATACAAAGTAAAAAGTTTATCCCTAGTGTTCCATAGCTTTTAGTTTTAAAAATACTATATAATTTTACACATTCATTTATATAATATTCTTTTTCGCTTTTTATACTTACTCCTGTTAAGCCAATATCTATCTTTGACTTTTTATTATTATCATCTGATATATTTTGTTCTTCATATATTTGTTCAAATTTATCTTTATTATATGTTGCATCTAAGCTTAATCTTATACTAAAAAATGTTAATAACATTAATATGGAAATTGCTAAAATTAAACCTAATCTCCTCATCAAATCAATCGATTTTTTAGAAAATTTATTAACTACTATTGTAACTAACAATAAAATTCCTATTAATATTAAGTGTGTATTTATAAATATTTTTTTAATATCACCAACTGGATCTACTATTGTTGATTTGTATGTTGTAATAAAAGTAATTGAAGCTACTACTAATATAATAAAAACAACAATCATTTGCATTATAACATATGTGTTATCTAATGGAACATATGTTACCCAATAATGATAAAACCAGTTATAATATTCCTTATCTTCTTTGTTATCATCTCTATCATTAGAATCACTATTACTTCTAGGACTTGGAGCTCCTCCTCTTCCCATATAAGCCATACTATTTCCCCCTTTTTATTACATATGAAATTTTCTTATTACCTCATCTTTCACATCTTTTGCTGAAAGTGCTATTGTCAAAATAAAATTTAATGCAGAAATTCCTATTGCTATATAACTTAAAACAACATTATGTATTATTTTATCTTGTACAAAATATATTGGTATCAAACTACATATACATATAATTAATTGATATATTGCATACTTCATATATTTTTTATGACTAACTATTGTTAATATTAACATAGTTATATTTGCTATTGTAATTATTATAGGTATTGAAATTTCTAAAGACCATTTTTTAAATCCCAAACTATAATCAATATATGTTGTTAATATAGAAATCGCAATAGTTTGTATCATAACATGTCCAGCTATATTGGTCCTTTTATTTATTGAATATATTACAGTTAACCAGCCATATACAATACCAGCATTACAAAGTGCCGCCCAATGTATTTGAGGTGTAGTTAGCTTATTTATTATAATTAATATTATTCCTATAAATACTGATATGCCAACTAATACATTTATAATTAAATTATTTTTTTTACTACTTAGTTTTTGTGGATATAACATCTAAAACACCATTACTTTCTATTTTTACATTAATATTTTTTTGTTTTAAAAATTCGTAAAACTCATTTTCAATACTACAATCATCCAATATAGATGTAAATGTGAAAACTATATTATTATCAAATGAACATGCTGAACACTTTATTTTTTCTATAGGTTCTGGAGCAATTAACATCCAAAAATTGTCTATATATTTTTGATATTTTCCTATAATACCTATTCTTCCTATATTTGAAAATGTTGTTGTTGTATATTTTCTTATTTCTATATAACTTAATCTAACTAGCGGCTTTTTTAATGCAAGTGGAATAATTCGTATAAATGGGTTTGTCCCAATTTTCACATTGCCTGACATTGTTTTTTCAATTTCTTTTTGTTCTAATTTTTTCGCAAAGTCTTTTTTTACAAAATCTAATATTTCATCAAAATTATCACCTTTTATTTTTTTCATATTAGCTTCTAATGTTATATATGAAAAGAAATTTGAGATTGTATTTGATGGAAAATATTTTTTTAAATTAACTGGTATACAAACTTTTATTGGTTTATCATCTTTATTTTTTACATAATTTGCTTTATATATTGAATATATTAATACCGCTGTTAAATATTGAGTTATTGTTGCCCCACTTTTTTTTGCTTCTTGTTTTAACTCTTCTAAATTTATAATTTCATGTATTGCAGATATTGCACCTAACTTTATTTTTTTTCCTGCTAATTTATATGCTTTTTTTGATGAGCTATTTCCTTTAGCCAATTTATTATAATTTTTAATATAACTATCTTCAATTGATAATTCTATTTTTCTCTTTTTTCTTAATTCCTCATCAAATTCATCTTTATGTGCTAATTCTATGTAATTATATACAATTTCTCTAAAAAACATACTTCCACCATTTCCGTCTGTTAAAGAGTGAAATATATCTATATTTATTTTTTTATCAAAATATGTAACTTTAAACAAATACTCATTATTTTCCTTTGGTTCAATATATTTACATGGATATTCTTTTTCTTCTTCTATAATTATTTTTTTAGGATTATATTCTAGATAATTCCAAAAAAAACCATCCTTTAATCTAACTTTAAAAAACTCATATTTGGATAAAGCTTTATTTACTGCATGTTTTAGTATTTCTGGTTTTATTTGTTCTTTTAGTATTACTGAAAATCTAAATACTGTACTATATTTTTTTCCAGCTGAAATTGGAAAAATTTTAGCTGAATTGTCTAATCTTCTCCAATATATATCTTTCTTTTTTGGTTTGTTTTTCATTTTCAAACTCCTTGTATTATTAACAGAATTATTTTTAATTAAATTTTAAACTATTTATTAAATCATTATATGCTTTTTGTGTTATTTCTTCACTTGAATTATTATCTACTAACCATATATGTTTTGCTTGATCATATTCTTTTATTTCTATATCTTTTCCTACTTCATTTGCTTTTTCTTTTAATAATTTACAATCTGGATTTAATATATCATATGTTCCAATAAATATTTCTACATTTTCTATCTTAGATAAATCACCATCTATTGGATTTACCATATAACTGTTAATTCCATCATTTCCTGCATATGCTATTCCTGCTAATTTTAAAGTTTCTTTATTTAAAATAGTATCATTTTTCTCAACATCTTTTATATTATCATTTTCCAATCTTACATCTAACCATGGTGATATTAATATTGTTTTTGCTGGTGTCTCTATATTATCTTGTGTAATCTTTTCATATAATCCTAAAGCTAATCCTCCACCTGCTGAATCTCCCATTAATATAAGATTACTTTTTCCAACTTTTTCTATTATTTGATTATATAATGGTTCCACAACATTATACACCTCTTTATAATTATACTTTGGAGTTAATGGATAATCTGGCATTATAATTGTATAACCAGTATCTTTTGCAATCTTTTTTAAAAATTCCCAATGATTGTTTGTTGCCTCAGCTACATATGAACCACCATGAAAATATAATATATATTTTGTATTTTCTTCAGTATTTTTATCTCTTATTGTAAATACTTTTCTTCCCATAAATTCATATTTTTCTTTAACATATTCCTCTTCTATATTTTGAGGTTCTTCACTTTCTATATCCATATTTAAAAAATATGTTGTTGTCATTGCCAATATAATTATTGATAAAAACATAAGTACTACTATTATTTTTGATATATTTTCTTTATACATTTACTATCTCATCCTTTTTCTTATTTATATTATTCCTATTACAAAAATTATTTTACCATATTTAAATAAATATTTACAAGTAGTTATAATTTAAATTCAATATATATTATTTTTTAAAATACCGCGTAAGCGACCAAACGAACGGTAGTGAGTGCGATTGGAGCAATCTACTATTAATTTTAATTAATAGATTGCGACACACAAGGTATAAAAAAAAATAATATATATTGAATTCAAATTGGAAGTACTTATTTTTATATAAAAAAATCAATACATACTATTTTATATCTTAATAAATCAAGCTCCCTATTGTTCGTTTGACTATTTTCATGATATTTTTTAATAATATGTATTGAATTATATTAAATTTTTATTTAATATTTTATGCTCTTGGGTGAGCCTTTTTGTATATTTCTTTCAAACCTTCATCTTGGAATTGCATATATACTTGTGTTGATGATATATCTGAATGTCCAAGCATTGTTTGAATTGCTTTTAAGTCTGCACCATTTTGCAATAAGTGTGTTGCAAAAGAATGTCTTAAAACATGTGGTGTTATATCTTTACTAATATGTGCTTGTTCTTTATAAAATTTAATAATTTTCCAAAATCCTTGTCTTGTTAGTCTACCACCATTAATGTTTACAAATAAAGCTTTTTCATTTTCATTTTTTATTAATATATCTCTTGCTTCATCTATGTATTCTTTTAAAGCTTTCAATGACATTGTTCCTAATGGTATTATTCTTTGTTTTTTTCCATTTTTACATATTACATATGCCTCTTCTAAGTTTACATCATCAATATTTAAAGATATTATTTCTGTAACTCTCATTCCTGTTGCATATGCAAATTCCAACATTGCCTTATCTCTTACACCTTTTAAATCAACAGTATCAGGTTGTTTTAACAATAATTCTACTTCTTTAGATGTTAAAACATTTGGTGTTCTTTTTTCAATTTTTGGTGATTGTATATTAGCTGTTGGATCTACTTTAATTTTTCTATTTTTTAATATGAATTGATAGAAAGATCTTATTGATGCAATACATCTAGAAATACTTGAAGCTTTTTTTCCATTTTCTTGCATTTCTTTTATATAATTTTGTATATCTTCTTCCTTTACTCTATTATAGTGTATACCATAATCTTCTAAATATCTTCTAAATTGTTTTAAATCTCTTTTATATGATTGTAATGTATTTTCTGATAATTTTTTATCATTCTCTAAAAAGTTAAAAAAGTATTTTAATTGTCTCTCCATTTTATTCCCCTACCTCTATATTTTTGAGTTTATTTACATAAACCATATATGTTATATCAAACTATTTTAAAAAAGTAAATACATTTTTCGATATTTTTTTAAAAATATTTAATTACAATTTTTAATATATTTGTTGATACAAATATTTCTATTAATGAAGAAATTAATAACAATATTAACATAAGTATTGAAAATACTGTATGTCTTAATATTTCTAGTTTTACATTTTCCTTTCTTTTATCTTTCACTATAGATTTATATAATTTAAATCCACTAACGGCTAATGCTACCAATGCTGGAATGAATATTATGTTTTGCAGTAATAGTATTGAAAATACAAAACATAATCCTTTACCAATTCCCATAACAGAAATACATAATGACACAGTATATCCCAAGCAAAATCCTCTATATAATACAATTCCAAAAACAATCGGTATTCCGTATTACAGTTGTTCCAAAAAACCATATAGATATCGCTAATATTAAATTTTGTGTAATAGAATTTTTTAGTAAGTCTGTATTAACATTATTTTGATTATTTTTTATTTCTTTAAAGTTATTTATAAATTGGTTTAAGTAATTACTAACATCTATTTTAGGTTGTTCTTGCATATTATTTATAAAAAATACTCCACTAAATACTCCCACAATAAATATTAGTGAAATAATAAAGTATTCTTTTTTATTATTTATTACATGTTGCTTTATTATTTTTAATATTTTCAGTTCTTTGTTTTTTTTCATAAAAAATCTCCTTATCGTTTATACATAATGTGTATTCGATAAGAAGATTTATAGAACTCTTTTTTTATATACTAGGAATTTTCTCATTTCCTAGTATATAAAAATGATATTTTAAACTACTTTACCATAGTTTCCTCCTCCTCCTGATTGAACTTTACATTCACCATTTCTTGCTTTTTCTATTGTATTTGCTATTTTTTCACCCACAACAGCTTCTATGTCATCTTTAGATAGTTTATGTAAAATATTCATTTCTGTTTCAAAATTATCTAATAATTTAGTTATAGTTTTTGCTCCTACCCCAGGTATAAAACCTAATGGAATTTGATATATATATGGTGGTCTATTTTCTGGACTTTTTGATTCTTTTTTATCACTAATTAATTCAATTCTGTCAAACACTCCAAATGTTACATTTTTCCCTCCACAATAAGGACATACTTCAACTGGCTCTTTTGTTTCAATAGCTTTTTCACAGTCATCACAATAAGTTCTATGATATTTTCCTAATTTTGGATCCAATCCATAATTTGCAATAACTTTTCTTCCATCTTCATTTTTTAAAGCTTTTACAATTTCTTTAAATGAAATGTCTTCTACTAGTATTTTGTTGTATTCTCTTGCTATCTTAGGTAATGAATGTGCATCTGAATTTGTTACAAATGTTCTATCTTCAAGCTCTGAAATCATATCTGCTAAATATGTGTCCGAACTTAATCCTAATTCAACTGCAAAAATTTTATTGTATTTTTCTTTGAATATGTTTTCTAATCTATCTGTACAATTTCCATAATAACTTTTATGTGGTGTAAAAATATGTGCTGGTATTAAAATACCATTATATTTTTCTACTACATCTATTAATTCATATCCTGATAAATCTGTTCTTTGTGTACTTAATGTTATATTTTTTAAATGATGACTTAATTCATTTGAAAATCCTTTTATATCTGACAAATGTGGGAAAAAGCAAACATTATGTGCAGCTCCCTTCTTTCCATTTCTACCTTTTTCTGATGTTTCTACTTCACTTCCTAGTAATATACAAACTTTGTCTTTATATATTATTCCTCCATCTTTTAATTCGTATGCATCTCCTGTTTTTAAAAAATTTTCTATATCTTCTATTACATATGGTGAGGCACAATCTATTATTCCAACAACATTTATTCCTTTTCTGTCAGCACATTCTCTTGCTATATTAGCAAAATTCAACGACCTTGCTGCTGTTATTTTTATTGGTTTACCATTTTCACTTCTTCCTATGTGTACATGTAAATCTGCAAATATTTCGTACATTTCTTATTCCCTACTTTCCCTTTTAATAATAAATGACGAGCTATGCTCGTCAAAGTTATAATTCTTTTTTACTTTGCATATTTTCTTCTGCTATATGTGCCAATATTTTCTTAGTAGTTTCCTCACTAAACAATGGTCTATTAGCATCTTGGTCTTTAAACATTTCTTCTGCAACATTTTCTCTATATTTTATCATAGCTTTATCTATTTTTGAAGTATAACTATAACATACCTCTTTTATAAATTTTTTCAAGCTTTCTGATTCATTATATATTTTTACTAATCTTCGTAATGATTTCATTGATGTTGCATCATTTAAATTAATTTGTTCCATCATTTGTACAAACTCACCAAATGTATGTAAAAAACGATTATATTTATCTTTTAAATTTCTATGTTCTAATAAAACCATTGCTTCATCTGGCTTAAAACCTATTCTTTCTGGTCTATCTAATAACATTCCTCCAAATTGATCTACTAATTCTAATACATCACTTTCTTTTTCTCTAGGATTGCTATTACTATATCTATTTACTTCTTCACATATTTTACAAAATCTTTTATCAAAGCCAAGAGTTTCTAAATATTCTGCTCCTTCTTTTGCATATAAGTGAACTTTTTGTATATCTTGTGCATTGTCTACTTTTTTACAATTACATAATAGACATGCTGTTAATACCAAGTTTTTGTCAACATCTATTTTCATATAATCTATAAACATTCTTGCAATTTCCACTTTAAAAACTACAGATTTATCAAAAAATATTCTTGTCTTTTTTGCTAAGTAATATGTTATCTCCATTTTAGATGCTATATCTTTTTCGTCTAAAATGTAATTAGCAAATGTATCCATATGCTTCCTCCTTTGTTAAATATCATACAAATTTATTATAATAAAATAAATCTCATATTTCAACATTTTTTTGCAAATGTTACAAAATTGTAATATTGATAGTTACAATTCACAACTTAAAACATTTAACTTATAAAATTTAATAATATATTGTTTTGAAATACCGCGTAAGCGATCAAACGAACGTTAGTGAGTGCGAATAAACTACATACTAATAATTTTAATATGTGGTTTGCGACACCAAGGTATGAAAAAAACAATATATTATTAAATTTAAAATATTTTTTATAGACTGTGAATTGTAACTATTAATGGTTTGTATTTTGTTTAAAAATATAGTATAATACAACATGTAAATTAAAAATTAGAGGTATATTATGAAACATATAAAGATTGAAACAAAAAATGAAGCAGAAACTTTAAAATTTGGAAAAAAATTAGCTTCTTTATTAAAACGTGGTGATACAATCATTTTGACTGGTGACTTAGGCTCTGGTAAAACAAAATTAACAGAAGGTATATTAAGTTTCTTTGGACTAGAAAATGAAATATCTAGCCCAACATTCACAATTGTTAATGAATACAAAAAAGAAAATATAAATATTTATCATTTTGATGTTTATAGATTATCTGACTCTTCAGAATTTTATGCTATTGGTGGAGAAGAATATTTTGAAAATGGAATCTGTATTATCGAATGGGGTGAATTAATAGAAGATGCCCTACCTAGTGATTATATCCATATTGTTTTTGAAAAAAATGATTCAAACGAAAACATACGTATATTAAATATTACATCACATGGCACCAAATATGATAATTTATTGAATATTATACTGGAGGATTTAAATTGAAAATATTAAGTATAGAAACTTCTGCATCTATTTGCAGTGTAGCAATATTAGAAAATACTAATTTATTAAAAAAAATAGAATTAAATAATGGTTTAACTCATTCTGAAACCTTAATGCCAATTATTAGTCAAATATTTGAAGAAACAACTTTAAATTTATCTAATATAGATTTATTAGTTTGTGATATTGGACCTGGTTCTTTTACTGGTATTCGTATTGGAATTGCAACTATAAAAGCTTTTTCAGATAGCCTAAACATTCCTTTTGTTGGTATTAGTTCTTTAGAAGCTTTAGCTTATAATATAAAAAATGAAGGTATAATTTGTAGCATTATAGACTGCAAAAAAAATAATTGTTATTTTTCTTTATTTAAATTTGAAAATAATAATTATATAGAACTTATACCTCCTCAAACTAATAGTGTGAAAAATTGTTTAGACTTTATAAATTATAAATACAAAGAAAATACTGTCACCTTTGTTGGAGATGCAGCTAATATATATCAAGAGGAAATACAAAATTTATCTAATAAATTTCAAATAGCAAATACCACTTTAAATAATATTGATGTATATAATTTAGGTCTAACTGGATATTTTCACTATAAAAACTTTGGCAAAGATAATGATTTACTCCCTCTTTACTTAAAAAAGCCTCAAGCTCAAAAACAATTAGAGGAAAAAAATATTAAAATATTAGATATGACAATTGATGATTTAAAAAATTTTAATATTGATGAATTTGATAAATTTTGGAACATTAATATTTTAAAAGATGAATTATCTAGTGATTCGTCGCACTTTATCTGTGCCAAACTACAAGCTACAATAATTGGTTTTATTGGCATAAAAACTATTATAGATGAAACCGATATTATGAATATTGCTGTAAAAGAAAGCTATAGAAATCAAGGCATTGGAACTTTACTTTTAAATAATATTATTAATAATTTCTGTATTTCAAATAATATAAAAACAATTAATTTAGAAGTAAATGAAAACAACTTTCCTGCTATCAATTTATATAAAAAGCATGGATTTTATGAATGCGGTAAACGTAAAAAATATTATGATAATAAATATAATGCTATACTAATGAAAAAAGATTTAAATAATTAATTATAATAACTAAGAAATTCAATATATATTATTTTTGTAATACCTTATGTGTCGCAATCTATTAATTAAAAAATTAATAGAAGATTGCTCCAATCGCACTCACTACCGTTCGTTTGGTCGCTTACGCGGTATTTCAAAAATAATATATATTGAATTTCTTTTATATGTTAGTGTTTGAATTTTTAATACTGAAAAGATTAAATACAAAAAATCGCATAATACTCTTGAATTTATTTTTTATTTAGTATAATATATTAAGGAGAAAAAAGAGATTACATAGGAGGATTTATAATGCCAAGAAAAACAAAAGAAATAACAAAATCAAAAAAACAAAATGAAGATAATGAACCAAAAAAAGTAGTTACAACAAAAAGCAAAAAAACTACTTCTAATACTACACCTCGTAAAAAAGCAGCCAATAAAACTACCACTTCTAAAAAAACATCAAAAAAAGCTAAAACTAAAACTGCAACCAAAAAGGTAGTTTCTAAAAAATCAAGTTCAACAGCAAAAAGAACTACCACTAAGAAAGCAACTTTAAAAAAGACTCCGACTAAAAAAATTAAAGTAGATATTGTTGAATATTATGATTTACCTTACAGGTATAATCAAACAGTTGTAAAAGTATTGGCTCAAACTCCTACAAATTTGTTTATTTATTGGGATATTTCTGACAAAGATAGAGAAAACTATAAAAAAGATTATGGTGAAAACTTTTTTGAAACAACAAAACCTGTTTTAATAGTTCATAATATAACAATGAATTACAGTTTTGAAGTTGATATAAATGATTTTGCAAATAGCTGGTATTTACATGTTAATGATGCTAAATGTGATTATCAAATCGAATTAGGTAGACGTCCTATTGTAAAAACACCTGAAATCAATAAAGATTATATATATATTACTACTTCAAATGAAATTGAATCTCCAAATGACCATATATTATTTAATAAAGAACAAAAAATGGTTTATTTTAGAAATGTAAAAACTGGTACTCAAACTGAAAAACCATTTTCTGCTAATATTTCATTTATACGTAATATGGGTAAAATTTATAACATATATGATATTTATAAAGCTATTTACAAAAACGAAAATGTTGAAGAAATTTACAATTTATCCAACCCATCTTCCGGGAATCCTTCATCTGAAAGCTTTTCTTCAAAATTTAAATAAAAAATATTATCAACAAAAAAGGAGAATTTAAATGCAAGAGAAAAAAGGATATGTTAGTTTTGTACTTCATGCTCATCTTCCATTTATACATCATCCAGAAAGTGATGACTATTTAGAAGAATCTTGGCTATATGAAGCAATATCAGAAACATATATACCATTATTAACAAATTTTAAAAAACTTGTAGATGAAGGTGTTAATTTTAGAATCACAATGTCTATGACCCCTCCTCTACTATCAATGCTAGACAATAAATTATTACAAAAAAAATATATCAAATATTTGAAAAAATTAATAGAATTATCAGAAAAAGAAGTCGTTAGAACTGCTGGTGATGAAAGATTAAATAAATTATCTCATTACTACTTAGATAGATATTCTAACGATTTGCATCTTTTTAAAGATGTTTATAATTGTAACCTTATTGAAGCTTTTAAACATTTTCAAGATATTGGAGTTTTAGAAATTATAACTTGTGGTGCTACACATGGATACTTCCCTATTTTATATGTAAATGAAAAAACTGTAAAAGCTCAAATAGCAGTTGGCGTTCAAACTTACGAACACTACTTTGGCAGAAAACCTCGTGGAATTTGGCTTCCTGAATGTGGATATGTTCCAGAGGCTGATAAATATTTAAAAGAATTTGGTATTGATTATATAATAACAGAATCACATGGAATTTTATATGCAGATCCAACACCATTATATGGTACTTTTGCTCCAATAGTTTCTCCAGAAGGTATAATTGCTTTCGGTAGAGATATTGAATCATCAAGACAAGTTTGGAGTTCTATTAATGGTTATCCTGGAGATTTTAATTATAGAGAATTTTATCGTGATATTGGTTATGAGACTGATTATGATTATATAAAACCATATATTGCACATAACGGTGTTAGAGTACATACAGGAATTAAGTACTATAGAATAACTGGTAAAACAGAATTTAAAGATTATTATAACGTTCAATGGGCTAAAGATTCTGCTGAAAAACAAGCTGGTCACTTTTTAGACTCTAGAAATGCTCAAATTGCTAATTTAGCAGAATATACAGAAAACCCACCTATTATATTATGTCCTTATGATGCAGAATTATATGGTCATTGGTGGTATGAAGGTCCTTATTGGTTATATATATTATTTAAAAAAATATATTATGATGATTGTAATTTTGAACTTATAACTCCATCTGAATATATTGATAAATATCCTAATATGCAAGTTGCATCACCTTGTAGATCAAGTTGGGGTGCTAATGGATATAGTGAAGTATGGTTAAATCCAACAAATGATTATGCTCATAGACATTTACATGTTGCTGGAGATAGAATGTGTGAATTAGCAAGATTGTATCCTAATAGTAAAGGATTACGAAAAAAAGCATTAAATCAATGTGCTAGAGAATTATTACTAGCCCAAAGTAGTGATTGGTTGTTTATTATAACAAATGGAACTATGGTTGATTATGCTAAAAAAAGAATAAAAGATCATATTGGAAGATTCACTAAACTATATTATCAAATAAAAGATGATAATATAGATGAAGATTTCTTAAAAGATATATCTAAAAAAGACTGTGTATTTCCTGATATAGACTATATGCTTTATTATTAATAGAAAATGAAACAATTTAGTTTGTCTAAGTTGTTTCATTATTTTTTTATTATCATATAATAATGTATAAGTTCTTTCAATTTTGTAGATACTAGTTTTATTAGAAAGGGGTATTTTTATATATGAAATCTTTATGTATTAAAACAAATAATTCTAAATTACTAGACTATCTACTAAATGAATTAAAATATTCCGATATAAAAAATATTTGTTTCTCCGAAAATAAATTTAAAAATTATAAAAATATTATTATTCACTATCTAGCCGATGCAGACTATCCCTATTTCTTTTCAAAAATAAGTTCATTGTTAACATTTGTTATTATCGATGAATTTGAAGACATCTTATTAAAACGAACAATTAATAAAAATTATTTCTATTTTGATATTTTAGAAAAAGATAATATTTTAAAAAATTGTTATACTTTGTTGGCAGATGACTATCATTCATTATTTGATAAAAAATTTGAATTTATTTATAACAGTATATATAATTTTATAACTAATAATAAAAATCTTGTTATTGATGGTTTTATAAATTTTAGATTACAAAAGTACAACGAATTTTTAGATGATATTGTATCTGAAAGTGTTAATAATTATGTTATTGAAAAGGAATATTTAGAATTTATTTCTTTACTAAAATTATATATTAATTCACAAAAAAACAACTCAAACATTGTGCATTTAATATATAAATCATCTGAATCTATATTATTAGATGAAAATAAAAATATTATTCTAAATTCAGAAGATATTTCACAAGCAAAGTATTTAAGTGATATTACATTTTCTTCAAATGACTACACTTTAAATTCTCTTTTAAACTTATTACCCAAAAAAATTTATATTCATTTAATAGATAATTCAATAGATGAATTTATAAATACATTACAATTAATTTTTGAAAACAGAATATCAATATGTCTTAATTGTGATATTTGTGATATTTACAAATGCAATAAAAAAACTACACCTCTTTAATATGGCGTAGTTTTTTTATTATATTTTTAATTTTATTCTTCATTAATTATAGAATCTAATGATTCAACTGCTTCTTGTAATCCTGGTAATAAAGCATTTACTAATTCATCATTCGCTTGAATTTTCCATTTTCCATCTTGTTTATTAAGTTGAATTTTTGTTGTTACTGTTTTTGTACCTATATCATCACTTTTTAATTGTTCTTTTAATTTATTATCTTGTTCTTCCTCTGTAAATGTTTGTCCACTAAAAGCTATTTTTATCGCCTCTTGTGTATAATTTGATATTACTTTAGCAAAATCTTTATTTGTAATTTCAACTTCTACTGTTGCTTTATCTGATTCTTTTTCTATTTTCATAATTTTCCAACTTAGTTTATTGAAAAATAAACTTTCTAATTCTTGATCATCTTTAAATTCATCTAACATTTCTGATTCATTTGCAATATCATCATAACTTACATATTTATTAACACTTGTAAAATCACCATTTTTAAAGCTATTTAACATACCTTCTACAGATTTTTCTGGAGTATCTGGAAGCAATATTAATACACTTACTAGTATTAATACAAGTACTAATAATATTATTCCTCCTGTAAGAACACCTACTTTACTTCCCTTTTCTTTCTTTTTATCTGATTTATTTTTCTTATCTTTTTTGCTTTTTCCCATATTTATATCTTTTGCTTTTTTTAATTCTTTTTCTGAAACTTTATTAAATTTTGGTTCTTCTTTTTTTTCTTCTACTTTTTTATTAACATTTTCTTCTTTTTCCATATAGATCCCTCTTTCTTATTAATCTATTAAAATTATATCTTAAGAAAGATTTTTTTTCAACAGTTTTTTATATTTTATTTGTATTAACTTTAAATTGTATTACAATTTCACAGGCTATTAAATACAGCATTTTTTATTTAATAATATATGTTTTGAAATACACCTACTTCTTTTGTATTATTAATACTATCACATAAGAATTTTTATATGTTTTTATTTTTTAAAATTTGGTGCAATAACACCACTTGCATAATAATTAAAATCATTATGTTTCTCTACTTTATCTACATTCCATTTTGAACAATCGAATTTTGTTAAACTTCCACAATTATAAAACATATCTGACATATTTGTAACATTACTTATCACCGTATCTTCTATTGTTATAGTTTTTGACTCCTTATCTACTTCATTCTCATCTACATAACCTTTTTGAATTAGTTCATCTATAAATTCATCGTCACTTTTTGATTCCTCTTCAGAAATTTTATTTGCTGTTTTTCTTAAATTTATTTGTTCTTCCACTGAGCTAATTTTTGTTTTTATTTTAGCATTTTGAACCTGTTTTAATATACCATTCTCTCCTGTTATACTGGCTATTGTTATATTTTTTACCAAAAAGGAATTTCAGATTTGATTTTCTAAAATTCCTTTTTTTATATTAATTATTTATACATTTTTTAAGCTTCTTCTTTGCTGGTATTTATTTTTAATAATTTAAATATCTCTACTATCACTATTGGTGCAAAAATCAAGCAAATTAATTCTATTACGTTTTGTTCTGGTAATACTGGTATACTAAATATTGCTCTTAATTGTGGTATTGCAAGTATGACTACTACTAGCATTGCTGATGCTATAACTGCTAATATTAATTTCATATTACTAAATATATTTGTTTTAAATATTGATTTTTTATTATCTCTTACATTAAATACATGTACTAATTCTGAAAGAGCTAATGTTATAAAGGCCATAGTTTGTCCTACTTCTATTTTAGATTGTTCTAAACTTAATCCATCTATTGGTTGTTGTGTTGTTGCTAATCCTATTATATATGCTGCTAAAGTTAAACCACCTATCATAATTCCTTGGTATACTATTCTCCATGTCATTCCTTTAGTAAATACGCCTTTTTCTGGTTTTTTAGGTTTTCTATTCATTATATCGTCATTTGCTGGGTCAAAAGCTAATGCTAATGCTGGTAAAGAATCTGTTACTAAATTTATCCATAATATATGAATTGGTAATAAAATTTCTAAATGTGAAATATCTGTTATTCCAAACCATTTTGCTAATAATGGTGTTAATAATGTAGCAAAAAATAGTACTACTATTTCTCCTATATTACTTGATAATAAGAATTGAATAACTTTTATTATATTATCATATATTCTTCTTCCTTCTTCTACTGCAGAAACAATTGTTGCAAAATTATCATCTGTTAATATTACATCTGCAGCTTCTTTTGCTACATCTGTACCTACCATTCCCATTGCACATCCTATGTCTGCATTTTTTAATGCGGGGCTATCGTTAACTCCATCTCCTGTCATAGCTACTATTTCGCCATTTTTTTGCCAAGCTTTTACAATTCTAACTTTATGCTCTGGAGATACTCTTGCATACACTGAATAATGTCTAACATTTTTTTGTAATTCCTCATCTGTCATTTTTTCTAGTTCAAGTCCTGTTATTGCTTCATCATCATTCTCTAGTATTCCTAATTTTTTTGCTATTGCAGTTGCAGTTATTTTGTGATCGCCGGTTATCATTACTGTTTTTATTCCTGCTGTTTTACATTTTTCTACCGCTTTTTTTGCTTCTTCTCTTGGTGGATCTATCATTCCAACCATTCCTAAAAATATAAGATCACTTTCTATATTTTCTAATTCCATTTCTGTTGGTTTATGCTCAAATTCTTTATATGCACATGCCAACACTCTTAAAGCTTCTTTTGCCATTTCTGCATTTTTCTCACGTATTATTTCAGCGTATTTTTCAACATCTTGTTTTATTTCTCCATTTGAAATGTATCCTTTACAAATTCGTAATAATTCATCAACTCCACCTTTCGTATATGCTACATATTTTCCATTTACTTTATTTACAGTCGTCATTAACTTTCTATCCGAATCAAATGGTACTTCTGCTATACGTGTCATCCTATCATAAATTGTTGGATCAAAATTTAATTTAAAAGCCATATCTACTAATGCTGTTTCTGTTGGGTCTCCCGTTAATTTTCCATCACTAGAAATTTTTGTATCATTGCACAACATATTTGCATATATTAATTTTGTCATATCTTCTGATATACTATCTGAACTAATTTTGTCTAATTCTTTTATTTCTCCATTCAAAAATATCTTTTCTACTGTCATCTTATTTTGGGTTAATGTTCCTGTCTTATCTGAACAAATTACAGTGCTACTTCCTAATGTTTCAACTGCTGGTAATCTTTTAACAATAGCATTTTTCTTTACCATTTTTTGAACTCCAATTGCAAGAACTATTGTTGATACAGCTGCTAGCCCTTCTGGTATAGCTGCTACTGCTAATGATACAGCAGTCATAAACATGTCTATTGGTTCTTTTTTTTGTAATAAACCTATTCCAAAAATTATCACACATATTACTAATGCTACAATTCCCAAAGTTTTTCCTAATGAATTTAACTTATCTTGCAATGGTGTTGTTTGCTCTTCAGTTTGATTTATCATTTCTGCAATTTTTCCAACTTCTGTTGTCATTCCAGTTTCTACAACTATTCCTTTTCCTCGTCCATATGTTATTAAACTTGATGAAAATAGCATATTAGTTCTATCTCCAATTCCTATTTCCGCATCTTCTATTTTTTCTATTTTCTTTTCTACTGGAACAGATTCTCCTGTTAATGATGCTTCTTGAACTTTTAAATTTGCAGCTTCTATAATTCTTAAATCTGCTGGAACATAATCTCCTGTATCTAACACCACTATATCTCCTGGCACTAATTCTTTTGCTGGAATAACTGTTACTTCTCCATTTCTTATAACTTTTGATGCATGGTCTGTTAATTTTTGTAAAGCTTCTAATGATTTTTCTGCTTTTGTTTCTTGTGATACTCCTATTATTGCATTAACAATTACAACTATTAAAATAACAATTGTGTCTGTTATTCCTTCTCCCTGTGCCATTCCAACTACTCCAGATACAATAGCTGCAATGATTAGTATTATAATTGAAAAATCTTTGAATTGGTCTATAAATCTCTGAATTAAAGTTTTTTTCTTTTTAGCTTTTAATTGATTTAAACCATATTTTTCTCTTCTTTTTTCTACTTCTTCTTTTTCTAGTCCTTTTTCTTTATCTGTTTTTAATTCATTTTCGACATCCTTTATTTCTTTGTTAAACCATTTAATATTTTCCAATTTTTTTCCTCCTTTTTTATATATTTTATCCAAGTAAACAAAATATATCAATATTTGCTTAAAATTTCTGCAACTATTATTATTTATTGTAGATTTATTAATCTCAAACTTTAATATTTTATAATTTTCATACTTTGTGTGTCGCACTCGCATTTGCTCGTTTGATCGCTTACGCAGTATTTCAAACTATAAAACATTAAAGTTCAAGATTACCGTACAATTAGTATGAAAAAAGCAAGACTATCAAAAGGCAAAAATCCTTTTAAAAGTCTCGCTTACTTTTTTATTTAAAAGCTTACTAACCAGATATACTCTATCGCGACTGTTGATTAGTAATTAATAGCTACTCCCTTTTAATATAAATATAAGTACTTGGTGACCCCTACGGGAATCGAACCCATGATTCCACCTTGAGAGGGTGGCGTCTTAACCGCTTGACCAAGGGGCCATAATACTTATTATTTATATCATTTTTTCTTTAATTAGTCAACCATTTATTTCAATTTTTTATTCATACCATTCTAATTCCCAGTCATCTAAAATTACAGTATCTCCTTCACAAACACCTAACTCTTTTAGTTTGTCATCTATTCCCATATTTTTTAGGCATTTTTGTAGATAGTATAATGATTCATTATCTTCAATATTAACTCTTCCCATTAATCTTTGAACAGCTCTTCCTGAAACTATAAATACACCATCTTCCACTTTTATACTCCAAGCGTCCTCTTTTTCTTCTAATGTGTATACTTTTCTATCTTCTATTTCTATTAACTCTTCTTTTGGTAATGTTTTTAAAACTTCTGTTACATGATCTATTAATTCTTCTACACCTTGTTTTGTAGCAGCTGATATTTTATATAATTCCAAATTTTCTTTTTTAGCTAATTTTTCTATATCTTTTAATAATTCATCATTTTCTACATCTATTTTATTAGCTACAATAATTTGTTTTCTAGTACTTAGTTTTTCACTATATGTTTTTAATTCTTTATTGATTGCATAAAAATCTTCAACAGGATTTCTTCCTTCTTGTCCTGATACATCTAAGAAATGTAATAATAATCTTGTTCTTTCAACATGACGCAAAAATTGAATTCCTAAACCAATACCTTCGCTGGCTCCTTCTATTATTCCTGGTATATCTGCTATAACAAATCCATCACCATTTTTGGTTTTTACAACTCCCAAATTAGGTTGTAATGTAGTAAAATGATAATTTGCTATTTTAGGTCTTGCATCTGTAACAACTGATAAAAATGTTGATTTTCCTACATTTGGAAATCCTAACAAACCTACATCTGCAAGTAATTTAAGTTCTAATATAACTTCTTTTTCTTCACCTTTATCTCCATCTTCTGAAAATCTAGGTGCTTGTCTTGTTGATGTAGCAAAATGTGAATTTCCTCTTCCTCCTCGTCCACCTTTTAATATTAGTTCTGTTTGGTTTGGATTAGATAAATCAGCAACAACTCTTCCTGTTTCCGCATCTTTTACTACTGTACCTATTGGTACTTTTATATATAAATCTTTTCCATATTTTCCATTACAATGACTTCCACTTCCATTTTCGCCATTTCCTGCTTTAAATTTTCTATTATATCTAAAATCAATTAAAGTATTTTTATCTTTATCTACTTGAAAATATATATCTCCACCTTTTCCGCCATCTCCACCATCAGGTCCCCCTGAAGCTACATATTTTTCACGTCTGAAGGCAACTGCTCCATTTCCTCCATCTCCTGATTTTATAATAATTTTTGTATAATCTGTAAACATGAGATCTCCTTTTCTATTTTTACTCAAAATAATCTAATTTCATAGCTTTTTTTACTTTTTTCATTGTTTCTTTTGCTGTTTTTCTTGCTTTTTCTGTTCCGTTTTTTAAAATTTCATCAACTATTTCTGGGTGTTCCTCATAATATTTTCTTTTTTCTCTAATTGGCTCTAAATATTTAATAATGTTTTTTGCTAATTGTTTTTTGCAAGCTACACATCCTCTTTTTCCAGCTCTACATTCTTCACATACAGTATTAACTTCTTCATTAGATGAAAATAATTTATGATAATATGCAACCATACATATATCAGGATTTCCTAAATCATCCTTTTTTATTCTTTTTGGGTCTGTAACTGCACTCATTACTTTTCTAGTTATTTCTTCTTCAGTATCTGATAAATATATAGCATTTCCTAAAGATTTTCCCATCTTTTCATTTCCATCTAGTCCTTTTATTCTCTTTCCTTCAGATAATACAATTTTAGGTTCAACCAATACATCTCCATAAATACTATTAAATTTTCTTACTATTTCTCTGCATTGTTCGATTAATGGTTCTTGATCTTCTCCTGCTGGAACCAATTCACCTTCAAATGTTGTTATGTCTGCTGCTTGACTTACCGGATATCCCAAAAATCCATATGTAACACTTTCTCCAAATATTTCTTTCTTTTGAGCTATTTCTGTTTTTACTGTTGGATTTCTTTGAAGTCTAGATATTGTTACTAAATTAGAATAATACACTGTCAACTCAGCTGTTTCTGGTATCATTGATTGAATATATATTGTCGTCTTTTCTGGGTCTATTCCACAAGATAAATAATCCATAGCCAATTCTCTTACATTTTTTCTTACTTTTTCTGGATTATTAAAATTATCTGTTAGAGCTTGAACATCTGCAATTAATATATACATATCATATTCTCCACTATTTTGCATCTCGACTCTTTTCTTTAATGAACCAAAATAATGTCCTATATGTAATCTTCCGGTAGGTCTATCCCCAGTCAAAATTCTCTTTTTCATTCTTCCCCTTCCCTTCATAATTAATTTTTTATATTTATTATTTTCATATTATATAATTTCTGCAATTAAATCATAATTACTTACATCTATTATTTTACATTCTATAAATGTGTTTAATATATCTTCTGGTTTTACATTATTTATATTTTTTACATAAACTATTCCATCTATTTCTGGAACATCTTGCATTGTTCTTCCTATATAATATTTTCCGTCAAAAGACATATCTTCTATTAACACTTCATATTTTTTTCCAATTTTTTCATCTTGAATTTTTCTAGATATTTCTTGTTGTGTTTTCATTATTTTATTATATCTAGCTTTTTTAGTATTTCCATGTATTTGATTTGGAAGCTTTTCTGCAGGTGTACCCTCTTCCTTAGAATACATAAATGTTCCTAATTTATCAAATTTTGCTTTTTTTATAAATTCATTTAATTCCTCAAACTGTTCTTTAGTTTCTCCTGGAAATCCAACTATTAAACTAGTTCTTAGCGTAACTTCTGGTATTTCTTCTCTTATCTTTTTTAATAAACCTTCAATTTGTTCTTGATTTGTTTTTCTATTCATCATTTTTAATATTTTATTTGATATATGTTGTATTGGAATATCAAAATATTTTGCAATTTTTTTATTATTTGCCACTTCTGTTATTAAATCTTCTGTTATTCCTTCTGGATATGAATACAAAAATCTAATCCATTTTATACCTTCAATTTCACTTAATTTATGCAATAATTCTGATAATTTAGTTTCTCCATATATATCAACACCATATTTAGTTGTATCTTGTGCTATGACTATTAATTCTTTTATACCATTTTTAGCTAAAGTTTTTGCCTCTTCTAATATATCTTCCATTTTTCTACTAACAAATGGACCTCTAATATATGGAATTGCACAATATGTACATCTATTACTACATCCTTCTCCAATTTTTAAATATGCATAATTTTTTCCAGTTGTTGTTATTCTATTTAAAAATTCTTCTTGAGTAAACATAGGCATTTCTAACACTTCTGTTATTTTTTTACTAGATTTTTTTATATCTTTTTCTACTATTCCTGCCTTTACTAAATCTTCTATTTTATCCCATAATTTATCATAATCTTCTATTTTAATAAATAAATCTACTTCAGGTAATGCTTTTACTAAATCTTCATAATATCTTTGAACTAAACATCCTATAACTATCAAGTATTTACATCTATCTTTTTTATATTCTGCCATTTCTAGTATTGTATTAATAGCTTCTTCTTTTGCAGATTCTATAAATCCGCAAGTATTTATTACAATAATATCTGCTTTTGTTTCATCGTTTACTACTGTATATCTATTATTTTTAAAAATTCCTATTACATTTTCTGTATCAATTAAATTTTTACTACATCCTAGTGATATAAAGCCTACATTCATTTAATTATTCCTCTTTTCTTTTTAACTATTATGACTACAAATATGTTTTCTTGTTATTTCCATTAAATCTAACTTTGTAAAACCTTCTATTTGTGTTTTGCTTCTGTCTTTTTTTAATTCTTCCCTTAGTAATTCTTCTATCACTTTTTTATCTTCTTGTTTTTGCATATCTATATAATCAATTATAATAATTCCACCAATGTCTCTAAGTTTTAATTGTTTTGCAATTTCTACGGTTGCTTCTTTATTTACTTTAAAAACCGTATCTTCTAATGTTTTATTACCTGTATATTTTCCTGTATTTACATCTATTGCTGTTAATGCTTCTGTTTTATCTATTGTTATAAACCCTCCACATTTTAGCCAAATTTTTCTATTTGATATTTTGCTTATTTGTTGTTGTAAATCATAAATATCAAATATTGATTTTTCACCTTTTACAGCAATTTTTAAATTTTTATATTCTTCATTTTTCTTTTTTATTTCTGCAATTTGATTATAATCTTCGCTATCATTTACTGTTACTTTTTCTAAGTTTTTATTTGCTAAATCTATTAATATTTTTCCAACAATATCATGACTTTTGTATAGTAATCTAGGTGTTTTAGCATTTTCTTTTTTTGCTACTTCTTGTATCTCATTCCATTTTATTTCTAATTCTTTTATTTCTTTTTTTATTTCTTCTTCTTTTCCTTCCGCAGATGTTCTAATTATTGCACCATTACAGTTTGAAATACTTTGCTTTACCAAATTTATTAATCTTTCTTGCTCATTATTATCTTCTATTTTTTGAGATACTGTAATTATATTAGTACCAGGCATTAAAACTATATATTTTCCCGGTAAATTTATGTGTGTTGATATTCTTGCACCTTTTTTTTCACAACTATCTTTTTTTATTTGAACTAATAATTTTTGATTTGGTTTTATTAGTTTTGATATATCTTGGTTTAAATCTACCTTTTCTATTTTCTCATCCTTTTTTTCTAAAATATCTTTTATATGTATCAAACTATTTTTACCTACACCAATATCAACAAAAGCAGCTTGCATTCCTTTTATTACGTCTTTTACTACACCTATATATATATTTCCTTCTTTTTTATTCTCTTCTTCTTTTTCATTATAATATTCTATTATTTTACCATTTTCTACTAATGCTATTTCTTTTTCTTTTGATCTTTTTATTAACAATTCTAACATTACATGTCTACCTTTCTTGGTTAATTAAATTTATTCATTGCCGAATCCACACCATTTTTTAATATTTCTACAATTGCTTCTTCAGCCTCACTAGTTCCTATATCTAAAATCTTTTTTTCATCCTCAGATATATTTTTTCCTATAACATAATTAATCATATCGTTTTTATGTTCAGGTATTCCTATCCCAACTCTTATTCTTGTAAAATCTCCAGATTGCAAATTTTCAATTACAGATTTCATTCCGTTGTGAGAACCTGGTCCTCCTTTTTTTCTTATTTTTATTTTTCCAGGTTTTACATCTATGTCATCATAAATTACAATTAAATTCTCTAAATCAATTTTATAAAAATTTAATACTTGTATTATACTTTCTCCACTCAAATTCATATATGTTTGTGGTTTTAAAACAACAACTTTTTTGTTTTCAATCATCCCTATTCCATATATGCCTTTAAAATTTCTTTTATCAAATTCTATATTATATTTTTCAACTAATTTATTTACTGTATCAAATCCCATATTATGTCTTGTATTTGAATATTCGTTTTCAGGATTTCCTAATCCTACAACCAAAAACATATTTTATTCCTCTTTTCTTAATATATCCATAATATTTTACCTTGTTTTTACTATATTTTCAAGCTTTTTGACACAAAAAAAGCACTAAAAAGTGCTTTTTTATTTATTATTCTGCTGATCCCTCTGTTTCTGGAGCTTCATAAGCCTCTAATATAGCTTTTTGAATTTTCTCTCTAGTTTCAGCATTGATTGGATGAGCTATATCTTTGAATTCTCCGTTTGGAGTTTTTCTACTTGGCATAGCTATAAATAATCCATTTTGGCTTTCGATAACTTTGATATCGTGAATTACGAATTCATTATCGAATGTTACAGAAGCAACAGCTTTCATTCTGTTCTCTGAATTAACTTTTCTTAAACGTACATCTGTTATTTGCATTTTGTAGTGCACCTACCTTCCTTAAGTTTTAAAAATATTTGTACATGTTTATTTCTATGTACAATATATTATTCTCCACAAAAATTTTTTTTCCTTCTTTTTTTTACATTTTTTTGCTTTTTTATGTTGCTATTTTTCTAACCACTAGATTTTAGTGTAACAACCGTTTGTAAAATTCATATATTATTAGTAATATTGCTACTAGACAGCTTAAAAGCACTAAAAATCTAAAATTCAATATATATTATTTTTTAAAATACCGCGTAAGCGACCAAACGAACGAATGTGAGTGCGAATTGGAGCAAACGACATACTAGTGATTTTTATATGTGGTTTGCGACACCAAGGTATGAAAAAAAATAATATATATTGAATTTTAGAAATAAGTTTGTAGTATTGTTGTCTAGTAACAACCCGTGAATTGTAACAAATATCAACATTTATATTCAAAAATTTGTCCAAAAGTATTGAATTTTTATCAATATAATTATATAATTTTTTCTAGATTTTAATTTAGAAAAAATAGTTATAAAAGGAGTGTCTATTCATGCCAAATATAGATAATTTAAAAAAATATAAAAATATACATATGATTGGAATTGGTGGAGTAAGTATGAGCGGTATTGCAGAAATACTACACAACTGGAATTTTAATATTACCGGCTCTGATGCCTCAAATTCTGAAGCAGTACAAATTTTAATAAACAAAGGAATAAAAGTTACTATTGGACACAATTTAGAAGATGTAAAAAATGCTGATGTTGTTGTTTATTCTGCTGCAATAAAAAATGATGATCCAGAAATGGTAGAAGCTAGAAAGCTAAATATTCCTACTATTGAAAGAGCAGACTTTTTAGGTGAAATAACAAAAGCTTTCAAAGATACAATATGTGTTTCTGGAACACATGGAAAAACTACAACCACTTCTATGATTTCACTTTGTTTTATAAAAGCTTTAACAGACCCTAGCATACAAGTTGGAGCATTTTTAAAACAATTAGATGGTAATTACAGAGTTGGAAATAGCGAACATTTTATAATAGAAGCATGTGAATATGTAGAAAGCTTTCTAAAATTTAGTCCTAAAGCAGAAATTATTTTAAATATTGATAATGACCACTTAGATTATTTTAAAACTTTTGAAAATATAAAAAAAGCTTTTGTTAAATATGTAAAATTATTACCAGATGATGGTACTCTAGTAATAAACGCTGATGATTCAAACTGTTTAGACTTACAAAAATATACTAATGCTGATATAATTACATATGGTATAGACAACAAAGATGCAAACTTTTCTGCAACAAATATAAAATATGATAATGATGGATTTGCAAGTTTTGATGCTTATTATAATAATGAACTTTTAGATACATTTAAACTTTCTATTCCTGGTAGACACAATGTTTTAAATGCACTTGCTTGTATTTCTATTTGTATGAAATATAATATTTCAAAAGATATCATAAAATCTGCATTACAAGATTTTACAGGTGCTCATAGAAGATTTGAATATAAAGGAAAAATTAACAATATAGCTAGTGTATATGATGATTATGGACATCATCCAACAGAAATTACAGCCACTGCAAAATCTTTAATGAATAAAAAATATAATAAATCTTGGGTTATTTTCCAACCACATACATATAGTAGAACTAAAAACCTATTAGATGATTTTGCAAATGCTTTATTAAATTTTGATAATATTATCGTTGTAGATATATATGCAGCTAGAGAAAAAAATACATATGGAATTTCATCTAAAGATTTAGTTGATAAAATACATACACTTGGAAAAGAAGCCCTATATATACCAGATTTTGATGAATGTACTACATATGTAAAAAATCACATTAATAAGGATGATATAGTTTTAACATTGGGAGCTGGAACTGTTACAAAAATAGGTCCTATGCTTGTTAAATAATTTAAAATACATAAAAATTTCAATATATTATTACAATTCACACTTTATGAAATAAATCATTTTAAAATTTAATAATATATTGTTTTTTTATACCTTGGTGTCGCAAACCACATATTAAAATTTCTAGTATGTAGTTTGCTCCAATTCGCACTCACTACCGTTCGTTTGGTCGCTTACGCGGTATTTCAAAAAAATATATTATTAAATTTTTATAAGTTAAATGCTTTGAACTGTGAATTGCAACAATTATTGAATTTTTTAATTTATTTCTCTTGATTGTTTTATCATTAAATCTCCAAATATTGCATATCCTTCTGTAGCTGAATTTACAAAAACATGTGTTACTGCACCTATAAATTTACCATTTTGTATTATAGGTGAACCACTCATCCCTTGAATAATTCCACCTGTTTTTTCTATTAATCTATCATCAGTTATTTTTATTTCCATACTTTTATTGTTATAATTATTATCCTTGTATATCTTTTTTATTTCTATTTCATATTCTTCTACATTTTTACTATTATCTAAACTGCATAAAATAGTTGCTTTTCCTAATTTTATTTCATCTCTTAATGCAACTTCCATTTCTTTAGATGTATCTATATTTAAACTCGTTTTATTTTTCATTTTCCCATATATGCCAAATTCTGTATTTTTTGAAATATCCCCTATTGTATCTTGTTCTTCTACAGTTCCTTGTATTTTTCCAGGATTACCATTTTCACCTTTTTTTATATTTAATATTTTAGCTGTAACAAATTCTCCAGATGCTATATTTAATAAACTTCCTGTATCAATATCTGTTATACCATGTCCAAGTGCCCCAAATTTCTGCGTTGATGGTTCATAAAAAGTAACTGTTCCAACTCCAGCAGCACTATCTCTTACCCATAATCCTAGTTTATATTCTTTATCCGTAGTCTGAACTGGAGTTATACTACATTCTTTTGTTTTTTTATCATGTACATATTCTACTTGGATTTCTTTTCCCTGTGACATGTTAACCTTTTCTATTAAATCATCTGTTGAATTTATTATATTATTATCTATTTTTAAAATTGTATCTCCTTCTACTATTCCTGAATGTTCATAAGGCTTATATTTTTCATTATCTTTTCCTTCTATTTCAGACATGCCTACAACCAATACACCATTTGTATATAATTTAACACCTGCAATATTGCCAACTGGAATTACTGTTGTTTTTGGCAATACTGATACATCTATGTTTTTTATTAATAATTTATTAAATAAATTTACAGATATTTTCTCACTCCCCGCCTTATTAATTGTTTTTTCATTTGAATTTACAGATGCAGTTATAGAATCATTATCTGATTTTAAATTAATTCCTAAAAAAGTTTTTAGTACAATATTTTCACCTTCAAATATTGTAATTCTATCTGGCAAATAGTTTATTATTAATGTATATATATATATTATAAATAAAAAAAATACTAATAATAACATTGCAATTTTTCTTTTCATAAAAATCTCCTTTGTTATTATTAGTATTAACATTTTAAATTTTTTTATTCTGTTTTATTATTTCCTTTTTACTTTAACCTGTATATCATCTATATCTCCACCATGTTTATATGAATCTCCACTTTTGTACAAATGAGCTCCTCCATCTATGTCTATATCTAATATTTCATATTCACTTGGTACATATGACGCTATTTCATCATATGTAATTGTATCACCATTTATCTCTATATTCTTACTAACTATTACTGTACCCCTTCCTTGATATATTACAAGTCCTGCTGTAGTTTTTATAATTTTCTTTTTAACTATAACTACTATATCTGAGTCATTACCAATTGCATCATATGAATCTCCACTTTTGTACAAATGACCTCCTCCATCTATGTCTATATCCAATATTTCATATCCACTTGGCACATGTGATGCTATTTCATCATATGTAATTGTATTTCCTTTAATTTCTAAATTTTCTGATTTTATTTTATTGCTTTCTGTTTCACTTTCATTATATATATCTAAACTTACACTATTAAAACTATTTATTGATTGACAATATACCGGAAAATTCATGTCACCTGTAGCAGTTCCTTTAATAGCAGTTTGTGATGAATCACAAAATTCATATCCATCTGGCACTACAAGTTGAATATTATATTCTCTATTTTTAGCATATTTTGCTTCATATTTCTTTATTAACGAATTTGTATTTTTGTCTATATAATTTATTGTAATTTTATATTCTGTTTTATCATTTGAACTTGCTGTACCTGTTTGAGATGAATCAGAATTAGGCAAATTAGTTGTATTTCCTACAAATTTCTCTATATGTTTTTCTGGATTCCTATATACTTTATACATACTATATCGCTCTCTACCAAGCGCTGTATAATATATTTTTGCCAACTCTTTTTTATCTGGATTATTCGTATCTAAATAATCATAGATATTTCCATTGGCATCATTTGTAGCTGTCTGTGTAACATATCCTGTATAATCTCCTAGTTGTGTCTTGGGATAATAATATGTTGTTACTCCATTAGATACAAGTGCCTTTCTTTCAAAATCCGTATTAAAATATCCTCTCATACCTTGGCATTTTCCTGACCCTACTAGTGAATCAGCAGTAACTTTATAATATGTACTATCATTAGCAATATAAATAGAATCTTCTGTTACAACTTCCTCATTTTTGTTATTATTTATAACAGAATATCCATTATATATTCTACCACCAATATTTAGACCTTGTAAAAAGCTTATTAATGAAACATTATTTAATATTCTGTCCCAATCTGTTTCTTTTAATTTAGGCATTCTAAATTCATATTTAGATAATGCTCCACCTGATTTATAAGTATTATAATTTGCTATTGCAACAGACAAATTTTTTTCTATTGTATACCTAATAACTGCTAATCTATGTTGATTAAAATCTGAATCTGGTTTTTCGATATCCTCCAGACTCAAAATATTATAATTTCCATTTACAAAATCATATACTGTATTATTGTCAGCATCAACAATATTCGATATATTATTACCATTTTCATCTACAGCATCTGCTGAAGTTAAATTTAAAACACCATAGCTTTCAAGTCTTTCTGTAAAATCTTTAGATTCTTTATAATATAAATATGCCATTTCATTTCCTATAGTATTACCATCTCCAAAATTTGGCTGTCCTCCCATAAGTCTACCATTTGTAATTGTATACCATCCTGTTTTATTCCCCTCTGTTGAGTCATTTATATAATAATATTTTGTACCATTAACTTTTAAACATGGTAATGTTTTAGACTTTATTGTTTTGCCATCACTAGCCGTATATTTTATTGTTTCTTCTAATAATGTCTCTTTTTCAATATCTACTCCTCTATATGTTGCTTTATCATTATTATATGATATTTTACTTGGATCTATTAAATATCCCGCATCATATATCGGCGTTCCATTATTTACTGTTCCTTGTATTGTTATATAATTATCTAATGAATATGTAATTACTACATCTGTAGTTGAAGTTTTATATCTGCAACTATATGGTATATATGATTTTAATGTTGTTATTTGTTCATTAGGTTGATACGTAGAGTTCGGAGATAACTTACTACTTGTTTCAGCATCTAGATTATTATCAAAAGGTGAATAAATATAAAATCCATCATATAATGTAAAAACTAATGCAGGTACATAATTTTTAAGAATATCACTGTTGTATCCAACCATATTAAATGTTGAAGCTACAGAAGTAAAAAAAGCTTTTGATGCTGCCTCTATATCTTCTATTTTAGAATTTACTAAATCAGATGTACTACTATTTACTGTATTCATTTGAAATGCTTTTATTGCATCATATGTTGCATTATTTAATTTAGTATCATAATCTACCTGTAATTTTAATGTATCTATTTGTGTTCCGTGCAAACGCCGAAAATACTAATGATATTGGTAACATTATAATAACAAAAATTGCTGCTAAATATTGAATTTTCATAATCCACATCTTTCCTTTGTAATATTTTTTAATAGCCTGTAATTTAAAATTACAGGCCATTTATTTATATCGTAAAATTATTGATTGCTACTTCCATTTGCAGTAACATATCCACTATGTTGTGCTGCAATTACGTATGTATCATTTCCAGTAACTTTATAAGCAAAATTTTTTAATTGTTGAGATAATGTTGAACTAGCGTTTTTTACACTTGCTGAAAAAATATCTCCTTCTTTTAATGTTAATTTGCTTGAACTTAATGTATCAAGTATTTGTGAACTATAAATTGAATAATATTCATTTTTTCCAATTTTATCAGCTTGAGCTAATGTTGTTTTTTTACCTGGATTTTCATCTAAAACCTTTGCTTCTAATTCTATATCATATTTGTTTCCAGTTGCTGAAATTTTTTCTTCAAAAGCTGAATAATCCTCCATTGATAATTTTCCTGTAGTTCTAACTTTATCCACAAAATCAGTTGTAGCTGTTTGTACAGTTAATTGTGATATATCGTCTGTCCTATCGGCCATAGTCATCAATGGAAATACAAACATAATTATTGCTGCTAATAAAATTACAAATATTGTAGCTAATGAATCTCCCATATTTTACTCCTCCTTACAATAACATTATTATACATTAATTTTTCCACTATGTAAATAATAAGATATTACTCTTTTTTGCTGTTTATTTGCATCTGGTGTTGTATCATTGTTATTATTATCGATATCACTGTTATTATTTGAATCTGTATTTGTATTTTGTATATCATCTTGATAATATACACCAAATTTTTCTATAAACGTATTGCCTTCTTTTAATATTGTATCACATATTCCTATATTTGACAAGAATTCTATTCTTGATCCATTATTATCCAAATTTTTTTTATAATCACTATAACTCAATGTACTATTCTTACTATCTTTCATTTGTGCCTTGTTACCATATAATAATGCCATCATAAAATTTTCTTTATCTAAATCTGTTCCCAATACTTGTTCTTGTAAATCTAATACTGTCACATCAGTTGTATTTCCTGCTCCATCTTTTTTTCTATACAATGTTACAGGTTGAGCTGTTTCAGGATTATTTCCATCATAAAATATTATTTTATAATTTTCCTTGTATGCTCTATATAATGTTGGCAAAATTGTTTCTTTTCCAACAATTCTATCAGTTGTAGACTCTTGTACATATTGTTGTTCATATTCTCTATCTGTATAATTTAACAATGTTTGTGCTGTTGTTTTTGCTTGAGAAAAAGATGATATACTAATTCCCAATGCTATTATAAATACTAAAAAATCTGCTGCCATTTTTAATGCTTCTGCTGCATTTTCCATAATATATCATCCTTTCTATTATTATTGTGGGTTTCCTATTGTAATTGAAGTTACTAGACCTTTATTTCCACCTTCTGTTCCCATTGTACATGTTACTGAATATGATGATCCTGTATTTACACCTGCCATACTAGGCAATTGAGTATCACCTTTACCTAAATTACTTCCACCTGCACTATTTACAATTTCCACTCTTCTATCATCATCATCTTGTGAAATATTATTTGATAATACTGCTTGATATAATGCTCTAACAGTTGTTCCTCTTACTGAATTACCTTCATATTGTGTAAATTTTTGATTAAAGTTTTGAGTTTCTACCTCACTCATTGCATTGTTATTTACAACACCTGAAGCTTGGTTGTAAATTAATATCCCTAAAGATATAATTAAGATTGCAAGTAATATAGCACCTGCGATAATTAATGCTTTTGATGCATTCTCCATAATAAATTCCTCCTCTTTTTTTAATAAATATTTATATATAATTTACTAAAATTTCTTTAGTAACCTTAATAACTTTATCTATGTTTCCATTTGTTCAAAAAACATATAGCTTACTTTCTTTGTTTTTTCATGGTATTCTACTTTTGTACATTTGAATCTTATCTGATTATATAACTCCATAAATTTTTCTGTTCCACTATTATATATTTCTTCAATATTATGTACTTTATCATCATCAGTAAATTTAACTTCTATTCTAACTGAATCTTTACCATTATCTTTGTATATACCATTTTGGTCTTTATCTATATTATTTTTTTTATTATCATCTACAGCTTTATTAATTAAAGTTGCTAGATCTGTTCCATATATTTCTTTTCCATCATAACTTGCATATTGATAATTTTCATTTTGAGCTTTTTTTGCAGTTATTTTATAACCAATATATTTATACGAAACAAACGAAACTATAATTAGTATTGATATAAAAAATATAACTGTTTTCTTCATTTTTATCACCTTTCAGTACATATGACTTCATATACCCTTTTTGTTATATCACTTATATTTACAGTAATATTATATTTAGGTAATTCTCCATTTTGAGCACTAGTAATTTCTTCTAACTCATCTGTTATTTTTTTATTATAATCCTCTTCCACATCGGCTTTAGAAGCCTCTGACCCAAATTCTATTGACTTATTACCGTATTTTAACAGAAATATAGTTATCATTTCCTGTTACAGTTGTTCTTTTTTGAAAATTATAATTCTGATTGTTTTGTGTTGCTAAATTTGCCATTGTGATAATATCATATATAGTTACATTATCATCTCCTACATATGTAGTAAAATGACTATTAAATTGTTGAATACGGTTATTTTCTATATTATTATGTATTTGTTTAGATGTTCCAGCAAAATTAGAAAATAAATATACTGCTAATGAAATTATTAGAATTGCTATTAATACTCCAGCTGCCATCAATAACGCTTTTGATGCATTCTCCATATTAAACTCCCATCCCTGTACATTCAAATTTCATATTTATAATTCTACCTGAATTTTTGTCGTATTCCGTTCCTGTACATTTAAATTTTGCTCTTTTAAATTGCACATATTCATAGTAAACTTTTGCATCTTCATATACTTCATCTACACTTCCTACTCCATAATCTTCCAAATCGTACGGTAACCATTTTTTATTGTCAAATTGCTCTTTTTTTTCACTACTACTAGTAAACACACTACTATTTACGATATCTTCTATATTAGATATTTCTTTTGCTAATTGACTTGCATATTTAGCTTCCTTATATCTTTTTTCTATAGCCGTTACATCATTTGATGTCTGTTTACTTTTATTATATACACGTTTTCCAACAATCTCATCAATATTTTCCTGCGTATATTCAGTTTTGGTAACTAACTTATTAGTATCTTTATACGCTAATTTTTTTGCTTTCTCTTGTGAAATTATTATTTTAATTCCCATTTCAGTAAATCCATCTTCTGATTTTCGCTGATTATAATCTAATACTCTATTCATAAGAGATACCATATCACTACCTCTAACATTGTTTCTATTGTATGTCTCATATGTATTATTAAATTCTGCTATTTGTTCAGATGCGACTTGCACATCTGATTTGTTTTGATAATCAGTTACATTACTCATCATTAGAATAAATGCACCAATTATAACTAAACTTATTAATACTCCTGCTGCCATTAGCAATGCTTTTGATGCATTTTCCATCAGATTTCCTCCTCTTTAGTTATTATTTTATATTTTTATTATGCCCCTTGTGATGTCATTGTGCTAAATGAACTTGACATACTTGTTAATCCTATGAATACTAATGGTATAATTAAATATCCTACAAACATACACACCATTGGTGCAAATCCTATTGCTTTTCCAATCATACCTTTTCTTTTTATTAGTCTATCATTTGACTCTTTTCTTTTTTCTTGATAATAATCTCTTTCTGATTCCAACTCATCAAATGCATCCCTTATTGGTATTTTTTCAACCGCTGCTTGCATACTTTCTACAATTCTAACTAGTGGCATATAACTAATTTCTTCCTTCATTTCTTCTAATGCTTCCCATGCACCAGCTTCATAGTTATTAACACATTTAGATATTGGTTCTTTGAATATATTTGCATATCTTTCTAGCCATTCTAATATGATTTCAACATTTACTCTTTCAATTCTCATAAGCATTAAGATAATTGTTTGGAATTGCATTACCTCATCTTCCATTTCTATTTGTCTCATCTTCTTTTGGAATACAAGTAACCAAATTGGAACCATATATCCTATAATTGCAAATACAAAAGACAACAATACTTCAAACCATTTCATATATTCACTGTTTACTGTTTGTATTTTGTCAAATATTCTTTTAGCTGCTTCTTCAATTTCTGAATCCTTTGCATCTTGATAATATTTAGAACGTTGAACAGCTATTTTTACTTGTGCCTCTTTTGTATCTAATTTTCCTCTAAATTGATCTATTATTTCGTTATCTTGTTTTGTTAATTCCATAGCATTTTTTTTGTCTTTTTCTGTCATTTCGCCGTAAAATGTTATATGTTGTTGTTGGTTCTGTATATACATAATCAATTGCAAGTTGGTGTAAATATATAAATATAATTAAAGAAACTATACATGTTGCAATTGATAGTGTTATTCTATTTATATATAACCATTCCATTTTTAAATGTGATGCTGCATCTTTTAATAATTCTTGTATTTTTCTATATTCTTTTGTACCATCTTTAGGTATAAATAAATCTACTATTTTCTTTATTAGAGCCTTTTTATAAAGTTTTGCTTGCCAAGGATTTTCTGTATTTTTTGTGTTCATACCTGTAGATCCATTGTCTTTTAATCTTCTAACTAATATATAAGAAATAAATGTTAATATTAAAATTAATATTTGCACAATCATTCCTGGCTTACCATTATACCAGCTCTCTGTAAAAGAGAAATTGCTTATTGACCAATTTTTTAATGGTTCTAATAATAATACTGGCGCTATTGCTATAAATGACAAACTTTGGAATACATAATTTAATTTATCTCTTTTTAATATCTCTAATTGCATTTCCTTTGTAATATTGTTTATATTTTTTAAATATAATGATGCACCATTTACTTTTCTATCACCAAATTCTTTTGTAAGATATGATATACCTCCAAACTCTTTCAAGAAAACATTTGGTGCAATATCATAATATTTTTCAAGTTCCATTTCAGGATCGTTTGAAATTAATATTTCATAAATTTTTTCACCTTGTCTTGAAATATCCATTTCATCATCTTGTGAAACCTGATATATTGCCTCCTCAACCATGTTAAATTCATGATAAGCATGTCTTATTTCTGAAAAGAAATCTAATTGTTCCTTTAACAAAGTTGTATCTTTTTTATCAACTGAACCATCTATTAATGTATCTATCATAAATAATTCAAATAATACTAGTATTGTCATTACCAAAAAATTGCTTTTAGTAATTAATATTGTAAGTATTAATACTGGTGTTATTATTGAAAGTGCTCTGGTTAATATTTTAGCTGAATCTTTTCTTGTATTGTATTCGTCATCAATATTAATAATTTCTAATCTTCTTCTTAACTTTAATATATATCGTTTTAAAAATGGGATTCTAACATATGTAATGTACAATTTTTGAAATAGAATTTCTGTTGAAAAACTTTTCTCCTGTGTACCTTGTTGTAATTTTCTTATTTGTTGATATTCAGATTTCTGCATTTTTTTTGATAATATATAATATATTAATATAATTACAACTAATACTGCTACTGAACCACCCATTATATAAAATATAATTTGATTAGACACTTCCTTTAGCACCTCCTTTTCTATACTTCTGTCTTTTTACGTCTTCCTCTTTTTACTGTTTCTCCTGAACTTGCTTGTACAGTTTCTTTTTTTCTACCTCCCCAATTTCTTTCAACAAATTCATCAAATCCATCTATGTCTGATTCATCCATATTGTTTCTCATTTCTTTTATGTTTGCATCTGTTATTGGGTTTGTCATAATATATTCTCCATCAACATATTCTAATATGTTTCTATATGTATATAATTTTTTGTCTGTTGTTTTTGTAAAATAATGTGTAGCATTATCGAAAAATTTATCAAATTTTCCTTCTAATGTTTTTTCTTTTCTGTGATCAAATGTATATTCATTTTTTTGTTCTACTGGTATACATTCTGTAATTCTTTCTATATATCTTCTACCTCTAAAGTCTTTTACTAAATGAATATCAAAGTTTAATACTTGTACAACTTGTTCTTCTGCTGTTTTTTCATCTTTAAATACTCCTGCTCTTAACATTGAGTTTCTTAATGCTGTTACTAAATCTGGGAATGTTTTAGCATGGTGAGTAAATAATGTAAATTTAGAAGCAACCTGTGCTGATTGAATCATCCAAGATGCTACGGGGTCAGTTGCAACCTCACCTATGATGTTAACAGAACCATCTGTCTTTTTCTGAACGTCCAAACAGTCTTGTCCAGATATTGTTTCTGTTTCCCTCATTGATAAAATATTTCTTGTTGGATATATTTTTCTTAAATGTAACTCGAATGCAGTTTCAGTAATACGAAGGTTCATAGTTTCGTATATATTTTCTATCATAGCCATAAGCATTGTTGTCTTTCCGGCAACCTTGCTCACCTGTTAGTGATATGATTCTTGCACCCTTTACCAAATATTTTAATAAATCTATTGCATTTTCTTTACCTGGGTAAAGAACTATTTGTTCTAGTGTCGCTCTCTTAACGTCGAATTTTCTTACGAAAAATGCCCATGTTTCTGACATTGATGGTCTAACAACAACAACACGAGATCCATCTTTCATTTCATTAATTTTATAACCATTTGTATCTGATAATTGTCCTGGGTTATTGTATTTATATATATTTTGACATACTCTCTTTAATTCTGCTTCTGTACCAAATGATAAGAATGCTAAACGAATTGATTTACCATGAAACATTATCCAAATACTGTCACAAGCACGTGGTACTTTGTGTTCTGCTATTTGACTTAAATAATCTCCATCAGTTTGTGCAACTTGACTTAAAAAACTTTCTGGTAAACCAGATACACCACCAGATACACCATCTATATTCATGTCTCTGATTTCGTCAATTGCACTATATCCTTTGTAATATTGATATATTCTTTGAACAACAATTGCTAATTTGTCTGAGAAAGATAATGTAATATTTTCTTTTTCAAAAATATCACTTATTTCTTGTTCTGTAATAACATAAGATGGTTTAGCTTCTCCTTCAACATATTTTAATACATCCAAATTGTATTTTTTTATCATTTCTGGTAAAGCTTCATATCCAAATTCTTTTTTAAATATGTATATTAATATATCAAATTTATCTTGTGATGTTAATAAAGAAGGTATATCAAAAGGTATTGCTTTAGAAATATTTGTTTCATTAACACCATATTCCTGAGATAATAAATCATATATTAATTCTTTAACATATTTTTTATCATTTACATCTCCATATGTACAACCTTTTAATGCCTTTTTTAATTCATATTTTTTATTTTTTCTTCTCTTTAATTCTTCTTCTGAAAGACCTATATCATATAAATTGACCTTTGTTATTTCATCTAATCTTTTTTTGATAAAAGCTTTCATTACATCTAATGTATAAGTTTTATCATCTACACTAATTTGATCTTCTACTTGCTCTGTTTTTTGTTTTTTTATGTAATAATAAACTGTAAATCCTGCAAGTCCTAAAACCACTAAAATTAGTAATATATTTGTTATTGTCATTATAAGGTCTCCTTTCTTTTACATTCTCATTTGCAAATCTTGTAATCTATATACTATATTTTCAGCTGCTCTTTTTACTTCTGCTATAAAAAATGCATTCCTGTCTTCTGAATCTAAATTTCTTCTAAATTTTAAAAATAAGTCTGGAACACCTGCTTCTTGTGCAGCTTCAAAAAATAATGTATTGTATGGTATTGTTAATACTTGATTTTTTTCGCCCAAATATCTAGTTATATTTTTAGAATTATACTTTGAACTTCTATCATATCTGCCTATCAATAATAAACTTTTTAGTGAATTTACTGTTTGATCTTGGTCTTTTAATTCCATATATCTATTTATGCTTTTCATTCTTTGTGACATATTTATAACAACTATGTCTGAATCACGTATTATTGTATTTTTAGTTTCTTCATCAACATTATTGTCTAAATCTACAAATATCAAATCGTAATATTGATTAGCTGATTTTATTATATCTGGATACATAGATTCAATTTCTAATCCATCAGTTGGAGTTTCTTTACATCCAAGTAATATTTCCAATCTATCTTTAAATACTACTTTAGTATAATTAGTAATAATTGATGGCGTTATTTTATTACTTCTAACAATTCTGGCTAATCCCTCTACTCCATTTTCTATTGCTACATTTGCATTAGGTCCAAATATTCCTAGATTTCTTCTCTTCTTCTTTTCTTGCCAAAAGCAATCTCTAAAAGTATCCTCTCTATTTGTTGTTGATACCACTAATATCCTATAATTATGTTCTATTGCCATATATGTAGCAATTGCTGCAATTGACATCGTTTTTCCTGTTTGTTCTATGCTACTATTACAAAATGTTACAATTGACATTATTTATACTCCTCTTTCTATGATTTTAACAGCCTTTCTTATCTTATTTTCACTTGTTGAATTTAAAATTTCACCTACAATAAAAATCATACTATCTTTATATTGCGTACTTAACCTTTTAAATTTAATCTTTGCTACTCTTTGATTTTCTGCTAATACTGACCAATCTCCATTTTCAATAGGAAAATATATTCTATATTCATTCCACATTACTTTATATCCTAAAGATAGAAAATTTAAATAGTCATCATCTTCTTTTAATACTTCTTTAGTATATAACAATTTAGTTAATTGTATTGGTTCTCTTAATGTACTTAATATTTCTAATCCTCTTTTTAATGAATATAAATCGAACGCTGTCACGAAATAATTTTTAGACCCACTACCAATTCCAAACGTTTCTATTGTCTCTGCATTATCTATATCCAAAAGCATTACATCATATGGTAAATCTTCATTTTCATTTAGTCCTAAATATTCATTTATTTCACTCTCTGTTTTAAATCCCACAGCAACATCTATGTCTTCAAAATTTGTAATATATGTAATTGTAGGATTTATAACTGGAACAACATATTTAGCTTTTTGCGTAATTGTTGAATCTACAACAATTACTCTTTGATCCATTGTTGTTAAAATCTTAGCAATATTTAATATTAAATCTGTTTTATCATACATGCCTATAAATCCTACTTTTTTCATGATCTTTTCCTTTCTTACTTTTATTTGCTTGATGAACTACTTGAACTTGATGATGAGCTACTTGATGAACTTGAAGATGTTGTAGTTGATGAAGATGATAATCCCTCTAAATATTGTTTTCTTGTATTTATAGAATTAGTTATACTTTCTTCCATATTAGTTTGTAAATTTTTGTCTGCATCATCGTTTGTTACTGCTGGTGTAATAATATTATTTCTTTGGCTTGCTTGATTATTATTATTATATCTGTTCCATAATTCATTTCTAGCTTCTTTAACAATGTTTGGATTTGAATTGATTAATTCCATTACTTCACTGCTTACTGCATATGTTGGTGTTGCAGCTTCTTGTATACCTGGTTCTGTATATTTATTTACATATAATTTAGCTCCATCAATTTTAAATGCATCAACTATTGCATTACTTATCATATTTATTTCATCTTCACTTAATTCAATTGAAATTGTATCTGTAGAATCAACACCTGCTACATTTGGTATTTCTACTTTTTTCTTAGAAACAACAATATAATCATTTCCACTTGGTAATAATAATCTTACATCTATGTAATCACCATTTTCTAAGTCAGATGGCAATATAAACATATTAAATTCTTGTTTTCTTACGTCATTTCCTGTTTTATTTTCATCAACATATATCATTTCTTTTGAAACAACAGTCCCTTTTGTCATTGAAATTTTTGCTATGTTTTTATCACCTAATCCTGATGGTGTAAGATAATCTGTTGGTGCTTTTGTTTTTTCTACTTCTGCCTCTGTTAAATCAGAAGCTGTTATTTCTTTACCTGACTGTACATCCTTGTTTAAAGTATATACTTTAACATATGATTCCTCTAATTCTTTTTCAGCTTTTTTCATATTAGTTAATTGAAGTACTAAAAATGCTATTACTGCTCCACATAATAATAACATTAATAACATTCCTAATAAAAATGAATTTCTTGCTTTTCTTTGCATTGGATTTGTTGCCATTACAAATTCCTCCCTTTATATTTAAATTTATATATTTTTTTACAAATTATCATCTATCTTATTTTACCTCATTAGCTTTTTAAAATCAATGATATAAATAGTTGTAATTAAAAATTAATATCGTTGTAATATTTTTGTAATATTTTACAGTACATATCTTTCTAAAGCTTTTGCAACACCATCATTATTGTTTGTATCTGTTATATAATTTGCGACATTAGTCACTTCTGGAGTACTACCTTTCATTGCTACTCCACAATGAGAATTTTCTATCATTTTTTTATCATTCATGTTGTCACCAATTGCCATAACTTCATCATTCTTCAAATTCAATTTTTTAATTAAAAATTCAATCGCATCCCATTTATCTACATTTTTTGCAGAAATTTCAGTATAAAAATACTCTATTGGAAATTCTTCTGTTCCTTGAGTTATTATTTTTTTAGACATATGCGAAACTTTTAAAATTTCTATTTCTTCTATATCCTCTATTTTTTTTATAATAGAATTAAATATACTGCTATTTTCATCACATATTGTAATTTTTAAAAAATGTTCATTTTTTAAATTCTTTACATAGTCATACATGTTTTCGACAATACTAATATTAGTCTTTTTTTCTTCTGATTTTTTTATATTTTCTTTATAATAATATAAAACATTGAATTTTAAATTTGTCGTTAATACTGTTTTTTCTGTATATACATTATATGCTATGCTATTTTCTTCACAAATTTTTATTATTTCTAGTACTTTATTCTTATTCATACAATTCTCATAAATAATTTCATTTTTTTGTATGTCATATACTAAAGCACCGTTTCCTGCTATAAAATATTTTTCGCTACCAATTTCACTTGCTATTGTTTTTATAGAATCTATTGGTCTACCTGATGCTATAACAACATCTGTTCCTTTATCTATACTTTTTTTTATTGTATTTTTTGTATTTTCGGTTATTTCTCCATAACTATTAAGCATTGTTCCATCTAGGTCTACTACAACTAATTTATACATAATCTCCTCCTTTGTTTCACACTTTATTATACATATAAAGTTTTTTTCATGTCAACACTAATTCGACTTTTATTTTCTTATTTTTCTATACTAAGTTTTAATTTACATTTTATTATTTAATATTACATTGTTTTTTATACATTGTGTGTCGCCACTTGCAAATGCTCGTTTAATCGCTTACGCGGTATTTCAAACAATATAATATTAAATGATATAACTAATAAGATTTAATTAGTAACAAAAATTCCCAGTTTATTTTTTGCAAAATTGCAAATGCTAGTATTAGAAAAAACGATGTTTTTTTCTTAAAAGTATATATACTGGAGGTGAATAAACAATGGCAAATAACAGTAACAAAAAATTAGTTCCAGAAGCAATGAGCGCTTTAGATAAATTCAAATATGAAGTAGCTAGTGAAGTTGGTGTTAATTTAAAAGACGGATACAATGGTGACATCTCAGCTAAAGATGCTGGTAAAATAGGTGGTAACATGGTTAGAAAAATGATACAACAAGCTGAACAACAAATGAAATAGTGTTGTTTACACCTAAAACACTAATCAAGTATTAGTTCATGGCAGAAAGTTAAATTTTGTTTTTATATATTTTAAAAATACATAAAGGCAGGATTTGATTTCCTGCCTTTATAATATTTTCTTCAAATTCCTGCCTTTTACTATAACTTTACTACACATTTTACATATTTTTTATTGAAATTCCTTTATATTTTCTATATTTCCTGCAAAATATGCTTTGTCTTTATCTTTTTCTTTTAAAAATATTGTAAATGTATTATCTACTGAAAAATCTCTTGTTTCTTCCTGAGGCATCAATGCTGTTTTAGCAATTCCCATGCCTGCTTCACTTTTTATTTTTCCACCTTTTTTATCTAATTCAAATTGAATTGTTTGGATAGCTGTATCTATAATATATTCATCATTATTATAAATTTTAAAAGGTTTCTTTTCTAACTCTTTAAATTCTTTTTCCACATCAAATTTTATATTAGGAATTTTCAAAGTATCATTTTCTGTAAATTCTTTTTCTCCATTATATTCTTTTTCTCTATTACTTATTTCATCATAAATATCATTAAATGTATCTTTTTCTATTCCTTTAGAGATTATAACTTCATCATCTTGTTTAGTGTTTAATTTTATTGCAAAATCTTCACTAGAATTATAGTATAATACTTCTATTTGATTTCTTGATTCTTCAGATGCTTTTTTATTTAAGCCAAAATATTTAACATCTTCATAATTCCCAAAATTACCATTGTCTAATTCTTCAAAAGCGTTTTTAAATTCAAATTCTTTTTTTAACATAGCATATAGAAAATATTTATCTGGATTTCCATCAAAATCAAAACTATCTAAAATATCACTTTTTTCATGAAATTTTTCTTTTATTCCTTTTTCTATTTGTTTTTTCAACTCTTTCGTTGGGACACCTTGTGCTTTATAATAGCTATTTTCTGATATACTTGTTGTATTAAAGTCTTCTTTATTTAAATTTTCTACTTTTTCTAATTGTGGTGTAAATACAATGTCTTGTTTTGCAAAATCATTTTTTAAATCATTCCATATTAATTGAAATGTCCCACACCATACTGTATTTTTTTCTATTTTGTCATTCATTGTTGACACCACATTTATATTACTTGTGCTTTCTTTTGAATTATTTGCTTTTGGCTTTTGTATTTCATTTTGTTTTTCTGGATCTTGTCTAATAATTTTTTTAGGATTTAAATCTAGTGCCCAAAACATAGTAATAATTATAAAAATCCCTATTAATGTTAAAACTAAAACTCTTAAAAACTTTTTCATTTGTTTCCCCCTTATTTATTATTTTCATAATACAGAATAAAATTTGAGATTTCGACTAAAAGAAGAAAATCTCAAAGGCAATAGCGATTATAGCATTTTTATATACTAGGAAATGAAAAATTCCCTAGTATATAAAAAGAGCTTATATAAAAGCCCTTTTTTCTATGCCTCTGGTTCTACTAAACCATAATTTTTCCCATCTTTTAATTTATGAATTACATTTACTTTTCCTGTTTCTACATTTATAAAAGTTAAGAAATTATGTGTTGGCTTTTCTTGTAATTTAAGCACTGCATCTTCTGGTAGCATTGGTTTTATTTCATAATATGATGTTTTTATTATTTCATTTGCTATTTCTGGAATATTATTTTCAGAAACTTCCATTGTTTTTAAACTACCTTCTCTTAACATTTTTTCTTTTTTAGTTTTTACTTTTCTAATTTGTCCTTCTAATATGTCAATATCTTTATCTATAGATGCATATAAATCTTTATCTTCTGTTACTGCTCTATATTTTTCACCTGCTGCTATTACACATATTTCTGCTATTTGTTCATTTCTTTCTGTTTTTAAAGTAACATCTGCTTCTGCATCTTCAAAATATTTATCGATTCTGTCTAATTTTTTTTCAACATAATCGTTCATTGCTTCTGTTATCTTTAGTTCCTTTCCTGTTATTTTTATTTTCATAAAAATCGCTCCCTTCTCTTTATATAATTTATGTTTGTGTCATATGCTTATTATATATGTTATTTTGTTTTTTTTCAAGCCATATTTAAACAAAGTTTTCTTCTTACTAAAATAATTCTTCTAGTTTATATTCTTTTTCCATTTTTTCATTAAAATAAATCTTTGATATAAGTTTAAATTCTTCTAAAGATTCATTTTTTAAATTAAACGAAAAGACTTTTTTCGCTGGTGCCAATATTGTATATTTTACTGCATTTGCAGTACTTTCAGACATGTATATTGCAGACTTGTCCTGTCTCGCACAAGCCTCACACTTAACTCCATTATCTTTTATACTAAAATACTGTAAATTTTCTTTTTCTCTACAATTAACACATTCTATAATTCTAGGTGTAAGTCCTAAATTTTTTAAAACTCTCAATTTAAATATACTAACAATTAAATCTTTGTCTTTGTCAGTTTCTGCAATACTATATAATGCATTTAAATATAATTGTAAAATATTATAGCAATTATCATTTTCGTCTGTTATATCCTGAACAATTTTGTTCAAATGTATTGCATATTTTAATTTTTCTAAATCTGTTCTAATTTTGTAAAACATCTCTATCGTTTCACAAGAATTTATATGATATGTATTAGTTCCTTGATACATTAAATATTCGCAAAAGCAAAACAATTGTGTTCCTGCTAAAAGAGCACTTTTAGGTTTTCGTGCCCCTTTAGCTACACATGATATTTTGCCTAAATTTGGTGTTAATATTGTAAGCATTTTATCATAGTCACCCATGTTGTTTTCAGATAACACTATTCCTTTTACTTTTATCGTTGCCATTTTTTCTCCTAATTTTATAATTCTGTTTTTTTATTTTCTATATTATATTGTTTTTCTATTATATTTCCCTCATTTTGTAGTATTTTATTTACTTCACTTTTTTCTATTTCTTCTTCTATATTTTCTATTTGTTTCAATTCCAAATAAGTATCTATATTACCTGTATTTTTAAAAGCATTCCATGCTATCTTTTTTATCATAAGCTATCATCTCCATTTTTTAGTTTTTCACTATTATCTTTTGCAAATTTCATTTTTATTATTCAATATTTATTATTGTAATTTAAATTTATTGTTTACAATTGATTGATTATCTATCCAATCTTGTTTTACTTTTACCCATGTTCTTAAATTTATTTTTATCCCAAAATTGTTTTCCATATCAATTCTTGCTGCTCTTCCTATTCTTTTTAACATTTCTCCATTTTTTCCAATAATTATACCTTTATGTGATTCCCTTAAGCAATATATTATTGCTTCAATATCATAAATTTCTTCTCCTTTTTTGTTTTTTCTTAATTTCATTTTTTCTACTTCTACATATATTCCGTGTGGTACCTCATCTTGTAATAATTTTAAAGCTTTTTCTCTGATTGTTTCTTCTGCTAATTGTCTCATTGTTTGGTCTGTATACTCTTCAATATCATAATATGCAGGTCCTTCTTTTAGGTTCTTTTCTATTTCATCTAATATAACTTCTCTATATTTTGAGTTGGTAGCAGATATTGGTATAACTGCTTCAAAATTGTATTCTTTACTATAAATGTCTATTAAATTAAGTAATGTATCTCTTTTTACTAAATCGATTTTATTTATAATTAATATAGTTTTTCTTTTGCTTTCTTTTATTTTTTCTAATATTAATTGGTCTCCTTTACCTATATCTTCACTAGTTGCTTCTATTAGAAATAATAATACATCTGCATCTGGTATGCTTGCAAATGATGTTTCATTCATTGTTTCGTTTAATTTATGTTTAGGTTTGTGTATACCTGGTGTATCTGTAAAAATTATTTGTGAATTTTCTCTATTTACTATTCCTCTTATAGCTGTTCTTGTTGTTTGTACTTTGTTAGCTATAGCTGCTACTTTTTCCCCTACTAATAAATTTAATAATGTTGATTTTCCTACATTTGTTCTTCCAACTAGTGTTACAAAACCTGATTTAAATACTGCCATATCTATTCCCTTCTTTTTTATTTTTTTACTTCTTTTATATTATACACTATTTTTTTGCTAAATTTGTAGAAATGTATAATTTTTTTTTATTTTTTTATAATCAGCGAAAAAAAAAGAAACATCAAAATGTTTCTTTTTAAGCATATGCTTGGCGTTTCCTAAAGTTAAGTAGATTTGTAATTTCGTTTTCACCTTTAATTGTTTTCTTAGTTTTTCTGGCTCTTTCTTGTTCAAGTTCTCTTTTTTGTTTTTCAGCCATTGATTGACAAATAGCTTTTTGATATGTAAAGTGTGTATCTTGTGCAATTTTACTCCAATTGTATTCATTTCTTACTTTGTTTTTAGCTTTTTTAGTTATATCTGCACATAATTTGTGATCATATAATAATTCTAATATAGAATCTGCTATAGAATTAGGATTTCCACAATATGCTTTCATACCATTTTCTCTATGTTGAACAATTTCATTTAGTCCTCCTATATCTGATACAACTATAGGGTTTTCAGATAGCATTGCTTCTAATGCCACAATACCAAATGGTTCATATGTACTTGGAAATACAGCTATATCTGCAGCTTTGTACATTCTTTGAACATCTTTTCCATTCATATAACCTGCAAAATATACTTTATCTGAAATTCCCATTGCATTTACTTGTTCTTTTAATTCATCTAACATTCCGCCTTTACCACAAATAACTAATTTAGAATCATGGTATCCATTTAAAATTTTAGGCATTGCACTTATTAGATGTTGTATTCCTTTTTCATAAACTAATCTTCCCATAAACAATATAATTTTTTCATTATCCATTGCAAATTTTCTTCTAAAATTATAATCTCTTTCTATTCCGTTAAATAGACTTAAATTAACTCCATTTGGTACTACATTTATTTTTTCATATGGTAAACCAAATAATCTTTGCAATTCATTTTTCATATAATTACTATTTACTATTACTTCAGAGGCTTCATATGTTAACATCCACTCTGTATCATTTATATATCTTTGTGTTTCATCATGAATTCCACTATTTCTTCCTGCTTCTGTTGCATGTATTGTTGCAACAATTGGAATATTATATGAATTTTTTAGTGTTTTAGCTGCATATGCAACTAACCAATCATGTGCATGTATAACATCAAAGTTTCCTTGTTCAGCTATTATTTCATTAGCTTTTGCAACTAAATTAAAGTTTAATTGCATTATCCAATCTATAAAATTATTAGGATTTATCATATAGTTGTCTACTCTATATACTTTTACTCCTTTATCATCTTCAAAAGATGGTGCATCTCCGTCTTTATATGTAACTACTGTTACATCATGTCCATCCTTTATTAATGTTCTTGATAAATCATATACAACTCTTGATATACCTCCTACTACTCTTGGTGGGTATTCCCATGTTAACATCAATATTTTCATTGATATACTTCCTTTCACTTTTAATTTTCTTTCGTTTATGACAAAATTATACTTTTTCATATATTTTATACAAATTTGTTTTAATTGTAAATGGTTTTTTTAAAATATTTTTATTTTTTTCCAATATTCAATTCAGAATTTATATAGTAAATTATTATTAACTAGTAATTTTAATATGTGGTTTGCGACACCAAGGTATGAAAAAAACAATATATTATACAAGTTTTATAAATAAGTTAAATATTTAGAACTGTGAATTGTAACAATATAAATATTGCACAAAAAAATCAAGCTTTCGCTTGATTTTTTTTAGGCTTCTACTGGATAAACACTAACTTGTTTTTTATCTCTACCTTTTCTTTCAAATTTTACTTTTCCATCTACTAATGCATATAAAGTATCATCACTACCTTTACCTACATTAACTCCTGGATGTACTTTTGTTCCTCTTTGTCTTATTAAGATATTACCAGCTAGAACAAATTGACCATCAGCTCTTTTTACTCCAAGACGCTTTGATTCACTCTCTCTACCATTATGGCTACTACCTTGACCTTTTTTATGAGCCATGATTCTCACTCCTTTCGGTTCAAATTTTTATCTCATTTTATTTTAAACATATATCTATTATGCTTCTGCTTTTTCAGCAACTTTTTTTGTTTCAGCTTTTTTTGCTGTTGTTTTTATTGATGTAATTTCTACTTTAGTATATGGTTGTCTATGCCCTTGTTTTCTTCTGTAATTCTTTTTAGCTTTCATTTTGAAAACAATTATTTTTTTACCTTTACCATGAGAAACTACTTTTCCTTCAACTTTTACACCTTTAACATAAGGATTTCCTATTTGTACTTTTCCATCATCTGAAACTAATACTACGTTACTAAATGTAACTTTTTTACCTTCTTCGGCATCTAGTTTTTCAAAAAATACAACATCTCCTTCTGTTACTTTGTATTGTCTTCCACAGCTTTCAATTATTGCGTACATCTAAAATGCACCTCCCTTATTTGTATACTCGCTAATCCTTAAAAAAGGTAACTAATTTATTTAGTATTTATTAACCTTGACTAAGCGGATTACAGTTACGTATTTTATCATGTTTATATGCTATTTGTCAAGTTTTTTTACTTTTTATTCTCTATTTCTTGTAAAATTTCATCTAAAAATATATCTATCGCCTTTGTACCAACGTCTCCGTCCTTTCTTGAACGAACAGATACTGTATTTCCTTCAACTTCTTTCTCTCCTACTATTAACATATATGGAATTTTTGCCAATTGAGCTTCACGAATTTTGTATCCTGTTTTTTCATTTCTATCATCAACTTCTACACGTATTCCATTTTTTCTAAATTTTTCTCTTAAATTATATGCATAGTCTTGTTGGTTATCTGTAATTGGTAAAATTCTAATTTGTTCTGGTGCAAGCCATAAAGGTAAATTTCCTTTTGTTTCTTCTAATAAGAATGAAATAAATCTATCTGAACTTCCAAGTATAGCTCTATGGATAACTACTGGTCTATGTTCTTTTCCATCTTCACCAATATATTCTAATTTAAATCTTTCTGGTAATGCAAAATCTAATTGACATGTTGGTATTGTTATATCATGATTTAATGCTGTACGTATTTGTATATCTATTTTTGGACCATAAAATGCAGCTTCTCCTTCTGCCTCATAAAATGGTATTTCTAATTCTGTTAAGATTTCACGTAGTTGGCTTTCTGCTGTTTCCCACATTTTATCATTATCTATATATTTTTCTTTGTTATTTTTATCTCTTAATGATAAACGATATTTAAATGCTGATGCTGGGAATCCAAAATCTTTTTGATACACTTCTACTATTAATTTTAAAACTTTTCCAACTTCTTCTTTTATTTGATCTGGTCTTACAAATAAATGTGCATCATTTTGACACATTTGACGTACTCTTTCAAGACCACAAACACTTCCACTTGCTTCATATCTGAAATCATGTGCTAATTCACCAATTCTTATTGGTAAATCTCTATATGAATGCATTTTATTTTTGTATATTAACATATGATGTGGACAATTCATTGGTCTTAAAACCATTTCTTCATTATCCATTTTCATTACTGGGAACATATCTTCTTTATAGTGATCCCAATGTCCACTTGTTTTATATAATTCAACATTTGCAAGTGATGGAGTATATACATGTTTATATCCTAATGATATTTCTTTATCTTGTATATATCTTTCTAAAAGTCTTCTTATTGTTGCACCATTTGGCAAATACATTGGTAAGCCTGATCCAACTAAAGGATGTGTCATGAAAATTTCTTGCTCTTTTCCAATTTTTCTATGATCTCTTTGTTTTGCTTCTTCTAAAAATTGTAAATATGCCTCTAGTTGACTTGCCTTTGGAAATGATATAGCATAAATTCTTTGAAGCATTTTATTTTTTTCATTTCCTCTCCAATATGCTCCTGATGATGATAATATTTTTACAGCTTTTATATTTCCTGTACACATTAAATGTGGACCTGCACATAAATCTGTGAAATCTCCTTGTTTATAAAAACTAATTTCTTCTCCTTCTGGTAATTCCTCTATTAATTCTTTTTTATATGGTTGGTCTTTCATTAAATCCAAAGCTTCTTTTTTTGGTAAAGAAAATCTTTCAATTTCTATTTTTTCTTTTATTATTTTTTTCATTTCAGTTTCAATATTAGCTTTATCCTCATCTGTAAAAGGCTTTTCTATATCAAAATCATAGTAAAACCCATTATCAATGCTTGGACCTATAGCAAATTTCACATCAGGAAACAATCTTTTTACAGCTTGTGCCATAATATGTGAAGTTGTATGCCAATATGCTTTCTTTCCTTCTATATCTTCATCTTGAAATGTATGAATAACCAAATCACAATCTTCAGTTAATTCATATCTCATATCTTTTATTTCTCCATTTACTTCACCACATGTTATGTTTCTTGCTAATCCTTCGCTTATTTTTTTTGCTACATCTATAATCTTTGTTCCTTTTTCCACCTCAATTATAGATTTGTCTTTTAATGTTATTTTTATCATACAAAACTCCTCCTTGTTTTATTATTTTTATAAATTATATCATTAAAGCACCCTTATGAATATTATACATACTCATAGGAGTGCTTATTTTACACGGTTCCATCCTAATTTTTACTTGTTTTAGATTGTAACGTATCTTACACGTTTGGCTTATTCACCAACAACTTAAAAAGATAGTTTTTCAAATATGTTTTTCTAGATTAGCTTTCAGCTTATAACTAATCCTCTCTTTAGACAACCTTTATTTTACTTTTTCTTTTTATTGTTTTTACCTGTTATGTAAATAATTTTAATCCATTTTTTCATAAAAGTCAATATTTTTATTTACATTTTTATTTTTATATATTATAATTACTATCAGTTATTTATTGCAGTAAAAACTAAATGCTTCTATAGCTCAGTTGGTAGAGTACAGCCTTGGTAAGGCTGAGGTCACCGGTTCAATCCCGGTTAGAAGCCCCAATGTTTTTTACTTATTTTTAAATATTTTCCCCATCTATCATTGTAATTTCAATATCACTATTTATCTTTCCATTAATACATACATATTTATTCTTTTCATAATTTTTATAACAATAATTTGCTATTTCATTATATCCTTTTATTTTTAATTTAGTTCCATTCATTAATTCCATTTCAAATATTGCAATTGCATATATTTCCTTATTATTTACTATAAATTTAAAATCAATTTCGCTTATTATTTTTCCCATAAAAACACATATATTCATATTACTTTATTTAGTTTTTCACTATCTCCTTTTTATTTTTTTATAAGACAAATATATTCAAAAACATTTTTTTACTGATATCTGTTTTATTGTTTCATTTTTACCTTTAAAAGGAAGGAATAAATCTCTTTAATACTAATACTTTTACTGTATATATTCCTTAAAATATATAATCTGAATTTTGTATTAGAGTAGGGCGAAAACCAATGTTGTCATTGCTATTAGAGGGATTGTTGTTGTTGCGATTAGAAGCTGGCTTGTTGGCACCAGTATTGTTGTAATTGCCTCCTCTATTAACTCGATTGTTGGTGTTGTAGGACTTTCGATTTATCCATATATTTTTATTCTTGCTTTGGTATATAAAATAATTTATTTTCTAAATTATATGTATTAGCTATTTTTAAATAGCCTAAATGTCCTGCTAAATATTTTTTAGCTTCTTTACTTGTTATTTTTCCTTGTTTTATTTGTTCTTTTAAACTCTTTATTTTTTCTTTAATTTTCTTTTTCCTTTGTCTCTTATTTTTAGTCTATATTCATTTATTTTATATCCACAAAAATTCACTCCCTGTTTTGATTTAAATATTTGTGTTTTTTTATTTAATTCTAACTGTAATTCCTCTTTTAAGAATTTTTTTATCTTTTCCAAAATTTCTTTTGCTTCATTTTTGTTTTTCACTAATATTACTCCATCATCCATATATCTATAATAATATTTCACCCTTAATTCATGCTTTATGTATTGGTCTACTTCATTTAAATATATGTTTGCAAACATCTGTGATGTATAATTTTCTATTTCCAGTCCTTTCTCTCTTTTTTGTGCATATAATATTTCATTAATTAACCACATTACATCTTTATCTTTTATTTTTCTTTTTATTATCTTTAGTAATATTTTTTTATTTATATTTTCAAAATATTTTGCCACATCCATTTTTAATATATAATATTTGTTCCACTTATTTTTGCAATGTTTCATTCCTTTTTGTAAATCTAAACATGCCTTATGCATTCCTCTTTTTTGGATACACGCATAACTTGTAGGAATAAATTGTGGTATAAAAGCTTCTTTTAAAAAATCATCTACTAACCATCTATGTACTATTCTATCTATGTATTTGGACTTTTCTATTTTTCTTACCTTGGGTTCGACTACATAAAACACACTATATCCACCATGCTTATAAGTTTTATTTTTTAAATTTTCCAATAACCATATTATATATTCTTCTTGTTTTATATTAGTATTATTTCTTTTCTATATCCTTTTCCTTTTTTAGATTCCATGTGTGCTTTATATAGTTTTTCGTAAGTTAAATTTTTATAAAATTTATTTCTTATTGTTTTTGGCATAAAATTTTTCTAGTCCTCCTAGTATTTTACCTATTTCATATATTAGTCCTATTGCTGTATTAAACTTTTTTCATCTATCCACTTGTATTTTTTCATTATTCTTAAATATATTCTTTGTGTATTCAAATTTGCATCTACTTTGTTTAACCTTTCTAATATTTCTTCTTGTATCTTCAATGTATCTAGTTTTTTGGTTTTATTTATCGCCAATATATCTTTTAACATTAAATACATGCTTTTTTTATATTCTGTTCCTATGCTAAAATTCTCTGTTCTTGGTAGCTTTATTATTACTTCTATCATATATCCTATATATCTTTCGGCTTTAGGTATTAATGCTAGTCTTTTTTCTTGTTCTTGCTTTGAAAACATCTCTTTTTTATTTTTTCTCCTTGTATTTTTTATTTACTGTTCATTATTATATAATTCTGCTAATGCTTGTATATATTTATCTTGCTTTTTATATTTATTTATATTTTTACTACATATATAGCAATTCGTATTTTCCAATAGCATATTATTTTGTCTTTTCCCATTATATCTTTTTAATATTTCAAGTTTTTCACTTTTTTGATCAAAGTAATATACAACATAGCTATATTGTTTTTCTTCTATTTTATCTGTGTATTTTTCTAATGACATAATTGGAAATCCAACCTTACAAATTTCTTCCTTAAAGCAACTTACTTTTATATCTATTAATTGATTTAATAATACTGCATCTTTTCCTATTGATACATAAAAATTTCCCATATTACATATTACTATTTTATCTTTTTCCTTTTGTTGTAATAATTCCATCATTTTACTAAATCCCATAAATTTCACCACCCTTATTGTATTTCGTGGCATTTTTTGTGCTTTTAAGCACAAAAAAACGCCACGTTAGTGGCGCCACGTTAGTGGAATTTTTAAAAATTCCATCTTAACGTCTAAAGTCGTTAAGACCTTTCTATATTTCATATTTTTCTCCTATAAAACTACTTCTTCTACTTTTTTTATTTTACGGCTTCAGCGTTCAGCTATTCAGCTATTCAATAATAAAGTAGGACGAAAACCAATGTTTAAACCGCTAGCGGAAGGACTAAAGTTGCCACGAGTAGAAGCCGGAACGTCAGAGCCTGTATTGCAAAAATCGCCTCCCCTAGCAACTCGAGTGACGGTGACAAGAGATTCCATTGTCCATTCCCAAACATTTCCTGCAAGGTCATATATTTTTTTAACTTGATTTGAACCTCTATTCTCTTCTCCTATATCTATACTAGTTTTATGATCGGAATTTCCTGAATTATAATTGTCACTATACCATCCCATTCCTGTACTATCTTGTATATATGTTTTTCCTTTTACATTTGGATTACTTACGTTTTCCATCCATTTCATTACAGCATCCCACTGCACTCCATATATTAATGTACTTGTTACTGTTTTGTAATTCTTTACATTTGCAAAATTTCTTGATAGTTCTACTGCTCCTCCTGTTGTTCCTGTAGTTTCTTGCATTTTTCCATTAGCTGACCATTGTATATTATTATATACATCCACTCCTTTTTTTAATACCACATTTCCATTACCGTCATTTCCAGCTTCATATCTTGCTATATAAAATCCTTCATTTCTTTTTACGCTTGCATACATTTTTATAGCTTCTTTTTGGGTTGTTTCTGTTTCAGTAAATTTTTTATTTTCACCTTTAGCATTTGCTTCTCCACAGTCGCTAATCACATTCTCTAAATTTCCACCATCATAATATCCTTCTCTTCTTACAAATTCTGTTGCAAAATTTTCTTTACTTACTGGTACCCATACAAATTGGTTCTTTTCACTATCTTCTATTACTATTCCTTCATCTATTGTGTTTCCACTATCATCTGCTACTTTAAATCCTGCTGGGATTTTTACTATTTTATTATCAACTGTTATTGGTGTATCCTCATTCTTTGTTAACATATCATCAGTTTTTGCATCTTCTAATGTTGTAGCTTTTTCTACATTTCCTTGTTCAGTAATTACTACATCATATCCATCCACATTTACTGTTGCTGGTAGGCTTTCTATTTTATTACTACCTGATATTGCACTTCCATTATATTTTAATCCTTCTACATTTTTTAAATTATTATTTAAGTCTTCTATACTTATTTTTCCATCACTACCATAACTTCCTAACACTTCTGTTTTTACTCTTTCCTCTGCTGATGCTTTGGTATTATTATCTCTTGCATTTGTTGCTTTACTTAATATTCCATTTTCTCCTGTTATGCTTGCTATCGTTACTCCTGCTAGTATCAAAAGTACTATGATGGTTATAACTAGTGCAATTAATGTTATACCTTTGTTCGTTTTTATTTTTACATTTTTCATTTCTTTTGTTTCTCCCTTCCTTTTTTATTTTACCTTAGTATTCACTTTTTTACGTTTTTTATTACTTTTAATTTCTTTTTTCTTTTTTTGCAACTTTTATAATAGTCAAATACTTTTTGACTTTAAACAAAGATATCCTATTTTCAATGTACCTAACTATTTTTATTGCTAGTTGTTAACTTTTGTTGCCATTTAAATTATATATTAGCTATTCATGCTTTTCAAGTCTTTCGTTTTATTTTTTTCTATTATTACTTTTCAGTATTTGCTAATTCTTCTTTTAGCATTTGCCATACATCATCTGTTTCCATGTCTTTTTGCCATGAACTAACTCCTGCTAAATTATTATCTTTTATAAGTGACAATTTTTCTTTTAATGATTGCATATCTTCTATCCACATTTTTTTAGTATTTGAACCATCTTGAAATTCTACATAATTTTGTTTTAAATCATTATCCCATTTTTTCTCAATACCTTCTGGTAATATTTGATCAATATCTTTCATACTAACAGTTGATGTTTTAACTATTTGTCCGTTTGAATCTTCTGTCCATAATCTTGTATAAAATGGTATTCCTAATATTATTTTGTTTTCTTTTATTTCCTCTGTTTGTAAAAACTTAACTAAATTTAATTTTACCCAATCATATCCTGATGTAGTTCCTGATTTATTACTTGAAACGCCATATTCATCATATGCCATAAATACTATATAATTTGCAACATCTCCTATTACATTTCTGTCAAAACACATTGACCATGTTTCTCCACCATCTGGTGCTGTCACATCCACAGAAACAACCATTCCTATTTCATTTAACCTTGGTGTTATTTCTATTATAAATCTAGAATACATATCTTTATCTTCTTGTTTCATATTTTCAAAATCTATATTTAATCCATCTAATTTATATTCAACACAATAATCTTCTAATTTTTCTATTAATTTTTTTCTATTTTCATAACTGTTCATAATATTAGATGTTATATCTAAACTAGCTTTAGCAGCTGGTGCATTTGACACCATTGGCCAAACTTTGTAGCCATTGTCATGAGCCCATTCTATATATGCCTTTCCACTATCACCTACATTATCTTTTATCTCTCCATTTTCATCTATATAGAAAAATGATGGTGACACTACATTTACTCCATCTATTGCTGTTCCACTTCTATCTGGAGCATCTGCAATTTCAGAATAATAATCCCAAGTCATATTAACCTTTCCATCTATTTGTTTTTCATCTGTCATGTTATCTCTAACCATATATTCATTTGCTATTTTATTTGTTTTTATATACCCTATTTTTCCTTTTTCTGTTCTAATTTTTGAATATTTTTTATCTGTAGAAATTACAACTATTGATTCTCCTTTTTTTATTCTGTCTATAGTTTTTGCTAAAAAGTTAGTTGAAGATTTAACTGAAAGACTAGATGTTACAATTGCTTTTTTTTGCTCTTTGCTTAAAGAATCTAATGTTATCACTTTTGCTTCATCATTATTACCTATTTCTATATCATATACTTCAGTCATTTCTGAAATTGGCAAATATATTGTATTATCTTTTTCAATCGCATGTGCTGATGTTTTTTTAGTTGAGCCATTTATATTAATAACATTTTCCTCCAAACTTACTTCCGCAATTTTTTTGTTATATGTTGTTATTATTTTATTATTTTCTTTTTCTAAATATATATGTTTATCAAAAAAATTCGAAATATCATCTTCTGATAAATATATAACTCCATCTTCTTGAAGTACACTATTTTTCAATCTTGAAGTCACATTATTGTTATTTATTACTAAATTAGTTGTTTTGTTTTTATCAAATATAATATATTTATTTAATATAATAGCTAATATTACAAATATTATTATCAATAAAATTATTCTTACAAGATTTGTTATATTTTTCTTTTTCATTTTTCTTTTGGCATTTCTATTTTTTAAAAAAACTTTTTCTTTTTTTATTTCTCTTCTTCCTTTTCTCATCTTTATTTCGTTCCTTTCCTATGCTAAAATTATAACTTTCATTAGTAGTCTTAATACAAATATAGTATAACATAAACTTGTATTAGTCAAACAAAAATCTAACTTTTTTTAAAAAATCAGTATATGAATAATTCACATACTGACTCTATCTATATTTATTCTTCTACTTCTTCAAATTGACTATTATATAATTCTGCATAAAATCCATTTTTAGCTAATAAATCTTCATGATTTCCTTGTTCTACAATATCTCCATGATTCATTACCAATATCAAATCTGCATTTTTTATTGTAGACAATCTATGTGCAATTATAAAACTTGTTCTACCTTTCATAAGATTATCCATTGCAGATTGTATTTGAATTTCTGTTCTAGTATCAATTGAACTTGTTGCTTCATCTAATATTAACACTTTAGGATCAGCTAATATAACTCTTGCTATAGTAAGCAATTGTTTTTGCCCTGCTGATATGTTTGTTGATTCTTCATTTATTTTTGAATCATATCCATTTGGTAAAGTTTTTATAAAATGATGTATATGTGCTGCTTTAGCTGCTTCTATTACTTCCGCATCTGTTGCATCTTCTTTACTGTATTTTATATTTTCTTTTACTGTTCCTCCAAATAGCCATGTATCTTGTAGAACCATACCAAACATTTTACGCAATTCGCCTCTTTTGAAATCTTGAATGTTATGATTATCTACCAATATTTTACCATCTATTACATCATAAAATCTCATTAACAATTTTACCATTGTTGTTTTTCCTGCCCCAGTTGGTCCTACTATTGCAATCTTTTGTCCTTCTTTTACACTTGCATTAAAATCGTTTATTATCGTTCTATCTTTATCATACCCAAATTTTACATGTTCAAATTCTACATTTCCTTTTAATTTTGATGAATCTATATTTCCTTTTGCTGTTATCTTTTCTTCTGGTTCTTCTAAAAATTCAAATATTCTTTCAGCAGCTGCCATCATTGCTTGTAACATACTAGAAATTTGAGCTATTTGATTTATTGGTTGTGTAAACTGTTTGTTATATTGTATAAAACTTTGTATATTTCCAACTGTAATAGTTCCATTTATTGCTAAATATCCTCCAGCCACTGCTACTGCTACATATCCTACATTAGAAATGAAGTTCATTACTGGGAACATTAATCCTGAAAGAAATTGTGATTTCCATCCAGAATGATATAACTCATCATTTGCTTTTTCAAAATCTTTTATTACTTTTCCTTCTGCATTAAATACTTTTACAATATTTAATCCACCATATACTTCTTCAACTTGACCATTTACATGACCTAGATAATCTTGTTGATTTTTAAAATATTTTTGTGATTTTCCAACAATTTTTTTAACTAATATTCCTGCTATTGGCAAAATAATTAAAGAAATCAATGTCATTTGCCAACTTATAGAAAACATCATAATTAAAATACCAATAATAGTGCAAATAGATGTAATTATTTGTGTAATACTTTGATTTAAATTCATTCCTAGCGTATCTATATCATTTGTTATAACTGATAATACTTCTCCATTTGTTCTTTTGTCAAAATATCTCATTGGTAATTTATTTATTTTTACTGCAATATCATTTCTTAATTTATATGTTACTTTTTGTGCTATACTTGTCATAGTAAAACCTTGAACGAAGGAAAATAATGCACTTACAACATATAATCCTAACAATGTTAATGCAATTTTACCAATTTTGTCAAAATTAATTCCATCACCGCCATTTAGTTTTCCAATCAAACCATTAAATATTTCTGTTGTAGCATTTCCTAATATTTTTGGTCCTATAATAGTAAATATTGTACTTCCTATTGCAAATATTATAACTATAAAAATAGCTAATTTATATTTAGATAAATACGAATTTATCAATGTTTTTGTTGTCTTTTTAAAATCTTTTGCTTTTTCTGTTGTTGGACCTCTTCCTGGTCCACCCATTGGTCCTGGCATACTATTTTCCTCCTTTCTCATTTTTATTTAATTCTTCTTCTGATAATTGTGATAATGCTATTTGTCTATATGTTTCATTGTTTTCCATTAGCTCTTCATGTGTTCCCATTCCAACCATTTTTCCGTCTTCAAGAACAATTATTTTATCTGCATTTAATATTGTACTTATTCTTTGAGCAACTATTATTACTGTTTTGTTTTCTGTATTTTCTGCTAAAGCTTCTCTTAATTTACTATCTGTTTTAAAATCTAATGCAGAAAAACTATCGTCAAATACAAATATTTCTGGATCTTTAGCAATTGCTCTAGCTATTGACAATCTTTGCTTTTGACCACCTGAAACATTTCCACCACCTTGTGAAATTTCCTCTTTATATTTATTTTCTTTATCATTAATAAATTCTGTTGCTTGAGCTATCTCTGCTGCTTTTGTCATTCTTTCATCACTCATTGTTTCATCAGAATATTTTATATTTGATTCAATTGTACCTGAAAATAGCATTCCTTTTTGAGGTACAAATCCTATTATATTTCTTAAATCTTTTTGTGATACATCTTTTATATTAACTCCATCAATACATAATTCTCCACCTGTTACATCATAAAATCTTGGAATTAAATTTACTATTGTAGATTTTCCACTACCTGTACTTCCTATTATTGCAGTAGTTTTTCCTGGTTCAGCTGTAAAATTAATATCTTCCAATATTTCTGCATCAGCATCTGGATATCTAAATGATACATCCTTAAATTCTACTAATCCTTTTTTACTTGGATCAAACTTCTTTGTTTCTTTTTTATCTTTTATTCGTGGTTCTTTGTCTATAATTTCATTTATACGTTTGGCAGAAACAGATGCTCTTGGAAGCATAATTGAAATCATAGAAATCATTAAAAATGCCATTACTATTTGCATAGTATATTGAATAAATGCCATCATATCTCCAACTTGCATTAAGCCTTCATCAACTTTGTGTCCACCAGCCCATACAATTAATATCATAATTGAATTCATTACAAACATTAACAATGGCATCATCATAGACATTGCTCTATTTACAAAAACATTTGCCTTCATTAAATCTTTATTTGCATCATCAAATCTTTTTTCTTCTTTTTTCTCTTTATTAAATGCTCTTATAACTGGTAATCCTGTAAGTATTTCTCTTGAAACTTCATTTAATTTATCTATTAAATCTTGTAACTTTTTAAATTTAGGCATCGCTATAGCAAACAATGTTCCTACTATGAATAATATTGCAAGTATTGCTACTCCAATAATCCATGCCATTGAATTATCTGTATTTGTAAGGACTCTTACAAATCCTCCAATTCCAATAATAGGAGCATATACAACAACTCTAAATAACATTGTTATTAATTGTTGAATTTGTTGAACATCATTTGTACTTCTTGTAATTAATGATGCTGTTGAAAATTCATTTAATTCTTCATTTGAAAAACTTGTTACTTTTTTAAATACCTTTTCACGTAAAGTTTTTCCTAATTTGGCTGCAACTCTTGCTGATAATAACATAACTGAAACGGCACTTATCATTGTAATTAATGCAATTCCTAACATTTGGAATCCTATTTTTATTATATAATCATTTTGAATTTTATCTATATCTATATTTAAATCTTTATATACTTGTTTTACAGCAGAAATAGCTGCTTGCTCTCTTATAGAGTCTCCCATCTCACCTATTTTTTTAGTAAATTCTGCTAATAATTGTCCTCTTTGCTCTTCAGGCATTTGTTTTATTATATCCATAACACTCATATTTTGAATATATTGTTTTTGTTCCTCTGGAACTGTTTGTAGCATTTGTTCTTTTATTTTATTAGCATTTTCTTCATTAGTAATTGTCATCATTTCCATTAATGGTCCAGACATAATTTGTGATAATTCATCTTGCTTATTTTTATCAATATCTTTTAATACATATAAAGTATCTTTATTTACTTCATAATCTTTTCCTAAATATTTATCTATTATTTTTTCTTCTCTAACATTTTTTACATTTCCAACTAATGTATAATTTTCTAATATTTCATTATCTTTATCTGAAAATTCTAATACAGTTTCCATATCTTCTTTAGATATTATTTCTGGTACTGCTTTTTCAATCCCACCAGCCTGTATTCCTTGATTTACAATTTTTGACGTATAATCTGGTAATGCTAAATCTGTTGATGCTTGTATACATAGCAATATAACTATTGCAATAACAGAAATTAGTGAATATTTTAAATTTTTTAATACTTTTAACATACTTTTCTCCTTTTCTTTAAATTTTGTGCAATATTTATATAATAAGAAGTTAGATTAACTTTTCTATTATATAATAAAAAGACACTGCATCTTTCATTATATGTGACACAGTGTCATAAGTCAATATGTATATTATTCATTTTCTGTGAATTTTTTGTGAACAATTCTAATTTTAAATTTAATAATATATTGTTTTTTCATACCTTGGCGTCGCAAACCACATATTAAAATTACTAGTATATAGTTTGCTCCAATTCGCACTCACTATTGTTCGTTTGGTCGCTTACGCGGTATTTCAAAACAATATATTATTAAATTTTTATAAGTTAAATATTTTGAACTATAAAATTTAACATCTCAATACATAATTCAAAAACTCATTACATTTTTCTAAATACACCTGCTACTTTTCCTAAAATTTCACAATTAGGTACTATTATTGGATCCATTGTAGAGTTTTCTGGTTGTAAACGTATATGATCTGTTTCTTTATAAAATGTTTTTACTGTTGCTTCATCACCAATTAATGCTACAACTATCTCTCCATTGTTAGCATTATTTTGTTTTTTTACTAATATATAATCACCATCTAATATACCAGCTTCTATCATACTTTCTCCTCTAACAGTAAGCATAAAGCTTTCTGAATTCCCAACAAAATCTATAGGAATAGGAAATGTATCTGTTACATTTTCTACTGCAAGTATTGGTTCACCAGCTGTTATTTTACCTATAATTGGTACTTCTACTAATTCTTTTTGCGTATAAAAGTTCTTGCTTGATGTTTGTTTAGATTCACCAGAAGCTCCTTTTAATAATCTTAAAGTTCTTCCTTTTTTATCTTTCTTTTTTATATATCCTTTTTCTTCTAATTTTGCTAAATATCCATGTACAGTTGCTGTAGAATTTAAACCAACTGCTTTTCCAATTTCTCTTACTGATGGTGGATATCCTTGTGTCATAATTTGTTTTTCTATAAAATGCAATATTGATTTTTCTCTTCTATTTAATTCAGGTTTCTTTTTTGGCATTTTCTTCACTCCATTCTCATATTTTGTCTAATCATATCATACCAAATAAAGAATGTCAAACATAAGTTTCTATTTTTTATACATATTTTTCTATTAATATCACTGTTCTTCCACTTCTAGTCGTTCCAGTAAATTCTTTTATTACAAATCTTCCTTTTCCTCTAATAGTAATAATATCCCCTAATTTTATCTGTTTAGAATTTTTGGTTTCATTTTGTCCATTTACAAATACTCTTTCTTGTGAAATTATTTCTGATGCTTTACTTCTAGAAGTTCTTGCTAAATCTGAAATAATATTATCTAATCTTAAAGATGGAACTATAATTTTAACTTCTTCTATTTTCAATTCTTGTCTTTTCATATTTTTCAAATCTTCTATACTTATATTGGAATTTTCAAACCTTGTTAAAGATGGCAACTCCTTTTTTAGTACTTCTGAAAATTCTTGTATAGTTATAATATCTGCACCATTTTCATTTACAAGAATATCTCCTATTTTTTCTCTTTTTAAACCTAGCTTAACAATTCCACCTAAATAATTTCTATGTGAATACTTCCCTTTATCTACATCTGGTAAAGTTACTCTTACTATTTTTAATATTTTTTCATAATTCTTTTCTATCATATTATTATCAAATTTATCTGAATATACTATTAATATTTTTCTTTCTGCATCTTCATATCCACCATATAGTTTATAATTTTCAATTTGATTTTTCTTCAAAAAATTTTCAACTAAAGACACTTGATACATATCTAAAAAATCTGTATATTCTATTTTATTTCTTTTATTTGATATTTCAATTTTATCTAAAACTTGTGCTAAACATAGCTTGTCATCTTGTTTTTTATAATCAGCTAACATATCTTTTTTATTCACTTTTTTTCTCTCCTTCACTCATAATATTTACTATTTCCTTTAAGATACTATTTTTATCCAATCCATAAATTTTTTCAAGTTCATCAACACTTCCATGTTGTATAAATTTATCTGGATATGCAAAAGTTTTAATTATCACATCATTTATAGCATTGTCTATAATACATTCTTTTATTGCTGTTCCTAATCCATTTATACTTGTCCCATCCTCAATTGTAACAACTTTTTTTGTTTTATTTAATGATTGTTTTATTGTTTCAAGATCTAATGGTTTTAAAAATCTTATATTAATTACTTCTGCATCTATATCTTGTTTTTTTAAATCATCTGCAATTTCTACTGCTCTACTAACCATTTTTCCTATTGCTAATATAGATATATCTTTTCCTTGTTTTAATATTTCTGCTTTTCCTATTTCTATTTCTTTATTTGATTCTATATTTATAGGTGTTTCTCCTCCTCTTGGATATCTAATAACCGTTGGTTTTTTACTGTTAATTGCAAATTCTAACATCTCTTCTAATTCTTTAAAATCTTTTGGTGCTAATATAGTTAAGTTTGGTACTAATCTAAAAAAAGCCATGTCAAACAAACCTTGATGTGTTTCACCATCTGCACCTACAATACCAGCTCTATCTACACACATAACAACAGGTAAATTTTGAAGTGCAATATCATGTATTACCTGATCATATCCTCTTTGGTAAAAAGATGAATATATTGGAACTACTGGTATCATCCCTTCTTGTGCCATTCCAGCAGCCATACCTAAAGCATGTTGTTCAGCAATACCAATATCAAAAAATCTTTCAGGAAATTTTTCACTAAAATCACTAAGGCCTGTACCATCTTTCATTGATGCTGTTATTGCAACTATCTTTTCATTTTGCTCAGCTAATTCAACCAATTTTTTACCAAATCTTTTTGAATAATCTTCACCTTTTTTCTTTATTGAATTACCTGTTTCTATACTAAATGGTCCTGTAGCATGAAATTTATCTGGATTTTCTTCCGCAAATTTGTATCCTTTTCCCTTTTTAGTTAAAACATGAATTAACACTGGATTATCTATCTGTTTACTTAATTTAAATATACTCTGAAGTTCCTCTATATTATGGCCATCTACTGGACCTAAATATGTAAAACCTATATCTTCAAAAAACATTTTTGGAATTATCAGCTGTTTAATACTTCTTTTAGCTTTTTGAACAATTTTTACAAACGTTTTTCCTACAAGAGGAATTTTATTTATTCTATTTTTTAAAATAATATTTGACCTTGTATACATTTTCTTAGTCCTCAATTTACTAAGAAACATATTTAATCCTCCAATATTTGGAGATATACTCATTTCATTATCATTTAATATTATTGTCATTTTTGTTTTACTAAATCCAACATCATTTAAAGCCTCTAATGCCATACCTCCAGTTAAAGCACCATCTCCAATTAATGCAAGCACTGAATAATTTTCTTTATTTAAATCTCTAGCCCTAGCCATTCCTAAAGCTGCAGATATTGATGTACTGCTATGTCCTGTATTAAAAAAATCATATTTAGATTCATTAGTTTTTGGAAAACCTGAAATTCCATTAAGTTGCCTAAGTGTTTTTAAATCTTCTCTTCTACCTGTTAAAATTTTATGCACATAAGTTTGATGTCCCACATCCCAAACTATTTTATCTTTATTAAAATCAAAAACATTATGCAAAGCCATTGTTAATTCCACTACACCTAAATTTGAAGCTAAATGACCACCATTTTTTGATACAATATTTAATATATATTCTCGTATTTCTTTTGCTAATTTTTCTTCTTCTAAAATACTTAATTTTTTTAAATCTACAGAAGAATTTATATTTTCTAACATCATTTTCACCTTTCTTGTTTTATTATTTTATAATTGTGTTACAATTAACATTTTAAAAAATAAGTTATTTTCAAATTTGATAATATATTTTTTTGAAATACCACGTAAGCGATCAAACGAGCATTAGCGAGTGCGATTTGGAGCAAACTACATACTAGTAATTTTAAATATGTGGTTTGCGACACCAAGGTATGAAAAAAAATATATTATCAAATTTGAATATTAATTATTAATTATTAATAGTTATAAATTGTAACACAATTTTAACATGTTTTAAGCTTTTTTTCTACAAATTTGTTGTATTTTTTATTTATTGTGATAAAATAGTATATGTATTAATTAAATATATTTATGGGAGGAATTTTTATGAAAAGAAGTATTTTCGTCACATTGTTTTTAGCAATAATTTTAATCGCGAACATTTCTTTAGCATCATATAGTACAGTTACAATGTCTGTTGTTGAAGAACCTGTTTGCACAATAAAAATAGGAGAAAACTCTAAGTTTGAAAAGAAATTAATAAAAAAAGATTTAAATAATAAAGAAGTTACATTACAATTACAAGTTACAAATGAAGAAACAGCTACTCAACCAACAGGAGAAATAATGCTTGTAATAGATAACTCAAAAAGTATGCAAGATCCAGTTTCTGGAACATCTTCTACAAGAGAAGATTTAGTTATAAAATCAGCTCAAACTTTAGTAAATACTATTTTAAAAGATAATAAAAACCTAAAAATAGGAGCAGTTAGCTTCTCTACCAATAGTGATGCGTCAAAAGAAGGAACATTAGAAGACGCAAATTTGGTTTCTGCATTATCTTCTGATTTAACTACTGTTGATAATGCTATTTCAAACATTCAATATACAGGACCAAGAACAAATTTAGATGCTGGTTTAAAATTAGCCAGTCAAAACTTTTCAGCAGAAAAAAATAATAAGTATATAATTGTTTTATCTGATGGAGTTCCTAATGTTGCAGTAGGTTTTGACAAAACATATTATTCTGATGATGTAATAACAAAAACAAAAACACAATTACAAACATTAAAAACTTCTGGATATAATGTTATAACAATGCTTACAGGTATATCTAATTCTGATAAAGTACCTGCTACAAGAACAGATTCAAAAACATATGGTAATATTATTCAAGAAACATTTGGTACAAAAGATAATCCTACAGCAGGAAAATTCTATAATATTCAAGATAATGAAATAGAAAAAACAATTACTCAAGATATTTATAAAGACCTAATGCCAATTTCTAAAGAATTAAAAGATATTACAATTACAGATTATTTTCCTAAAGAAATAGTTGATAACTTTGATTTTGCATATGTTTCTAAAGCAAATATTGGTACTATTTCAACAGAAATTAACAAACAAAACAATTCTATTACATGGACAATACCTCAATTAAAATCAGGTGAAACAGCAACAGTTCAATACACATTAAAATTAAAACAAGATTTTAATAGTAGCATTGTTGGTAAAATTTTAAATACAAATGAGAAAGTTGATCTTTCTTATACAGATTTTAACGATAAAAAAATAGATACTACATCAGATGTATCACCTAAATTGAAACTTACAGAACCACCTGTTACTTTACCAAAAGCTGGTGCAAAAGTTATGACAATTTTATTTGCTTCACTTTCTGTATTAGCAATTTATTATCTTGTTAGATTTAATATTACAAAAAATAATATGAAATAAGAAAAAAGAATCTATAAATTTTAGTTTATTCTAAAAATTATAGATTCTCTTTTTATATACTACTATCCATATATTTACTTCCTTTATAATTTTTGTTATAATATTATGTATAATAAAATTATAGGAGGTATTTTTTATGGATACTATTTCAACTGAAAACTTATCCGCATTTGTCAATAATGCAACAACTTATGCAATTCTGACGCATAAACGGCCAGATGGAGATGCAATCTCTAGCGCACTAGCTATGTTCTGGTATCTCATTGATATCGAAAAGGAACCTGACAACATTGATATAATAATTCCTGAATTTATTGAAGATTTTTCTTTTATTAATGGAATTACTTATCTAAAAGCAACACCTACCAAAGAAAAATATGATGTAATAATAGTTGTAGATTGTGCTGATATACACTTATTAGAAGGATGCTTTATTTTAAATCGTAGTCAAAAAATTATTTGTTTGGACCACCACGAAGAAACATCAATGCCTTATACACATTGTGTTATTGATCCTTTAGCACCTTCCTGCAGTTACATAATTTACAATACTTTTCTTTGCAAGAATAAGCATTTTCTTAATTGCATTGCTACTGGATTAATTTCTGACACTTCCAATTTATCATTAAACGTAACCGATCTTGTAAGAAATACTATTAAACAACTAGATTCTCTTGGAGTAGATATAAATCATATATTATTAGAACTCACACCTCAAAGTCCTAGAACTTTGGAATTAGCATATCTAATACAAAAAAGAGGTTATTTTAAAGGTAATCCAGATAACTTAGTTTTTTGTTCTTATTTATTACAAGATGATTTATTAGATTCTGAAAAAAATTTAAACACTGTAAATCACAAAGCTATTATCTCAGAATTACAAAGAACAACAAACTATACATCTTTAGTTTTATTGATTGAAAATGATAAGGGAGAATTTAAAGGTTCTTTACGTACATGCAATTCAAACATTAATTTGAACAATATTTGTTCTAATCTTGTCTCAGCAGGTAAATTAGTAAAAGGAGGGGGACATAATTCTTCATCAGGATGTACTGCCATAGGTTCGTATCATGATATATTGGAATTTATTGCTAATGAGATTTTAAATTCTTAATTACATCAATAACAATCAACCATTGTTTAATATTTATAAACAGTGGTTGATTGTTTATTAATTCTACTAATCTTTTATTTTCTATCTCTAATTATTTATTACAAGATAAGTGTAGCTCTAAAACCAACACTATTTTCTGCATTACCTCCAGTAGCACTAGAACATAAAATTCCAGCCATTTTTTTGCTTCCACAATTGCCACCTCTTAATATAAATGGTAAAGATGCATGTCCAATTAATGTTCCATCGCTATCCCATGCTCTTCCATATTGTTGATTTGCTCCACTTTCTTTTGTAGGCTCTTCTGTCGTTTTAAACCATCCCCATGATATTTTTCCTTCTGAATTTTTAAATGGAGCATGAAACGATTCACCCAATAAATTTACTTCATTTATTCCTATTCCATTATGATTTCCCATTTTCAAATAAATATATTCTGTTAATCTTTTTCTTGCTATTTGATATTTTTCTTCTGTTTTAGAATTATTCCATAATGATATCTGGGTTATTGTAGAATTATCATCTATTTTTATTTTATTTTCCTTTTCTTCATTGCTAACTTCATAAGAATTCCACATATTCAAATATTTTGCATTCAAAGTTCCATTTTCAAAATATTTTATCATTCCATCATTGCTCTTTCCATTATTATTTAAATTCCCATTATTATTATCTAAAAATCCTGCAACTACTTCCCAAGCTCCACCATTCATATCATATATTCCTGTAATGTTACCACTTGTACTAGCTAATTGTCCATTTATTGTATTATAGTTATAATTATCATTTTCTTTGTTATAGTTGTCATCACTCAATTCTTCTTTTGGTCCTTGTCCAGTATACATATCACATGCATACCACGGATTTAAGCTTAATTTTCCTGCTCCATTTATTTTAGGTATATTTCCATATTGGCTATAACATAAGTATGCTACTGCTCCCCATTCACTATTTTTTATTAAGTGACTGTTTACATTTTTTATTCCAAACTTATCTTTATCTATTGTTGCTATATTCATACTCCTTTTTTCACACTCACCAATTGTTATATGTCTCCAACTTATTTTATTCGGTAAACTTTTTGCTATTGTTGTTTCATCTGGTTCATATTGTTGAACTACATTATTATAATCTGTTATACCTTCCTTTGCATTTCCTACTGCATTGCCATTTTTATCAGTTCCACTTGCTTCAAATTTCGCTACCCATATTCCTGTTAACGCTGTTCCACCAAAATTAAATCCTGGATGTACTAATTTCGTTGATGTTGTATCTACTCCTTCATCTGTTGTATAAACTTCTCCATTTGTTCCTTCATTTGTATTTCCTTTTATAAAAGTCACATTCATCTTTTGATTATCTTTATCTACTGTATATGCATATCTTGGTATCCACACATACATACTTCCAAGTTCGTCATCTTTTACTATTTGACCAACTTTAACCGTATCTGATTTATATTTTCCGTCACTTAGCATTATATTTGCCCAATTTTTATTTTCATAACTATACCACTCTGTATCTTTATTATCACATACCATCCAATTTTCACCATTCCACTTTATCGGTATCATTCCTTGACTTATTTTAGGACTATTTACTTTTTTACTTTCATTATATCCATCTGTTGATGGAGCTGAATTATATATTAAATTCAAAACATTATCTAGATCAGACATTTCCTCTTGTTCAGATTTTTTTGTCTTTTCCCTAGCTTCTGTTGCTTTTTCTAATATTCCATTTTCACCAGTTATACTAGCAATTGTTACTCCAGCTAATATTAATAGCACAATTATTGTTATTACAAGTGCTATTAGTGTTATTCCTTTATTTTTTTCTTTTTTCATTTGTTTCCTCCATTTGATTATTTTTAGTCTTTTTATACTTATCATATTTCTAGTATTTACCACTATTTTACTTTATATACTTGTATTTTATATTTTTGTAAGTATTAAGTCAATATGTTGTCGTAATTTATTTCCGCGTTTTTTTCTTTTAGTTAGTTACTCTAAGAAATTTTTAACTATAAATTTTTCTTAATTAACTATTATTTTATATAAAACTAATTTATAAAAATTCATTTTCAAATATCACATAAGTGGCTAAATAAATGCTAATGCGTGCAAATTAAGCAATCTACTATTAATTTTTAATTAATCGATTTCGACACCAAGATATAAAAAATAATGTATATTGAATTTAAATCATGAGTTTAAATTCACAATAAAAAAATTCCTAAAATTAAATTAAATTCTTTTACAAAACTCTTGATATTACGCATTTTTATTGTTATACTTTTAATTAGAAAAAAGTCCTAGAGTAACTAACTTAAAGATATTATTTGATTTTTTTATATTATTTTATAAACATCAAAAAACCTAAAGCATTAGTCTTTAGGTTTTTCTATACTTAATAATCTATTATATTTAGCTACTCTATCTGTTCTACATGGTGCTCCTGTTTTTATTTGCATACTATTTACTGCAACTGCAATATCGGCAATTGTTGTATCTTCAGTTTCTCCAGATCTATGTGAAATAATTGTCTTATAACCATTTTCTTTAGCCATTCTAATTGTATTTAATGTTTCTGTTAATGTTCCGATTTGATTTGGCTTTATTAATATCGCATTTGCTACTTTTTTATCTATTCCTCTACGCAGTCTTGACATATTTGTAACAAATAAGTCATCTCCAACAAGTTGAATTTTATCTCCTAGCTTTTGTGTTAATGTTTGCCATCCTTCCCAGTCTTCTTCTGCTAAACCATCTTCTATTGAAGCTATTGGATATTTATAACATAAATCTATTAAATAATCTATCATTTCTTCATCTGTTTTCAATATATTTGTTTTCCAGAAATAATATCCATCTTTTCCTATTTTTTTTGCCTCATCTTTCATTTCCGTACTTGCTATATCTAACGCTAAAACAATATCTTTTCCTGGAACATATCCTGCTTTTTTTATTGCTTCTATAATAACATCTAATGCCATTTCTTCATTTTCAAGATTAGGTGCAAAACCACCTTCATCTCCAACACCTACATTTAATCCTTTCTCTTTTAAAACTTTTTTTAATGTTTGATATATTTCACTTCCTCTTTTCAATCTTTCAGCAAATGTAATGTCACCAATTGGCATAATCATGAATTCTTGTATACTTATATTATTTTCTGAATGTTTACCTCCATTTAATATATTCATCATTGGAACAGGTAATTCTTTACCATTCAGTCCACCAATATATTTATATAATTCAATTCCTAGTAAATTACTTGCTGCCTTTGCTACTGCTAATGACACTCCTAATATAGCATTTGCTCCTAAATTAGATTTATTTAATGTATCATCTAATTTTATCATTGCTTTATCAATTTCTTCTTGTTCACATACATTCATTCCTATAATTTTTTTGCTAATTTTTTTATTCACATTTTCTACAGCTTTTAAACATCCTTTTCCATTATATCTCGCCTTTTCACCATCACGTAATTCAACAGCCTCAAAACTACCTGTAGAGGCTCCTGATGGTACTGATGCTACTCCACTAATTCCACTTTCTGTTGTAACTTTCACTTGAATAGTAGGATTACCCCTTGAATCCAATATTTCAATTGCCTCCACTGTTTTTATTATTGCATTATTTTTCATAATTACCCCTCCATTGAGTATTTTTATACTCCATAAATTTTTTCAATAATCTTTTATATACATTTTTGACAAATTTATGAAATATATTCAAAATAATGCTAACTTGCTTTTTTATTTCTTAATTCATACGCATATTTTAATGTAACTTCATTGATTTCTCCAGAAGATATTCTAGCTATTTCTTTAATAACTTCATCTTCTTTCAACAATCTAATTTGTGTTTTAGTTCTATCTTCTTTTACCTTTTTACTAATAAAGTAGTTATAATCTGCAGTTGCTGCAATATTAGGTAAATGAGATATACACATAACTTGGTGTTTATTTGCAATAGCTTTTAATTTCATAGCAACTGAATTTGCTGCTTTTCCACTAATTCCTGTATCTATTTCATCAAATACTAATACAGGTATCATATCTGTATCTGCTAATACCTTTTTTATAGCTAACATTGTCCTTGACATTTCACCACCAGATGCTATTTTAGATAATTCTTTTTCATCTTCTCCTAAATTTGTTGTAATATAAAATTTAACAATATCTTTTCCAGTTTTAAAAAATTCATTTTCGATATAATTTACTCTCACATTTATTTTAGCATTTTTCATTTCTAAACTTTCTAATTCTGTATTTATACATTTACTTAATTTATCAGAATATTCTTTTCGTGTTTCACTAATTTTTTTTGCTAATATATTCATTTTTTCAGTTATTTTATTTAACTCTAATTTTAATTTATTGTTATATTCCTCTAAATTTTCTATATGGTTAATCTCATTTTCTATTTCTTCTTTGTATTCTAAAATTTCTTTTATACTATTACCATATTTTCTTTTTAATGAATATATCAAATCTAGTCTTTCTTCTATTTGATTTCTTTCTTCTTCATCAAAAAATACATCTTCTCTATATTCATTAATATCTCTAGCTAATTCTTGCAATTCATAATATGAATTTTTTAAATTTGTATTTGCATCTTCATATTTCTTATCTATATCTTCTATTTTCTCTAAAGTTCTTATAACAGTACTTAAATTATCTATTATATTTTCTTTTAAAAGTCCATCAGCTTCATTTAAACTTTTTGATATTTTTTCAGAATTAAAAAATATCTTTCTCTTTTCTTCTAATTTATCTTCCTCATCTATTTTTAAATTTGCATCTTCAATTTCTTCATATTGATATTTTAATAAATCTAATTTTCTTTGTCTTTCCTTATCATCTCCATAGTTATTTTTTAATTCATTTATTATTTCTATATATCTATCATATAATTCTGAATACTCATCTTTGTCTTTTCCTATCGTATTTTCACCTATAAATCCATCCAAATATTTTAAATGTAATTTACTATCTAATAAATTTTGATTATCATTTTGTCCATGTATTTCTATAAACTGTTTCATAAATTCTTTCAATTCATTAACTGTTGCCATTCTACCATTTATTTTACACATATTTTTTCCATTTAAGTTAATCTCTCTTGAAACTATAATGTTTCCATCTACTGAATTTTCATTTTCAGGACAATATAAGCACAGTTCTACAAATGAATTATTTTCTCCTTTTCTTATCATATCTTTTGAAAATCTTCCTCCTGATATAATTTGAAGAGAATCTATAATCAATGTTTTTCCTGCACCTGTTTCTCCTGTTAAAACATTTAATCCTTTGTTTAAATCAATACTTAAATCTTCTATAATTCCAATATTTTTTATATGTAAAGATGATATCATTATTTTTCCTCAACTTTCTATTATAATAACTAAAAACTTGTTCGCTTAATTTTATATTTTTTTATTCTTTTTGTCAATACTTTTTACGAACATTTTTTCATTGTATAGTAAAGCTTAATATATATTATTTTTTCCATACCTTGGTGTCGCAATCTATTAATTAAAATTAATAGTAGATTGCTCCAAATCGCACTCACTGTCGTTCGTTTGGTCGCTTACGCGGTATTTCAAAATAATATATATTAACTTTACTATACTAAAAAATTTGAAATAAAAATAAAAAAATCATAAATTATAACTATTTTTTATTTATTTGTACATACTAAATATAAGTATTTTTATGATTAAGGAGGTATTTATTTATGAACAAACCAGAATATATTTTAAATGAAATTAACAAAGGTATAAAAATGGGAATGGATTCAATTTCTTCTATTGCTGAAAAAGTTACAGATGATAAATTAAAAGATGATTTACAGTTTGAATATAATAAATATAATGAAATCTTAAATGATGTAAATTCAGAACTTGGTAAATATGATGAATTCCCAAAAGAAATTAATCCTGCTCAAAAAATGATGGGATGGTTTGATATTCAAATTAGTACACTAAGTGATAATTCAGATTCTAAAATTGCAGAAATGTTAATAAAAGGTACAAATATGGGAATTATTGAAGGTGTTAAATTACTTAATAATAATCCTGAAACTACAGATGATATTAAAAATATTTTATCTAATTTTATTCAATTTCAAGAAAATAATGTTGAAAAACTAAAAAAATATTTATAGTCACAAAAAAACACTAATTATTAAATATAAAATTTGAGTATATCGTAAAGTTTGTGTAAACTTTAAACTTCTTATGATAATTTTTTAAAATTTTAATAATTGGTGTTTTTCTATAATTACATATTTATAAAATTAATTTTTTTCTCAACTATTATCTTATATAATTCGTTTTTATTTTTTCTTCTCTTTCTGGCACATTTATCCCTGCTTTTTCACCTTGTTTTATACATTTAATTAACCATGCCATGTTGTTTCCTAATGTCCTCATTGTTTGCATTCCTTCTTCGTCTTTTATCACTTCTTCTGGAATATTTCCATGAACCATATTCCAATATTGTGATGATACTATTGGCATATTATTTATTGTAAAATATTTATTAATTTCATCTAATGCTGCTGTTGCTCCACCTCTTCTGCAACTAACTACTCCTGCAGCTACTTTATTTTGCAACACAGATTTTCCTGCATAAAATGCTCTATCCATAAATGATGATAATGCACCACTTGTTGCTGCAAAATGTACTGGTGTTCCAAAAACAAACCCATCAGCATCTTTAGCCTTTTTTATAAATTCATTTACTTTATCTTCTTGAAAACATTTTCCTGTTTTTATACAATTACCACAACCTATACATCCTGCTACTGGTTTTACACTTAACCATAATATTTCTGTTTCTATATCATTTTTATTTAGTTGCTTTTCTACTTCCTTTAATGCTGTATATGTACATCCATTTTCATGAGGTCCTCCATTTATTAATATAACTTTCATATTTTCACACTCCAATCTTTTATTAATTTATTCATTTATGTTTTTTATTATTCCTTTTCCATCTTTTGAAGTAACTTCAAGAATTGCTCCATTAATCATTGCAAGTTGTGGTGATACATGACCTATATCAGCATCACATATAATTGGTATTTCTAAATCACCTAAAATATCTTTTACTGTTTGATTGAAATCTGTATCATAATCATTTCTTATAAATAACGATCTACCAAAAATAATACCAGAACAATTTTTAAAATATCCCGCCATTTTCATTTGCCACAATGTAAGATATACTGTTGGTGTACTCATTTCAAAAACTTCTAAAAACCATACAATTCCATCTTGCTTATATTTTTCTATATATTGTTCTACTTTATCATATTTAGTCCCTATAAAAGTTTTTATACAATCTAAACAACCACCAACTGCTCTCCCCTTAAAATATATTTTTTCTTCATTATTTAAATTTACCCATCTAGTTTCTTGGGTTAGATTGTATCCTTTTTCAAATTCCATTTTTTCATCTGGTAATTCTTCTATACTTTCTTGATTTTCTAGAACTTCATCATTAGGTGCTCTAAAATCAATAATTTCTTCATGTTTTTCAAATGATTTTTGTTCTATTTCTTTTCCACTTGCAATTTCTAAAGCATCTGTTAAATTTCTATATAATGGTTTCATTGCATAATCTTTTATGGTTTGACAATATATTGATGGAATATCTAACATTGTATTAAATAGGTAATTTATACCTGTTATATCAGAATATCCTTGCATCCATTTTGGTTTTAATTTTTTGATTTTTTCAAAATCTAGGTATTCTAACATTTCTACTAAAAAATCTCCACCTGTTGCAAAAATAATTAATTTAACACTATCATTTTCTAGCAATTGCATAAATTCTTTTGCTCTTTGTTTTCCTGATGCACTTCTTCCTTTTTCTTCTTTTCTAACACTTTCTGTTTCTATAATGTTATATCCCAAATTTTTTAATTGTTCTTCTGCTAGTTCTAATCGTTTTATTCCTGATGAATTTGTTATTCCTCCTGATGGTGCACAAATTCCTATTGTATTTCCTTTTTTTAAACTTTCTGGATATCTCATAAACATTCACCTTCTTATCTTTTGTTATAATATATATCATTTTTTGAAAAAAAACAATAAAAAATGCAAAAACTCAAATTTTGCTTTTACACAAATAATTTGAGTTTTTCTTTTTACATATCATCATCATTATTTTCTTCTTCATTTTTACTGTCTTGTTCTTTTGGTATATTGTTTTCTAAGTTAGTTCCACATCCATGACAACCTGCACATCCACTGCTACAATTTGCAGTATCGTCTTCTGGTTCTCCTGACCAATCTAATTCTATTATATTGTTACATTCTGGACATTCTACTTCTGTTTTATCTTCATCCATATCAATTATAAATTGATTATCACAATATGGGCAAATAATCTCAAAATCAAATCCATCTTCTGAGTATATGTCTTTTTCTATATTATCTAAGATTTCTTGCATTTTACTCATTTTACTTTCCATTTGTTTTTGATTTTCTTCTAATTCATTCATTCTATCTTCTTGATCTGCAACTACCATATCTATTTCGTCCATTATTGAATCAACAAATTTTTCAAATCTTGTTTTTACATATTGTAAATCTTCTTGATTTTTTAAATTATTTTCTATATCTTCTAAAAAACTTTTAAATTCTTTTTTTAGTTTAGCCATTTGGAACTCTACCTTTCTTATACTCTTTCCATATATTCGCCTGTTCTTGTATCTATTCTTAAAATGTCTCCAATATTAACGAACAATGGTACTTGAATTTCTAAACCTGTTTCTAATTTTGCTGGTTTTCCTGATGTTGTTGTTGTGTTTCCACTAAATCCAGGTTCTGTGTATGTAACTTCTAATTCAACAAATATAGGTGGTTCTACTGCAAATACATTTCCTTTATATGAAACTATTGTTACTTCCATATTTTCTTTTAAGTATTTTAAGCAATCTCCTATTTGTTCTTCATTTAATGGTATTTGATCATATGTATCATTATCCATGAAATAATATAATCCTCCATCATTATATAGATATTGCATTGTTTTCTTTTCTATTTGTGCTGCTGGGAATTTATCTGATGGGTTAAATGTTTTTTCTAATGTTGCTCCTGTTATAACATTTTTTAATTTTGTTCTTACAAAAGCTGACCCCTTTCCAGGTTTTACATGTTGGAATTCTACTATTCTATATACATTTCCCTCCATTTCAAATGTTGTTCCATTTCTAAAATCTCCTGCTGAATATACTGATGCCATATTTATTTCTCCTTTCAATTTTCATTTATATTATTTTATATTTACGTAAAACGCTTTTTATATTTTACTACATTTACCTGCAAAAAGCAAGTTTTTTAGCTCTATTACTCAATTTTGAAGTATATATCTTTTTATTTTATTAATTCAATATTTATTATTTTTGAAATACCGCGTAAGCGATCAAACGAACGTTAGTGAGTGCGATTTGGAGCAATCTACTATTAATTTTTAATTAATAGATTGCGACACACAAGGTATGAAAAAAAATAATAAATATTGAATTTTAAATATACTTGCAAATTGAAATCTTCTTGCAACTATATTACAATATAATTTTTCTCAGAATTAGTTAAATTTATACAACCAAATTTTGTAATTTGTACTGTATCTTCTATTCGTACTCCAAATTTTCCAGTAATATATATTCCTGGTTCATTTGTTACTACCATATTTTCTTTTAAAATTGTATCTGATCTTCTGTTTATATATGGTGCTTCATGAATTTCCATTCCTACTCCATGTCCAAGTGCATGTACTAAATCATGGCCATTTAATTTGAAGTCATTTTCTACCATTTTTGTCAACATTCTTGTACTTGCTCCATCTTTATAATCTTCTACTATCTTAGTTTGATTTTTTAAAACTAAATCATATACAGGTTTTACATATTCTGGAACTTCACCTACAAAAAATGTTCTTGTCATATCTGAACAATATCCATTTACCTTACATCCCATATCTATAGTTATTATATCTATATCTTGTATTTTTCTATCTGTTGGTACTGCATGTGGTTTTGATGAATTTTCTCCAGATGCTACTATTGTTTCAAATGATAAACCATCTGTCCTTTGTTTATAGTATTCTTCTATTTCATCTGCTATTTGTTTTTCTGTCATACCTGGTTTTATATAGTCTAATATATATGAAAAACAATTATCTGTAATTTCACATGCTTTTCTTATATTACTTATTTCTTCTTCGTCTTTTATCATTCTTTGCTTTTCTATTATATATTCTGTTTCTACTAAACTATTTATTTTATATTTTCTTATATATTCTTTGTATTTTGCATATGTTACATAGTTTTCTTCAAATCCTACGTTTTCGCAAAACATAAAAAAGTTTTCGTAGTCTTCTTTTGATACATCTTTCATATCATACACTATAATTTCATCAAATAATGTCAAAATACTATGCACATGTTCTATATATCTAGAATCTGTAATATATATGTTTTCTTTTCTTGTTAATAATAGTGTTCCCTCTGCTTCTATATTAGTTAAATATTTAATATTAATTGGATTGGATATAATTAGTCCTTGTAAATCTAAACTTGTCATTTTATTTCTTAGCCACTGTAGCTTAGGATTCATTTTCATCATTCCTTTCTGCGATATAATGTTACATTTTATTTGTACATTCCTAATGTAAATATTTCCATTAATGCAATTTTCATTGTTTCAAATGGTATATACATACTCATAAATGTTGCAATTACTATAAATGGTCCAAAAGGTATGTATTCATCTGTGCTTTTAATTTTAGTTATTAGTAATCCTATACTTAAAATAGCTCCTATTAAAAAAGATACTAATGTTATAACAATAATATTCGATAATCCAAAATATAGACCTAAAGCACCCATTAATTTTACATCACCAAATCCCATTGCTTCTTTTCCATAAAACATTCCTCCAACTAATGTAATTAGTAAGAAGATTCCTGCTCCTGCAAGCATTCCTAATAACATATTTAATGTTATTGCTACATCAGATAGTCCGGTATAAAAATGAAAAAACTAATCCTATTTCAAATATTGTTAAATTTAATCTGTTTGGTATTATTTGTAGTTTATAATCTATTACAAATGCTGATAATAACATCGGTGTTAAAATCAAAAATTTTATTAAATCTAAATTTGCGATAAGTGTTTCTTTTATTCCTATAACATAAATTAATGTTACATATATAATTGAGGTTGAAAGCATTAATATATAATTTGGTTTAAAATTTATTTTATATTCTCTAAAAATATCTAATGAAATAAATTTTTTATATTCTGGCAATCTTTTATTAGCCCAATCAACCAATTGTCCTACTAGTAATCCAATTATTGCTGCAGCTATATAGTATCCTATATATACATCATTATAATACATCATTTTCTCCTTTTATTTTATTTTTTATCTTATTTTCTAATGGTCTTTTCCATGCAGTATACCAAAAATCTTTTTTATCTAATGGTTCAACTAATATAGTAAACATATTACATCTATTTCCACCAATAATGTCTGTAAATATTTGATCTCCAATAATTGCAATATTTTCACTCTTTTCTCCAAGTTCTTTTTGACATTTTTTAAATCCTTTTTTTAATGGTTTCATTGCAAAAATATGATACTTTATTTCTAGTTCATTAGCTACTTTCATTATTTTATCTTTATCATTAGTATTTGACAATATATACATTTTTACTCCTTGACCTTTTAAGTCTTTTACCCATGTTTTTACTTCTTTTGTCATTTTTTTCGAATAATCTACAAGTGTATTATCTACATCTAACAATAAAGCTTTTATTTTATTCTTTTTTAAAAATTCAATTGTTATATTTTCTATTTTATTAAAATACGCATTTGGATATATATTCATATTCTTCCTCCGTTTACATTTATATATTATCAATTCATAATTTTTTTGTCAATTTTATTTTAATCTTTTACTTTAATTAATTTAAAATTTATTCCATCTGCACTAACTAATTTAAAATCAATACCAAAATGTGTTCCTTCTATTGCTTCTTGTATTGCTGTTCCATGTAAATGTCCATAATAACATTTTTTTATATCATATTTTTTTAACATTCTTATAAATTCATTCATTTCATTATTTTGAATATTTTGTTTCAAAATTGGTGGATAATGCATGAATGCAATTATTTCCTTATCTTCGCCATATGTTTCTATTCCGTTTTTTATTGATAATTCTAATCTTGCTACTTCCCTATTAATCATCTTTTTACTTTCATCATCATCACCTAGTGTCCAACCTCTTGTACCAACTATAATTGTATTTTCATATTCATATGAATTATTATATATAAAATCAATATCTTTCAAATTATTTTCTTTTATATAATTTCTCATACTTTTTATTGTAGTCCACCAATAATCATGGTTTCCTTTTAATAATAGTTTTTTTCCTGGTAAATTATTTATATATTCAAAATCTTTATATGTGTCTTTTAAATACATTGACCATGAAAAATCTCCTGGTAAAACAACTATGTCATCTTTTTTTATTTTTTCTTTCCAATCTTTTTCAATTTTTTGTTCATAATCTTCCCATTTTTTTCCAAAAACACTCATTGGTTTATTTTCATTAAATGATAAATGTAAATCTCCTATTGTATATATTGACATATTTTCTCCTTCTATAACTTCAAATTAGGTATTGCATTTAAAGCTAAATCATCTCTCTTGCCATTTATGTAATTATAATAGCCAGCTGATGCAATCATGGCCGCATTATCTGTACATAGTTTTAAATCTGGCATATATATTTTTATATCTTTTTTTTCTAATTCCAAAAAACTTTTTCTTATATATGAATTAGCAGATACTCCTCCAGCTAAAACTACAGTTTTTATATTTGTTAGTTTTATTGCTTTTTTCACATTTTCTATTAAAATTTCAGTTACTGTTTTTTGAAAACTTGCACATAAATCAGCCTTATTTATATTCGGATCTTTATGATGTAAATTTATTACAGCTGTTTTTATTCCACTAAAACTAAAATCCATATTTTCAAAATGTGTTTTAGGCAATTCTATTTCTGGTTTTCCATCTTTTGCTAATTTATCAACTTTAGGTCCTCCTGGATATCCCAAACCTACTACTCTAGCCACTTTGTCAAAAGCCTCTCCTATTGCATCATCTCTTGTTTTTCCTAAAACTTCAAATTCAGTATAACTTTTAACATGTACTATTTGAGTATTTCCCCCAGACATCATACAACATATAAATGGTGGTTGCAATTCTGGATATGTGATATAATTTGCAGCTATATGTCCTTGTATATGGTTAACACCTACCAATGGTTTATTTATTGCAAAACTTAAAGCTTTTGCATATGATAATCCAACTAGTAAAGCACCAACCAATCCTGGTCCATATGTTGGTGTTATTGCATCTATATCTTCTAATTTTATGTTTGCATCTTTTAATGCTTTTTTGGTCACTCTAGAAATTGCTTCAATATGATTTCTTGATGCTATTTCAGGCACAACTCCTCCATATTTTTCATGTATAGGTATTTGTGTATCTATTATATTTGACAATATTTCTCTACCATTTTTTACCACAGCTACAGATGTTTCGTCACAACTTGATTCAATTCCTAGTGTATATATCTCTTTCATTTATTCTTGTATGACATATGTTTAATATGTCATACTCTCCTTTCTTTGTTTCTCATATTTTTCAGAACAAATTATATCATTTATCTTGAAATAAGTAAAGAAGGTCGATTAATGTGAGATTGCTAAAAATAGCCTCTCAATTAATTTTCCCTTCTCTATCTTATTAAACATATATTATAAGCCCCATACAGCCATACCTAAATTTAGTATCCATGTTCCAACTACTCTAATACCTGGTGTTATTATGTAAGATGCTAATCCTGTAATCCATATTACTACAAAAATAATATAAAATATATGCTCATTATTTATAAACCAATATTTAATCTTTGATGGTAAAAATGGCATTATAACTTTTGAACCATCTAGTGGTGGTAATGGTATTAAATTAAATAGTCCTAAACCAACATTTATTGTAATTGTAGCTGATATTAATTTCATTAAAACTGAACCCATGGTTGTTAATATAACAGCATTTCCAGCAAATTTATATATTCCAAAATATATTATTGAAAATATAATTGCTAATATAAAATTCATTACTGGACCAGCAATAGAAACTATTGCTTGACCTTTTTCCATTGAAATCTTTCTTGTATAATTTCTAGGATCTACATTTACAGGTTTTCCCCAACCAAATCCTGCAAATAACAATAATGTCATTCCTATTGGGTCTATATGGTCAAATGGGTTTAAACTTAATCTTCCTTCTCTTCTTGCAGTATCATCTCCAAGTTTATCTGCTACAAAAGCATGAGCAAATTCATGGAATGTTATTGCTATTAATACTCCCGGTACACTAAACAATAGTGATATTAAAGCTCCTGGATTAGCTAAATATTGTACCATTGTTGAAATTACCATTATAGCTATAATTATATACATTGTTCTTCTATCAAATGAAAAATTAAACATATGTGTTCTCCTTTTTATTTTAAAATAATATAGCATTATTATAACACTTTTTTGTTTTTTATCAATTGAATTCATAAAATTTTCACACATACCATAGAATTCGCACTCAACAACACTCGTTTGATCGCTTACACGGTATTTCAAAGCAATAAATTTTTATAAGTTAAATATTTTAAATTGTAACAAAGCACTACAATAATAATTGCAGTGCTTTTAAAAAATCCTTTAAAATTAATTATCAAATTTTAGGTAAATAATTAATTTTCCTTTTAGAATACAAATTTGCATTCTTATTAATTTTTAGTTTTCCAATTTTTTAAATAATGCATCAATTTCTTTGTTTGAAACCATTCCCTTTTTCAAAAGAAGTTCTACTAAAACCTTTAAATACTCCTGATTATTTGCTATTAATTCTTCTGCCTTTTTTAGTGCCTCATCTAATATAGAATCTATTTGACTATTAATTTTTTCAGCCATTTCTTTAGTATATATTTCATTTTCTTTCTTTTCTAAGAAAACTCTATTATGAAATCCTTCAATCAATCCATATTTCATAACTATACCTTTGGCATACATGGTTGCTTTTTTTAAATCAGACTGTGCACCTGCTGACAATTCGTTTGTAAACATTTTTTCTGCTGCTCTTCCTGCTAAGTCTATTGCCATTTCTTCAATAAAATAATTACGTGTACATGAAATTGTAATATCATCATCGTATTCCAAGACATTTACTCCTAATGTTTCACCAGTAGGTATAATAGATATAGCTTTTATTGTATAATCTTTTATTTCCTTTGAAAATTTATATGCAATATAATGTCCAGCCTCGTGATACGCAGTTGCTTTTTTAGATTTTTCTGACATTTTTTAAATTTATTCATATTTAAATCAAAATTTTCCAAAATATCCTTTTTCTTTACATTACTTCTACCTTCTAATTCAGCACAAACCATACTTTTATCCAATAAATCTAGAGTTCTATCTGGGTTTTTGGTTTGGAAATTAAAGCAAGATGCTTCAAAAATAGCAAATTCTACAAGTTTCTTCGAAATTTTTGTTCCATGAGCACTTTCTAACAACTTAATTTGATTTTTAATCATTTCATAAACTTCTGTTGTTTTTGGTTCTTTTACATAAATTTCTTCAAATCTTCGCTTCAATGCACCATCTTTTGAAAAATACTTTTTGTATTCAGTAACAGTTGTGGCTCCAATAACTCTTGTATCTCCTCTTGCTAAAATAGGTTTTAAAGCATTAGCTAAATCAACTTCTCCTTCCACACATGCTCCAGCTCCTAGTAGTAAATGAATTTCATCTACAAATAGTATAACATTTGGATTTCTCTCTAAAAAGTTAATTAATTGCTGAATCCGTTCCTCTGCCATTCCTCTATATTTAGTTCCTGCAACAATTCCATTTACATCTAATGATATAATTTTACAATCCTTAAATTTTTTCGGACAGTTTCCTGTTGCAATCATCCATGCAAACTTTTCTACTAGTGCTGTTTTTCCTACACCTGGTTCTCCAACTAAAACTGCATTTCTTTTTGTATTTTTCATTAAGATTTTTATAAGATTTCTTGTTTCGTTTTCTCTTCCACAGATATAACATTCATCATCATACTTAAATTTTTCTGTTAAATCTGTTAAAAATCCAGATAATTCCCCAGGTATTGTTGTAGTTTTAAAATTGTCCATTTTTTTTCCTCCTAACATTGATGTCATTATTTTATCAAATTTTTCTGGGTATAAATTTGAAAAAGCTTCTATAAAATGTTTACATCCAATCTCAGTATCATCATAATATTCTTCCTGAATTATTTTTGCTTTATTAAATAATCTCATAATCTCAACATCAATTGTGATAAATTCTTTACCATATGTAAATTCTATAAGTTTATATTGCTTTATTTTTCCATCTTCAAGTATAATTTCATTGAAAATTTTTTCTCCCCGAACTCTAAATTCTTCTTCACAAACTCCTTTTGATAATACATAATTGTATACAGGAAATGTGTCTGCATCGCCTGAAAAAATTGCAATCCATAGAGCTTCCCTAGGTACAAAACTCAATCCATTATTATGTGCAATCTCTAACGCCTCATCTATTACAATAACCGCTGTGCCATCAAAAACAAATTCTTTTTTCATTTTTTATTCCTCCTAGTTTATAACTATGTTGTCAAATTGTTACATTATTTATTAATAAATTCCTAAAAATCACCTCCAAAAAATTATATATACAATTTTATACACTTTTCATGTTTTTGTCAATATTATTTAAAATGTTTATGTAATCTTGATTTGCTATTAAAAAAAAAGAAATCTAATTTTAACTTTAGACTTCTTTCTAGACATCTCTATCTATTTATAATTTTATACACATTTTTTATTATCTCATATCTTATACCAATTATGTTCTTATAAAAATTCTTTCTAGTATTAGAGATACACTCTATTTCATTAATAAAATTATTTATTTGCTCTATATTTATTTTTGTAAACACTCTACTTATAGCATCATTACAATTTCCATTTTTCATACTTTTTATATATGACATATAATTTATTTTTTTGCCATTTTCTTTTATACAAGAATAACAATTTATTGCTATATTTTTCATTTCTACTTCATTTAAATTTTCTATTTGCTCATCCTCTAACATAGGATTTAAACAAGAACCACAATCATATATTGGTGCAAATTCCACTTTATTACTTTTGGTATTCATAAGAAAGCCCCAATTACCATTATGTCTATCTGTATTTCCTATTAAACCATCTATTACAAACATATTCCAAAATTTTTCCTTTGTATCATTTGGAATCATTGTTTTAGTTTCATCTATAACATCCAAAATATCACATAATTCTGTTTCAATTTTTTTATCGGGATTTGTACTCAAAGCTAAATTTTCGAATTCGTATAATGTATTGTTTTTATCAGTAAAATCTTCACATGCACATACAATTTTTTCTTTTTCATTATATACATACATTCCCAAAATTGTATTTTGAGTATTAAATCCAACAATTTTAAAAATATTACTTCCTACATATTCTGAAAAAGCATTATTTATATAAGAAATATTTTTATTTTTTTCCCTAATTGGATCTGGAAATTTTACTAAATATCTTTTATTTTCATATATTAAAGTTTTCTTTTTTTCTGAACCTTTATAGTTATTTAATTCCTCTATACAATTCGTAAAATTTATCATCAATTTTCTCCTTTAATGATTATTAATTGTTATTAGATAATGGTTTCATTGTTGGGAACAATAATACATCTCTTATTGATGCTGCATCTGTTAATAACATTACAAATCTATCAATTCCTATTCCTAATCCACCTGTTGGAGGTAAACCTATTTCTAATGCATTAATATAATCTTCATCCATCATTCCAGCTTCTTCATCACCAGCTTCTTTAGCTTCTACTTGTTTTTTAAATCTTTCATATTGATCAATTGGATCATTTAATTCTGAAAATGCATTTCCATATTCTCTACCACCTATAAATACTTCGAATCTTTCTGTCATTTTTTTGTTATTTGGACATTTCTTTGCAAGTGGTGAAATTTCAACAGGATATTCATATATAAAAGTTGGTTGTATTAGTGTTTTTTCTACATATTCATCAAAGAATAAACTAATAACATCTCCTCTTGTTTCTTTTGTTTTATCTGGAATTTCTATTCCTTTTTCTTTTGCTAATGCTACTGCTTCTTCATCAGTTTTTATTTCATTAAAATCTACTCCACAAGCTTCTTTTATACTATCAATCATAGTTATTCTTTTCCATCCTGGTGCTAAATCTATTTCTTGTCCTTGATATGTTACTTTTGTAGTTCCTAATACATTTTGAGCTGTTTGAGAAAAGATTTTTTCAGTTATATCCATCATATCATGATAATCTTGATATGATGCATATAATTCTAACATTGTAAACTCTGGGTTATGACGAATGTCCATACCTTCATTTCTAAATACTCTTCCTATTTCATATACTTTATCGAATCCACCAACTACTAATCTTTTTAAATTTAATTCTAAAGCTATTCTTAGATACATGCTTATATCTAAAGCATTATGATGAGTTATAAATGGTCTTGCTGTTGCTCCACCTGATATTGTATTTAATACAGGTGTTTCAACTTCTAAATATCCCTCTTCTTCTAATATATTTCTAACATTACTTATTATTTTACTTCTTGTTTCAAAAGTTTTCTTTACTTCAGGATTCATTATTAAATCAACATATCTTTGTCTATATCTTAAATCTGGATCTTTTAATCCGTGGAATTTTTCTGGTAATGGTCTTAATGATTTGGAAAGTAATGTAACTTCTTTAGCATGTACTGAAATTTCTTCTGTTCTTGTTTTAAATACAAATCCAGTAATTCCAATAATATCTCCTATATCAAAAGTTTTAAATGCTTTATAACTTTCTTCTCCTAAATCGTTAATACTTACATAACTTTGTATTTTCTCATCACAGTCTTGGATAGTGCAAAACGATGCTTTTCCCATAATTCTTTTAGCAATAATTCTTCCTGCTACTGTTACATCTTTTTCTTCATATTTTTCATAATTTGATTTTATTTCTCCTGCTGTATTTGTTCTATTAAATTTTGTAATTTCAAATGGATCTTTTCCTTCTGCTTGTAATTCGGCTAATTTTTCTCTTCTTATTTGCATTAAGTGGTTCATATCTAATTCTTCTGTTTGATTATTTTTTTCTTGCATAATTATCTCTCCTTTATTTTTCAAGCTTTTCACTCGCTATATTATATATCAATTTTACTTAAAAGTAAAGAAACTATTTTAAGTTTTGTTAAAATAGTTTCCCCTGTGGTTAATCTTTAAAACGCAAGACATACCCTAAATCCATTTTTACTGTATATACTTCCATTACCGTACTTGATAATAAAATATTCCTGCTGATTGTTTATCATTATAATATCCACCTCTTACACAGAATGGTGAATTTTCAACCATAAAATTACTGTAATTTCCATGCCATCCTTTTGTTTCATATGTTCCATCACCATATTTATATGCATTATTTAATTCATCATTTTCATATACTGTTGAATATTCATTACTTTCTTTAGAGGATGTAAATTCTTCTCCATTTTTTAATGTAGCCCCTTCTTTATTATAAATAGCTACATATTCATACGCTCCTCCTGTCATATCATATACTCCATATATGTTTCCTGTTGTACTTGCTAGCACTCCATTTTCTGAATTATATTCATATGTATTACTACCATTTGAATCCATACCGCTTGATGATCCAGTTATATAACTAGCACTATTATTTAATGATATTTGTGTACCATTTCTTCCATATCTACTTTCTGCTAAATAAGCAACTGCTCCCCATTCACTGTTTTTTATCATATGACTATTTAATGTTTCATTATAATTTTTTGAATTTGTAAACATATTTCCTATTGTTAAATTAACCCAACTTTCTACTCCAGGTACTGATTTTGGATTACTGTTTTCACCTTCACTAGCTTCATATTTTGCCATCCAAAATCCTTGTAATTTACTGCTCCAACCACCACAGTTTGTATTATCTTCAAATACAGGATGAGTTCTAAAATATTTATCATTTACTACTATTGATGTTTGCACAGCTACATCTTTTTTCGTTTTTCCATCTACATCTACAATTCCTCTTGCATCACTATATCCTACTATCTTATTATCTTTTATTGCATCTTCTTCAGATAACGTTCCTGCTCTGTATTGATTAGCACTATCTGATGAATCAAAATATACAATCCTATATGCATATCTCGGTATCCATACAAAGTAGCTATCATCATTTCCTTCTGTTACTTTTACATTTGCCCATTTACTATCATTATTGTCATTTGTTCCAGTTTTAGAAACATAATTATACCAATTTATATTACTAGAATCTATATTTTGAGCAATACCGTTTTCATCATATGTAATTGGTGTCATTCCATCTTTTAATATTGGTTGATTTGGAACTGTTGTTGTGTTGTAACTTGTATTTTTTAAAAATTCAACTTCAATAACACCATTTTCCATATTGAAGTCTTCGCCTGTCCCTACAGAAGGTTCTGCCATTTCTCCAAGTTTAATCACCTCAACTGTTGTTTCTTTTATATCTGATTTAACTTCATCTCCATGTATTATTTGGACTTCATATGTTTTTTTACCGTTTTTATTTAATACATCAATACTGCAATTATCTCCTGTAAACTCTTCTGTTGTTTTCCATTCGTTTTCTTCTTCTGAATCATTTTTTTCTCTATATCTAACTTGCCATTTGTTTATGTAATTATCATATTTAATATTTGAAATTTTTAATATTCCCTTTCCTTCTGTTACTTCAGAATCAAAATCAAAAGATACCTTTCCACTTTCTTTATCATATTCTACATTATATAAACTATCTGGCAATTGTTCTAACGTATAATAATTTTTCCCATCATATTTGAATGGTTCCACACTAACAACACTTCTTTTAGCTACATTTACAAAATATTCTCCTTCAATATTATCTAATCCTAAACCATTTATAGTCTCAGTATCATAATACATATATCCACTTGAATCAGTTATACCTGATTCTCCGCTTGAAAAGATTTTACTTATTTTATTTGAAGAAAATTTATCCATATTTTTTCCTATTTCTTGAATCCCTGCTTTTGCCTCTACATCTTCTGTAGCAGTTACACCTTTTCCTACATATTCTTTATTATTTACATTTACTGTCCTATTGTTTGAATATGAATCATACAGTTCATTAACTTTACTTTGCATCATTTTCATTTCTGTGGTAAATTTTGTAAGCTTTGATGAACGTATTGTTGAAACTCCACTATTAATTCCTATTGATGCTAAAATTAATAATATTATTATTGTAATAACCAAACTTATTAAAGTTATTCCTGAATTATTTTTCTTAATCATTTGTTCCTCCAATTTATTTAGTTAGATTTTAACTAATATTTTTCTTGGCTTATGCTTTATAAAAATTATTATGACAAATAAATCACTATTAATAATTGGCTGGGGTAGTAAGATTCGAACTTACGAATGACCGGGTCAGAGCCGGTTGCCTTACCGCTTGGCGATACCCCAATATACATTTTATATTATATAGGTTATATTTGATTTTTACAAGTATTTTTTACAATTTATTATAACTTTGTACATAAATATAAAATATATATTTTCTTATTTTTTTAGCATCATTTGTATCTATATTATCATTTTCACTATTTATTTCATAAACCCATTCCCAATTAATTGTTATTTTCTTTTTCTCATTTTTTGATATCTTTCCAAAAAGTTCATCACCTAAATCTTCTAAAGTTTGATATCTAATTCCCGAATTTTCTGTATAGAATTGTAAATTCAATGGTTTATCATTCTGACTTTTAAACATTATTTTATAATTATTTTCTTCAATTCCTTTTAAGATTATGTTAAAATCTCCTTTAGTACCAGGTGCAATTTTTTGATTTATTAATGTTTTATTTTTTATTATATTACAAAAATCAATTCTTTGTACTTGTGTTTTATCATTTCCTATCTCAAACATTATGTCTTTATTGTTATCATCTACTTTATTTTCTATATAATTTTCTTTACTTAATAAACTAAAAAATATTAAATCTTCTTGTAAAAATTCATATCTTAAAATACTGGCAGCATATATTATAATACCAAACATTATAATTAATATCATTATATATTTTTTTCTCTTTTTATTTATTGTATCTTTCCTTTCACTATATTTTTAATTGTTCTGAATGTACCTTTATTTGTATATCTTTTATAATATCTCCTAAATTATTTTTATTAGAGTCATAATAAATTTTTAACACATATATATCTTCCTTTTTCTCATCTTTATTTAACTTGAACTCCATTGTTTTATTATCTTTTATTTCTATATTTTCATTTTCTTTATATAATTCATATTTTAAACATGTATCTTTATTATTTTCTAAAATTTCTACATAATATTTTAAATCAACCTCTGATACCTCATCTTGTGTATTATAATTTTTTACTTTAAAGATATATTCACCTTCTTTTTTGTCTTCTGTTATTTGTATTTCCGAATTTTTTTCCACCTCTAAAATTGGTTTTGCTATTTGAGTATTACTTTTTATATAATTATTATGTATTGTTTTTCCCAAGCTAATGCCTGAAAACATTGTTATTATTACTAAAACACTTATTATTATAAATGCTATTTTCTTTTCTTTACTTATTTTTATTTTTTTAAATTCTATATTTAAATTTTTTAAATCTATTTTTTTAGGTTTCATTTTTATATTAAATTTCATTTTTTATCTTATATTACATTCTCCTTGTATGATATATTTAGGTTTTAAAATTAACCTTAATTTTATATTTTTATAAAACATTATATTATTATTCTCGAATAAGCTTTTACTTTATTCTTATTCGAGAATAAAGACTATTTTGCTATGTTTTTTTATAAATTTTTTCTATAATTATATTGAATTTTAATCTTCGTTTTTTATGAAATCTTGTTTTATTCTCATATTCAAATATTTCTTGGTATTTTATTTTGGTACAACCTGTGTTCCTGCTACATTAATATCAAATGTATATTGTTGTATTTCTTTTGCATTTTTTGTATCTAAATTATCATTTTTAGCTATTTCGTTTTCACTACTTCCTGTTTCATATTTCCATTCCCATTCAATAGTGATTGTACGAGTTTTATTTTCTTCATTAGCTGAAATTGTTCCTGTTAAATCTTTTTCTAATTCTTTTATTGAATTATATGATTTATCATTACATTTAAAAATTAAATTTTGTGGTCTTTCTGTTTCATTTGAAAACTTCACATTATATTCCACTCCTACATCAGAACCTGTCGCATCTATTAATATATCAAAACTTCCTTTTGTTCCTGGTGCTATTTTATTATTTACTAATGTTTCATCATTATGTGTAGAAAATAAATTTATTGTTTTTACTACTTCTTCATTCCCATTAACTTTAAAGACCCAATTAGCAATTTCCGCTGTTCCTGTTCCTTTTACTTCAGATGTGTATTTTGAAAAAGTTCTTCCTCCTAAAAATGACAATGCTATAACCATTAAAGTTATAATTATTATTAAAATTTTTCTTTTTTGCTTCAAATAGGCACTCCTCCTTTATATTTTATTTTTAATTTTTGAAATTCGATAGATTTTTGAAATTAAAAATTTTGATTAAAAATTATAGAAAAAATTTAAGCTCATTATAATTGCATCACAAAAAATTGTCAATCATAATTCGTCTATTTTCTGCACTTTTCATCGCAAAATTCGACAAAAGTTCTTATTGACTTTTCTTCATATTACATTGTATAATCTCTTTATTCATATTCAATATTTTATTTAGTATTAAATCAAATTTAATTTTATAAGGAGGACTTTTTGAAAAAAATTTTTTTAATTTTATTTTCATTTTTCATCTTTTTATTTTTTATTCCATTTTTCCACCAAAAAAGCTTTTCAAAATATACATTTGACTATTCCTTTACAGCTTTTAAAGTTGTAATTGATAAAAAGCCTGAAATATCTGTATTGTCCGTAGGAAATAATAATACAAATTATGAAAAATATGCAAATAAATCTCATACTATATCTTTAAATGTAAAGATCACTGAAAAAAATATTGCTATCAATAATTTTAATAGCAACTTTATAAAAATAATGATTGGAAATCAATATACATCACCTTCAATGAAAATAAGTCTAATTTCCAATACATCAAACGAACTAATTTATAACATAATTCTTACCAACTTAACTGGTAATGGTAACTTATATGTTGTTTTTCCTGAAGGCACTATCCAAGATATTTCTAATCAAAACAATGAATTCCAAAAATTTGATACTTCTATCTTAATAGATAATATTGCTCCTACACTTTCATGTAACGAACTGTCTATTGAAGATAATAAATCAAATTATGTAATAAACTCAAATGAATCAATCAGACCTGCTGAAAATTGGTCTACCATAAATAATAATTCAATTTCAAAAATATTTCTTTCTCCAATTAAATATCCTATCTCCATATATGATTATGCTGGAAATAAGTCCGAAGTTTTTGTTAATATAAAAAATGCTAAAAACATTATGTTATACTATTTAAATTACAATAATTATTCAATTAGTGAATTTAATAAAAGTGGCGAAATTTCTGGAAAAAAAGTTATTACAGAAAATACTATTTATAAAACCGAGTTTATACATATGTTTTTAGATGGTGCTATTGATAAATCAGCTTTACAAGCTAGAATTTACGATTACACTTATTGGGGCGAAAACACCTCTGCCACTTGCCTTTATTCTGAAATAAATTACTCTTATGGTTACAATCCTAGTCCAAACTCTTGGTATAATATAAATAGTAGAAATGCCTTATATTCTCTTGGAAAACTATGTTTTCAAGTTGGTGGTCAAGGTCAAAACAGTTACAATAAATCTTGTCAAAATTATTATAAACCAATTCCCCAAAACATCGCTAGCCAATACTTATATGGCATTTCTGGTATTTCTTTAAAGTTAAATAATTATGATAATTTATCTATTGTATATCAAATTTATGTTTCAGGAATTGGTTGGTTACGTGCATCTTCAGATGGAGAAGAAACAACATATTCTCATACAAAACCTTTTTCAGCTATACGTATGAATATAGTTCCCAAAAGTGAAAAAAATCAACTTTTAAATTATTGGAATACATTTATAGGCACATCTAATACTGATTAATTTTTTATATTAACACCAATAATCCCTCCCAATACTCCAAAAATAATTCCAACTATTATCATTATTATAGATTGTGTTGTTAGTGCAAAACTCTCATTTAATACACTAGAAAACAAATATAATATGATTATATAACTACCTCCAACTATTCCTCCATTTAGCAATCCATTTTTCTTTATTTTTATATTACTAACAGTACTCCCTAATAATATACTAACTGCTGTAACTCCTATAATCACAGGATTCATAATATTTTCGCTAACATTTGTATATGTTAAAACTATAGCTAATATTAATAACATTAATAAAGTAGAAATAAAAGCTATTCCTATCCCTTTTAATATTATTATATATGATTTACTACTTAAATTTTCTATTTTTTCCATTATTCAATACATGTTAAATTATAAAACTTAACATTCCCTCCTCTCTTTTTTTCTATTTAATGTATATTAATGCAAAAAAGAAATAGAACTTACAAATCTATTTCTTTTTCTAATTTTTCTATAAAATTAATAATAATATCTTCTCTTGAAAAATCCTTTTTATATTCTCTCTTTAAAGATGTTGCAATATTTTTAGTTTCTTCTGAAAATATGTCTTCATTTACATTAAATCCTAAACTAATTAAAAGATAATTTATTTTTCCAGCCATTGTATTTATTTCTGTTAATATTCCACATATTTTTTTATTATTTAACATTAAATCATTTGGTTCTTTTATTTTCAATTCATATCCATACAATTCATCTATTGTTTTTTTCATTATTTGAGCAATCTTTATTGTTAAACCATCTAATTTATCTATTCCACATTTGGGATTCAAAATAATTGTCATTGCAATATTTTTTTCTTCACCAGTATACCATACTCTTCCCTTTGTTCCAATTCCATCTGTTTGTTTTTCCGCAATAATAATTTTTCCATTATTCTCATTTTTAATTGCAATTTTTTTTGCATATTTATGTGTTGAATTTATCTCTTTATAATATTCAATTTTTTTACCAATAACTTTATTTTTTGAATTTTTTATCTTTTCTATATCCATATATTAACTCTTATAATACTATTTAATACCTTAAATATATCATATTTTCCTTTCTAAATTTTGCCAACACAATATATGTGTCATAATATATAATAAAGAACCCTCAATGAAAAATCAATGAGGGAAAGAAAAATTTTTTCTATTTAGATGTATGCTGCTTTTAGTTATTTTTGATGACAAGTTTCAATTTTAACATCGACTTTTCCAATTTTTTCAAGAAATACCACCTTGTCAACATCTGAAAGTTTTTCATACAAACTCAGACATTTTTTTAAACGATCTTCTTCAACAACTTTGCCAACTTTACTTAAATCAGGAACAACTAAAAGTTTTTCCATGTTGACTAACTGAATTCCATCCTTATGGTATCCTGCATATGCTCTAAAAATAGCATCCTTTGATTCAAAAAACGCTTTATTTTGTTGCATCAAAATTGGTTTTAATTCATCATATGGAATATCTAATTTTCTTGCAATTCTTTTAAAAGTGTCTTCTACAAAAACTCTTACATCTACATCACAAACAAAACCATCTCCATACATATTTGAATAATCTGTGGTCAAACCTGACCAATCCTTTACACTTGTCCATTCTAAAGCAAGTACATCTTTTGCTTCCATAATAGTTCCTCCTTAAATTATGTTGCTAAAATTAATAGTTATTTACTAAAAGTTCAAGGAAAACCTTGCACAATTAAGTACAATGAAATTATAATATTAGTATATTACTAAATATATCGCTTGCTATTATAGTACATAATAACTAAAATTGCAAGTAGTACACAGTTACAATTTACAGTATTTGTTGTAACTTCATTTATTGTACATTCTGTCTTTATATTTTCTGTACTTTGTGGTTCAATAATTTGTGTATTTATGTCATATTCTATATCTGTATCACTTATTTATCCTTTATTTTAGTTCCTGTCTCTAATTTTCTGTCTTGTGTCATATTTCCATTCACTGTTAGTAAATTATTCGTATTAAGATTTCCCTGTTCATCATAATCATATAATTCATATTTTAATGGTAAATTTCCTGCAATTTATATTTCTAAATTATATCCCATTAAAATTTCTGATTCTGTTTCCTCACTATAATTTGAAACTTCAAATTCATAAGTTTTTTCTTTATTTACAGGGTCTAATTGTATTTCTAATTCATTTGAAGTGAAAGTTACAATATGAGTTGCCACTTTGGTATTTGTATCTTTTAATGCCATTGTTGTCTTATATTTAGATATTGCTATAATTATTATGATTATTGATGTTACTACAACTGCACCAAATAATCTTTTATTTTTCTTATTCATGCCTATTTTCCATTTCATATTTTTCTCTTTTTATTCTTCTATTTGCTTTTTTTCTTTTTATTGTGCCTGTATACAACACATACATATATACTAGAACTATAAAAATTATAATTGCAATTTTTTGATGTAACATCAAAGCAAATTTTCCAACAATCGGTATCACTTTTTCAACTTTACCTTCTATTTGCTCATATGTGATTGGTTCATCATCTGCGGTATTATTATTATCTCCTTTTGTTATATACGTATCTTCTAATATTTCATTTATTCTATGTGTTATAACACTTTGACTTTGCCTAAATGATATAATATCTCCAACTTTTAATTCTTCTTTTGGAACTTCTTTTACCACAGCAATATCGCCTATCTGCAAATTTGGCTCCATACTTCCAGAAACTATTATATATGTTTTTATTCCTAGAAAATTTGGAGTTTTATTCGGATTTAATATTGCTTGTCCTATTATAAAAATATTGTATATTAAAACAGGAAGTAATACAATATATATAATTTCATTAATTAAACTTTTCAATTTAACCTGTCTTTTTTTTCTGATTTTTATTGCTTCATTAGTATAAAGCATATAATTTTGTCACCTTCTTTTGTTTATAATTCTTCTGCATGTATCTCTAAATTTAATTTATAATAACCATCTTCATTTGTTCCAACGATTGTGTCTAATTCATCATTATCTTCCCAATACCATTCTAAGGTATATGTATTTAAAGAATTATTCATTACAGATACATCTTTAGTTTCTAAATTATTTATTGAAACATACTCATTTTCGTTTCCTCTTATATAAATATTATCAATTTTTAGTCTATATTTCATATTAACTAAGCTTTTCATTTCATCACTAAATTTGATTGAATATTTTATATTTTTATTTGCTTTATTTTTTATACAAAATTTGTATTCCCCATTTGAATGTGGTGCTATTATCTTTTTATTTTCAAATTTTTTATTATTAAATATATTTAATTTCGTATCTTTTCCAAAATTAATATCTTCATCATAAATTGATACTAAATTTTCTCCATTTGAATATGTCTCTTTATATCCAATTTTTCCAACTTTATATGCTAACAAACATAGATTTAATAAAATTATTATTATTAAAATTACTATAATTCTATTTTTATTTCTTTTTACATTTTCAATTTCTTTTTTTAGTTCTAATATTTTTTGTTCATTATTTTCCATTTAAGATTTTCCCCTTTAGTTTTAAACATATATTCACAAAAATCTTTGTATAAACTTTTGTCAGTATACATCAATAAAAGCTCTATTAATTTTTAGTAATAGAGCTTTCTTTTTTAATTTACTTGTTCTGCATGTATTGTTGCTGTAACTTTAACTTCTGGTGCTGTTTTTCCTAATGTTGTATCTTTTGTATCATTACCATTATTGAAAGCCCATTTCCAATATATTGGTGTTGTATTTCCTGATGCACCTGCTGCTATATTTTCTGCTGTAATACTTTGGTTTAATTCACTTAAACTTTTCCATGTTTTTGAGTCACCTTCATCTGTTGAAAATACTAATGGAATATCTGTATTATCTATACTATAAGTAACTTTACATGATGCTGTAACTTCGGAATCATTTTGTAATGCTATTTTAAAACTTCCCATTGTTCCTGGTGCTATTAATGTTCCATCTGTTTTACTTACATTATTTTCATCATTTCCGTCATCATTTTTTATAGTATTAAATATGTTGAATGAAAGGTCACCTGTTGCAGTTGTAATATCAGTATCATCAACTTTAATTGACCATTTTGCAACTGTAGCTGTGTCTGAACCTGTTGCATCTGTTACATATTTTGCATATGTACTACAAACCAAGATAACAGCTATTAATGTAATTAATAATGCAAATACTACAAGTTTTGAAGTGTTATTTTTCTTCATCTTATCTATCCCCTCCTTCTTTTGTTTATTATTAGTTTATAATAAGTTTTTCTTATTATAATATTAAAGACTTTAATAATTTATTTTTTCATCAGTTCTTGATTTTGTTTCTTTAATTTTTCTATTTCTTCTTCCATTTGTTTTTGTTTATCTATATTTTCATTTGTACTCTTTTTATTTTTTCTGCTTTCTGAAAATTGAATTAGTATCAATAACAATATTGGTATTGATAATGTTACAACCATTCCAGTTGGTGTTTGTATAAACATTGCTAAATTTCCTAATCTAGATACTTTGTATTGAAAAACACCTTCTATCTGTTCTGGTAAAACATATCCTTTATCTTGTGTATTGTTATTATCACCCTTTGTTATATATTTAGTTATTCCATCTTCATTTTTTATTTCATCTATTCTATGTGTTATTACAACTTCGTTTTGTTTAAAAGCTATTATATCACCTTTTTTTAACTTGCTTGTATCTACTTCTTTTACAACTACTATATCTCCTACAGATATTTCAGATTCCATAGAACCTGATAACACTATAAATGGTTTCCATCCAAAAAATGATGGTACTTTATCCGGATACTTATATGAATTTATTAGTATCACACTGCTAACTACTAATATAGGGATAAGAATTATTAGTATTAAAATACTGAATATTTTCTTTATTTTTTGCATCGCTTTTTCCTTTCTTTTTGACACACAGTCTACCTTTATTTAAACATATTTCTGCTATTTTGTACATACTTTTAGTAAGAATTACCGTTTTTTTATGTATTCGTAATGTTTTTGTAATGTTTTTGTAATGTTTCTGCAATTAATAGTTTTTATAAAAAAATAAATGGCTTTATCAAGTATGTGCTTAATATTACCATTTACAAATTATCAAAAATAAGAAAAACAGAATTTTTCAGTATTACCCTAGCTAAAAATTAAATTTACACACTATATAATACACTATCAAAATATATTTTAGCTAAGGGAGCAGTTTTTTCCAAAAACTTGCTCCCAAAAGAGGCTAAAGCCTCTTAGACCTTTGACATATCGATTGTTAAAACTGGGCGAACCCCGTAAGGGGTGTCATTGTCGTAGGCGCTGTAGTGGCTGCTAAAGCTAGGACCCGAATCCACACACCAAACACCGTTGCTGCTAGTACCATCAGAAGACCCTAACCAATAACTTGTTGAATATAGCCATGGATATTTTGATTTTTCTGACCATAAACTATTTATATCCTCATAAGATGCTAATTTTACATCACTTACTTTATCTGTATTTCCTAATTTAGCCTTATATGCCTCTACATATTGGTATAAATTTGAATTACTATCATATACATATGGATAACTTGAATTTCCTTGTGGACTATATGTGTCATTCCAGTATCTTGAAGCCGAAAAGGCCAATACACCATTACAAATTTGTGTTGAATTAATGTCATATCCTTTCATTGTTTCATCTTGTAAACCATATCCTGTAGAATTTGTATTGATTGGTGTTGAAGTTGATGCACTGTTATCATATTTATTTCCAACTTTTAAATTATACATTGCTAAAACTTTTGCTTTATTTGTTGATTCATCATATGATAAAACATAAAATTTTTCCTGAGTCCCTAAAGTTGATGTTAATTCTACTATTGTTCCCGTTTTTATTATATTTTCATATTTCTTTACTACAACTCGTATTCCCTTTGTTTCTCTTTCCTCTCCATCTACTGTTCCTTTTACTGTAAATGTATATGTTCCATTTTCTGTTATCTCTGTTACATATAACTCTCCATTTTTTGTTACAGCTTTTCCTTGATCATTTTTTACTTCTGTTATTGTTCCATTTTCTAGACTTGCTTTAAATGTTATATATAATTTTTCATTTTCTCCAGCTGTGTTATCTTCAACATCACCTGTTCCATCATTCTTTCTTGTTATCTTAATTTCTGTCAATTGTGGTCTTGCTCCTGCTGATTCTACATTTCCATTTTGGTCTATTGTAAATGTTTTTCCGTCTACTGTTGCTGTTACTGGGAAATCTGTTTCATCTCCTAATGTTCCACCTTCATTTTCGATTTCTGTTCTTAGATTATCTATGGCTAATGTTCCATCATTTGACCTTGCCGCCATTATTGCCATTTTTACTTTTTCCTCTGCTGCCTTTAAATCTGTCTTCGTTTTTGCACTCTGTGCTTTACTTAATATTCCATTTTCACCTGTTATACTTGCTATGGTTACTCCTGCTAATATTAACAACACAATTATGGTTATTACTAGTGCTATTAGCGTAATACCATTGTTCCTTTGTTTCTTCATTTGTTTCCTCCTTTTAATTTTTGATAATTATTGCAATTACCTCTATTCCTAAGTATTTGTTTGATGTATTGTCGTAATTTATTCCAGTATTTTTTCTTTCAGTGTAATACTCTAGGAAATTTAAAAATTCAAAAGTAAAGGATTTTATAATAATCATTTTTTAATATTATACATATAAAAGTTTAATATTTGTTGTTTTTTGATGTAATTTCCATATAAATTATGTAGTATATACCAAGTCTTTTAGACATGCTTATTAATTTTTTCGCATATTTGTAAAGTATTTTTTAATAAGACAACAAAATATACTTATCCAAAATTCAAATATCATTAAACTTTGAATTTTAGAATAAATTCTTAAAAAAATTCTTGATATTTTATTTTTTTATTGTTATACTTTTTATGAGAAAAAAACTTCCTAGAGTATTACACTCTAGGAAGTTTTTTTACATTTTTAATTACTTTTTCACTTCATATTTTTGTACAATAATTTAATGAAATCCACCCACTTGGAGTTAATCCAAATCCATTCTGAATTCTTGTTACTGTTGTTACTACACCTCTTTTTAAACCATTAGTATATTGATTTCCTAATTTTCTATTTTGGTATCTTGCATTTGATGTTAATTGTTTATAATTTTTTATTCTATAATTTGTTCCTGGTCCCATTCTCACATTTGTTAGAAATTTAAGTAATGAAGAAAGACTATATCTGTATAAAACTAAAAAAGTTTTTGATATATACTATGTAAATCTTAACCCTGCACATAGTATATTTTTAGACACAAAATTTGTTACAAAATACATATATGATAAAAATTTATCAAAAGAAGAAAGAAAATTAGATATTGAAAGTCTTGCCCAAATAATAAAAGAAAGAAACCTTTTCTCAGAAAAAGTTTATGAATTAGATTGTTGTGAAAATCAAATTAGACTTGAATTATTTAAAATAATACAAAATAATTTTTCTATAAATAAATGTGAAAATTGTGGGCGATTATTTATTCCTATTACAACTAGCAGAAATCCAAATCAAAAAGGAAGAAATGACCAAAAATATTGCAATAATTTATATCAAGATACTGGAAAAACTTGTAGAAAAATTGGTGCTCTGAATAAGAGAAAAGAAAAAGTTCAAAATAGCCCTATTTTACAGGAATATAATAGAGAATATAAAAGAATGTATGGGTTGCATTATAATCATCCTAAAAAATTTAAAGAAACTAAATTTAATGAATGGTCTAAAAAGGCTCAAAAGTTAAGAGATAGATATATTAATGAGCAAATTGAAGATTTTAGAATAGAACTAAAGAAATTAAGTGATAAATATTATATTGCTTAGAAAAAATTAAGACTAGCATATTTTCTTATATATGTTAGTCTTAATTATTGATAAGTAAAAAAGTGAATACTAAAGATATAAAAGAACTCTTAAATAGTGATAGTGTATCTTATTCAAATATTGGATATCCATTTTCTCCTAATTTCCATTTTTTCCAATCTATCGGATATGCTTCTTCATCATCATTTCTATATGAATTTAGTAAATTTATAAATTCTTCAACACTTTTATCTGAAATATCTATCAGACCATTATCAATTGTAATCGTTGAATCTATTAATGATGAATTATAATATCCATTTGTAATGCTAGATGATATATTACCAACCATTACTTTTTTCGTTGTTGCATTTTTTATATTTTCCATATTATATGTATTTTTTATAATAACACTTCCTGCAGTTCCTCCACCGATAATTCCTGCTGCAACTTTTTTTGCACTTATATCTCCTATATTATAACAATTTTCTATATAAATAGTAAAAGCATATTCTCCACCTACAATCCCCCCTGCGTAAGAATCATTCGATGTATTACCAGAACTTGTTATTGTTCCAGCATTAGAACAATTTTTTATATAATCTCCTCCTTTCCCTGCAATTCCCCCAGCAGCCATTTCGCCACTTATATTTCCTAAATTAGAACAATTATCAATTAGCAACTTTCCAGTTATCTGTCCAACAATTCCACCTGATACACCATTTTCAGACCAATAGATAGTATTTCCACCATTAGAAGTAATAGACGCCTTATTAGTACAATTAATGACATTTGTATCTAATTCTGAATTACCTTTATTATAACGTCCTATTATTCCTCCAGCATAGCCATTTGTTGCAATTATTTCTCCACTAATATTTATATTTTTTATTTCTTTTGTCCCAGATATATATCCAAATAAACCTGCTGTAGTTTTTCTATTTATATAAATATTTTCAATATTATTTTTATTCCCATCAAAAATACCTTTAAAACTTGTTTCTCCGTATGTATCACCAATTGGTTTAAAACCTGTTTCGGTTGTCATTTCATTAATTAATGTATTTCCGTCATTTTCATCACCATTGATATCTCCAAAATCTGTTCTTTCACTATTTGCATAAGAATATTTTGATTTAAAATTTAAATTTCTTTTTAATTCTACAGTATGATTACTAAAAGTTGTAGATGTATTAATCTCTACTGGTTTACCGTTTTCTATTATTACGCCTTCGCCATTTACCATATTTGAAAAAGCTACTAAATCTTCTATACACCAAATTTCATATGGTTCACTTTCATCACCTTTTAAACTATTCCCATTTTCATCCTTTGTTATATCTCCTGGTGATTTATCTTCTATAATCTCTTGTGCTTCGCATATATTTCCATCTTTATCTACTATATAATATCTCTTAGTATCTATAAAAGCAACTTCAAACTCTTCTCCAACATCAGTTGCTTCTGTTTTTCCTTCTCCCGTTTCTTTATCTAATTGTTCTTGTAGTTCATCTTGAACTAAATTTCCTCTTTTATTATTACCCATAGCTTGTATAGTGGCTCTATCTACTATTTCTTTTTCTTCTTCTTTTTCGGTTTGTTCTTTTGCGTCATTTGCATTTTTTATTATTCCGTTATTGCTCGTAATGGTTGCAATTGTTATTCCTGCTAAAATTAACAAAATAATAATTGTTACTGCCAAAGTAATTAATGTTATTCCCAGATTTTCATGCATTTTTCCTTTAAAATTCATACTTGTACCTTCTTTCGTTCTTACCATTAAGTATTTTACTTAATGGTTACTAATAAAATGCGTAATTGCTTTCAGTATCAGTCTTTTCAAGACTTTTTACCATAATAACTTTAATAGCTATTTTTATAAAAAAATTATTTTAAAATTTCTTAAAAATTGTTGAAATGAAAATGTTTTACTGGTATAATTTTTTTAAAATAATAAGTCGTTAAGTAAAATACTTTAAGAACTATTTACAGTTTTTCAAGGTATTTTTTTTGCAATTTATAATTGGAATGAACATATTTATTAAGCGTAATCTCAACACTTGAATGTCCTAACATCTCACTTAAACTTTTTACATCCATTCCAACTTCTATACAATTACTTGCAAAAGTATGACGAAGGGTATGAAATTTATATGATTTTATTCTACATTTTCTTAATACATTTTTAAAATATTTTTGATAATTTCTAGGTTCTATAAACTTTTCACTACTTCCTGTTAGAAAAAAATTATCATCATTATATTTATTTTTTATTCTCTTTAATATTTCATATAATTTATTTGATATTGGAATTTGTCTTATTGATTTTGCTGTTTTAGGTACATCTATTATAATTTTAGTTTTCTTTTGTTTTTTGTCATAAACTCTTTGTAATGTATAATTTACATACAATAACTTTTTATCTAAATTAATGTTCTTCCATTTTAAAGCACATAATTCACCTATCCTTATTCCAGTATTTAGACAAATTAGTATTCCCATAGATTTTAATGTGTTTACTCTAATACAATAGTTTTCTAATCTTCCTTTTTCTCTATTACTCAAAATAGTAACATTATCTTGAACTAATTTTGGACTTTTGATTTTACTAATTTTTATATTACAATCATATTCTTCATTTGCATAGCATAAAATTGCTTTTAGAATACATAAAATATCTCTTACTGTTTTTGTCGATAGTTTTTCCATAAGTTCCATTACAAAATCATTAAAATTATTATTTTGCAATTCTTCAATTAGCATGTTTTCAAATGTTGGTGTTATATATTTATTTATTACATATACATAATTACAATAAGTCGATTCTTTTATGGATATTTTCTTATTTTCTAACCATTCTTCTACTAATATATCAAATTTCAATTTATCATCTTCTTTCTTTACTATATTTCTTAATTTATTAAATATCTCCATTTCATCAATTCCTTTCATTTCTAGTTTTTTTGTTTATAATAGCAAATTTGGGTTAATAAAAAAGACTAACAAATATTAGCCTTGCTTACTATATGAATTGATGAAATGAATTCTATATTATCTTTCTAAATCCAATTCTTTTTCTCTTTCTTCGTGTTTTATTTGTTTTACTGGATCTATAAAAGTATTTGTTTCCTTTTGAAAATCTCTAATCAAATAATCTTCTTATTATTTTCCTTTTCTAAATTGCGGATTTTGCTTTTGTATTCATCATGATTTTTTTCTTCAAATTCTTTTTCAAGCTCTCTTTTTCTGCTATTAAATTTCACATCAAGAGTATCTCTTTTTTCTTTGTATTCACTTTCCATTTTTTCGACTTTGCTATTTAATTCCTTATTATCAGCAATTATTTTATCTCTTTCTTTTTGATATTTCTCTGCTTCGTTTACAATTTTTGCTTGTTTTGATAATTCCCTATGCAATGTTATATTATCTTAATACAACTCTTGTATTAGTTCATCTTTTGGTTTTATAATTTCATTTTCTACTTTTTCCTTATTAAGTTTAATCAATTTAATGTCATTTATATTTGGAATTTCTGGTAACTCTAACTTTACATTTTCTAATACTTTTTTAGTATTTTCAAAATTTGTTATTTTCTTTAATTCTTCTATTTTTTGATGTTTTGCTCCTGTTTCTTCTATTGGCAATCCTCTTTCTAAGTCAAATCCTTTTGATGTGATGTATTTGTGAAACTCATTTTGCAAATCTCTATAACTATCTTGACCGTATGGCAGGGAAATTTCACATTTTCCCACACCCCTTTGCCTAAAAATTTGCTATTCGCAATTTTTTAGGTTTTACCTAAATTCGCATTTTACAATTTAGGTAAAAGAAAAAGCCAAGAAAAACATTTCTCATATTTTTTCTTGACTTTATGAAACCTTGCTCGGTTTCAAACTTCCACGCTGGAATAATAAAAGCAAAGATTTTTTCTTGAATCTTCACTTTTATTATTTATATATTGCTTATCTATGTTGTTTCTTCCATCATACTGTAATTTGCATATACTGTATTAAAATCAAATACTTCATATTTTTGTACAATAATTTAATGAAATCCACCCACTTGGAGTTAATCCAAATCCATTCTGAATTCTTGTTACTGTTGTTACTACACCTCTTTTTAAACCATTAGTATATTGATTTCCTAATTTTCTATTTTGGTATCTTGCATTTGATGTTAATTGTTTATAATTTTTTATTCTATAATTTGTTCCTGGTCCTGTTCTCACATTTAATATATTAGCATTTACTATATATTTTCCTGTACTATTAACTTTAAAATTTGTATTATTAGAACTTGATTGAGTTGGCATATTACTTATTAAATAATTACTTGAAACCCATCTATTTTCACCTATTCTACTCCAGCCATTTCTAGTTTCATATACTAATACTGATGTTCCATAATTACATGAACCTATTATATTTCCATTTACGTCATTTCTGATATTTAGACCTATTTTTGCATTCACATATCTTGTGTATGCTTGTGTATTCACGGTTTGTTTATTTTCCTCTACATTCTCATCATGAGCAAATGAAAAGAATTTACTATAATTCGCATATTTTCTAAAATTATCTATACTGCAATAAACTGTATTACCATCAACCGTTACTTTTCCACGTCTTGTTGATGTTTCAAATTTACCACTATATAAATATGGATCATATATTTTTAACATATTTCCATTTATTCCTACTAAAACAACAAAATGTCCTCCAGTTGTAAATAAGCCATTTCCACAACTTGCTACTACATAATGATTATTTCTTACAAGTTCTATTGCTTTATCCAAATAATATGTTTCTTCATAACTAATATCGAATTCATCTGCTATTGCTCTAAATGCACTAAAATATGTGCCATTATTTGCACTTCTATATCCATATTTTACAAACAATTCTCCCATTTTATCAGGAGTAATCACACCTCTAGTAGCTGTAACCACCATACTAGCACACGCTGGACCACATCCACTTACTCCTATTGTTTGATTTTTATTATTTACACTAGAATACATTTTACTAGCCCATCTACTATCAAGTTGAGAATAATATGTTAATCCAATGTAATTTCCTAATTCTACGTTCCATTTTCTGGCCTTTGCACCTTCATATGCTATATCTCCTTGAAGCTGAAAACCTTCTTCTTCTATTTCCTGTTCTTTAGCAGTGCTCTCTTCTTGTTCTATCGACTGCTCTATTATTATTGAAGATGGTAATTCTTTTATATCTTCTTCTGTCATATCATATTTAATTATATTATTTTCTGTTTCATTAATTACACTTTCTTCTGCTTTATCTCCTATTTTATTTATATTTAATTTATATAAATATAATCCACATAAAATTACTATGAGTATTGTTATCATTCCTAAAACTATATTTTTTTTAGATATATTGAATAAATTTTTCAAGACATCTCCCCCTTTTACTCTTTTATGGTTTTATTAGAATGTAACAACTTTTGATTTAATTACCACCACTATATAATATGCAAATATTTATAATTTGGTTTATGTGATAAGAACTGGGTTGATAAGCAACTACATAAATAAAAAAATAATACTTTCAATTTCTTGAAAGTATTGATTTTATTGGCTGGGCTGGCTAGATTCGAACTAGCGCATGCCAGAGTCAAAGTCTGGTGCCTTACCGCTTGGCTACAGCCCAATATATAAATGGGGTGGAAGATGGGACTCGAACCCACGGTCTCCAGTGCCACAAACTGGCGCGTTAACCAACTACGCTACATCCACCATTGTTTACGTGCACCTCTCATGAGCACAGTTTATATTTTACATTATTCTACCCCATTTGTCAACTGTTTATTTAATATTTTTTATTTTTCTAGTTACAATTCGCATTTTATTAAATTAATCATTTTAAATTTAATAATATATTGTTTTATAATACCGCGTAAGCGATTAAACAAACGTTAGTAAGTGCGAATTGGAGCAAACTACTTACTAATAACTTTAATTATTTACCTGTTGTTGAAAAAGAACTTGGATCTATTCCATATTGTTTGTATAACCATGATGTATAGTCAAATGGTGTTAATGTTTCTGGTAATCCATAATCTACTCCATTTGTTTCTACTGTTATTGATGTGATTTTTGGTGGATTAACTGGTGTACTAACTTCTGTATTTGCTGATGTTTCTTCTGTAGATGATGTATCAGCTGCTTTTACTTCTACTTCTTCAATTTTATGTACAACATCCATTCCTTCAATAACTTTTCCAAATGATGTATATTGTCCGTTTAATGAAGTATTTTTAGCTGTCACTATAAAGAATTGTGAACTTCCTGAATTATATGATTCTTCTTTTAATGTTGATGAATAACTAGTATAGTCTGATCTAGCCATTGCTAATGTTCCTTCTTCAAATTGTAATTTATTTTCTACTCCATTTGCTATAAATTCACCTTTTATTGAGTAGTTTGTATCTTCTCCATCATCTTTTAAATCTTTAATTGTTGCAGAACCTGTTCCGTCTCCATTTTTGTCTCCACCTTGTATCATAAAGTCTTTTACTATTCTATGAAATGTTAATCCATTATAAAATCCTCTATTTGCTAATGTTATAAAATTTGCAACTGTTTGTGGTGCATATTCTGGATATAGTTCCATTTTTACAGTTCCAAAATTTTCTACTTCCATTGTTGCAATTGGTCTTTTTACTTCCATTGTTGCATTTTTATAATATCCCATACATACAACTCCTATTAATACAAGAATTATTATTAATGCAATTATCCATATTATCTTTTTAAATTTTTCCATTTGCTCTTTCTTCCTTATCTTTTTATATTTAGATTTTTTAGGTAAATCTATATACCTTTATATAATATTATCAAAAACAAATTGTTCTTGCATTCTTTTTAATGATTGTTTTATTGTTCTTGCTCTTACTTCACCAATTCCATCTACTTCATCTAGGCTTTCTATATCTGCTGCCAATATATGTTGAAATGACTTAAATGAGTCTACTAAGTTTTCTACTATATTTGACGGCATTCTAGGTACTTTGCTTAATATTCTATATCCTTTTGGATATACCGCAACTTCATCATAATTATCAAAATATTCATATCCTAATATTTTTGCAATTGTAGATTCTTTTAATAATTCTTCATATTCCAAATTTCTTAATTTTTCTATCATGTTTTCTGGTGTTTCTTTTTGTTTAACCATATAGTCTTTTATTATTAAGCTTTCTTCTTTTTCTAACCCACCTATCAATTCATCTAATTGCATTTTTACTAGTCTACCATCATTTCCTAATTCATATATTTGTCTTTGGATTTCTTCTACAATTCTCATTACCATTTCTGCTCTTTGAATTGCTAGTACCACGTTTTGTAATGTTACTATATCATTAAATTCATATTCATTCAATATATTTAACTTATTATCAAATACTTTTTTATATTTTTCCAATGTTTGTATTGCTTGATTAGCTTTATTTAATACTACATCTGTATCTTCTAGCACATATCTGTCATATCCTTTAAATACTGTTATTATATTTCTTCTTTGTGAAATACTAATAACTAATTCTCCTGTTTGTTTAGCTGTTCTTTCTGCTGTTCTATGTCTAGTACCTGTTTCTGTAGTTTGTATTTCTCTTTGAGGTATCAATTGTGCATTGGCATATAATATTTTTCTAAGGTCTCCACTTAATACAATTGCTCCATCCATCTTAGCTAATTCATATAATTTTGACGATGTATATTCTTCATTTATAATAAAACCACCATCTACTACTTCTTTTAAAATTTCATTATTGTCTGTTATTAATAATAAAGCTCCCGTCTTTGCTCTTAAAATATTTTCTAGTCCATCTCTTATCGGTGTTCCTGGAGCTATTAATTTTAAAACTGATGTTATATTATCTTCTTTTAACTTTTTCAAAATTAATCTCCTTTCTCCCCTTTAACTTAACAGTATTATTTCAATCCAATTTTTTTCATAGCTTCATTAATATTGCTGACACCTATTATATCTAATTTATACTTTTCTTTCAAGTCTTTTTTGTTACTTTCTGGAATTATGCAACTTTTAAATCCTAATTTTTCTGCTTCTTTTAATCTTTTATCTATTAAATTTATTCTTCTTAATTCACCTGTTAGTCCTACTTCTCCTATTATAACCATATCTCTTGGTATAGATACATTTTTAAAGCTTGAAGCTACTGACATAATCATTCCTAAATCTATTGATGGTTCATTAACCCTTATTCCTCCTACTAAATTCAAATATATGTCTTGTCCACCAAGCATCATTCCTGCTCTTTTTTCCAAAACTGCAATTAATAGTGCAAGTCTGTTATAGTCTGTTCCATTTGCTGTTCTTTTAGGAATTCCAAATATACTTTGTGTTGTTAATGCTTGCATTTCTATTAGTATTGCTCTTGTTCCTTCTATACTTGATACTATGCATGAACCAGCTTGATTTTCTTTTCTTTCTGATATTAATATATCTGAAGGATTTGTTATTTCACCCATTCCCTCTTCATTCATTTCAAACATTCCTATTTCATTTGTTGAACCAAATCTATTTTTTACTCCTCTTAATATTCTATATGAAAAATATCTTTCTCCTTCAAGATACAAAACGGTATCTACCATATGTTCTAAAACTCTTGGTCCTGCTATATTTCCTTCTTTTGTAACATGTCCTATAATTATAGTTGTTATAGCTCTTGATTTACATACTCTCATTACTTGTGATGTTATTTCTCTTACTTGACTTACACTTCCTGCAGCTGCTGTTATATCTTCTGAATACATTGTTTGAATAGAATCTATTATTACTAATTTAGGATTTATTTCTATTATTGCATTATTTACTATATCTATGTCTGTTTCTCCAAGGAATAAAATATCATCATTGTTTATTCCTAATCTATCTGCTCTCATTTTTATTTGTTCTGCAGATTCTTCTCCTGACACATATAATACTTTTCCGTCACCTTTTATTTTATCACATATTTGTAATATTAAAGTTGATTTTCCTATTCCTGGTTCTCCACCTAGTAGCACTAAAGAACCTTTTACCAATCCTCCACCTAATACTCTATCTAATTCTTTAAATCCAGTTTGTGTTCTTATTGTTTCTTTAGCTACATATGAATTTAATTTTTGAGGTTTATTTTCACTTTTTCCTACCCCTTTATGTATTCCTGATTTAGTTTCTACAACTTTTTGTTCATAAAAACTGTTCCAACTATTACATGCAGGGCACTTACCTAGCCATTTACTTGATTCATTTCCACATTCACTACATACAAATACAGTTTTACTTTTTGCCATTTATTTCTCCTTTTTTCTTTTATAGATTAAATATTACGATTCACAGTTTAAAAAATAAATCACTTTTAAATTTAATAATATATTGTTTTGAAATACCGCGTAAGCGATCAAACGAACGTTAGTGAGTGCGATTTGGAGCAAACTACATACTAGTAATTTTAATATGTGGTTTGCGACACACAAGGTATATAAAAACAATATATTATTAAATTTTTATAGGTTAAATATTTTAAACTGTAAATTGTAACTATAATATATAATTTTTTTCCTATATTACAACAAAAAAGTATAACACATTTCTATAAAATGTGCCATACTTTTTTATTATTACTTATTAATTATACTTGTGTTTTACTTTTTCCAAATTTTACTTCTTGGAATAAGAAATCATGTACTTTTTCCCATGTAACTTCTTGATGCAAGAATTCATTTATTTCATCTTCAACTTTTTGTTGATATGGTGTTAATTCTACTCTTATTTCTTTATTCCAATCTACTTCTTGGAACCAGAATGATTTGAATTTTGACCAAAATCCTTGTTTTACTGGTAGATTACTTCCTGCTTGTTCTACTGTATTATTATTTTCAAATTGTACTCCACCAAATACATTGTTTTCTTCTCTTATATCTGCCATTTAATTTCCTCCTTTGTAGCTTTATAAATCACTATACTAGTTATACTATATATTTTATTTTTTATCAATACCTTTTTGTTAAATATTGATTACATTTTCATTACATTGTTGTTGCATTTTTATTACATTATTCGGCAATTATATATTCTTTTTGAGCTTTTTTGCATTTTATTTTAACTATTTTATTTTCTAAATTCTCATCTGTTAAACAATATACTAATATATAATTTTTAGTATGTCCTTTGTAAATTCCATCTTTCTTTTCTTCAAAAAGAACCTCAACTTCTTGTCCTACATATTTTTCATTATATTCATGTTGATTTTTATTAGATAATTCTATTAATTTTTTACTTCTTTCTTCTTTTTTACTTCCATCTATTTGATTTTCCATTACTGCTGCTTTTGTTCCTTTTCTTGGTGAATATTTAAAAACATGCATTTTATAAAATTTTATTTCTTTCAGAAAATCATATGTTTTATTAAATTCTTGTTCAGTTTCTCCCGGAAAACCTACTATTATATCTGTTGTTAACATTGTGTCTTCAAAACTTTCTCTTAAAATTTGTGCTATATTCCTAAATTGGTCTGTTGTGTATCTTCTATTCATTCTTTTTAGTGTTTCATCACATCCACTTTGCAATGACAAATGAAATTGATGGCATACTTTTTCTAATTTTTTTAATCTTTCAACAAACTCTTCTGTTATTAATAGTGGTTCTATAGAACCTAGTCTTATTCTTTGAATTTTTTCAATTTTATTAATTTCTTCTAATAAATCTATTAATTTATAATCTTCTGAAAAATCTTTACCATAAGAGGCTATATGTATTCCTGTTATAACAACTTCTTTTATTCCCTCATTTGCTATTTTTTCTATTTCTGATATTATATGTTTTGGTTGTCTACTTCTAACTCTTCCTCTAGCATATGGAATAATACAATATGAACAAAATCTATCACATCCATCTTGTACTTTTATAACAGCTCTTGTCTTTTCTGTAAATGTTACATTCCCAAATTCGACAAATTCTTTTTGTTTCATCAAATCATCTGCTTTTATTTCAGGTGTTTGTGTATTAATAAAATTTTCTACATATTTAACAATGTCTTTTTTCTCATTATTTCCTAATACTAAATCTATTTCTTTTATATTTTCTAACTCTTTTTGTGCTACTTGTGCATAACAGCCACATGCTACTATTATTGCATTTGAATTTAATTCTTTTACTCTTCTTAACATTTGTCTTGATTTTCTATCAGACATATTTGTTACTGTGCATGTATTTACAATATATATATCTGCCTTTTTAGTATGTTCAACTATTTCATATCCATTTTCTATAAATTCTTGTATCATTCCATTTGTTTCATATTGATTTACCTTACAACCGCAATGTGATAAATGCAACTTTTTTATTCATTTTTATTCTCTCTTTCTATATAAAAAAGACGAATATTGAGTATTTTAAAAATATTATATATTCGTCCTATATTTTATCTTGATGCTTTTCCTTCTAAAACATCTAAATTATCTAATGCTTTTCCTGTTCCTAGTGCTACACATGATACTGTGTCTTGTGCTATCATAACATTAATTCCTGTTTTTTCTTGCAATAATTTATCAAGTCCGTCTACTAAACATCCTCCACCTGTCATATATATACCCTTATCACTAATATCTGCTGATAATTCTGGTGGTGTCCTTTCTAATACAGAGTGTACAGCATCTACAATCATCATTGCTGGTTCAATTAATGCTTCTAGCATTTCACTAGAATGTACTGTTAACGTTTTTGGAAGTCCTGTAACTAAATCTCTTCCTCTTATATCCATTTCTGTATCTTGAATTTTAGGATATACACAACCTATATTAACCTTTAGGTCTTCTGCTGTTCTTTCACCTATCATTATATTATGTTTTTTCTTAACATATTTTACTATGTATTCATCAAACTTATCTCCAGCCACTTTTAATGAAGTATTTACAACAGATCCACCTAAAGAAATTACAGCTATATCTGTTGTTCCTCCTCCTATATCTACAACCATATTTCCACATGGTTTTGATATATCTATTCCTGCTCCTATTGCTGCAGCTATTGGCTCTTCTATTAAATATACTTTTCTAGCTCCTGCTTGAGTCGCAGCATCTATAACAGCTTTTTTTTCTACTTCTGTTACTTGTGAAGGTATACAAATCATAATTCTTGGTGCAAATACAAATTTTCCACATACCTTATTTATAAAATGTTTTAACATTTTTTCTGTAACTGTATAATCTGATATAACACCATCTCTTAAAGGTCTAGTTGCTACAATATTTCCGTGGAGTTCTTCCTAACATTCTTCTAGCTTCTTGTCCTACTGCTAAAACATCTCCTGTAATATTATCAACAGCAACAACAGATGGTTCCCTCAATACAATTCCTTTTCCTTTTACATATACAATTACAGTTGCAGTTCCTAAATCTATCCCAACATCTTGTCCAAATTTAAACATTTGCATATCTCCCTTTCTCTTTATTACAATTTCATTACAATTATATTACAAAAGTATATTTTTTTCAACTGTTTTAGAACAAATTAAAAAATTTTTATGAATATGATGTTACAATTCATAATTTATTAAATAAATCATTTTTAAATTTGATAATATATTGTTTTTATATACCTTGTGTGTCGCAAACCACATATTAAAATTACTAGTATGTAGTTTGCTCCAATTCGCACTCACTATCGTTCGTTTGATCGCTTACGCGGTATTTCAAAACAATATATTATCAAATTTTTATAACTTACATATTTAGAATTATGAATTGTAACTATATAATTTCTCATATATTTTATAATCTCTAAGTATTTTTCTTACATAATTATTAGTTTCCTTATATGGTATATTTTCTATATCTGAACCATCTGATTTTATAACTTGTTTTTCTATCCAATTATCAACTGTTCCTATCCCTGCATTGTATGCTGCTAATGCTACTTCTATATTTCCATATTTAGAAAGTAATATAGATAAATATTTTGTTCCTACGTTTATATTATTATCTTCCTTTAACAATTCTTCTCTTATATTTTGCGATTCTATATTTATATTACTTTTTTTTGCCACATCCACTGCAGTATCTTCTACAATTTGCATTAATCCTATTGCAGATTTATTTGATTCTGCATTACTACGAAAATTGCTTTCTGCTTTTATTACTGCATATACTAAATTTTCATCTACCTTATATTGTTCTGCATATGTAGTTACAATTTCACTATATGTTTTGGGATACATAATTTTTAATATTTTATTTTTAAAAACGAAAACACTAAAAAGAATTATAAAAATTAATATTATAATTAATATCTTTTTTTTCAATACTTTCTCTCCTCTTTTATATCTATTTATCCCTTTTATTTACAATCATACCATGTTTTAGCTTCTGATATTTCTGCTATAAGTGGTATTTCTAATTTTATTGCAGATTCCATTTCTTGTTTTATTATTTTCTTTACTTGCTCTTTTTCTTTGTCTGAAGTTTCTATCATCATTTCATCATGTACTTGCAAAACAATTTTAGCTTCTAAATTTTCATCCTTTAATCTTTTATATACATTTATCATTGCTATTTTCATAATGTCTGCTGCTGTACCTTGTATTGGTGTATTCATCGCAACTCTTTTTCCAAATTGTCTAACCATATAGTTTTTAGAACTTAATTCTGGAACATATCTTCTTCTATTAAATAAAGTTTCAACATATCCCTTTTCTTTAGTTTTCTCAATAATATTCTCCATAAATGTATTTATTCCTGCATATTCACTCAAGTATTCTTCTATATATTGTTTTGCTAATTTTCGTGATATACCTAGCTGTTCTCCTAATCCAAAATCACTTATTCCATATACAATCCCAAAGTTTACTGCTTTTGCATTACTTCTTTGCTCTTTTGTAACTTCATCTATCGGTGTTTTAAACACTTTAGAAGCTGCTTGTTTATGAATATCTTCATTGTTTTTAAAAGCTTGTATCATATGTTCATCTTTTGATATATGTGCTAAAACTCTAAGTTCAATTTGCGAATAATCTGCATCTACATATATTTTTCCATTTTCTGGTTTAAATACCTTTCTAACTCTTTTTCCTAGTTCAAATCTTGTAGGTATATTTTGTAAATTAGGTTCAGTTGAACTTATTCTTCCTGTTGCTGTTATTGTTTGATGAAAAAATGAATGGATTCTTTTTGTCTTAGGATTTATATATGGTTTTAATCCCTCAACATAAGTCGAATTAAGTTTAACTAATTGTCTATATTCTAATATTTTTTCTATTATTGGATCTTCTTTTTTTAACTTTTCTAAAACATCAACATCTGTTGAATATCCATTTTTTGTTTTCTTTACAACTGGTAATTTCATCTTTTCAAAAAGAATTTCTCCTAATTGTTTTGTAGAATTAATGTTAAAATCTTCCCCAGCCATTTCATGAATTATCTTAGTTAATATATCTATTTGTGATGTTAATTCTTTTCCAAATTCTTCTAATTCTTTTTCATCAACATACATTCCATTCCATTGCATATTTGATAAAACTTCTATTGTTGGCATATCAATTTCTTTGTATAATTTTATACTATTAGTTTCTTCTAATTTTTTTATTATTATTTCGTTTATTTTCTCTACTAAATATGCATATATATTATATTTTTTAGATTCATTTTTATCGTTTTCTTTATTTTCATCAAATAATGTTAATTGTTGTTCATCTGTTTTGTCATCATCAATATATTCATCAATATCAAATTCTAAATATTGCATTGCTAGATTTTTTATGTCTAATTTATTGTTTGTTGGATTTAATATATATGCTCCTATAGAAATATCATTTTCTATTCCACCTAATGTAATTCCTTGTTGTTTTAGCAATATATATGTTTTGCTTATATTAATTCCTGTTTTTTTAATTTCATTATCTTCTAATATTTCTTTCAATTGTTTTATATTTTCATTTGTCAAATTCAAGTAATATACTTCATTTTTTTCTTTATTGTATACACTAATTCCTGTGATATCTTCTTTTATTATATAATCTTCATTATTATTTTTTTGTGTTTGTATATAAAATATCATTTCTTTTTGTTGTTGCACTAATTCTATTATTTGTTCTATTGTTTTTTCTCTTTCGTTAAATTCTATTTTATATACTGATTCTTCTGAATTAGAATTAAATTCACCTAAATTAAATCTTTCTATATATCTATTAAAATTTAATTCTTTAAATATTTTTAATACTTTTTCTTTATCCCATTCTTCTACTTTAAATTGTTCTAATGTATCTTCTATTGGTACATCTAAATTAATTGTTCCTAATGTTTTAGATAATATTGCTAAATCTTTATTTGCCACAATTTTTTCTCTTTGTTTTCCCTTTAAACCATCTTCATTATTTTCAATTTTGTTATATAAATTTTCAATACTTCCAAATCTTTGAATTAATGATAATGCTGTTTTTTCTCCAATTCCTGGAACCCCGGGAATATTGTCAGATGCATCACCTTGTAATCCTTTTACCTCTATCAATTGTTTTGGTTCAATTCCATATGTTTCAACAATTTTTTCTCTATTAAATAAATCTGTTTCTGTTTTTCCACCTTTTGTTCTTGGGATTCTAATTGTGACCTTGTCTGTTGCTAATTGAAATGTATCTCTATCTCCAGATAATATAACAACTTCAAGTCCTTGTTTTTCTCCATATCTAGACAATGTTCCTAAAACATCATCTGCTTCATATCCCTCTTTTTCAACTATATCTATATTCATAGCCCTTAATATTTCTTTTATCATTGGCATTTGCTCTGCTAATTCATCAGGCATTCCTTTTCTGTTAGCTTTATATCCATCATATAATTTATGTCTTGCTGTTGGTGCTTTTAAATCAAATGCAACTACCATGTATTGTGGGTTTGTATCTTCTATCAATTTAAATAAAATTGCTAAAAAACCATATACAGCATTTGTATATTTACCATCTTTTGTAGTTAACATTTTACTTCCCATAATTCCATAAAAAGCCCTATTCATTATGCTATTACCATCTATTAAAACTAATCTATCCATTATTTTCCTCCATAAAATTAAGCATTTTATATTTTAATGCTTTTTACCCTTTATCATAGTGTAATAATTATAACACTTTATACTATCTGGATGTATTAAATTATTATTTTTTAGTAAATTATCTATTGTCCATGCAGATATTTCTAAAATACTTTGATTAATATCTTTTTTAGTTAATTCAACATAATAGTCATAATCATATTTTCTATTTTCTTCTGTAGCATCTGCTAGATAAATAATTTTTTCTATCATAGACATATTTTCTCTTCCTGTTGTATGATATCTTATACCATCACTCATTTCATCCGTAAAGCCAAATTCATTTTTACAAATTTCTGAACCTATTTTTGCATGTATTAATTCTTTATTTATTTTTTCTATTTCATCCAAATTAATTTTATATTTTTTTATATAAAAAGTTTTATCCTCTTCTGTTAGTTCTTTAGCTATATCATGTGCTATTGCGATTTTTTTAATCTTTTCAATATCTACATTATAAACTTCGGCATATTCTATTGCCCTTTTTACCACTCCTTCAGAATGTTTGAATCTTTTAGAAGATAATTTTTCTTTTACTTTTTTATATAAATCCTCATAACTTATCATTTTATTTCCTCTATTTCTTTTTTGATTAATTATGTATTATTTTAATTCGATACCTATTATTTTTATAATTTATTAGTATTTTACTATATGTTTATAAATTTATCAAGAAAATAAACCTAACTTATTAAACTCTTGTCTAATAAATTAGGTTCTTTTATTTTATAGAATTTCATTTTATTTTTTATACATCATCATCTTTTATTACATGATATTCTTTAAGAATTTTTTCAATATCTGTACCTTTTATTTGTTTCAAAGCTTCCTTTAATGCAATCTTTTCTTTTAATCCTAAATTCATTTCTGTTATAGGCTTTCCATCTCTTAATTTAACTGTTGCATTTAATAAATCTCTAATATCATATGTGCTTCCCCAAACTTCTGGTACTCCTCTATCTATATTTAACAATGTATACACAGCTACCATAGCAGTTCTTATAGAATATTCTGTTGTAAATATTGTATCTCTTTCAGTTTCTGCAAATTGTCCTAAAAATGCAAAATTTACTGCTTGTTTTGGAACTACTTTTGGTCTATCTGTGCCATTTCTTGGCATAAAAAATGCATCTATATATGGCATCATTACAGGTATTGTATTTGCACTATTTTCAGCCATTTCCTCTATTTGATTTTCTGGCACTCCTAAATGGTATAACCATTCCATACATATTTCTTTACCTGTACAATCTCTCATTGGTTTTTTTACATAATTTCCAGGTTTATCACTAAATAATCCATATATCCAACCTACTAATTGATCTTTTGGTTGGCTTCTAAATTGTGGCTGACGATTAAATGTCCAGCTTAATAGCCAGTTTGAATCTTTTACAGTTACAATTCCACCTGTAACTACTTTTCCACTAAATGGATTTCTCTTACAGATTTTTTCTACATATGGTGGAATTCTGTCATCTAATGTTGTAACTGTTGCACTCATCCAGTTTGTTAATTCTGGATCATGACAAAATTTATCTGGATTTCCAAATGATTCATCTTGTTCTGCAATTTTACGCCATAAATCCCAACCTCCACCTGGTTTAATTTCTGTATTCATTTCTGCTGGTGTGTTTTGACTACCCATACTTGAATTTTCAACACATCCCCCATTTGTAATAAATACTAAATCATTTTCTGTTAAATCTATACTTGATTCTTCTCCATCTTTTGTTATTATTATACTTTTTGCAACTTTTTTATAATCTGATATTTCAAATTTTACATTTTCAACTTTTGTACCATAATGAAATTGTACGTCAAATTTTTTCAAGTATTCTATCATTGGCAAAATCATTGATTCATATTGATTATATTTTGTAAATCTTAGTGCTGTAAAATCTGGTAATCCCCCAATATGATGTATAAATCTTTTTATATATAATTTCATTTCTAATGCACTGTGCCAATTTTCAAAGGCAAACATTGTTCTCCAATATAACCAGAAATTTGAATTTAATACCTCATCAGAAAAATAGTCTGTTATTTTTTTATCATATAATTCTTCATCTGGTGTAAAAAACAAATGCATAATTTCCATTGCACCTTTGTCAGATATTTCAAATTTTCTATCTGTATGTGCATCTTCTCCACAATTCATTGTTGCTCTCATTAATGAATAGTTTGGATCTTCTTTATTTAACCAATAATATTCATCTAATACACTCACACCTTCTGTTTCTATTGATGGAATTGAATGAAACAAATCCCACATACATTCAAAATGATTATCCATTTCTCTTCCACCACGCATTACATATCCTAATCCATCATAAAGATATCCATCACACGCTCCTCCTGGTATTGAATCTTTTTCTAGTATATGAACATTTTTACCTTTCATTTGTCCATCTCTAACAAGAAAACATGCTGCTGATAATGCAGCTAATCCTGATCCTACTATATACGCAGATTTTTTATCTACATCTACTGGCTTTTTTGGTCTTGCAAAAGCCTCATAATTTCCACTACTATAATACATAGTTCATCAACCTCCTTATTTACTATGTGCTTTTATCCTATAGATAATACATAAAATTTACAATAAACAAAAAAGTGAATATGTAAAATTTTTATACATAATCCATTTTTTGTCTAATTAAGTTGACATTTTTTTCACAGCTTCTTCAAAACTTCCAGATATCATTACATTTAATTTTTTTATTATATTTTCTGGACTTTCTTTCATTTCTGTAACTATCCAATTTTCTATTACTCCAGCAAATCCATATTTATAAAAATTTGCAATAAATATTTCGTTTTCTTTTGTGATATTATAATTTTTAGATAAATCATCTATGATTCCTATAAATATAGTATTATATTGTTTAAATAAAAAATCTAATAACATTTTTCTACTTAATGAATTGTATATTTTTATAATAAATTTTTTATTTTTCAATATATAATCTAATACATATTTAAAATTATTTTGCCAATTTTCTATAGTTGTTTCCCTCTCCACCTTTTCCACTATTTCATTTGCAAAAATCCATTCTAATAAATCATATATATCTTTAAAATGATAATAAAAAGTTTGTCTATTTATACCACAATCATTGGTAATATCTGTTATTGTTATTTTATCTAATTCTTTTACTAATAACATTTTCTTTAATGATTGTGCCATTGCTCTTTTTGTAATATTGGACAATTTCATATCACCTCTTTTGTACTATTTATATTTTCTAAATAATATACCATAATTAATCAAAAAGCAATTATATTTAAATGTTCTAATAATATTTTTATTCCCAATAATATTAATATAATTCCTCCCATTAATTCTGCTTTATTTTTATATTTATCACCAAATCTATTTCCAATTTTAACACCTATAACTGAAAGAATAGTAGTTATAATACCAACAAAACATAAGATTTCTAATATTCCCATAACTTTCCTGTATGAAACATTTAATAACTTAAATATTTCAATACTCTCCCTTCTTTAATTTTTCATAAATATTTTATAACCAAAATCCAGTGACCATAATATAGTCACTGGATTGAAAGAATTTTACAGATTAAACTATCTAAAATTTCTGATTGACTTATGATAATACAGCCAAATCCTTTTCTTTTAACACTTTTTCGATAATTTCATCCATGTCTCCATTAAGAGGATCAAATTTTCTTAAATAGTCAATTGTGTTTTTAACAATTTCCCAATCGACATAAGCCGTTTCTCCCTCTGTAATGAATTTAACTATGCCTAACTCTTTAACCTCCTTGGTTAAGCTCACCTCTGGATAGGTATCACGAACACGTGCATTTGTCCTATCCCAGTCATCATGTAACTTCTTTATCTCTGCAGCCCTGTCTTCTTTTGGAATTTTTGCAGCTTTAGCCTCAATATTCAAACGACCATACAGAATTGCATCTGTTAAAAGATGCCATACATATCCTCTGTAGAACGGATTTTTTTTCTGTTCTGCCGTTAATCTAGACCAATATTCCTTTACTCCTGGGTTTCTACTATACCCATAATGAAGTCCTGATTTTCTTTTTCCATCTTCTTTCTGTTTAATACGTGATTTAAATACGTCATATGGCGGCATTTGATCTGTTTTTAAAAAATTGTACTCAGCTTTTGCTCTTTCTTCTCCATATACTTTAACATGTTTCTTTAGCATGTCTGGTGCTTCTACTCCTAGAACAAAACTCCGATTTTTTAAAGCTTTTTCATTACTTGATGCAAGATGTAAATAATAATTTGGCATAAAATGCTCCTTTCTTTATGGTGCACCGTTAACACGGTGCAATTGTTAATTTTGTACAAAGTGTATTATACTACACTTTATATATTATGTCAATTTTAAAGATGGCATTTTTATGTAGATACAACATACTTTATTTAACAAATTATGTCATATTGTGTTCAATTAACGCATATGATTTATACTTCTATCTATCCATATATCTGCTAAAGTTATATTTTTCAACCCATCTTGAGTTTTTCCCAACGATACTGCTCTAAGATTCACATTTCCCATATTTAATCCTTTTTCAATCAATTCAAAACATTCTTTTTCTTTTTCATATGTTCCATTCAAATTTATTGCTTTTAATACTATATCACCTATTTCATCATTTTTTATTTCTTTTTTTAATATTTTCATATAATTGAACATTGAATTATTTCCACTTTTATTTAAAAATTCATTACAAATTTCATTTGCTTTTTCAAAATTCTTTCTGCCAGAAAAATTTTTAACTACAATTCTTATTGCTTGTTCCATTCCACAATCACATAATTCTTGTATTTGCTGAATTGTTGTTTCTGGATTTTCTATATTATATTTTTCAGAATTATCAACTAAATTTTTCATAATTTGTCCAAAAATTTGTCTTTTTTCTTGTTCATCAGTAACTGCAAATTTGTTTTCTGGTTTATTTTTTCTTCTATCTTTTACTTCATTTTCAATATAGATATTTGCTTTTTCAATATCTAATGTACCACTTGCAAGTTCTTTAATAATTAAATTAATATTATCTGGAATATTTTTTTGTTTTTCAATTGCTTTTCTTTGATTTATTTTTAATATTTTATTTTTTATCTTGTTTTTTACTGTTCCTATAATTATTTGATTACTAGGGTTCATTTTCATTGTTAGTTTTTTTTCTAGACTTTTTAATTCTTCTATATTCTCTGCTTGACTTTGGGCAACATCAATTGCATCTACTACTTTCTTTGTTACAATCTTTTCACATTTATTCATTTTATAATCTTTATTTTTTCTCGACATAAATTTCAATTTTTTTATTTCATTAGCTTGTAATAAATAGTATAATTTTTCTGCTTGTTCAACAGTTAAATTACATTCTTCTATGCTCTCTATCCCCTTTGTTATTTTAAATACTTCTCTTCTTTTTTTATCTTTAGATGCTCCTTTTAAATTTTCTTCAATTTTTTCAAATTCGGATATAACTGAATTTATTAAATTTTCTTCTTGTGGTGTTAAGATTTGTTTTTCCAATTTAATTTCATTAGTTTTATAAAAGAGTTCTTTATATCTTTCTCTTAACTTTTCCATTTTGGGATATGTATTTTTTTTATTCACTTTTTCTAATTCGATTTTATATTTATTTACCTCTTCAATTGGCATATCTAATTCAAAAGATATCAATTCTAAATCAAATCCATTTTTTATCAGTTTTTTTATTTCTTCTACCCTGCTATTTTTCGTCATATTATCACATTTCCTTACTATTTACTTTTTATTTTTTTATCACCTGTTTTTAGAACATATCTTTTGTAAATATCGTAAATTTATTGAAATTATAGCATATACCCATTGACTTTTCAATAAATTCTATAATACTTAAAAATTGATATATAAATATTTGTTACAATTTGCAGCTAAAAAATTTTAAAATATTTTATTTCATAAACTGTAAATTGTAACAAATATTTGCAAAAACTCCACCAGATACATCTAGTGAAGTTTTTACAAAATACCAAGATTGCATTACGTCATTCAGCACAATCTACAGAACTCTCAAATTCCGTCTTATCCATAATAATCTTCTGTAACTCTGAAAGAAAAGTCGAAAGTTTTACTTTCTTATTGCTTTCATATTTCTGCACAAAATCATTAACAAGTTTTGAGAACATCATACGAACCGTTATTGTCTGCTCTCCAGCAGTATTTGTTTTTATAAAAATATCATCAAGATTTATTTTACCTTTTTTTATTGCTGTAGTTGCAAATTCAACAATTTGTTTCTGTTCTTCTACAACCATATTGCTTAATCCCATTGCTCCTAAAACATAACGAACTCTTTCTTCAACCTGCTGTGTTTTATCAACATTTGCCAATTTTTCCTCAAACTCTTTACTTTCTGGCATGCACTCCATTTTTACTCTTGGTTTAAGAAACACTATTTGGTCAGGCTTGTTATCTTCAATACTTGTTATTGTATTTTTTATTTCCTGTTCACTAGTGTTCTCCTCTGGAGGGCGTTCTTCTACTTTCTTAAAAGAATAGTCTTTATATTTTTTAGTTGCTTTCAAGAACGGTAAGCATGTTATTGAATATTTTTTTAGTTTTTTTGAAACACATTGGCTGGTGTTAATTCTGTCTCCATCGGTATAAATAATATTTTTATTTTCTAGAATTTTTCCTAAATTTTTCCATGTAATATTATCAACCTCTGAAGCTGCTATTACTAAATTTTTAAAGTATTCCTTTTTACTGCTCATTTCCAACCATTCTGCTACTAATTCAGTAAAGTGTTCAAAAGAATTAGATTTTTTTGCAATTTCATCTAATTCTGGAATATTTACAGTTGGCTTTTTTTCAACTTTTTTTAGTTGTTCTGTCTTTATTTTGGGAGAAAATTTATTTTGATTAAAATTCTTACTCTCCGCATTTGCTTGTTCAGTCTGCTCAATAATTTCTACCTCTACATTCTTCCGCTCAGAATCACTTTTTGTCTCTGTCTGTAAATTTTTCTCTTGTTCAGAGTCATTTTTTTCCGTCTCATTCTGTAAAACTTCCTCCTGCTCGGCTTCTTTCAAGTTCTTACTGTAGTTTATATGAATAATTTCGCAATCGTTTATAGCATCGATAATCTCCATCGGCGGCTTCTCCTCAAAAGCATATTCTATTTCTATTTTTGCCTCTTTTTTATCTACTGTAATACTACTTTCAGAATTAAAGAATTCAAAAAATGTTCTAATCAACATTATTTCATTTTCGCAATCCTCAAATTTCACCTTTGCCTTAAACTTGTTCATCTTGTTTTCTCCTTTCACTGCCAAAAAGTTTTTGATAGGTACAAAATTGTCTTGGTATTTTCATAATTTTTTAATATTTAGCCAATTAAACAATTGGTAAAATACAGTAAATACATTGAAAATATTTCAATACAGCTCATATTATACTATAAATTTACATAATTTTCAATAATTTTAAAAAAATAACTATGAAACTAGTTATCTTTCATTTTGTTCCATAATTATTTTTAATCTTTTTTTATTTATTTTATTTTTGGGATTTATATCTATAATTTCCTTTAACTGTTTTATAATCTCTTGATTATCTTTTTCTTCTTTTGCTATTGATATCAATTGTTCTCTTATTTCAATACTTTCAGGAAATTTTTCAAGAGCTTCATATGCCCACAATTTCGCATCATCCAAATTATTTTCTTGTTTTTCTATATGTATTAGTTGTCTATAAGAAATATAATTGTTATTTTCATTTATTAATTTTTCTAATTCATCTCTTGCTTCTTCTATTTTTCCAGCTTTAAAATATGCAAATGCTAATAAGTTTCTTTTCTTTGTTGATTTTTCTAAAGCAATTTCTTTTTTATATTTATTTATTAATTTTTCATAATCTTGTTTTCTAAATTTTTTCTCTTCAAATTCTATTTCTATCTCTTCATTTTTATCTTCGTTTAATTCTTTTTCTGTCTTTTCTTTACTTATACATTCTTGTAACTGATTAACTGGAATACCTAATTCAAAAGCTATTAACTCTAATTCAAATCCTTTATCAATCAAATTTACTATTTCTTTAATTTCATTTTGTCTTATCATAATATTTTTCCTTCTTTCCAATTAACCAATATTCATCATTTTTATACTTTATTTCTCATTTGAAATCTCTATAAAAGTTTTAAATAGCTTATCAACATATGGTGCATTTAGCATCAATTCCGGATGCCATTTTATACCTATTACAAATTTTTTATTTTCTAGTTCAAAACTCTCCACTAATCCATCTTCAGAATAAGATGAAACTTTAGCTAATTTGCTTACATTTTCTTTCTTTGCAACCATTGAATGAATACTATTTACATCTATTTTATCTTTTTCTATTATATTATATAGTTTCGTGTCTTTAATTATTCTTATTGAATGACGATAATTTTCGTCTAAATGATTATGACTGTTAGTATTATCTATAGTAACTTCTCCCCCTATTGCACGTAGTAAATTATTAAATCCTGCACAAATACCTATAATAGGTTTATTTAATTCAATAGCTTTTTTGGCATATTCAATCTCATAATTTGAACTAGATACTCCTCCTTGTAAAACAAGACCATCACATAAATTGACTAGATGAAAAATATCCTCTTTTTCTTTTAGAGTCAACATCTTTTTATCCTCTATATCATCTTTATTAAAATCCATTGTTTCTTCTGGCGATAATAATGATATTGCTAATCCTCCATTTTTTATTATCAAATATCTTATTTCATCTGCAATATACATTTTATTCCAAATACCATTTTCTTTTTTGGGTTTAGATTTACTTACAATTCCTATTATTGGTTTTCTCATAAAAACTCTCCTAACATATAATGATTTTATAAAATTTATATATATAAGTCAATAAATTATGGAAAAAAACAGTGTCACATTTTTTGTAACACTGTTTTTCTTATCAAATTAGTTTAAATTTGATATTTAGTAAAAAGTATTTGGATTTTAATTAACTTTTTCTCCTCTAAGAATCATGTCAATATATTCAATGGTATAATCCCTAATAAAAAGCTTAGGATCTGTAACCCATAAATTAATTTCTTTATAGATTCGCTCAAATCCAATCTCACCATACTGATTGTAAAATTCTGAATAGTTAATCAAACCTTCTTTCATGTATTCTCTATATGCTGCATTACCAACATACATTCTTTTAGAAAGTTTGCTACCAGACCAATCTAAAATAGTAGGTGTATAAATTACATTCACGGGTTCTTTATACCCAAGTTTTAATAATGGTTCCATGTAAACTCTTAGTGGCCACATTCCAGACCAGTCTCCACCGTCTACAATTACACTAAGAGTATTGTTTTGTTCATCACTTTTAATTAAGTACATAGCCTTAACCAAATATCTTAATGGAACATTCATATCAAACTTTTCTTTATTGTCTTCAGTTACGACAAGCCTATGTTTTCCATGAATAGGGCATTCACTTTCTAAAATAATTTTATCTTTCGATTTATGAATGACCTTAAGATTATGATTATGTTTGTCAACAAGTCCACATTTAGGACACTCAAATCTTAATCTAATGCTTCCATCCTTAGGATTTAAAACCTCTCCCAAAACTTCTGCATTATCCAAGACTTCCAACAACGATCTTCGTACTAATTTTTCTTTCTGATAATCGTAGAAAAATAAAATTTCATACTCAATCTTGTCCAGTTTTGATAAACGATTCAAAATGTCTTTGAAATAAGGGAGATATTTTTCACAAATGTTTGTCCCATCTCCATCAACTGCATTTATAAGATTTTTATAATATCTTACACCGTTGATTTTTTCTTCTTTTCCTGTCACACTTTCTAATAATTCAACCCGAATCCTCACAGGAACATTGTAAGCAATTTTTATTTGTTTTGCTAACGCAAAAGCCGAAATGAAATTTACTAATGTTCCAATATGCGGATATGAATTTACTTGTGCTGACAAATAAAGAATAATCTCCTTTTTTTCTTCTGGTTTTTTGTTTTTCAAAATTTGTGGAAGACTATCAATAATATAGTTCATTCCTGCTAATGGATAATATACATTTTTCATTTTATTACCTTTGCCTTTCTTTTAAGCTTGCACATTTGATTTTTTGATACCTTGGATTGTTTCTAAATATATAATCTTTTTGAATATACTCTTCTGTTTCTTCCATTTCGGCACATAAAACACCTAAGTTACTCTCAAAAATTTTTGAATGATCATTAATGAACTCTTTTTCCATAAGAGGTCTTGATTGCAAATATTCAAAAATTTTTCTTTGATTTTCTAAGTTACAATAACATTGTGGAATAAAAAAATCCGGATTTATATTCTTTAATTCCTGAATCGGTATTGGATTTTCAAACAATTGCAACGATTCTATTGGAATTATAAAACGTTCTTTATTATCCAGACATCTAAGAAGTCTTGTTCTAATAATAGAATCATCATTATAATCATCCAATAACTCTTCTGTAATAAAAGGTTTTAAAAATCTAATTATTCCAACAACTTCTTGTACCGGTGAGCTTAAATATAAATACGCAATTACAGGTTCTTTGCAAAACCTTTTTCTGTACTCATACTTTTTTATACCATATAGAATTGGTCTAAAATACTCTGGTCTAAAACTTAGAAAAATATTTCTTTCCAAATATCTTTTCACTCCTTTCTTTATTATTTTTAATTAAAAATAATCTTAAAAAAAGATTATTCTTATTATAAATACTTTATTTATTTTTGTCAATTTCGCAAAAAACTTCACTAAAATTAGTGAAGTTCTTTATTTAAATTAAAAATATAATTATTAAATTTTTCTTCTTTTTTCTGCGGTTATAATATATAACCACCTATACTTTTAATTACTTTTTATTGTTTAACATATTTGCTTCAATAAGCAACTTATCAAAATCCGAAACTATCTTTTGACTTTTATTAAATTCATTATACTCTTTCTCAGCTTTTTCTTCTGCTTGTCTTCTTGATATTTTACCATTATCTTTTAAAATATCATATTTCCTAAATTCCAAAAATTCATTTATACTTTTTGCAAATTCTTCCATCGTAAATGTATTTTCTCTTTCTACTAGGTCTTCTATATAATCAAAATATCCCGAAACAGTTCTCTCTAATCTTTTTATTTGTTTTTCATCTAAATAATTTTTTGCAATAATAACATCAGACTTTAAAATTCTTCCATCTGGTGAATTTTTCCAAGTAGTTAATCCCATATTTTCTTTAGTATGATCTGCTTTTTGATATATTATCTCTACAGCTGTATTACCTGTAATTGCAAAGTGAAATTTATTCTGAACAGTTGCATAAAATCGTTTAGTTGTATCAGAATTTTTATCATAATCTATACTACATTCTGCAAATATATCTGTTATCTGCTGCCATATTCTTCGTTCACTTGTTCTAATTGAACGAATTCTCTCTAATAATTCTTTGAAATAGTCTTTCCCAAATTTTGGTCCATTTTTAAGTAATTCATCATTTAAAACAAATCCTTTTTTTATGTATTCTTTTAATGTATTAGTTGCCCATATTCTAAAATCTGTTGCTTGTTTTGAGTTTACTCTATATCCCACAGCAATTATTGCATCTAGGCTGTAAAAGTTTGTATTATAGTTTTTTCCGTCATTTGCAGTTATTCGAATTTTTCGAATAACTGATTCTTCTGTTAACTCGCTCGATTTAAATATTTCTTTTAAGTGATAATTTATTGTGTTCACTTCTACTTCAAATAATTTTGACATTGATTTTTGAGTCAACCAAAAATCTTCATTGTCATATAAAACTTCTACAGATATATTTTCATTATTTTGACTTTGGTACATGATTAAATCTTTTAAGTTTTCTATTGGATTCATATTTATACTCTCATCCTCCTCTCTATTTTTCTATAATTTGTCGTTCTACTTGTTTTCAATTAAATCGGTATAATATATATTTTTTTGGCATAATCTATTTCTAATTTTGTACTATCTCCAATATAATTATTTATATTTTCATTTTGTAATCCTCACTGCAGCTTACTATTTATCTTTAACCTTTTTCTTTAAATCTTTTGAATAATATATCTTATCAGTACAAGTTAATTCTCCATCCTTTATTTCATTATTGTAATTATCTATAAAATAATTTTTTATTGTCTTTTCATATTTATCAAATCCCTGTTTTACATAGAATGGAATATTATTTTCTGTTATTCCTACAAGCATTTTGTCATATTTTTGTTTATAGTTTCCATATACGATTTTTAACAATCTTTTGGCATAACCTTTATTTCTATACTTTTCTTTTGTAACTATACTTTTTAATTCTATATTTTTTCTATCAATTGGTAAAATAACAGCTACAGATATTATTTCTTCATCAATTTTTAAGGCATACATATCTGAATTAGTTAAATATTTACAAATATTCTCCCTTGATGGGTCTGATTCTAATAAAAGTTCTATATAATTTTCTTTATCTTCTATTTTTTTTATTTGTATATTTTTCCTTTTATATAGTTCATAACCTTCTGGTAATTCTGGTTTTACTGAATCTTTATAATAATATCTTGCTTCTTCTGAAAAAACACAACCACAATATTTTTGCATATACAACCCTAGTTCTCTAGCTTTTTCTTGTCCTTGTACAAATCCTATTCTAAAATCTCTATATAAAAATTCTACTCCATATTTTTTTGCCATATCTTCTGCAATTTTCATTAATAATTTATGATTTTGATATGGACTTATTAATAAGGTTGTTGAAAAATGAGTGTATCCATGTTCTTTAGCGTATTTTGCTGTTTGTTCTAATCTAACTGGATAACAATAATTTTTGCATCTTGCATTTAAATCATTTACAACATTTTTGCAAAATACATCTAGCCCATATTCATCTTCAAATATAGCTTCTACATTAATTTTTTTAGTATATTCTTTTAAACATTCTTTTCTTGCCTTATACTCCATATATGGATGAATATTTGGATTATACCAATATACAGTTGGCTCTATATTTTCTTTTCTTAATGACTCTATACAATATACACTACATGGTGCACAACATGTATGTAATAATAATTTCATTGTTTCACCCTTCTTTTTCTATATAAATTACTCTTTTTTTTATTTTTTATTATACATATTAGTGTCCCTGTTAAAAAAATAAAGAAAAATGGTACTCCATATATATAATTTTCTGAATATATCAAAAATACACTATTAGCTATTTGTGTTAAAATTTGCATTTGTGTAATCAATTTTATATCTTTTGATTTTTGCCATATAATAAATGGAGATAACCACATTAAATACCATGGTTGAAATCCTGTTATTAACAAAAATATGAATGCTAACATAAACAAATACATTTGTTGCATTTCTTTTCTTAATGATATTTTCTTTTTAATCAATAATGTTACACATTTTATCAAATATATTAATATAAATACAGTTAAAGCTAATTTACTTAATATATATACTAAATTATCTGTTTTAGTAAAATATTCTAATATAACCAGATAAATTCCTTTTGTTATTTTGGATTGCTGTTTTGCCATTCCTTTAAATACTTGTAAATCTTGAATATATACTAAATATGGTAAAATTAAAAATATAAAAAATATTAATCCATATTGTATACATTTTATAATTCGTACTTTTATATCTTTATCTCTGTATGAATATATAATTACTACTGGTAATAACAATATTGCGAAATATTTAATTGCAGTTGCACAAGCCAAACAAAACACTGAAAGTGTAAGATTTTTTCGATTTTTCACAAAATAAAATGCTAATAAAATAAAAAATACTATAAAAATATCGTTGTGTACATTTGCTATTGTTTCTAATAATACAAATGGATTTAATCCATATATAATACTAAATATTTTTTTCTTAGAAATTTTATACATTAAATAACAATTTACTATATGTATTATTAAATTCAATATTTTAAATAAGATTAACCCTATATCAACATTTCCAAATGACATTCCTGCTATTATTCTACATATTAGTGTCCAAATTGCTCCATATACTACAGTTGTATTTGACCAATAGTTGCTGTAACCCTTTTTTAATACTGTATCATTTGACATATCAACATTATTATTATCTACATATTCTTTAATACTTTGATAATATGGATTTTGATTATATGTACTTTGCAATTTTCCTATTCCCAAATAATAAAATATATCTGAACTTTCAAATGGAATCATTACAACAAAAAATAATCCCACTATTGCCACAAAATATAGTATTTGTTTTATATTTTTAAATATTTCCTTATTTTTCTTTATTATTAAATAATAAAAAATAGTAAAAGAATTTAATATGGCTATATATACAATTGTCTGAATTAAAGTATCTTGATTATTTAATAAAAAACAATATTCTTCCTTGAAATTTAATACAGTACCATTTTGTATATAATATATTATTGAGGGAATAGAAAATAACAAGGCTGATAATATAATTCCAATTTTTAATATTTTTTCATTTATATTTTTTATAAAATCCATTAGTCTCTCCTACTTTTACTCTTCTAATTTATATCCCATATGTTTATATGCTGGCGGTAATACAGTTCTTCCTCTTAATGTTCTTGCTATAAAACCTATTTGTATTAAATATGGTTCATATACATCCTCTAATGTATCAACTTCTTCTCCAACAGTAGCAGCTAATGCCTCAATCCCGACAGGTCTTCCCGCATATTGTACTATCATTGTTTCTAGTATTTTTCTATCTATTTCATCTAACCCTAATTCATCTATTTCTAATTTATTTAACGCATGTTTGGTTATTTTTAAAGTAATGTCTCCATCTCCTAAAACTGCTGCATAATCTCTCACTCTTTTTAAAAGTCTATTTGCAATTCTTGGAGTTCCTCTTGACCTTCTTGCAATTTCTACTGCTGCATCCTCTTCTATATTTACATTTAAAATACCTGCTGATCTTTTTACAATTTTTGTTAAATCTTCTATTGCATATAATTCTAACCTATGTACTATTCCAAATCTGTCTCTTAATGGTGTTGTTAATGAACCAGCTTTGGTTGTTGCTCCAATCAATGTAAATTTAGGTAAATCTAATCTAATTGATCTAGCACTTGGTCCTTTTCCTATTATAATATCTAAAGTATAATCTTCTAATGCTGGATATAATATTTCTTCTACACTTTTGCTAAGTCTATGTATTTCGTCTATAAACAATACATCAAATTCTGATAAATTAGTTAACAATGCTGCTAAATCTCCTGGTTTTTCTATTGCTGGTCCTGATGTTATTTTTATGTTTGAATTCATTTCATTTGATATTATATTTGACAATGTTGTTTTCCCTAAACCTGGAGGACCATATAAAAGAACATGATCCAATGGTTCTCCTCTTTTTTTTGCAGCCTCTATATATATTTTCATGTTTTCCTTTATTTTATCTTGTCCTATATATTCATCTAAAGTTTTAGGCCTTAATGAATTTTCTAGTCTTTCTTCTCCACTGTTTTCTAATTCAGGATTTATTAATCTTTCTTCATCCATATTTTTACTTCCTAACTTTCATTTAATCTTTTAATAAATTATTAATACTTATTGATACTGATATATCTAATTCTTTTTTCATATCATCATAATATTCTTCTAGTAACTTCTTTTCGTCATCTGATATTAAATCAAAATCCACTTCTGTACCATCTTTTCTTTTAAACCATTTTTCATCATAATAATATCTACTAGTAACTATTCTTTCATTATTTAGAGATATAAAATCTTTTCTTGCAAACATATTTGTTCCTAGAGCTACTCCCTCTTCTTCATCTATTAGATATGCAAAAGTTGGTTTTATATCTAATTTATTAACTGGTTTTTCTATTTTTAAATTTTTAATTCCTGGTATTTTCATTCCACATGCTACATTGATATAATTTGTTTTGACATCTACATCAGTAATATCTTTTTTTGTACTTTTCAAAAAGTCTATCAATTCATCATTATACATATCAATACCATTATGGTCACCAAATACTAATATTACTGAATCATCATATAAATTTGCATCTTTTAATTCTTGTAAAAAACATCCAAAAGCATAATCTGCATAATTTACAGCCTCTAAATAACTCCCAAAAAATGTTCCTTGATATTTTCCTGTATCAATATTTACTTTACTTCTATCTTGTAAACCTTCTAAACTAAATGATGTGTGTGATGATGCTGCAACAATATATGATATAAATGGTTTTTCATAATTTTCTAGTTTCTTAACTGCTTGTCTATACAATAATTCATCTGATAAATATCCCATAATATTTTCTGAAACATCTTCAAAATTATTTTTCAATTCTATATTATCTACTTTTAAATTTTTATACACATTTTCTCTATTCCAAAAATATCCATAATTCCCATGCATATATGATGTTGTGTATCCACCATTTTTAAACATTTTAAATATATCCTCATAACTATTTGTATAATATTTACTATATGACATTCCATTTTCCATTGGATATAATGATGTTACAGTTGAAAATTCAGAATCTGCTGTTGATGAATAACTTTGCATATACATATTTGTAAATTCTATATTTTCATTTAAAAATTTATTTAAATTTGGTGTAATTTCTTTTCCATTAATTTTAGTGTTAATTACAAAATTTTGTATAGATTCCAATTGTAATATAATAACATTTTTTCCTTTTGCTGTTCCCTGTAATTCATAATTACTTTCACTATATTTTTCATTGTACTTATCTCTTAGTTCTTTATACTCTTTTTGTAAATCACATTTATTAGTGTATTTAGCTTGTTTTTTTATATTTAATGTATTTTCTATATCTGCAATATGATATCCATATATTGTACTTTTTTTTACTTGCATATCTTTATTAAATGGATATTCTTTTGCCTTTTCTATGTATTTATTATCTACTTTTATGCAACCTAGAGCTAGTATTATACATACAATAATTTTTGCTACATTCTTTTTTAAAGTTAAATTTTTATCTGTTTCTATGCTTATATATTTTTTTACAAGTAAAATTATTATAACTACTATATCTATCCAATATATTAATTCACTTATTTGAAATAACATTGGTAATGTATTAGATATTTCTTCTCCATATTGTAAATTAGTAATTTGAGCAATTGATAATACCGAACTTGAATATGTGTAATATAAATTATTAAAAAATAATAATGTACTTATTAATACATCTAATACTATGCTCCCTATTATTCTTCCCTTATTTGGTAATGAACTCACTATAACTATTGTTGTTAATAAAAAATAGACACTTCCTATTATTGTTTCTTTATTAATTGTTTCATTTACTGTTATTGTATTTTGATAAAAAATAAATGTTTTTAAAAATAATAAAATCCCAATAATTATAGGAAACCATATTGAATTAAAGATTTTATTTATTATTGTTTTTATTTCCAATTTTTTTTGCTTTTTTATATCTTCCATCTTAAATATCCCTTATATTGTATTTATATATTTTCTATAAAACATTCAATTATTTTTAACATCTTTTGATTATTTCCTTTAAATTGATTAGGTTTGAATTCTGATACTCTTTTTACAGCATCTTCTAATTCCCCTACTGATTGTATTCCTATTATATTTTTGTTTTCATTAAACTTCTTAATAATTTCCTTTTGATGATCATTTACATGTTCACTATATTTATGTAATCGTGGCACTGCAATTACTTTTTTCCCCTTTTCCAAAGATGAAACAATTGAACCTACTCCTCCATGAGTTATTATGTAACTTGCTTGTTTTTCCAAATTTTCTAATTCATCTCTTGAAATAAAATCAATAGTTTTCATATTTTTAGATTCATATTTTGTATAACCTTTTTGCACAATTACTTCTTCATTAATTACTTTATTTTCTATTAATCTATCTATTTCTTCTAATAATCTATGAAAACTATTATTCTGTGTTCCTAACATAACTAAAACCATTAATATATTGAACCTCCATATACTGCTTTTGGATATATTTTTAACATTTCTTCCCATTGGACAATAAATAAATCAGCTATTGGGTATATAAGTCTACCTGTTGCTGTTTTCTTATTTGTATTTGCAAATGTTTCTATATATATTATTTTACTTCCACACAACTTTCCTAATATGCACATTGGACCTGCTGTATGTGTTCCTGTTGTTATTATTACTTTTGGCCTTAACTTTAAATATAAATAAATCGTTTTTATACATAAAAATAAATACTTAAATATATATGAAAACAATTTTGCTCTTGTTCCATACGGTAAAAAATATAATTTATTTCCGTATTTTTCTTTTAAACTTAAATTTGCTTTATCTTTTTCTGTAATTATATTATAATCATATTTTTCAAATAATGGAGACAATTGTAACAATTCATTTAAATGTCCTCCTGTACTTGAAATAAATAACACTTTTTTCTTCATTTTATAACACCCTCGTATAATATTCTTGCTATATTATATCTTGTTTTATGTTGGATGTCTAGTATAAATAACCTTAGAAATTTACATTATAAAAACTCGCAAGAATTATTCCCACGAGTTTTTGTTGTTAAATATCTTTTTTCAAGAATATAACTGGTCTTATATAACCAGATAAGTCTATTCGAGTAGCATTATTTATATTTTCTCCACCTTCTATAATAGCTAATTCATTTTTAACAATATCATTTTCTTTATTTATTCCAAAAAATCCAACAGAAATATCTTTGCAAGAAGTGAATCGAAATACATAACTTGAACTTAAAATATATGGCTTAGAAATACATATCATTCTTTTTATCTTAGATGAGGTAATTAAATCTTTCAATTGATACTTATAAAAAATTTCTTCATCCTTATATAAAAATGGTTTTACGTTTATTTCTTTACTTCTACTTAATGTTCCTAATATATCAAATGGATATTCTCTTTGATATATTATACCTTTTTCATAATTTAATTTTAAGTCAACAATTTTATTAATATCCTCAATTTTTAATGCTCTTGAAGATATTATTCTTCGTCCATTCGCAGTCTTTCCTATGAAAAAATCTCTACATAAATTGTCTATTTCACGTATTCCATATTCCCAACCTTGCATACCACTTATCTTAAAAGATTCAACTAAAAAATCCTTACTTACATATTTTTCATATTGTCTTTTATTTATTTCTTCTGTTTCCCAATATTGAAATTTTATTTTAGGTGGTAAATCTATGCCTATAAAACTTTGATTTTGGTAACCATTCCGTTTTTTTATACTAGAACATTTTACTTTTTCTTTGATATCAACAACAACTTCTTTCCCAATTTTTATTGCTTCCTTTTTCATCTTGTACTCCTTTCTGGGGAAAATAAATCTACAATATGCTTTCATTATTTTATCATATTTACATAATCAATTCAAGCAATAATAATATATACGGATAAAAAATGGAAAAATCCAAACTTTATCCGTATATTTCATTATATTTTTTAACCAAAAATCCCTCTCTTTTTTATTGGTGGTTGTTCATTCATAGTTTTTGCTAACTGCATTAGTAACTCTCTTTGTTCTTTTGAAATTCTTTTTGGTGTTTGCACATTTACTGTAAATACAAAATCTCCTACAGAATTTGAACTTACAGATTTAAATCCTTTACCTCTTATTACAAATTTTGTTCCTGTTTGAGTTCCTTCTGGTATTTTATATACTTCTTTTTTTCCATCAACCATAGGTATTTCCAAATTTGCTCCTAATGTAGCTTGTGTGATGGTAATAGGTATATCACAATATACATTATTAGCTTTTCTTGAATATATACTATGTTTTTTCAATTTTACAGTTATATATAAATCTCCCTTTGGACCGCCTTTTTCTCCTGGTTCTCCTTCTCCTCTTAATACTACTGTTTGCCCATCATCAATTCCTGCTGGAATTTTAACTTTTATTTTAGGTTGTTTTCTAACTTTTCCTTTTCCTCTACAATTTTCACATGGTTCTTTTATAATTTCTCCTGTACCATGACAAGTTGTACATGTTCTTGTTGTTTGCATTTGACCTAAAATTGTATTTTGTACTTGTCTTACCTGACCAGTACCATTACAAACATTACACTTTGTAACTGATGTTCCTGGTTTTGCACCACTTCCATGACATATATTACATTCTTCATTTCTTGTTATTGTTATTTCTTTTTCTACTCCTAGGAAAGCTTGTTCAAAAGTTATATCAATGTGAAGATTTAAATCAGCACCTTTTTTAGGTCCATTTTGCCTTCTACTACTTTTTCCATTAAATCCTCCTCCAAAGAATGAAGAAAATATATCTCCTAAATCTCCAAAGTCACCAAATCCATCAAAACCTGAGCTAGTATATGAATAATAACCATTTTGTCCTCCAAATGGTCCACCTCCAAAACCTTGTGGCCCATCATGTCCAAATTGATCATACATTCTTCTTTTTTGTGGGTCTGATAATGTTTCATAAGCTTCATTTACTTCTTTAAATTTCTTTTCAGCTTCTGCTTTATTATCTGGGTTTGCATCTGGATGATATTTTTTTGCTAATTTTCTATATGCTTTTTTTAATTCATCATCAGTTGCAGATTTGTTTACACCTAAAACTTCATAATAATCTCTTTTTCCTGCCATCTTTTTCCTCCTTAGGATTGTAAGAAGGGATTAAAGGAACATCCCCTAATCCCTCTATATTATTTATTGTCATCTTCTACTTTATAGTCTGCATCATATACATTTCCATTGTCCCCACCGTTGTTTCCGTTGTCATTTCCAGCTTCATTTGTTGCATTTGGATCTACTCCTGCACCTTGTGCTCCATTTGGATTTGCATTTTTGTATAATTGTTCTGACATGTCATAAAATACTTTTGTTAATTTTTCTGTTGCTTCTTTTATTTTTTCAGTATCATTAGTTTCTAATGCTTTTTTAGTATTATCAATTTCTGTTTCTACTTTAGCTTTTTCTTCTCCACTAATTTTATCACCTAAATCGTTTAATGTTTTTTCACTATTATATATTAAACTTTCAGCATTATTTTTAACTTCAATTTCTTCTTTTTTCTTTTTATCTTCTGCAGCATGTGCTTCTGCATCTTTTACTGCTTTATCAATATCTTCATCTGTTAAGTTTGTTGATGCTGTAATTGATACATTTTGTTCATTTCCTGTTGCCATATCTTTTGCTGATACATGAACTATACCATTAGCATCTATATCAAATGTTACTTCTATTTGAGGAACTCCTCTTGGTGCCGCAGGAATTCCTGTTAATTGGAATCTTCCTAAAGTTTTATTGTATGCAGCCATTTCTCTTTCACCTTGTAATACGTGAACTTCTACTGATGTTTGACCATCTGCAGCTGTTGAGAATATTTGTGATTTTTTAGTTGGTATTGTTGTGTTTCTTTCAATTAATTTTGTAAATACTCCACCATATGTTTCAATACCTAATGATAATGGTGTTACATCTAATAATACTAAGTCTTTTACATCTCCTGATAAGACACCACCTTGAATAGCTGCACCAATTGCAACACATTCATCAGGGTTTATTCCTTTATCTGGTTCTTTTCCTGTTATTCTTTTAACAACTTCTTGAACAGCTGGAACTCTTGTAGATCCTCCAACTAATAATACTTTATGAATATCATTTGATGTTAATCCTGCATCTTTTAAAGCTTGGTTAACTGGTCCTGCTGTTGCTTCTACTAAATCATGAATTAATTCTTCAAATTTAGATCTTGTTAATGTAACATCTAAATGTTTTGGTCCTGTACTATCTGCTGTAATAAATGGTAAGTTTATTTGTGTTTGTTGAACTCCAGATAATTCTATTTTTGCTTTTTCTGCAGCTTCTTTTAATCTTTGCATTGCCATTTTATCTGTTTTTAAATCAATACCATTTGATTTTTTAAATTCACTTACTAAATAATCTATAATAGCATTATCAAAGTCATCTCCACCTAAATGTGTATTACCACTTGTTGATAAAACTTCAAATACTCCATCACCAATATCTAGGATAGATACATCGAATGTTCCTCCACCTAAATCGTAAATTAATATTTTTTGATCTTGTTCTTTATCCATACCATAAGCTAAAGCTGCTGCTGTAGGTTCATTTATAATTCTTAAAACTTCTAGACCTGCAATTTTACCTGCATCTTTTGTTGCTTGTCTTTGACTATCATTAAAATATGCTGGTACAGTAATAACAGCTTGTGATACTTTTTGTCCTAAATAATTTTCTGCATCTGCTTTTAATTTTTGTAAAATCATTGCAGATATTTCTTGTGGTGTAAATGAATCACCTTCTATATTTACTTTATCAGCTGTTCCCATTTTTCTTTTTATTGATATAACTGTGTTATCTGGATTTGTAACAGCTTGACGTTTTGCTATTTGTCCAACTAATCTTTCACCATTTTTAGAAAAAGCCACTACAGATGGTGTTGTTCTATTACCTTCTGCATTTGGTATAACTACTGGTTCTCCTCCTTCCATAACTGATACACATGAATTTGTTGTTCCTAAGTCAATTCCTATAATTTTTCCCATTTTAAATTCCTTCCTTTCTCTGTTTTAGTCTACTATATTTGACTAAATCCCATTATAAATTTATATTTAAAATTAATAACAATTTTATAAATTATAATTCAATTTTAAATTTTGAATTATTTTTTTATTATTTTCTAATATTTCATTTGGCAATTTAGCTTGCCATTCATCTTTTGTCATTTTGGATAATTTCCAATTTGATAAATCTTTATATCCTAATTCTTTTCCCAACCATCCTGGTTTTACAAATTCTTTTGATTCATATTCATTTTTAAATTCTATTTCTGCTGTTAATAAACCTTCTAAGTAATCCTTATATAAATCTATTTCTACTTTTAGTTCCTTATTTATAGGAACTACTATTCTAGTTTTATTTATTTCATTACCTATTTTACCTTTTTTTAATTGTGTATATTCTTCTTTGGTTATATTATTTTCTATTTCACATACATTAGAAATTTTACTATCTTTCTCCAAACTAGAATTTAATTTTGTTTTTACAGTATATACATATTTTGTATCTTCATTTTCTATCTTTCTTATTCTTATAATTGTATTTAAATCATTATATATGAAAGATTGATTGATATTTACTACTTTTTCAAATTCTAGATTTTTTGGAATATATTTTATAGCATATTTTCTTTCTATTTCTTTATTCAATTTTATCACACTCTTTTATTTGTATTTGTAACATATCTAATTTGCAACTACAACCATTGAATGTCTGATAACTTTAGTCCCTATTTTGTACCCTTTTCTATATTCTTGTACTATTTCTTTTTCACCTTTTGTATCATCTTGAACACTGCTAACAGCCTCATGAATTTCTGGATCAAAAGTTTCTCCTAAAGTTTTAATTTCTTCTACACCTTTAGATTTTAATGTATCTCTAAATTGTTTCAAAACTAACTCTATTCCTTTTTTATATTCTTCATCTTTAGTTTCTATCTTAGCTGCATTTTCTAGGTTATCTAATATTGGAAGCATTACTTCTACTACATCTGCTAAAATTGATCCATATAGATTTTCTCTTTCTTTACTACTTCTTTTTTTATAATTTTCAAATTCTGCTAAGATTCTTTTATATCTATCATTTAATTCATCATATTCAGTTTTTGGAACAATTTCATTTTCTTTCTTTTTATGTTCTTTTTTCTCTTCCGTTTTTTTTACCTCTTTTTCAACTTTTTCTGACATATTTACCCTACCTTTCTATTCTATTTCTTTTAATTTTTTATTAATATATTTCATTACAGAAATAACTTTTGAATAATCCATTCTTTTTGGTCCAATAATTCCTATAGTTCCAGCATCTTTTCCATTTACTTTGTGTTTAAATGTTACAACACTAAAATCTTTTAATTCTTCTTTCTTATTTTCTTCTCCAATATATACATGTATATCCTCAGCAAAACCTGAGTTTAACATATCTGTTACCAGTTCTTTTGTATCTAATACATTTATAAAGTTTTTAGCTACATCTAAACTATTAAATTCCGGTAAATCAAATGCTCTGTTTGCTCCTTCTAGATAGATTTTTTCGTCTTCCAGAACTTTTTTTATTTGTTCTATTATTGGTCTTATTACATTTACACTATATGTCATCTCATCATATAAATATTCTTCTAATGGTCTATCTATGGTGTTTATTGGTTGACCTTTTAATTTTTTATTAAACATATAGTTCATTGTTTCTATTTGTTTTTCTGTTACATCTTCATCAAATTTTATTATTGTTTCTTTAACAAGCCCATTATCTGTTAATATAACAGCCATCATCATTCTATTACCTAATAAAACAAATTTCATTTCTTCTATTAATTGACTTTTAGCTTTTGGTCCAATTGAAACAGTAGTATAATGTGTGACTTCTGAAATTGTATTAGCCGCTATTTTTGTTAAATCTTCAATTTCGTTAACTTTTGTTTCTAGTTTAGAACTAATATATTTTATTTCTTCTAAGCTGATATCATCATCTTTTAACAATTCATCCACATAATATCTATATCCTTTTTCAGAAGGGACTCTACCACTTGAGGTATGTGTTTTATCTAAAAAACCTGCTTTTTCTAAATCTGCCATTTCATTTCTAATTGTTGCACTACTACAATTTAGTCCATTATGATTTATTAAGGCATTTGAACTTACTGGCTCTGCTGTATTAATATATTCTTCTACTATTGCTTGTAATACTTTTCTTTTTCTATTATCTAACAATTTTCACACCTCTTTCAGTTTAATTGTTAGTTTTGTTTTAGCACTCTTACTGTTTGTTTGCTAACTTCATATATATTATACCCCTTTTTAGCACTTGTCAATACATTTTGCTAAAATATTTTGTGAATTTTCTGTGAACTGGTTACAATTCACAACTTATGAAATAAATCATTTTTATATTATCAAATAAAAAAATATCTAAGCATTAAACACTTAGATATTCTGATTAAATTTTTAGTTAAATAACTTTTCTAATTTAGATTTATAAACTGCTATCCCTTCATACAAAATCTTAGGTTTTAAATTTAAGTTTTTTTCTACAAAATATCTAGATTTTTTATTTGTGTTAAACACACAAAATTCTAACTCTGTATATTCCGTATTTTCACTTAAATATCTTGCAAATTCCTTTATAGTTTCTTTACAATATCCTCTACCTCTATGTTTTTTTCCTATAAAGTAACATACTTCAATAACATTTTTAGGCTTTTTTTCTCCCAAAATTATTCCTACAATCCTATTATTATCGTTTGAAATTTTAAAGCTTTCATAATTAGTCGATTGAATACACAATTCCATTAAATCTTTTGCTTCTTCATTGTCTTTACAATAAGCCAATGTAAAATACTTTTTTAGTTCTACGTCATCTTTGGCAAGTTCTAAATATTCACTTGAATCACTAAAAACAAACCGTTCTAATTTAATCATTTTTTATACCTCCAATTATATGATTTCACTCATATTATACTATGCATTATGTTTACTGTCAATTTTTAAAGAATTAAATTATATATAACAATTCCTATTGCTTGTATCACAAATAAATTTAATATGTTTGATGTCAATAAATTATTTGTGGCCTCTATAACACCTAATATTTCTTTATCCTTTTGTTTCTTGTAATGTTTTTGTGCTTCAAAAAATGTAACTAATTCCGGAATACTTGTTACAAATCCTAATAAAATTCCTAATATATATTCGGCCACTCCAAACATATTTGCTAAATTCCCCAATACAATTCCCAATTTATCTCCTATAAAATATAACAAAATACCTGCAATAATTATCATTATAATATATAAATATACTCCTTTTTGTTTGTTTTTTTCTTCATAAATTTCTTTATTTAATTCTTCATTTATATCCACTTCTTCTTTTTTTAAATATTTATGATATGATTTTTTTGATATTTGTAAAAAAATGAAATATAAAATTATTAATATTACAGCTAATATTATATTTACAGAATTTTTCAACTTGATAAGTACTATTGGTATTATTATTGTTAATATAACCAAAATCAATTGCACTACTATTCCATTATTTTTTATTTCTTTATAATTTTTATTTATAACTATAGCAATAAAATATTGAACTACATTTATAATATTAGAACTTATTATATTATAAAAACTAGTTCCTATTAATCCTTTAAAACTGGCTACTGATACTGTTAATAATTCAGGAATTGATGTTGCTATTCCCGCAATATTTCCAACTATTCTAGAATTTAAATTTAATTTTTCAGCTAAATTCCTTAAAGCTTTTACCAATATGAATTTTGAAATTAATACTATTAATATTGAATATATAAAAAATTTTACTATCTCTATAAACATATTCTATACACTCCTAACTATGTTTTTGGTCATTCATAATAATTTTTAATTGACTAAACCATTCTATCTACATTATATTTGTTATTTTGTCCCATTTTATTGCGTTTTATTATAAAATATTATATAATATCTGCATATTTATAGAAGGAGTGATATTATGGACCATGTAAAAATTGGCAGAGTTTACCGTCATTTTAAAGGTAACTATTATTTTGTAGAAAATGTAGCATATAATTCGGAAACAAAAGAAAGAATGGTTGTTTACAAACCTTTATATAATAGAGAAGATGGTCATTCGATATGGGTTAGACCTGAAAAAATGTTTTTAGAAGAAATACCAGAAAGACCTGATAATATCACTGGTCAAAAAAATAGATTTGTTTTAGTTGATGAAATACATCAAGATTATACTAAATAAAATTAGGAGGATTATATTATGATAGATATTAAATTTTTAAGAGAAAATCCAGATATAGTAAAGGAAAATATAAAAAAGAAATTTCAAGACAATAAAATAAATTTGGTTGATGAAGTTATTGAACTTGATAAAAAAAATAGAGAAGTAAAATTAAATGGTGACAATTTAAGATCTGAAAGAAAAACTTTAAGCTCTCAAATTGGTGAACTTATGAAAAATGGAAAAAAAGATGAAGCAGAACAAATTAAAGTTAAAGTTCAAAAAGTAAATGAAGAATTAAATAACAATGAAAAATTAGAAAATGAATATTCTGAAGAAATAAAAACAAGAATGATGAAAATACCAAATATTATGCATGAATCTGTACCAATTGGTAAGGATGATTCAGAAAATGTTGAAATTCAAAAATTTGGAGAACCCCTTGTTCCTGATTATGAAATTCCTTTTCATGGTGAAATTTTAGAAAATCTAGGTGGTCTAGATTTAGATAGTGCAAGAAGAGTTGCTGGAAACGGTTTTTATTATTTATTAGGTAATGTTGCTAGACTTCACTCTGCAGTATTAACATATGCAAGAGATTTTATGATAAACAAAGGCTTTACATATTGTATCCCTCCTTATATGATTAGAAGTGATGTTGTAACAGGTGTTATGAGTTTTGAAGAAATGGATGCTATGATGTATAAAATTGAAGGTGAAGATTTATATTTAATTGGTACTAGTGAGCATTCTATGATTGGAAAATTTAAAGACCAAATATTAAAAAAAGATAATATGCCATATACAATGACATCATATTCTCCTTGTTTTAGAAAAGAAAAAGGTGCTCATGGAATTGAAGAACGTGGAGTTTATAGAATTCATCAATTTGAAAAACAAGAAATGATAGTTGTTTGTGAACCAGAAGATAGTTGGAATTGGTATGATAAAATGTGGTCATATACAGTTGAATTCTTTAGAAGTATGAATATACCTGTACGTACTTTAGAATGTTGTTCTGGAGATTTAGCTGATTTAAAAGCAAAATCTTGTGATGTTGAAGCATGGTCTCCTAGACAAAAGAAATATTTTGAAGTTGGAAGTTGTTCTAATTTAACAGATGCACAAGCTCGTAGACTTGGTATTAGAATTAAAGGTGAAAATGGAAATTATTATGCCCATACTTTAAACAATACTGTTGTTGCCCCACCTCGTATGCTTATTTCTATTATGGAAAATAATTATCAACCTGATGGAAGTGTTATTATTCCAGAAGTATTAAGACCATATATGGGTGGACTTGAAAAAATTTCTAGTATATAGATAAATCTATTAATTATATAATTTGAAAGGAGAGTATAATATTTATATTATACAAAAAAATATATGAAAATAATTGAACCAAAATTTGAAATATCAGCTGTGAGTCCAAAACAATACCCTAATAATAATTTTCCTGAAATTGTATTAGTTGGAAAATCTAATGTTGGAAAATCTAGTTTTATTAATACTATGATTAATAGAAAAAAATTAGCTAGGACAAGTAGTGAACCACGGAAAAACTAGACAAATTAATTTTTATAATATTGATAATTCTTTTTACTTTGTAGATTTACCTGGATATGGATATAGCAAAATGTCTAAAAAAGAACAAGCCCAAGTAGGAAAATTTATAGAACATTATCTTTTTAATAGAAAAGAAATTAGTTTAATTATATTCTTAGTTGACATTAGACATTCGCCAACTGCTAATGACAAACTTATGTATAATTACATTATTTCTTCTGGACTTCCTTGTTTGATTCTTGCAAACAAAGCTGATAAAATTGCTATTACTAAAGTTGATGATGCAGTTAAAAAATTGCAAAAAGAATTAAACCCAATTGGTGATATTACTACTCTTCCATTTTCTTCTGAAAGAAAAATTTATAAAGAAGATGTATTTGATTTTATAGAAAATTATACAGAGAAAAGCATGTTAGATTAACTAACATGCCTTTTTCAACAATATTTATTCTTTTTGCAAATACATATTCTATATATTAATGATAATATTGTTAATATTCCAATAATAACTGCACCTAATATTAATACAGCTAAATTTCCAATTAGAGTACTTGCATAAAATACGCCTAATATTAAACCAATTGCTCCCACTAATAATGTTATTAATATTCCTGCAATTATTGCAATACAACTACAATTTTTGTTGTCTCTTTTCCCTTTTGTACAACAATATTTCATATCTTCTGGTTCCATAAACTGTCACCTCCACTATAGTATATATTATATTTAATACTATAATATATATTATGTCGATATTTCTTTTATTGTGTATCATTTTGTATTCTTTTCTCTAATTTTGTTATTATCTTTAATGCTTTTTCTCTAGGTAAAACAACAACATGTCCACATCCTTGACATTTTAATTTAAAATCAACACCAACCCTAACTACTTCCCATAGTTTACTTCCACAAGGATGTACTTTTTTTGTTCTTACTATATCACCAATTTGATATTGCATAAACTTTTCCTCCTTATTAGTATTGACGTAAAAAATTATTATTTACTTAATCTTTTTTGTACACTATCTTTTCCTAATACTTGCATTATTTCATACATATCAGGTGTATTTGTTCTTCCTGTTAATTTTACTCTTAATACAGTACTTACATCCCCAACATGTGCTTTATATGCATCTGGATTAGCTTTATATTCTTTTACTTCTTTTGCATATCCTAAACTTCCTGCTAATTCTTTTATTTTGTTAAACCATGTTTGTTTGTCATCATTTTCATCATAGTATTTTTCTACATATAATTTCAGTATTTCATCTATATCATTTTTATCATTAATTACTTGATATGGATGCTCCATCTCTTCTTTTAAGAATTTTTCGTCATACATATATTCTATACTTTCTTTTACATCTGACCATTTAGAAATATCTTTTCTTGGTTTTTTGTTTCCTCTTTCTATTCCAAATATTTTTAAAGCATATTCTTTATTTTCTAGTAATTTTTCTAATTCAGAATCATATTTTTTAGCCCAATTTATAGAATTTTCATATACTTCTTCTGCTGTCATTTTTGATATAACTGTTTTTGATACATCTAATAATTTTACCATATCAAATAATGCTCCACTTACACTCATTTTATTTAATTGTAAGTTAAATTCATCTATTGACTTATCTTTATTAGCTCTTCTCCAATTTTCAAATGTTGAATTTGCAATATTTAATAAATATTCTTTAACTGCTTCTGCTGGTATTCCTTCTTCTGCATAATAACTTACAGCAGCTTCTGGATCTTTTCTTTTGCTTAATTTTCTTTTATTTCCTTCATCATTTTTCATTATTGGAGCTATATGTGCATATTTTGGAGCTTTAAATCCTAACTCATGAAATAGTTGCAAATGTAATGGTACTGAAGATAGCCATTCATCCCCTCTTATTACATGTGTTGTATGCATTAAATGATCATCTATAGCATGTGCAAAATGGTATGTTGGTAAACCATCTGCTTTTATTATAACTATATCTTGATCATTTTCTGGGAAATCAACATTTCCTTTTATTACATCATGATGTTTTATTTTTTTGTCTTCTCTTCCTGGAGATTTAAATCTTATTATATATTTTTCTCCATTTTTTATTTTTTCTATTGATTCTTCTACTGTTAAATTTCTACATTTAGCCCATACTCCATAATACCCTGGTCTTATCTTAGCTTTTTCTTGTTTAGCTCTTATTTCTTCGCCCTCTTCTGGTGTACAAAAACATGGATATGCTTTTCCTTGTTCAATTAAATATTTAGCATATGCTTGATATATTTCTTTTCTTTGACTTTGTTTGTATGGCCCATAAATCCCTTTATCTTCACTTTCAGAAATCATACCTTCATCTGGTTCTAATCCAAAATCTTTTAAAGAACTTATTATTTCTTTTACACCATTTTCAACTTCTCTTTTTTGATCTGTATCTTCAACTCTTAAGAAAAATACTCCACCTGTTTGTTTTGATACTTTCATAGCAATTAAAGCTTGATATAATCCACCTATATGCATAAATCCTGTTGGACTTGGTGCATATCTTGTTACTATTGCTCCTTCTGGTAAATTTCTTTCTGGATATTTTTCTTCATAATAACTAATTTCCTTAGCATCTGGAAATATTAAGTTTGCTAAATCTTTATAATCCATTTTTAATTTCCTCTTTTCCTTGTATTTTCTATTAATCTTTATGTCAAACATTATACTATATTTTTTTTCATTTAACAAGACTTTGTCGTTACTGTTAGCGAATTTGATATTATTATTCCTAATATTATACATAAAAAACTTATAATCATTTCTATCATATTAATATGTTGAGGAAATAACACAAGAATTGATCCTAATGTAAAACCTATAATACTATAAAATGTTTTTCCATAATGCCTATTTAATAACATCTTTGTTATTTTCATAACTATAATACATCCACAAACTGCTCCTATAACTATTGGAATCAACACTGGTAAATACATATTAGCAATTGATTGTAAATATATAGGATATACACCAAATAGCATCAATATAATCGTACTGCTAACTCCTGGTATAATAATTCCTAAAGACATTACTAATCCACAAATTATTAAATATACATTACTAAATTGTTCTATATATACAACATTAATCTTTTTTTCTAGAATAACTGAACCTAAACCAACACCAAGTGCAATAATCATATATGCAACATTTTGAATTTTAAATTTTTCTTTAGTATTTACTTCTTTAAATAAAGCAGGAACAGTACCTAAGATTAAACCTATAAATATTGATTTTGTATGTACTGGAAATTCACTTAATAAATAATTTAAAAGATTACTAAATAACAGTATTCCTATTAATATACCTATTCCTATAGGCAGTAAAAATTTTATATTTTTTTTTATTTCTTTAAAAAAGCCCAGAACAGCATCTAATAATTTTTCATATATTCCAAATATAACACATAAAACGCCACTACTCACTCCTGGTACTATTGCACCAGCTCCAATAAAAATTCCTTTTATAATACTTACAATATAATTCATTCAACTCTCCTTTATTTTTCATTATCTATTACTATATTATTATGCTTTTTTATTATTAATTCTTTTTATTTTTATGGTCATGCACTTTTATTTTTATAAAACATATAATTTGTTATGCAAATATTTTAATTTTTAATAAATTATATGGAGGTGCATTTATGTTCCCAGCAATATATATATCTACTATTTTAGGATTTATAGAATTTTTAAAATCTTCTGTTTTTTTAGTCGGATACATCTCAAACAATAACGTATTTCCTGAGCCACTTACTTCTGAAGAAGAAAAAATGTATTTAATTCAAATGAAAAATGGTAATGAAGATGCAAGAAATATTTTAATTGAAAGAAATTTAAGGCTTGTAGCTCATATTACAAAAAAATACTCCACTTCAAATGTTGATCAAGATGATTTAATTTCAATAGGAACAATCGGACTAATAAAAGGAATTAACAGTTTTAATATTGATAAAGGTTCTAAACTATCTACATATATTTCCCGTTGTATAGATAATGAAATTTTAATGCACCTACGAGCCACAAAAAAATTAGGCGCTGAAGTATATTTAAATGAACCAATTGGTAAAGATAAAGATGATAATGTTATTACTTTACAAGAGATATTGGAAAATGATGAAAGAAATATCGAAGAAGAAGTTGATATAAAACTAAAAATAAAATTACTTTATGATAAAATGAAAAATATACTAAAAGACAGAGAGAAAAAAATTTTAGAACTTAGATTTGGATTAGGTGGACATAAGCCTAAAACTCAATATGAAATAGCTAAAATGCTTGGAATTTCTCGTTCTTATGTTTCTAGAATCGAAACTAAGTCAATTAAAAAGCTTTCTAAAGAATTTAAAAATTAGTTTTCTTTGTAGTGTTACAATTGATGTGAAACAAAATAAATAAAAATTGAATAAGTGATTTAAATCATATATAATTGAATTGCAAAACAAAAACTATATAAAGGAGATTTAAATCACTTATGAATACTATTATAACACAAAATAAAAGATATTTACCACATAAAATTGAAACAAATAATTAATAAAACATATCAACTAGTTAGCAATACTAGTTAATATGTTTATTATATACTATGACATCTTTCATATTATTACTTATTTTTATTAATTTTTATATTATTTTTTTCTTCTAATTATCCAATCTTTTTGACATTTTATTGGTAATTTTATTAAAACCTTTTGTCCTTTTACTCCTGGACTTATACTATCTATTTCTTCTCCAGTTTCATAATCCCATAATTTTTCTATTATAAATTTTTCAGGTTCTAATTTAAATGGAACTAATACTTCCATTTCATCACCTATTTGTAATTTATTTTTTATTTCTATAACAGATTTTTCTTTCTCATAATTTACTACTTTTCCACCATATTCATAATTTTCATTATATTGTCTACCACCATATTCTTGAATATCTTTATTATTTCTATCATTAAAATAAAAAGTTGTTAATCCTCTTGTTTTTACCTTTTCCAATTCTTTTAAATATTTTGTATAATTATACCCTTCTGGATCTTTTTCGTAATCATCTATAGCATTTCTATAAGTACCTATAACGCTTGCTAAATAGTACTCTGTTTTTAATCTTCCCTCAATTTTTAGACTATCAACTCCCATGTCAATTATTTCTGGAATTTCTTTTATTAAACATAAATCTTTTGAAGAAAATATACTAGTACCATATTCACTTGTTTCTATTGGCATCATTTCTCCTGGATTGTTTTTTTCTTCTGCATATAAATTATATGACCATCTGCAACTTTGTGCACAATCACCTAAATTTGCACTTCTACATGATAAAAAATCACTTAAAAAACATCTACCTGAAAACGCAAAACATATTGCTCCATGAATAAATATTTCTATTTCCATTTCCTTTGGTTTGTTTTCCATAATATATTTTAATTGCTCTTTATTCATTTCTCTTGCCATTATCATTCTTTTTGCACCATTATGATACCAAAAATTAGCTGAATGTAAACTAACAATATTAGCTTGTGTACTTATATTTAATTTCACACTTGGTGCATATTCTCTTAATATATCTACAACTCCACCATCTGCAACTATTATTCCATCTGGTTTTAAATCTTCTAATTTTTTAGACATTTCTATTATTTCATCATATTTGTCATCCCATGCAAAAATATTCAATGTTACATATACTTTTTTTCCTATACTATGTGCATATTTTACTGTTTTTTCTAAATCATCATTTTCCATATCAGCTCTTGTTCTTAATGATAATGATGATGTACCACAATATACTGCATCTGCTCCATACAAAAATGCTATCTTTGCTTTTTCATAAGATCCTGCTGGTGCTAATAATTCTACTTTTTTCATTTTTTTCATTCCTTATTATTTTATTTAGATTTTTAAGATTATCTATAACTATAAATTATCTATAACATTATATATTCTAAACTTTATTATGTCAATTCTTTTGTCATTTTACTTTTTATCAAATTTTTGGTATAATTAACATAACCAATTCACATTACTATTTTAAAGGAGGAACAACAAAATGGAAAATTTCAATATTGTTGATATTAGAAAGGCACTTTATGAAGGAACATCAATTGATGACATAAAACGTCGGCACATTGAAAATTTAAGAGCTGAAGGTTCTGTATATAATTTGCTTTTAGCTAACAAACTGGAAGAAAATGAAAAAATGTTATCTACTCATAAACTTCGCGAACTTGATCGTGATTTTCAGGACTATAAAAGTCAACAAGCAAGATCTTGGGTCAAAGAGCACAACAAACATCTCGAATTTAAGGGACGGGTGAAAGATTGGATTGGCAGAAATGAAAAAAACCTCTTATATTTAACAAAAGGACTATCTTTAGACAAAGTTTTGGATCTTTTAGGTTTTAGAATTATTATCCTTAATGGTTCCACTGACAAGCCTGAAGATATTAACTTATGTTATGAACTCCAAAACGAAATTATGAATTATTTCATAATCAAAAAACATTGTTTATTTTTGGAAGCTGAACCAAAAATAGATGTTGATTTTGATTTTGAAAAACACAAGGAAATAATAATTCCTGAAAATACAAATACAGTGCTTGATCCAAAATTTGAACCCTTTGTTAAGGATTATATAAAAAATCCAAAATTTAATGGTTATCAAAGCTTACATTCTGTAGTTCGGAAGCCAAATGGTTTAACATTCGAATTACAAATTCGTACCAAAGCAATGGATTTAAGGGCTGAACACGGATCAGGACAACATAAGTTGTATAAAGAACGTAGATATTCAGAACTAAATAATTTTGAAATTGACTACAAAAAAATCCATATTGATGGATTTTCAGTTTTAAAAAATGGAGACATTGATGATTCTGTCGGGCTAAGAGAATCTATCGACCCTTTCAACTTCCTTTAAAAAAAGCCCTCGCATTATTATGCGAGGGTTTTTTATTCACTTTTTATCTTGCTTATTGCTAATCCATCTCCTACTTCTAATATTTCAGTTTCTAAATTTGGATTTTCACTTACTTCTTTTATATATTCTCTTAAATTTCTAACAGCTGTTCTTTGTTTATGTTTATTATAATCACTCATAACATATCCCTTATATAATATATTATCTGCAAAAATAATTCCATTTGGTTTTATCATTCTTAATGCTTCTTTTAAGAAAAATGGATATTTACCTTTTGCAGCATCTATAAATACAACATCATATTTATTTCCTAATGTTGGCAATATTTCTACTGCATCACCTTCAAATATATTTATCTTTTCTTCTACTTCTGCTAATTTTATATTTTTCTTAGCTTCTTTAACTCTTTCTGTATCTCTTTCAATTGTATCAATTTTTCCATTTTCTGATAAAACTTCAGTAAAACATATTGCTGAATATCCAACAGCTGTACCTATTTCTAAAATCTTTTCTGGCTTATTTTCATTTAAATATTTTTCGATAACTGCTAATGTATCATCCATGATAATTGGAATATGGTCATCTAATGCTTTTTGTTTTATTTTTTCTAATTCTTTTTTATTCAATTTTTTCTCCTTTTTTTACAAATAAACGCTGTCATATAATGGCAGCGTTTTTGTAATTATATTACCTATAATTATTTATTTCTATTAGCTCTTTCTCTTTCTTTTGTATCTAATATTTTCTTTCTAAGTCTTATTGATTTTGGTGTTACTTCTACTAATTCATCATCTTGTATAAATTCAATAGCTTTTTCTAATGACATTTGAATTGGTGGTACTAAACGTAATGCTTCATCTGAACCTGATGCTCTTGTATTTGTTAAATGTTTTTCTTTACATACATTAATTGCTAAATCTTCTCCTCTTGAATTTAATCCAACAATCATACCTTCATATACATCTACACCTGGTCCTATAAATAAATCTCCCTTATCTTGAGCATTAAATAAACCATAAGTTACTGATTTACCTTTTTCAAACGCTACTATAGTTCCTCTAACACGAGCTTGTATGTCTCCCTTATATGGTTGATATGAATCAAATATATGATTCATTGTTCCTGAACCTTTTGTATCTGTTAAAAATTCAGTTCTATAACCAATTAAACCTCTAGCTGGAATTTTAAATTCAATTTTTGTATGCCCATCTTCAGCTGGTTCCATATTTACCATTTCAGCTTTTCTTCTACCTAATTTTTCTATTACATTTCCAACACAATCATCTGGAACATTTACAACTAAATCTTCTATTGGTTCACATTTTACACCATCAATTTCTTTAAATATAACTTTTGGACGAGATACTAATAACTCAAATCCTTCTCTTCTCATTGTTTCTATTAATACTGATAAATGTAACTCTCCTCTTCCTGAAACTTCAAAAGAATCTGCTGAATCTGTTTCTTTTACTCTTAAAGATACATTTCTTTCTAATTCTTTAAATAATCTATCTCTTATATGTCTAGATGTAATAAATTGTCCTTCTTTTCCAGCAAATGGACCATTATTAACACTAAATGTCATTGATACTGTTGGTTCATCAATATCTACAAAAGGTATTTTTTCTGGATTATTAAAATCACATATTGTATCACCTATATTAATTTCTGGTAATCCTGCAATTTCAATAATATCTCCTGCTTTTCCTTCTTCTACTTCTACTTTGTTTAATCCAACATGTGTATATACTTTTGCAATTCTTCCTTGTGTTACTTTATCTTCTTTTCCACAAATTGCTACTGGCATACCTACTTTTATGATTCCTCTTTCAATTCTTCCAACTGCTATTCTACCTACATAGTCATCATAATCAATATTTGAAACTAGCATTTGAGCTGATCCTTCTTCATCACATTTTGGTGGTTGGATTGTATTTACTATTGTTTCAAATAAACAATGTAAATCATCTGTATCTTCATTTAAATCCATTTTAGCTATACCATTTTTAGCTGATGCATATACAACAGGAAATTCCAATTGTTCATCTGTTGCATCTAATTCGATAAATAATTCTAAAACTTGATCAACTACTTTTTCTGGTGTTGCACCTGGTCTATCTATTTTATTTATAACAACTATTGGTTTCAATCCTAGTGCTAATGATTTTTTTAATACTTCTCTTGTTTGTGGCATTGCACCTTCAAATGCATCTACCAAAAGTAATACTCCGTCTACTGTTTTTAAAACTCTTTCTACTTCTCCTCCAAAATCAGCATGTCCAGGTGTATCCACAATATTAATTTTTATATCATTATACATTACTGATGTATTTTTAGAAAGTATTGTTATTCCTCTTTCTTTTTCTAGATCATTTGAATCCATTATTCTCTCTTGTACTTGTTCATTTTCTCTAAATACATGACTTTGTTTTAACATGGCATCTACTAATGTTGTTTTTCCGTGATCAACGTGTGCTATTATTGCTATATTTCTTATCTTTGTATTGTTCATTTTTTTCTCCTTTTACCTCTTCATAACTTAAGACGTTTTCCAAGTATTTTCTTTTGAAAAACGCCTTCTCCTAATTTGCTTGTAATTATATCATATGAATACATTATTGTCAATAGTTTTAATTATGTAAATTTAGTTGTGAGATTTCCATTATTAATGCTAATTTATTATTTTTTAAATTTAATATATATTAAGTTCAAAAGTTTTACAGCATTGAATTTTTATGTAAATTTTGCTATAATATATTTATAAAAATTTTTTAGAAAGGGCTCCTAGATTATATAAGAGCAAAGGTAAATATTATGAAATTATATGAATTACAACTTTTCAATTGCAACTGGCTTCCAATTAGCCCTGAAAAAGCTCGGAAAGAAAACCGTATCTATATTTTAGCCAAAGATGAAAATGATAAAGTTGTATCTTTATCTGGAAAAATTGTGGAAAATGAATTTTGGCATGACCAATGGGGTAAGTTTACACGATATAAAAAATATGAAATTGAATCTTACAAAAATTTAGAAAGCATTGAATCAGAACATATTGATTACCCATTAGCTTTCTGTTTTGGTCAAACAGATTCTGGCAAAACTTTTACAAACTTTACCGACATATTAGCCTTAATTGCTAAATGTAAAAATCTTAATCGAATATCTATAATCGGTCTAGTATTAACAGATATCGAAAAAGACAATGATTCATTTCCAGTCACATTTAAACTTTCAAAGATAAAAAATAGCAACATATTAATTTCAACAAAAGGTACAGTGTACCAAGTAGTTGATCGAGTTACAATGAAAATTTGGAAATAATTTCAAAAAAAGTATGGAACAATTTCCATACTTTTTATAATTTAAATCTTTATTTAGATAACTCTATAATATTATCCATAATTTCTTTAGTTATATTTTCTAAAACTTCTTTATCTTTACTTCCTTTATATTGTGTATAATCTAATGGCTTTCCATACTCAATTACAAGCTTATGATTTCCTTTTGTTCCTCCCTTTATTCCACAAGGTACAACTTTGGCTCCACTTCTTACTGCAAAAAATGCAACACCGTCTTTTACTTTTTCTCCTTTTTCTAACCCATTTCTAGTACCTTCTGGAAATAATGCTATACATTTTCCTGTTTTTAAATCTTTTAATGATTTTTTTATTGCTGAGACATCTTTTTCATCTCTTTTTACTGGTATTGCTTCAAATACCCATCCTAAAAATGCTAAAAATTTATTTTTATATAATTCCTCTTTCGCTAAAAATTTCATATCTCTTTTAGCTGTACATACCATTAATGGTGGATCTATGTAACTTCTATGATTTCCACAAAATATTAATGGTCCGATCTTTGGGAATGTTTTCCAATCCTATTATTTTCACTTGGTATATGACTTTAAACCATATATATAAAGCTCCTCTAACAATCCATTTTATAATAGATTTTAAACCTTCTTTCATTTTATTAATTCCTCTCTCTTTAAATATTGTTTTTTATTATTTCTACTATTTTTTCTACTACCTCATTTATATTTAAATCAGTTGAATCAACATATATTGCATCTTCAGCCATTTTTAATGGTGCTACTTTACTTGTTTTATCGTTATTATCTCTAAATTTAATATTTTCTAATACTTCTTGATATGAAATCTCAATACCTTTTTCTTTGTTTTGCAATACACGTCTTTTGGCTCTTTCTTCTGCTGTTGCATCTAAGTATATTTTTACATTAGCATTTGGAAATACATTTGTACCAATATCTCTTCCTTCCATAATTACATTTTTTCCTTCTGCTATTTTCCTTTGAAAATCAGCCATTTTATTTCTTACCTCTGGAATGTGAGAAACTTGTGATACCATATTATTTACTTCTGCACTTCTTATTTGATCAGTTACATCTACATCATTTAAAATTATTCTATCTTGCTCTTTTATTTTTTTAAATTCTATCTTTATTTTATCTAATAATCCTACAATTTTTTCTTCATTTTCTAGGGTATATCCCTTTTGTATTGCTGCTAATGTAACACATCTATATGTTGCTCCTGTATCTATATTTATTAAATTTAATTTTTTTCCTACTAATTTTGTTATTGTTCCTTTTCCTGCACCTGCTGGTCCATCTATTGCTACTATAAATGACATAATTTTTCTATATGATATTGCTATCATATCCTCCCTTCTTATTATTCTGCTTCTGGTACATATATGTTTTTAGCTACAACATCTAATTCCACCACATTCATTGCTGTTAATTTCTCTATTTCTTTTCTAGCTTTTTGTTTAAATTCATTAATTCCATCTATTACACTAAATCCATACATAACAGTTACTTCCACATAAATTTTTGCTCCGTCGCCATAGTTTTCTACTCTTGTTCTTGTTATTTTATATATAGAAGGTATTTGAACAGCTATATATTCTAATATCTGTCTAAATACTAAATCTGATATTGTAAATTTTCCCATATAACTAAATGTTGGTCTTATTATAGATTTTTCTGATATATATGGTTTCTGACCTTTTCCTTTTGACTTAAATATTTGTAATGGGTCAAGTAAATATCCCGAAAAATCTTTTTTTATTTGAAATGTTGGAACAGGAATAACATGTTTTCCTTCTGTTACTCTTATTCTTCTAGCTGTTTCCATTTCTTGTTTTGTTGCAACATCTGTTATATATATGTATTCACTTATCTCAGGTAAGCCAAGATTTGCTGCAATTTTTTGAACCATACCATCAGAAGTTCCTAAAATTAAAATGCTTTCTGGTTTTTCTTTCTTTAATGATTTTATAATTATATCTCTTTCTTCTTGTTCATAAAACAATGCATGTTTTACTGTTCCTACTTTTGTTGGTGCTTTTTTTGCTGATTCTCCAGCTAATACTTCATTTTCTTTTATTAATAATCCATCATCTATAATATAATTTATATTTCTTTCACTAGCTACCATTTGGGCTCTATAGCTTTTTCCTGTACCTGATGGTCCAACAAATGCATATACTTTTATTTTATTTCCAAATAATTCTTTTAATAACATAATTTTTATTACTTTTAGTAATATACCTCCTTTTTATACAGACTTCTTACTCTTTATAATCTTCATTACTAATATTCGGATATGTAAATACCTTTCCTCCATCTGTAAATTGACCGTTTGATATATGGTCTTTGTTTATTGTATCTGCTCCAACTAGAAAGTATTTGTATTTAGATTCATCTGTAAGAGCTCCTCCTCCAACAATTACTGGATCATCCCAAGTAGAATCAATGGCATACCAATTGTTATTAACTTCAACATAATTCCATGCATGATTTTCTGTTTGTCCATTTGAATTTGTTCCTGTTCCAATAACCATTACACATGATATTCCTAATTCATCCATTAAATATTTAAATGCTCTTGCATATCCTTCACACACACATTCTTTATTAACTAATGCTCCATAAACATTATAAATATTTTGCTTTGATATTGTACTATCATATTCTATATTATCTACTAAATAATCGTGAACCATTTTTATGTCTTTATATACATCTCCAGTTTTATTTTGCAATATCTGATTTTTTACCTCTTCTATTTGTGACATTGCTTGATCTATTTTAGCTTTTGTATTAAATTCATCAATAAGGTAATTAGCATCATTTCCAGAATTTATATATACATTATATTCAGTTTTGTCAGATGTTTTTGTTGTTTCTATATTTAAATACATCTTTTTAGGACTCAAATAAAAAACTTCTGTATTATCATAAGTATATGCCTCTATTGCAGATTGATAATATTGACCTAATTTCTTTTGTCCATCGTTTTGTGATAATATATCAGAAAAATTGGTTCCTAATTCTATTTGATATGTACCTGTTTTCATTTGTTCTTTATTACTTTCAAAAGCTCTATAGAAAATTCTTGATTTTTCATCTAATTGATTATAAAAATATTTATTTACTTGAACTTTTGAATAATTATTATTAGAATTTGTTGAATTTGTTTTTCCTATTTTATTTATTGGATTTTCTACAATTGCCGGTGTTTCTATGTTATTTTCTAATGTTTTATTTTCATTTACATTTTCATCATCTGAATTTTCTTCAAAAGCCAATTCTGTATCTTGTGCAGAAAATTCTTTGATAAAAATTATAGAAAAAACAATTAAAGCTGAAAAAATCCCCATAATTATTAAAAACAATATAATTGAAATTACTTTATCTTTTATTTCATCTTTCATAATATATTCCTCTTTTTTTATAAAGCTCTGTATCACTACTATTTCATTATATCATTTTTATATTGTAAAAACTAGTATAAATTCAAAAAAATTACTAATACTATTATTGGTGATAAATATGAATATTAAAAAGATTTTATCTTCTTTTTTTAGCTATACTCCACCTGTAAAAGAACATAATTTTAATCTTTCTGTGGATCCTAATAATAAATTTTATCCTGATAGCGATATTGATAAAGAAAATTTAGATAATAAAAAAATATTTCCTAGTCTTTCAGTAAATCTAGAATATTTAAAAACTAAATATAATATTCTAATTAATTCTGATATTGTATTTCGTGAATTTGTTTTAAATGCTCGTGGTAAACAATATAATGCTTTATTAGTTTTTATTGATGGATTAGTTGATACTGAAATAATGAATGATTTTATATTAAATCCTCTTATGTTAAGGAATAAAAATAATTTATTTGATGGAAGTCAAAATAAAATTATATCTGAGGCTGTTACAAATAATATTACTGTAAGAAAAGTAAAAAAATTTAATTTACCAAATTATATTACATCATGTTTAATGCCACAAAATGATATTAAAGAAGTTTCAACTTTTGGAAAAGTTTTTTCTGGTATCAATTCAGGTAATTGTGCATTATTTATTGATACTCTGAATTTAGCTTTTGATATTGAAGTTAAAGGCTTTATGCAAAGAAGTATTGATAAACCAAGTAATGAAATTGTAGTAAAAGGTCCTCATGAATCTTTTGTAGAAAATATAAGAACTAATACATCTCTTATAAGGAGATATGTAAATAATGAAAATTTAATTATCGAAAGTCTATCTTTAGGTTCTATTACAAAAACTCAATGTGGATTATGTTATATTCATGGCATTACAAATGAAGATTTAATTGCTGAAGTAAAATACCGTATAAATAACTTGAGCGTTGATTCTATTTTATCCTCAGGGCAACTAGAACAATTAATTTCAGATTCTAGTTTTTTAAATATTCCTCAAGTTTTATCTACTGAAAGACCTGATAAAGCAGCTAGTTATTTATTAGATGGAAGAGTTATAGTTATTATTAATGGTTCTCCCTATTGTATTATTGCACCTGCAATTTTATCAGATTTCTTAGGTTCACCAGATGATAAAAATCAACATAGATTATTTTCAAATTTTACAAAAGCAATTCGTCTTTTAGCAGCTTTCATTACATTACTTTTACCAGGGTTATATATGGCAATTACAAGTTTTCATCACGAAATTCTTCCAACAGAATTACTGTTTACAATATTAGCTTCTAGAGAAAATGTACCTTTTCCAATTTTCTTTGAATTACTTTTATTAGAAATATCTTTTGAATTAATCCGCGAAGCTGGTCTTCGAGTCCCTTCCCCAATAGGACCTACTATAGGTATAGTTGGTGCATTAATTATGGGACAAGCTGCAGTAAGTGCTGGTGTAGTAAGTCCAATATTGATAATTATTGTTGCAATTACTGGTACAGCATCATTTGCAATACCAGACTATTCTTTTGGTTTTCATTTGCGAGTTTATAGATTTATATTTGTATTTTTAGGGTATTTATGTGGCTTTTTAGGTATTGCTCTTGGTTTATTTGTATACATGATTTTGCTATGTGATTTAAAATCTTTTGGAACACCATATACTATTGGAATTTCACCATTTGAAAAAATCAGAGGTAATTCGTATTACTTACCTCTTATATGGAAAAGAGAATTTAGATCAAATTTTTTAAATCCTCAAAAGGAAAAAAAACAAGAACCTATATCTATGAAATGGAAAAACAGTTAACAAAATAAGGAGGTTTTAATGGACTTTTCAAAAATAACTACTGCTGAAGCAATTAGTATTATACTTGGTGTTTTTGTCACTTATACATTAGTTGCTTTGCCAAGAAATCTAATAGATTTAACAAAATCAGGAACTATTATTAATATTATTTATATTGGAATTATTGCTTTATTTATTTCTATTCTAATTTACAAATTACTAAAATCATTTCCTGGAAATGATATTGTTGATATTTCTGAATATATAGGTGGCAAGAAATTAAAAACGATTGTTGGATGTATTTTCATATTTTATTTTATCTCTTCTGCTAGTATATTACTTAGAAATTTTTGTGAATGTTTAAAAATAGTATATTATCCTATGACTAATGTTATTTTTATAATTTTATCTTTTATAATTGCCATATGTATTGCTCTAAAATGTAAAATTTCATCTGTTTCTAAAGTAAACTTAATTATTATTCCTTTAGTTATTATTGGTGTACTTTTCTTATTTGTAGCAAATGCTAATAATTTTTCTTTATATAATGCTTTTCCTATTTTAGGTACTGGATTTTTTGATACATTTATTGCTGGTTTATTAAACTTAGGTGCTTTTGGTGGTATTTCTTTATTGTATTTTATTCCGCCTTATTTAAAAGAACCTCAAAAAATGAAAAAAGTTTTTATTACCTCTATAATTTTAGGAACTATTTATTTATTATTTTGTACTAGTATTATAATTTTCATGTTTATTTCTTTGATTTATACTAATCAGATTATGCCTCTATATTCTGCAGCAAGATACATTGAATTTGGAAGTTTCTTTCAAAGATTAGAAGCTCTATTTATTCTTATTTGGGCTTTACAAATGATTTGTTATTTAACATTACTTGCAAAATTATCTCTTTCTATTTTTAAAAAAATAACTAATATTGAAGATGAAACCCCTCTTTACCTTATTTTTGGTTTACTTATTTTCACACTTAGTTTATTACCAAAAAACTATGCTATATCAAAATTTATTGAAGAACAAGTTTATAAATATATGGTTATTTTTATTGTTCTTTTATTTGGATTAAGTATATTAATAATTGGTTATTTAAAAAAGAGAAAGAAAAAGGAGGTTATAAAACATGAATAAATTTTTAATTAAACTTTTTATACTCATATTAATTATAATACTTCTTGTCGCTTTTTCCTCTTCTTATTCTAGTTTAAACCTTGAAAACTTAGCGGTAGTGGTAGCAATGGGAATTGATGTTTCTACACAAAATAAATTAAAAATAACCTTTCAATTTACTAATGCTGTTTCTGTTTCTGAATCTGGTAGTTCAGAACAAGCTCCCTCAATAATTTACACTGTTGAAACATCATCTATCCCATCAGGTATTAATTTAATGAACTCATATATTGGAAAAGAAGTTAATTTGTCTCATTGTAAAGTAGTTGCATTTTCTGAAGAGCTTGCTTCAAAAGGTATATCAGATGAAATATACACATTAGTTAATGAAGCTCAAATTAGACCATCCACAAATATTGTAGTTTCAAAATGTTCTGCTAAACAATATTTAGAAAATTCAAAACCTATATTTGAAAATTTAATAACAAAATATTATGAAGTTTTCTCTAATTCAAGTAAACGTACAGGATTTACTGTAAATGCAACTATTGGTAACTTTTTTGATAATTTACTCGGTCAATCTTGTCAACCATGTGCTATTTTAGGAGGAATAACTACAGATACAACAAATTATACTAGTAATGTAGATTCTGAAAAAGATTTTACTTCTAAATCAAACTCATCAACTATCACAGGAAAATCTAATTCAGAAAACATGGGACTAGCTGTATTTAAGGATGATACATTAGTTGGTGAACTAAATTCAATAGAAACTCTGTGTTTCTTGCTTGTAAATAATAAAGATGATGGATTTTTAATATCTGTACCTAATCCAGATAAATCAAATTCATATTTAGATTTATATATAACACCAAGATCTTCTCCAAAATTAAAAATCGATATTACTAATGGTTCCCCATATATTAATATCGACTTCAAATTTAAAGGTAGAATATACTCTATGGAAGAAAATTCTGATTACCTTTCACCTAATGTCTTAAAAAGTATTTCTGATTCAGCTAATAGTTATTTAAAATCTGCTATAACAGATTATTTATATAAAACCTCGAAAAACTTTGAATCAGATATAAATAATTTAGGTAATAAATCAAAGAGAAGTTTTATTTCTTCCAAAGATTTTGTTAATTATAATTGGAATGAAAAATATAAAGATTCTTTTTTTAATGTTAATATAGATTCTTCAATTCAATCTTCTTTATTGTTAACAGAAAGCTAATTATAGGAGGTAAATATGCTCACAACTGCAGAATTTGTATTTTTTATAATACTTAGTTTATATATTTTAAAAATTGCTATTTGTTACGGTATTTATGAATTCAAAAATAACAATAAATTTGGTGGAAGTTTTGTTATTGTATTTTCAATATTAACGGTCATATTATTTATTGTTACATTAATTATAAAATAACTTGTTACAATTCACAGTTTAAAAAATAAATCGTTTTTAAATTTAATAATATATTGTTTTTTCATACCTTGTGTGTCGCAAACCACATATTAAAATTACTAGTATGTAGTTTGCTCCAAATCGCACTCACTATCGTTCGTTTGATCGCTTACGCGGTATTTCAAAACAATATATTATTAAATTTTTATAAGTTAAATATTTTGAGCTGTGAATTGTAACAATAACTTTTATATTTTTTCAAAATCTATAGTTCGTAATAATTTATTTGCATCTTTTACTCTAATATTTATCTTGTCACCAATTTTATAAGTTGTATTTGTTTTTTCTCCTATTAGTCTTTTTCTGTCTTCATCATATATAAAATATTCGTCTCCAAGGTTCTCAAATCTGATTAAACCTTCAACTGTATTTTCTAATTCAACAAATATACCAAAAGATGTTACAGATGATATAATTCCACTATATTCTTGCCCTATTCTACTTTCCATATATTCTGCTTTTTTTATATCTTCACTTTCTCTTTCTACCTTTGTTGCTATTTTTTCTCTTTCAGAAGATTGCTTTGCTCTTTCTTCAGCTTTTTTCATGTATTTTTCAACAAATTTGTCATCCACATCATAATTATTTTCTAAATATGCTGATATAATTCTATGTATGAATAAATCTGGATATCTTCTAATTGGTGATGTAAAGTGACAATAATATTTACTTGCTATTCCAAAATGCCCTTCATTTTTTTCATCATATTTTGCTACCTTTAAAGTTCTTAAAATTAAATTTGATATAACTTTTTCTTCTTCTTTACCTTTTACTTCTTCTAAAATTTTAGAAAATTCCTTTGGATATATATTTTCTTTATTTGCTTTTATTTTTAGTCCAAAATTAAACAAAAATTTATTTAATTCTTGAACTTTTTCATAATCTGGTTTTTCATGTATTCTATAAATAAATGGTGCATTTAGCCAGAAAAATTTCTCAGCAATTGTTTCATTTGCAGATAGCATAAATTGTTCTATAATTTCGTTTGCAAAACTTGTTTCATATTTAGATATATTAGTAACTCTTCCATCTATATCAAGTTCTATTTTACTTTCTGGAATGTCTAAATTCAAATATCCTTTTTCTAATCTTCTATTTTTTAATATTTGTGCCAATTCTTTCATTACTTTAAATTCATTTATATATTTATTATATTTTTGCACAACCTCTTTATCAGAATTATCTAGTATTTTTTGTACATTTTTATACGACATTCTTTCAGTAACATTTATAACTGCTTTATATATATCAGAAGAAATAACCTCACCATTTTTGTTTATTTCCATACTACAAGATAAAGTTAGCCTATCTTCTCCTGCATTTAAACTACATATTCCATTTGACAATTCTCGTGGCAACATAGGAATTACCCTGCCTAGCATATATATACTAGTTCCTCTTAATAATGCTTCTTGGTCTAATAATGTATTTTCTTTTACATAATTACTAACATCTGCTATGTGCACATCTAATCTATAATTTCCATTTTCTAATTTAGAAACTTTAATAGCATCATCTAAATCTTTTGCATCATCACCATCAATTGTAAATATTATGTCTTTTCTTAAATCTCTTCTATTTGTTAAATCCTTTTCACTAATCTTATTTCCACATTTTATTGCTTCTTCTACTACTTGTTCAGGAAATGTTGAAGGTAATTTATATTCTTTTATTAAAGACAACATATCTACTCCAGCTTCATTTACATTTCCCAAAACTTCAATTATTTTTCCTTCAGCCTTCTTCCCTTTTTCTGGATATTTTAAAATTTTCACTAGTACTTTATGATTATTTCTTGCTTTACCAAAATTTTTCTTAGAAATAAATATATCTGTACCAAAGTTTTTATCATCTGGTACAACAAATCCAAAGTTTCTATTAAATTCAAATCTCCCAACAATCGTGTCTTTTTCATGTTTTAATATTTTAACAATTTTTCCTTCTGCTTTTTTTAATTTATTTTTTTCCTCAATTATTTTTATTAATACTCTATCACCATTTAAAGCTCTCAAAGAATTTTCTTTTGCTATATAAATCTCATCTTCTTGGTCTTCTAATTTTACAAATCCAAATCCTTTTTGATTTTTTCTATATAAACCATCATAATATATTTCTTCAACTGGTTTATATTGATTTTTTCTATTTTTTTGTATTTTCATTTTCATTTCTAAATTGCCTAAAATTCTTAGTAAATCATTATATTCATTTTTAGGTACTCCCATAACTATTGCAATTTCCTTTGCTTTCATAGGAGCATATTCTTTATCCTTAATTAAATTCAAAACCTTCTGTTCTTGTTCTTCCATTCAAAAATCCTTTCTAAATTATTTTATTGTTTGCTCTCGCTTGATTTAAGCTTTCGACTAAAAGTAGAAAATCTTAAATGGCTAGCGATTGTAGCTTTTTATATAATAGGAAAATATCACTTTCATATTATATAAAAAAAGAGCAATTTATATCTCTATAAAACCGCTCTCTTTTTCTTATGCCATATATATAATACCTAATACTATTGTCAATATTGCAAATAGTACTGATAAAATAATTGTCCATCTTTTTTGTTTACCTTCTTTAGTTCTACCCTTATTTTTTTCATAAAAATTATTTGTTGATGATCCAGTTATAGTTGAAGATAATCCAGAATCCTCCTTTGATTGCAATAAAGCTAATATTATAACTGATATTGCTACTACAAAATATATTGCAACTAATATCCATTTTGCTATTTCCATCTAATTTATTCCTCCTAACGGTTTTATATCTCAATTTGTACTTTGATATTTTAACATATATTTTTTTAAAATGCAAATATTTTTAATTTTCTTCAATTATCTTATCTATAGATTGTATTCTCATATCTTTTATTAGTTTACAACTATTATCTAATTTTGCTTGCTCTTCTTCATTTAATTCTAATTCTAATAATTCTCTAACTCCATTTTTATTTATTATAGCTGGTACTCCTATAAATATATCATCTTGTCCATATTGATTATTTAAATATGTAGACACTGTTAATATTGAATTTTCATCATCTAAAACAGCTCTAACTAATCTATTTAAAGCCATACCTATACCATAATATGTAGCTTTTTTCTTGTTTATAATCTCATAAGCTGCATTTACTACACCCTCATGTATTTTATTTAGTTTATCCATTGGATGATGATTGTCTTTCATAACATCAATTATTTTTTTACATCCAACATAACAATGAGCCCATGGTACGAATGAAGAATCTCCGTGTTCTCCCATTATATATGCATGAATATTTTTACTTGATACTTTTAAATATGAACCAACTAAATATCTTAATCTAGCTGTATCTAAAACTGTACCTGAACCAATTACTTGATTTTTTGGCAATCCTGAAACTTTTGAAACAACATATGTCATTAAATCTACAGGATTACTTGCAACTATGATAATACCATTAAATCCACTTGCCATTATACTTTTGGTTATACTTTTCATTATTTTTGCATTAGCTTCTGCAAGTTCTAATCTTGTTTGTCCTGGTTTTTGTGCTAATCCTGCTGTAATTACTACTACTTGTGCATCTTTACAATCACTATAATCTCCTGCTTTTATTACCATTTTTTGTGGAGCAAATGATAATCCATGTGATAAATCCATTTCTTCTCCAACTGTTTTATCTTTATCTATATCAATTAAGATAAGTTCTTGTACTCCTCCTCTGTTTAGCATTGAATATGCCATACTCATTCCTACAAAACCTGTTCCTACTAAGACAACTTTTCCTTTTTTCATATTATCATTTCCCTTCTCTGTATTTTTCTACAACATTATACTACTTTTATTTGAGAATTTAAAGTTTTTTTCCATTTTATTTTACTTTTTTTTATATGTATGATATAATTTTAGCAAATATTCAAAGTAAGGAGTGCTATTTATGAGTTCAAATTCAAATAATACTACTACTTTGGCTGAAAATAAAGTACTAATCTTATATATCTTAAATCTTATTGATGAAGGTATTACACAAGATGGCTTGTTTAAGATAATTTCATCTATTAATAATATTAACTATTTTTATTTTAAACAAGTTTTAACTGATTTAATTGATTCAAAGCTAGTAGGTGTATATACAAAAGAAGATGAACAAATCTTAAAAATAACTACTGAAGGAAAAAATGCATATCTTTTGACTAAAGATGTTATGCCTGGTTTATTAAAACTAAAAGCTGATAATATATTCAAAAAAGAATTTTCAACAATTGAAGAAGCATCTTCCGTTATTGCAGAATTCACACCAAAAAATGAAAATAATTATACAGTAAAATTAAAAATAGTAGAAAACAATGAAACAATTTTTGCAGTAAAAACTTATGCTGGTTCTAGAGAAAGAGCAAAAAAAATAGTTGATAATTGGAAAAATAATGCTAACGCTATATATCCAAATATTTTAAAACTTTTATTTAATAATAATGATACTATAGATAATTAATCTTTATAAAAGTGGTTTGTCTCTATTACTAATACAACCACTTTTTATAAAAAATTAAAAATATATTGTATTTTTTACTTGACAAAAGTACAAACAAACATTATAATATTGTTTGTCAATGAAATGGCGAAGTAGCTCAGTTGGCTAGAGCATTCGGTTCATACCCGAAGGGTCATGTGTTCGAATCACATCTTCGCTACCAAAAAAGTTAGAGAATTAAAGCTCTAACTTTTTTTATATAACAGCTACTTTTAGTCGAAAACTCAAACCTGTTAAGAACAAAAGGCAAATACATTGCTTTGTTCTTAACTAAGAGTGTTCATAAAAAAAGCACTGCAATTGCAATGCTTTTTTGGAATATAGATTGAAACTTTATTTATGCTAAATCTGTTTCTAATTCTTCGTTTTGGTGTTTCTTTTTAATTTTAATATTGTCTCCTTTCATATAAACAATCTTCGTTTCTTTACCAACTGTACCAACATATTGATCAATTACTTCTAATTCAGCTTTTTCTCCTGCCACACATAGTTTTTTATCAGCTCCATGATAATATTCTTCAAATGAAATATTTAATGCAGCTTCTATTTTCTGTATTGTGGCCTTTTTAGGCATAGCTCCATATACAATGTATCTATGAATCATTGAATTGCTCATTCCTATTTTTGATGCCAATTCTTTTTTCGAAATTTCTTTATATTCTAGAGCCAATTTCAATTTTTCTCCGAAACTACTGGCTTTGGTATAATCAGGTAAAAATTCTGAAAAAGATACTCCTAATATTCTTTGCATTTCTTTCAATATAGAAACTTTTGGTATATAACCTTTCAAATATTTATTAACTGTTATAATACAAACATTTAATTCTTTGGAAAATTCTCTTATTGACATTTCATTTTCTTTGAGAGCTAATCTCAATTTTTCTTCAAATGTACTTATCCCGTCAAAACTACAACGATATTCCTCAAAAGAAACATCTAATATCTTTTCAAGTGTTATCATAGTTTTTTTCTTTGGCAATTTTCTATCCTTAATGTAATCAGAAACAACAACATCCTGTTTGTGTATTTCTTTTGCTAATTCAGCTATTGTTATTCCTTTACATTCCATAGCAATTTTTAACTTCTGGCCAAAAGTTTTTGCATCATCTATGCTAGGATAATATTCTGAAAAAGATATTCCTAATACTTTTTCAATCTGTTTTATTGTAGAAATACTTGGAGTATAAATATTCCTCATATAATTGGAAACAGTTTCTCTACTCTTTCCAATCATTTTTGCAAATTCTTCTCCTGTCATTTCATTTTCTTCTACTCCTAGTCTTAATTTTTCGCCAAAAGTATTTACAGCATCAAATTCCGGATAATATTTTGATAAATCTACTTCCAATACGTTTTCCAAAGCTTTCATAGTTTTCAATTTTGGAATTTTTTTATTTTTTATGTAATTTCTAACTTCATTATTACTCTTATCAATTTTCTTTGCTAAATTAGATATAATTATTTCTTTATCTTGCATTGCTAGTTTTAACACTTCTCCCAAAGGGTAATAATTTGAAAAAGACTCGTCCAATGCTTTTTCCATCATATGTAAAGCATAAATTTTAGGAATTCTTTCACCTCTAACATATGTAGATATTGTTGATTGACTCATACCAATTACTTCTGAAAGTTTTTTTCCTGTTATATTTTTAAACATTAGTACTTTCCTTAGTTCTTTGCTAAAGTTTTCTACATCTTGCCGTTTATATAAAGTTAAAACACCACTATTTTTATACTTGTTATTCAAGTTCCTTTCTTTTAAATTTCTTTTCATTTGCCATTCCTCCTAAAACTCCTTTTTAGTGTTACATTTATATTATACCATATCTAGAATTATTTTCAACTTTTTATGTTTATTTTGTGTGCGATATATTTTTTTATAATAGGAAATGAGAAATTTCCTATTATATAAAAAATACAAGAACTCTTTTTAATTCTTGTATTTTCACTTTTCTAATTCTTCATCTCTTATTTTTTCTTTATTATTGTTTTTTATATTTGTATTGCTTTTTTCATTTACTTTTTCAATAGAGTAATTTTTTCCTAATTTTTTTTCATTCTTCTTTTCTTGTTTAGAACCTTCTTTTACTAATTCCATTCTTTTTTCTAATTTTTTTATATTATCTAAATTAGATTCTTTTTTTATTCTTTCTACTTCTATTTCTACTTCTGTTATTTTTTCTTCGCTCTGACTATTTCCTAATATGTCTCCTAACACAGCAAATGTTTCTGCAAAAGCTTTAAATTTAGATTTTATATATGTATTTAATTCACTTCTATTTACTTTAATATTTTCTTTCATATTAAGCTTAGAATTTTCTAAGTTTTTCACCTCACTTATACAAACTTGCTATTATTTTATCATAAAAAGCCTTGATAATCAAGGCTTTTATGTTCATATTTTAAAATTTCCAATTTTATACAATTTTTTCTCCTAATTTTTTACCTGCTAATATATGAAAATGTAAATGATTAACTTCTTGTCCTCCATCTTTACCGCAGTTTACTATAATTCTGTATCCATCTTCCTTAAATCCTTTTTCTTCTGCTATATTATTTATTACTTTGTGAATTTTTGCTATTATTTTTTCGTCGCTTTCTTCAATTTCATTATGTGTACTTATATGTTTTTTTGGTATAGCTAGTATATGTATTGGTGCAGCAGGATTTATATCATAAAAAGCTAAAACATCTTCATCTTCATATACCTTATTAGATGGTATTTCACCTTTTACTATTTTACAAAATAAACAATCTTCCATATTTCTTTTTGTATGATATAAAAATCATACGCCTCCTTATATAAAATTTAAATTAAGTTATTTATTCTTTTATTAGTACAGCTTTTATTCTTCTAACACCTGATGAACTAGATTCTTCTTTTTTTATTTTAAATCTTCCCATATCTCCTGTATGAGTTACATGAGGTCCTCCACAAATTTCTTTACTAAAATCTCCTATTGTATATACTTTTACTTTGTCCCCATATTTATCAGTAAATAATCCTATAGCTCCTGACTTTTTTGCATCTTCATAGCTCATTTCTTCACAAGTAACTTTTAAATCTCTTTTTATTTGTTCATTGACTAAATCTTCTACTTCTTTTATTTCTTCTTTAGTCATTTTTTGAGGATGTGTAAAATCAAATCTTAATCTTTCTTCTGTAATATTTGATCCGCTTTGTTTTACATGATCTCCTAATACTGTTCTTAATGCTTGATGTAATAAATGTGTTGCTGTATGATATGCTATAGTTTTTTCATTTTGGTCTGCTAGTCCACCTTTAAACTTTTGTGTGCTTCCCATTCTAGATTTGTCTTGATGTGCTTTAAATAGCTTTTCAAATCCTTCTAAATCTACTTCCATATTGTTTTCTTCTGCCAACTCTTTTGTCACTTCTGGTGGAAATCCATATGTATCATATAATCTAAATACTATTTTTGCATCTATTTTATTTTTTCCTTCTTGTTTTGCTTTTTGAATTTCTTTATTAAATTCTTTTTCACCATGATTTAGCGTTTTTACAAACTTATCTTTTTCTTCATTTATAACGTTTTTTATTGTTTCTCTATTTTTTTCTAAATCTGGATACATTTCTTTTAAATTATCTATACTAACATCTATTAAAATAATTAATTCTGATAAATCTATTTGCAATTTGTTCATATGTCTTATCATTCTACGAATTAATCTTCTTAATACATATCCTCTATCTATATTGCTTGGTCTACCACCATCTGATATTATCATCATACTTGAACGTAAGTGTTCTGCTATAATTCTTCTACTTTCTATATTATCAATATTTTGAAGTTCTTCTATTTTTTTCATTACTGGTAAAAATAATTCTGTATCAAAAGGTGTTTCTTTTCCTTGTAATAGCATTGCCATTCTCTCAAGTCCCAAACCTGTATCTACATTTTTCTGTTTTAATTTTGAATATCCATTTTTATCTTTATAATATTCCATAAAAACATTATTCCATATTTCTACATATTTACCACAATCACAACTTGGTTGGCAATCAGGTCCACATACAGGTTTACCAGTATCGTAAAACATTTCTGTATCAGGTCCACATGGTCCTTCTTCTCCTGCAATCCACCAGTTATCATCTTTTCCATAAAAATAAATATGTCCATCTAATATCCCAGCTTTTTTCCAACATTCTGCTGATATTTCATCTTTTGGACAATCTTCATCACCAGCAAAACATGTTACTGATAATTTTTCTACTGGTATTTGTAATTCTTTTGTTAGAAATTCAAAACTCATTTTTATAGATTCTTCTTTAAAGTAATCTCCTAATGACCAATTTCCTAACATTTCAAAATATGTCAAATGTCTATTATCTCCTACTTCATCTATATCATTTGTTCTTAAACATTTTTGATAATCTGTTAATCTTGTACCTTCTGGATGTTTTTCTCCTAATAAGTATGGTACTAATGGTTGCATTCCAGCTGTTGTGAATAATACTGATGGATCATTTTCAGGTATTAATGATGCAGATGGTATAATTGCATGTCCATTCTTCTTAAAAAATTCTAAATATTTATTTCTAATTTCTATTGCTTTCATTAAATAACTTCCCTTCTTTTCTCTCTTTTTGCTATTAAATTATACTTTAAAAAGTCCAAAAAATCAATAGTAGACATATAATAAATCATTATATATCTACTAAAATTAAATCTTCTCCTATGCATTTTACTTTTTTCCATGGAATAGAAATTTCATTATTTGTTTTAAAAAAATTCATTAATTTACTTCCTGAACCAGGAACAATTATATGTGTTATATTTCCTGTTTCTAAATCTGCACAAACATCTTGAACATATCCCAATCTTTTTCCATCATTAATATTTACAACTTCTTTATGTTTAAAATCTAATCCTTTTTCCTGCATATTATTCCTCCTTTTATTATCTATTTAATTATTATTTCATTTTGTTCAATTTATTCTATATTTATTTTTATTTATATAATCTTTTTATATGTTGTATTGCTGTTTTTTCCAATCTAGAAACTTGTGCTTGTGATATTCCAATTTCATCTGCAACTTCCATCTGTGTTCTACCATCAAAAAATCTTTTTGTTATAATCATTCTTTCTTTATCTGATAATTTTTGCATCGCTCCTTTTATTGTTATTTTTTCTGCCCACATTTCATCTGTGTTTTTACTATCTTTTACCTGGTCCATAATATATATACTTTCTGAGCCATCATTATAAACAGGTTCTTGCAATGATACAGGATCTTGAATAGCATCTAAACTAAATGCAACATCTTCTTTGGTCACTTCTAGTTCTTTTGCAATTTCTTCTACATTAGGCTCTTTTCCATTATCTTTTGTATATTTTTCTTTAAATTGTATAACTTTATATGCCAAATCTCTTATTGATCTACTAACTCTAATGCTATTATTATCTCTTAGATATCTTTTTACTTCTCCTATAATCATTGGCACTGCATATGTGCTAAATTGTACATTTTGACTCAAGTCAAAATTGTCTATTGCTTTTATTAAACCTACACACCCTACTTGAAATAGGTCATCTACATTTTCTCCCCTTCCGTAAAACCTTTGTATAACACTTAATACTAATCTTAAGTTTCCCTTTATAAATTTTTTTCTTGCCTCCTCATTACCAGCTTTTATTTTCACAAAAAGTTCTTCTTTTTCTTCTCTAGTTAGTAATGGTAAATTTGATGTATTTACTCCACAAATTTCTACTTTATTTAGCAAAAAGAAAACCTCCTTTTTTTATACTTATTATCAGTATTTCCAAAAAAAAGTTTTCTATTCCGCAATAATATAAAATGAGAAAATCTCAAAGGCGATAGTGATTATAGCATTTTTATGTACTAGGAAATGATAAATTTCCTAGTATATAAAAAGAAAAAATAGCAAAAATAAAAATCTTTGCTATTTTACGATTATTATGGACGTATTGCAACTTTAAGAAGCTCTAATACTCTTTTGATGTTACCATCTTTTTTGTAATAAAGTTCCATTAACTTTTTTAACTCCTTTTTTTCATTTGGCTTTAACTTTATAAATTCTATGTCTTCATCTTTCATTTCATATTTAATTTTATACTCTATTATTTTTTTTATTTTTTCTAGTGTATACACTGTTATCTTCTTATAATCTTTTTCTTCTATTCCCGTCAATTCATCCAAGCCAAAACTTACTATTTGGTTAACAGTATTTTTTTCTAATATTTCTTCTATTTTTCCTGTATCAATAACCTGATATACTTTTAGAAAACCAGCTTCTATACCAAATTTTTTATAAATCCGATGTAATTCATAAGCTGTAAAATCCCTTTCTCCTCTTTCTTTAAGGCAAATTACTCCATCAGAACATTCTAAATAATCAGCAATTTTTTTCTGAGAGACTTTTATAGCCTTTCTTTCTTTCCAAAATACTTTTAAATAATCGTAATTCATTTTTTTCCTCCTTAATTAAGTTATGGATATATTTATTGTTTCATATTTATTTATATCACATTTTATGTAAATTTTCAAGTGTATTTACCTATCCAATCTTACTTACGATGTCTTTTTTCATCTTATTAATTATTTTTTTCTCTAATCTTGAAATATAACTCTGTGAAATTCCGTAATTCATCTGCAACTTCTTTTTGCGTTTTTTCTTTCCCATTTCTAAAACCAAATCTCATTTCCATTATTTCTTTTTCTCTCTCATTTAACTTTAAAACTGCAGCTCTTAGTAACTTTTTATCAACTTCATCTTCTAAATTTCTTGATGTAACATCTGGTTCTGTTCCTAATATGTCTGAAAGTAACAATTCGTTTCCATCTCCATCCTTATTTAATGGTTCATCTATTGATATTTCTCCTTTTATTCTATTACTTTTTCTTAAATGCATTAAAATTTCGTTTTCAATACATCTTGAAGCATATGTTGCTAATTTTATCTTTTTTTCATTATTAAATGTATTTACTCCTTTCATAAGACCTATTGTACCTATTGATATTAAATCCTCTATTCCTACTCCAGTGTTTTCAAATTTTTTGGCTATGTACACAACTAGTCTTAAATTTCTTTCTACTAAAATTTGTCTTGCCTCTAAATTATTATTCTCAGATAATTTTTTTATGTATTTTTCCTCTTCTTCTGGAGGTAATGGTGGTGGTAATGTTTGACTACCTGCTATATAAAAAATTGGTAAATATTCTATTTCTTCATTTTCATTTATATATTTAGCACAAATTGTATGTATACTATTTTTAACAAAATCAATAATCTTCAATTTTTTCCTCCTTCCATCAATTTATTCCTGCTAATCCTATTAATGCTCTGTATTCTCCTCTTTTTGTTAAAGATTTATTATAGATTCCTATAATAATATTGTTGTTTTCTTTATCTTCTCCTTGATAATTTATTTGTATATTATCTGCTTTTATTCCTAACAACATTCCATTTTGTTTTCCTAATGATGAAAATGGTATAACTCTTAATTTTAATTCATATTCTTCTTTTATTTCTTTTGGTATTTTACTAAAGTCACCTCCTAAAATTTCCTCAATATGATTTAATATTTCTTTTGGTATACTATCATATAAAAGAGTATGTTCCATTACTACTACAGGTGTATTGGTTATTGGTTCTTTTAAAAAATTTCCTGTATCTATCATTGCTTTTGTTTGTATTTTTTTATTGTTTAATTCCACATCAATATCACAATACATATCTTTGGCTGTTATTTTATTTTTTACAATTTTAAATGCTATAATTATTATAGAAAACGATATTACTGCTGACATTAATACTATTCTTAATGATTTTTTGGTCAATATTAATCCATTGTTTTTTAGTATTTCTTGTGGCTTTACAATATATATTAATGCAAATGCTGCTCCCCCAAATACAAATGATGTTAAATAAAAAATCAAAATATCTTTTAATAATTGTTTTATATTATTGGGGTTAAATGCTATATACACAATTACTAAAGATAATATGAATTTTAACAATATATTTGAATATATCCTAAGTTGAGAAATGTATGCAATAATTGTATATATAGCACCTATTAAACTTGATATTATTATTCTGGTTGTTCTTATTTTAGTTTTTAAAACTAATCCTGTTGCAAATAATATAATACTGTTCATTAATAAATTTTCTATTAAAATTACATCTATATATATAGTCATAAAATAATCACCTGCTTAATTATTGTACTACTTACATTTTAAAAAAGCTGTCTTTTCTTATTGTAAAAAAAAAGAAATAATCGGTATTTTTCGATTATTTCTTTTCGTTTATAGAGTTTTTTTTACATATTTTTATTTTTATTTTTTCTTAAGAAAGATGGTATATCTAAATCATTTTGTGAAGAACTTACTTCTGAACTTGCTGGGATTGAATTAATTTTCTTTTCCCATGTTTTTGATACTATATTATCAACACCTATACTTGATAATTGATCTGGTTTTTCAAATCCTGTAGCTATAACAGTAATTTGAATTTCATCTTGCATACTTGGATCTGTAACTGTACCAAATATAATGTTAGCTTCTGGATCTACACTGCGTTGAACTAATTCTGCAGCTGTATTTACTTCATGTAAACCTAAATCTTCTCCACCAGTAATGTTTATAATAACACCTTTTGCTCCTTCTATTGATGTCTCTAATAATGGACTTTGAATTGCTTCTTTAGCAGCATCTTCTGCTCTATTTTCTCCTGAAGCTCTTCCTACACCCATATGAGCCATACCTTGATTTAACATTATTGTTTTTACATCTGCAAAGTCTAAGTTTACAAGTCCTGGTATAGCAATTAAGTCAGATATACCTTGTACACCTTGTCTTAATACATCGTCAGCCATTTTAAATGCTTCTATAATTGATGTTTTTCTATCAATTATTTGTAATAATTTATCATTTGGAATAACAACTAATGTATCAACTTTTCCTTTTAAACTTTCTATTCCTCTTTCAGCTTGTGAAAGTCTTTTTTTACCTTCAAATGTAAATGGTTTTGTAACAACACCTATTGTTAATATTCCCATTTCTTTAGCAGCTTGTGCTACAACTGGTGCAGCTCCTGTACCTGTTCCACCACCCATTCCGGCTGTAACAAATACCATATCAGCTCCTCTTAATACTTCTGCTAATTCTCCTTTACTTTCTTCTGCAGATTGTGCTCCTATATCTGGGTTTGCTCCTGCTCCTAATCCTCTTGTTATTTTTTCCCCTATTTGAATTTTTGTATTTGCCTTTGAAGTTTGAAGAGCTTGTCTATCTGTATTTACAGCAATAAAATCAACTCCTTTTATTCCTGCTTCTATCATTCTATTTACAGCATTGTTTCCTGCTCCTCCAACACCTATAACTTTTATTGTTGCTGTTCCATCCATCATTGTAACATTATTATCATCATTGTAATCCATCATTTAGTTTCTTCCTCCCTCATTTTATATATATTTAAAATTAACAACTTATGTATAGAAAAATTCTTTTATCTTTTCTATTATATTTTTTAAAAAATTTTCATTATTTTGTGTATCTATACTGCTTGAAACAGTTTTTGCAAATGGTCTTGCTGCTATATATCTTACTAGTGCATAACTAGTTCTATATGCTGGTTTTACAGTACTAATTGCTCTTCCTGTTGAAATTTTTACTGGAATATTCAAATTTATTTTTCCAGCTACATCACTTTTATTTATGTTTACAATTCCTTGTCCTGTTAATACAACATTATTAATTTTATGTTTTATTCCATTGTTTGTAATATCTTTGTTTATTATAGAAAACATTTCTTCAATTCTTGCTTCAATTATTTCTATTAATTCTGAACTTTTTATAATTCTATTTTTGTTTTCATCTTTTGATGTATTTAAAATAATATCATTATCATTATCTATAAATGATTTTAATGCTAATCCATATTGCCTTTTTAATTTATCAGCTTCTTCTTCTGATATATTTAAAACTACTGCAATATCATTTGTTATATTGTCTCCACCTAGTGGAATTGAATTTGTATATATAAAACTACTTGCTTCAAAAACTCCTATATCGATATTTCCAGCACCTATATCTAACAACATTATATTATCATGCAATTCATTACTATCTAATACTAAATTTCTTTCTGCTAAAGTTGTAGGTACTATTCCATCTATCTCTAATCCTGCTTTTTTAAATATATTATGCAATTGTCTTACATAATCTTTATCAGCAAGTATAATTTGTGCACTTATTGTAAAACTTGAGCTTAGGCTTCCTACCGGATCTGTTACAACTGTTCCATTGTCTAATGTAATCTTATCAGGGACTATATCTATAAGTGCTTTTCCATCTGGTATTTCTATATCCTTAACTTGCATTATGGCATTTTGTACATCTCTAACAGATATTCCAGAATATTTATCTTTGGCTTCCTTTGTTATCATGTTCTGTACTATTGTTACATATTTACCTGGAATAGTTACATATGCTGAATTTATTTTTAAATTAGTTTCTTCTTCAGCATCTTCTATCGTTTTGGCTATACTTAAGCTTATTTCTTCTTCATTTATAATTTTACATTTTTTTAGTCCACTACATTTATATGAGGCATTGCTTATGATTTCTATTTGACCAAAATTGTTTACTTCACCTACAACAGTGCAAACTTTACTGGTACCAATATCAATACCTACAATAATATCACCGATTGCCAAGTTAATTCCTCCATTTATTAGTATATTTTTTCTAAGTGTATATATATTACATTTTAAAAAAAAAGTCAATAGTAATTGTAATATTTTTGTAATATTTTTGCAACAATGCTGTAATACTAAAAAACTTTTTTCATCACTTATTTGTTTTTATTTATATAATTAAATTTTACTCTTTAATTTCTTGCTTTTCTTCACTCTTTTTTTCTTTTTGTTCTGCTTTTTTCTTTATTTCATCTGTCCATTTTTCTACATAATATCTTCTAATTGTTCCAAGATTTAAAAACATTCTCCAAACAAAAACAACAATTGCTGCTAAATATATGTCTACATTCAATTTTTGTCCTAATATTGTTAATAATATTGCCAAAATTGCATTTCCAAAAAAACCTGATATAAATATTTTTAAATCAAAATTCTTCTTCATTACAGAGGCTATTCCTCCAAAAACAGAATCAAGTGCAGCTATAATTGCTATTGCCAAATAACTTGAATATGTATATGAAATCATTGGAGCATTCATTCCTAATATTGCTCCTAATGCACAGCCTATCAATATTGCAATAAATATCATTTTTATATTTCCCCCTCACGAAATTCTTTTTTATTTTAGTTAATATATTTAGTTCCTATTTCACCACTATATTTATTTATTTTTATGTCTTTATCTTTTTCTATTGTAATAGTATGTCCTAAAGTTTGCAATTCCTCAACTTTACCTCCATTACCCATTACTGCACTTTCCATATGTGATTGATTTCCTATGACTTTTATAACATATGGTTCTAATATTCTTTGTCCATTTACCTTTATAAATGATGTACCATCTGAAACTGCTATATTAACAATATCTGTTGTATTCATTATTCTTTGGTCATTTATTGAAATAGCCTCTGCTCCTGCAAATTTTAATGCATTTACAATTAACATTAAATCATCTGAACTTATTGCAGCAATATCTTTACCACTTTTTAAGGTAATTACAATTCCTTCTCCATGTACATCTGTTAAACCTAATAATGTATTTGTTTGATCTAATTCATCTTTTACCAATTTGGTTGATTCATCATTTGATTTTTCATCATTTTTGTATTCATCCAATTTACTAGCTGTTTCTTCACATTGAGTATTTATTTGATCATACTTAGTTTTCCAATTAGCCAATTCTGTTTTTAGTTCAGCTTCTTGCATATTTTCAATAGCTGTTATATCTGTTTCATTAACTACTTTAAACTGCATAGTCATTACTGTTGCTAACGCAAAACATGCAATTCCTATTGTAACAGTCATTGTTACTTTTCCTTTTTTCATATCAAATTCATTCCTTCCTAAAGGCTATTTTATTTTTAATTAATTTGATTTTTTAATTCAATATTCATTATTTTAAAATACCATGTAAGTAACCAAATGAACGTTATTTTGAATTTTGTAAATAATTAAATTTTATAACACCAGAATATTTTGGTATTGTAATATTGTTTGATTTTTCTAGTTTTACATTTACTCCATCTTGTTTCATATATTCCAAATATCCACCAACTCTTTCTAGTCCAGATAAATATTCAGGTAATCCAATTGCTTTTATTACAAATGGTGCACCTATTCTTTCACCATTAATATCTATTGTGTTTCCTCTACAAGATATAGCTGTATTTAACACCCATCTTTGTCCATTAATAGAAATAGCTTCTGCTCCTGCATTTATTAGTTCATTTACAACGCTTAAAACATCTATATCATGAACAATTAATTGACTTGGATTAAGAGTTGAAGATGATATTCCTTTTCCATCACTTAATGTAATTGTAACACCTGCACCTGTTACTTCTGTCATTCCTGTTATTTTATTTCCTTCTGTAATCTTTTTTTCTGCTTCTTCTAATTCTGAATTATTTTTAGTGGCATTTTCTCTTTCTGTCTCTAATTGTTTTTCTGTCTCTTCTAATTCTTTAAATTTATTATCATATTTTTCTTTATATTTTAGTATTTCATCTCTTAAATTATTTGCTTCATAGTTTTGACTAATTGTAGAATCTGTATTTTTTATTGTTCTAACTTGTACACAAATTCCAAGTGTTAATGCTAAACACATTATACCAAGTATTATACTTATTATTTTTTTATTAGTCATTCTCTCACCTCTTATGTTAATTTTTCTCTAAAATATACTTTGAAATTTTTATTTAAATCACCATTTGCATATATGTCGCCTTCTACATCTTTTTCTTTATCTAATATTGCTATAATATACAACATTTTATTACTTAAATTTGATGTATCACCTAAATGTATAGTTTTTTTCTCTTCTTGCATATATATACTATAATCATTTTTGTTACTAATGTCAATATTTGTGACCTTATCATACAATTCATTATCTTTCATAACACTCATTATCTTTAATATATTTTCTAATGAATTCAAATCATCTTCATTTAGTCTATTTCCAGCAACAATATTTTCTTCTGCTGTACTCATCCCATAAATTGCTGGCAAATTCAACTCATTTTGAGCAATCTCTAATATATAACCTTGTGTATTGATATATGCATATTGTCCTAAAATTGGTATACAAAATTTTGGCTCCCTTTCTTCTATTTGTATTTGAACTTTATTTGGTATAATTCTTTTTATTTTTACACTTTCTACATAAGCATTTTGCTTTATTTTTTCCTCTGCCTTTGAAGAAAGAAATTTAAAAATGTTTTCATCTTTTGAAATTTCAGACAAACTAATAATTGTATCTGAAGATAATTTATTATTATTTATTACATCAATCTCACTTATATTAAATATTGGTGAACATGTTGCAAAAGCTATTGCTCCTGATATTAGTCCTACAAATAATATAAATTTTAATATATTTTTTATAATTCTTAATTTTTTATTTCTTTTTCTTTGTTTTTTTGCAAATTCTTTTCTTTTTTGTTCTTCATTTTTTATTCTATTTTTATTGGTCATTCCAATAACTGTCTCTGTATCAAAGTCAAATTCATTCTCTAATGTATGTGCTTTTTTTTGTTCTATTCTTCTTTCTCTCTCTTTTGCTTTTTTTCGTTTCATCATATCATCAATTGTTTCTTCTTGTCCATTATTAAAATGATATAAATTCATATCTTCTCTTGCTCTTTTGCTCACTTTACTTTGATACCTCCTTTTCTTATGTTTCATCAATTATTTTTATGTGGCATGACAAAATAAATTCACGCCACCAAATTGTTTTTATTAAAAATTCATAACTATTATACTTCTTCTTTTGTAATATTTCCATGGATATTTTGTATTTTTTTATCAAAATTTTCATATCCTCTCAAAATATATTCTATATTTTCCACTTTTGATATTCCTTTTGTTGATAAACCAGCCATTACTAAAGCTGCTCCACCTCTTAAGTCTGTTGCACTTACTTTTGCATTATATAACTTTCTAACACCTTTAACAATAGCTGTTCTACCTTCTATTGTTATTTTTGCTCCCATTTTTATTAATTCCTGTGTATATTTATATCTATTTTCAAATATATTTTCTACAACCACAGAAGTTCCTCTTGCTGTAGTTAACATTGTTGTAAATATTGATTGCATATCTGTAGGAAATCCTGGATATGGCATTGTTTTTATATCAGTAGCTTTTAATCTTTTAGGAGCTTTAAGCTCTATATTATTTTTATCAATATTAATTTGACATCCACATTGTTCTAGTTTATCAACTATTGGAACAATATGAGTATAATTAATATTTTCTAACCTTAAATTTCCTTGATTCATTCCAGCCATACATAAAAAAGTTCCTGCTTCTATCCTATCTGGCATAATATTATAGCTAACATCTTTTAATTTCTTTACACCAATAACTTCTATTCTATTTGAACCAGCTCCCCTTATTTTAGCTCCCATTCTATTTAAAAAGTTTTGTAAATCAATAATTTCTGGCTCTCTTGCTGCATTTGTAATTATTGTTGTTCCCTTTCCTAAACAACTTGCTAATATAGCATTTTCCGTTGCTCCTACACTTGGGAAATCAAAATCAATTTTTTCCCCGACTATTTTATCACAACTACAGTCTATTTTTCCATAGTTTTTCTCAATATTTATTCCTAATTTTTCAAATGCTTTTAAATGCAAATCAATAGGTCTTGTTCCTATATCACAACCTCCTGTTTGCGATAGTTTGTGGATACATAAATTTCAAGCAAAATACGACTCCTCCATTTTCATATAATTCTTTATACATTTCATCAATTAATTTATATTCTCTTTTTATGTCATCAGTTATTTCTTCTTTGTCAAATACTACTATTTTCTCAAATAATCTTGGTAGTTCCTCTTTTCTCAATCCATTTTTCTTTATGTCATCTATTACTTTAAATATCACCTCTTCTTTATCATCTAATTTGTTTAATGTATTTAATTTACTTTCTACTTCTTTCATTTTTTCTTTTTCATATTTTATTTTCTTTTCTAATTCTTGTTTTTTGTCTTTATAAATAAATTCTGGAATTAAATCATTTAACTTATCTTCATATACTTGTTTAAATTGTTTTTCCAGCTTTTTTAAACTTTGTTTTGATTTGTTTAAATTTTTTTCGAATGTTATTTCATTTGTACTAATTACATTTATGTGGCTTACTACAAAACATTTAAATTCTGAATTACTTATTAAGTTAGCTATATATGTATTTACTATTTGATCTAAATACTCTATTCTTATTCTGTGTGGTTTGCAACCATAATTTTTTCTTATATTTTCTTTACTTACTCCTTCAATGCTATATTTTTTACACAAATAACTATCATGTCTTTTTCTTGTACTTGTATTTCCTTTTCTTTTATACATTGGATTATCACATCTTCCACAATATAAAAGACCTGAATATAAATTGTTTTCTACATCTATAAATTTAAATCCATTATTTATTTTGTCACTTTCTTTTCTTCTTCTCTTCCTAATTTCTTGAACTTTTTCAAACAATTCTTTATCTATAATTGGCTCATGATGATTTTCTATTATAATCCATTCTTCTTGTGATTTTACTCTTGTTTTCTTTGATTTAAAACTTAATTTTTCTGTATGTCCTCCAACATAATCACCTATATATCTTCTATCATCTAATATTCTTACAATATGTTGAGCTTTCCAATTAGCTGTTTGTTTAGCATTTGCAAAATTCCTCGATTGGGATGGTGTAGGTATTCCTTTTTTATTTAAGTATGTTGCTATTTTTTGATATCCCCAGTTTTTAGAATATAATTCAAAAATCTCTTGTACTATTGGTGCTGTTTGTTCATTAATTATTAAATTATTACCTTCTTTGTTATATCCATATATAGCTTTAACAAGTAAATCTCCCTCTTCTATTTTATGTCTTAAATTTCTTCTTATATTTTTGCTATCATCTCTTGCTCTTCTTTCATTAAACCATGCATACAAACCAAACATTTCCTCATTGTATTGTTCATCTTCAAATATTATTTCTACTCCTTGCTCTTCCAAATATTCAACAAAATCTAATGCCTCTTTTTGATTTCTTCCAAGTCTTGCAGAATTTTTGAACACAATGACATCTATTTCTTTAGCCTTAGCTCTTTTTCTAAGATCATCAAATCTCCTAAAATCTGTTCCACTTTTGTCATCATCCATTATAATATCTACAATATTGGTATATCCATGAGTTTTGCAATACTTTATAAGTAAATCTCTTTGTGTCTCTATCCTTTCATAGTTTTCTCCATAATCATCTCTACTTTCTCTGCAATATACTACTACTCTTTTTTCTTGGTTGACTTTTTTCATTGCATACCTCCATAATATTATGTATCAATAACATTTTATGCACAGTATATTTATTATTGCTATTACATAGAAAAAGTTCTAAAAATTCAAGCTTTTCTTGAAATTTTAGAACTTCTTGATAATATTTTGTTAAATTAACTGAAAAATATTTTGCATAATTTATATTAATTATCTTTATTATTCTCCTTTAGCATTTTAACCATTTTATCAAAATCGCTTTCTAATTGTTTCATTTCTCTATCTCTGTATATTTCAAATTCTTTTTTTGCCTTTTCTATTGCTTCTTGATGAGATATTTTTCCTTTTCCCTCAAGTATTTTTCTTTTATTTTGTATAATTTGATTGTCTAATTCATTTATCCAATCTTTCATTGTCATTGTTCGTTGCTCTAGAGCTTGAAATTCTGCAAAATCTAAAAATTGGGAGACTAACAAATTCAATCTTTGCAATTCAATTTCTGAAAGATAATTTTTAGCAATTTTTACATCATCAACTGTTACATAATCACCTTTAAAATTAGTCATTCCTACAAATGGCTTTTCATTGTCTACTCTTTCATATATCAATTCTGCTGCAGTATGTTCATGAACTGCGAAGTGAAGTTTGTTTTGTACCGTTGCAAAAAATTTCTTTGTCAAATCAGAACGTGGATCATAATCTATTGATGTTGCATATATATCTGTAACTTGTTGATAAAAGTTTCTTTCAGAAGAACGAATGTCTCTAATTCTTTGTAATAATTCTCTAAAATATCTATTTCCTCCTTGTTTTAATCTTTCATCATCCATAGTAAAACCTTTTTGCATATATTCGTGTAATCTTTGAGTTGCCCATATTCTAAATCTTGTTGCAACTTGTGATTGTACTCTATATCCTAATGCAATTATCATATCTAAATTATAATGATCAATGTTTCTTTTTACATTCCTATTTCCTTCATTTTGAACTAACAAGAATTCCTTGTTAGTTGAATTCTTTTCTAATTCATTATCTCTATATATGTTATTTATATGTAGGCTTATATTTTGCTGTGTTGTTTTATATATTTCTGCAATTTGATTTTGTGTTAACCATATATCTTCATCACTAAATTTTACAGAGACCTTTGTTACTCCATCTTCATCTTGATATATTATTATATTATTTTCTTGTTTTAGCATATCATTCCTCCATCTTTAACTTTCAATTTGCTTATTACATTTATATCATATTTGGAGCCATCTTTCAATATTTTTCGAATTTTTGTTCTTATTTTTTACCTGCATTTTTCTTTTATTCTATCTGAAATAATTTCAGTGAATACCTGTTTATAATCTTCATTTTCACTAACATCTGACTTAGTGCATACAAAAACAGAAACCGGTAATTTATCTTTTGATTTTTTATTTATATTTATGTCTTTATTCTTTTTCATAGTGTTTCCTACCTTTCCATTTTTATTATATTGTTGTATTGTTTGTACTTATTACAAAAACTGTATAAAATCAGAAATGATTTTGCACAGTTTTTTGTGCAGGAAAGAGAAGAAAAAAATGAATGTAAGAAAAATCAATACTAATGAATTTAGAAAAAGAAAACTAGAAAGAAGCTATATATCTGTTTATATTGTAATTAAATCTATTGCTGTAGAAACAGAAAATAGAAGAAATGGATATACATCAAAGTAAAAATAGATTATGGAGAAATAACAATATGTCCACCTAGGAATAGAGAAGGTAAATTTGAACCTATTGGCCAGGTATTTTTGAAGAAATTAAAGATAGAGGAGTTAAAGAAATTTTATTTGTATCTATGGATGGATTAACAGGTTTATCTGAAGCAATAGAAAAAGTATTTCCTCAAGCTACAACACAAAGATGCATTGTACATATTGTTAGGAATATTTATTCAATTCTTGATAAGAAAAAAGCTAAAGAAATAATTAGTGTGGAAGCATTATTAAAAGTTTTATATCTTCGAATTAAGGATTTAGAAAAAACGTAGTCAAAAGGAACTCGTAATTGGGGCAATGTTCAAAATCAAATTATAGAATTATATGGAGATAGAATTTTAAAATTTTATGTCGAAGGTAATGTAAGTAATATTAAAAACTAAACAAATTTGGTTTATAAAGAATAAAACTATATACATCTATATATGGTATATAATATGTATATAGCTTAATTCAAATTTTAATTATATATTTTTGATTTTACACACTTAACTTTAAACTCTCCATTCAGTTATTCAAGAATAAAGTGGGGCGAAAACCAAAGGTTGAACCTCTGTCGCAAGGAAGGTTGGCATAGGAACGACAAGAAGCCGGATAGCTAGAGCCTGCAAAGTAGTAAAGGCCTCCCCTAGCAACTCGATAGGGGGTGCTGTAAGATTCCATCGTCCATTCGTATACATTTCCAGCAAGGTCATATATTTTTTTCACTTGATTTGAACCTTTATTTTCTTCTCCTATATCTGTTCCTGTTTTATGTGGGTTATCTTCTGGATTATTATCATACCATCCCATTCCTGTACTATCTTGTATATATGTTTTTCCTTCTACATTTGGATTACTTACGTTTTCCATCCATTTCATTACAGCATCCCACTGCACTCCATATATTAATGTACTTGTTACTGTTTTATAATTCTTTGCATTTGCAAAATTTCTTGATAGTTCTACTGCTCCTCCTGTTGTTCCTGTAGTTTCTTGCATGTTCCTTCCATTTGCAGACCATGGTATATCATTATATACATCTGCTCCTTTTTTTAATACCACATTTCCATTACCGTCATTTCCAGCTTCATATCTTGCTATATAAAATCCTTCATTTCTTTTTACGCTTGCATACATTTTTATAGCTTCTTTTTGGGTTGTTTCTGTTTCAGTAAATTTTTTATTTTCACCTTTAGCATTTGCTTCTCCACAGTCGCTAATCACATTCTCTAAATTTCCACCATCATAATATCCTTCTCTTCTTACAAATTCTGTTGCAAAATTTTCTTTACTTACTGGTACCCATACAAATTGGTTCTTTTCACTATCTTCTATTACTATTCCTTCATCTATTGTGTTTCCACTATCATCTGCTACTTTAAATCCTGCTGGGATTTTTACTGTTTTATTATCAACTGTTATTGGTGTATCATCGGTTTTTGTTAACATATCATCAGTTTTTGCATCTTCTAATGTTTTTGGTTTTTCTACATTTCCTTGCTCAGTTATTACTACATCATATCCATCCACATTTACTGTTGCTGGTAAGCTTTCTATTTTATTACTCTCTGTTATTGTATTTCCATTATATTTTAAACCATCTACATTTTTTAAATTATTATTTAAGTCATCTAAGCTTAATTTTCCATCACTACCATAACTTCCTAACACTTCTGTTTTTACTCTTTCCTCTGCGGATGCTTTGGTATTATTATCTCTTGCATTTGTTGCTTTACTTAATATTCCATTTTCTCCTGTTATGCTTGCTATCGTTACTCCTGCTAGTATCAAAAGTACTATGATGGTTATAACTAGTGCAATTAATGTTATACCATTCCTTCCTTTCAGTTTTTCTTTCGTTTTGCTACTTTTCTTTTTTGCCATCTTTTGTTCCCTCCAATTCTTTCTATTTGATAATTCATTATCCTAGTATTAGTATTTACAACTAATTTTTTTCTATACTTGTATTTTATATTCTCACAAGTATTAAGTCAATATATTGTCGTAATTTATTTCTGTGTTTTTTCTTTTAGTTGATTACTCTAAGAAATTTTCAGATACAAATTTTTAAATTTAAATATTATTTTATATAAAACTAAATTATAAAAATCCAATATATATTATTTTTGAAATACCGCGTAAGCGACCAAACGAACGTTAGTGAGTGCGATTGGAGCAATCTACTGTTAATTTTTAATTATTAGATTGCGACACCAAGGTATGGAAAAAATAATATATATTGAATTTGAATTATAAATTAAAATTTGTTCAAAAAAATTTAAAAATTAAATTAAATTCTTTTATAAAACTCTTGATATTACACATTTTTATTGTTATACTTTTAATTAGAAAAAACGTCCTAGAGTAATCAACT